>NZ_LGDY01000090.1 GCF_001279525.1 Nocardia sp. NRRL S-836 | reverse complement strand
ACCCGGCCGACCCCACCCCCCACGACGCCGACCGCCCCCACGACCCCGCCCCCACCGGCGCCCACGGCGACGGCAGCGACGGCGGTGCGAACGGCGGCGGCGACGGCACCAACCGCTCCCCGCACGGCCACGACCTCACCCCGCAGTTCGACAACGCCGCCATGGCCGCGCAGGGCGAGAGCTACCGGCAGCAGATCGAGCACATCCTCCCCACCGAGGCCGACCGCGAGCGCTACCACGAGCTGAGCAAGAAGCTCTCCACCGAGCTGAGCCCGGCGGAGGCGCAGCACGTGGCCGACGTCCGCAACCAGATCACCGTGGGCAACGGCGACATCGTCACGAAGGTGCTGCACCCGAACGCGGTGGCCGGCTACCTGCCGGAGACGCCGCACGCGCCGGGCAGCGAGGCGGCGAACCGGCAGGGGTCGGTTGCCGGGTCGATCGCGCGGGGTGTGGACGTGCACGACATCAACACCCCGATGGGCCTGCGGGACGGGCTGGCGCTCGACGACAAGGGTGCCGGGTGGACGCCGATCCCCGCGAACGCCGACACGGCCATGCAGCTGCGGTACAAGATGAACGACGGCATGGACGCCTTCGTGCCCTATGGCGGGCCGGAGAAGCGGGTGTGGGACGGCACGGGCACGTTCGACCCGCAGACGCACTACGCCAACGCCGCCGAGAAGGCGGAGTACGACGCCAAGGCCCAGCAGATGCACGACGCGGGTGGCGGCACCGAGCCGGTCAGGCGGGGGCAGGACCCGTTCACCGGCACCGGGTCGACCGGCGGTGGCGTGCCCGAGTGGATCGCGAAGCCGGGGCCGTTGCCGGACCGCGCTGAGATGTGGCAGGTCGACAAGGACGGCAACGAGCAGCTGCACGCCGTGTACGACAGCAGGTACGGCTGGTTCAAGCTATGACCTTCAACGTCGACGTGGCCGAGTACCGCGGTGAGACCTTCCGCACCAGCGGGAGCGAGGCCGCGCCCGGCCACGTCTGGATCATCCAGATCGCCGGCGTGACCTACGCGTCGGAAGGCTTCGAGCAGAAGGGCGATGTGCGCCTCAAGCAGGTGCCCATCGCCGAGCTCGACGCGTGGTACCGCGAGCGGGCGACGGCGACCTGGCGCGGCCAGCCGGTCAGCGTGTCCGCCGTCGACGGTGGCGTGGCGCGGGTCGACTACCTCGGCGGGTCGGCGGTCTGGGCGCAGGACAACGGCCTGGAGGGCGACCAGTACGGCGGCTTCTACGGCACGATCGACGCGGCAGAGCTGGAGAACGTGCAGGTCGACCGCACCGACCACCTGGCGCGGTGGAAGAAGGAGAACCAGGGATGACCACGCCACAGGCCGTGCACAAGGCTGCGGGCATCGGGCCGGAGACCATCCTGCAGAAGATCGTGCACCCGGCGACAGCGCAGCTGTACCTGGGCAACGTCACGGTCAACGGCCGGTTCGAGCCACATCGGACGGCCGGGTTCGTGACGCGCGGCCAGGACTTCCCGCAGGGCACCGCGGGGCAGTTCGCCGAGGCGTTCGGCGTCGACAGGGTCGAGGGCTGGCCGCAGGGCACGCAGTACCTGCTGCGGTTCTACGCGCACACCCCCGAGCTCTTCGAGACCAGCTTCGGCGGCCCCGACCTCGAAGGCGCGCGGAAGATGGGCACGAGCCGGGTCTATCCGCTCCCGTTCACCGGCACCGGCTACACGCCCAGCGCCAACCCGATTCCCGAGTACGTCATGGAGCTCACCGAGTTCGCGGCCGGCACCGAGCTGTGGCGGTTCGAGCCGGACGGCGACAGCCGCAGCGTCGGCAGGTACATCGACCGCCAGGTCGGCTGGGTGCCGACGGGTGACGTCGGCTTCGGGCCCGGGAGGTACTGGCAGGCACCGGTTCCGCTGCGGCCGACCGTCCGTCGTGGACTGATGGCGCGCTACCGCGGCCAGGACTTCGAGGCCGACTTCGCGCCACGGCCGGGCGCTCTGATCCTGCACCCGTTCCCCGGCCAGCCCGCGCCGGAGGACTTCACCGAGCGCAACGGCTACTGGTGCCTGGAGCTGCCGGACGCCGTGGTCGACGAGCTCGTGCACGTCCGCAAGCTCTGCACGTACCGCGACGCTCCGTTCGAGGTGCTGGGCATCCAGGCCGACCAGGTCACGCTGCACTACCTGGGCGAGAACTACCAGCAGGCGCAGGAACTGGGCCTGGCCGAGGTCGACTTCCGGCAGTGGCGCACGTTCGCCACGCGTGGTGAGCTGACCGACGTACGCGACGAAGTCAGGCCGTTGCCACGCGGCCTCTTCGGGTCGAACTGACGGGGAGAGCATGAGCACGCCTGACGACAGCTGGAAGACGCCGGAGCTGCGTGCGGCCGAGGCGCAGGTCGACGCGCGCTTCAAGGAGGCGCGGGACCTGGCGAACCGGCTGAAGGACACGCCGCTGCCGCCGGTCCCGCCGGTCGACTTCAAGGCGATTGCCCAGCAGGTTGAGCGCGCCGCGCAGGAGCGGGACGCGCCCGAGCAGCTCAAAGCCTTGAAACGCAAGGTGGACGCGGGCGAGTTCAGCTGGGAGGACGTCGTCTCCGGCAAGGTGGCGCAGGACCCGGACGTGCAGGCGATGCAGCAGGAGAACGTCAACAAGATGAAGCAGGCGTTCCAGATGCTGCAGGAGGGCATGACCGCCGAGGAGATCATGAACGCCCAGGGTCCGCGCCGCGGTCGTGGCGACGACGGCGACGAGCTGGACCCCGGCGTCTTCACGGAGGACAAGTGGTGATGACGGCCTGGCGGACACCGGACATCCGCGCGGCGGAGGACTTCCTGACCCAGGCGGTCCGGCAGGTCGAGCAGGACATGCGCCGGACGGCGCAGAACCTGCGCGGCAAGGAACCGTCCACTGAGGACGTGCGCAGGGTGATGCAGTTCGCGAAGTCCAGCGAGGCGTCACCGGCGATGCGGCAGCTGGCCGACCGCATCGCCCGCGGCGCCGGGCTGAGCTGGCGTCAGGTCCTCACCGGCGAGGCGGGCCACGACCCGTTGGTGCGCCAGGCACTCGAAGCCGACCGGGCCAAGCTCGACGAGCTGATCCGGGGCGAGACGGCACCGCCGCCGCAGCCGCGCAGGCCGCAGCGCCAGGAGGACGACGAGCCGACCCAGTTCACCGAAGACGCCTGGTAGCAGCCGTCAGTCCAGGAACAGCGCCAGTCCAGCAACAGCGCCAGTCCAGCAACGGCGTCAGTCCAGCAACGGCGTCAGTCCAAGAACAGGGCGACGCTGATCAGCACGGCCCACGCGAGCATCGCGATCCCGGTGAACTGCAGCACCGGGATCAGGTCGCGGCCCTGCCGTCCCGCCGCCACCCGCCGCACGGCGGGCAGCAGCACCGGCGCGGCCAGGAACCCGAGCAACGCGTACGGCACCCGCACGGTCATGCCCACGGCGATCAGGAACGGCACCGCCACCAGCGCCAGGTAGAGCCGGCGGGTGTCCTTGTCGCCCAGCACGACCGCGAGCGTGCGCTTGCCGGACACCGCGTCGGTCGGGATGTCGCGCAGGTTGTTCGCGACCAGCACGGCCGCCGAGATGCAGCCCATCGCGATCGACGACCCGATGCCGATCCCGGTGACCTCACCGGTCTGCACGTACAACGTGCCCAGCACCGCGGCGGGACCGAAGAACAGGAACACCGCGATCTCGCCGAGGCCCGCGTAGCCGTACGGCCGCTTGCCGCCGGTGTAGAACCACGCGCCCGCAAGGCACACGGCCCCGAACGCCAGCAGCCACCAGTACCCGGACAGCGCCACCAGCGCGATGCCGGCCAGCGCACCGACACCGAGCCCGATGAACGCCGCCAGCCGCACGTTCTTCGGTTCCGCGGCACCGGATCCGGTCAGGCGGAACGGTCCCACCCGGTTGTCGTCGGTGCCGCGGACGCCGTCGGAGTAGTCGTTCGCGTAGTTCGCGCCGATCTGGAAGGCGACCGAGACGAGCAGCGCGAGTCCCGTGAAGAGCGGGTTGAGCTCGTCGATGTGGTGCGCCGCCGCCGCGCCGACGACCACCGGAGCGATCGAGTTCGGCAGCGTGCGGGGGCGGGTCCCCTGGATCCACTGGACGACTGAGGCCATGCCCCTCATCCTCCGCTATGGCCGACGGGGACCCGCCGAGGGGTGTATCAGCAGCTAGTCGCTCCGGAGACGCCCGCCACATACGCCTTGGCGACGTGCTTGCCGGACGCGATGCGGTACCAGATGTTCGACGTGCCCTGCGTGCCCGTCACCGACTCGCCGGTCAGCTGGCACGTGACCCGGACCTGGGCGTAGTTCGCGGCCAGACCCACCTGCGCGGTCGAGGAGTTCGCGCCGGACCGCACGTTCACCGTGCCGTTGGCGGCGGACGTGCGGACCGTCCCTACCGGACCGGAGCCGGTCCACAGGTAGGTCACCGTCACCCACGAGTTGGTGCTGAGCTTGAGGCCGTCCCAGAACGTGCCGTCGGCGAGGTCGATGCCCGCCGGGTTCGCGACCTCACGGCCGAACTGGTCCTTGCCGCCGTTGTAGTTGTTCTCGTACGCGGCCTGGGCTTCCGGCTTGCCCTGCGGCAGGTCCTTCCACATCTCGCGGGTCGTGGACGGGTTCCAGTAGTCGTCCTTCGTGTTCCACGGGCCGACGTCCCACACCGGCGCCCACTCGCAACGGCCGTTCGACGCGCACACCTGCACGCTGTAGCTGCCGCTGTTGTTGGGAGCCAGGCCACGGCGCGAAGGCAGCGCCACGAAGTGGTCGCGCGAACGGATCGTGTGGCCGTTCGCGGTCGTTCCGCCGACGAGACCCTCACGCGTCGCGTACACGCGGTACGAACGCCCGGCCGCCATCGCCGAGACGTCCTCGGCGGCAGCCGGCGCGGTGTAGGCCGACACCGTGACCCGCGAGGCCTTGCCGCTGGTCAGCACGACCCGCGCCTGGACGGTCGAGGTGGTCACCGGCAACGTCGCCGGCGCCTGGAACCACTCGGTCCACTGCCCGTCCGGACGTTGCCCGCGCACGTCCACGACACCGTCGCCGGTCACCGCCGCCGTGACCGCGTTGGCAGGCCGCGCGAGCCGGTGCGACCCGAGGTCGACCAGGCCGATCCGCGGGGCGCCACCCCACGTGACGGCGTGGCCGCTCGCGTCGACGGTCCACTCGTTCCCGGCCGCGTGGGCCGGAGCCGCCAGCCCGACGGTCAACGCCGCCCCGACGACCAGCGGTAACAGGTAGCGCATGAGAACCCCCATCGCCAGCGCGCACGGCCTGGGTCCGTGCGCTTCGCGGCGAGGGTCGTCCTCAGCGGTAAAGGTTCACCTAAAGGACTCGCCCACGGCGGTCCGGTCGACCTTGCCCGGCCCGCGCAACGGCAGCTCCGACACGAACCGCACCAGCTTCGGCGCCGCCGCACGGCCCACCTGCTCGGCCACCACGGCCTTGAGCTCGTCCACCGCCGGCGTGACCCCGCGCGTGACGACGGCGGCGGCAACGACCTGCCCCCACTCGTCGTCCGGCACGCCGACGACACACGCCTCCAGCACCCCGTCGACCGTGGCCAGGGCCCGCTCCACCAGCACCGGCGGCACCTTCTCGCCACCGGTGACGATCACGTCGTCCGCACGCCCGAGCACCTCCAGCCGCCCGTCGCGCAGCCGCCCGAGATCACCGGTGCGGAACCACTCGCCGAACGGTTCGCCGCCCCGGTAACCGAGCGCCAGCACCGGTCCGCTGATCTCGATCACCTCGTCCGTGCGCACCGTGACACCCGTGAGCGGCACACCGTCGTACACACACCCACCGGCCGTCTCGCTCATGCCGTACGTGGTGACGACCTGCACCCCGAGCGCGCGCGCCTGCTGCAACAGCTTCGGCGGGGTGGCCGCCCCGCCGATCAGCACGCCGTCGAACTGCCGCAACGCCTCCAGCCCCGGCCCCTCACCGGCCACGAGCCGGGAGAGCTGGGTCGGCACCAGCGCCGTGTAGTGCCGTCCCGGCTGAGCCAGAACCGGCCGCGAGGCCAGCGCGAACCCCATGGCGCGGAAGCCCTTCGACATGTCCAGCACACCGGGCGTGGTGCCGGCGACGACCGACCGCACCAGCACCTGCATCCCGGCGATGTGGCCGGTCGGCAACGCCAGCAGCCACGTGCCGGGCCCGCCCAGCCGTTCGTGCGTGGCCTCGGCGGACGTCGTCAGCGCCGCGGCGTCGAGCAGCACCGTCTTCGGCTCGCCCGTCGACCCGGAGGTGGGCACGCCGATGGCCGCCCGCTTCTCCCAGCCGTCCAGCGGGCCGTCGACCAGCGGTTGGCCGCCGGTGAGCGCCGCGCGCAGTTCGTCGAGCACGTCGCCGCCGCTCAGAAGTAGTACGGGTAGTCGGACCAGTCGGGGTCGCGCTTCTCCAGGAACGCGTCCCGCCCCTCGACGGCCTCGTCGGTCATGTACGCGAGCCGCGTCGTCTCACCGGCGAACAGCTGCTGCCCCACCAGACCGTCGTCGATCAGGTTGAACGCGTACTTGAGCATCCGCTGCGCCGTCGGTGACTTGCCGTTGATCTCCCGCGCCCACTGCAGCGCCGTGGTCTCCAGCTCCGCGTGCGGCACGACCGCGTTGACGGCCCCCATCCTGTGCATCTCCTCGGCGCTGTAGGTGCGCCCGAGGAAGAAGATCTCCCGCGCGAACTTCTGCCCCACCTGCCGCGCGAGGTAGGCCGACCCGTACCCGCCGTCGAACGAGCCGACGTCCGCGTCCGTCTGCTTGAACTTCGCGTGCTCCGCGCTCGCGATCGTGAGGTCGCACACCACGTGCAGGCTGTGCCCGCCCCCGGCCGCCCACCCCGGCACGACCGCGATGACGACCTTCGGCATGAACCTGATCAACCGCTGGCACTCCAGGATGTGCAACCGCCCCGCCCGCGCCGGGTCGACCGTCTCCGCGGTCTCACCCGAGGCGTACTGATAGCCGCTGCGCCCGCGAATCCGCTGGTCACCACCACTGCAGAAGGCCCACCCGCCGTCCTTGGGGCTGGGCCCGTTGCCGGTCAGCAGCACACACCCGACGTCCGACGACATCCGCGCGTGGTCGAGCGCCTGGTACAGCTCGTCCACCGTGTGCGGCCGGAACGCGTTGCGCACCTCCGGCCGGTTGAACGCGATGCGCACGGTGCCCTGGTCGAGCGCGCGGTGGTAGGTGATGTCGGTGAAGTCGAAGCCCTCGATCGGCTTCCACAACGACGGGTCGAAGAGGTCCTGGTCTGCCACGGTCTGAGACTCTAGGCGGCCCGCGCCGAGGCCCGCTTCCTGAGTGCGGCGGTCACCGCTCCCGCTCGTCCGGGGAGGTGCGGGCCAGGGCGGTGGCGATCAGGAACAGCGTCAGCCATGGCGCGTGCGTTGTCCTGCCAACGACGGCTGATCAGCTCGAAGCCCGTCCGCAGCGGAAAGACTGCGAACCCCGCCGCCGCTACAAGGCCCACCGCCAGGGGCGGGAGTCCGTCCAGGTTCGGGGTGAGCAGGAGGTACACGACGGGCGCCGCACACACCGCCGTGGATCTGGCCCGCCTGAACGGCGTTGCCGAACACCTGACCGCTGATCACATTGCGTGCGCCCGGCTCCTCAGCCATCTCCACCCCCCGCTCTCGGCAGGCCAGCCACGCCCGCTGGGACAATGGAGGGATGAATCCGGCAACGGCGCAGGCAAGGGTCATCGTCGACGAGCTGGTGCGCAACGGCGTGCGCCACGTCGTGCTGTGCCCCGGCTCGCGCAACGCCCCGTTGTCGTTCGCGCTGCACCAGGCCGAGCGGAAAGGCCTGCTCACCCTGCACGTGCGGATCGACGAGCGCACCGCGGCGTTCCTCGCGCTCGGCCTGGCCAAGCGGGGCACGCCCGCCGTCGTCACCTGCACGAGCGGCACGGCCGTGGCGAACCTTCACCCGGCCGTGGTGGAGGCGGAGCTCACGAACGTGCCGCTGATCGCGCTCACCGCCGACCGCCCGGTCGAGCTCTACCGCACCGGCGCCAGCCAGACGATCAACCAGTACGACATCCTCGGCATCCGCACCCTCCACCTGCCCGAGGCCGCCGACGACGCCACCACGCGCAGCCTGATCTGCCGCGCGATGGCGACCGACGGCCCGTCGCACATCAACGTGCCGTTCCGCCCGCCGCTCACCCCCGACGACGACGCGTGGCCCACGTCCGACCGCACCCCGTGGACGGCCACGGACCGCACGGTCACCGTCGAGACCAGGCCGTCGGACCTGCCGCCGCGCACGCTGGTGCTGCTCGGCGACGACCACCCGGACCGGCTGAGGAAAGCCGCGGACCTCGGCTGGCCCGTCATCGCCGAACCGACCGCGCCCGGCGGCCTGCGGCACGGGTCGTTGCTGCTCAACGCGGGCCTGCCGGACCACCTCAAGCCGGACGCGGTGCTGGTCGTCGGCCGGGTCACGCTCAGCCGCGGCCAGCAGGCGCTCCTCAAGACCACGCCGGTCGTGCACGCCGTGGGGGACCAGGCGCGCTGGCCGGACACGCAGTTCACCGCGACCAGGGCGTCGACGTGGCTGCCCGCACCCGGTGCGGTCGACCACGGGTGGGTGCAGGCCTGGCAGAGCGCGGTCAAGAACGTCGGCGCGGCCGTCGACGAGCTGCTGGACGCCGAGCCGTGGCCGACCGGGCTGCACGTCGCGCGGGAGCTCACCCGGACCGTCCCGGGCGGGTCCATGCTGTTCGTGGGTTCCTCGAACCCGATCCGCGACGTCGACTTCGCCGGCGAGCGCCGTGACGACGTCCAGGTCCACGCCAACCGGGGTGCGGCGGGCATCGACGGGAGCGTTTCCACGGCCATCGGGCTCGCCACCACCCACGACGGACCGGCGTACGCGCTGATGGGGGACCTGACGTTCCTGCACGACGCCAACGGGCTGCTGGCCGACCGGCGGCCGGACCTGACGATCGTGGTGCTGAACGACGACGGCGGCGGCATCTTCTCGTTGCTGGAACAGGGCGCTCCAGAGCACGACGCGAGTTTCGAGCGGATTTTCGGCACCCCGCACGGAACTGATCTCGCCGCATTGTGCGCCGCTCACCGAATTGGTCACTCCACAGTGGACAACGTGGAGGAGTTCCACGGTGCACTCGGCTCACCACAGGGCATCCAGGTGGTGGAAGTGCGGGCGAAAAGAGACGAACTGCGCTCTTTGCACCAACGTCTCAAGTCGACGGTGTCAATGGTTTTCAGCAGGTAGGAAACCTACGGAAGTCGGTGGCTCGCTTCCGGACGGGTGGATAGCGTCCGGCGCATGTCGATCAGAACCAAGGCAACGGCCGCGGTCGCGTCCGCAGCCGCAGTGACGCTCTTCGCGGGAACGGCGCTCGCCGCGTCGCCCGGTGCCCCCGGCGTGGGCGACCCGTACTTCCCCGGTTACGGCAACGGCGGGTACGACGTCTCCCACTACGACATCAGGGTCAACTACAACCCGACCGGCGACCAGCTCTCCGGCACCACGACGATCCTCGCCAAGGCCACCGAGGACCTCACCCAGTTCAACCTGGACTTCCTTCTCAAGGTCAAGACGCTGCGGGTGAACAACGCCCCGGCCTCCTACGCCCAGGACGGCGACGAGCTCGTCGTCACCCCGCGCGGCGGCCTCCGCAAGGGCCAGGACCTGACCATCGTCGTGACCTACGCCGACACCCCGTCGCAGGTCAAGGACCACAACGGCTACACCGCGTGGACCAAGACCCCCGACGGCGCGCTCGCGATCGGCGAGCCCGAGATCGCCCGCTGGTGGTTCCCCGCCAACGACCACCCCACCGACAAGGCCACCTTCGACGTCAACGTGGCCGTCCCCACCGGTGTCGAGGCCATCTCGAACGGCACGTTCCTCGGCACCACCCGCCAGATCAACGGCTGGACCCGCTGGAACTGGCGCAGCACCAAGCCGCAGGCCCCCTACCTGACCTTCCTCACCATCGGCCAGTTCGAGGTCCGCCAGTCCACGGCCCCCAACGGCCAGCCGTACGTCAACGCCTACTCCGAAAGCCTCGGCGCCAACCTCGACGCCGCCAAGGCCAGCGTCGAGCGCACCCCCGAGGTCATCGACTTCCTCACCGAGAACGTCGGCCCGTACCCGTTCGAGGCGCAGGGCGGCGTCGTCACCCCATACCTCGGCTACGCGCTCGAGAACCAGACCCGCCCCAACTACGACGCCGCCTTCTTCCGCCGCGGCGCCAACACCTACGTCCTGGCCCACGAGCTCGGCCACCAGTGGTTCGGCGACTCGGTGTCGGTGCACCACTGGCGCGACATCTGGCTGAACGAGGGCTTCGCCTCCTACATGGAGTTCCTCTGGTCCGAGCACGTCGGTGAGGGCACCGCGCAGGAGAACGCCGACTTCACCTACGACAGCTACCCGGCCGACAGCCCGTTCTGGCAGGTTCTGCCCGGCGACCCCGGTGCGGCCAACGTCTTCGACGGTGCCGTCTACGACCGCGGCGCCCTGGCCGTGCACGCGCTGCGGGTGACCGTGGGCGACGAGAAGTTCTTCGAGATCCTGAAGACCTGGACCGCCGAGAAGAAGTACTCGGACGCCACCATCGAGGAGTTCCTCGCGGTCGCCGAGCGGGTGTCCGGCCAGCAGCTGGACCAGGTGTTCCAGACGTGGCTCTTCACCAAGGGCAAGCCGGCCGAGGCACCAGGCCGTGCGACGCAGGTCGCCGCGGCCGACGCCAAGGTCGCGCCGAAGAAGGCCGCCGAGCCGAAGTCCCGCGCCAAGATCCAGCTGACGCACGAGCTGCTGGACGCGCACAAGTAGTCGCAGGTCGTCGTGGGTGGTTTCTGGCCATGAATTGGCCAGAAACCACCCACGAACTTTTTCACGCACTGTGTTCAAGCTATTCCCGACCCAGTGGCAACAATTAATCCGAACGGGTGTTGTCGGTTCATTTCATTCTTGCCTTCCCGATCCTGCTCTAAGGTCAATCCCCGGATCACGGTGCCGGTGCGGGAGGGGAGCCTGTGACGGGTCAGAGCAGTGCGCAGGAAAGCGCTCAGGCATACGCCTTCGAGCGCTACTTCGCGCAGTCGGGTGGTCCCTTGACGGGATTGATGACCGGTGGCGTCAGCACGTTCGCGGTCGCGGCGAAGTCCGTGGCGGCGGCAGCGGAGGCGGGCGCTCTCCAGCACGACCCGCAGGCCGTCGACACCGCGATCAGGAAGCTCGACGAGTTCCAGCGGACCCTGGAAAGGATCAAGCGGAGGTCGTCGCTGCTGGCGACCAGGACGCCGCTCGGCGGTGGCTACGCGGACCGGGTGGGCCAGATCAACCAGGAGATCGGCCGGCTCGCGCAGTCCACGGTCGTTCCCGATCTGGTGAAGGCGATCGACGAGCTCAAGGCCGAACTGGACAAGAGCCGGAAGTCCTATCGGAACGTGGAAGAGAGCACCTCCGGCACGATGAACAAACTCTGACAGGAACCCATGAGCCGCATGCGTATCGCCGTAGTCGGTCTAGCCCTGTTCGCCGTCGCCTGTTCGGGCGGGCACACGAGTGGTGTGGCCCGGCCGGTCAACACCGAACCGACGGCGCCGACCGCTGTCGGCCAGACGTCCGGCACCGGGTTCGCCGACCTGAATCCGTGTGAGCTGATCAGCGGCAGCGAGGCGGCGGGCCTGGGCATCACGGCCCCGCAACCCCGCAGGACCGCCGGCTCGGAGACCTGCGAGTGGGACGGCAACGGCAACGGTGGCCTCACCGTCGCCCTGGACACCAAGCGGGGGGTCGACGGCCTGGACTACTCGGGCGATACGAAGACCCCCGCCAGGTTCGGGAAGCACCAGGGCTTCAGCGTGGCGGCACCGTCCAGCGTGCAGGTCGTGGCCAGCGCCGGTGGCGCGTCGACCGACACCACGAAGGCCTGTGCGCTGGCCACGAAGTCGGCCGAGCTCGTGGCCGCCAAGCTGCCGTGACCACGTCGAGCCGTCAGGGGGACGAACGATGCCGCACGAGACGCCGCGATTTCCGCAGCCGAACGCGAACTACTCGGCGCACAGCCACGCCGACATGCACCGGCAGGCGATGCAGGGCAACGATCCAGGCGCCGCGGGGGAGATCGCGGCCGAGTGGAAGTCGATCGGGGCCGAGCTGACCGACGTGGCGGTCGGGATCAACACCGTGATCAACGGCATGCGCGCGGGCTGGACGGGTGCCGCGGGCGCGGGGGCCTCGCGGGCGCTGACGAAGGTCGGCACCTTTACCGACGAGCTGGCGTCGACGTTCGCCGTGACAGGCGGTGTGGTGGAGCGGCAGGCCGAGGCGGCTGAGGCGGCGAAGAACAAGTTCCCGAAAGAGGTCCCGTTCGAGCCCGCGCGGATGCTGAAGGACGCGGCGAGCAGCCTCAACCCGTTCAGGGTGGCGGCGGCGCCGTTCGAGATCCTGGCGCAGCACGAGAAGTCGAAGGCCGCGAAGCAGGAGGCCGAGCGGGTCATGCAGGAGCGTGACACCGCTCTGGCGACGGCCGGCGCGTCGATGCCGGCCTTCGAGGACGTTCCGCAGGTGACCAACGGCCAGCAGGGCATCACGACAACAAGCAGTTCGACGTTCACGCGCACCACCGGTTCGGTGGACCCGGCGCCGCACCTCGGCAACCCCGGCACCGGCGATCCCAGGGTGAGCAGCCTCAGCGCCGCCACCCCGAACACCCCCGGCGTCGGCAGTCCGGCGACCGGGAACACCGGCACCACGAACACGGCGTGGGCCGCGCCGGTCACCTCAGAGACGCCCGCCCCCGTGCCGGTCAGCGGGACGCCGGGCGACCGCGCGCCGCTCGTGCCCGGTTCGGGCCTGATGACGCCGGGTTCTCCGACGGGCGCGAACATCCCGCGCACCGCCGCCGGTACCGGTCGCGGCGGAGCCGCTGGAGCGGGTGGTGCGGGCCGCGGCGGCGTGGGCGGCGGCCGCGGTCCCGGCCAGGGAAGTCCTGGCGCGGTGGGACGTGGTGCGTCCGGCTTCTCCGGTCCCGGCGGTGGTGCGGGTGCCGGACACGGTCCCGAGGGAGCGGCGCGCGGCGGTGCGGCGGGCAGGAGCGGTGCCCCTGGCGCGGCCGGAGCGGGCACTGGTGCCGGAAACGGCGGCGAGGAGGACAAGGAACACAGGTCCAACTACCTCGTGCCGACCGACGAGTACTTCGACGACGACCGCATGGTCGCGCCACCGGTCATCGGAGATTGACGGCGAACCCCGCCGCACGCGGTGAGTGCGCCGTTTTCACCCTAATGAGCCAGTATCTTGGAATAAGGCCACGTCATAGCCTCGGTGGACATGGCCCAAAGCACTCCATCCACCGCATACAGCCGCGACCTCGGCGACGAACTGCGCCGGTTGCGCGAGACCTGCACCGAGCTCAACGGCCACGCCATGGCGCAACGGCTCGGCTGGGACCCCAGCAAGGTGTCCACCATCGAACGCGGCAAAGCCAGGCCCAGCGAGATCGACCTGGTCCAGTTCCTCACCATGTGCGGCAAGGACGGCAACTTCTTCGACAAGTTCAAGCACCGCTACCGGTACGCCTTCGACGAGTACATCGTCCAGGTCTCGGACAACGTCCGCACCCTTGCCATGGCCGAGTCGACGGCTACCAAGATGCTCAACTACGACACGTTGACGGTGCCTGGCCTCCTGCAAACGGAGCGCTACGCCGACGCCCTCTACCGCGCGCATGGTGTCGCCCTCGCAGAGCGGATTCCGGCGCTCGTGCAGGCGCGAATGGATCGCCAGGCGGTCCTGCGGCGACACAATGGGCCGGATTGCTTGTTCTACATCCATGAGTTGGCCCTGATGCAGCAAGTTGGCAATGCCGAGATCATGGAGGACCAATACTTGCAGTTGCTGTTCAACGCGCGCATCGTGCGTATCGTCCCGGCGAAGGTGCTCATCAACTCGGCAGGTGTCCGGCTGTGGGAGTACGCAAAAGCGATGCCGGTCGCCTACAGCGAATCTGACCTGACCCACGTGTTTGTGCAGGATCCTGGCGCAATTGCACGCACCAGCCTGATCTTCAATCGCTTGGCCGAGGTCGCCTTGGATGAGGAACAATCGCGGAGCAAGCTGGCGGAGTACGTCGGCTCCCCGCGAGAGGACCTCCACAATGCAGGACCGCGCTTGGCGTAAGAGCAGCTACAGCAACGGCACGCCGGAGGGTGACTGCGTCGAGGTCTCGCTGACGAACGACGCCCAGGTGCGCGACTCGAAGCACGTGGCCGGTGAGGTGCTGACCTTCAGCACCTCGGCCTGGAATGTCTTCCTGGACCGGCTCTAAAGCCCCTCCAGCGCCTCCCGCATCGGGCGCATCTTCGCGTGCGCCTCCTGCACCTCGCTGTCCGGATCGGAGTCCGCGACCAGCCCGCACCCGGCGAACAGCCGCGCGGTCGACCCGTTGATCTGCGCGCACCGCAGTGCGATGCCGAGCTCGCCGTCGCCGTTGCCGTCGATCCACCCGACCGGCCCGGCGTAGCGGCCGCGGTCCATGCCCTCCAGCTGCGAGATCAGCCGGGTGGCGTCGAGCCGCGGGGTGCCGCCGACGGCTGCCGTGGGGTGCACGGCCTCGCCGAGGTGCAGCAGGGACGCGGACGACGACAACGTGCCGATGACGTCGCTGGACAGGTGCGAGACGTTCGGCAGGCGCAGGACGGACGGACCGTCGACGGACATGGTCGAGCAGAAGGGGCGCAACGTGTCCGCGAGAGAGGTGATCGCGTAGTCGTGTTCTTCGAGGTTCTTCTCGGACGACATCAACGCCGACGCGAGCTCCTCGTCGCTGATGCCGTCGTGCGGCCACGTCGTGCCGGCCAGCACCCGTGAGTCCACAACCGAGCCGGTGCGTCGCAGCAGCAGCTCGGGGGTCGCGCCCACGAGGCCGTCGACCGCGTACGACCAGCACTCCGGGTAGCGCCGTGCGAGGCCTTGCAGCACGAAACGCTGGTCGAGCCGTTTGTCGGTCACGGCGATGAGGTCGTGGGCCAGCACGACCTTGCCGAGCTCGCCCTCGCGCATGCGGGCGACGGCCTCGCGCACGGCCTCGCGGTACTGCGTGACGGGCAGCTGGCCGTTCGCGTACCGGACTTCCGACGGGCGCGACAGGGGTGTTTTGCGGGGGATCGAGTCGGCGGTGCCGATGGTGGTGACCCACTCCACACCGTTGCGCCGGCCGACGACGACCTCGGGGACGATCAGCACCGAGTCGCCGGGTTCGTCGGCGAACGCCATGGAGATGAACGCCACGGGTCCGCTGCCGGGAACGCCCAGCTCGTCGTCCACGTCGAGGCGGCCGACGAACTCCCGCCACCACGCGTCGGCCTGGGCGAACCGGTCCGGGCCGCTCACCTCCAGGCGCGCGGCCTCGCCCCATCCGACCAGGCCGGAGCCGTCGCGCACCCACGCGAGGGCCTGGTCCGGGTTCGGCAGCAGTCCGAGCAGGTCACCGGCCCTGTCCCGCCTCGACCGGACGCGGATCCGTTGCCGTGCTCGCGATGTGGGTGCTGATGTCACGCCTCGACTGTATGGACATGAACCTGAAAGCGTGGCACTCACCCGGCTCTAGACTTCTCAGTTGTGGTGGACAACGCAGTGACCAAGCCGCCGCTCGGCGTACGCGTCCGCCGTGCGGTCAGCCGTGCCTTGTTCATCGTCGGTGGGGTGGTCACGCTGATCTGCGTGCTGCTCCCGCTCGCGTGCTGGCGCGACGACGTCGCCATCGAGAAGCGCATGGGTGAAGCGGTCGCGCAGGTGGACTCGGTGGCTTTCAACAGGACGGTTGTGCGCTACGCCACACCGGACGGTCGGGTGATCATCCCGTCGCAGGGGATCCTGTACCCGGACGGTCTGAACGTGGGCGACAACGTGCGGGTCCAGTACGACCGGGCGAACCCGGAACTGGTCCGCGTGGCAGGGCGGTCGGCGGTGCTGTCGCTGTTGCCCGTCGGGACGTTCCTCGCGGCCGTCTGGATCGTCATCGCGGCCGTTGTGACAGTTCTACGCAGATTCCGCGTCCAGGTGTAACATCGATGCATGGCGGATGACCTGGAGCTGCGTTTCGAACGCACGGTGCAGGCTGAATCGCGCATCGAGCCGCGCGACTGGATGCCCGACGGCTACCGCAAGACGTTGATCAGGCAGATCGCCCAGCACGCGCACTCCGAGATCATCGGCATGCAGCCGGAGGGCAACTGGATCTCGCGCGCGCCCTCGCTGCGGCGCAAGGCGATCCTGCTGGCCAAGGTGCAGGACGAGGCGGGCCACGGGCTGTACCTGTACTCGGCGACCGAGACGCTCGGCGCCGACCGCGAGGACCTGACGACCAAGCTCATCGAGGGCCGCCAGAAGTACTCCTCGATCTTCAACTACCCGACCCTCACGTTCGCGGACGTCGGTGTCATCGGCTGGCTGGTCGACGGCGCCGCGATCTGCAACCAGGTGCCGTTGTGCCGCACGTCCTACGGGCCGTACGCGCGCGCGATGATCCGCATCTGCAAGGAGGAGTCGTTCCACCAGCGTCAGGGCTACGAGCTGCTCATGACGATGATGCGCGGCACCCAGCAGCAGCGGGACATGGTGCAGGACTCGGTGAACCGGTGGTGGTGGCCGGCGCTGATGATGTTCGGCCCGCCGGACGCGGAGTCCACGAACACCGAGCAGTCGATGGCGTGGCGGATCAAGCGCGACACCAACGACGAGCTGCGGCAGAAGTTCGTGAACATGAGCGTGCCGCAGGCGGAGGCGCTCGGCGTCACGTTCCCCGATCCCGACCTGAGGTGGAACCCCGAGCGCGGGCAGTACGACTTCGGCTCGCCCGACTGGGACGAGTTCTGGCAGGTCGTCAAGGGTGGCGGCGTCTGCAACGAGCAGCGCATCGCCCACCGGCGCAAGGCGCACGAGGACGGCGGGTGGGTTCGTGAGGCCGCCGCCGCGCACGCCGCGAAGCACGCCGCTCAGGAGCACGCCGCAGTGAAGGAAGGTGCCGCGTGAGCACGTCTTGGCCGCTGTGGGAAGTGTTCGTGCGGGGCAAGCGGGGCTTGAACCACGTGCACGTCGGTTCGCTGCACGCGCCCGACGCGGAGATGGCGCTGCGCAACGCCCGTGACGTCTACACGCGCCGCAACGAGGGCGTGTCGATCTGGGTGGTGCCCGCCACAGCGATCACGGCGTCGTCGCCCGACGAGAAGGACCCGTTCTTCGCGCCGTCGGGGGACAAGGTCTACCGGCACCCGACGTTCTACGCGATTCCCGAGGACGTGCCGCACCTATGAGCTTTGATAACGCGTACGAGTCGCTCCTCGGCGGGGAGGACTCCCACTGGGCGTTCGGGACGGGCTTCTCGGACGCGCTGGTCGGCGTGAACCGCGAGTTCCCGGCCGGCGTCGACACCGCGGACCTGGCCGCCTACTGCCTGATGCTCGGCGACGACGCGTTGATCATGTCGCAGCGCCTGTCGGAGTGGTGCTCGCGCGCGCCCGAGCTGGAAGAGGACATCGCCCTCGCCAACATCGCGCTCGACCTGCTCGGCCAGGCCCGGATGCTGCTCACGCGCGCCGGCGAGGTGCTCGGCAGGTCCGAGGACGACCTCGCCTACCTGCGCGACGAGCGCGAGTTCCGCAACGTCCACCTCGCCGAGATCGACTGCGGCCCCGGCCCCGGCGGCGACTTCGGCACGACGATCGCGCGCCTGCTGGTGTTCTCGTCGTGGCGGCTGGCGCTGTTCTCCCGGTTGCGCGGCTCGGCCGACCCGGTGCTGGCCGCCGTGGCCGAGAAGGGCCTGAAGGAACTGGCCTACCACCGCGACCACGCCGCCCAGTGGACCGTCCGCCTCGGCGACGGCACCGACGAGTCGCACCGCCGCATGCAGGCCGGACTCGACCGCGTGTGGCCGTTCGTGGACGAGCTGTTCGCCACCCACGCCGTCGAGGCGCGCCTTGCGGGCGTCGCGGTCGACCCGGCGTCGCTGCGGTCCGAAGTGGACGGTGTGCTGGCCGCGGTGCTGTCCGCCGCCGGTCTGACCAGGCCCGCTGACGTCCGCGCCGCCCGTGTCGCGGGCATGGCCGGTCGCGACGGCGTGCACACCGAGGCCATGGGCTACCTGCTCGCCGAGATGCAGCACCTGCACCGCTCGCTGCCCGGAGCCGTGTGGTGACAACGGCACTGGAGATCGCGTCGGCCGTGCGGGACCCGGAGCTCCCGGTCCTCACGCTGGCCGATCTCGGCGTGCTGCGCGACGTGTCCGAAGAGGACGGACGCGTCGTCGTCACCATCACCCCCACCTACTCCGGCTGCCCCGCGATCGACGAGATGGGCGCCGACCTGCGCCGTTCGCTGTTGTCCGCGGGCTACGCGGAGGTCGAGGTGCGGCTGTCGCTGTCCCCGGCCTGGACGACGGACTGGATCAGCGACGAGGGCCGTTCGAAGCTCGCCTCCGCGGGCATCGCGCCACCGTCGCGGATCGGCCCGTCCGTCGCCGGCCCGGTGCCGCTGAACCTCGTGCCGCCGTCGCGCCGGGTGGCGTGCCCGCAGTGCGGGTCGCCGGACACCACCGAGATCTCGCGGTTCGGTTCGACCGCCTGCAAGGCCCTGCGCCGGTGCAACACCTGCTCCGAGCCCTTCGAGCACGTCAAGGAGATCTGAGTTGACCTCCAGCACCGCGAAGCGGAGGGCGGCCTTCCACAAGCTGACGGTCGCCCGCGTCGACCGCCTCTGCGACGACGCCGCGGCCGTGACGTTCGACGTGCCCGCCGATCTCGCGGAGGAGTTCGCGTTCGCGGCCGGCCAGTACCTGACCCTGCGCCAGGGCGACGAACGCCGCTCCTACTCGATCTGCGCCCCCGCCGGGGCCGCCCCGCGCATCGGCGTCCGCCGCGTCGACGGCGGCCGGTTCTCGTCGTGGCTGGTCGACCGGCTCGCGGTCGGCGACGTGGTCGAGGTCCTGCCGCCGCTGGGCAAGTTCACCCCGACCGGCACCGGCACCCACCACGGCTTCGTCGTCGCCGGCTCCGGCATCACCCCGGCCCTGTCGATCGCCTCGACCGTCCTCGCGACCGGCGCCCGCGTGACCCTCCTGTACGGCAACCGCAGCACGAACACGGTCATGTTCGCCGACGAGCTCGCCGACCTGAAGGACCGCTACCCGGCGACGCTGCAGCTCATCCACGTCCTCTCCCGCGAACCACGCGACGTCGAGCTCTTCACCGGCCGCCTGAACGCCGAGAAGCTCTCCGCGCTGTTCGACACCGTCGTGCCGTTCGACGGCATCGACGAGTGGTGGCTCTGCGGGCCGTACGAGATGGTCCAGGACGCGACCACCGTGCTGCGCTCCCGCGGCGCCGACCCTGCTCACGTCCACCACGAGCTGTTCTACGTGGACGAGCCCCCACCACCGCCCCGCCGCGCCGAGGCCGTGCTGGAGTCGGCGTCGTCGGTCACGGTCGTGCTCGACGGCAAGTCCACCACCCTGCCCCTGCCCGCCGACGAGCCGATCCTCGACGCCGCCCAGCGCGTGCGCGCCGACCTGCCGTTCGCGTGCAAGGGCGGTGTGTGCGGCACATGCCGTGCGCTGGTGACCGACGGCAGCGTCGAGATGCGGCGGAACTACGCCCTCGACGAGTCCGAGGTGGCGGCCGGGTTCGTGCTGACGTGCCAGGCGCTGCCGACGAGCGAGCGCGTGACGGTCGACTTCGACGCCTGACCGGAGTAGCCCGTTACTCCTTTGAGACCATATGGTCCATGTGGCACGGATTTCTCGACGAGTCGCGTCGAGGCACGACCTACCTGGTCGTAGCGGTGTTCGTTCGACCGCGTGACCTGGACACCATCCGGTCGGGGTTGCGCCGGCTGGTGAAGCCCGGTCAACGCCGGGTGCACTTCAAGAAGGAGAGCGACTCGCGCAGGCGGGAGCTGGTCTCCCGGCTGTGCGAGCTGGGCCTGCGGGCCGGTGTGTGGACAGTGCGTGACTCGGACGACGTGCGCGCCCGCCAGCTCTGCCTGTCCGCTGCCGCGACCTGGCTGCAGGAGCTCGGCGTGTCCCGGCTGGCGATCGAGAGCTGCGCCCATCAGGACGTTCGCGACCGGCAGACGCTGGCAGCGGTGCTGGAGAAGGTGGCCGATCCGTTCACCTACGAGCACCTGCGGCCCGCGGAGGACCCGTTGCTGTGGGCGAGCGACGCACTCGCGTGGTGCTTCGGAGCGGGTGGCGACTGGCTCCGGCGCGTCCAGCCGATGGTGGACACCGTGGTGAAGCTCGACCAGTGTCCAGAAAACGCGAAACCCGGCAACCGACCGTCCGGACGGTGAACCGGGTTCACTTCCGGCTCCTACTGGAACCGACAAGAAGAACTATAGCACCGATGATGCGCGACCCGTGACTCCAGACGGCCGACGAACGCGCCCCGAACGTGGCACGATCACCGGTCATGGGGGTCGTGATCCGTTCAGCGCTCTGGGGTGCCGCCATCGGCACCCTGCTCGTCGGCGCCTTCGTCACGATCATCGACGTGGCGATCCCGTCCGAGTCCTCGCCGTCGTTCCTCGTCCGCGCGGTAGCGATCCTGATCTTCGCGTGCCTCTTCGGCGCGCTGCCCGGCGCGGTGATCGGTACCGGCGTCGGCGCTCTCCGCCACTCGATGCGGCCGAAGGTGCCGAGGCCCTACCTCCCGGTTCACCCGCCGATCCCGCAGCGGCCCTACGACATGTGGTCCGAGCTGGTCGAACGGTGCGCGGAGAGCACGCGCAGGGTCGCCGCGGCGGTGCAGACCGTGCCGAACTCGCCGGCCAAGGAGTGGCTGCAGCGGATCAGCGGGCAGCTGGCCAAGGAGCTCGACGACGTCCGCGGCATCGCGCAGCTCGGCAGGGCGCTGGGCGCGGTCGACCGGCAGCACCCCGTCTACCAGCGGCTGCTGCGGGCCGCGCACGACTTCCACCAGTTCGAGAACGAGGTGGGGCGGGTCGCGCTGCAGATGTTCGACCACCCGGAGCTCGACGAGGCGCGCACGCACCTCGAGGTCCTCGAGCGGCAGTTGCCTCAGCTCAGTTGACCGTTCAACGCCGACTGCCACCAGCCGAGGACCTCGTCCGCGGCGTCCGGTGCTGCCACGAGCAGGCCGTCCGCCGGCAGCTGGGCGCCCTCGCCGCGGCGGTCCAGTACGACGGCGCCGGACTCGACGGCGAGCGACACGGCGCCGGCGACGTCCCACTCGTGGTAGCCGTGCAGCACGGCGGCGGCGACATGGCCGAGTGCCACCTGGGCCACGGCCAGGCACTTCGAGCCCAGCACGCGCACGCCCGTGCCCGCTGTCGCCGCCGTGGAGATGAACTCGCCCATGCCCGCCCACGGGCCCGTGCGGGTCATCTCGGTGCACACGACCAGCGAGTCGCCCTGGCGTTCGGAGAGGCGCACGGGCGTGCCGTTGGCACGCATGCCGCGGCCTCGGGCGGCAGCGTAGATTTGCGCCCGGTACGGATCGGCGACCACACCGACTACCGGGCCCCACCTGTCCACGAGCGCCAGGCTGTAGGCGCACCAGGGCATGCCGGCCGTGTAGTTGGCGGTGCCGTCGACCGGGTCGACCACCCAGCGGAACTCCGAGTCGCCGGGGACGTCGACGTCGGAGTTTTCACAGAAGACCGGAATGGACGGGAACTCAGCGGTGAGCACGCGTCGGGTGTGGCGTTCGAGAGTGCGGTCGGTGTCGGTGACCCAGTCGAACGGCGACTCGTCGGAGTCGGGACGCACGCCGCGGCCGGCTGTGGCCATGATGACGTCCGAGGCGTCGTTCGCGAGGCGACCGGCCACTTCCAGCGCTATCGACACCAGTCCGGGGTCGACTGGATGCGCGGGACGGGACGACAAGACGGTCATGCTGGCTTAGTCTCACCGCGTCGGATGACCGGAACACGACCGTCAGATGACCAAACGACGATCACCTGGCCACGACGTGAGGTGTTCTGACCGCGTCAAATTTCGCGTCACGCGGACTTCACACCAGCACTACAAGGTAGGTTCTGTGCGCGTAGCGATCGTGACCGAGAGCTTCCTGCCCCAGGTGAACGGGGTGACCAACTCCGTGCTCCGCGTCCTGGAGCACTTGCGCCGCAGAGGCCACGAGGCCATGGTGGTCGCCCCCGGCGCCGGTGAGGACTCCATCCACGGCACGCCCGTCATGAGAGTCCCCGCCGTCGACGTGCCGATCGTGACGAGCCTCCCGATCGGCGTGCCCAGCCCGAAGGTGCTCCACGCCGTGGCCGACTTCCAGCCGGACGTGGTGCACCTCGCGTCGCCGTTCGTGCTGGGCGCGTACGGGCTCAGAGCCGCGCGCAAGCTCGACGTGCCGACCGTCGCCGTCTACCAGACCGACGTCGCCGGGTTCGCCGGCAGCTACGGCCTCGGCCTCACCAAGCGCGCCGCGTGGCGGTGGACCAAGCGCCTGCACACGCTCGCCGACCGCACGCTCGCCCCGTCCAGCTCCGCGGTCGAGGCGCTGGAGGAGCACGGCGTGCCGCGCGTGCACCGCTGGGGCCGCGGCGTCGACATCGAGCTGTTCCACCCGCGCCAGCGGCAGAACGACCAGCTCACCGTGGGGTACGTCGGCCGTCTCGCGCCGGAGAAGCAGGTCCACCGGCTCAAGGAGATCCACGACATGCCCGGCGTGAAGCTGCGCGTCGTCGGCGACGGGCCGGACCGCGAGCAGCTGGAGAAGGACCTGCCGAACGCGGAGTTCCTCGGCTTCCGCACCGGTGCCGCGCTGGCCGAGGCATACGCGTCGTTGGACGTCTTCGTGCACACAGGACCGCACGAGACCTTCTGCCAGGCCGTCCAGGAGGCGCTCGCCACCGGTCTGCCGGTCCTCGCCCCGAACGCGGGCGGCCCGCGCGACCTGGTTGCGCACGGCCGGACCGGGTACCTGTTCTCCGACGACATCGCGCGGTACGTCGAACTGCTGCGCGACCCGCTGCTGCGCAAGAGGTTCGGCCTCGCCGCGCGCAAGTCGGTGCTCACCCGCACCTGGCCTGCGATCTGCGACGAGCTGCTGGGCCACTACGCTGCGGTCATCGGACTCACTCACCAGGCGGCCGCTTGAGGATCGTTCAGCTAGCCAACTTCTACGGACCACGGTCGGGCGGACTCCGCACGGCACTGCACCACCTCGGCGCCGGCTACGTGCAGTCGGGCCACGAGGTCGTCCTCGTCGTGCCGGGCGACCACCGGGCCGACGAGGTGCTGGAGAACGGCGTGCGGCGCATCACCATGCCCGCCGTCAAGATCCCGTACACCGGCGGCTACCGCGTCGTGGACCCGTGGCGGGTCAAGGCGTTGATGGAGAAGGTCAAGCCCGACCGGCTGGAGGTCTCCGACCGGCTGACGCTGCGCGGCATGGGCGCGTGGGCCGGCGAACGGGGCATCCCGAGCGTCGTGATCTCCCACGAACGCCTCGACCGGCTGCTGCGGTTCGTGCTGCCCGAGTCGCCCGCGGTCAGGGGCGCCGACTGGGCGAACCGCCGCATGGCGAACTCGTACGACACGGTCGTCTGCACGACCGGGTTCGCGCGCGAGGAGTTCGACCGGATCGGCGCCCGCAACGTCACCCAGGTGCCGCTCGGTGTCGACCTCGCGACGTTCAGCCCGTCGCGGCACTCGGCGGACCTGCGGCGAGACCTGTTGCGCGGCAAGGAGAACCTGCTGGTCCACTGTGGCCGGTTGTCGCCGGAGAAGCACGTGGAACGCTCCGTCGACACGCTGGCCGAGCTGCACGAGCAGGGTCACTCCGCGCACCTCGTGATCGCCGGCGACGGCCCGCGCAGGTCCTCTTTGGAGAAGCGCGCGGCCGGCCTGCCGGTGACGTTCCTCGGCTTCGTGAAGTCGCGGATGGACGTCGCCTCGCTGCTGGCGTCGGCCGACCTGTCGCTGGCGCCCGGCCCGCACGAGACGTTCGGGCTCGCGGCACTGGAGGCGCTCGCGAGCGGCACGCCGGTCGTGGTGAGCCAGAGCAGCGCGCTGAAGGAGATCGTCCAGCCGTCGTGCGGCGCCGCCGTCGACGACCACGCCCACGCCTTCGCCACCGCCGCCGAACGGCTGCTCGCCTCCGGCTCGCGCGAGGCCGCCCGCGCCCGTGCCGAGGAGTACCCGTGGCAGGCGGCCGTGGACGGCATGCTGACCGCTCTGCGGGTGCCCTAGTGGGCCTCTCAGCGGCACTGACCTAGTCTTCAAGGCATGTCGCGAGCAGGTTTGGACAAGAACCCCCGCGAGGTCGCCGAGATGTTCGACGGCGTGGCCAAGGGCTACGACCGCACGAACTCGGTCATGACGCTGGGCTTCGACCGCCGCTGGCGGGAGTGGAGCCGGCGCGTGCTCGACGCCCGCCCCGGCGAGAGGGTCCTCGACCTCGCCGCGGGCACCGCCGTGTCCACAGTCGAGTACGCCGCCTCCGGCGCCTGGTGCGTGGCCGCGGACTTCTCCGTCGGCATGCTCGCCTCCGGCGCCCACCGCCGCGTCCCCAAGGTCGCCGCCGACGCCCTGCGCCTGCCGTTCCGCGACAACTCCTTCGACGCCGTGACGGTGTCGTTCGGCATCCGGAACTTCAACGACACCGTCGTCGCCCTGCGGGAGATGGCCCGCGTCACCAAGCCCGGCGGCCGCATGGTGATCTGCGAGGTCTCCACCCCGGTGTGGAAGCCGTTCCGCTTCGTCTACATGCGCTACCTGCTGAAGCTGCTGCCGCTGGTGGCGCGCTTCGTGTCCTCGAACCCGGCCGCCTACTCCTACCTGTCGGAGTCGATGGCGGCGTGGCCGGACCAGCGCACGCTCGCCGAGCTGATCGCGAAGGCCGGCTGGGAGGACGTCGCCTGGTTCAACCTGACCGGCGGCATGGTCGCCCTGCACCGCGCGACGAAACCGGAGCCGTCGAGCAGTCCTGATCAGGCAGAATAGTTGGAACCGAACGAAATCCTCCGGCACACTCTGCCGGATGAGCTGCAGTCGGTGCACGCGTAGCGAGATCGATACGGTTCACGGCAGCGCCGTGCAGGCCGACCAGATCGGCCAAGTGTCGATCAATTCTGGGGCATCGCTGTTGGTGCCGAGGCAGCTGCCGTACGCCCCACCTGGCTTCATCGGCAGGTCCGAGTACCTCGCGGCTCTGGGAGGGCTGCTGAACGACGGGGCCCCGACGGTCGCCGCAGTGGTCGGTACGGCCGGCGTCGGCAAGACGGCGCTGGTCGTCAGGTGGGCTCAGCAGGTCCAGGAGCACTTTCCGGACGGCACGCTGTACGCGAACCTGCGTGGTTATGGTCCCGGCACGCCACCGACGCCGGACGACCTGCTGGCGAGCTTCCTCGGCGCGCTCGGCGTCCATCCGGAGCGAATCCTTCCCAGCGAGGTCGACAGAGCCGCTCTGTACCGGTCGGAGCTGGCCGGGCGGCGCGTACTGGTCGTGCTGGACAACGTCACCGATGTCACGCAGGTGCGCCCGCTGCTCCTGAACGGGCCGAGTCGCGTGGTGGTGACCAGCCGTGCGGACCTGAAAGGGCTGCAAGCCAATGACGGTGCTCTCCGGATTCAGCTTCCGTTGTTCGACGAGCGCGAAGCGGAGGGACTGGTCGTCGCCATGCTCGACCAACAGCCCGAACCCGAGGTTCTGGCGGAGCTGGTCCGGGCGTGCGCGAGGCTCCCGCTGGCGATCAAAGTGGCGGCCGGGCGGATCGCGACGCATCCCGACCTGACGATCACCGAGCTGGTGGGCGAGCTTGCCGCCGAACACCACCGGTGGGACGCGCTGAGCATTCCCGCGGACGAGGACAGCAAGGTGCGGACGGTGTTCGAGTGGTCGTACGGCAAGCTCCCGCCCGATCAGCAGCTGATGTTCCGCAGGCTCGGGCTGCACCCGGCGCCGGAGATCGGTGCGCACGCGGCCGCCGCCGTTTGCGGTGCGAAGCTTTCGGACGCGCGACGACTGCTGGCAGATCTGGCCGACCAGCACCTGATCGAGGTCGCTGACCATGGGCGCTACACCTGCCACGACCTGTTGCGCGCATATGCGGCAGACCTCGCCGAGCACGACAACGACCGGGAAGAGGCGCGCCGCCGGCTGATCGAGTGGTACGCCCACCACGCCAGGAGTGCGTACCGCGTGCTCCACCCCGGTCTGACGGTCTACCACGAGCGCTTCAGCCTGGTCACCGGAGCTGAGCCGGAGCTCATCTTCGCCAAGGCGACGGATGCGTGGACATGGGCCACAGCCGAGTCCGTGAACGCGATCGCCGCTGTCCGTGCAGCGGCGCACCACGGCTACCACGTGGCCACCGTGATGATGGGGGACATCTCCACCGGCTTGCTGGCGATGGCAGGGCACAGGGACGGCGCACGGGAGATGTGCCTGCGAGGCCTTGCCGCGGCCCGTGCCCTCGGAGACCGGCAGACCGAGTGCTGGTTGCTGCAGCGCCTCGGTCAGCTGTACCGGTGGACCAAGTGGTGGGACCGGTCGGTCAACGTCTTCGACCTCGCGCTGAAAATCGCCCGTGAGCTGCGAGACCCGCTGATGCAGGCCAAGGTGCTGTGCCAACTCGGGTGGGGCAGCCTGCAGCGGGACGGGCTGAACGAGGCCCGTGGGCACCTGGAGGCTGCGCGACTGCTGATCACCGGCTGGGAGGGGTATCTGCCGAGCCTCATCGACTTCTGCCTGAGCGGGGTCCACGCCGGACTCGGAGACCACCGAGAAGCGGGGCAGCACGCGGAGTCCAGCCGCGCACTGCCGGAGCACTCCGATGACAGCGGTGCTGAGGCCCGCCCGATGGCGGGCGCCAGGAAGATGGTTGGGAAAGGCGCAAAAGCAGTAGAGCCGTGTGACGGTGCGTTGGCGGCCGAGAGTGAGCACGAAGCACCGAGGATCCAAGCTCTGCTGCTGAAAGAGTTCGGCGACTCACTCAGGTTCACGGGTGATGTCGAGCAGGCGATCGCCCGCTGGCGCGAAGCGCTCGTGCTCCTCGAAGAACGCGGTGACCACCACGCACCTCAGCTGAGGAAGCGGCTGGCAGCGCTGCTCTCAGCGGACGCCGGTTAGGCTCGCGAGAGAGTCACGGCACACGAGGGAGTCTGGATGAGCAGGCGCGGGATCAACGAGGACGCCGACGTCATCGTGGTGGGGGCGGGACCGGCGGGCTCGACCGCGGCGACCTACCTGGCCCGCGCGGGCCTCGACGTGCTGCTGCTGGAGAAGAGCTCGTTCCCGCGCGAGAAGGTCTGCGGTGACGGGCTGACGCCGCGCGGTGTGAAGCAGCTGATCGACCTCGGCATCGACACGCGCGAGGAGAACGGCTGGCTGCACAACAAGGGGCTGCGGGTCGTCGGCGGCGGCGTCACGATGGAGCTGGACTGGCCGGAGCTGGCCACGTTCCCCAACTACGGTGTCGTGCGGCCGCGGCTGGACTTCGACGAGATGCTCGCGAACGCGGCGAAGGCGGCCGGCGCGCGCATGCACGAGAACACCACGGTCACCAAGGCCATCGTCGAGAACGGGCGGGTCGTCGGGGTCGAGGCGAAGCAGGGGCCGGAGAAGAACCCGGTCACCTACCGGGCGCCGATCGTCGTCGGGTGTGACGGTGTGTCAGCGCGGCTGGCCCTCAGCGTCGGCCTGCAGAAGGACGACGACAAGCCGATGGGTGTCGCGGTGCGCCGGTACTACGCGAGCCCGCGCACCAAGGACGACTACCTGGAGTCGCACCTGGAGCTGTGGGCGCCGGACGGGCAGCTGCTGCCGGGCTACGGCTGGATCTTCGGCATGGGCGACGGCAGCGTCAACGTCGGCCTGGGCATCCTCAGCACGTCGAAGGCCTACGGCACCACGGACTACCGGCAGCTGCTGCGGTCCTGGCTCGACGGCACGCCGGAGGAGTGGGGCTTCCGCGAGGAGAACGCGACCAGCCGCATCGGTGGCGCCGCGTTGCCCATGGGGCTCAACCGCAAGCCGCACTACCGGGCCGGGCTCGTGCTCGTCGGCGACGCCGGTGGCATGGTCAACCCGTTCAACGGCGAGGGCATCGGCTACGCCATGGAGTCGGCGAAGATCGCGTCCGAGTCGATCGTGCAGGCCCTCGCGCGCACGGGCGTCAACCGTGAACGGGCGCTGCACGGCTACCCGGTGCGGATCGAAGAGGCGCTCGGCAGCTACTACCGGCTCGGGAACGTCTTCTCGAAGCTCATCGGCAACCCGGCGGTCATGCGGACCGCAACGAAGTACGGAATGCCGCGAAAGCGCCTGATGAAACTCGTGCTCAAGCTGCTCGCGGGCCTCTACGACCCCAAGGACGGCGACGCAATGGACCGGCTGATCGTGGCCGCCACGAAGCTCGCGCCGACCGCCTGAATTACTCCGAATAGGTGACGACACCGGCTCAATACGAGCCGGTGTCGTTTCGTATGTGTCGGTAAAGTTAAAGCCCCTGGTCAGACCCTGTGACGTAGGTCATTTACAGGCGTTCTACACTGGCGGTCGAGCTTGTGAATCACTTCACAACAGTGTGATCATGCTTGTGAACTGTTTCACAAGCGTTTGTTAGGTCCGCCTAACAAACGGGTTGCAGAAGTACCCCCTTAGGGTGCGCCTCGACACGCGAGGAAAGGACGACGGAGAGTGCTGGACCCTTACCTCCCCCTCGTATTGATGTTCGCGCTCGCCGGGGCGTTCGCGCTCTTCTCGGTGACCGCAGCGCCCTACATCGGACCCCGCCGCTACAACCGGGCGAAGCTCGACGCGTACGAGTGCGGCATCGAGCCGAGCCCGCAGCCGGTGATCGGTGGCGGCCGCATGCCGGTCGCCTACTACCTGACGGCGATGCTCTTCATCTTGTTCGACATCGAAATGGTGTTCCTCTACCCGTTCGCCGTCACTGCCGACAAGCTCGGCCTGTTCGGGCTGGTGGAGATCGTCCTGTTCGTCGCAACGGTCGGCTTCGCGTACGTCTACGTGTGGCGCCGCGGCGGCCTCGACTGGAACTGAGGAAGTCATGGGTCTCGAGGAGAAGCTCCCGAACGGCATCCTGCTGGCCAGCGTGGAGAAGCTGGTCAACTGGACCCGCAAGTCCTCGCTCTGGCCTGCCACCTTCGGCCTGGCCTGCTGCGCCATCGAGATGATGACGACGGGTGGTCCGCGCTACGACCTCGCCCGCTTCGGCATGGAGGTCTTCCGGGCGTCACCGCGCCAGGCGGACCTGATGATCGTCGCGGGTCGTGTCACCAACAAGATGGCGCCGGTGCTGCGGCAGATCTACGACCAGATGCCCGAGCCGCGCTGGGTGCTGGCCATGGGCGTGTGCGCCAGCAGTGGCGGCATGTTCAACAACTACGCGGTGGTGCAGGGCGTCGACCACGTCGTGCCCGTCGACATGTACCTGCCGGGCTGCCCGCCGCGGCCGGAGATGCTGATGGACGCGATCCTCAAGATCCACGCCAAGATCATGGACGAGCCGCTGAACGCCGTGCGCGCCAAGGCTCTCGCCGACTCGGGCTACCGCACCGACCTCATCCCGTCGTCCGAGCGCTTTGCGAGGAAGAAGTGACCGAGCCAGGGGGAGAGCACTCCAGCGTCAACAACAGCGCGGGAGCGGACCTCGAGAAGACCAACGGCGACGAGGCGAAGGCCAAGGCGCCGATCCTCGCCGGCAAGGAGCGCAGGGGCCTGTTCGGCGTCACCGGCTCCGGTGACACGTCCGGTTTCGGCGGCCTGCGCCTGCCCGCCCACGTGGCCGCTCCGTCCGAGCGCCCGTACGGCGGCTGGTTCGACGAGGTCGCCGACGAGCTGTTCGCCGCGATCAGCGACAAGGGCCTGCCCGCCGACACGGTGCAGCAGGTGAGCGTCGACCGCGGCGAGATCACCTTCTACCTCCGGCCGGAGACGCTGCTGGAGGTAGCGCGGATCTGCCGCGACAGCCCGGCGCTGCGCTTCGAGCTGTGCAGCTCGGTCTCGGGCGTCGACTACGGCGCCGACGTGCCGCAGCGGCTGCACTCGGTCACGCACCTGACGTCGATGACCTACCGCCGGCGCATCCGGCTCGAGGTCGCCGTCGACGTGGACCACCCGCACGTGCCGAGCCTCGTCGAGGTCTACCCGACGGCGGACTGGCAGGAGCGCGAGACCTGGGACATGTTCGGGATCATCTACGACGGTCACCCCGGACTGACCCGAATCCTCATGCCGGACGACTGGGACGGCCACCCGCAGCGCAAGGACTACCCGCTGGGCGGCATTCCGGTCGAGTACAAGGGCGCGGAGATTCCTCCGCCGGACCAGAGGCGGTCGTACTCATGACCGAGCGGCTTTCCGACTTCACCACGGGGACCAACACCAGCGCGACCGGCAGCGACAGCTCCGACGACGTCGACACCAGCCCGAACACCCCGGAGATCGCCGACTCCCGGAAAACCACCGAGGGCACCGTCTACACGGTGACCGGCGGCGACTGGGACGAGGTGCTCGCGGACGCGGTGCACGACGAGCGCATCGTCATGAACCTCGGCCCGCAGCACCCGTCGACGCACGGCGTGCTGCGCCTGGTGCTGGAGCTCGAGGGCGAGACGGTCACCCACGCCCGCAGCGTGATCGGCTACCTGCACACCGGCATCGAGAAGAACCTCGAGTACCGCAACTGGGTGCAGGGCGTCACCTTCATCACGCGCACGGACTACCTGGCGCCGCTGCACCACGAGGCCGCGTACTGCATGGCCGTCGAGAAGCTGCTCGGCGTCACCGTGCCGGACAAGGCGCAGGCGATCCGCGTCATGCTGATGGAGCTCAACCGGATCAGCTCGCACCTCGTCGCGCTCGCCACCGGCGGCATGGAGCTCGGAGCGCTGACCGGCATGACCTCCGGCTTCCGCGAGCGCGAGGAGGTCCTGCACCTGCTGGAGTTCCTGACCGGCCTGCGGATGAACCACGCGTTCATCCGTCCCGGCGGCCTCGCGCAGGACCTGCCCGACGGCGCTGTCGAGAAGATCCGCGACTTCATCAAGCTGATGAACAAGCGCCTTCCCGACTACGACAAGCTGCTCACCGGCCAGCCGATCTGGCGCAACCGCCTCGCGAACGTGGGCTACCTGCCCGTCGACGCGTGCCTCGCGCTCGGCATCACCGGCCCGATCCTGCGGTCCGCGGGCCTCGCCTGGGACCTGCGCAAGATCGAGCCGTACAGCGGCTACGAGAACTACACGTTCGACGTGCCGGTCTCGGACCAGGCGGACTGCTTCGCGCGGTACCTGCTGCGGCTGGAGGAGATGCACCAGTCGCTCAAGATCATCAAGCAGGTCGTCGACACGCTGCCGACCGGCCCGGTGATGGTCGAGGACGCGAAGATCGCCTGGCCCGCGCAGCTCACGATCGGCAGCGACGGCATGGGCAACTCGCTCGAGCACGTCCGCAAGATCATGGGCCAGTCCATGGAGTCCCTGATCCACCACTTCAAGCTGGTGACCGAGGGCTTCAAGGTGCCGGCCGGCCAGGTGTACGTGCCGGTCGAGTCGCCGCGCGGCGAGCTCGGCTACCACGTGGTCTCCGACGGCGGCACCCGCCCGATGCGCGTGCACCTGCGCGAGCCCAGCTTCGTGAACCTCCAGTCGATGCCCGCGATGTGCGAGGGCGGCATGGTCGCCGACGTGATCGCGTCCGTCGCCTCGATCGACCCGGTGATGGGTGGTTGCGACCGATGACTCAAGCTCCCGAAAGCGTCGTCTTCGACCAGACGACCGCGGACCGCGCGCAGGCGATCATCGCCCGCTACCCGCAGGCCCGCAGCGCCCTGCTGCCGATGCTGCACCTGGTGCAGTCGGTCGAGGGCTACGTCTCCCAGGACGGCATCCGGTTCTGCGCCGGGCAGCTCGACCTGAGCGAGGCCGAGGTCAGCGCGGTCGCGACGTTCTACACGATGTACAAGCGCCGTCCCTGCGGTGAGCACCTGGTCAGCGTGTGCACGAACACGCTGTGCGCGGCGCTGGGCGGCGACGCCATCTACAAGACCCTCAAGGACCACCTGGGCGTGGGCCACGAGGAGACCGCGGGCGAGCCGGGCACGCCGGGCTCGATCACCCTGGAGCACGCCGAGTGCCTCGCCGCGTGCGACCTCGGTCCCGTCCTGCAGGTGAACTACGAGTTCTACGACAACCAGACGCCCGAGAAGGCGCTGGGACTCGTGCAGGCGTTGCAGTCGGGGGAGAAGCCCGCCCCGACGCGCGGCGCGCCGCTCACCGACTTCAAGCAGGCCGAGCTCCAGCTCGCCGGGTTCTTCGAGGGGCGCGACGCCGACCTCGACGGCCCGTCGGCGGCCGCGGAGACGTTGCGCGGCGCCAAGATCGCCCAGGAACGCGGCTGGGACGCGCCGGAGATGCCGTCCAACGCCGAGTTCCCCGCCCTGCCGGAAAAGAAGTAGGGACGAAAATGGTTGACCCGCTGACTCCCGTTCTCACCAAGCGCTGGACCGAGCCGAAGTCCTGGACGATCGACACCTACGAGCGCACCGGCGGCTACACCGCCCTGCCCAAGGCGCTCAAGGCCCACCCGGACCAGCTCATCCAGCAGTGCAAGGACTCCGGACTGCGCGGCCGCGGCGGCGCGGGGTTCCCCACCGGCATGAAGTGGGGCTTCATCCCGCAGGGCGACGGCAAGCCGCACTACCTCGTCATCAACGCCGACGAGGGCGAGCCGGGCACCTGCAAGGACATCCCGCTGATGATGGCGGACCCGCACTCGCTGATCGAGGGCGTGATCATCACGTCGTACGCGATCCGCGCGAACTTCGCGGCGATCTACGTCCGCGGCGAGGTCCTGCACTGCATCCGCCGCCTCAACGCGGCCGTGCGCGAGGCGTACGCCAAGGGCTACCTGGGCAAGGACATCCTGGGCAGCGGGTTCGACCTGGACCTGGTGGTCCACGCCGGCGCCGGCGCGTACATCTGCGGCGAGGAGACCGCGCTGCTCGACTCGCTGGAGGGCCGCCGAGGCCAGCCGCGGCTCAAGCCGCCGTTCCCCGCCACCTCCGGTCTCTACGCCTCGCCCACCGTGGTGAACAACGTCGAGACCATCGCGTCGGTTCCCTTCATCGTCAACGGTGGCGCCGACTGGTTCCGCGCGATGGGCCGCGACCGCTCGCCCGGTCCGAAGATCTACTCGCTGTCCGGGCACGTCACGAACCCCGGCCAGTACGAGGCGCCGATGGGCACCACGCTGCGCCAGCTGCTGGAGATGGCCGGCGGCATGAAGGACGGCATCCCGCTGAAGTTCTGGACGCCGGGTGGCTCGTCCACGCCGCTGTTCACCGCGGAGCACCTCGACGTGCCGCTGGACTTCGAGGGCGCCGCCGAGGCCGGTTCGATGCTCGGCACGACCGCGTTGCAGATCTTCAACGAGACCGTGTCCGTGCCGTGGGCCGTCATGAAGTGGACGGAGTTCTACAAGCACGAGTCGTGCGGCAAGTGCACGCCGTGCCGCGAGGGCACGTACTGGCTCGTGCAGATCCTGCAGCGGATGGTGGCGGGCAACGGCACGGCGAGCGACATCGACACGTTGCTCGACGTCTGCGACAACATCCTCGGCCGCTCGTTCTGCGCGCTCGGTGACGGCGCGGTCAGCCCGATCACCAGTGGCATCAAGTACTTCAAGGACGAGTTCCTCGCCCTGTGCGACCAGAACTCTCGCGTCCTGGCTGGAGCGAACGCATGACCATCGCGCCTGACAAGCCCAACGCAACCGAGCTCGTCGTGCCCGAGGGTCACGTCAAGCTCGTCATCGACGGCGTCGAGGTCGTGGCGCCCAAGGGCGAGCTGCTGATCCGCACGGCCGAACGCCTCGGCACGGTCATCCCGCGCTTCTGCGACCACCCGCTGCTGGAGCCCGCGGGCGCCTGCCGCCAGTGCCTCGTCGAGGTCGAGATGGGCGGCCGGCCGATGCCGAAGCCGCAGGCCTCCTGCACGATGACGGTCGCGGACGGCATGGTCGTGAAGACCCAGCTGACCTCGCCGGTCGCGGACAAGGCCCAGCAGGGTGTGATGGAGCTGCTGCTCATCAACCACCCGCTGGACTGCCCGATCTGCGACAAGGGCGGTGAGTGCCCGCTGCAGAACCAGGCGATCGCCCACGGCCGCAGCGACTCCCGCTTCCACGAGCACAAGCGGACGTTCCCGAAGCCGATCAGCATCTCCACGCAGGTGCTGCTCGACCGGGAGCGGTGCGTGCTGTGCCAGCGCTGCACCCGGTTCTCCGCGCAGATCGCCGGTGACCCGTTCATCGAGCTGCTGGAGCGCGGCGCGCTGCAGCAGATCGGGACGGCACCGGAGAAGCCGTTCCAGTCGTACTTCTCCGGCAACACCATCCAGATCTGCCCGGTCGGCGCGCTCACCAGCGCCGCCTACCGGTTCCGCGCCCGCCCGTTCGACCTCGTGTCGACGCCGAGCATCTGCGAGCACTGCTCGTCGGGCTGCGCCGAGCGCACCGACTGGCGGCGCGGCAAGGTGCAGCGCAAGCTCGCCGGCGACGACCCGCAGGTCAACGAGGAGTGGATCTGCGACAAGGGCCGGTTCGCGTTCCGCTACGCCACGGCCGATGACCGCATCACGCGGCCGATGGTCCGCGACGCCGAGACCGGTGAGCTGCGCGAGTCCTCGTGGACCGAGGCGCTGCAGGTCGCGGCGGCGGGGCTGGCCGCGGCACGGGACGCGAACGGCGTCGGCGTGCTGACCGGTGGCCGGCTGACCGTCGAGGACGCCTACGCGTACTCGAAGTTCGCCCGCATCGCGTTGCGCACCAACGACATCGACTTCCGCGCCCGGCCGCACAGTGCCGAGGAGCTGGAGTTCCTGTCCGGCACGACGGTGTTCACCAACCCGGACAACGGCGTCACCTTCCAGGGCATCGAGTCCGCGCCGGCCGCGTTGCTGGTCGCGTTCGAGCCCGAGGAGGAGGCCCCGATCGTCTTCCTGCGGCTGCGCAAGGCCGCGCGCAGGGGCACGACGAAGGTCTTCCACCTCGGCCAGTTCACGACGCCGGCGGTGGAGAAGACGTTCGGCACGCTGCTCGCGTGCGTGCCCGGTGCCGAGGCGAACGCGCTGAACGCGTTGCCGGACCACGCCTCCGACGTGGTCGAGCTGCTCTCCAAGCCCGGTGCGGTGATCCTCGTCGGCGAGCGCGCCGCCGAGATCCCCGGCGCGTTCACCGCGGTCGCGAAGCTGGCCGAGCGGACCGGCGCGCGGGTCGCGTGGATCCCCCGCCGGGCCGGTGAGCGCGGCGCGCTCGCGGTCGGCGCCGTGCCGAACCTGCTGCCCGGTGGCCGTCACGTCACCAGCGCGGCCGCGCGCACCGAGGTCGAGCGGACCTGGGGCGTCGGGGAGGGCTCGCTGCCCGCGACGCCCGGCCGCGACACCACCGGGATCCTCACCGCCGCCGCGAACGGCGAGCTGTCCGGCCTGGTGGTCGGCGGCGTCGACCCGTTCGACCTGCCGGACCCCGTGCTGGCCGAGGCGGCGTTGGTGGCAGCCGGTTTCGTCGTGAGCCTGGAGCTGCGGCCGAGCGCGGTCACCGCGCACGCCGACGTCGTGCTCCCGATCGCACCGGCGGTCGAGAAGTCCGGCACCTACCTCAACTGGGAGGGCCGCCGCCGCGAGTTTGGCACGACCCTGGAGGGCACCGGCGCGCTGTCGGACTGCCGCGTGCTCGACACCCTCGCGGTGGAGATGGACGCGGACCTGTTCACGCAGACCCCGGCCGCCGCTGCCGCCGACCTGGCCCGCCTGGGCGAGGGCGCGTCGAGCGGTTCCTCGCTCAACGTCGCCGCGCCGCTGCAGAGCCCGGCCGGCCCCGGCAAGGCCGTGCTCGCCACCTGGCACCGCCTGATCGGCAACGGCTCGCTGCAGGTCGACGAGCCGCACCTGGCCGGCACCGCCCGTCCCGTCGTGGCGAAGGTCGCCGAGACCACCGCGCAGCAGTTCGGGCTGACCCCCGGCGGCCACGTCACGGTCTCCACCGACCGCGGCGCGATCACGCTGCCGGTCGAGACCGACGACCTGCCCGAGGGCGTCATCTGGCTGCCCACCAACTCGGGTGACGTGACCGTCCGGGCCACGCTCGGCGCGGGCCACGGCTCGATCGTCTCCGTCAGCGGCGGGCCTTCTTTTGGGGTGAAGTCATGACGCAGCACTACTTCGCGGCGGAGCTCGGTGACACCGGCAAGCTCCTCGCGGACGACCCGATCTGGCTGGTGCTGGTCAAGGTCGTCGGGATCTTCGCCTTCCTCGTGGTCATGACCCTGTTCATGATCAACTGGGAGCGCAAGGTCGTCGCGCGGATGCAGCACCGCCCCGGTCCCAACCGGGTCGGCCCGAACGGCTGGCTGCAGTCGCTCGCGGACGGTCTGAAGCTCGCGTTCAAGGAGGACATCCGCCCGGTCCTCGCGGACAAGTGGGTGTTCTTCCTCGCCCCGGTGATCTCGTGCATCCCCGCGTTCCTCGCGTTCTCGGTGATCCCGCTCGCCGGCGAGGTCAACATGTTCGGCCAGCAGACCGCGCTGCAGCTCGTCGACCTCCCGGTCGGCGTGCTGGTGGTGCTGGCCTGCTCCTCGCTCGGCGTCTACGGCATCGTGCTGTCCGGCTGGGCCTCCGGCTCGCCGTACCCGCTGCTCGGTGCGCTGCGCTCGGCCGCGCAGGTGATCTCCTACGAGATCGCGATGGGCCTGTCGATCGTCGCGGTGATCATGTTCACCGGCTCGATGTCGACCGGTGACATCGTGAACGCGCAGGCCAGCACGATCCTCGGCACCCCGATCCCGGGCTGGTTCGGCATCCTGCTGTTCCCGAGCTTCGTGATCTACGTGGTGTCGATGGTCGGCGAGACCAACCGCGCGCCGTTCGACCTCCCCGAGGCCGAGTCCGAGCTGGTCGGTGGCTTCCACACCGAGTACAGCTCGCTGAAGTTCGCGCTGTTCTTCCTCGCCGAGTACGTGAACATGGTGACCGTCTCGGCGCTGGCGACCACGCTCTTCCTCGGCGGCTACCGCGCGCCGTGGTCCGGTGAGTTCATGAACACCGGCTGGTGGGGCCTGCTGTGGTTCATCGTCAAGACGCTGTTCTTCCTGTTCATCTTCATCTGGCTGCGCGGCACGCTGCCCCGCCTGCGCTACGACCAGTTCATGAAGCTCGGCTGGAAGGTCCTGGTCCCGACCAGCCTCGTCTGGATCCTGGCCGTCGCGGTCATCCGCACCGGTGCGCTCAAGGAGCTCTCCACCGGCCAGAAACTGGTGGCACTCGGCGTCTTCGTCGGTGTCGTGCTGCTGATCTCGTTCCTGCTGCCCGACAAGAAGCAGCAGGCCAAGGGCGGCGTTCCGCTCGCGGGCTCCGGCTTCCCGCTGCCGCCGCTCGACCTGCAGGTCCCCAAGTCCGCGCCCAAGCGCAAGGTCAAGGTCGCCACTCTTCCCAAGGACACGGAAGCCCTGGCCGCCGCTCCCACCGCGAAGGAGGCGGAGTAGGCATGTTCGAGTCCATCAAGGGCTTCGGAGTCACCTTCGGCACCATGTTCAAGAAGGTGGTGACGGAGGAGTACCCCGAGGTCAAGAAGGTGACCGCGCCGCGGTTCCACGGCCGCCACCAGCTCAACCGGCACCCGGACGGGCTGGAGAAGTGCGTCGGCTGCGAGCTGTGCGCGTGGGCCTGCCCCGCGGACGCGATCTTCGTCGAGGGTGGCGACAACACCGAGGAAGCGCGCTACTCGCCCGGTGAGCGCTTCGGTGCCGACTACCAGATCAACTACCTGCGGTGCATCGGCTGCGGCCTGTGCATCGAGGCGTGCCCGACCCGTTCGCTCACGATGACGAACGAGTTCGAGCTCGCCGACGACAACCGCCAGGACCTGATCTTCACGAAGGAGGACCTGCTCGCCCCGCTGCTGCCCGGCATGGAGCAACCGCCGCACCCGATGCGGCTCGGCGACAACGAGCAGGACTACTACGTGAACGGCCCGCAGCTCGCCAGGGTGGCCCAGGAGAAGGGTGACCAGCAGTGAGCCTCGTCCTCCAGTTCCTGGCGCAGCAGCCGGAGCCGGTGCAGCGCGCGGTCGACGTGATGAGCACCGGCGAGAAGGTCGCGTTCTGGGTGCTCGGCCCGCTCGCACTGGCCGGCGCGCTCGGCATGCTGTTCTCGCGCAACGCGGTGCACTCCGCGCTGTGGCTGGTGCTGACCATGCTGAACCTCGGCGTGCTCTACATGGTCCAGCAGGCGCCGTTCCTCGGCTTCGTGCAGATCATCGTCTACACCGGCGCGATCATGATGCTGTTCCTGTTCGTGCTGATGATGGTCGGCCGCGACAGCTCCGACTCGGTCGTCGAGGTGATCAGGGGACAACGCCTCGCGGCCGCGTTCCTCGGCATCGGCTTCGCGGTCCTGCTGGTCAGCTCGATCGCCCGGTCGCTGACCGCGGTGACGCCGGTGGGTCTCGCCGAGGCGAACACCACCAACGGCGGCAACGTCGGCAACATCGGCCAGAAGCTCTTCACCGACTACCTGTTCCCGTTCGAGCTGACCTCCGCGCTGCTGATCACCGCCGCCATCGGCGCGATGATCCTCGCGTTCGTCGGCCGCGACGGGAGGCCCGCCCGCAAGACGCAGCGGGAGCTCGTCGAGGAGCGCTTCCAGGACGGCAAGCGGGTCGGGTCCATCCCCGGCCCCGGTGTCTTCGCCACCGCCAACTCGGTGGCCACGCCCGCACTGCTGCCCGACGGCAGCGTCTCGGAGGAGTCCCTCTTCGAGGTCATCGAGGCGACCGACAGGTCCGTGCTGTCGGACGACGTCGCCGAGGTCGCGGGCACCGGTCACCAGCCGGACTCGCACGCGCTCAAGGGAAGTGAGTCGTGACTCCGACGTACTACCTGCTCCTGTCGGCACTGCTGTTCAGCATCGGCGCCGTCGGCGTCCTGGTGCGGCGCAACGCCATCGTCGTGTTCATGTGCGTGGAGCTGATGCTCAACGCGGTCAACCTGAGCCTGGTGACGTTCGCGCGGATCAACGGCTCGCTCGACGGTCAGGTGATGGCGTTCTTCGTGATGGTCGTCGCCGCGGCGGAGGTCGTGGTCGGCCTCGCGATCATCATGTCCATCTTCCGGACGCGTCGCTCGGCCTCGGTCGACGACTCGAACCTGCTGAAGTACTGAGGGGTCACCGGTGACGGAACCTGTTGTCGCCAGCGGGGTCGCGAGCTTCGCCTGGTTGCTGTTGGCGCTGCCCGCGTTCGGCGCGGCGGTGCTGTTGGTCGGTGGCAAGCGCACCGACAGGTGGGGCCACCTGCTCGGGTGCGCCACGCTGCTGGCGTCGTTCGGCTACGGCCTCGCGCTGTTCTTCTCGACGGTCGGCATCGCCAACCCCGAGGAGCGGGTGCAGAACCTGCACCTCTGGGACTGGGTGGACATCAACGCCCTGACCGTCGAGTTCGGACTGCGGCTCGACCCGCTGTCGCTCACGTTCGTGCTGCTGATCACGGGTGTCGGCTCGCTGATCCACATCTACTCGGTCGGCTACATGGCGCACGAGGAGGGCAGGCGGAAGTTCTTCGCCTACCTGAACCTCTTCGTGTCGGCGATGCTCCTGCTGGTGCTGGGCAACGGTTTCGTGACCCTGTACTTCGGCTGGGAGGGCGTCGGTCTCGCCTCGTACCTGCTGATCGGCTGGTACCAGTACAAGCCGGAAGCGGCATCGGCGGCCAAGAAGGCCTTCCTGATGAACCGCGTCGGTGACCTGGGCCTGGCCATCGCGATCTTCCTGATGTTCAACCGCCTCGGGACCACGCAGTACACCGAGGTCTTCAGCCGGGTGGGCGAGTTCAGCGGCGCGGAGGTCCTCGCGATCACGCTCCTGCTGCTGCTCGGTGCCTGCGGCAAGTCGGGCCAGTTCCCGCTGCAGGCCTGGTTGCCCGACGCCATGGCCGGCCCGACCCCGGTGTCCGCCCTGATCCACGCGGCGACGATGGTCACCGCGGGCGTGTACCTGATCGCCCGCTCGAACCCGCTCTACAACCTGAGCGCGGACGGCCGCCTGGTCGTGATGATCATCGGTGGCGTCACGCTGCTGATCGGTTGCATCATCGGTTGCGCCTACGACGACTTCAAGAAGGTCCTGGCGTACTCGACGGTCTCGCAGATCGGCTACATGATCCTCGCGGTGGGCCTCGGCCCGATCGGCTACGCGCTGGGCATCATGCACCTGCTGACGCACGGCTTCTTCAAGGCCGGGCTCTTCCTCGGTGCCGGTTCGGTCATGCACGGCATGAACGACGAGGGCAACATCCGCCGGATGGGCGGGCTCTACAGGTTCCTGCCGATCACCTTCGTCACGTGGACGCTCGGCTACCTCGCGCTGATCGGCATCCCGCCGTTCGCGGGCTACTTCTCGAAGGACGCCATCATCGCGGCGGCGTTCGGCGCGGAGGGCTGGCGCGGGTACGTCTTCGGCGGTGTCGCACTGCTCGGTGCCGCGCTGACCGCGTTCTACATGACCCGCCTGCTGATCCTCGTCTTCCTGGGCAAGCCCCGCTGGAAGGAACTGAAGTCCGAGGACGGCCGCGAGTACCACCCGCACGAGTCGCCGCTGTCGATGACCATCCCGATGATCGTCCTCGCGGTCGGTTCGGTCGCGGGCGGCTGGTTCCTCTCCTCCGGCGGACGGCTCGCCGGCTGGCTGGAGCCCTCGCTGGGTGAGCTGGAGGAGTCGCACGGCGTCCTGTCGCACGGCCTGGTCGGCATCCTGACCGTCGTGCTGTCGCTCGCCGGCGCCGGTCTCGCGTTCCTGCTCTTCGGCCGCCGCGCGCAGCCGGTCGAGCGGCCGGCGCGGGTGTCGTTCCCGGTCCGCGCGGCCCGCAACGACCTGTACGGCAACGCTCTCAACGAGGCGCTGTTCGCGCGGCCGGGCACCTGGCTCACCCGCGCGCTGGTGTACCTCGACCTGAAGGGCGTCGACGGCGTCGTCAACGGCACCGCGGCGTTGCTGGGCGGCAGCTCCGGCCGGCTGCGCAGGCTGCAGACCGGGTTCGTCCGCTCCTACGCACTGTCCATGCTCCTGGGCTCGATCGTGGTTCTCGGGGCTCTGCTGATGGTGAGGTTCTCGTGAACTGGGTCCTGATCGCGCTGCTGGTCGTGCCGCTCGTCGGCGCGCTGGTGGTGACGTTCCTGCGCAAGGACGACACGAAAGCCAAGCTCGTCGCGCTCGCTTTCTCGGTCGTCGAGCTCGTGCTGGCGGTCCTGCTGTGGACGGCTTACGACCCGGACGGCCAGCGCATCCAGCTCGCGTCCGGCGTCACGTGGATCGAGTCGTTCGGCGTCCGGCTGTCGTTCGGCATCGACGGCATCGCGCTGGTGATGATCGCGGTGATCGCGCTGCTGATCCCGCTGGTGATCGGTGCCGGGTGGACCGAACGGCTGCCGGAGGGCCGGTCGCAGGGCGGGTACCTCGCGCTGATCCTGGTGCAGGAGGCCGTGACGGTCGCGGTGTTCGCCGCCACCGACGTCTTCCTGTTCTACGTGCTGTTCGAGGTCATGCTGATCCCGATGTACTTCCTGATCGGCGGCTACGGCGGCGCGCGCAGGCAGTACGCGGCGGTCAAGTTCTTCCTGTACTCGTTCCTCGGCGGCCTGATCATGCTGGCCTCCGCGATCGGCGCCTACGCCATGGCGTCGGACGAGCTGGGCAAGGGCACGTTCGACTGGGCCACGCTCGTGACGGTCGTGCGCGACGCCGACCCGACGACGCAGACCTGGCTGTTCCTCGGCTTCTTCCTGGCGTTCGCGATCAAGGCGCCGCTGGTGCCGTTCCACACCTGGCTGCCCGACGCGGCCGCCGAGGCGCCCATCGGCGTCACGGTGATCGTCGTCGGCATCCTGGACAAGGTCGGCACGTTCGGCATGCTGCGCTACCTGCTGCCGATGTTCCCGACGGCGTCGAAGAACCTGGCGCCGTACATCCTGGTGCTCGCCGTGGCCGGTGTCCTCTACGGATCGCTGCTCGCCACGGGCCAGCGGGACATGAAGCGGTTCCTCGCGTACGTCTCGATCGCGCACTTCGGCTTCATCGCGCTCGGCATCTTCGCGTTCACGTCGCAGGCCGGCGTGGGCTCGGTGTCGTACATGCTGAACCACTCGATCTCGACCGGCATGCTGATCCTGGTGGTCGGCATGATCATCGCGCGCGGTGGTTCGTCGCTGATCTCGGACTACGGCGGCATGTCGAAGGTGGCGCCGGTGCTCGCGGGCATGCTGCTCATCTCGGGTCTGACCACGCTGTCGCTGCCGGGCACGAACTCGTTCGTCTCGGAGTTCCTGGTGCTGATCGGCTCGTTCCCGACGCAGCCGGTCTACACGATCCTCGCGACGGTCGGCATGGTGCTCGCGGCGCTCTACGTGCTGTGGCTCTACCAGCGGATGATGACCGGCCCGCTGCGCGGCGACGCGCTCGTGGGTGCCGCTGCCGGTCCGGGCGCCGTCGGCGACCCGGAGAAGAAGACGGCCATCGGCGACCTGAACAAGCGCGAGATCGCTGTTCTGGCCCCGCTCGTCGTCATCGTGCTGGCCCTCGGGTTCTACCCGCAGCCGGTGCTCGACGTCATCACCCCGACTGTCGGGGCGACGCTGACCGAGGTCGGCGTCACCGACCCGGTCTCCGTGCAGGAAGGCAAGTGACGTGAACCTCCTGTTCGCACAGGCGCAGCAGATCCAGGCGCCGGAGATCGACTACCACGCCGTCGCGCCGGTGCTGATCGTGCTCGGCGCGGCCTGTGTCAGCGTGCTGCTCGAAGCGTTGCTGCCCAAGCACCAGCGGTGGGCGGTGCAGCTCGTGCTGTCGCTGCTCACGCTGGTCGGCGCCACCGGTGCGCTGATCTCCTACGCGGCCTCGGACGACCACCCGGCCGCCGGCGTCGCGACGCTGGCGGGCGCGGTCGCCGTCGACCCGCCGTCGCTCTTCCTCTGGGCCACGCTGCTGGTGCTGGCGTTCGGCAGCCTGCTGCTGATCGCGGACCGCTCGGTGGAGCCCGGCGGCGTGTTCGTGGGGCAGGCCGCGATCCGTCCCGGCACCGTCCAGGACCGCGCGCAGGCGTCGAAGACCGGCATGCAGACCGAGGTCTTCCCGCTCATGCTGTTCGCGCTCGGCGGCATGATGACGTTCGTCGCCTCGAACGACCTGCTGACGATGTTCATCGCGCTGGAGGTCATGTCGCTGCCGCTGTACCTGCTGTGCGGCCTGGCCCGCCGGCGCCGCCTGCTCTCGCAGGAGGCAGCGGTGAAGTACTTCCTGCTCGGTGCGTTCGCGTCGGCGTTCTTCCTCTACGGCATCGCGCTGCTGTACGGCTTCGCCGGTTCGGTGAAGCTCTCGGCGATCGCGTCCGCCGCGGCCGGCACGGACCGCTCGGACACGCTGCTGTTCGCGGGCTTCGGTCTGCTGGTGGTGGGTCTGCTGTTCAAGGCGGCGGTCGGCCCGTTCCACGCGTGGACCCCGGACGTGTACCAGGGTGCGCCGACGCCGGTGACGGCTTTCATGGCGGCGTGCACCAAGGTCGCCGCGTTCGGCGGCATCCTGCGCGTGCTCACCGTGGCGTTCCAGAACACCCAGTGGGAGTGGCGCGGCGTGCTGTACGGCGTCGCGGTCGTGTCGATGGTGATCGGCGCTGTGCTCGGCCTCACGCAGACCGACGTGAAGCGCATGATCGCGTACTCCTCGGTGGCGCACGCGGGCTTCCTGCTGATCGGCTCGATCGCGCTGACGCCGGAGGGCGACGCGCCCGGTGTGAGCGCGACGATGTTCTACCTGCTGGTCTACGGCTTCACGACGATCGCGGCGTTCGGCATCGTCTCGCTGGTCCGCAACTCCGACGGCGAGGCGACACACCTGTCGCAGTGGGCGGGTCTCGCGAAGCGGTCGCCGATGGTCGCGGGCGTGTTCACGTTCCTGCTGCTGGCGCTGGCCGGCATCCCGCTGACGTCCGGCTTCATCGGCAAGTTCGTCGTGTTCAGCGCGGCGATCGAGGCCGGCCTGACGCCGCTCGTGGTGATCGCCCTGGTGGCCTCGGCCATCGCGGCGTTCTTCTACCTGCGGGTGATCGTGCTGATGTACTTCAGCGAGCCCGCGCCGGACGGCCCGACCGTCACGGTGCCGGGAGCGTTCACCACCGTCGCGATCACGCTGGGTGCGGCGGTCACGCTGGTGCTCGGTCTCTGGCCCACGTTGGTGCTCGATTGGGCGGGTACCGGCACCTTCCTCAGCTAGGTGTACGTAGTCTGCTGTTGTGACCAGTAGCGAGCATGAGGGACCGGGGTTCGCGTTGGTGGACCCCGTGCTCACTGAGGTAGTCCAGAACGGCTTGGCCGACGTGGAGAGCATGCTGCACGACGTCGTGCAGAACGACTTCCACGCGGTCACGGAAACCTCGCTTCACCTTGTGGAAGCGGGCGGGAAGCGGATCCGCCCGCTCTTCACACTGCTGGCCTCCCAGTTCGGCGCGGAGTGGGACCGCGACAAGGTCGTCAAGGCCGCCGCTGTGGTCGAGCTCACGCACCTCGCGACGCTCTACCACGACGACGTCATGGACGAGGCGACCACGCGGCGTGGCGCGGTGTCCGCGAACGCCAAGTGGGACAACAGCATCGCGATCCTGACCGGCGACTACCTGTTCGCCCACGCCTCCCGCCTGACCGCCGACCTGGGCACGGACGCGGCGCGGATCATCGCGGAGACGTTCTCGGTCCTGGTGACCGGCCAGATGCGCGAGACCGTCGGGCCGAAGCCCGGCGAGGACCCGGTCGCCCACTACCTGCAGGTGATCGAGGAGAAGACCGGTGTGCTCATCGCCACCGCGGCCCGCTTCGGCGGCATGTTCTCCGACGCGACCGAGGAGCAGACCGACGCCCTGCGCCGGTACGCCGAGGTGATCGGGGCGGCGTTCCAGATCGCCGACGACGTCATCGACATCGCCTCCCCGTCGGTCGAGTCCGGCAAGACGCCGGGCACCGACCTGCGCGAGGGCGTGCGGACGTTGCCGATGCTCTACGCGCTGGCCGACCCGGCCGAGACGCGGCTGGCCGAGCTGCTGGCCGGGCCGATCACCGAGGACGCGCTGGTCGACGAGGCGTTGACGTTGCTGCGCAAGTCCTCCGGCATGGACCGCGCCCGCGAGACGCTCGACGAGTACGCCGACCGGGCCCGCACGGAGCTGGGCAAGCTGCCGCCGTGCGCCGCCCGCGACGCCCTCGAAGAGCTCGCCACCTACGTGGTCGCCCGCACGCACTGATCCCTCGTCCCGCAGGGGCCCCGCGTTCCCCTGAGGGTCACGCGGGGGCCCCGTGTTCCCTTCGAGCGGGCTGCTCGACCGGCGCGAGCACGTGCTTGCGCCGGTTCCGCACGGCGTCGGCGGTGAAGATCGCGAGCGCCACCCACACCAGCAGGAACCCGGCCCAGCGGCTGGGCGGCATGGGCTCGTGCACCACGAACACGCCCCACGCGAACTGCAGGATCGGCGCCAGGTACTGCAGCATCCCCATGGTCGTCAGCGGGATCAGCTGCGCGCCCAGGCCGAACAGCAGCAGCGGGATCACCGTGACGATGCCGGTGCTCAGCAGCAGCAGGGTGTGGCCGGTGCCCGCGGTGGTGAACGTGTTCGCGCTGCCGAGCGTGAGCAGGTAGACCAGCGCGATCGGGGCGATGACCGCGCTCTCCGCCGCGAGGCTGGACGTGGCGTCGAGCGGCACCTTCTTCTTGAGCAGGCCGTAGACGCCGAACGAGCAGGCCAGCACCAGCGAGATCATCGGCAGCTCGCCGTAGTCGACGGTGAGCACGACCACCGCGGCCACGACCACGCCGAGGGCCACGAACTGCGCCGGCCGCAGCCGTTCCTTCAGGAACACCATGCCGAGGACCACGCTGACCAGCGGCGTGATGAAGTAGCCGAGCGCCGACTCCACGACGTGCTGGGTGTTGACGGCGTAGATGTAGGTGCCCCAGTTGACCGTGATGAGCACGGCGGCGGCGCTGACGATCAGCCAGCCCTTCCAGGACAGCTCGATCAGCGGCCGCCACTTGCGGAGCACTGCGAGCAGCAGGCCCATCGTGACGCACGACCAGACGATGCGGTGCGCCAGCACCTCGACCGGCGCCGCGGGCACCAGGAGTGGCCAGTACGCCGGGAACAGGCCCCACAGGACGTAGGCGGCTGCTCCGTAGGTGAGCCCGCGCCCCTGGGTGTGAACTTCTGCCGAACTGAGACCGGAACTCGTCAGGGGAGGCACGAAACCTCACTCTACGCTGCGGTTTCTGGCCCTTATTTGCGCTGAACGGCGTAGTGACGGAGCATCTTCGACGGCACTGTAGTTTGACTACGCTCACCCTTCCGAGTGAGTGGGTCGGCGCGTGGTCTTAGAAGGGGCTTACCCGTGAATGTCTTCGGGCAGGTCTGGTTGTGGAGTCTGCTGTCGTTCGTCGCGGGGGCGCTGCTCACGTGGCTGGTGATGGTCAGGCCCGCACGCAAGCAGGTCGCGGTACTCGAAGATCAACTTCTTGAGGCGCGCTCCCGTGACGTGCAACGGCCGGTCGTGGCGTCCTCCAGGGTCGACGACGTCGAGGTCGACGAGTGGGACAACCCGCCGCAGCGCTCGCTGACCGACGAGGTCATGGCGCTGCCGCCCGCACCCGCGCCGTACGCCGAGCCGCCCGCCTACTTCGGTGCGCCGGTGCCGGCGCCCGCCGTGGCCGAGGAGCCGGTCGCCGAACCGGAGCGCGAGCGCGAGCCGGAACCCGAGCCCGAACCGGAGCCGGAGCCCACTCCGGTCGCCGAGGAGCCGCGGGCCCCGCTGATGTCGCCGGAGGAGGCGCAGCGCCGGTTCGAGGAGCAGCTCGCCGAGCAGAAGGCCTACGCCGACGCCGAGGACGACCGCCCGCGGTCGCTGTTCGAGCGCCTCACCCCGGACGCCGACACCGCGCCGCCGGAGTCGCCGGCCGAGATGACGACCGTGCTGCCGCGGTCCGGCCTGGAGGCCGCCGATTTCGACGAGGAGCCGGAGCTCCCCGCTGAGCAGACCTCGTACGTGCCCACCTACGAACCGACCGCGGAGCCCGGCGCGCCCGTCGCCAAGCCCACCGCGGGCCCCGAGGTCGACGGTGTCCCCGACGACTTCATCTACCAGCCGCGCGAGGTCTGGGCCGAGCAGGAGCAGGAGGTCTTCCTCGACGAGGCCGCCGAGCAGGAGGACGAGCCCCAGCACACCCGCTCCGAGCAGACGACCTACATCGCCGTCGAGGAGAGCGCCTGGCCGGCCAACGACCTCACCGGTGAGTACCCCGGCCTGCGCGACGAGCTGTCGGGCCGCCTGGACTCCGCCGGACCCGAGTCGCCCGCCGAGCAGACCGGCATCCTCGGTGAGCCGATCGACCTCGACGCCCCGCACGTGCGCAACGGCGTCTTCACCGAGCCGCAGACGGACGCTGAGCCCGCCCACGCGCGCCATGGCGAGTCCGCGGACCGTCCCCACTCCCGCGCGCTGCGCGAGCCCCTGCCGACGTCTGAGGCGGCCGAGGAGGACCACTCCGAGGCCCCGCACGAGGACGTGACCGACGAGCCGGTCTACGCGGAGCCGACCTACACCGAACCGGCCTACGCCGAGCCCGAGCAGGAGCCCGCACACGGCCGGTCCGCGTTCGGTGCCCCCGTTCAGGACGAGCCGGTCTACGACGAGCACGCCTACGAGCCGGACAGCGAGCCCGCGGCCCACGCGGAGCCGGTCCGCCAGGCGCCCGTCCAGGACGAGCCCGCCGCGTACGCCGAGCCGGTCTACCAGGAGCCCGTTCGCCAGGCGCCCGCTCAGAGCGAGCCCGCCGCGTACGCCGAGCCGGTCTACCAGGAGCCCGTTCGCCAGACGCCCGCTCGGAACGAGCCGGCCGCCTACACCGAGCCCGTCTACCAGGAGCCGGTCCGGCAGTCCCCAGCGGCGTACTCCCAGCCGTTCTCCGACCCCGGCTCGGCCCCGGCCACGGCGTTCTCGGCGTTCGGCGACAACACCGACCCCGTCGACACGGCCGACAGCCGCGACCGCCAGGCCCGCGCCGTCGCCGCCGCGTTCGACCACGCCGCCGACACCCCGCAGGCCCCGCAGACCACACAGCCCCCGGCCCGCCGCGAACCGGCCGTCGAACGCCCGCGTTCGCTGTTCGAGCCGCTGCTGGACGCCGACGAGCCGCTGCCGCCCACCGGCCAGACCCGTTCGATCCCGGAGACGATCGACGACCAGCCGTTCGTGCCGAAGTTCGTGCCCTCCGACGAGCCCCTGCTCGCCGCCCCGCCCGAGCCGGAGCCCGAACCGGTCGAGTCGGACCTGCCGCAGCGCGTGACCGAGGCCGGCCTGCCGATCCGCGAGGCCCGCAAGACCACCAAGCAGCGCCAGCAGAGCTTCCCGGCGTTCCAGGCGTTCGAGGCCCCCAAGCAGGAGGCGCCGAAGCCGGCGCCCGCCCTGCCCGCACGCCCGCGCCCGGTCGGCTTCTCGCCCTCCACCGGCGGCCGCCCCAACGGCGCCGTCGGCCCCGGCTCGTCCCGGTTCCAGCAGCCGGAGGGCTTCAACCCGCGCTCGCCGTTCGGTCCCGGCTCGGTGCTGCCCAGGTCCGACGGCCACGCACCGGCCGAGGACTTCGCCGTGAAGGCCACGCTGACCGGCCGTCGCTACTACACGGAGAGCTCGGCGAACTTCGGCGAGACCCGTGCCGACGTGTGGTTCCGCACCGAGTCCGACGCCCAGAAGGCGGGCTTCCGGCCGGCACCCTGACCCGTAGCGCAGAAAGGCCCCCACCGCTTTCGGTGGGGGCCTTTCGCTTGGTCGCGGGTCAGCTGCCGACCACGGTCCAGGTGTCCTTGCCGTGCAGGATCTTGCTCAGGTCAGCGGGCTTGGCCTGCTTGGCGGCCGCCACCTGCGCCCGTGCACCGTCGTCGTACGTCGGACGGTCCGCACGCCGGAACACACCGGTCACCGTGTGCGTGAGGTCCTGCGTCGACAGCCGGGACAGCGCGAACGACAGGTTCAGGTCCGAGGCGTCGTGCACCACGATGTCCGAGGCGTCCACGTCGGCCGACTTCGCGACCGCCAGGCCGAAGCCCTCGCGCACCACGCAGTACTCGCCCTCGCGGCCGAACCGGATCGGCTCGCCGTCGACGACGTTGATGATCCGGCGCTGCGCCTCGTCGGCGTCCTTGAGCACGTCGAACGCGCCGTCGTTGAAGATCGGGCAGTTCTGGTAGATCTCCACGAGCGCGGAGCCGCGGTGCTCGGCGGCCTGGCGCAGCACCGACGTGAGGCCCGCCTTGTCCGAGTCGAGCGCCCGGCCCACGAAGGAGGCCTCCGCACCCAGCGCCAGCGACACCGGGTTGAACGGGTGGTCCAGCGAGCCGATCGGGGTCGACTTGGTGACCTTGCCCTCTTCCGAGGTCGGCGAGTACTGGCCCTTGGTGAGACCGTAGATCCGGTTGTTGAACAGCAGGATCTTGAGGTTCACGTTGCGGCGCAGCGTGTGGATCAGGTGGTTGCCGCCGATGGAGAGCGCGTCGCCGTCACCGGTCACCACCCACACCGACAGGTCCGGCCGTGCCACGGCAAGACCCGTGGCGATGGCCGGCGCACGGCCGTGGATGGAGTGCATGCCGTAGGTGTTCATGTAGTACGGGAAGCGGGACGAGCACCCGATGCCCGACACGAACACGATGTTCTCGCGCTTGAGACCCAGCGTCGGCAGGAACGACTGCATGGTGTTGAGCACGATGTAGTCGCCGCAGCCGGGGCACCAGCGGACTTCCTGGTCGGACTTGTAGTCCCTGGCCGTCTGCTTCTCGTCAGTCGTGGGAACTCCGGTCAGGCCCGGGATTCCGAGGTCGATCGCAGTCACGCCGACACCCCCTTGATCACGTCAGCGAGCACGTCCTGGAGCTCCTCCGCCTTGAAGGGCAGACCCTGCACCTTGGTGTAGGAAACCGCGTCCACCAGGTACCTGGCCCTCAACAACAACGCGAGCTGGCCCAGGTTCATTTCCGGGACGATCACCTTGTCGTACGACTTCAGCACCTGGCCCAGGTTCTTCGGGAACGGGTTGAGGTGGCGCAGGTGCGCGTGCGCGACCGGCAGGCCCAGCTTGCGGACCCGGCGCGCGGCCGCGCCGATCGGGCCGTAGGACGAACCCCAGCCCAGGACGAGCACGCGGGCCTCGCCGCTCGGGTCGTCCACCACGACGTCGGGGACCTCGATGCCGTCGATCTTCGCCTGGCGCAGGCGGACCATCCGGTCGTGGTTCTCCGGGTCGTAGGAGATGTTGCCGGTCACGTCCTGCTTCTCCAGCCCGCCGATGCGGTGCTGCAGGCCGGGCGTACCGGGCACGGCCCACGGGCGGGCCAGCGTCTCCGGGTCGCGCGAGTACGGCTGGAAGTTCTCCGGGTCGGTCGCGAACTCGACGGTGAGGTCGGGCAGCGAGTCGACGTCCGGGATCAGCCACGGCTCGGAACCGTTCGCGATCGCGCCGTCGGACAGGAACAGCACCGGCGTGCGGTACTTCAGCGCGATGCGGCAGGCGTCCATCACCGCGTCGAAGCAGTCGGACGGCGACTGCGGCGCGACGATCGGCACCGGCGACTCGCCGTTGCGGCCGAACATCGCCTGCAGCAGGTCGGCCTGCTCGGTCTTCGTCGGCAGACCGGTGGACGGGCCACCGCGCTGCACGTCGATCACCAGCAGCGGCAGCTCGGTCATCACGGCGAGGCCGATGGTCTCGGACTTCAGCGCGATGCCGGGGCCGGACGTCGACGTGACACCGAGCGCGCCGCCGTAGGACGCGCCGAGCGCGATGCCGATGCCGGCGATCTCGTCCTCGGCCTGCACGGTCGTGATGTCGAAGTTCTTGTGCTTCGACAGCTCGTGCAGGATGTCCGACGCCGGCGTGATCGGGTAGGTGCCGAGCACGACGGGCAGCTTGGAGCGCTGCGCCGCCGCGACGATGCCGTACGCGGTCGCCGTGTTGCCGGTGATCTGGCGGTAGGTACCGGTGTTCAGCTTCGCGGGCGCCACCTCGTAGGTGACGGCGAAGGCCTCGGTCGTCTCGCCGTAGTTCCAGCCCGCGCGGAACGCCAGGACGTTGGCCTCGGCGATGTCCGGCTTCTTCGCGAACTTCTCGCGCAGGAACCGTTCCGTGCCCTCGGTCGGCCGGTGGTACATCCAGGACAGCAGGCCGAGCGCGAACATGTTCTTCGCCCGTTCCGCGTCCTTCTTGCCCAGGCCGGTCTCCTCCAGGGCGCCGATGGTCAACGTGGCCATCGCGATCTTGTGGACCTGGAACCGCTCCAGCGAGGCGTCTTCGAGCGGGTTCGAGTCGTACCCGACCTTGGTCAGGTTCCGCTTGGTGAACTCGTCGGTGTTGACGATCAGGATGCCGCCGTCGGGAAGGTCGACGACGTTCGCCTTGAGCGCGGCCGGGTTCATCGCCACGAGCACGTCGGGGCGGTCGCCCGGCGTCAGGATGTCGTAGTCGGCGAAGTGCAGCTGGAACGACGACACACCGGGCAGGGTGCCCTGTGGTGCGCGGATCTCGGCGGGGAAGTTGGGCTGCGTGGCGAGGTCGTTCCCGAACGCCGCCGCTTCCGACGTGAACCGGTCTCCGGTGAGCTGCATGCCGTCACCGGAGTCGCCGGCGAAGCGGATCACAACGCGATCCAGCTTGCGGGTCTCAGTGCTCATTCCTACGCCGATACCTCTCTCCAAGGGTGGCTGTGCCCCACCGCGAGGGTAGTCGCCAGGACCGCCCGCGAGACGGGCCATGTACCACTAGGCGAGACAAAAAGTCCCATCTGCCGCACCGGGTCCTTCACCACACGGTAAGCACAGCACTACCAGCGGATACCCGAATGCGGCACACGTCACCCTCTTACCTGTTACTCAAGGTAACACTTACCGACCGCTGATCCGAGCCTTCATCGCGGCAAGCCTCGCAGCGAACTCTGGAGTGTCGATCGAAGCAACCTGTGGCCGCAGCTCCGTCTCGACGGCTTCCCCGTGGTCGTCGAGAACATCGGTCACCCGCATAGTGGCCTTGATGGTCCGGACGAGTTCCCCCGGAGCCTCCGCGGCCGCCTTCGCCAGCTCCTTCGCAGTCTGCACCGGATCTTCCGCCCTCGTGTAGGCCAAGCCGGTCCTGACCGCCTCGTCCGCGTCGAGGACCTGCCCGAACAACGTCATGGCCGTCGCCGTCTGCGGCCCCACCTTGCGCTGCAACATCCACGTCATCCCGCCGCCGGGGTGGATGCCGAGCTGGAGGAACCGCGCGTCGAACCGCGCCCGCGGTCCTGCCACCAGGACATCGCACGCGAGCGCGAGGTTGAGCCCGGCACCGACCGCGGCCCCGTTGACCGCGGCGATGGTGGGGATGCGCGCGTTCGCCACGGCGAGGAAACCGCGGTAGATCCGCTTGAGCCCCTCGTCGGCGGAGTTGCCGAGCTGGGTGAGGTCCGCACCCGCGCAGAACGCCGGCGGCGCCCCCGTGACGATCAGCGCGTTGGCGTGCCGCTCCGCCTCGGCGACCTTGTCCGCGAGCGCCTGGGAGAGATCGATCGTGAGCGCGTTGCGCCGTTCCGGGTCGTCGATCGTGATCACGGCGACGGAATCGTTGTGCTCCAGCAGAACCTCGGCCATGCCCGGACTCTAGGGCGCCGGCGGCCGGTCCAGCAGCCGGGACAGCACCACCGTCGACACCGTCCGGTCGATGATCTCCACGGCCCGCAGCCGCTCGAGCGCCGTCTCCAGGTGGTGGATGTCCGCGGCCCGCAGGTGCACGATCGCGTCCGCCGCCCCTGACACCGTGTAGGCGGCTCTGACCTCGGCCATCGGCTCCAGCCGGTGCTGGATGTCGTGCGGCGCCACGTTGCCCTTGCAGTGCACCTCCACGAACGCCTCGGTGCCCCACCCCAGCGCCTCCGGGTCCACCACCGCCGTGAAGCCCCGCAACACCCCGTTGTCCAGCAGTTTGTCCACCCGCCGCTTCACCGCGGGCGCGCTGAGACCGACCTCCTTGCCGATCTCCGCGTAGCTGGACCGTGCGTTCGCCATCAGGCACGAAATGATTCGCTGGTCGATGCTGTCCACACGCAACATTCTGCCCTAGTTTGCGCAATACTGCGGCGTTGTTCGACGGTCATCCCGCCCTTTACATTTCGATCCATGACGGTATCCATCTCCGGGCCGGGCGAGCCGATCACGCTCGACATCGCCGCACCCTTCGCGCCGACGCGCATGCCGACCACCCGTCGGTACCTGATGTGCCCGCCGACGTACTTCACGGTGGAGTACGCCATCAACCCGTGGATGGATCCCACCCGGCCCACCAGCACCTCGCTGGCCGTGGAGCAGTGGACGGCCCTGAAGGAGACCTACGAGCGCCTGGGCCACCGGGTCGACGTCATCGACCCGATCCCCGGCCTGCCGGACATGGTCTTCTCCGCCAACAGCGGCACCGTCATCGACGGCCGCGTCCTCGGCTCCCGCTTCCGCGCCCCCCAGCGTGCCGCGGAAGCCGACCACTTCCGCCGCTGGTTCCTCGCCTCCGGCTACTCGTCGGTCGTCATGCCCACCGCCGTGAACGAGGCCGAGGGCGACTTCACCTGGACCGGCTCCCTCCTCCTGGCCGGCACCGGCTTCCGCACCGACCCGCACGCCCACTCCGAGGCCCAGGAGGTGCTCGGCGTCCCGGTCGTCTCCCTGCAGCTGGTCGACCCGCGCTTCTACCACCTCGACGTGGCCCTGTTCATGCTCGACGACCAGTCCCCGAACCCACTGGTCGCCTACTACCCGGAAGCCTTCTCGCCGGGCTCGCAGGCCGTTCTCCGCCGCCTCTTCCCCGACGCCGTCATCGCCAACGACGACGACGCCGTCTGCCTGGGCCTTAACGCCGTGTCCGACGGCAAGCACGTCGTGATGCCGGTCGAGGCCACGCACCTCGCCGAGCAGGTGGCGTTGCGGGGATTCGAGCCCGTTCTGGTGGACATCTCGGAACTGCGCAAGTCGGGTGGCGGCCCGAAGTGCTGCACGATGGAGCTGCGCGGCTAGACCTCGCCCACGCAGTGCCGTTCCGCTGTTCCTGCTTGAAGGCCTCATATGCGGCCTGACCTGCTTCGATGCTGCCAACGTCGTCAGGTCACCGTCTGTCGCTGACTGCGGCCTTCTGTGGCTGTCTCTGGAACATGTATGGAACAAGCAGAGCCCCTGGCAAGACCATCGCCGGGGGCTCTGCTGCGAAGTCTACCTGCGAGAACGGCTGCCATTCGCGTACCCTCAGCGGGCCGCCGACACGCTCAGTGCGCTCCGCCGCTGAAGCCAGGTCAGCAGTGCCAGTGCAGCACAGTTTCGAGGTATTTTGACGATTAGATGCAATGTTGAGCTATGTGTACTTCCACGGTGCTCCGGCCTGGAGAAGCTGCCTATTTTCTACTATTCTTCAGGATTGCTGAAACGCCACTGAATTCCGTAGCCAAAGCCGGTCTTGAGATCTTTGAACTCTGGGCGAGCGGGACAGCGGCCGCCCGACCCCGCCAGGGACCGCAAGCCACAAGATCATGTCCCCGCCGGACGGGCAGGCCAGCAGGATGACCGGGAGCCGTCGACAGCTCGCGAACCAGCGGGGACCGGGTTTCGTGTCATCCCGCCGACCTCCACGAGGGCAACCACACGCGTCAAGGGGGCAAACCCAGCCCAGCAGTCCCGTGTGGACGGAAGGTGCCCCTTGACACGCGCGGTTGGGACGAGCCAGGTCGGCGGGATGACACGAAGCCCTCCGAGAGATATGTCACCTTTACCTACATGACCGCGCCTGAAGTTAATGTACGTTGTATCGATCTCGCATATCGCAACCTACTGGGACTCAATGGAGACTGGCGATAAATCGTTTGAATGTTTCCGATCGGTCTTTTACGGAAATCCCACCGCTGGCTTCAATGTAAAACGTCGAGGATCTTGATCCTCTAACTCCAGGGCCGACCTGCCAGGCTGTTAGATCGACTTCGTATCGTGCCTCGATCTGAGCTTCCGCCCACTCGATTAGGTCTGGACCGGACAAGTCCATCATATTCGTCTGCGCCGCTACCAATAGCCAGACGTCGTCGTGTCTGCGAAGAAACCATCGATTGGGAACTAAATCCATATTCCAGAAAGATTCCGCAGACTCACCGACTCGCCGCCAATCTCCGATCAAGCTTTGCCGAAGGTCCCGGACTTGTTCGTTGGCCCACCTTTTGGCGGAGTCCGCGTCATTTTCGGCGTTAAGCCATGCGACGGCAAACCCGAGCACCGCGTTATTGCCGTCCTGGTGAACCACGAAGAGAGGGACATCGTCGTTGTTGCTCCATGTCCTGGTGCGCTTCGGGCCGAATTCTGCATCCAGATACCTTAGTATCGCCCGGCCTCGTGGTGTATAGGCAAACTTGTAGTCAGCGGTCATCAAAGTTGACATTAATGGCCGACTATCTTCGAATTCAAGGATGTCACCCAGCACTAGAGATATGCCTATGCCGACCGCACCACCCTCGGACAATATCTTCATGATTAGCGATGCGCTGCGCTCACTGCGGAGAAGTGCATCTCCGTCATCAACGGCAAGCATGACGGCAGGGGATTCACGAGTCGGACGCTTGTAGGCATTTTCGCCTGCGCGAGAATCCATCACCCCACACAGATTAGAAAGAAGTTTGATTGATTCCTCTATGCCGGCGGCAAATAAGCGACTATTCTCATCTGTGCCGAAGTTTTCTCTCCAACTACCTTTGGCTTCAACATCTGCTACTGCAGGTATGAATAATCCGGTCATTAGCGCTTCTGTTGTAAGCAGTAATAATTGATTCGAACGTCCGGTTCCGGTATCGCCAAAAATAAGTGTTGAATTTATTGTTCCGGTAGAAGGATTGTGTAGGCGGCGACGCTCTATAGTGCCATCGGCGTGCACTCCGGCTACGATAGTTCCTGTTTTAGGATCGTAAGTAGACTTTCCGGGATGGTCGATCGGCGCATTTTCCTTCTCGGCTTCTTCTCTTTGCTGAGTGATGCTAGAGCGAAGGTTGTCGGAGGCAGTAGAATTTTTGCTCTTCGGAAGAGGAACCGCTGGCATCACCAAACCTGGTGGTTTACGCATACTTGGTGCCTGCTCGCCGAAGACCCGTATTGTAACGCCAGTTCGTTCCGCAGCATCTTCAAGCAGTGCCTGTCCCTCTCGTACCATCATTCCACTCGGTCCCGAGTCACTAATGTGGTCAGCCGCGATAGCCTGAAAGGTGGGACGTCGTGGTACTGGTGGTAAGTCGTGTAAAATTAGATGGCTGCGGAACTTATCAGGTACCTTGCCAGAGTAAAATCTTGCCAGACCCCACCATCCACTTAGGTGAACTTGCATCAAACGGAAACCCGTTTCTCTCATTAGCCGCATACTTTTAGTTGGTTCTTCGCGGCGCCACTCAATTAACTTCTCATTGTAGTAGGGAGTGAAATGGGATATAAGGCTGTGTTCAATCAGGTCTACTGACGCTTTACGGATCGCGCCATCGTAGGTCGCGAAGTGCTTGTAATATCCCTCTAGGTCAAACCCAGGCTCAGCGTCACTAATGTGATCATCGGCAACCCAGTGTGAACGCTCTAGAGACAACGGCGCCACAAATATGTCGCAATCGTAATCGGCATGGTGTTCGTATATGCGCTGTAACTTTTCGTGTGCTTTTACGCGGTTCCAGACATTGGTCGAACCGTCTGTTCCGAATGCCTCGCCGATGTAGAGAACCTCTTGAGCCGCAAGTTCTTTATCTGCCCGAGAAAGTAGTGAAGCAAGTGTCCATGCATCGCCATGCATGATCCTTCCATCAATATTGACAGAAAAATAAGCACCATTCTCGTAAGTTTGGAAATCTGTTAGGGATTGGGAGTTTCCGAAATCAAGACCGAGCGTCCGCGTCAATCGGCTGCTGGCGAGATCGGCACTTGTAGTCACATCTACTGTCATTATTTTATTGTCGAGGTTTGCCGAACCTTCAATTATCCTGACGGCTGGTCGTCTAGTAATGATGTACCAATGACTCGTCTTCAAGGCTTCGGCTAGTTCGCTTTGCTCGAAACGACGTTGATAGATGTGAGTGACTTTTAGTCGGTAGTGTAGTGTGCCTGCCACTTCAGTGATTCTAGTGCAGTGTGTAGCGCAGGGTAAGACCAGTCAAAATTCCGCATATTTGCGGAATTTCACTTGTGAGCTTCGCTCATGGAATTCCATAATATGGGTGGTCATGGCGGAGATGTGGCGGAGCCCCAAGAGGCGTCCTTGCCGGGAGGCGTCCTTGCCGGTCAAGTGCAAGGTCACTGTGCTCGGCGACAGGCGGTTAGGACGGGGATGGGCCAGCGGGACAGCGGCTTACTGACTCGTCATCTTCCGGCGGCTGGAGGTTCCGGATACGGGGGTGTACTCGCGCCCACAGCCCGTACTACCCGACGCTCAAGGCGCTCCGCGCACAGCACAAGGCCGCCGCGCGGAACCTCCCGATCGCCTCCTGACCGCTCCGCTTCAGACGCAGCAGCGCATCGTGACACCGGAACTTGGCGTTCCACTTGTGGAACAGACGTGGAACGCCAAGCGCGGGCGGAGCGAACGGCTCGCGTCCACGCTGGTGGAGCGCCTGACCGCCGCATGGATCAAGATCCGCACGATGGAGATCAGGGACTGATCGCACCCTCTTCGCGATTCTCGATCTGCGCTGGCGAAGGCTCAAAAGCCCTCGCCAGCGCAGATCTTTTTTGCTCAGAGCACCCGCTGGCCTTGCCTGTGAGCAGCTGCAACAGGTCGCCGCTGATTTCCCGCCGCTCACCCATCTGCCCGACCGATATCCACGGCAGGCAATCACCAGGGGGCCAATAAATTGGAGATTCTCCACGACCACTCATCGCCCGCCGACGCCATCTCAGCGCCTGTGGACAACCGTTCAAGGCGCCTGAACACCTTTCAAAGCTCCATCGACATCAGCTAAGGCGACCACCCGCCCGTTAACGCCTCTGCTCTCCACCGTGCCCACACGGCCGCTCAACGACCAACGCCCGTACACACACCCTTCGGCTCCATACGCTGGCCATCGCCCGGAGGCACACGCCTAAGAAGAGGAACGGCTCCCTGGCAAGAGGGAGCCGTTCGATCACCTTCGCCGGGATCTCACCGATGCGTCCCCACGAGCGAAGGAGCTTGCGACAGTGACGTTAGCCAGTCGGTCCGCCGCCACGAACCACGCGGACGACGAACGGTCGGTCGTACCGGCCGACCTGCACCCCTGTACCCGCCGCGGCGAAGGGGCCGCCGAGAACCTCTGGTCCACGATCCGACACCACACGTCGAGCTGGTCGCTGTTGTGGCGTCTGCTCACGCTCGCGCTGGGCGTCGCCATGTTGTTGGGCGCGGCCACCGTGCTGATGTGGCTCCTCGGCATGAGGGCCGGTATCGCGGGGTTCGAGGTCGCACCCGCGGGCTGAGTGCGCCGGGCCCTCGCCGTCGAGGGCCCGGTCCCGGAAATAACGCCGGGACACGACCAAGATCATCGCAGTAGCCTCCGGCGGTGCCCACAGTTCTCGTCATCGGCTTCGACCCCCACACCATCCCCGGCTTCGACCCGGACGCCGTCGCCGCGGCCATCGAGCTCGGCAGCAGGCACGCCGCGGAGCTCGGTCTCGCGGAAGAGCTGCTGCTCATCGACTTCGACGGGCTGGGCGGCGCGGCGCAGGCCGAGATCGCCGCGAAGCTCCAGGAACGGTCGTACGACTGCGTGGTGGTCGGGGGCGGCATCAGGAAGCAACCGGAGCTGCTGGAGGTGTTCCAGCAGGTGGTGAACCTCGTCCACTGGTACCAGCCGGAGGCGGCGATCGCGTTCAACAGCGGGCCCAGCGACAGTCCCGACTGGGTGCTGAAGGCGCTGGAGCAGAAACGTCAGAACAACCGGTAAGGCCAGAGCGACAGCGCCACCCACAGCAGCACGAAACCGAACGCGCACACCGCGAGCGTCGTCAGGCGGCCTCGGCGGCGGGAACGGAAGAACTCGACGCCGCCGAAGGCCAGGAACGCCACCGCGCCGGCCGCGAGGACGGCGGTCGGCAGCGGTGCGGTCCGCCACGCCAGCGACCCGAGCAGGCCGACCACGAACACGAAACCGAGCGCGGCCCACGCCAGCAGCACCTCGGCAACGCCCTCGCCGAGCTCCGAGCCCCACCACCTGAGCTCGCGCCAGAAGCGGCGGGGAGTGCGGTCAGCCACGCGACCAGGCGGCGTTGCCACCACGGGCGCGTGGCCTCGGCACGGGCCGCCAGGACCGCCTCGCGCGCCGCGGCACGTCGGGCCGCCCGATCTGTTGGATCGCGCGTCACTCTCTTGTGGTCCCCCATGAGTTTCATGGTGCCGTGAACCGCGGGGCCTGCCCTTCCGTACCCCTCTGCGAGAAGGCGAACGACCCGGTCAAGCGATCAAGTCTCCGCAGGTCAGCACAAAAGAATGGACCGCACCCACGGCACGTCACGATGTCACTCGGTCGCGTGGACATCCCGATAACCCACAACGCGGTCGACCTGACAGACAGCTGCGCCAGTTCGTCAGGAGGCGACGATGAAGCATTCACAGAACCGCTGACTGTCTGTTAGCGACGGATAGTCCATGTCATCAGAAACGTGACGAGAGTCACCCAACGGGCGCTCACGCTTGCCTGTGCTGGTGACGCGAGGTTACGTTCTCGCCCGCCGATAACGGTTTGGTCACCGGCAGGACACAGGAACCGCAGTTCGTGAGTCCCGCGAGTCCGCCCGGAATCCCCCGCCGGGAACGCCGGAGACCAAGCTCCCCGACGCAGGAGGCTCCCCCTTGGCCCGGCACAGCAAGTCCGCCGGCCGAACCGTGTACACGGTCGTGCCCAAAGCAGAAGTGAAGCCTGGCGCCCACCGCGCCGAGGACGACAAGGTTCCGCTCGCTCACCGCGTGAGCGCCATCGTCGTCGCAGCGGGTGTCGCCGCCGGCACCGCCGCCATCGCCAACGCCGCGACCAGTGGTTCCGCCACCGACCTCGCGTCGGGTGCCGCCGAGCTGGGGTCGATCCCGGACACGCAGCCGGCCGTGAAGACCGTGCACGACGTGAACCCCGGTGGTGAGGTCGGCCGCCTCCTGCAGTTCCAGCAGATGTACGCGATGCAGACGTTCGAGCAGGCGAGCAAGATCGCCAAGGACGCGCACGCCCAGCGGCTGGAAGCGGCCCGCGTCGAGGCCGAGCGCCAGATCGAGATGCGCAAGCCGGCCAAGCAGCGCGAGGTCGAGGGCTGGATCAAGGAAGCCATCAAGGTCCTGCAGGCCAACGGCACCAACATCGACAACAGCAGCGTCGACGAGATCTACACGATCATCATCAAGGAGTCGAACGGCAACCCGAACGCCGTCAACAACTGGGACTCCAACGCACTGCGCGGCACGCCGTCCAAGGGCCTCATGCAGTGCATCGACCCGACGTTCCGCGCGTACAAGCTGCCGGGGTACGACAACATCCTGGCGCCGGTCGACAACATCATCGCCGGTGTCCGCTACACCTACGCGCGCTACGGCGGCTTCCACAACCACCCCGGTCTGGTCAACATGAACCTGGGTGGCGGGTACCTGGGGTACTGAGAACGCCGGTGCCGCCGTGTCGGGGTGCGCGGAGTCCATCGACGGACGATGCTGTCAACAAGGTTCACCCACAAGAATGGCGGCCCTAGCGGGCACACGCCCGGTAGTGCTCCCATCGAAGCGATCCCCGAACGCAGGGAGTGGCCGATGAACGAGCAACAGGCACCCGACGCCGAGCTGGCGAAGATCCGCTCGGAGGCGACGAGCTGGCTGGCCAAGATGGCCAAAGCCCAGCACCGTCCGGAGGTCGAACCCCGCAGGCCTGAGCACGAAGCCATGACACCCGCGAAAACGCAGTAGTACGGATCGACAGCGAGCGCCTCGGCTACGGCCGGGGCGCTTCTGCTGTGAAGGCCGCCCACAGCAGGCTCAGGGGGTGGTCGGCCGGGTGCTTCGCCAGCTCGTCCGTTCGGGCGAAAACGCCGACAAGGCGCTCCAGCGTGTCGTCCGCGAGCTGGACGACCCGGAGGCCGTCGCCCTCCCGGAGCTCGTTGTTCGACGCCACCACGCCCAAACCAGACGTCACGATCATGGCCCCCTGGACGAGGTTCGAGCGCAGCAGCGAGATGCCGTACTGGATCTCGTCGATCTCCGCGGCGATGTCGATGCTCTGCCGGTAGTCGGGACCGAACCAGCCGCGCAGGAACTCCGCGATCAACCCCGCCCCCGGCACCACCAGCGGCACCGAGCGCAGCTGCGGCACCCGCACCCGGTCGCCGATGACCGTCTCCGGCAGGTTCGTCAGCAACGCCAGGCCGCCGCGCCGCCACTCGATCACCTCGAACTCCGGCCGCTCCCAGCCCGCGCCCGCCCGCGTCACGACGCTGCCGCACACCACGTCGACCTCGCGCGTCTCCAGCTTCGCCCAGATGTCCTTGGTGCGGATGTGCACGACCTTGAGGTCCACGTCGCGCTCGCGGAACTCGCCGGCGACGTGGTGCCAGGCCTTCGCGAGCGTGTCGAGCATGTATCGGGTGGTGCCGACGGTGACGGTGGTTCCGAGCTTGCGGCGGCACTCGTGAATTCCGTCGAGCCACTCCGCGAGCGTGTCCCGCGCCAATTCGACGAGCGACTCACCGGTGGGCGTGAACAGCACGTCTTTTCCGCGTCCCTGCTTGACCACCAGCGGTTCACCGCACAGTTCCCGGAAGTTCCTGTTCAACGTGTCCAGCTGCTTCTGCACGCTCGACTGCTCACGCCCCAACGCACGCGCCGCCCGCAGGGCCGAACGGGTCTCGTGAACCGTCAACAGCGTCCTGAGCTGGTCCAATGTGGTATCCAGGAGAGCGCCGGGCATGTTCAGCAGACGGTGCAGTGACGTGCTGGTGGGAAGCACCAACTGGGACGAGCCGGACATCGGGACCCTCTCTGGTGATCTACCGATCAGTTGAACTGAACTTGACCGCAGTTCGCAGACAAATTATCTGCAGATTCAGTTGATGAATCTCTGGACACTTATCCAGCGGTGTACAAAACTATCCGCGGCGACCACGCGTGGGAGCCGATTCCGGGGGGAATCATTGGGGGGTGGGGGTCCGCCAGGCGCGAGCCGGCGGGCCCCCAAGTATTACCCTCGCTGGTTGTGACGGCTTCCGCTCGCCTGGAATGGGGCACCACCTACCAGGTCACCGTGCTCGAACTCGGACTCGCCTGCTGCGGGGTCGAGGTGATGGCAGCGCTCGACCGCCTCCCCGACCTCGGCGTCACGCCGGTCGACGGCGCGGGCGAGGCGCACGTCCTCGTCGTCTCCGGCACCGTCACGGACGTCATGTTGCCCGCTGTGCTCCGCAGTTACGAGGCCATGCCGGAACCGAGGTACGTGATCTCCGTGGGCGCGTGCAGCAACACCGGCGGTCCGTACTGGGACTCCTACAGCGTCACCAAGGGCATCGACCAGGCGCTGCCGGTCCACGTCGCCGTTCCCGGCTGCCCGCCGCGGCCGGAAGCGCTGCTCGAAGGCCTCAAGGCGCTGCACCGGCTGGTGAACGCGTGACCACCACCCCGAAGACCGCGTTCGGCCAGACCGTCCACCACGTGGAGCTGGCCGACTGGCTCGCCACCGCCACCGCGCACCACGAACAGGGCTTCGTGATGTTCGACTGGCTCGGCGTCGAGGACGCGGGCCGGCCGGGTGCGGCCGGGCAACGCCACGCGGTGTTCCTGCACGTCATCGACCCGCGCACGCGCGAAGGCGTCATGCTGCGCACCGAGGTCGGCCCGGACGACGCGCTGCCCGGCGTCGCGCACCTGTGGAAGGGCGCCGAGTGGCACGAACGCGAGGCGGCCGAGATGTTCGGCATCGCGCTCACCACGCCCGCGGACCACCTGCTGCTGCCCGACAGCTTCAAGGGCCACCCGCTGCGCAAGGACTTCGTGCTCGCCGCACGCGTCGTGCGCCCGTGGCCGGGCCGTCTGGAGCCGGGTGAGGACAACACCAGCGCGCCGAGCCGCCGCCGCACCGCACCACCCGGAGTGCCGGACCCGTCGTGGGGCCCGCGCCGTGAAGAGGAAGGCACGTCATGACCGGGCCGGAGAACAGCCTTCCGCCGCGCACGAGGGGCGTTATCGCGCTGTTGGAGGCCAACTGCACCGTGTGCATGATCTGCGCGCGTGAGTGCCCCGACTGGTGCATCCACATCACGTCGCACACCGAGGTCGAACAGCAGCCCGGCAGCGCCCGCCCGCGCAGCCGCAACGTGCTCGACCGGTTCGCGATCGACTACGGCCAGTGCCTGTACTGCGGCATCTGCGTCGAGGTCTGCCCGTTCGACGCGCTGCACTGGGCGCCGGAGTTCGGCTATCCGGGCACGGGGTCGGTCGACGGCGACGGTGCCGTCGCGGAGCTCGTCCACGAGCGGGACGTGCTGGCGACGTGGATCGACCAGGTGCCGCCGCCACCCGCGCTCGATCCCGCCGCGGAACCGGCGCCGGAGACGGCCACCGGAACTGGCAGGCGTCCGGGTTCGTTGAGGGGGAGGACGTGAGGAACCCGGAGGCGGAACCGTGCACAAGCACATCAACGGGTTGAAGACCGCCTTGCTGCTCGGCGGGATGAGCGCGCTGATCATCGTGATCAGCAGCCTGTTCGGCCGCACGGCACTGGTCATCGGCCTGCTGCTGGCCTTGGGCGTGAACGCCTACGCGTACTTCAACTCCGACAAGCTCGCGCTGCGGGCGATGCGGGCCAGGCCCGTGTCCCAGGTGGAGCAACCCGTCATGTTCGCGATCGTGCGCGAACTGTCGCAGAAGGCCAGGCAGCCGATGCCGCGGCTGTACCTGAGCCCGACGGTCGCGCCGAACGCGTTCGCGACGGGCCGCAACCCGCGCAACGCTGCCGTGTGCTGCACGACCGGCATCCTGGACCTGCTCGACGAACGCGAGCTGCGCGCGGTGCTGGCCCACGAGCTCGCCCACGTCTACAACCGCGACATCCTGATCAGCTGCGTCGCCGGCGCGCTGGCGGGCGTGATCACGATGCTCGCGAACCTCGCGCTGTTCGCCGGGATCTTCGGCGCCGGTGACGGCGACGACGACGGCCCCGGCCCGCTCGGCCTGCTGCTGATCGCACTGCTCGGCCCGGTCGCCGCGACCGTCGTGCAACTGGCCGTGAGCCGCTCGCGCGAGTTCCAGGCCGACGCCTCCGGTGCCGAGCTCAGTGGCGACCCGCTGTCGCTGGCGAGCGCGCTGCGCAAGATCGAGCTGGGGACGCGGGCGGCGCCGCTCGCACCGGAGCCGGAGGTGGTGTCGCAGAGCCACCTGATGATCGCGAACCCCTTCCGCTCAGGGGAGCAGTACGCGAGGTGGTTCTCGACCCACCCGCCGATCGCCGACCGCGTCCGCAGGCTCGAGGAGATGGCGCGGCGCTAGCGCGAGCTCTGCGCCACCGCCATCAGGTACTCGCCGTAACCGGACTTGCCGAGCTTCTCGCCGAGCGCGTAGCACTCCTGCGCGGAGATGAACCCCATGCGCAGCGCGATCTCCTCGGGACACGCGATGCGCACGCCCGTGCGGCGCTCCAGCACCTGCACGAACTGTCCGGCCTCCAGCATCGAGTCGTGCGTGCCGGTGTCGAGCCACGCGAACCCGCGGCTCAGCTCCACCAGCTGCGCCCGCCCCTCGCGCAGGTAGTGCAGGTTGACGTCGGTGATCTCCAGCTCGCCCCGCGCCGACGGCGTCAGGTTCGCGGCGATGTCCAGCACACCGTTGTCGTAGAAGTAGAGCCCGGTGATCGCCCGGTTCGACCTCGGCTCCTTCGGCTTCTCCTCGATGGAGATCAGCCGCCCGGTCTCGTCGACCTCGCCCACGCCGTACCGCTCCGGGTCCTTCACCTGGTACCCGAACAGCACGCAGCCGTCCAAAGAGGACGCGTGCTGCTGCAGCGTCGTGGAGAACCCCTGGCCGTAGAAGATGTTGTCGCCCAGCACCAGCGCCACGTCGTCGTCCCCGACGAAGCCCGCGCCGATGACGAACGCCTCGGCCAGCCCGTTCGGCGCCGCCTGCTCCGCGTACTCGAAGCGCATGCCCCACTGCGACCCGTCACCCAGCAACCGCCGGAACAGCGGCAGGTCCACCGGGGTGGAGATGATCAGCACCTCCCGGATGCCGGCCAGCATCAGCACCGACAGCGGGTAGTAGATCATCGGCTTGTCGTAGACCGGCAACAGCTGCTTCGAAACCGCCTGCGTGATCGGGTGCAGCCGCGTCCCACTGCCACCGGCGAGGACGATGCCCTTCACCGGTAGTTGGTGAACTGAAGGGCGATACCGAAGTCCGACCCCTTCAGCAGGGCGATGACCTCCTGCAGGTGGTCCTTCTTCTTGCCCGACACCCGCAGCTGGTCACCCTGGATCTGCGCCTGCACGCCCTTCGGCGCCTCGTCGCGGATCTTCTTGGCGATCTCCTTCGCCTTCTCCGAGGTGATGCCCTGCACCAGGTTCCCCGTGACCTTGAACACCTTCCCGGACACCGCCGGCTCACCCACCTCGAACGCCTTCATCGAGATGTTGCGCTTGACCAGCTTCTCCTGGAAGACGTCGATCGCCGCCTTGCAGCGCTCCTCGGTCTCCGAGGTGAAGGTGATCGCCTCCTCCCCGGCCCAGGCCACGGTGGTGTTGGTACCGCGGAAGTCGAAGCGCGTGCTCAGCTCCTTGGCCGCCTGGTTGAGCGCGTTGTCGACCTCCTGCCGGTCCACCTTGCTCACCACGTCGAACGACGGGTCCGCCACAACTTCACTCCTCAACGATCTCGGGGTCTTCGTGCAGCGACGATGCTACTGGGGACCCCCGATTTGAGGCCGCCCGAAGGGGTTATGTATCGTTCTGCCCGCACCGTTACGACGGTGCGGGGCGGGTTGCCCGAGCGGCCAATGGGAGCGGACTGTAAATCCGTCGCGAAAGCTACAGAGGTTCGAATCCTCTACCCGCCACTCGATGCCGGGGCCCCCTGTCTGCGGATAGCGCAGACAGGGGGCCTCTCGGTTTTTTGTGGGGGCCGAGCCCCCACACCCCAGCCGGGCGGCTCCGCCCCCGGACCCCCGGCCGGCTCGCCTTCGGCGTCGCGGCCCAAATCAAGGCCGGCTCGCCTTCGGTGGTGCAGCGGCGCGCTAAGGGGGGCTGGGGTTGAGCTTTCGGGTGATGGCGATGGTGGTGGACACGGCCGCCAGAGTCAGGAGGGTGAAGAAGACCGGGGTCAGGTAGGGCGGGACCAGGTCGTAGGACGGGTTGCAGGGAGAAGAGGGCGGGAACAGCGACTCCCTGTGGGCGGGATCGAATTCCCAGTGCTGGCCGTACCTGCCGCACAGCTCTTCGACGTCGTACACCCCCAACACCATGAAGACGCCCCACGCGTACACGACCGCCGCGCCCAGCAGAGACCAACCGGCCACGCGGCCCGGGTTCGCCACCATCAACCTCCCGCTTCCGTTGTCCACACGAGAATCCACGGAAGTGTGGCCCAACCGGACCGGCATGAGCGGGGTCGGCCCGCGCGGTTGAACGGGCCCGTCCGCGCCGGCCTCGGTTCCTAGATGTACCTGGGAGCCGGGTTCACGCCGCGGCGTCGGGCGATGTCCTGCATGTTGTCCTCGCCCCAGTCGCCCAGCGGCAGCAGCGCGTCGTTCAGCTTCTTGCCCTGCGGGGTCAGCGAGTACTCGACGCGCGGCGGGACCTCGTGGAACACCTCGCGGTGCACGATCCGGTCCGCCTCCAGCTCGCGCAGCACCTGGATCAGCATCTTCTCGCTGATGCCGGACACGGCGCGGCGCAGTTCGCCGGTGCGCATCGGGCCGTGGTGCAGGGCCCACAGGATCAGGGCTTTCCAGCGGCCGCCGATCACGTCGATGGCCGCGTCGAGGCCGCACGAGTACGTTCGTGGCTTCATCCAGGATCCTTACCAAAAGGTGGGTACCTGACAAAATAGTAGGTACTTGTCGTTCTGTCAGCACCGGAACGAGCATGAACGCCATGGGGATCAAGAAAACGGTGAGCGTGCTCGGCCTCGGCCGCATGGGCAGCGCGCTCGTCTGCGCCCTGGTCAAAAAGGGCTACGACGTGACGGTGTGGAACAGGTCCGCGGACAAGGCGACGCCCGCGGGTGCGAAACGGGTCGACGAGCTGGAGGAAGCGTTCGCGGCGGAGGTCGTGGTGACGTGCCTGACCTCCTACGAGGTGCAGCAGCCGTTGCTGAGCAAGAACATCAGGACGTTGGTCAACCTCACCAGCGGCACGCCGGCGGAGGCGCGCGCCACGGCGAGGTGGGCCGCGGACAACGGGGTCGAGTACGTCGACGGCGTGATCATGGCGGTGCCGCCGCAGATCGGGACGCCCGGTGCGCGGATCCTGTTCAGCGGCAACGAGAACCACTATGTGCTGGACGCGTTCGGCGAGCCGGTGCACGTCGGGCAGGACGCCGGGCTGGCCGCCATGTACGACCTCGGGCTGCTCGGGATCATGTGGGCGACGTTCGCCGGGTACCTGCAGGCGGTCGCGTTGCTGGGCACGGAAGGCATCACGCCGCGGCAGTTCACGCCGATGGTCGCGCAGTGGCTGAACGAGCTCGGCGGCATGCTGCCGGAGCTGGGGGAGGAGACGCAGCACCGGAACTACGAGACCGAGGTGTCCGCTTTGGACATCAACGTCGCCGGGTTGCGCATGCTCACCGAGACCAACCGGGAGCAGGGCGTCGACGCCGCCCTGCCGCAGGCGCTGCACGACCTCTACCGGCGCGCCCAGGAGCAGGGCCACGGCACCCACAGCATCGCGAGTGTCATCGAGGTGATCCGGTGAAGTACCAGGGCAAGAAGGTCGTCGTCACGGGCGGCACGCACGGCATGGGCCGCGCGGTCGTGGACGAGCTGCTGGACAACGGGGCCGAGGTCCTGCTGACCGGGCGCCAGGGCGGCGACGTGGAGCACGGCTTCTCGCTGGACGCCACGGACCTCGGCGGCATCGCCGGGCTCAGGGCCGAGGCCGAGCGCCGCTTCGGCGGCATCGACCTGTTGTTCGTCAACGTCGGCTTCTCCACGCTGACGCCGTTCGCGCAGACCGGCGAGGCCGACTACGACACGACGTTCGACGTGAACACCAAGGGCGCGTTCTTCACCGCCCAGCAGCTGGCGCCGCTGATCCACGACGGCGGCTCGATCGTGTTCACCACCAGCGTCGCCACGGTGCTGGGCTCGCCCGGCCTGAGCGTCTACGCGGGTGCCAAGGCCGCGGTCAGGGCGTTCGCCAGGGGGCTCGCCGCGGAGCTCGCGCCGAGGGTCAGGGTCAACGTCGTCAGTCCCGGTTTCATCGACACGCCGTCGATGGGCGTGAGCGGGGTGTCGGAGGAGGTCCTGCGGCAGTTCAAGGAGCAGGGCGACCAGATCACGCCGCTCAAGCGCCACGGCACGTCCGACGAGGTGGCGAAAGCGGTGCTGTTCCTCGCCTTCGAGGCGACCTTCACGACCGGCACCGAGCTCGCCGTCGACGGTGGTCTCGGCCAGGGCGTCAGCGCCTGAGAAAAAACTCGCGCCGACCTGTCACACCTCCGCCGCCCGCCGGGTCAACAGGGCACAGGCGAAGACAGACAGGGAGAACGACGATGAGGATTGCCAACCCGGTCCTGAGCGTGCCCGGCGCGATGCAGGCGTTGCTGGCGTTGTCCGAGGCGGCGGCGACCACGGGGATCGACAAGGACCTCGCGGAGCTGATCTGCCTGCGGGTCAGCATCATGAACGGCTGCGGGGCCTGCATCGACTACCACACGAAGCTGCTGCGCGAGGCCGGTGTCGAGGACCGGAAGGTCTACGCGATCGCCGGCTGGCGGGACGTGCCGTACTACACCGACGCGGAGAAGGCGGCGTTCGCGCTGGCCGAGCAGGCGACGCACGTGCACGTCAGCGACGAGGTGTGGAACGGGGCCGCGGCGCACTTCGACGAGAAGCAGCTGGCCGGTCTCATGCTCGTGATCGGCGCGATCAACCTCTGGAACCGGATGAACGTGGGCACCCAGCAGAAGGTCGGCTGAAACAGCGAGGCCGGCGCGCAAGAGCTTCCTCTCTCTTGCGTGCCGGCCTCAGCGCGCAGCATACCCCATATCGAACAGATGTTCGATCACTCGGCGATCAACTCGCCGCGAGCGCCGCGCGCCCGTCCTCGGTCAGCTCGGCGCAGACGCGGTGGCCGAACCGGGTGGGCCGTGTCGCTCGCAGCAGGCCCGCGTACACGAGGTCGTGCGTCGCCGTCTGGTCGCAGCACGGCAGTCCGTCGACGTACAGCTCGGGTTCCGAGCCGCCCGTCACCTCGGCCCTACCGGCCTCGACAGCCCGCAGCATCGCGCGTGCTCTTCCGCTGAGCTCCATCTCGACCCCCAGGTGGTGTTCGAACCGCTTACCCCTTTGTCGAAATAGAGGCCCGATCCGTTCCGCGAGTACGGGTCCGTTCGGGTTCTTCACTCGTGCGAACGCGTGGATCGTGTCGCACTGGGCTGTTCGGGTCACGGCGACACGCCGGGAGCCGAGCGCAGGGCGGGCCGGCGCACCCACGTGGTCCAGCGCGGCCGGTAGCCGTGCGAGTACCAGAACGGCGTCGAGCGCGGGTTCGGCAGGGCGTGGTGCAGCAACGTCGACGCCACGCCGGAACGGTCCATCACCGAGTGCACGTGCGCCACGAGCGCGCTGCCCGCACCGGTGCCGCGCGCGTCCGGCCGCACGCCGAGGTGGCCGAAGTACGCGAACGGGCGGCCGTTCGCGAACGGCTCCATCCACAGCGCGTCCTGCGGCATGTCGACGTAGGCCATCCCGACGGGCGTGTCGCCGCGGACGGCGAGCCACATCGCCTCGTGGTCCCGGTCGAGCGCGCCGGCCAGCGAGGTCCGCAGGTGCCGTTCGCTGTCCGGGCGTTCGGTGACCATGCCGAACTGGGCGTCGTACCGCACCGTGTGCATGTTCAGCTCGACCGCGACGTCCAGGTCGGCGTGGGTGGCCGGACGGATCCGCACGTCGGACGGGCGGTGCGGCACCACGACGCCGGCGCGGCGCTCGGCGACCACGAGCAGCGGCGCGAAACCGTGCCGGATCAACGCGGGCGCGTCGCCGGTCTCGTGGCTCGGCAGCGTCACGACCGCGGCGGTGTCGTCGTCGTCCACGCCGGTGAGCCGGGTCTCCCACTCGTCGAGCAGCGCGGGCAGGTCCCACCCCCGCTGCCACTGCAGGCTGTGCACCCGCAGGGCGGTCCAGGTGGGCTGCAACGAGTCCGCGTCCGCCTCGCGGTAGGAAAAAGTCTCGGGCACGCGACCACTTCTACATGGCAGGGTCGGCCTGTGGAGATCTACGTCGTGGATTCGTTCACCACCGAGCGCTTCGCGGGCAACCCGGCCGGAGTCGTCCTCCTGACCGAACCGCGCGACGACGGGTGGATGCAGAACGTCGCAGCCGAGATGAAGCACGCCGAGACGGCCTTCGTCACCCCTGACAACCACCTGCGCTGGTTCACCCCGGAGGTCGAGGTCGACCTCTGCGGACACGCCACGCTGGCCACCGCTCACGTGCTGGGAGGGGAGCAGAGGTTCACCACGCGTAGCGGTGTGCTCACCTGCACACCCGACGACGGGTGGATCCGGATGGACTTCCCGGCGGACCCACCAGAGTTGACTGACCCGCCAGTCGGCCTAATAGAGGCACTCCCACATGCGACGATCAAGTCGATCGCCCGCGGCCGCTTCGACTACCTCGTCGAGGTCGGCAGTGCGGAGGAAGTCCGTTCCCTGCGCCCCGACGTCCAAGGACTGACACAGATCTCGTCACGCGGAGTGATCGTCACGGCCGTCGGCGACGGGGAGGCGGACATCGTCAGCCGGTGCTTCTACCCGGCCGCCGGCATCCCGGAGGACCCCGTCACCGGTTCGGCCCACTGCACCCTTGCGTCCTATTGGGTGCCTCGGCTGCAACGCGCTGACCTGCTGGCGGAGCAGGCGTCGGCGCGTGGCGGGTTCCTCAGGGCCACCCTCGCCCAAGATCGTGTGCTGCTCTCGGGGCAGGCCGTGACGGTGCTCCACGGGCGCCTCATCGACTAGCCACGTCTGGGTGAACCGACGTCACTAGGGGTGCTCGACCTGCCATTTCGTCCCCCGAGCGGGGTACATTGGTGCCCCTGGAGGGGTCCTGCTCGCACAGCACGGGACCCCTCAGTCACGCCTGAGCGTTCCCCATCCCGGGCCGTCGAGGAGGCTGGATGTCCGACCGAGCGTCGGCCCCCGTGTCGGACTCGGCCGCCTGGTCGGCCAAGTCGACCAACCGCGCGTTCAGCGCGTTCGCCGTCACCCTCCTGGTGGCCGGTGTCGTGTGCGCGGGCATGGTCGCGGCCTGGCTCCCCGAGAAGGAGCACACCTCCCTCTTCTGGATCGGCCCGCTGCTCGTCGTCGGCTTCCTGCTGGCCGAGCAGCTGGCGATCAACGTCGACGTCCGCAGCGGCGTCGCCTGGACGATCTCCTTCACCGAGATCCCGCTGGTGCTGGGCCTGCTCGTGGCCCCGTTCGAGGTCGTGCTCGCCGCGCACGTCGTCGCGGGCGTCGGCACGTTGCTCGGCCGCCGGATCCTGGACCGCGCCGTCTACAACGCGGGCCTGATGTTCATGGAGATCTCCGTCGCGTTCGCCGCGGCGGCCGCCGTGAACCGGATGGTCGGCGAGGGCGGGCCGTTCTGGGCCGGCGCGTTCGTCGGCACGATCACCGTGCCGTTGCTCGCGAGCGTGCTGGGCCTGTGCGCGCTGCGGCTCATGGGCAAGTCGATGCGGGTGGGCAACAGCCTGCGGCTCGTGCTCCAGACGCTGGTCGTGGCGCTGCTGAACACCTCGGCCGGCCTCGTCGGCTACCAGATCGTCTCCACCACGCAGTGGGGCGGCCTGCTGATCGTCCTGGTGCTGGCCGGGATCGTCGCCACCTACCTCGCCTACTCCGGGCTGCTGCGCGAACAGCGCGACCTGGAGGCGCTGAGCGAGGTCAGCCTGCGCGTCGCACGTTCAGGGCAGCACGGCACCGGCCCGCGCCAGCCGGAGGACGACCTCACGGCGAACGTCGAAGAGGACGAGTGGCAGCTCATCGCGGAACGCATCCGCGAGCAGCTCAACGCCAACCGGGTCGTGCTGCGCCTGCGCACCGACCCGCAGGAAGCCATGATCACCCTCGTCGCCGGCGAACCGCTGCCCGACGAGATGACCGCGACGGACCCGCGGGCCGTGCGCGAAGACCCCGTCCTGCAGCTGCCCGGCACGCACGTCCGCTACTACCGAGTGGCCGACGCGACCGAGGACGTCACCGAGGCCCTGCTGCGCCGTGACGCGCAGGAGGCGCTGGTGGTGCCGTTGCGCGGCGCGACCCAGCTGCTCGGCGCCGTCGAGGCGCACGACCGGCTCTCCCGGTGGCGCGGCTTCGGCAAGGCCGACATCCAGCTGCTGCGCACGCTCGCCTCCCACCTCGCGACCGCCGTGGACAACCGGCGGCTGCTCGCCCGGCTGCGCCACGACGCCTACCACGACCCGCTGACCGGCCTGCTCAACCGGCCGGGCTTCCGCGAGGCGTGCGCCGAACCGCTGCGCGAGTCGGAGAAGGCCGTGGTGCTGCGCATCGACCTCGACATCCTGTCGACGGTGTCCGACGCGCTCGGCCAGGCCTGGGGCAACCGCATGGTCGTCGCCGCCGGACGCCGTCTGCGCGACGCTCTCGGCGCCGACGTGCCGCTGGCGCGGCTGGAGGGCGGCGCCTTCGCGGCGTTCCTCGACGACTCGCGCGCGGTGACCGCGCACGAGATCGCCGACCGGCTGCGCGCGGGCCTCTCCGTGCCGTACCCGGTGGACCGGCTGACCGTCGAGGCCTCCGCGGTCGTGGGGTACGCGTCCAAAGCGGACTCCGAGACCGAGGACCCCGACCCGGACACGTTGCTGCAGCGGGCGGACGTCGCCGTGCGCGCCACATCCGAGGGCGCGCCGGTGCGCGCGTACGCGCCGAGCATGGGCCAGATCTTCCTGCGCCGCTTCCAGCTCGTGACGCAGTTCCGCCAGGCCGTCGAGACCGGGCAGATCTCCGTGCACTACCAGCCCAAGGTCGCCCTGCCCTCACGCCAGGTCGTGGGCGCGGAGGCGTTGGTGCGCTGGACACATCCCGAGTTCGGCCGCGTCGACCCCGACGAGTTCGTGCCGGCCGTCGAGGCCACCGGCCTGGTGGACGTGCTGACGGACTTCGTGATGGACCGGGCGCTGGAACGCGTGCGGCGCTGGCTCGACCGCGGGCTGCGGATGTCCATCGCGGTCAACCTGTCCGTGCGGACGCTGGCCGACGAGGACTTCCCCAACCGCGTGGCCGCCGCGCTGGAACGCCACGACGTGCCGTCCGGCCTGCTGACCTTCGAGCTCACCGAGTCGGGCGTCATGGCCGACCCCGAGCGCGCGCTGCCGGTGCTGCGGCGCCTGCACGCGATCGGCGTCGTGCTGGCCGTCGACGACTTCGGCACCGGCTACTCGTCGCTCGCGTACCTGCGCCAGCTGCCGGTGGACGAGGTGAAGATCGACAAGTCGTTCGTGCTCGGGATGGGCACGGACCTCGGCGACATGGCCGTGGTGCGGTCGATCGTGGAGCTGGGGCACTCGCTCGGTCTCGTGGTCGTGGCCGAGGGCGTCGAGGACGACGCCGCGCGCGACCAGCTGGTCGGGATGGGCTGCGACGTCGCGCAGGGGTACCTGATCTCGCGGCCGCTGTCCGAAGATCGCTTCGAGGCGTGGCTGCGGGCCCGAACCGTGCAGGTCAGGGGTGCCCGGGATGAGACGGTGCTCACCTTGGTGCACTGAGGCACCCCCCGGATTTCGTACTCGGAGGATGGGTGTTGTAGAGTTCTCCTCGCTCGGCAAGAACGAAAGAGCAAGCCCCTTTAGCTCAGTCGGCAGAGCGTCTCCATGGTAAGGAGAAGGTCTACGGTTCGATTCCGTAAAGGGGCTCCACTACTGGCCGCGGTGCTGAGCATCGCGGCTGTGGTGTGTTAAAGCGGTGTAGCTCAGTTGGTAGAGCAAGCGGCTCATAATCGCTGTGTCGCCGGTTCAAGTCCGGCCACCGCTACTCAGCAAGATCCCCGCCGGGCGGTAAGCCCGCACCGGTTGCCTCCTCCGAGGTCGGGGCCAGCGTGCTCTCAGGAAGGCAAGGACCGTGGCTGCAACCGACGTACGCCCGAAGATCACCCTCGCGTGCGAGGAGTGCAAGCACCGGAACTACATCACCAGGAAGAACCGGCGCAACGACCCGGACCGCCTGGAGGTCAAGAAGTTCTGCCCGAACTGCAAGACGCACCGCGCGCACAAGGAAACCCGCTGAACGCGTAGCGAGTCTTCGACGAGGCCCGTCCCACATCTGGGGCGGGCCTCGTCGCATATAGGCTCGATCGGTGCCTCTCGACCCCGCCTTCATCGGACGCAGTTATCCGCCGTCGCAGCCGTACGACGTGAGCCGCGAGAAGATCCGCGAGTTCGCCGACGCGATCGGTGCCACCAGCCCGGCCTACCGCGACGCCGACGCGGCGAAGGCGTTGGGGCACAGGGACGTCATCGCCCCGCCGACGTTCGCGATCGTGGTGTCGATGAAGACGAACGAGACGGTCATGTTCGACCCGGAGCTGCGGCTCGACTACAGCCGCGTCGTGCACGGCGACCAGAACTTCGTCCACCACCGGCCCGTCACCGCGGGCGACCAGCTCGTGTGCGTGGCGCACATCGACGCCATCACCTCCCGCATGGGCAACGACATGGTGACCGTCCGGACCGAGATCAGCACGGTCGACGGCGAGCCCGTCACCACCGCCAGGTCGATGCTCGTCGTGAGGGGAGAAGACGCGTGAGCGCGAACGTCGTGACCGAGGTCGGCACCGAGCTGCCGGCGCTGTCCGTCCGCCTGACGCGCGCCGACCTGGTGCGCTACGCGGGCGCCTCGCTGGACTTCAACCCCATCCACTGGAACGAGAAGACCGCGAAGGACGTCGGCCTGCCGGACGTGATCGCGCACGGCATGCTCACGATGGCCGTGGCGTCGCGGATCGTCGCGGAGTGGGTCGGCGACCCCGGAGCGATCGTCGAGTACGGCTGCCGGTTCGGCCGGCCGGTCGTGGTGCCCGACGACGGCGAGGGCGCGCTGGTCGAGGTGACCGCGAAGGTCACCAAGGACCTCGGCGACGGAACTGTGAAGGTCAACATCAGCGCGGCTTTTGACGGCAAGTCGGTGTTGACGGGTGCGTTCGCGCGCGTGCGGGTCGGCTGATCATGTGATCAACAACACCACCGGACCGCCTGATCCGGTGGTGTTTGCCGTGCTCAAGGGAGATCCGGGCCACTGTGCGACCGCGGTTGCCCGACCCTGATTCGTCTTCTCGGTGCTCGTGTGGGTAGGCTGTGCGACAGGCCGCTCGACTGATGCTTGGGGCGGTCTGGTTGGAATGGACGGGGCAGGCTCCCGTACACTTCCTGCGTGGCCAGGGGGTCTCTCGTGGATCCCGAAGGGGCGTAGCTCAACTGGCAGAGCAGCGGTCTCCAAAACCGCAGGTTGCAGGTTCAAGTCCTGTCGCCCCTGCTGTCGAAGCGTCATGGGTGGAGTGGAGGACGGCATGAGCGAGGGCCGCGAGCTGGACCAGCCGGAGGAGCGCGAAGGCGCTGTCCGGCCGTCCACTGCTGCGGCGCGGCGTGAACGTCGTGCCTCCTCTCGCCCGGCCGCCCGCAAGGACGGCAGCAGCGCTGAGTCGAAGAAGAGCGCCGTCAAGTCCGACGACTCGGGCGACGACGCGAAGAAGGGTCGCCCGACGAAGGCCCGTGATGGACAAGAGAAGGGTCCCTCGCTGATCGGGCGGTTCTTCCGCTACATCCGCGAGGTCATCGGCGAACTCCGCAAGGTGATCTGGCCGACGCGCAAGCAGCTCGTCACCTACACCGGTGTTGTCCTGGTGTTCGTGGTCGTGATGGTCGCGCTGGTGTGGGCTCTCGACCTCGGCTTCGGCGCGGCTGTTTTCGAGTTGTTCGGCTGAGCCGGACAGCTGCCGCTGCAATCAGGAAGCGAGATCCACAGTGACCTCCGATAACGGCGTCGACGCCCAGGAGAAGACCGACCTCATTGACGACGAGGTGTCGCAGGACGCCGCGGTCGACGAGACGGTCGAGTCGGAGGCTGTGGACTCCGAGGACTCGGACACCGTGGCCGAGGCCGACGAAGCCGAGACCGACGCCGACCAGGCCGAAGCTGACGAAGACGTCGACGTTCTCGCCATCGACGAGACCCCGATCGACGAAGAGATCGCCGACCCCGCCGAAGAGCTGCGTCAGGCCCTGCGCCACGCGCCCGGCGACTGGTACGTCGTGCACTCCTACGCCGGCTACGAGAACAAGGTCAAGGCGAACCTCGAGACCCGTATCCACACGCTCGACATGGAGGACTACATCTTCCAGGTCGAGGTGCCGACCGAAGAGGTCACCGAGATCAAGAACGGCCAGCGCAAGCTGGTGCAGCGCAAGGTGCTGCCCGGCTACATCCTGGTCCGCATGGAGCTCACCGACGCGTCCTGGAGCGCCGTCCGCAACACGCCGGGCGTGACCGGGTTCGTCGGAGCCACCTCCAAGCCCTCGCCCCTCACGATCGACGAGGTGCTGAAGTTCCTGCTCCCGCAGGGTGAGCAGAAGCCGGCAGAGGGCAAGAAGGCCGCCTCCACCACCGCGCCGAAGCCGACGATCGAGGTCGACTTCGAGGTGGGCGAGTCGGTCACCGTCATGGACGGCCCGTTCGCCACGCTGCCCGCCACGATCAGCGAGGTCAACGCGGACGGCCAGAAGCTGAAGGTCCTGGTGTCGATCTTCGGCCGGGAGACGCCGGTCGAGCTGTCGTTCAGCCAGGTCTCCAAGATCTGAGCGGTTCCCTCGAGAGAGGAACCGATCGGCCACGCTGCGGCTGGCAGGGCCGCGCGCGGACACCGCAATAACAGGAAGTACGGACATGCCACCCAAGAAGAAGAAGCTGTCAGCGATCATCAAGCTGCAGATCAAGGCTGGTGCCGCCAACCCGGCGCCGCCCGTTGGTCCCGCGCTGGGTCAGCACGGCGTCAACATCATGGAGTTCTGCAAGGCCTACAACGCCGCGACCGAGTCGCAGCGCGGTCAGGTCGTGCCGGTCGAGATCTCCGTGTACGAAGACCGCTCGTTCGACTTCAAGCTGAAGACCCCGCCCGCCGCGAGGCTCATCCTCGCCGCTGCCGGTGTCGACAAGGGCTCCGGCGAGCCGCACCGCCTCAAGGTCGCCAAGGTGACCATGGAGCAGGTGCGTCAGATCGCGCAGACCAAGATGGTCGACCTGAACGCGAACGACATCGACCAGGCCGCGAAGATCATCGCCGGCACCGCCCGTTCCATGGGCATCACGGTCGAAGGCTGATCGCACCCTTTCTCGAGCAAGCGTGGGAGAGCCGAGCGCGGCTCATTCACCACGAACTGATCCACGGTTAGGAACAGACATATGAAGCGCAGCAAGGCCTACAAGGCCGCAGCGGAGCTGGTGGACCGGGAGCGGCTGTACTCGCCGCTGGAGGCCGCCAACCTCGCCAAGGAAACGTCCAAGGTGAAGCTGGACGCCACCGTCGAGGTCGCGATTCGCCTCGGCGTCGACCCTCGCAAGGCCGACCAGATGGTCCGCGGCACCGTGAACCTGCCGCACGGTACGGGCAAGACCGCCCGCGTGATCGTCTTCGCAACCGGTGACAAGGCCGCTGAGGCCGAGGCCGCCGGTGCGGACGCTGTCGGCGCCGAGGACCTCATCGAGCGCATCCAGGGTGGCTGGCTCGACTTCGACGCCGCGATCGCGACCCCCGACCAGATGGCCAAGGTCGGTCGCATCGCCCGCATCCTCGGCCCGCGTGGCCTGATGCCGAACCCCAAGACCGGCACCGTGACCCCCGAGGTCGCGAAGGCGGTGAACGACATCAAGGGCGGTAAGATCAACTTCCGCGTTGACAAGCAGGCCAACCTGCACTTCGTCATCGGCAAGGTGTCGTTCGAGCCCGAGAAGCTGGTCGAGAACTACGCGGCGGCGCTGGACGAGGTCCTTCGCGCGAAGCCGTCCGCGGCCAAGGGCCGGTACGTCAAGAAGGTCACCGTCTCCACGACGATGGGCCCTGGCATCCCGGTCGACCCGAACCGCACCCGCAACATGCTGGTGGACGAGGCCTGAGCCTCGCGGTTCCGAGTTCGTTCGTGAAAGGCCCCCGGCTCGCGCCGGGGGCCTTTTGCATGCGCCGTCAGTGGTGCTCGGCGGGGGGAGCGGCCTGCTTCCGCCGCTCCGGTTGCCACGCCTGCCGGTAGTCGCTGGGCGACACCCCGACCTGCTTCAGGAAGTGGTGCCGCAGGTTGTTCGCCGTGCCGATGCCGCTCAACGCCGCGATCTTCTCCACCGACAGGTCGGTCGACTCCAGCAGCACCTGCGCCCTGGCGACGCGTTCGTTGAGCAGCCACTGCAGCGGCGTGGTGCCGGTGGCCGCGTGCAGGCGGCGGTAGAACGTCCGCGGGCTCACAGCGGCGCGGCGGGCCAGGGAGCCGATGGTCAGAGGTTCGTCCAGGCGTTCGCGGGCCCAGTCGAGGACCGGGGTGAGGCCGTCGTCGTCCTGTGCGGGGACGGAGAGGTCGATGAACTGGCTCTGGCCGCCGGGGCGGTGGGCGGGGACCACCATGCGGCGTGCGAGCTGGTTGGCGACGTGGGCGCCCAGGTCGCGGCGGACCAGGTGCAGGCAGAGGTCCAGGCCCGCGGTCATGCCCGCGCTCGTCAGGACGTTGCCGTCGTCGACGTAGAGGACGGAGTCGTCGACCTGGACGTCCGGGTAGCGCTCGGCGAGCAGGGCGGTGTGCATCCAGTGGGCGGTGGCTCTGCGGCCGTCGAGGATGCCTGCCTCGGCCAGGGCGAAGGCGCCCACGCACAACGAGACCATGCGGGCGCCTGCGTCGTGGGCGGTGCGGAGGGCCTCGACCAGGTCGGGTGGGACCGGGGCGTTTTCCTCGATCACCTCTTCCGGCACCCACGGCACGATGACGGTGTCGGCGCGTGCGATGTCTTCGAGGGTGTGCGTGGTGTGCACGGTGAAGGTGGGGTTCGGGGTGCGGCCTGTGGTGCTGCACCACCACATCTCGTACCAGGGGTCGGCGAGGTCGGGTTGCGGGGTGCCGAAGACGGCTGCGGGGATGCCCAGTTCGTAGAGGTCCAGGACGCCGAAGTCGGCGGGGACGACCAGGGCGACGGAACCGGCGCTCATGGCGGCCAGCCTATGGCAGGAATTTGGTGGACGGGGGCAATCCTGTCACTGGTTGAGGTGATCACGCGCGGCGAAGCTGGGGGCATGACATCTGACGCGATCACCGTTCTCGGGCTGGGCAACCTCGGTGTTGCTGTGGCGCAAGCGTTTCTGCGGGGTGGGTGCCGCACGGCGGTCTGGAACCGTTCTGCGGCAAAGGGTGTGGCACTTGAGGGGAGCGGTGCTGTCGTCGCCGGCACGGTTCAGCAGGCAGTGGCGAGTGGTGGGCTCGTGGTGGTGGCCGTGCTCGATCACCAAGCGGCGCAAGAGGTTCTGCGTGGCGTGGACGTGCGCGGGCGGGCGTTGGTGAACCTCACCTCCGGTACGCCGGAGGAGGCGCGCGAGCTGGCGCGGTGGGCTGCGGAGAACGGGGCCGAGTACCTGCACGGGGCCGTGTACGCGGTGCCGCAGACGATCGGGACGGACGAGTCGGCCATCAACTACAGCGGGTCCGCCGCGGTGCACGAGCGGTGGCGCGAGCGGTTGGCGTTGCTCGGGAGGGTCACGTACCTCGGGACGGACGCCGGGCTGGCCTCCGGGTACGACGTGGCGATCCTGTCGGGGATGTACGGGCTGATCGGTGGGTTCCTGCACGCCGTGGCGCTGGCGCGGGCCGGTGGGATCAAGGCGGCCGAGCTCACGCCGATGTTGTTGTCGTGGCTGACGGACCTGCACCCGGCGCTGGTCACGTTCGCCGAGGAGGCCGACCGCGGGGACTACGCCGGGGGCGAGTCGAGTCTGGCGATGAACCAGTCCGGGCTGGCCATGCTGGTCCGCGCCACCGAGGCGCAGGGCGTGCCGTTCGCCGCGCTCGGCTCGTTCAAGGCGCTCGTCGACGAGCAGGTCGCCGAGGGGCGTGGCACGGAGAGCCTTGCCCGGGTCGTCGAGTCACTGCAACGGCCTGCGGGCTGACAGCAGGAACACCAGCGGCGTCGCCAGGAAGTCGCCAGTCGACAGGTCCGCGAGCCACCGTTCGCCGACCGCGCGGTCGATGGCGCCCGCGCGGATCGCGCGTTCGGTGTTGCGGGTGAAGGCGCAGATGCGGTCGGCGGTCTCGAAGTCGTGGAAGACCGGTGCCGCGGTGTGCACGGCCTGGACCTCGAAGCCGGCGGCGCGGGCCAGGCGGGCGAGCCGGCGGCCGATGGTGGCGTTGCGGACCGCGGGTCGACGTCCACGCCGATCACCCGGCCGGTGGTGGTGACCGCGTCGGCCATCGCAGCCAGGTCGGTGCCGGGGCCGCAGCCCAGGTCGAGGACGGTCAGGCCCGGCCGCAGTTCGAGCAGGCCGAGCAGCTGCCGCTTGTAGTCGACGGCCACCGCGGCCACGTCGGCCATGTACTCGACCTTGTCAGGGCTGGGCACCTCCAGTGCGTCCGCCATGCATCCCGATCAACCACAGGTGCCGGGGGACCAGTCGGTGATCACCCAGCCGGAGTTGACCTTCTCGACGACGAACGTGCCCAGCCGCGGGCCGCCCTCGACGGTCAGGGCGCAGGAGTCGATGGTGACCTTCGTGGAGACCGGGGTCTTCAGCATGTCGGGCGGGAACAGCACCTGCTGGTACCGGTCGACGCTGGTGACCTGGGCTTTCAGCTTCCTGACCGCATCGCCGCAATCGCTTGCGCCGTAGGCGTTCGCGAACTTCTGGCGGGTGTCGTCGCGCAGGATCAGGGTGCAGGCGCGGGTCGTGTCGGCGAAGGAGACGTGCTTGTAGAACATGCCGACGGTGCCCTGCAGGCCGGCGGGTGCGGACAGGCCCTGGGCCGCGCCGGTCACGCCGCCGCTGTCCTGGGCGATGTCGCCGGGGTCCTCGACGCCGAAGAAGTGGTTGTAGGCCCAGATGGCCGAGCCGAGCACGACGAGGAACGTCAGCACGCGCCAGAACAGCGCGCTGCCCAGCACGACCAGCAGCCAGCGGAGGCGGTTGTTCGGCTGCTTCGGCGGCTGCGGTGCCTGGCCGGTCGCCTCCTGGTAGCGCTGGAACTCCTGGAAGCGCTGGAACTCCTGGAACTGCCGCAGCTGCTCAGGGTCCACCGGGGGCTGCGGCGGCGGGGAGGGCTGCCGAGGTGCGATGTCCTTGCCGGGCTCGTCCGTCACAGGTCACATCATGCCGATTTGGAGTGGTGGCACACAGTCGAGTACTGTTTTCGTTGGTTCTACCGAAGACCGCAGGTTTTCTCCGCGAGGAGAACGAAGGCCCCGTTGCAACACGGGCGGCCCGCGCAGGGAGGACGAGGCCAGCTTCTCGCAACGCCCCGTGCTGCTTGTGCGCGTGGGCGTTTTTGTTGTTTCGGAGCCTTCTCCACCTGGCGGTCACCCAGCCCAGAGAGGAGGCGATCATGGCGAAGCCCAGCAAGGTTACGGCGGTCGCTGAGCTCGCGGACCAGTTCCGCAGCAGCTCGGCAGCGGTTGTCACCGAGTACCGTGGCCTCTCCATGGCGCAGCTCACGACGCTGCGTCGCGCTCTCGGCGCGGGCACCAAGTACACCGTCGCGAAGAACACGCTGGTCAAGCTGGCTGCCGCGGACGCCGGCATCGAGGGCCTCGACGCCCTCCTGTCCGGTCCGACCGCCATCGCGTTCGTCGACGGCGAGCCCGTCGACGCCGCGAAGGCGATCCGCGACTTCGCGAAGGACAACAAGGCCCTGATCATCAAGGGCGGCTTCATGGAAGGCCGCCCGCTCTCGGTTGACGAGGTCACGGCTATCGCCGACCTCGAGAGCCGTGAGGTGCTGCTCGCGAAGCTCGCGGGCGCGATGAAGGGCAACCTGGCCAAGGCCGCGGGTCTGTTCAACGCCCCGGCTTCCCAGGTCGCTCGCCTGGCTGCTGCCCTGCAGGAGAAGAAGGCCGAGTCGGCTCCCGCCGCCGAAGCCGACGCTCCCGCCGAAAGCTGATCACCCGAAGACACACCCGACGCTTTCGCGCGGGAAATTAGAAAGGACCGCCGATCATGGCGAAGCTCAGCACCGAAGAGCTGCTCGACGCGTTCAAGGAGATGACCCTCCTGGAGCTGTCGGCGTTCGTGAAGCAGTTCGAGGAGACCTTCGAGGTCACCGCCGCGGCTCCGGTCGCCGTCGCCGCCGCCGGCCCGGCCGGCCCCGCCGCCGCCGAGGTCGAGGAGAAGGACGAGTTCGACGTCGTCCTCGAGTCGGCTGGCGAGAAGAAGATCCAGGTCATCAAGGTCGTCCGCGAGGTCGTCTCGGGCCTGGGCCTGAAGGAGGCCAAGGAGCTGGTCGAGTCCGCTCCGAAGCCGATCCTCGAGGGTGTCGCGAAGGACGTCGCGGACGCCGCCAAGGAGAAGCTCGAGGCTGCCGGCGCCAAGATCACCCTCAAGTGATCTGGGCCCCTCCGGGGGCTTGGCGTTCTGCCGCTTGAAACGGGCGTGCACCCACAACGGGGGTGCACGCCCGTTTTGCTGTCCGCACCCGCGTGACTTGCGAAACGGAGCGGGTGTGAGGTGTGCCACGTGCCGGTTCGTGGTTGTCGGGGAGTGGTCCAGGCGGCGGTGACCGTTGTGCGAGGTCACGCTCAGTGCTGTTATCCGACCGCAACCGCCATTAACCCAACTGGTGAGTAACCTCCCGCGAACGAACTCGTTGCCCAGGTGTGACGCCGATCCCCCCGGCGTCGTCGGGTGTGTGCGGAGGTGCGGATGGGCGTCGAGGTGGTCGTCGAGGGTCTGACGAAGTCCTTCGGCAAGCAGACCATCTGGCAGGACGTCACGCTCACGTTGCCGCCGGGTGAGGTCAGCGTGATGCTCGGGCCGTCGGGTACCGGCAAGAGCGTGTTCCTGAAGTCGTTGGTGGGGCTGCTCAAGCCCGAACAGGGCAAGATCGTCATCAACGGCACGGACCTGGTGCGGTGCTCGGAGCACAAGCTGTACGAGATCCGGAAGATGTTCGGCGTGCTGTTCCAGGACGGTGCGTTGTTCGGGTCGATGAACCTGTACGACAACATCGCCTTCCCGCTGCGCGAGCACACCCGCAAGAGCGAGGCCGAGGTCAGGCGGATCGTCCTCGAGAAGATGGAGATGGTCGGTCTCGTCGGCGCGGAGAAGAAGCTCCCCGGTGAGATCTCCGGCGGCATGCGCAAGCGGGCGGGGCTCGCGAGGGCGCTGGTGCTGGACCCCGAGATCATCCTGTGCGACGAGCCGGACTCGGGCCTCGACCCGGTCAGGACCGCCTACCTGAGCCAGTTGCTGATCGACCTCAACGCGCAGATCGACGCGACGATCCTGATCGTCACCCACAACATCAACATCGCGCGCACGGTGCCGGACAACCTCGGCATGCTGTTCCGCCGCGAGCTGGTCATGTTCGGGCCGCGCGAGGTGCTGCTGACCAGCGACGAGCCGGTCGTGGAGCAGTTCCTCAACGGACGGCGGCTCGGGCCGATCGGCATGTCGGAGGAGAAGGACCAGGCCACGATGGCCGCGGAGCAGGCGCACGCGGACGCGGGGCACTCGGACGGGTCGCCCGACGGGGACGTGCGCGGGATCATCCCGCAGCTGGAACCGACGCCGGGGCTGCCGTACCGGGACGCGGTGCGCAGGCGCAAGGACCGGGTCATGTCGATCATCCACCAGCTGCCCCACGAGGCCCAGCTGGGGATCATCGAGAGCCTCACACCCGATGAGCAGGTGCGGTACGGCGTGCACGCGGGCAGCGTGACGCCGAGCCCGTGGCCGCGGCACGGCGGTGTGCTGTGACCGCGCCGACGACGTTCCCCGGCGCCGGTGCGCTGCGGGAGACCGGGAAGCTGTGCCAGCTCGGCATCGACGTGGTGCGCACGACGTTCCGCCGGCCGTTCCAGCTGCGCGAGTTCATCCAGCAGAGCTGGTTCATCGTCAGCGTGACGGTGCTGCCGACGGCGCTGGTGTCGATCCCGTTCGGCGCGGTCATCGCGTTGCAGCTGGGCAGCCTGACGCGGCAGATCGGCGCGCAGTCGTTCACGGGCGCGGCCAGCGTGCTCGCGATCATCCAGCAGGCCAGCCCGATCGTGACGGCCCTGCTCATCGCGGGCGCGGGCGGCTCGGCGATCTGCGCGGACCTCGGGTCCCGCACGATCCGCGAAGAGATCGACGCGATGGAAGTGCTCGGCGTGTCACCGATCCACCGGCTGGTGGTGCCCAGGGTGCTGGCGGCGATGCTGGTGTCCGTGCTGCTCAACGGCATGGTCAGCGTCGTCGGCGTGCTCGGTGGCTACTTCTTCAACGTGATCATGCAGGACGGCACGCCCGGCGCCTACCTCGCGAGCTTCAGCGCGCTGGCGCAGCTGCCGGACCTGTGGATCAGCGAGCTCAAGGCGCTGATCTTCGGGTTCATCGCGGGCATCGTGGCCGCGTACCGGGGGCTCAACCCGGCGGGCGGGCCGAAGGGCGTCGGGGACGCGGTGAACCAGGCCGTGGTCATCACGTTCCTGCTGCTGTTCTTCGTCAACTTCGTCCTCACCACGATCTACCTGCAGGTCGTGCCCGCGAAGGGGAGCTGATGGCGAACAAGGCACTGTCCACACTGGATGGTTTCGGCGACCAGCTGGCGTTCTACCTCAAGGCGCTGGCGTGGACGCCGCGTGCGCTCAAGCGGTACTCGAAGGAGACGCTGCGGCTGCTGGCCGAGGTGAGCTTCGGCTCCGGCGCGCTCGCGGTCATCGGCGGCACGATCGGCGTGATGGTCGGGCTGAGCGTCTTCACCGGCACGGTCGTGGGCCTGCAGGGCTTCACGGCGCTCAACCAGATCGGCACGAGCGCGTTCGCCGGCTTCGTGAGCGCCTACTTCAACACCCGCGAGATCGCGCCGCTGGTCGCGGGCCTCGCCCTGAGCGCGACGGTCGGGTCCGGCTTCACCGCGCAGCTCGGCGCGATGCGGATCTCCGAGGAGATCGACGCGCTGGAGGTCATGGGCATCCCGAGCCTGCCGTTCCTGGTCACCACGCGGATCATCGCCGGGTTCGTCGCGATCATCCCGCTGTACGTGATCGGCCTGCTCACGAGCTACCTGGCGGCCAGGACGATCACGGTCGAGTTCTACGGCCAGTCGGCGGGCACGTACGACCACTACTTCAACCTGTTCCTGCCACCGGTCGACGTGCTCTGGTCGTTCGGCAAGGTGCTGGTCTTCGCGGTCGTGATCATCATGACCCACTGCTACTACGGCTACCGCGCCTCGGGTGGACCCGCGGGCGTCGGCGTGGCCGTGGGGCGCGCGGTGCGGACGGCGATCGTCACGACCGCGCTGCTCGACTTCTTCCTGAGCCTCGCGATCTGGGGTGCGACGACGACGGTGAGGATCGCGGGATGAGGAAACGGCTGCTCGGTGTCGCGTTCCTCCTGGTGATCGCGATGTTCCTGTCGCTCACGGTGGCGCTGTACAAGGACGCCTTCGGCGACTACGTGAAGGTGACGCTCAAGACCGACCACATCGGCAACCAGCTGATGGCCGCGAGCGACGTCAAGGTGCGCGGGCTGATCGTCGGCTCGGTCAAGGCCGTCCGCACCAGCGGCAACGGCGCCGAGCTGGAGCTCGCGCTGCTGCCGGACAAGGTCGGGCTGATCCCCGCCAACGTCTCCGCGCGCCTGCTGCCCAAGACGTTGTTCGGCGAGCGGTACGTGAACCTCGTGCTGCCGCAGCGCAAGGACTCCGCGATCCGCGAGGGCGCGGTGATCGAGCAGGACCGCACCAGCAGCGCGATCGAGCTGGAACGGGTGCTGAACAACCTGATGCCGGTGCTGCAGGCGATCCAGCCGGAGAAGCTCGCCACGACCCTCACGGCGTTGTCGCAGGCACTCGACGGCCGCGGCAAGCCGCTCGGGCAGACGCTGGTGTCCCTGGACGCCTACCTCGGTGAGCTCAACCCGCAGCTGCCCGCGCTGAAGGAGAACATCTCCAGGCTCGCGGACGTCGCGAACGTCTACTCCGACGCCGCGCCGGACCTGCTGCAGGCGCTCAACGACATGACCACGACGACCAAGACCGTCGTCGACCAGCGCGACAACCTGCTCGCCCTGTACGGCTCGCTGACCACGACCTCGCAGGACCTGACGAGCTTCCTGGCGGTCAACAAGAACAACATCATCCAGCTGGCGGACACCAGCCGGCCGACGCTCGAGCTGCTGGCCAAGTACGCGCCCGAGTACCCGTGCCTGCTCAAGGGCCTCGCGGAGTTCCAGCCGGTCATCGCCAAGGCGTTCGGCGAGGGCACCAACGAGCCCGGCCTGCACATCACGCTGGAGATCACGAACAACCGCGGCAAGTACAAGCCCGGCGTGGACGACCCGAAGTACCAGGACAAGCGCGGTCCGCGCTGCTACGACCTGATCCCGCGGCCCGACCCGTTCCCGCAGTACCCGCCGGAGGGCCCGGTCAAGGACGGCTCCAGCTCGCCGCCGCCCGCGCGCGTGGCCAACGACGGGATCCTGCCGCCCGCCACCGCGGGCAACGCCACCTCGCCGTCGGCCGCGGCCGCGCTGAACCTCGCGAACTCGCCGGAGGAGGCCCGCATGATCGCGGCGCTGTTCGGCCCGCGGATGGGCGTCGACCCGCAGGACGTGCCCGGCTGGTCGAGCCTGCTGCTCGGTCCGCTCGTGCGCGGCACGGAGGTGACGGTCAGGTGAAAGGCGTGCTCGCCCCGCTGCTGAAGCTGATCACGTTCGCCGTGGTCACCATCCTCGCCACGACCCTGCTCGCGGTCACCATCGCCAACGTCAACCTGGGCGCCGCGACCGACTACAAGGCGCGGTTCACCGACGTGACCGCGTTGAACTCCGGCGACGACATCCGCATCGCCGGTGTCCGCGTCGGGCAGGTCGACGAGATCAGGGTGGTCGACCGCAAGGTCGCCGAGGTGTCGTTCTCGATCGACGGCGACCGCAGGCTGCCGGAGGCGGTGACCGCGACGATCAAGTACCGCAACCTGGTGGGACAGCGCTACATCGCGCTCGAGGCCGGCACCGGTGACACGCGGGCGGTGCTGCCGGAGGGCGGCACGATCCCGTTGGAGCGCACCAAGGCCGCGCTCGACCTGACGGTGCTGTTCAACGGCTTCAAGCCGCTCTTCCAGGCGCTGTCGCCGGAGGACGTGAACAAGCTGTCGTTCGAGATCATCCAGGTGCTGCAGGGAGAGGGCGGCACGATCGACAGCCTGCTGCGGCACACGGCGTCGCTGACCAGCACGCTGGCCGGCAAGGACAAGGTGATCGGCGAGGTCGTCGACAACCTCAACACCGCGCTCGACACCGTGAACTCCCGCGGCGACGACCTGAACAACCTCGTGATCACGTTGCAGCAGCTGGTGTCCGGACTCGCGCAGGACCGGCAGCCGATCGGTGACGCCATCACCGCGCTCGGCGACCTGACCAACGCCACCGCGGGCCTGCTGGAGCAGGGCCGCGAACCGCTGCGCAACGACATCGCCCAGCTCGGCATCGTCTCGAAGACGCTGGCGGACAACGAGGTGCTCGTCGAGGGCGTGCTCCAGCGGCTGCCGAACAAGCTGGAGACGATCACCAGGACCGCGACCTACGGCTCGTGGTTCAACTTCTACCTGTGCGAGGCCAGCGGCCAGATCGCCGTGCCGCCGGTCATCACCAACCCGGTCCCGATCACGGCGTTGCCGGTGACGCAGCAGAGGTGCCGCCGATGAAGCAGCGCAACCCCATCGCCACCGGCGCGATCAGCCTGACGTTGATCGCACTGCTGCTGCTCGCCGCGTTCTACTCCGACGACCTGCCGATCGTGGGCGGCGGCACGAGCTACGCGGCGGACTTCAGCGAGGCCGCCGGTCTGGTGCCGGGCAACGAGGTCCGCGTCGCCGGCGTGAAGGTCGGCAAGGTCACCAAGGTCAGGCTGAACGGCGACCGGGTGCGGGTGACGTTCAAGGTCAAGGACGCCTGGGTGGGTGACCGGACGACCGCGATGATCCGCATCAAGACGTTGCTGGGCCAGAAGTTCCTGGCGCTCGACCCGCAGGGCTCGCAGCCGTTGTCGCCGGGCGACCCGATCCCGAAGGAACGCACGCTCGCGCCGTACGACGTGAACGAGGCGTTCAACGGGCTCGCGACGACCGTCGGGCAGATCGACACCAAGCAGCTCGCGGACAGCTTCACCGTGCTGTCCGAGACGTTCAAGAACTCGCCGGAGCACGTCCGCGGCGCGCTGGACGGCCTGTCGGCGTTGTCGAAGACGATCTCCTCGCGCGACGAGCAGCTCGCGAAGCTGCTGGACAACACCCGGCAGCTGACGAAGACGTTGGCCGACCGCAACGCCGAGTTCGAGAAGCTGCTCGCGGACGGCAACCTGCTGCTCGGCGAGCTGCGCAAGCGGCGCGAGTCGATCAGGGCGGTGCTGGACGGCACCCGCGACCTGGCCCGCGAGCTGTCCGGGCTGGTCACGGACAACCAGAACCAGCTCAGGCCGGCGCTGGACCAGCTCGGCCGGGTCACCACGATCCTGCAGCGCAACCAGGACAACCTCGACCGCAGCCTGGCGTTGCTGGCGCCGTTCTACCGGGTGTTCGCGAACACCCTGGGCAACGGCCGCTGGTTCGACACCTACATCTGCGGTCTGCTGCCGCCCTCGGTGAACCTTGGCGTCGTCGGGTTCAACGAGGAAGGCTGCCTGCCGCCGGGGGTGCAGCGATGACGACTGTCGTGAACAGCAAGGCCGGCCGGTTCATCGCGATCGCGTGCGTGCTCGCGCTGGTGCTGACCGCCGCACTGTGGTGGGTCTTCAACGGCATGAACGGCCGCAAGGTCACGGCGCACTTCGCGGCGGTCGTCGGTGTCTACCCCGGCGGTGACGTGCGGGTGCTCGGCGTGAAGGTGGGCACCATCGACGAGGTCACGCCGGAGGGCAAGACCGTGAAGGTCGTGTTCACCGTCGACCGCGACGTGCGGGTGCCGGCGAACGCGCAGGCCGTCGTGGTCTCGCCGAGCGTGGTCAGCGACCGGTATGTGCAGCTCTCGCCCGCCTACACCGGCGGTCCGGCGCTCGCGGACGACGCCGTGATCCCGCGGGAACGCACCGCGACGCCGGTCGAGCTGGACGAGCTGTACTCGTCGCTGGACAAGCTCACGACCGCGTTGGGCCCCAACGGCGCGAACGCCGACGGTGCCTTGGCGGACCTGCTGAACGCGGCGGCGAAGAACCTCGAAGGCAACGGCCAGGCGCTCAACGACACGCTGAAGAACCTCGGTCAGGCCACCCGGACGTTGTCGGGGTCGAAGGAGGACCTCTTCGCGACCGTGGACAACCTGCAGAAGTTCACCGCGATGCTGGCCGCGAACGACAGCCAGGTGCGGGACTTCAACCGGCAGCTCGCGGACGTGTCGAAGCTGCTCGCCGACGAACGCGGCGACCTCGGTGCCGCGCTCAGCGAGCTGGCGACCGCGTTGCAGCAGGTGCAGGGGTTCATCAAGGACAACCGCGCCGGGCTCAAGTCCAACGTGGACAAGCTGGCGTCGATCACGCAGGTGCTGGTGAACCAGCGCGCGGCGCTCGCCGAGACGCTGGACGTGGCACCGCTGGCGCTGGGCAACCTGCAGAACTCCTACAACGCGGCGTCCGGCACGCTCGACACCCGCGCGAACATCAACGAGCTCAACCAGCCGCCGATCGTGCTGATCTGCAAGCTGGTGCAGCAGGCGACGCCGAACAACGTGCCGCCGGTGCTCGCGAACACGTGCAAGCAGCTGGAACCCTTGCTGAGCGGTGCGATCCCGTTGAAGTCGCCCGCCGAGGTGCTCGGGGACCTCAACTCGGGCAAGCTGCCGCTGCCCCTGCCGCTCGCGGGGGTGCCCAGGTGAAGAGGCTCGCTCTGGCCCTCTCCGCGCTGGTGCTGGTCGCCGGCTGCGGTTCCGGCGGGTTCGACGGCGTCTACAACATGCCGCTGCCCGGTGGCGCGGACGTGGGCGACCACCCGTACCGGGTGAAGGCGCACTTCAAGGACGTGCTGGATCTGGTTCCGCAGGCGGGCGTGAAGGTCAACGACGTGCCGGTCGGCCGGGTGGAGCGCATCGACCTCGCTCCCGACGGCTGGACCGCCGAGGTCACGCTGCTCGTCAACGGCGACGTGCAGCTCCCGGCCACCGCGTACGCGAACCTGCGCCAGTCGGCGTTGCTGGGCGAGAAGTTCGTCGAGCTCGGCAAGCCCGCGAAGGACGACCAGGCGCAACCGGCCGCCGGGAAGCTGGCGGACGGCTCGGTGATCCCGATCGAGAAGACCAACCGCAACCCCGAGGTCGAAGAGGTCTTCGGCGCGTTGTCGTTGCTGCTCAACGGCGGTGGTGTCGCGCAGCTGCAGAACATCACCAAGGAGCTCAACGCGACGTTCGAGGGCAACGAGCAGGAGATCAGGTCACTGCTGGGCAACCTCGACACGTTCGTGGGGGAGCTGGACAAGCACAAGGCGGAGATCGTCCGTGCGCTCGACTCGATGAACCGGCTGGCCGGGACGCTCGCGCAGCAGCGGGACAAGATCACCGTCGCGCTGACCGACCTGGAGCCGGGCCTGAAGGTGCTGGCCGAGCAGCGCACGCAGCTCGTGACGCTGCTGCAGTCGTTGAACAAGCTCTCCGACGTCGCGGTGGACACGGTCAACCGCAGCCGCGACGACATCGTGGCCGACCTGAAGGCGTTGCAACCGACCCTGACCAAGCTCGTGGAGTCGGGGCAGAACCTGCCGAAGGCGCTGGAGCTGATGCTGACCTACCCGTTCCCGGACGCGGCGGTCGACGGCATCAAGGGCGACTACACCAACGCGTTCATCGACCTCGACCTCAACCTGGGCAACGTCCTCGACAACCTCGGCCGGTCGCGGCAGACCCCGCTCGACGGGATCCTGCCCCCGAGCCAGGGCACCCCGCTGCCGTTGCCGAACCTCCCGCTGCCCGGCATCGGCCAGGGCACCGGGTCGGGACTCGGTGACATCCTCGGCGGCCTGCTGGGAGGTGGACGCAAGTGATCACCAGGGGCACCAAGCTCAAGGTCGTGGCGTTCGTGCTGGTCGCGCTGCTGGGCATCTCGTACGTCAGCGCGAACTACGTCGGCCTCTTCCGGTCGTCGGCCACGGTCGTGACGATGCAGCTCGCCGACTCCGGCGGCATCTTCTCCAACGCCGAGGTCACCTACCGCGGCGTCACGATCGGCCGGGTCGGGCAGCTGCGGCTGACCGCCGACGGCGTCGAGGCCGACCTGGAGCTCAACGCCGACGCACCGCGGGTGCCGGCGGCGACCGAGGCCGTCGTCGCGAACCGGTCCGCGGTCGGCGAGCAGTACGTGGACCTGCGGCCGCGGACCGACTCCGGGCCCTACCTGGAGGCCGGGTCGGTGATCCCGCGGTCGGCGACCAAGACGCCGCCGCCGGTGGACGGGCTGCTGACCAACCTCGACGCGTTCGCCACCTCGGTGCCGACGGACTCGCTGAAGGTCGTGGTCGACGAGCTGCACACGGCGTTCAACGGCACGGGCGGCGACCTGCAGGTGCTGATCGACAACACCGCGGCGTTCACGGCCGCGGCGCGCGAGCACCTGCCGCAGACCACGCAGCTGCTCAAGGACGGGCGGATCGTGCTGGCCACGCAGGCCGCGTCCGGTGGCGCCATCCGGTCGTTCAGCGGTGACCTGCGGTTGCTCGCCGAGCAGCTCAAGGCCTCCGACGGCGACCTGCGGCGGTTGATCGTGGCCGTGCCGCCGGCGTCCGAGCAGGTGTCGGCGCTGCTGCGGGAGAGCGGGCCGAACCTCGGCGTGGTGTTCGCGAACCTGCTGACCACCTCGAACATCCTGGTCACGCGGCGCGACGGGCTGGAGCAGATCGCCGTGACGTACCCGATCGCCGTGGGCGGTGGTTTCACCGTGGCGCCGGGTGACGGGTCGGCGCACTTCGGGCTGGCGTTGAACGTGTTCGACCCGATGCCGTGCACGGTCGGGTACGAGGGCACGCGGATCCGGCCGGGCAACGACACCTCGCCGGCACCGTTGAACACGCAGGCCTACTGCGCCCTCGCGCCCGGAAGTGCCACCTCGGTGCGCGGGTCGCAGAATGCTCCGTACGGCGGGACGCCGGTCGGCACCGCCGTGACCCAGCCCGGCCTGGAGCCGACCACCGGAACGCAGAACACCGCGCCGGAGGTGCCGCTGCTGACGTCGCTGGGCCAGCTGCTGGGCCTGCCAGAGGGGAAGAGGTAGTGCGGATCTTCACCGCCAGGACGTTCCTGGCCGTCGCGGCGGTCCTCGCGGTGCTGAGCTTCGGGTTCGCCGCCTACTCCGGCGTCGCCTGGTACTCGGCGGCCCACTCGTCGGAGTCGTCGTTCGCCTCGGCGCGCGACGAGGCGCGGCGGGCGGGCGAGGTCGGCATCACGAACTTCCTGACGCTCGACTACCGCAAGGTCGACGAGGACCTGCAGCGCTGGCTGAGCTCGTCGACCGGCGAGCTGCGCGCGGAGATCGACAAGGACAAGGACTCGCGCAAGAAGCAGCTCGTCGACGCGAAGTCGGTGACGACCTCGAAGGTCCTCGACGCCGCGGTCTCCGAGCTCGACGACCGCGCGGGCACCGCCGAGCTGATCGCCGTGGTCGAGAGCACCGTGACCCCCGACGGCGGCCAGCCGGTCACCAAGATCAACCGGTACCTGACCAAGCTCACGCGCACGGACGACGGCTGGAAGCTGAGCCAGCTGGGCCCGCTGCGGGCCGGCGTCTGATCCGGCCAGAGTTGATTGGACGAGTGCACGTGCCTCCATCCCGCCGCCGCCCCATCCCCACGCCGCCCGCCGGCGGCCGTCCGCGCGTGGCCGGTCTGAACCGCCGTTCCGGTGCCGCGGCCGAGGCTCCTGAGGCGGCTGTGACGCCCGAGGCCGTCGAGGTGGAGGAGACGGCCGGTTCCGAGGCCGTCGAGGCTCCTGAGAGCACGTCGAAGGCCCCGGCGGAGGTTCCCGCGGACGTTCCCGCGGAGGCTCCTGCGGACGCCACCGAAGACGACGCCGAGGACACCGGCGGCGCCGCGCCGAAAGCCGCGGAGGCGCTGGACTGGCCGCCGTCGGCCGAGTCGAAGGCCGCGAAGCCCAGGCCCGAGCCGGCGCCGAAGCCGTCGCCCGGTGCCACGGCCGCGGTCGCCGAACCGGTCGCCGCGGGCGGAGCCACCGCCGAGGGCTGGGCGCTGCCGGGCTGGCTGGTGCCGGTGGCGCTGCTCGTGGTCGCGGTGGTGTTCGCGGGCCTCGGCACGTTCTTCCTGGCGAAGTCCAGGTCCGTGACCTACGACGCCGCCCTCGTGGACTCCGCCACCACCTCCGCGGTGAACGGCCAGGTCCGCGAGGCCGTCGAGAAGTCGTTCTCGTACAACTTCGCCGACGTCACCGCCACCGAGAAGGCCGCGAAGGAGCTGCTCACCGGCAGGGCGCTCTGCCAGTACAACGCCGTCTTCGGCCCGGTCCGCGAGATCGCGCCGCAGCAGAAGCTGGTCGTGACCGTGCGCGTCGTCTCCTCCGCCGTCTCGTCCCTGCGCGACGGCCGCGCCACCGTCCTGGTCTTCGCCGACCAGGTCACCACCCGCACCACCGACAACCAGTCCGGCGGCGGCACCGCCATGCTCCAGGTCGGCGCGGTGTCCGACGGCGGCCGCTGGAAGATCGACAACCTGAAGATGTTCGGCGCGACCGCCGACCAGGACCGCCAACTCCAGGGCTGCTGACGACCCCACGGGACTCCCACGTTCCCTTCCCCGGTCACACGAGGACCCCGCGTGCGCTTCTGGAGTACGAAAGCTCCCCGGCGTGCACCCGCCGGCAGCCGTCCCGGGAGGGCCGCGCCAACCCTTCGCCGGCACCCACGTACCCGCCGGACGGTCGGTGCCAAACGCTCACCGGCCTTGGAGTAAGATCAACACCCTCCGAGGACCCGCGAAAAGGCCTTGGAAGCACCTCGAACACCCCCTCGCCAGACCTGACACGCGTGATCTCGGTCACACGGCTTCTCGTGGCGCTCTGTGAGAACGCTGGAGGCCGTCAACTTCCCACCAAGTCGGCCGCACACGTGTTTGTGCAGGTCAGCTGGATGACAGTCGGTAAACGCCGCTCCATCCAGAGAGTGGATAAGCGCTCGACATCTTGACTGCGCGCTCATGCAGGGTCACTCTGTCGGTGAGCAAGAGGAGGGTCCTTCCAGGTGCCTCTCGACAGTCGCCGTGCGTGTGGCTAGACTGCCCCTTTGCGCTGCCCATTTTCCGCTTGCCCTTCGCCGAGAGCGTGGATTAGTCGAGCAGCGCCGCACCCTAGACAGCCGTGCTAGTTCGCTCTAGCCAGCTATTTGTCCCTGGAAGGACGCATCTTGGCGATCTCTCGCGCGACCAAGGCCACTGCTGCGACCAACTCCACGTCGGGGATCCCTGGAGCGCCGAAGCGAGTTTCCTTCGCGAAGATTCACGAGCCGCTTCAGACGCCCAACCTGCTTGACCTGCAGATCCAGTCGTTCGAATGGCTCACCGGTGACGAGGCGTGGTTCCAGCGTCGCGTCGACGCCGGTGACGAGACCCCGACCGGTGGTCTCGAAGAGGTTCTCAACGAGATCTCGCCGATCGAGGACTTCTCCGGCTCCATGTCACTGTCCTTCTCCGACCCGCGCTTCGACGAGGTCAAGGCCTCGACCGAGGAGTGCAAGGACAAGGACATGACGTACGCGGCACCGCTGTTCGTCACGGCGGAGTTCACCAACCACACCACTGGCGAGATCAAGAGCCAGACGGTGTTCATGGGTGACTTCCCGATGATGACGGACAAGGGCACGTTCATCATCAACGGCACCGAGCGCGTGGTTGTCTCGCAGCTCGTGCGTTCGCCTGGTGTCTACTACGACACCGCGGTCGACAAGACGACGGACAAGGACGTCTTCAGCGTCAAGATCATCCCGTCCCGGGGTGCCTGGCTGGAGTTCGACGTCGACAAGCGCGACACCGTGGGTGTCCGCATCGACCGCAAGCGTCGCCAGCCGGTGACGGTGCTGTTGAAGGCTCTGGGCTGGAGCACCGAGCAGATCCGCGAGCGGTTCGCGTTCAGCGAGACGTTGCTGACCACGCTCGAGAAGGACCACACCGCGGGTACCGACGAGGCGTTGCTCGACATCTACCGCAAGCTGCGTCCGGGCGAGCCGCCCACGAAGGAGTCCGCGCAGGCCCTGCTGGAGAACCTGTTCTTCAAGGACAAGCGCTACGACCTGGCGAAGGTTGGCCGTTACAAGGTCAACAAGAAGCTGGGCCTGGACACCGAGATCAACACCGGTGTCCTGACCGAGGACGACATCGTCACGACGATCGAGTACCTGGTCCGCCTGCACGCCGGCGAGACGATGATGGACGGCGCCAACGGCACCGAGGTCCCCGTCGAGGTCGACGACATCGACCACTTCGGCAACCGTCGTCTGCGCACGGTCGGCGAGCTGATCCAGAACCAGATCCGCGTCGGCCTGTCCCGCATGGAGCGCGTCGTCCGCGAGCGCATGACCACGCAGGACGTCGAGGCCATCACGCCGCAGACCCTGATCAACATCCGCCCCGTCGTGGCGGCGATCAAGGAGTTCTTCGGCACCTCGCAGCTGTCGCAGTTCATGGACCAGACCAACCCGCTCGCGGGTCTGACCCACAAGCGCCGCCTGTCGGCGCTGGGTCCCGGTGGTCTGTCCCGTGAGCGCGCCGGCATGGAGGTCCGCGACGTCCACCCGTCGCACTACGGCCGCATGTGCCCGATCGAGACGCCGGAAGGCCCGAACATCGGCCTCATCGGCTCGCTCTCGTCCTACGCGCGGGTCAACCCGTTCGGCTTCATCGAGACGCCGTACCGCAAGGTCGTCGAGGGCCGGGTCACCGACCAGATCGACTACCTGACCGCGGACGAGGAGGACCGCTTCGTCAAGGCGCAGGCGAACTCGCCGACCGACGAAGAGGGCAACTTCACCGACGACCGCGTCCTGGTCCGCAAGAAGGGCGGCGAGGTCGAGTTCATCGACCCGACCGACGTCGACTACATGGACGTCTCGCCGCGCCAGATGGTGTCGGCCGCGACCGCCATGATCCCGTTCCTCGAGCACGACGACGCGAACCGCGCCCTGATGGGCGCGAACATGCAGCGTCAGGCCGTGCCGCTGCTCCGCTCCGAGTCGCCGCTGGTCGGCACCGGCATGGAGCTGCGCGCCGCCGTCGACGCCGGTGACGTCGTCGTCGCGAAGAAGACCGGTGTGGTCGAGGAGGTCTCCGCCGACTACATCACCGTCATGGCCGACGACGGTGCGCGCAACACCTACGCGCTGCACAAGTTCCGCCGCTCGAACCAGGGCACCTGCATCAACCAGAAGCCCATCGTCAACGAGGGCGACCGGGTCGAGGTGGGCCAGGTCCTGGCCGACGGGCCGTGCACCGAGAACGGTGAGATGGCGCTCGGCAAGAACCTGCTCGTGGCGATCATGCCGTGGGAAGGCCACAACTACGAGGACGCGATCATCCTGTCGCAGCGCCTCGTGCAGGACGACGTTCTCACCTCGATCCACATCGAGGAGCACGAGATCGACGCCCGCGACACGAAGCTGGGCGCCGAGGAGATCACCCGGGACATCCCGAACGTCTCCGAGGAGGTCCTCGCCGACCTCGACGAGCGCGGCATCATCCGGATCGGTGCCGAGGTGCAGCCGGGCGACATCCTCGTCGGCAAGGTCACGCCCAAGGGCGAGACCGAGCTGACCCCCGAGGAGCGCCTGCTCCGCGCGATCTTCGGTGAGAAGGCGCGCGAGGTCCGCGACACCTCGCTCAAGGTGCCGCACGGCGAGTACGGCAAGGTCATCGGCATCCGCGTCTTCTCGCGTGAGGACGACGACGAGCTGCCTCCGGGCGTGAACGAGCTCGTCCGCGTCTACGTGGCCCAGAAGCGCAAGATCCAGGACGGTGACAAGCTCGCCGGCCGCCACGGCAACAAGGGCGTCATCGGCAAGATCCTCCCCGTGGAGGACATGCCGTTCCTCGAGGACGGCACGCCGGTCGACATCATCCTGAACACCCACGGTGTGCCGCGTCGTATGAACATCGGCCAGGTGCTGGAGACCCACCTCGGGTGGATCGCCAAGCAGGGCTGGAGCATCAACGGCGACCCGGACTGGGCGAAGAACCTGCCCGAGGAGCTCTACGACGTCGACCCCGGCACCAAGACCGCCACGCCCGTCTTCGACGGCGCCAAGGAAGAGGAGATCACGGGCCTGCTGGGCTCGACGGTCCCGAACCGCGACGGCGAGCGGATGGTCAAGGAGAACGGCAAGGCGCAGCTCTTCGACGGTCGCTCGGGTGAGCCGTACCCGTTCCCGGTGTCGGTCGGCTACATGTACATCCTGAAGCTGCTGCACCTGGTGGACGACAAGATCCACGCGCGTTCGACCGGCCCGTACTCGATGATCACGCAGCAGCCGCTGGGTGGTAAGGCGCAGTTCGGTGGTCAGCGCTTCGGTGAGATGGAGTGCTGGGCGATGCAGGCGTACGGCGCCGCATACACCCTGCAGGAGCTGCTCACCATCAAGTCCGACGACGTGCTCGGCCGCGTGAAGGTCTACGAGGCCATCGTCAAGGGCGAGAACATCCCGGAACCCGGTATCCCGGAGTCCTTCAAGGTGCTGCTCAAGGAGCTGCAGTCGCTGTGCCTCAACGTCGAGGTGCTGTCTTCGGACGGTGCCGCGATCGAGATGCGCGACGGCGACGACGAGGACCTGGAGCGCGCGGCCGCGAACCTCGGCATCAACCTGTCGCGGTCCGAGTCGCCCTCCGTGGACGACGTCGTCAACTAGTCACCTCGCCGGTCGGTGAGGGGGATGCCTCCCGCGTCCCCTTCACCGGCCTTCAGACCAGCTCCTTTGCCACCGATCTAAAAAGGGGAAGAGAGTAGACGTGCTCGACGTCAACTTCTTCGATGAGCTCCGCATCGGACTCGCGACCGCGGACGACATCCGCCAGTGGTCCTACGGCGAGGTCAAGAAGCCCGAGACCATCAACTACCGCACGCTCAAGCCTGAGAAGGACGGCTTGTTCTGCGAGAAGATCTTCGGTCCCACCCGGGACTGGGAGTGCTACTGCGGCAAGTACAAGCGCGTGCGCTTCAAGGGCATCATCTGTGAGCGCTGCGGCGTCGAGGTGACCCGCGCGAAGGTGCGTCGTGAGCGCATGGGCCACATCGAGCTCGCCGCTCCGGTCACGCACATCTGGTACTTCAAGGGCGTCCCCAGCCGGTTGGGCTACCTGCTCGACCTGGCCCCCAAGGACCTCGAGAAGATCATCTACTTCGCCGCCTACGTGATCGTGGGCGTCAACGCCGAGCTGCGCCACAACGACCTGCCCACGCTGGAAAGCGAGATGCAGGTCGAGCGCAAGCGCGTCGAGAACCGCCGCGACGCCGACGTGGAGGCCCGCGCCCAGAAGCTCGAGGCCGACCTGGCCGAGCTCGAGGCCGAGGGTGCCAAGTCCGACGTGCGCCGCAAGGTCAAGGAGGGTGGCGAACGTGAGATGCGCCAGCTCCGCGACCGCGCCCAGCGCGAGCTGGACCGCCTCGACGAGATCTGGTCGACGTTCACCAAGCTCGAGCGCGCCCAGCTGATCGCGGACGAGCTGCTCTACCGCGAGCTGTACGACCGCTACGGCGACTACTTCACCGGTGCCATGGGCGCGGAGGCCATCCAGAAGCTCCTGGGTGACTACGACGTCGACGCCGAGGCCGACATCCTGCGCGAGACGATCCGCAGCGGTAAGGGCCAGAAGAAGCTGCGTGCGCTCAAGCGCCTCAAGGTCGTTGCCGCCTTCCAGGCGACCCGCAACAACCCGCAGGGCATGGTCCTGGACTGCGTCCCGGTCATCCCGCCGGACCTGCGCCCGATGGTGCAGCTCGACGGTGGCCGCTTCGCCACGTCCGACCTGAACGACCTGTACCGCCGCGTCATCAACCGCAACAACCGGTTGAAGCGGCTGATCGACCTCGGCGCGCCCGAGATCATCGTCAACAACGAGAAGCGGATGCTGCAGGAGGCCGTCGACGCGCTGTTCGACAACGGCCGCCGCGGCCGCCCGGTCACCGGTCCCGGTAACCGCCCGCTGAAGTCGCTGTCCGACCTGCTGAAGGGCAAGCAGGGCCGGTTCCGCCAGAACCTGCTCGGCAAGCGCGTCGACTACTCCGGCCGTTCGGTCATCGTGGTCGGCCCGCAGCTCAAGCTGCACCAGTGCGGTCTGCCCAAGCAGATGGCTCTGGAGCTGTTCAAGCCGTTCGTGATGAAGCGGCTCGTGGACCTCAACCACGCGCAGAACATCAAGTCCGCCAAGCGGATGGTCGAGCGTGCGCGCCCGGCCGTGTGGGACGTGCTGGAAGAGGTCATCACCGAGCACCCGGTGCTGCTCAACCGCGCACCCACGCTGCACCGCCTCGGCATCCAGGCCTTCGAGCCGCAGCTGGTCGAGGGCAAGGCCATCCAGCTGCACCCGCTGGTCTGTGAGGCGTTCAACGCCGACTTCGACGGTGACCAGATGGCAGTTCACCTGCCGCTGTCCGCCGAGGCGCAGGCCGAGGCCCGCGTCCTGATGCTGTCGTCGAACAACATCCTGTCGCCGGCGTCCGGCAAGCCGCTGGCCATGCCGCGTCTGGACATGGTGACCGGTCTGTACCACCTGACCCGGCACAAGGTCGGCGACATCGGCGAGGGCCACTTCTACTCGTCGCCCGCCGAGGCGCTGATGGCGTTCGACCGCAAGGTCCTGGGCCTGCAGGCGATGGTGAAGATCCGCGTCTCCGACAAGAACCCGCCCAAGGGTCAGGAGCCGGAGGGCTGGGAGCCCGGTCAGCCGTGGCTCGCGGAGACCACGCTGGGTCGCGTGCTGTTCAACGAGATCCTGCCGCAGGACTACGCCTTCATCAACGAGGTCATGCCCAAGAAGCGGCAGGCCGTGATCATCAACGACCTCGCCGAGCGGTACCCGATGGTCACCGTCGCCCGGACGCTGGACAAGCTGAAGGACGCCGGTTTCCACTGGGCCACCCGTTCCGGTGTGACCGTCGCGATCTCGGACGTCCTCGTCCCCGCCGCGAAGCAGGACATCCTCGAGGAGCACGAGCGCCTCGCGGACGCGGTGGAGAAGCGCTACCAGCGCGGTCAGCTCTCCCACGAGGAGCGCAACTCCGAGCTGGTCAAGGTGTGGACCAAGGCCACCGAGCAGGTCCACGAGATCATGGAAGACAACTTCCCCGAGGACAACTCGATCCGAGTCATCGTGCAGTCCGGCGCCGCCGGCAACATGACGCAGGTCCGTTCGCTCGCGGGTATGCGTGGTCTCGTCACCAACCCGAAGGGTGAGTACATCCCGCGCCCGATCAAGAACTCGTTCCGCGAGGGCTTGTCGGTGCTGGAGTACTTCATCGCGACGCACGGTGCCCGCAAGGGTCTGGCCGACACCGCGCTGCGCACCGCCGACTCGGGTTACCTGACCCGTCGTCTGGTGGACGTGTCGCAGGACGTCATCATCCGCGAGGTCGACTGCGGCACCACGCGTGGCGTGAACATGACCGTCGGCGAGCAGCTGGGCGACAAGGTCGGCCTGCACGAGTTCGCGCAGACGTCGGTCTACGCCCGCACGGTCGCGGACGACATCCACGACGCGCAGGGCAACCTGGTCCTGAACCGCGGCGACGACCTCGGCGACCCGGCGCTCCAGTCGCTGGTCGAGGCCGGCATCGTCCGCGTGAAGGTGCGCTCGGTGCTGACCTGCGAGTCGGCCGTCGGTGTGTGCGCGTCCTGCTACGGCCGCTCGATGGCGACCGGCCAGCTGGTCGACGTCGGCGAGGCCGTCGGCATCGTCGCCGCCCAGTCGATCGGTGAGCCCGGCACGCAGCTGACGATGCGCACGTTCCACCAGGGTGGTGTGGCCGGTGACGACATCACGACCGGTCTGCCCCGTGTCCAGGAGCTCTTCGAGGCCCGCGTCCCGAAGGGCAAGGCGCCGATCGCCGACGTGGACGGCCGCGTCCGCATCGAGGACGGCGACCGCTTCTGGAAGATCACGCTGATCCCGGACGACGGCTCCGAGGAGATCGTGTTCGAGAAGCTGTCCAAGCGTCAGCGTCTCGCCAACACGGCCACCGGCCCGCTGCAGGACGGCGACCACGTGCACGTCGGCCAGCAGCTGCTGGAAGGCACCCCGGACCCGCACGAGGTCCTGCGCGTCATGGGCCCGCGCGAGGCCCAGCTGCACCTGGTGCAGGAAGTGCAGAAGGTGTACCGCGCCCAGGGTGTGGCCATCCACGACAAGCACATCGAGGTCATCGTCCGGCAGATGCTCCGCCGGGTCACGATCATCGACTCGGGTGCCACGGAGTTCCTCCCGGGCTCGCTCGTCGAGCGCGCGGACTTCGAGTCGGGCAACCGCGCCGTCGTCGCCGAGGGTGGCGAGCCGGCCGCCGGTCGTCCGGTGCTGATGGGTATCACGAAGGCCTCGCTGGCAACCGACTCGTGGCTGTCCGCGGCGTCGTTCCAGGAGACCACGCGTGTGCTGACCGACGCCGCCATCAACGGGCGTTCGGACAAGCTCATCGGTCTGAAGGAGAACGTGATCATCGGTAAGTTGATCCCGGCTGGTACGGGCATCAACAGGTACCGCAACATCCAGGTCCAGCCGACCGAGGAGGCGCGTGCCGCCGCGTACGCGATTCCTTCGTACGACGACGGGTACTACACGCCTGACGTCTTCGGGACCGGGACCGGTGCGGCGGTGCCGTTGGACGACTACGACTTCGGTCGCGACTACCGGTAGGTCTGAGGTGTGAGAACGGCCCCTGGAGCTTCGGCTCCGGGGGCCGTTTTCTGTTCGTGTGGGTGGTTGACCAGATAGGGATGGCGAGTGGGAAACGCCGCGCTTCGCTCGCTCCGAGTGACCTGTGCCGGCTAGCTGAGCTGGTCTGCCATTGCCCGGGGTGGTTGGGCCTGGGGGCGTGGCTTCTTCTTGCGCCGTCCGTACGTCAGGAAGCGCAGCAGTACCTCCAGCGGCCCGCGGATGCCCGCGAGGTGCATGCCCAGCGACAGGATGACCGTGGCGAGCCAGGTGCAGAGGCCGACGAGCGATGCCTGGGCGACGCCGATCTCGTACCCGAGGCCGCCGATCGTGAACACCAGGGTCCACGACACGGACTGCAGGATGTAGTTGGTCAGCGAACGTTCACCGGTTGCGGCGATGGCCACCATCACCAGGCCCGGCTTCTTCACCTTGGCCGCGATGTAGCCCATCAGCGCCGCGTAGCCGAGGCCGCCGGGAAGCACGCTGAGGGTGTGCAGGATGACGAGTGGCATCGGGACGCCGTCGATCACCTGCGCGACGACCAGGGAGAGCGGCAGGCCGCCGACGATCATGAAGCCGATGCCGAAGATGGCCGTGTTGCGCAGGAACCGCACGTGCCGTTCCGGCTCCATGAGCATCTTGTGGCGGGCGGCCCACATGCCCAGGACCACCGGGATCAGCACCGCCGCCGGCCAGACCACCGAGTGCAGCCCCCAGGTCGGGAGTCCCTCCGGCAGCACGCCGTCGACCTTGATGACCTGGAACGCGGACAGCACGACGTAGGTCAGGTACACCGCCATCCACCCGCCGGCGAGTGCCAGCAGGGACTGGTCGCGCCAGACCATCGTGCTGACGAGGACCAGGCCCAGAACGCCGTAGGTGCCGAGGATGTCGGCTTCGAACAGGAAGTGGGCGTGGAGCGCACCCAGGACGATCATCCAGAAGCAGCGCTTGACGACCGTCCAGCGCGCTGCGGGCCACGTGGGCTGCCGGCCCGCCAGCTGCACCAGTCCGTACCCGAACAACGCCGCGAACAGCGGCAGCGGCTGCCCGTCGACGGTCAGCATCTGCAGACCCGACACGGCCAGGTCGAGGGTGCTGCCGTCCGTCGGGTAGTTGCGGTGGGTGGTCGGGTGGCCGCGGATGAACTGGTGCGCGTGCGAAAGCGCGATCAGCATCAACATCACGCCACGCGCGAGGTCGGGCGCCAGTGACCGCTTGCTCACTGTCTGCATCTGAATCCCCAGGATCTGATAGCACCAGCGCGGTGCTTGACCAGGGAATATACGTGACAGAACGTTTGCTTTCAGCGGTGTGCGATTCCGTCCAGACGAAGTGTGGCGGAGTCGTCGCGGTGACTGCCCGTGCTGCCCACGTGCTTCTCGCTGATCTGCACGCCGTTCTTCAGCACGTGGTACAGCGCCATCCCGTGTCCGCGGCCCAGGTCGTAGTCGGTCTTCAGCCACTCCAGGAACACACCCGCCTTGGTCGTGCCGTCGTACCCGCGCTCGGCGGCCGCCGCCAGCAGTTCGGCCGGGGTCTTGCCGGTCTTCTTCTCCGCGCCGTCGAGGTAGGCCTGGAAGGACATCGCCGTCTCCGTTCGTCCGTGTTGCCGGAAGCGTAGGACAACAAGAGCTGTCTTGACAACTTTTCTTGTCGGTAGGGTCACGGGAGGAGGGCGGGCGAGGGTCAGCGGCGGCGGGCGCGGGCCAGGGCGCGGGCGCGGAGGACGAGGTCGTCCACCAGGTGCTCGTCGACCAGGGGTGGGACACCGGACTCGTCGGTGCAGCAGCGGGGTTTGGTGCGCTTCTCCGACAGGCGGGGACGGACGCCGGCCATCTCGTACAGGACCTCGTAGAGGTCGAGGCCGGGGTCGTCGTCGTGGGGGCCGACGAGCAGGACCCAGACGACGTCGGGGGAGGGGAAGGCGACAACGACCCGGTCGGCGCCGCGGAGGTGCTTCACGCACAGGCGGGGGAGCGGGTCCGGGCCGGTGACGCGGTAGCCGAGGGCGGCGCAGCCCGAGTGGGCCAGCTCGTCCAGGAAGCGCTCGTAGGCGATGCGGGCGCGGCCGCGGAGGCCGGCGGCCTGGGCGTGGGCGGTGTGGGTTTCTACGACCTGGAGCAACGTGATCAGGCCGGGCGGACCACGCGTCCCCTGCCGCTGCGCATCTCGTCGAGGGATGCGGCGAGGTCGGTGCGTTCGAGCAGTGACCGGTCGCTGAGGCGGCGGTGGACTTCGTCCAGCAGGCCGCGGGTCTTGCCGGCGCGGCGGAGGTCGGAGACCAGGTGGAGGACCTCGTGCAGGCGCACGGTGTCGAGGAGCATGCGCGGTTCCTGGCTGTGGATGGCCAGCACGCCCTCGCGGGCCCACGCCTTCACGGTCTTCTCGGTCATATCGAGCAGTTCGCCAGCCACCACCGGTCGCACGGGCGGGGCTTGGCGCAGGGTTCGTGCCACCACGCCGTCCAGCTTGCGGCGCCGTTCGTCGTCGGCTGCCAGGGAGGACGCGACGGACTCGATCTCCTCGATGGTGTCGAAGAGGTCCCGGATCTGGGCGGCCTCGGTTGCCACGGACATGGCTGCTCCTCCCGTTGACTACCGATTATCGCCCTGATTCTCGGTAGTCGTCAACGGCCCCGGAGCAGGGATCCGGGGCCGTCGCGAAAGGTCACCGAGGTCAGGAGGAGAAGAACAGGCCCGAGAGGCCGTGGTGCTTGCGGTGGCCGTAGCCGTAGCCGCCGTGTCCGCCGTGGTGGTGGTGGACCTGCGGCGCGGCGCCCCAGGCGGGCTGGACCGGCTGCGGGTAGGCCATGGGCGGAGGCGCCGGGGCGGCCGGCGGCGGCGTGTGCATCTGGGCCTCGAGGCGCGTGATGGACTCGAGCTCGCCGTAGTCGAGGAAGACCCCGCGGCAGCCGTCGCACTGCTCGATGTGGACGCCCATGCGGTCGAACGTGCGCATGTTCGCATGACACTTGGGACACTGCATCGTGGTGAGCCTCCTGCGGTGGGACCGGACAAAAACGATATTAGCCGCGGTCGTGGAGCTCGTGTGCCGCGACGATCCGACGACAAGCCTCGACCAGCGGTTCCACGGCCTGCAGACCGGTCACGAGTGCCCGCGCTGCCATCTGGACAACGTACGCCTGGGCCGGGATGTTGAGTGCTTCCCATTCCGATGTCGGCAGCGCCACACCACCCGTTTCGCGGTAGGTGTTCAGGAACCGCGCCCACAGGTCGTCCGGCAGGATGCCCGCCGCGAACAACGCCGCAGGTCGCGCCAGGTCCCACACCGGATCGCCGACCCCCAGGTCGTCCACGTCGATCAGCCGCCACGCGCCCCGGTGCACGAGCTGCCCGAGGTGCCAGTCGCCGTGGATCAACGCCTTCGCCGACACGCCCAGCGGCGGCAGCACCTCGAACGCCGCCAGCACCACGTCGGCGTGCGGCAGCTCCGGCGGCAACGCCCTGATGGCCCGCACGACCCGTTCCGGCGCACCGGCCGTCGGCCCCTGCACGGGCAGTGCGTGCAGCTTCGCCAAGAGCTGTGCGCTCTCCTCCCACGGCGCCCCGTCCGGGTCGCTCTGGCTCACCGGCGTCCCGTACGGCCACACCGTCACCGGCCGGTCGTCCACGAACTGCAGCGGCATCGACGGCGGCAACAGCAGGTCCGGGTGCGCCGCGGCGATCTCGACCCGCTGCCGCAACGCCTCGACGTCCGTGTCGGCGGGGTAGGCCTTGGCGACCACGTCACCGACCCGCACCACCACGACGTCACCGCGGTCGCCGCCGAGCACCTCCGGGTCGGCGGAGGAGCCGGTCAACGAGGCCATCGCCGCGATCAGGTCGTCCATGCGCACAGTGAACCAGGGCGGCTGCCGCGGCCGGGCCGGCTGCGGCGAGTGGTGCGGGAGCACCCGATCAGGTACGTCTGTGCCTCGACAGGACGCTCAGCCGGTGATGCAGATCGTGGTCGGCGGCTTGTCGTAGGTCTTGACGTCGTCGCCGGCCCCGCACAACGACCGGTTCGCCTTGCCGTCCACCACCTTGGTCACCTTGCGCGTGCCGGTGCCGCAGGCGAGCTTCGTGTCGAACTTGCCGACCTGCTTGAGGCAGTCGCCCTCGCGCACGTTCAGCGCGTAGCACTCCCGCGTCTTGCGCTTGGTCTTGCGGTTGCGCGCCGACGTCTCCTCCACGTAGTCACCGCCGGGACACGGCGCGGTGACGCCGCGTTCGATGGAGACGAGCTTGTAGACGGCCTCCTGCGCGGAGCAGTCGGCCTTGGTCAGCTCGGCGTCGTCGCGGGACAGGTCCACGACCTTGGCGCACTCGCCGACCCCCGGCTGCTCGGTCCACAGCGAGCACCCGGACACGACCAGCGCCAGCGCGGCGATGACGGCGATGTTCCTCACGGCTTCTCCTGCGGGTCGTCCTGGACGGTGTGGCAACGCGAGCGCCTGTGGCGAAAGTCGCATCGTCTCGTGGCGGGGGCCGGTGCCGAGGGGTGGTCGGGACACGGCGGTGACCGTCCGGTCGGGTGACGTCACGGCTGTCCGCAGCGTCGCCACCTCACCTTCCCCGCCCTGGTGACCGGCCTGCGCCGGTCCGCCTTCCCGCTGGCAGCGGCCACCGCGCGAGCGGCGGGCTGTGACAGAACCGCTGCCCGCGGGTAGGACTTGACGTGCGGGCCATGTCTACTGCATGCGCGGGGGCGGCACCCCCGTTTTGACCCAGGTAGACGTGGGCGGGTATCTTTGCTACTCGTGCCCGACCCATGTCGGGCCGCTCCGCGTGCCCGTGAGGCCGTGGTGTCCTCCACTCGCAGTGGCAGTTGAACTGTTGCTTGCGGACCTTGGGAGCGGGCGACACGCCCGACCTCGGGTGCAGAGAGGGATCAAGAAACACGAGGGTGAACCGCAAGGGACGCCCGCAAGACGGAAGAAGCAGCCGGCGAATGCCAACGATCCAGCAGCTGGTCCGCAAGGGCCGCCAGGACAAGGTGGCGAAGCAGAAGACGGCGGCCCTCAAGGGCTCGCCGCAGCGGCGCGGTGTGTGCACCCGCGTTTACACCACCACCCCCAAGAAGCCGAACTCCGCACTGCGCAAGGTCGCTCGCGTGAAGCTGACCAGCGGTATCGAGGTCACGGCGTACATCCCCGGTGAGGGCCACAACCTCCAGGAGCACTCGATGGTGCTCGTGCGCGGTGGTCGTGTGAAGGACCTCCCGGGTGTTCGTTACAAGATCATCCGTGGCTCTCTCGACACTCAGGGTGTCAAGAACCGCAAGCAGGCTCGCAGCCGTTACGGCGCGAAGAAGGAGAAGAGCTGAGATGCCCCGCAAGGGACCGGCCCCCAAGCGGCCGCTGATCTCCGACCCGGTCTACAGCTCGCCGCTGGTGACCCAGCTCATCAACAAGGTGCTGGTCGACGGCAAGCGCTCGGTCGCCGAGAAGATCGTCTACGAAGCGCTCGAAGGTGCTCGCGAGAAGACCGGCACCGACCCGGTCGTCACGCTGAAGCGCGCGCTCGACAACGTGAAGCCGTCCCTGGAGGTCAAGAGCCGCCGCGTCGGTGGTGCGACCTACCAGGTGCCGATCGAGGTCAAGCCCGGCCGCGCCACCACCCTCGCGCTGCGCTGGCTGATCACCTTCTCCCGGCAGCGCCGTGAGAAGACCATGGTCGAGCGTCTGATGAACGAGCTGCTCGATGCGAGCAACGGCCTCGGTGCGAGCGTCAAGCGCCGTGAGGACACGCACAAGATGGCCGAGTCCAACAAGGCCTTCGCCCACTACCGCTGGTGATGTGACGCCCGGCCTGGACAACAGGCCGGGCGCTCCCAGCCCTAGTGAGCCCACAAGCTCAAGACAGGGGAAAGACCCGTGGCACAGGACGTGCTCACTGATCTTGCCAAGGTCCGCAACATCGGGATCATGGCCCACATCGACGCGGGCAAGACCACGACGACTGAGCGGATCCTCTTCTACACGGGGATCAGCTACAAGATCGGCGAGGTTCACGACGGCGCCGCCGTGATGGACTGGATGGAGCAGGAGCAGGAGCGCGGCATCACGATCACGTCGGCCGCGACGACCTGCTACTGGAAGAACCACCAGATCAACCTGATCGACACGCCCGGCCACGTCGACTTCACCGTCGAGGTCGAGCGCAACCTGCGCGTCCTCGACGGCGCCGTTGCCGTCTTCGACGGCAAGGAGGGCGTCGAGCCGCAGTCCGAGCAGGTCTGGCGGCAGGCGACCAAGTACGACGTCCCGCGCATCTGCTTCGTCAACAAGATGGACAAGCTCGGCGCGGACTTCTACTTCACCATCCGCACCATCTCCGAGCGCCTGGGTGCCAAGCCCCTCCCGATCCAGATCCCGATCGGTGCCGAGAGCGACTTCATCGGCGTCGTCGACCTGATCGAGATGCGCGCTCTGACCTGGCGCGGCGAGGTCCAGAAGGGCGAGGACTACGCGATCGAGGAGATCCCCGCGGATCTCGTCGAGAAGGCGCAGGAGTTCCGCGAGGCGCTGCTCGAGGCCGTCGCCGAGACCGACGACGAGCTGACCGAGAAGTACTTCGAGCAGGGCGACCTGTCCGTCGAGGAGATCAAGGCCGGCCTCCGCAAGATCGTTGCCGAGGGCACCGCCTACCCGATCCTCTGCGGCTCCGCGTTCAAGAACAAGGGCGTCCAGCCCATGCTCGACGCGGTGATCGACTTCCTGCCGTCGCCGCTGGACCTCCCGCCGGTCGAGGGCACGCTTCAGGACGGCGAGACCGTCGTGTCGCGCAAGGCCTCGTCCGACGAGCCGTTCTCCGCGCTCGCGTTCAAGATCGCCGTGCACCCGTTCTTCGGCAAGCTGACCTACATCCGGGTCTACTCGGGCAAGGTCGCCTCCGGCACCCAGGTCGTCAACGCGACCAAGGACCGCAAGGAGCGCATCGGGAAGATCTTCCAGATGCACGCCAACAAGGAGAACCCGGTCACCGAGGCCATCGCCGGTCACATCTACGCCGTGATCGGTCTGAAGGACACGACGACCGGTGAGACCCTCGCCGACCCGGCGAACCCCATCGTCCTCGAGTCGATGACGTTCCCCGAGCCGGTCATCCAGGTCGCCATCGAGCCCAAGACGAAGGCCGACCAGGAGAAGCTGGGCACCGCGATCCAGAAGCTGGCCGAGGAGGACCCGACGTTCCGGGTCAACCTCGACCAGGAGACGGGCCAGACCATCATCGCCGGCATGGGCGAGCTCCACCTGGACATCCTGGTGGACCGCATGCGCCGCGAGTTCAAGGTCGAGGCCAACATCGGCAAGCCTCAGGTGGCGTACCGGGAGACCATCCGCAAGGCGGTGGAGAAGTACTCCTACACCCACAAGAAGCAGACCGGTGGCTCCGGCCAGTTCGCGAAGGTGCTCGTCACCGTCGAGCCGCTGGAGAAGAAGGAAGACGGCGCGCTCTACGAGTTCGTCAACGCCGTCACCGGTGGTCGCATCCCCCGCGAGTACATCCCGTCGGTCGACGCGGGTGCGCAGGACGCGCTGCAGTACGGCGTGCTGGCGGGCTACCCGCTGGTCGGCGTGAAGGTGACGCTGCTCGACGGCGCCTACCACGAGGTCGACTCCTCGGAGATGGCGTTCAAGATCGCTGGTTCGATGGCCCTCAAGGAAGCCGCCCGTCAGGCGTCTCCTGCGATCCTCGAGCCTCTGATGGCCGTCGAGGTCACGACGCCCGAGGAGTACATGGGCGACGTGATCGGCGACCTGAACTCCCGCCGTGGCCAGATCCAGGCCATGGAGGAGCGCAGCGGCATCCGTGTCGTCAAGGCACTGGTTCCGCTGTCGGAAATGTTCGGGTACGTGGGTGACCTGCGGTCCAAGACCCAGGGTCGCGCCAACTACTCGATGGTGTTCGACTCCTACGCAGAGGTTCCCGCGAACGTCTCGAAGGAGATCATCGCGAAGGCGACCGGGGAGTAACTCCCCACCGGAGCACCGCAGTTCCACCGCGGGCTCTCCGGGGGTGAATCCCTGGGGTCCGCTACTTTCAGACCCTGACGTGTAAGTCCGGCGGGTGGCCACAGATGCCCGCCGGACCAGCAAAAAAGAAGTCCAGGAGGACAATCCAGTGGCCAAGGCGAAGTTCGAGCGGACGAAGCCGCACGTCAACATCGGCACCATCGGTCACATCGACCATGGCAAGACCACGCTGACCGCGGCGATCTCCAAGGTTCTGCACGACGCGTACCCCGATGTGAACGCTTCGTTCGCGTTCGACCAGATCGACAAGGCGCCGGAAGAGAAGCAGCGCGGCATCACGATCTCGATCGCGCACATCGAGTACCAGACGGAGAACCGTCACTACGCGCACGTCGACTGCCCCGGGCACGCCGACTACATCAAGAACATGATCACCGGTGCGGCGCAGATGGACGGCGCCATCCTCGTGGTCGCGGCGACCGACGGTCCGATGCCGCAGACGAAGGAGCACGTCCTCCTGGCCCGCCAGGTCGGCGTCCCCTACATCGTCGTCGCGCTGAACAAGGCCGACATGGTGGACGACGAGGAGATCCTGGAGCTCGTCGAGCTCGAGGTCCGCGAGCTGCTCTCCGAGTACGAGTTCCCGGGCGACGACCTGCCGGTCGTGCGCGTTTCGGCGCTGAAGGCGCTGGAGGGTGACGAGACCTGGGGCAAGTCCGTGCTGGAGCTCATGGCCGCCGTCGACTCGGCGATCCCGGAGCCGGAGCGCGAGACCGACAAGCCGTTCCTCATGCCCGTCGAGGACGTCTTCACGATCACCGGCCGCGGCACCGTCGTGACCGGTCGCATCGAGCGCGGCATCATCAACGTGAACTCCGAGATCGAGATCGTCGGCATCAGGGAGCAGTCGAAGAAGACGACTGTCACCTCGATCGAGATGTTCAAGAAGTTCCTCGACGAGGGTCGCGCCGGTGACAACGCCGCGCTGCTGCTCCGCGGCATCAAGCGCGAGGAGGTGGAGCGCGGCATGGTCATCGTCAAGCCGGGCACCACGACCCCGCACACCGAGTTCGAGGCGCAGGTCTACATCCTGTCGAAGGACGAGGGTGGCCGCCACACGCCGTTCTTCAACAACTACCGTCCGCAGTTCTACTTCCGGACGACGGACGTGACCGGCGTTGTGACCCTCCCCGAGGGCACCGAGATGGTCATGCCGGGTGACACCACCGGTATGTCGGTCAAGCTGATCCAGCCGATCGCCATGGACGAGGGCCTCCGCTTCGCGATCCGCGAGGGTGGCCGCACCGTCGGCGCCGGCTCTGTCACCAAGATCGTCAAGTGACCAAGCTCTAGCTGTTAGTTCGGCGCGAGGCCGGGCCAACGACTTCGTTGGCCCGGCCTTCGTCGTCCGGACGTGGGCTGTGCGGCAGCTCACGCCGAAAATGTTCGACGCGCACGGATGCAGATCCCGTGCGGGGATCTCGTTGCCGGACAACGGAACCGCTGCGCCCGTCGTTCCACATGCGACGGACCGGGCGGCCCGCGGAGCTTGATCCGCACGTGATCTGCCTCTAAGACACCCACCCCGATTTGGATCGCCTCGCAACCGTGTGGCATTCTTTACGGGTTGCTCGACGAAGGCCGGGTCGCACCTGTGTGTAACCTGAGACCTTCGACCGAGCGTCCGCGCCCTGTTAGTGAACGCCTCCTTGCGGAGATGGGCATCAGGGTGCATGGGCTGTGGTAGGCCCAATCCCACCGGGGAGACCTTGCGTGGGACCGGTATGCGCACCGGGCGCGACACGCCCGACCGCGTGGACCGGGCACCATGACACTTCAACAGGGGCGGAGCGCGCCAAGAGGCTGTAACAGGCCTCATCCGAGGCACCGCACCGCAGCGGTTACGAGAAGCAGAGGAACGGCAAGCCATCATGGCGGGACAAAAGATCCGCATCCGGCTCAAGGCCTACGACCACGAGGCGATCGACGCGTCTGCGCGCAAGATCGTTGAGACCGTGACGCGCACCGGCGCTCGGGTTGTCGGGCCCGTGCCGCTGCCCACTGAGAAGAACGTGTACTGCGTCATCCGCTCGCCGCACAAGTACAAGGACTCGCGCGAGCACTTCGAGATGCGCACGCACAAGCGGCTGATCGACATCCTCGACCCGACGCCGAAGACGGTTGACGCGCTCATGCGCATCGACCTGCCGGCCAGCGTCGACGTCAACATCCAGTAAGCGTTGGGCGCGGAGAGTAACGGACCAATGTCTGACAGGCAGATGAAGGGCATCCTGGGCACCAAGCTCGGCATGACTCAGGTCTTCGACGAGAACAACCGGGTCGTCCCGGTGACCGTCGTCAGGGCTGAGCCGAATGTCGTGACCCAGGTTCGCACCGAGGAGAAGGACGGCTACACCGCCGTCCAGCTGGCGGCCGGCGCGATTGACCCGCGCAAGGTCAACAAGCCCGTCGCGGGCCACTTCGCCAAGGCCGGGGTCACGCCCCGTCGCCACCTGGTGGAGCTGCGCACGGCGGACGCCAGCGAGTACACGGTCGGCCAGGAGATCACCGCTGAGGTGTTCGAGGCCGGCGCTGTTGTCGACATCACCGGCACCAGCAAGGGCAAGGGCACCGCAGGTGTCATGAAGCGCCACAACTTCCGGGGCCTCGGCTCCAGCCACGGCACCCAGCGCAAGCACCGCTCGCCGGGTTCCATCGGTGGCTGCGCCACTCCGGGTCGCGTCTTCAAGGGTCTGCGCATGGCCGGCCGCATGGGCCACGTGCGCGTCACGACCCAGAACCTGAAGGTGCACAAGATCGACGCCGAGAACGGCCTGCTGCTCATCAAGGGCGCTGTTCCCGGCCCCAAGGGTGGTCTGGTGTTCGTCCGGACTGCCGCGAAGGGCGGTGCCTGATGTCGACGGTTGAGATCCGTACCCCGGACGGCCAGTCCGCCGGCACGGTCGAGCTCCCCTCGGCTGTCTTCGACGCGCAGGCGAACGTCGCGCTGCTGCACCAGGTCGTCGTGGCCCAGCAGGCCGCCGCGCGCCAGGGCACGCACTCGACGAAGACCCGCGGCGAGGTGTCCGGTGGTGGCAAGAAGCCGTACCGCCAGAAGGGCACCGGTCGCGCCCGCCAGGGTTCGACGCGTGCTCCGCAGTTCGCCGGCGGTGGCGTCGTCCACGGCCCGCAGCCGCGTGACTACTCGCAGCGCACCCCCAAGAAGATGAAGGCCGCCGCCCTGCGCGGTGCCCTCTCCGACCGGGCTCGCGCCAACCAGGTGCACGTCGTGTCCGGCCTGGTGGACGGGGACACCCCGTCGACCAAGACCGCGCGCAAGGTCCTGGACTCGGTCACCCAGGCCCGTCGCGTTCTCGTGGTGCTCAACCGCACCGACGAGGTCGCGTGGGTCAGCGTGCGGAACCTCCCGCACGTGCACGTGATCGCGCCCGACCAGCTCAACACCTACGACGTGCTCGTCAACGACGACGTGGTGTTCACCAAGGACTCGCTCGACGTGTTCCTCGCCAGCAAGGCCCAGGCGGGTTCTGGCTCGGCTGAGGCCACGGCGACCGTGGTGGACGAGGAGGCCTCGAAGTGATCCCCGACCACAGGGACATCTTGCTCGCGCCCGTGATCTCCGAGAAGTCCTACGGGCTGCTCGAGGAGAACAAGTACACCTTCCTGGTGGCGCCGGGTTCGAACAAGACCCAGATCAAGATCGCCGTGGAGAAGGTCTTCGGCGTGAAGGTCGTCAGCGTCAACACCATCAACCGGCAGGGCAAGCGCAAGCGCACCCGCACCGGGTTCGGCAAGCGCAAGGACACGAAGCGCGCGATCGTGACTCTGTCTTCGGACAGCAAGCCGATCGAGATCTTCGGCGGCCCTGCCGCCTGATGACGAGGACTGCGTAGAGATGGGCATTCGCAAGTACAAGCCGACGACCCCCGGTCGTCGCGGTGCGAGCGTCTCCGACTTCGCCGAGATCACTCGGTCGACTCCGGAGAAGTCGCTGATCCGCCCGCTGCACAAGCTGGGTGGCCGCAACGCGTCGGGCAAGATCACCACGCGGCACAAGGGTGGCGGTCACAAGCGGGCTTACCGCCTGATCGACTTCCGTCGCAACGACAAGGACGGCGTGCCGGCCAAGGTCGCTCACATCGAGTACGACCCCAACCGCACCGCGCGCATCGCGCTGCTGCACTACGCGGACGGCGAGAAGCGCTACATCATCGCCCCGGAGAAGCTCAAGCAGGGTGACACGGTTGAGAACGGCCCCAAGGCCGACATCAAGCCGGGCAACAACCTGCCGCTGCGCAACATCCCGGTCGGTTCCGTGATCCACGCGATCGAGCTCCGCCCCGGTGGCGGCGCGAAGATCGCCCGCTCGGCCGGCGCCTCGGTCCAGCTCGTGGCGAAGGACGGCCCGTACGCCCAGCTGCGGATGCCTTCCGGCGAGATCCGCAACGTGGACGTGCGCTGCCGCGCCACGCTCGGAGAGGTCGGCAACGCCGAGCACCAGAACATCAACTGGGGCAAGGCCGGCCGCATGCGGTGGAAGGGCAAGAAGCCCACCGTCCGCGGTGTCGCCATGAACCCGGTCGACCACCCGCACGGTGGTGGTGAGGGCAAGACCTCCGGTGGTCGCCACCCGGTCAACCCGGCTGGTAAGCCCGAGGGTCGTACCCGCCGCCGCAAGCCAAGCGACAAGCTCATCGTCCGGCGTCGTCGCACCGGTAAGAAGCGCTGAGCAGGGAGGGAGTGAAGGATGCCTCGCAGCCTTAAGAAGGGTCCCTTCGTCGACGACCACCTGCTCAAGAAGGTGGACGCGCAGAACGAAGCGGGCAAGAAGACCGTCATCAAGACGTGGTCCCGCCGGTCCACGATCATCCCGGACATGCTGGGCCACACCATCGCGGTGCACGACGGCCGTAAGCACGTCCCGGTGTTCGTGACCGAGGCCATGGTCGGGCACAAGTTGGGCGAGTTCGCCCCGACCCGCACCTTCAAGGGCCACATCAAGGACGACCGGAAGTCTCGTCGCCGCTAGGCGCCGAACTGAGAAGAGCAAGGGAAAGCAGCGATGAACGCCCGTAAGGACGCTGAGGCGCAGGAGTTTCCGCGCGCCGTGGCTCGGGCTCGCTACGTCCGCGACACCCCCATGAAGGTCCGTCGCGTCGTCGAGCTCATCAAGGGTCGTAACGCCAGCGAGGCCCTGGCCGTGCTCCAGTTCGCGCCCCAGGCCGCCTCTGAGCCGGTCGCGAAGGTGCTCGCCAGCGCCATGGCCAACGCCGAGAACAACATGTCCCTGGACCCCGACACCCTCTGGGTTTCGGCGGCCTACGTGGACGAGGGTCCGACCCTCAAGCGTTTCCGCCCGCGTGCCCAGGGCCGCGCGTACCGGATCCGCAAGCGGACGTCGCACATCACCATCGAGGTGGAGTCGCGTCCGAAGAAGACCAGCGCGAAGGGAACCCGGTAGTGGGCCAGAAGATCAACCCGCACGGCTTCCGGCTGGGGATCACCACCGACTGGAAGTCCCGCTGGTACGCCGACAAGCAGTACGCCGAGTACGTCGCGGAGGATGTCAAGATCCGCCGACTGCTCAGCAAGGGCATGGAGCGTGCCGGCATCTCCAAGGTGGAGATCGAGCGCACCCGTGACCGGGTTCGCGTCGACATCCACACCGCCCGGCCGGGCATCGTCATCGGCCGTCGTGGTGCCGAGGCGGACCGCATCCGCGGTGAGCTGGAGAAGCTCACCAAGAAGCAGGTCCAGCTGAACATCCTCGAGGTCAAGAGCCCCGAGTCGGACGCGCAGCTCGTGGCACAGGGTGTCGCCGAGCAGCTGTCCAACCGCGTTGCCTTCCGGCGCGCGATGCGCAAGGCCATCCAGTCGGCCATGCGTTCGCCGCAGGTCAAGGGCATCCGCGTGCAGTGCGGCGGTCGCCTTGGCGGCGCCGAGATGTCCCGCTCGGAGCACTACCGCGACGGCCGCGTGCCGCTGCACACCCTCCGCGCCAACATCGACTACGGCTTCTTCGAGGCCCGCACCACGTTCGGCCGTATCGGCGTGAAGGTGTGGATCTACAAGGGCGACATCGTCGGTGGCATCTCGGCCAAGCGCGCGCTCGACGCGGCCCCGGCTCAGGGAGCCGACCGCGCCCCGCGCCGCGACCGCAACGAGCGTCCGAACCGTGCCCGTCGTTCCGGTGCCAGCGGCACCACCGCGACGAGCACCGAGGCCGGCCGCGCCGCCGCTGACGCCACGGCGTCGGCTGAGGCCCCGGCTTCTGCAGAGAAGACGGAGAGCTGAGCCATGCTCATCCCTCGTAGGGTCAAGCACCGCAAGCAGCACCACCCGAAGCGGTCGGGTGCTGCCAAGGGCGGCACGAAGGTCACCTTCGGTGAGTACGGCATCCAGGCTCTGGAGCCGGCCTACGTGACGAACCGGCAGATCGAGTCCGCTCGTATCGCCATCACTCGCCACATCCGCCGTGGCGGCAAGGTCTGGATCAACATCTTCCCGGACCGTCCGCTCACGAAGAAGCCGGCCGAGACCCGCATGGGTTCCGGTAAGGGTTCGCCGGAGTGGTGGGTGGCCAACGTCAAGCCGGGTCGCGTCCTCTTCGAGATGGCCTTCCCGAACGAGCAGGTGGCCCGCGAGGCTCTTCGCCGCGCGATCCACAAGCTCCCGATGAAGTGCCGCATCGTTACGCGTGAGGGTGGTGAGTTCTGATGGCAGCGGGTACCACCGCTTCCGAGCTGCGTGAGCTCACCGAGGAAGAGCTCGTGCTGCGTCTGAAGGAGTCGAAGGAAGAGCTCTTCAACCTTCGCTTCCAGATGGCCACGGGCCAGCTCGACAACAACCGGCGGCTGCGCACGGTCCGGCACGAGATTGCCCGGATCTACACCGTGATGCGGGAGCGGGAGCTCGGGCTCTCCGTCACGCCGGATTCCACTGGTGAGGGTGCGGCATGACCGAAAGCAACGAAGTTCAGACCGAGAAGCGCAACGACCGCAAGGTCCGCGAGGGCCTCGTCGTGTCCGACAAGATGGACAAGACGATCGTCGTGGCGCTCGAGGACCGCAAGAAGCACCCGCGTTACTCCAAGATCATGCGCTCCACCACCAAGGTGAAGGTGCACGACGAGGAGAACGCGGCGGGCATCGGCGACCGGGTCCTGCTCATGGAGACCCGGCCCCTGTCGGCGACCAAGCGCTGGCGGCTCGTCCAGATCCTCGAGAAGGCCAAGTAGTCCCCCAGAGGGATCAAGCACTGTAGACAGACCGAGCCCGTCGGGTCGGAAATCCGGCGGGCCAGGAATGGTCAGGAGCAAGTAAGTGATTCAGCAGGAGTCGCGACTTCGTGTCGCCGACAACACCGGTGCGAAGGAAATCCTTTGCATCCGTGTTCTCGGTGGCTCGGGTCGCCGCTACGCGGGCATCGGCGACATCATCGTCGCGACCGTCAAGGACGCGATCCCCGGTGCCGGCGTGAAGAAGGGTGACGTCGTCAAGGCCGTCATCGTCCGGACCGTCAAGGAGCGCCGTCGGCCGGATGGCTCGTACATCCGCTTCGACGAGAACGCCGCCGTGCTCATCAAGAACGACAACGAGCCCCGCGGCACCCGCATCTTCGGCCCGGTCGGCCGCGAGCTGCGCGACAAGAAGTTCATGAAGATCATCTCGCTGGCTCCGGAGGTGCTCTGACCATGAAGGTGAAGAAGGGCGACACGGTCGTCGTCATCGCCGGCAAGGACAAGGGCGCGAAGGGCAAGGTCATCCAGGCCTACCCGGAGACCGGCAAGGTCCTGGTCGAGGGCGTCAACCGGATCAAGAAGCACACCCGGATCACGCAGACCCAGCGCGGCGCGCAGTCCGGTGGCATCGTGACCCAGGAAGCCCCGATCAACGTCTCCAACGTGATGGTGGTCGACTCGGACGGCAAGCCGACCCGTGTTGGTTACCGTACGAACGACGAGGGCAAGCGGGTCCGCATTTCCCGTCGTAACGGGAAGGACATCTGATCATGACTACCGCAGAGAAGATCATCCCGCGGCTCAAGACGCGCTACCGCGACGAGGTCAAGGGCGAGCTGCAGAAGCAGTTCTCCTTCGCCAACGTGATGCAGATCCCCGGCGTCGTCAAGGTCGTCGTCAACATGGGTGTCGGCGACGCCGCCCGTGACGGCAAGCTGATCGACGGTGCCGTCAAGGACCTGTCGATCATCACCGGCCAGCGTCCCGAGGTCCGTCGGGCCCGCAAGTCCATCGCGCAGTTCAAGCTGCGCGAGGGCATGCCGATCGGCGCGCGCGTCACGCTGCGCGGCGACCGCATGTGGGAGTTCCTGGACCGCCTGCTGACGATCGCGCTGCCCCGTATCCGCGACTTCCGCGGCCTCTCGGGCAAGCAGTTCGACGGCAACGGCAACTACACGTTCGGTCTGAACGAGCAGTCGATGTTCCACGAGATCGACCCCGACTCGATCGACCGTCCCCGCGGCATGGACATCACCGTCGTCACCACCGCCACGAACGACGAGGAGGGCCGGGCGCTGCTGAAGCACCTGGGCTTCCCGTTCAAGGAGAACTGAGTCGATGGCCAAGAAGGCGTTGATCAACAAGGCCGCGAAGAAGCCGAAGTTCAAGGTCCGGGGCTACACCCGGTGCCAGCGTTGCGGCCGCCCCCACGCGGTGTTCCGCAAGTTCGGCCTCTGCCGGATCTGCCTGCGCGAGATGGCTCACCGCGGTGAGCTGCCTGGCGTGAGCAAGTCCAGCTGGTAATCAAGAGCTTCATTACTTCGCTGTAGGCCCGCACACGACCGTCCTGTCCCTCCCCGTCCGGGGAGGGCAGGTCTGGACCCTGAGCGGTGAACCGCAGCGAGAAGGGTTGACCAGGTCACCATGACGATGACCGATCCGATCGCAGACATGCTCACTCGTCTGCGCAACGCGAACTCGGCTTACCACGACAAGGTCGTGATGCCGCACTCGAAGTTGAAGGCCAACATCGCCGAGATCCTCAAGCGCGAGGGCTACATCGCCTCGTACCGCGACGAGGAGGGCGAGGTCGCCAAGAACCTCGTCGTCGAGCTGAAGTACGGCCCCAACCGGGAGCGCAGCATCGCGGGTCTCCGCCGTGTGTCGAAGCCCGGCCTGCGCGTGTACGCGAAGTCCACCGGCCTGCCCCGAGTTCTCGGTGGCCTCGGTGTGGCGATCATTTCGACCTCTGGTGGTCTCATGACCGACCGCCAGGCCAACAAGGCAGGCGTGGGCGGAGAAGTCCTCGCCTACGTTTGGTAAGGGGGAGTAGACATGTCGCGCATCGGTAAGCAGCCGATCATTGTCCCCTCCGGGGTCGACGTGAACATCGCCGGCCAGGACGTGAGCGTGAAGGGCCCCAAGGGCACCCTGACGCTGACGATCGCTGAGCCGATCAGCCTGGAGAAGGCTGAGGACGGCACTCTCGAGGTCAAGCGCCCGAACGACGAGCGCCGGAACCGCGCGCTCCACGGCTTGTCGCGCACGCTCGTGCACAACATGGTCGTCGGTGTGACCCAGGGTTACGAAAAGAAGATGGAAATCCACGGCGTCGGTTACCGCGTCGCGCTCAAGGGCACTGAGCTCGAGTTCGCACTCGGTTACTCCCACCCCGTCAAGGTCGAGGCCCCCGCGGGCATCACCTTCGCGGTGGAGACCCCGACCCGCTTCTCCGTCTCGGGTATCGACAAGCAGCTGGTCGGTGAGGTCGCCGCCAACATCCGCAAGCTGCGCAAGCCCGACCCGTACAAGGGCAAGGGCGTCCGGTACTCGGGCGAGAAGATCCGTCGCAAGGTCGGAAAGACGGGTAAGTGACATGAGCGAGTCGACTGTTACGAAGCGCAAGCCGGTGGGCAAGGACATCTCCACCAGGCGTCGTGTTGCGAAGGCCCGTCGCCACTTCCGCCTCCGCAAGAAGGTCAGCGGCACCGCCGAGCGTCCGCGCCTGGTCGTGCACAGGTCGTCGAAGCACATCACCGTGCAGATCATCGACGACCTGAAGGGCCACACGGTCGCGTCCGCTTCCTCGATGGAGGCCGACGTCCGTGCGCTGGAAGGCGACAAGAAGGCCCGCGCGGCCAAGGTCGGCCAGCTGGCCGCGGCCCGTGCCAAGGACGCCGGCATCACGGCGGTCGTGTTCGACCGCGGTGGCAACGCGTACCACGGCCGCATCGCCGCTCTGGCTGACGCCGCTCGCGAGGCGGGGCTGGAGTTCTGACAATGATCATCACTGGAATTGAGAGGGACGCCTGATGCCAGGACGTACGCGTCGCGAAGGCGGCGGGGGCGAGCGCGGAGAGCGCCGCGACCGTCGTGACGGCGGCCGCGGCGGCGCGGCCCAGGAGAAGACCCCCCACCTCGAGCGCGTGGTTGCGATCAACCGCGTCTCCAAGGTGGTCAAGGGTGGTCGTCGGTTCAGCTTCACCGCGCTCGTCGTGGTGGGTGACGGCGACGGCATGGTCGGCGTCGGTTACGGCAAGGCCAAGGAAGTTCCCGCGGCCATCGCCAAGGGTGTCGAGGAAGCGAAGAAGAACTTCTTCCGCGTTCCCCGCATCGCCGGCACCATCCCCCACCCGATCCAGGGTGAGAAGGCCGCTGGTGTGGTCCTGCTGCGTCCGGCCTCGGCCGGTACCGGTGTCATCGCGGGTGGCGCTGTCCGCGCCGTCCTCGAGTGCGCCGGCGTGCACGACGTGCTGTCGAAGTCCCTGGGCTCCGACAACGCGATCAACATCGTGCACGCGACCGTGGCGGCCCTCAAGGGTCTGCAGCGTCCCGAAGAGGTCGCGGCCCGTCGTGGCCTGCCCCTCGAGGACGTCGCTCCCGCCGGCATGATCCGCGCTCGCGCGGGCCAGGGGGTCTGATCATGGCTCAGCTCAAGATCACCCAGGTGCGCAGCACCATCGGTACCAAGCACAACCACCGCGAGTCGATGCGCACCCTCGGGCTGCGCAAGATCCGCCAGTCGGTCGTGCGTGAGGACACCCCCCAGGTGCTCGGCCTGATCCACGCCGTGCGCCACCTGGTGAGTGTTGAGGAGGTCCAGTCGTGACCATCAAGATCCACGACCTGCGTCCCGCTCCCGGAGCCAAGACCGCCAAGACCCGCGTCGGCCGCGGTGAGGGCTCCAAGGGCAAGACCGCCGGCCGCGGTACGAAGGGCACGGGCGCTCGCAAGAACGTCTCGCCGCGCTTCGAAGGTGGCCAGATGCCGCTGCACATGCGGCTCCCGAAGCTCAAGGGCTTCAAGAACCCGTTCCGCACCGAGTACCAGGTCGTGAACGTCTCCTCGATCGCCGCCTCCTTCCCGGAGGGTGGCTCGGTGGACGTCGCCGCACTGGTGCTGGCCGGGCTGGTCCGCAAGGGCTCGCTCGTCAAGGTGCTGGGTGACGGTGACGTCAGCGTCAAGCTGGACGTCACGGCGAACAAGTTCTCCAAGACCGCTGTGGAGAAGATCGCTGCTGCGGGTGGGACGACCACGGTCGCCTGATCCCTGGCTTGTCCGAAGGGCCCCGAGGCTTTCGCCTCGGGGCCCTTCGGCGTTGCGGTGTGCCCTCACAGGCCCGGCAAACGGTCGGAGCGCTGGACGGGGAAGCCACCCACCGCGGAACCGCCGCTGAGGACTTTGTGTTGTGGTGTTCTGCGTGGAGCTGAAATTTCCCCCCGATCGGTGGGAACTCGGAGGGGTGCCGGGGCGTTCGCTGAGCCTGTTGTGGCTGCTAGTAGCACGGATTGTCCGGGTTTGCTACCCCGGATGGCCTAGTGGACCGGGCAGAGATCAACCGAGTTGAACCTGTGATTGGCCACTGGGTACGACCAGGTGGTGGGGGACTGTTAGTGTTGCGGGCTGAACCCGGATGTCCTCCGGGTTGCTTGGTCGTGGCTACCTACCTCGGCCCTGCCATCTACCGCATGTGCCGGTCCCTGGGGGTCGGCAACGCTCAGGAGGTTCGCGTGCTCGGCGCATTCCGCTCGGCTCTCGCGACGCCGGATCTACGCAAGAAGATCCTGTTCACGCTCGGGATCATCATTGTGTACCGGCTTGGTGCGACCATGCCCGCGCCGGGCGTGTCCTTCAAGAACGTGCGGGCGTGTGCTGAGCAGCTCGAAGGCCAGAACATCTACTCGCTGATCAACCTGTTCAGCGGCGGCGCGCTGCTCAACCTGTCGGTGTTCGCGCTGGGCATCATGCCCTACATCACGGCGAGCATCATCATCCAGCTCCTCACCGTGGTCATCCCGCGGTTCGAGCAGCTGAAGAAGGAAGGGCAGGCCGGGCAGGGCAAGCTCACGCAGTACACCCGCTACCTGACCATCGGCCTCGCGATCCTGCAGTCGACCGGTCTGGTGGCGCTGGCGGTGCGCGGGCAGCTGTTCGGTGAGTGCGACCAGGACGTCATCCCCGGCAAGGACAGCATCTTCACGTTGATCGTCCTGGTCGTCACGATGACGGCCGGTACCTCGGTCATCATGTGGCTGGGTGAGCTGATCACCGAGAAGGGCATCGGCAACGGCATGTCGTTGCTGATCTTCACCGGTATCGCGGCCCGGATCCCGGCCGAGGGCAAGAACATCTGGGAGAAGGACCAGAGCCGGATCACCTTCATCCTGGTCTGCGTGGCCGCTCTGCTCATCATCGCGAGCGTCATCTACGTCGAGCAGGCCCAGCGCCGCATCCCGGTGCAGTACGCCAAGCGCATGATCGGTCGCCGCATGTACGGCGGCACCTCGACGTACCTCCCCCTCAAGGTGAACCAGGCCGGCGTCATCCCGGTCATCTTCGCTTCGTCGCTGCTCTACCTGCCGGACCTGATCGTCCGCCTCACGAACTCCTCGGGTGAGCCCAACTGGTTCTCCACGTTCGTGCAGACCTACCTGGTCAAGCAGTCGAGCTGGGTGCACATCGCCGTCTACTTCCTGCTGATCGTGTTCTTCACGTACTTCTACGTCGGCATCACGTTCAACCCGGACGAGCGTGCCGACGAGATGAAGAAGTTCGGTGGCTTCATCCCCGGCATCCGTCCCGGTCGCCCCACCGCCGAGTACCTGAAGTTCGTCCTGGGCCGCATCACGCTGCCCGGGTCGCTCTACCTCGGCATCGTGGCGATCCTGCCGAACCTGTTCCTCGACATCACCAACGAGGGCCAGAACCAGAACTTCCCGTTCGGCGGCACCGCGGTTCTGATCATGGTCGGTGTCGGTCTCGACACCGTGAAGCAGATCGAGAGCCAGCTCATGCAGCGCAATTACGAAGGGTTCCTCCGCTAGTGCGACTCGTTCTCGTTGGCCCGCCCGGTGCGGGCAAGGGCACCCAGGCCGAGGTGCTGAGCACCAAGCTCGGCGTGCCGCACATCTCGACGGGCGACCTCTTCCGGTCACACATCAGCAACCAGACCGAGCTCGGGCTGGAGGTGCAGAGCATCCTCGACGAGGGCGCTCTCGTGCCGGACTCCATCACGAACGAGATGGTGCGCAAGCGCCTGGCCGACCCGGACGCCGCCGACGGGTTCCTGCTCGACGGGTTCCCGCGGAACGTGGCGCAGGCGGACAAGCTCGGTGAGTTCCTGTCCGTCGACGGCCACGGCCTCGACGCGGTGCTCGAGTTCCGGGTCGACGAGGACGTCGTGGTGGAGCGGTTGCTGGCGCGCGGGCGCACGGACGACAAGGAAGACGTCATCCGGCACCGGCAGCAGGTGTACCGCAACGAGACCGCGCCGTTGCTCGACTACTACGCGGACAAGGTCATCACCATCGACGCCGTCGGTGAGATCGACGAAATCAGTGAGCGGGCCCTTGCTGCGTTGCACGCGCTGCGCGGCGAGAAGTGACCGGTGGACTGCTCGACCGACTCCGGTCCGTTGTCACAGGCAGTGAAAAGATGATCGAGATCAAGACCCGCGGCCAGCTGGAGGCCATGCGCGCCTCCGGCCTGGTCGTGGCCCGCGCCCTGCGCAACGTCGTCGACGCGGTCAAGGTCGGTGTCTCCACGCAGGAGCTCGACGAGATCGCGGAGCAGACGATCCGCGACGCCGGCGCCGTTCCGTCGTTCAAGGGCTACCACGGGTTCCCCGCGAGCATCTGCGCGTCGGTGAACGAGCAGATCGTCCACGGCATCCCCAGCCGCACGCAGGTGCTGGCCGAGGGCGACCTCATCTCCATCGACTGCGGCGCCATCCTCGACGGCTGGCACGGCGACTCGGCGGTCACCGTGGGCGTCGGCGAGCTCTCGCCGGCCGACCACAGGCTGTCCGAGGCGACCAGGCTGTCGATGCTCGCGGGCATCGAGGCCGCGCTGCCCGGCGGGCGGCTCACCGACATCTCGTTCGCCATCGAGGCCTCGGCCATCGAGTCGGGCGAGCGCGACGGCATCGAGTACGGCATCGTCGCGGACTACGGCGGCCACGGCATCGGCACCAAGATGCACATGGACCCGTTCCTGCCGAACTACGGCAAGCCCGGCAAGGGCCCCAAGCTCAAGGTCGGCATGGCCATCGCGATCGAGCCGATGCTCACGCTCGGCACGGACGACTCGCAGGAGCTGGACGACGGCTGGACCGTCATCACGCTCGACGGGACGCGTGCCGCGCACTGGGAGCACACGGTCGCGATCACCGAGGAAGGCCCCTGGGTGCTCACCGCGCCCGAGGACTGAGCCCGCAGCACCCGCACGTTCCGGCACGGCCCCCGTCTCGACCCGAGGCGGGGGCCGTTGTCGTTGTGCGCACGCCTGCGGCCCGGCCGGTTCGTGCGGGAAAACCGGTTGTGGGCGCTCGATAGGGTCGAGGTGACGAACGAGCCAATGCTGGGGGCATTGTGGGGGTCACCCGTTTCGTCCTGTCCGCCCTTCTGATTCCACTCGCAGGCTGTGCTGCCTCGAAGCCGGCCACCGATCTGACCTACCAGGACGTCCGGCCGGACCGGATCGCCGACCAGCTGTTCCTCGCCGACGTCATCGCCGACGTGGAGGACTGCCGGCCGCCGTTCTCCGACCTGGTCGTCGTCCGGCCGAACTTCGCCGACCCGCCGCCACCGGTCGACGGCGGGTGCGGCGGCCGGGCGCGGGCCGAAGCCGGGCCGGAGTACGTCGAAGCAGTGACTCGCATCACGGAGCTGCACGACGCCGTGGCGCGCGAATGGGACGTGCGGCTGAAGTCGGGCCCGGAGGCCGCGGAGACGCGGGCCGCCGACGCCGCGCTGCTGCACTGCCTCGACACGGCGGGGTTCGGCCAGCGCGGTCCCGGCGACCCGAGCCCGGCCACCTACGGCGTCGGCTCCGGCGACGTCGCGCTCGACAACGCAGCTCAGCGGTGTTCTGACGAGACCACGTACGGGTGGCGCATCACCGTTCAACGGGTCCGCACGCTCCGCTCGGTGCTCGGTCTGCACGAGTCGGAGATCAGCCGCATCGGCGCGCTGCGGCCCTGGCTGGAGCGCTGCGCGCGGGAGGGTGGCGGAGCTGACAGGGCCCGATTTGGGTTGCCGGAGTGAACTGCGTACACTGGTCAGGTGGCGCATCCGTAGCGCCGGTTCCGTCGTGCCCTCCGAGGTGAGATCGAGCCGGGGTGAAACGCGTCCAAAGGTTATTACCACCGTCACGAAACGCGGAGGACATGGGCAAGAAGGACGGGGCCATTGAGGTCGAGGGCCGCGTAGTCGAGCCGCTCCCCAACGCGATGTTCAGGGTCGAGTTGGAGAACGGTCACAAGGTACTCGCGCACATCAGCGGCAAGATGCGTCAGCACTACATCCGCATCCTCCCTGAGGACCGGGTTGTCGTGGAGCTCTCGCCCTACGACCTGTCCCGCGGGCGCATCGTCTACCGCTACAAGTGACCTCCAGTAGCAGGAGATCTCAGGCGTGAAGGTCCAGCCGAGCGTCAAGAAGATCTGCGACAAGTGCAAGGTGATCCGCCGTCACGGCCGGGTCATGGTGATCTGCGAGAACCTGCGCCACAAGCAGCGTCAGGGCTGAGCAGTTCCCCCACGCGCTCGTCGAGCTCTTCGATGACGCAGTAACGAGAAGCCTCCTCGTACCTGCCGCACGCAGGGCTTCAAGCGTGCGGACACCCCCGGATTCCAGGCCGGGGCCGGGACACCGGTTGTGAGAGCAGCCGGAACGACACAGCGAGTCAGTCACCGGAACTGGACGAGGAGCAGACCTGGAAATACGACAGGAGTTAATCGCCACATGGCACGACTCGCTGGCGTCGACCTCCCCCGCGAAAAGCGGATGGAGATCGCGCTCACCTACATCTTCGGCATCGGCCGCACCCGTTCCAAGGAGGTGCTGGCCGCCACGTCGATCTCGCCCGACCTCCGGGTGAAGGATCTGACGGACGACGACGTCGCCACTCTGCGGGACTACATCGAGAACAACTTCAAGGTCGAGGGTGACCTCCGTCGCGAGGTCGCGGCCGACATCCGTCGCAAGATGGAGATCGGCTGCTACGCGGGTCTTCGGCACCGTCGCGGTCTGCCCGTTCGCGGACAGCGCACGAAGACGAACGCTCGTACCCGCAAGGGTCCGAAGAAGACCGTGGCCGGCAAGAAGAAGGCCGGCAAGAAGTAAGACCTCGGGTCTGCTGCCCTCAACTTAGGAGTCTGTTTTGCCACCCAAGTCCCGTCAGGGCGCCGGGGTCAAGAAGATCCGGCGCAAGGAAAAGAAGAACGTCTCGCACGGCCAGGCGCACATCAAGAGCACGTTCAACAACACCATCGTGTCCATCACGGACCCGATGGGCAACGTGATCTCGTGGGCGTCCGCCGGCCACGTCGGCTTCAAGGGTTCTCGCAAGTCCACGCCGTTCGCGGCGCAGATGGCTGCCGAGAACGCCGCCCGCAAGGCCGCCGAGCACGGCATGCGCAAGGTGGACGTGTTCGTCAAGGGTCCTGGCTCCGGCCGTGAGACCGCGATCCGTTCGCTGCAGGCCGCCGGTCTCGAGGTCGGCACCATCCAGGACGTGACCCCGCAGCCCCACAACGGCTGCCGCCCGCCCAAGCGGCGCCGGGTCTGAGGCACGGGGAGGAGTAAGAACTAATGGCTCGTTACACGGGACCCGCGACGCGTATCTCGCGCCGCCTGAAGGTCGACCTCGTTGGTGGGGACCAGGCGTTCGAGCGCCGTCCGTACCCGCCCGGCCAGCACGGCCGCGGCAGGGTCAAGGAGTCCGAGTACCTGCTGCAGCTCCAGGAGAAGCAGAAGGCTCGCTACACCTACGGCGTCCTCGAGAAGCAGTTCGTCCGCTACTACAAGGAAGCGGTTCGTCGCCCGGGCAAGACCGGTGAGAACCTGCTCCAGATCCTCGAGGCCCGCCTCGACAACGTGGTGTACCGCGCGGGCCTCGCCCGCACGCGTCGCCAGGCTCGCCAGCTGGTCGCGCACGGCCACTTCCTGGTCAACGGCCAGAAGGTGAACATCCCGAGCTACCAGGTGTCGAAGTTCGACATCATCGACGTGAAGCCGAAGTCCATGCCGACGCTGCCCTTCGAGGCTGCTCGCGCGTCCTTCGGTGACCGGCCGATCCCGGCTTGGCTGCAGGTCGTCCCCTCGAACCTGCGCATCCTCGTGCACCAGCTGCCCGAGCGCGCGCAGATCGACACGCCTGTCACCGAGCAGCTCATCGTCGAGCTCTACTCGAAGTGATCCTCTCCGAGCCACTGTCTTCTTCGGACAGTGGCTCGGGTCGGGTCCCGCTTCGGCGCGAAGGGTGCGCCGAGAGCGTTTGCCAGTCTCCGCGACTGGCTCCTGACAACGTCAAATAGCGGGCGTTGTCGTCCGAAGGGAAGAACCCAGTGCTGATTTCCCAGCGCCCCTCGCTCGGCGAGGAAGCGGTCTCCGAGACCCGTTCCCGGTTCGTCATCGAACCGCTGGAGCCGGGCTTCGGTTACACGCTCGGCAACTCGATCCGCCGCACGCTGCTCTCGTCGATCCCCGGTGCTGCTGTCACGAGCATCCGCATCGACGGCGTGCTGCACGAGTTCACCACGGTTCCCGGGGTGAAGGAGGACGTCACCGACGTCATCCTGAACCTCAAGGAGCTCGTCGTCTCGTCCGAGGAGGACGAGCCGGTGACCATGTACCTGCGCAAGCAGGGCCCCGGTGTGGTGACCGCGGGCGACATCGTGCCTCCGGCCGGTGTCACCGTGCACAACCCCGACCTGCACATCGCGACCCTGAACGGCAAGGGGAAGCTGGAGATCGAGCTCGTCGTCGAGCGCGGTCGCGGCTACGTCCCGGCTGTCCAGAACAAGCAGGCGGGCGCCGAGATCGGCCGCATCCCCGTCGACTCGATCTACTCGCCGGTGCTCAAGGTGACGTACAAGGTCGAGGCGACGCGTGTTGAGCAGCGGACGGACTTCGACAAGCTGATCCTCGACGTGGAGACCAAGCCCTCGATCACCCCGAGGGACGCGGTTGCCTCCGCGGGCAAGACCCTGGTGGAGCTGTTCGGCCTCGCTCGCGAGCTGAACATCGACGCCGAGGGCATCGAGATCGGCCCGTCGCCGGCCGAGGCCGACACCATCGCCGCGTTCGCGATGCCTATCGAGGACCTGGACCTCACGGTCCGGTCTTACAACTGCTTGAAGCGGGAAGGCATCCACACCGTCGGCGAGCTGGTTTCGCGCAGCGAAGCGGACCTGCTGGACATCCGCAACTTCGGTGCGAAGTCGATCGACGAGGTCAAGATGAAGCTCGTCGGCCTCGGCCTCGCGCTGAAGGACTCGCCTCCTGGGTTCGACCCCTCCGCCGCCGCGTCGGACTACCACCCGTCCGACACGGGCTGGGGTGCCGGCGCTGGCCTGGACCCCCACGACGACGGTCAGGACTACGCGGAGACCGAGCAGCTCTGACGCTCGTTTCAGAGCAGAGGATCGCAACAGTTACTACAGGAGCAAGCGATGCCCACCCCTACCAAGGGCCCCCGGCTCGGTGGGTCTCCGGCGCACGAGCGGTTGCTGCTCGCCAACCTGGCGACGGCGCTGTTCCAGCACGGCCGGATCAAGACCACTGAGGCGAAGGCGAAGCGGCTGCGTCCGTACGCCGAGAAGATCATCAGCAAGGCGAAGGCCGGCGACCTGCACAACCGCCGCGAGATCATGAAGGTGATCCGCGACAAGGACGTCGTGCACAAGCTGATCGCCGAGATCGGTCCGTTCTTCAGCGACCGTTCCGGTGGCTACACCCGCATCACCAAGACGCTGGCGCGCAAGGGCGACAACGCCCCCATGGCCATCATCGAGCTGGTGCAGCAGAAGCTCGTCTCCACCGAGGCCGAGGCTGCGCGCAAGACCAAGTTCGCGAAGGACGAGAAGCCGGCCGCCGAGGTCGTCGACCAGGACGCCGAGGCGCCCGAGTCCGCGACGAAGGACGCCTCCGACGAGCCCGCCGAGGGCGCTGTCGAGGTTGACGGCGAGCCGTCGGCCGAGGACGTCAAGGCCGAAGAGGCCAAGGACGAGGCTGCCGACAAGGACAAGTCCTGAGCAGTATGTTCGCTGACGAGCCCGCCGTTCCCGGTTCCGGGGACGGCGGGCTCGTTCGTGTGCGCTTGGACCTCGGCTACGACGGCACCGAGTTCTCCGGCTGGGCCCGCCAGCCCAACCGCCGAACCGTGTGCGGCGTGCTGGAGGACACCATGTCCATGGTGCTGCGCGAAGACGTCGTCCTGACCGTCGCCGGCCGCACCGACGCCGGCGTGCACGCCTCCGGCCAGGTGGCTCACGCCGATCTCCCCGCCACCCTGGACGTCCCCGCTTTCCCGAAGCGCCTGGCCCGAGCGCTGCCTTCGGACGTGCGGGTGTTCTCAGCGCGAGTCGTCCCACCCACGTTCGACGCCCGCTTCTCCGCCCTGCGCCGCCACTACGAGTACCGCGTGACCGACGCCCCCTTCGGCGCGCACCCGTTGCGCCGCCTGGACACCCTGGCCTGGCCGCGCCCGCTGGACGTCGATGCGATGAACGCCGCCGCCGCGTTGCTGCTGGGGGAACACGACTTCTGCGCTTTCTGCAAACGGCGCGAGGGCGCCACCACGATCCGTGAGCTGCAACGGCTTGAGCTGGCGCGTGGGGATGACGGGGTCATCACGGCGTTCGTCAGCGCGGATGCGTTCTGCCACTCGATGGTCCGGTCGCTCATCGGGGCGTTGCTGGCTGTCGGGGAGGGGCGGAAGGCCGTGGAGTGGCCTGGGGGGCTTTTGACGTTGCACGGGCGGGCCAGTGGGGTGACTGTGGCTCCGGCGCACGGGCTGTCGTTGGTGCGGGTGGATTTTCCTGGGGATGAGGAACTGGGGGAGCGGGCGGCGGTTACCCGGCGGGTGCGGACGTTGTCCTGACCTGGGTTCGTGGCTGTGTCACCTTGACGCCGGCGTTGGGGTGCGTCCGTTGTCTGTCGCCTTGGGTGCGGGGTTGGGTTGCGTCCGTTTGTCTGTCGCCTTGGCACCGGGGTTGGTCAGGCAGGGACGTCGTTCGGGGTTCATCGCCGCTTCGCGACGATAGCGATTGGGGCTTGGCGATGAGTCGGCCTTAAAAGGCCGGGCATAAGCGAGCCCGGCCGATCCCTACCAGGGTATCGCCCCGCCCTCAAAGTCAAGCCCCAATCGCAGGTCAAGGGGCTTGTCACCGCTGCCGATCGAGGGAAAGTAGAAACGCCTCGCTTCGCTCGACGGGTGCGGAAAGCCTGAGGTCGGGGGAGGTTCGTCTCGCTTCGCTCGATGGGGGGCGCTGTCCCTGGCGTCGCCTTGATGCTTCGTCTCGCTTCGCTCGACGGGCGTGGCCGGGCCTGCGGATTGGGTGTTTCGGCCTCCCGGAACTGTCAGGCCTTCCCGATCTGTGCGGAGCGCCGAGTATCGCCGAAGCGGCCACCGTCGGGCTGGTCAGACCTCCCGGAATTGTCAGACCCACTGAGTAGCGTGGGTCGCGGGGGAGCCGAAGTGCGAGGGGACCCCTGCGTCAGCCTGCCCGGCGAGCGATTGCTCCCCCGGCGTGCTCCGCATCCTCGCGTGTCCGCCTTCCGCCTGCTCGTCTGCCTAGCTTCCGACGCCCCTGCTCGGCTCGCCGCCTGCTCGGCGCCGCCCGCTCGGCTCGCTCAGCGCCACCGCGGCGGCCCGCCTCGTCCAGCGCCGCCACAGCAACCAACCTCGCCAAGCCCGCCCCCTGAGGCCCACCGCGCCAAGCCGCCTGCCGGGCTCGCCGCCTGCCCGGCTCGCCAGCCTGCCCGGCTCGCCGTCTGCCCGGCTCGCTCAGTGCCACCGCGGCGGCCCGCTTCGTCCAGCGTCGCTACAGCAACCCACTTCGCCGTGCCGCCCCGGTGGCCCGCCTCGCCCAGCGACAGCCACAGCAGCCGACCTTGCCAAGCCGCCCCTGAAGCCCACCTCCCCAAGCTGCCAACGTCGCCAAGCGGCCCGCCCGGTCCACCCCGTCCGCCCGGCCCATCTCAGCCGCCGACCCGTCAAAGGGAGGAGCCCCCGGTGGGGACCGGGGGCTCCGAGGGGTGGAGAGGAAGCGGAGCGAGACCTACAGGTCGAGCGTCCACGAGTCGATGTAGCCCGTGTCCTGGCGGTACAGGTCGCGGACCCGCAGCTGCCAGGTGCCGTTGGCGTCCTCGGTGGAGACGTTGACGGCGTAGGTGGCGTTGATGTCGTCGGCGCTGTCGCCGCTGCTGGCGACCTTCAGGAGTTTCGTGGTGCCGGAGGGGGCGATGAGGGCGAGTTCGAGGTCGCCGCGGTAGGTGTGCTTGATGGCCACCTTCACGCTGGCGGTGGCGGTGGCTTTGCCGTTGCACTCGGCGATCGTGATGGACGAGGTCACGGACGAGGCGTCGGGGATGGGGGTGTCGGTGTCGTTGGTGGCGGCGGGGCACTGGCCGGGCGGGTTGCCGGGGGTGGTGCCGGTGACGTGGAGGAGTTTGTTCGGGGAGCCGGTGCCGGGGTTGGTGACGACGTCGGAGGTGGCGTTCTCCACCAGGGCGTCGCGGACCTGTTGCGGGGTGGCAGTGGGGGAGGAGCCGAGGAACACGGCTGCGGCGCCGACCACGTGCGGGGTGGCCATCGAGGTGCCGGAGATGGTGTTCGTGGCGTTGTCGTCGGTCAGCCAGGCGCTGGTGATGCCGGTGCCGGGGGCGAAGATGTCGAGGCAGGTGCCGATGTTGGAGAAGCTGGAACGGACGTCGGTGCGTTCCGTGGAGCCCACCGTGATGGCTTCCGGGGTGCGGGCCGGGGAGGTGTTGCAGGCGTTGGCGCCGCTGTCGTTGCCCGCGGCCAGGCCGTAGGTGACGCCGGCCTCGATGGAGCGCTTCACGGCGTCGTCGACGGTCTGGTTGGCGCCGCCGCCCAGTGACATGTTGGCGACCGCGGGCTTGCGGGCCGGGTTGCCCTGCACGTCGGCGGTGACCCAGTCGATGCCGGCGATGACGCCCGCGAACGTGCCGGAGCCCGAGCAGTTCAGGACGCGGACGGCGACGAGCTTCACGTCCTTGGCCACGCCGAAGCGGGTGCCGCCGACGGTGCCGGCGACGTGGGTGCCGTGGCCGTTGCAGTCGGTGGCATCGTTGTCGTTGTCCACGGTGTCACGGCCGTGGGAGGCGCGGCCACCGAAGTCGGTGTGGGTGGTGCGGATGCCCGTGTCGATGATGTAGGCGGTGACGCCGGAGCCCGCGTTCGGGTACGTGTAACTGTTGTCCAGCGGGAGCGCGCGCTGGTCGATGCGGTCGATGCCCCACGACGGGGTCGGCGTCTGCGTGTCGGAGATGTGGACCTCGGCGTCCTGCTCGACGTAGGCGACGCTCGGGTCAGCGGCGAGACGCTTGGCCTGGGTCTCGGACATCTGCGCGGAGAAACCGCGCAAAGCGGACCGGTAGGTGTGCTTCACCTGAGCGTCGTACTTGGCGCTGAGGTTCTCGACGGTGGCGGTGCTGAAGTCCTTCAGCACGACGATGTAGTTGTCCTTGACCGCGTTGGCCGCACCGAGGTTGCGAATCTCCCCCTCGGGCGCAGCGGTGGCGGAGACGGACGTCAGCGCGAGCGCCGTGCCCGCTACCAGTCCGATTCCAGCCGCTCGTCTGAGCCACGATTCACCCATAGCTGCGTGCTCCCTCGTCGCCGGGTCCTGCAGGTGAAGTTTTTCCTAGTGGCGTGGACGGATTGCGCACAAGAAGTTTCACGGATTAAGACGCGTTCGGCCATTCCACAGATTTCGGGCTCATGTGAATTAGTTGGTGCAGCGGGTCTATGGACAGAACAATGCGGCTTTTGGGAAGCGGGCGGCTCGCGTCTGGCCCGACCGGCGGTGCCCCGACGGTCCTGAAGTCGGTCCAGGTCGGGCCGGTGTGTGCGCTCCAGGCCGCAACGCAGGGAGATCGGGCGGTTACGTCGGGCGTTCAAGTGCGGTTGTACATGTATCTCTCGTGCTCTACGTTCGGTTGTGGGAACGCAAGGTTTTCCGGAGTTTCCGAACATGGGGCTGGGGGGCTCAGATCGTGCTTCCGCGCGTCGGGAAGATCAATGCCGGAACCGTGTCGGTGCGGTCCGCCAACGGCAGAAGAGTGACCTGTTTTGCCTGGTGAACCGTGTTCGCAGGCTCGGTGACACGGCGTCTCGTCAGCGCGTCCTCGGCTCGATTCTGCAATCAGACAACGCACGCTGAACAGCACGCGGTGTGCTGTTCGGATTTGGTGACCCTGAATCATCTAGGAGAAACCAGAAATGATTCGTCGCTTCGTCCAGCTGGCCGCGATCACCGGTGCGGCCCTGGCGTTCATGACCTCGACGGCCGGCGCCACGCCCGTCACGGTGCCGACCGCGCCGGGGGTCCTGGCCTGTCACAACGCCGACGCCCCCACCCAGACGCCGGGCTGGGTCCACGGCAAGGGCTGGGGCAGCTGCGCCCAGAGCGTGGACGTCTTCGTCCAGCGCCTCCGCGCGTGGGGCTGGGTCATCGAGGGCACCGCCCACTACAACGGACCGGGCAGCGCCGTCGCGTCGTTCAACTGCTCCGGCTCCGGCTACTACACCTACCGCACGCTCGTCCAGTGGCGGGACGGCAGCGGCCCGCAGAGCGCGATCTCCGGTGAGAGCCGCTTCAACTGCTGAGCCGCTGACAACACGACCGCGCCCCCGGACGGATCACCGTTCGGGGGCGCGGTTCGTCGTGGCTCAGTCGCCCCGGCGCACGGCTCCGAGGATCTGCTGCTCGGCGGGCGTCGTGTACAGGCGCAGGTGCGCCCACATGTCCTGGCCCATCGCGATGACCTGGTCGTCCTTCAGCTGGGTCAGCTGCTGGAACATCTGCGGCCGCAGGCGCCACATCTGGCCGGCGAGCTGCGCCTGGCCCATCGGGAGGCGCTGCAGCAGCACGAGGTCCGCGTTGTTCGCCGTGGACGAGGCCTGCGGGTGCAGGTACGGCAGCACGTACATCGTCGTCTGCCACGGTGCGCGCGGCGGGAACAGCTCCTGCGGGACGTGGCCGCCGTCGTGGATGACCAGCAACGGCATGTCCTCGGTCGGGCGCGGCAGGTCGGCCGGCGACAACCGGCGCAGCTGCACCAGCTGGGACGGGCGGCCGTCCGGGCCCTGGCCCGCGGCGCGCACGACCGGCTGCCACGCCTGCGGGCGGCCGGTCGCGATGATGATCCACGCACCGGTCGCCATGGCCCGCAACGCGATCTGGCGGGCCAGGTACAGGCCGCCGACGACGACCATGCGGGTCGGGGTCGGGCGCAGCACGGACACCGTGAGCGGCTCGCCCTTGACGCCCTGGCCGAGCATCATGCCGCCGCGGTCACCGCTCGGGCTGACCAGGTCGAGCATGTTGGGCGACACCAGGAACTCCGGCGCCACCGCACCGCGGCCACCGGTGTCCAGCAGACGGGTCGACGTGCTCATGCCACACCTCCCAGCGGCAGCGTCGCGGCGAGACCCGCGAGCTGCATGCCCCGCAACGGGGTCAGCGTGATGTCGAGCTTGTCGCTCAGCTTCGACAACTGGTCGTCGGCGCGGTCGAGCTCGCTCGGCGTGCGGGCGCTCACCCGCACCAGGCCGCGCAGCGAGACCTGACCGTCCTCACGCGACGGTGAGATGGACATCGCCAGCGTCGAGGACAGCGCGCGCACACCGGTCAGCGAGTTCAGGCTGCCCTTGAGGCCCTTCGACGGCCAGCCGGTGATCGCGTAGCTCGCGTGACCCACGCCACCCGCCGTCACGCCGGACCACTTCTCGCGCAACGACACCGGGTTCGTGTTGCCGACGGCCGCGGTCAGCTCGGCCGAGGAGATCGCCGCGCGCAGCAGCTCGTCGGAGTCGAGCGGGCGGATCGCCACACCGGCGGACTCCAGGGCGTTGCGGACGCGGGACAACGCGCCGATCAACGCGCGGTGCGCACCGACGACGCCGCCGCCACGCTCGCGGATCGCCTCGCCGCAGCGGCGCGGGTCCAGCCGGACCGTGATCCACGTGGTGCGCCGGGCCGCAGCGGGCAGCGGGCCGAGCACCTCCATGTACGAGCTGACCGCCGGCGAGTTCGGCGGGAGCGCCGCGCTGCCGGGGTAGCAGTGCCAGATGACCGTGATCGCGTCCAGGACGACACCGCGGTCCTCCAGGCACGGCGCCAGCGCGCCGAGGGGGAGCGACGGTGCCGAGCCGACGGCGGAGATCAGCGGCGGGGTCGGGTCGACCAGCAGCACCGCGGTCCACACGCCGTCGTGCCACGACAGCGCGAGCGGGCGGCGTTCGTGGTCGACGCCCTTCGCGATCACGAGGTCGGGGATCGCCAGGCGCAGCAACGCGACGCGCGGGTCCTCGGGACCGAGCACCTGCATCTCGTCGTCACCGGGCTTGGACTCCTGCGGTGCGTCGCGCTTCGCGGTGCGGGTGTGGGAGCGGAAGCTGTAACGCAGGCGCACGCCGATCCACTGGGTCAGCCAGCGGCCGCGTGAACGGGTGAAAGCGAGGACCAGTGCGATCAGCAGCACGGCACCGGCGATCGACAGCGAGACGACGTTCAGGTTGCCCGCCCCGTCCTTCACCCCGGCGAGCGTGAGCACGAGGAGTGCGATGGCGAGACCGACCTCGATCGTGACTACGTTCGACACGGGCAAGGAGCCCAGGCTGACGCCGGCCGCCCTGCGCCGGACACGCCCGACGGGACGCGGAGGCGCCGGTGCCTGCTGGCCAGGACCGCCAGGTCCCTGCGGCCGTGCCATCCCTGGGTTCGGCCGGGGCGGATGTGGAGTGGTCACGGACATCCGTTGTGGTCTCTTTCCCCTCGATGGTCGGTGGGCTTGGCGAACCGGCCCACGGAGCAACCTGCGTCCGGCTATCCTGCCGAACCGTACCGCGACTGGGAGAGCAGCGAGCCGAGAATGGCATCAACACCCACCACCAAGTCACAGGTCCAGGCCTACCAATTCGTCCTTCGGCGGATGCAGTCCGCCTTGGTCCGCAGAGACGCGGTGATGCTGCATGACCCCATGCGCAACCACTCGCGCGCGACCACGGTCGGTGTGATCCTCGGCATCGTCGGCCTCCTGGGTTTCCTGGTGTACGGCTTCTTCAAGCCGGCACCGCGCCTGGACAAGGAAACGCAGATCGCCATCAGCAAGGAGACCGGTCAGGTCTACGTCGTCGACAACACGTCGTCCACACCGGTCCTGGTGCCGATGACGAACCTCGCGTCGGCACGTCTGCTCTGGTACTCGAAGTCGAACCCGGACCAGGCGCAGAGCGGTGGCGGCGACGCGCCGGGCGGCTCGGTCGGCGGCGAGCAGGGCCAGGCCGCGGGCGGCGAGCCCAAGCTCGTGAGCGAGGCCGCGCTGGCCAAGTACCCGCGCGGACGGCTCACCGGCCTGCCCGACGCCCCCGACGTGCTGCCGAAGGCGGACAACCGCATCGACGCGCAGTGGTCGGTCTGCGACACCCTCGACCTGGACGCGTTCCGCAGCAACCAGGCCGCGGACAACCAGATCAAGACCTCCGTGATCGCCGGCGTCAGCGAGGGCAACGGCCAGCTCGGCGACAACGCCGTCCTCGTGCAGCAGCGCACGGGCGCCAAGAAGGCGTACCTGATCTACAAGAAGCCCGAGGGCTTCAACATCTCGTCGTCCACGGTCCGCGCCGAGGTGGACCTCAGGGACGACAAGGTCGTCAACGCGCTGAACCTGCGCAACAAGCAGCCGCGCGCGGTCAGCACGGCGCTGCTCAACTCGATCGCCGAGGCCAAGCCGCTCAAGGCGCCGGACATCCCCAAGCAGGGCCAGCCGGCCACCTACGTCACCGAGACCAAGGTGAACATCGGTGAGGTCATCCAGGTCAGCCTGACCGGCACCCAGCGCTTCATGGTGGCGCTGGAGGACGGTTTCCAGGAGGTCGGCCAGACGGTCGGCGACCTGCTGCGGTGGGCGTACGCGAACAACAAGAAGGCGACCGAGCTGTCGCCGAGCGCCGTCACGAACCACCTCGAACCCAAGAACAAGCTCGACCTCACGCAGTACCCGGAGAAGCCGCCGACGACGATCGAGCCGAACGCGAACAACGTCGTGCTGTGCCTGGGCTGGAAGGGCGAGAACTACACCTCGCAGAACCGGACCCAGCACGCCCAGCACACCGCGCTCACCATCGGTTCCTCGCTGCCGGGCCCGAAGGACATGAGCCCGGTCCAGCTGGGCGCGCCCGGTGCGGCCGGCGAGATCATCGACCAGTTCCTGATGCTGCCCGGCAAGGCCGCGGTCGTGCGGGCCAGCCAGGGCGTCGGCGACTTCGGCACCGGACCGGTCCACATCGTGACCGGTCGTGGCGTCCGCTACGGCGTTCCCGACGCGGGCACCGCGGCGGCGCTGGGGCTCGACGGCGCGTTCCCACCGGCACCGAACGACATCCTGAACCTGTTGCCACAGGGTCCCCAGCTCAACCGCGGCGACGCGAACCGCAGCTACGACGCGATCCCGGCCGTCAAGGGCACGATCAAGGACCCGGCGCAGCAGAAGTGACGGGAACCGTTTCGGGTGCACCGCAGTCCTAGGGGTGCACCCGAGATGGCACCGTCGTGAGGGGACAGTCCGTGGCCGGTCAGATCACCGTCAACCCCGAGTGGCTGGAGTCCTACGCCGACCGGATCGACGGGACGACGGACGACCTGCGGCGCGTGCGGGACGCCATGAAGGTGTCACCGCTGCGCCCGGAGTCGTTCGGCGAGATCGGCAGGACGCTGGGCAACGCCCAGGGCTACGCGCGGGCGGCCGAGCTGTTGAACGCCCAGCTCGCCCGTGCCTGCGACACCCTCGACGCGGCGGCCAAGGGGCTGCACGCCGTGGCCGAGCACCACGGGTACAGCGAGGAGGAGGCCGTTCACGGCCTCAAGAAGGCCGATCGCAGGTAGGGGAGCTCCAAGGTGGCCGAGGACGGCAGGCAGGTGGCGGCCGAGGCGGGCCCCGAGCTCGACTTCCTCTCGCGGGTGAGCCGCGAGCTGGGCGTGGTCGACCTCGTCCACGACTTCTTCGACCCGCTCGTCGGCGACTGGAACGACCTGCGCGACGAAGCGGAACGCTGGCGCAAGGCGGCCAAGGTGACCGAGGCGGTCACGAAGCACGTCGCCGGTCCGCTCGGCGGCGTCGACGCGGCGTGGCAGGGCAAGGACGCCGACGCGTTCCTGGAGCACATGCGCAAGGTGGGGCTCGCCGGCGGTGACATGTCCGACGCCATGACCGTGATGGCCGACGCCCTCGACGAGACCGCCGACGCGGTGCACGACATCGTGCGGGACATGGCCCACGTGCTGGCCGATGCCGCGGACTCGGTGTCCGGCACGGCGTCGCTGCCGCTGGAGGGCGACAACCGGGCCCGCGCGCACATCGAGGACCTCAGGGACCCGGTGCGCGAGCTGTTCGAGTCCGGCCGGCAGGTGCTGGAGGCGTTCCTCAAGCTGTGCGACGGGGTCTCCGGCGCCGAGGGCGACTTCGGCGCGGTGCGGATGGAACACCGCTACCCCGAGCAGAACTGGACCTACAGCCCGCCCGTCGCGTCCGCGGAGGTCAGGGAGCCGGCGAAGGCGTCTATCACGGCGGCCGCGAGCACCGGCGTCCCGGCGAGCGGGGTCGGCGCGGGTGGCGTCGGTGGCGGTGTCGGAGGTGCGGTCGGCGGTGTTGGTGGTGTTGGCGGTGTCGGTGCTCCGGCCGCGGCGCAGCAGATGCAGTTCGGCGGGGCCACCGGCGTCAGTGAGACGGCGCCGCCCGCCGAGCAGGGTGCTGCGGCGGCGGGGGCTTCCGCGGGCGCTGGAGGGCGTTCCGGGGCCGCTCCCGGCGGTGGGCAGATGATGGGCGGCATGGCGCCGATGATGGGCGGCATGGGCGGCGGCCAGCAGGGCGGCGACAAGGAGCACAAGTCGAAGCAACGGCTCAGCGGCTCGATCGACGACCTGCTCGGCAAGCCGAAGAAGGCGGCGCCGAAGGTGATCGGCGAGGACTAGCCGGAGAACCGGCAGAACGCACGACGGCCCCCGTCCAGAACTGCGGACGGGGGCCGTTTTCCGTTGCGGGAGCGCTACACCGGGCTGCCGCGCCTGCGGTTGGCCGAGTTGCGGATGAACAACGTGAGCGCCAGCAGCACCGCGCCGATGCCGATGCCGGACAGCGCCACGATGATCGGCGGCCAGTCCAGGCTCTTCGGCGGCGTGGGCGAGGTGATCATCACCTGCGGTTCCGGCGCCTTGAAGCCGGGCGCCTCCGCGGGGAGCACGGCGGTGAGCGCCGCGACCGGGTTCACCATGCCGTGGCCGGTCTTGTGGTCCTTGCCCGTCACGTTGCCCGGCTGCAGGGCCGTCGCCTTCAGCCGCGCCATGACCTCGCGCGCCTTGAGCTTCGGGAACCGCTCGCGCACCAGTGCGGCGATGCCGGCGACGTAGGGCGAGGCGAAGCTCGTGCCCTTGATGTCGGTGGTGGCGTTGGCCGTGACGTTGGCGTTGGTCAGGCCTTCACCCTTGGGGTCGACCGAGATGATCTCCTCGCCGGGGGCGGCGATGCTGACCCACGGGCCCCAGACGCTGAACTCGGACACCGCGCCGGAGCTGCCGATCGACGCCACGGACAGCACGTCGTCGGCGAACCACGCCGGGGACGAGATGACCTTGACGTTGTTCGGGTCCATGTTGTCGTTCTGGGCCGGGCAGCCGTTGCCCTGGTCGTCCCTGTTGCCGGCGGCCGTGACGATCACGACGTCCTTGACGTCCACGGCGTACTTGATCGCGGCCTGCAGCGACCTGTCGTCCGCGCTGAAACCCTTGGGAGTGCCGCAGTTCGTCAACGAGATGTTGATGACCCTGGCGCCCTTTTCCGCGGCGCGCACGATCGCCTGCGCGAGCGTCTTCACCTTGCCTGCGCCCTTGCGAGCCTCGTTGTTCGCGTCGCCCTTGAACTCGTACCGGTCGCTGGTCTGGCGGATGGCCAGGATCCGCGCGTCCGGTGCGGCGCCGACGAAGTCGCCCTCGGTCTTCTTCGCCGCGGCGACACCGGCGACCTCGGTGCCGTGGCCGTCGCAGTCGTCCGTGCCGTTCTTCGTCTCGTCGACGTAGTCGCCGCCGGGGTCGACGCGGCCGTTCAGGCGCGGGTTGCGCGGGTCCACACCGGTGTCGATGATCGCGATCAGGATGTTCTTGCCGGTCGCGAACCGGTGCGCCTCGTCGAGGTTGAGGCTCAGCTGGCCCCACGGCATGCGCTGGATCAGCTCACTCTTGGTGTCGGACGCGACGCACTCCTTGTTGGTGCGCACGTACTTCACGTCGGGCTTGCCGGGATCCGCGGGTGGCGCGGTGCCGGGCGGCAGCGGCGGCGGTACCGAGTTCGGCTTGGCCGAACCCGTCGGCGCCGCCGAGGACGTGGGCGCCGACGAAGACGACGGTTGTGCGGCGGAGGCGGCAGCGGGCACCGTCCCCGTCAGCAGCAGCAGTCCGGCGGTCGCGGCCGCCGTGGTGCGCCTCATACCGGTCCTCATGGCGTGATCAGGCTCCGGAAGACGGAGTACATGTCCATGACCGCGAGCGCCAGCGGCACCACGGCGGCGATCATGATCGCCTCCAGGATGTCCACCGTGCGGCGCAACGGCGGCGAGAACCGCTGACCGGGGAAGATCACGCCGAGCACCAGCGCGGCCGCGCCCAGCACCAGCAGCGTGCCGAACACGAAGACGATCCGGTTGAACTCGGACGCGCTGACGATCCAGCTGATCAGGATGCCCGCCGCGGCGAACATGCCGGTCGAGAGCAGCGCCACGGCCTGGGCACCGTTCGCGTACGCACGACCGCGCATCATCAGCACGATGGAGACGACGACGCCGTAGATCGGGCCCCAGACCGTGCCGGCACCGGAGGCGACGATCGCGGCCAGCGCGGCGACCACGCCGGTGCCGATGATCATGCCGGTCAGGTACTCGTGGGCGACGGCCGTGCGGCGCTCGATGACCGCGAACTCCGGGAAGCCGCTGTCCTCCTTGAGGTCCTCCGCGTTCGTCGGCACGACGGGCGGCGGGATCTTGGCGAGCTGCAGCGTGATCCGGGGCAGCATCGACATCGCGCCCAGCGCCACCGCTCCGGCCGCCGCGGCCACACCGGCCAGCGGGTGCTCGACGAACGTGGCGACGAGGAACGCGAGCGCGGAGATCGTGCCGGCCGTGGCCGCGGCGATGAACACCGTGACGCCCTGGCCGATCAGCAGGATGCCGCCCCACGCGAAGATCATCATGAGCGCGGAGGCGAGCAGCATCTTCGGCTCGAAGTTGACGCCCGGCACGGCGTGGAAGCCCGCGACGAACGCCATCGGCAGCGAACCGCACGCGGCGATCAGCACACCGGTCGACGCCGCCTTGTACGCACGCGCGATGGTGGCGCCCGTGGCGAGTGCCGCGATGGCCGTCACACCCGCCGCGATCGCGGCCGCGAGAGCGCTTCCCTTGCCGGCGGTGGTGACCGGTCCGGAGAGGAACAACGCCACGGCGGAGCCGATCAGCGCGAGCGCGCCGGCGAGGTGACCGAACTTCTGCGCGGTCTCCTTCGTCCACGGCCGGAACGAGTCCGGGTCGGACTCGGCGATCGCGTCGACCACGTCGTCGTACAGCGGCGGCGGCGGGTTCTCGTTGCGCCGCCGCAACTGCAGCAGTTCGCCGTCGACCACGCCGAGCGACGCGAGCGTGCGCGCGGGGTCGAGCGGGCTGTCGCCGAGCTTCGCGAGGCACCAGCCGCCGTGCCGGACACCGCCGTCCGGAGTGGCCTCTCTCGCCATGTCGAGCAGCATCGGCAGGAGATCGGCCACCGCCACGTCGGCAGGCAGCGCGACGTCGATACGCGTTCGAGGTGCCACCACCGTGACACGGCTGAACACCGTCGTACCGGTCGCCACCAGGGCCCCCTAAGTCAGATCAGCACTTACGAATCAACGGCCCGACCCTATTGGTCCACCTGGACGCTCGGCGGGCGGCCCTAGTATGGCCGCACCGGCGCCATCCGCACCTGTGGTTCGCAGAACACGCTCGACTGGGTTTTTTCCCGACCCAGCATCGTGACGCGCGCGGATGCGCAATAGTGTCGGTTGCTACTGGTGGCGTAACGAGTTGAAGAGGTGCCTGTCAGTTGAGCACGCTGCAGTTCAAGCGAACGGCACGCCTTGCTGCTCCCCGGCCTCCGGGCGGTGAGGTCCACCTCGAGCCGCCGCCAGAGGTCCCCCGGATCATCCCCGGCAACATCATGATGAAGGCGATGCCCGTCGTCATGATCGTCGCGTCCGTGGGCATGATGGGCATGATGTTCGTCTACTCGAACAGGCAGCCCATGGCGATGCTCATGCCCGGCATGATGCTCATCTCGACCGTCGGCATGATGGCGGGCGGCATGGGCTCCGGCAAGGGCCAGAAGAAAGCCGAGATGAACGAGGACCGCAAGGACTACCTGCGGTACCTCGGCCAGATGCGCGACAGGGCCCGCGAGGCAGCCGACGAGCAGCGCGCCGAGCGCGAGTGGGTGCACCCGGACCCGCAGCAGCTGTGGTCGCTCGCCACCACCCGGCGCATGTGGGAACGCCGCCAGAACGACCCCGACTTCTGCCACCTGCGCGCGGGACGTGGCTCGCAGCGCCTCGCCACCCGCCTGGTGCCGCCGCAGACCGGTCCGGTCGAGGAGCTGGAGCCGATCGCGACGCTGGCACTGCGCCGGTTCGTGCGCGCCCACTCGCTGGTGCCCGACCTGCCGATCTCCATCGCATTGCGCGGTTTCGCCGCCGTCGGCCTGCTCGGCGACATCGAGGACCGCCGCGACCTCGCACGCGCCCTGCTCGCCCAGCTCGTCACCTTCCACGCCCCCGACGACCTGCTCATCGCGGTCGTCAGCGCGGGCCGCACCAAGCAGCAGTGGGAGTGGGCGAAGTGGCTGCCGCACGTGCAGCACCCCACCGACATCGACGGCATCGGCCAGCGCCGCATGATGGCGAACTCGCTCGCCGAGGTCGAGGCGATGCTGGACGAGTACCTGCGCGACCGCCAGCGGTTCACCCGCAACGCCCCGCCGCCGCCGGACCAGCCCCACATCGTGATCGTCATCGACGACGGCGACATCAGCCGCGAAGAGATGATCATCCTGGAGGAGGGCCTGGTCGGCGTCACGCTGATCGACCTCTCCGAGTGCCTGGGCAACCTGACCGCACGCCGCGGTCTGCGCCTGGTCATCGAGAACAACCAGCTGGGCGCCCGTTCCGCGAGCGGCGTCGAGTGGTTCGGCGCGCCGGACAAGCTGTCCGTCGTCGAGGCCGAGGCACTGGCCCGCAGGCTCTCGCCGTACCGCATGGGTGCGGCCGGCGAGGTCGGCGGCGACGGTGGCGAGGACCCGTTGGCGATGAACAACAACCCGCCGCTGCTGGAGTTCATGGGCATCCCCGGCGACCCGATCACGTTCGACGTGCAGCAGGCGTGGCGGCCGCGGCCCAAGCGCGACCGCTACCGCATCCCGTTCGGCATCGGCGAGCACGGCCAGCAGGTCGAGCTCGACATCAAGGAAGCCGCCGAGGACGGCATGGGCCCGCACGGCCTGTGCATCGGCGCGACCGGTTCCGGCAAGTCGGAGTTCCTCCGCACGCTGGTGCTCGGCCTGCTCGCCTCGCACTCCTCGACCGCGCTCAACATGATCCTGGTCGACTTCAAGGGTGGTGCGACGTTCCTCGGTCTGGACAAGGCACCGCACGTCGCCGCGACGATCACCAACCTCGCCGGCGACCTCAGCCTGGTCGACCGCATGAAGGACGCCATCGCCGGTGAGGTCTCCCGCCGGCAGGAGGTCCTCGCGAAGGGCAACTACAAGAACGTCTGGGACTACGAGAAGGCCCGTGAGAACGGCGCCCAGCTCGACCCGTTGCCCGCGCTGTTCATCTGCATCGACGAGTTCTCCGAGATGCTGACGGCGAAGCCGGACTTCATCGACATCTTCCTGCAGATCGGTCGTGTCGGCCGGTCGCTGCAGATGCACATGCTCCTCGCGTCGCAGCGGCTGGAGGAGGGCAAGCTGCGCGGCCTGGACACGTTCCTCTCGTACCGGATCGGTCTGAAGACCTTCAACGCGGCCGAGTCGCGTGCGGCGATCGGTGTGCCGGACGCCTACGAGCTGCCGCCGATCCCGGGTTCCGGTTACCTCAGCGTGCAGGGCATGCCGCTGACCAGGTTCAAGGCGCTCTACGTCTCCGGCACCTACCGGCCGTCGGGCATGCAGTCCGCCGGTGAGTCGGTGGCGGTGCGCAGCGACAAGCGCCCGCGGTTCTTCGTGCCGGACTTCATCGAGATCCCGAAGGAGCCGGAGCGCCCGGTCGAGGCGGTGCCGGTCCCGGCCGCGCCCGTCAAGGAGGACGCGAACGAGCCGACCCAGCTCGAACTCATCGTCGACCGCCTCGTCGGCCAGGGCCCGCCCGCGCACGAGGTGTGGCTGCCACCGTTGAACGAGCCGCCGACGATGGACACGATGCTGCCGCCGCTCGACGTGACGCCGGACCGTGGCCTCACGCCGCCGCAGTACCCGGCCAACGGCACGCTGCAGATCGCCGTCGGCGTCGTCGACAAGCCGTTCGAACAGCGCCGCGACCTGCTGTGGGCCGACTTCGCCGGTGCCGCCGGCCACGGCGCGGTCGTCGGTGGCCCGCAGTCGGGCAAGTCGACGCTGCTGCGGTCGATCATCGCGTCGATGGCGCTCACGCACACCCCGCAGGAGGCGCAGTTCTACTGCATCGACCTCGGTGGTGGCACGCTCGCCTCGATGGAGAACCTGCCGCACGTCGGTGGCTTCGCCGGCCGTCTCGACGTCGACAAGGTCCGCCGTATGGTGGCCGAGCTCCAGACGCTGATCACCGAACGCGAGCTGCGGTGGCGCGAGCAGCGGATCGACTCGATGGCCGAGTTCCGCAACCGCCGGCGCCGTGGCGAGATCAAGGACGACCACTTCGGTGACGCGTTCCTGGTCGTGGACGGCTGGATGAACTTCCGCCAGGAGTTCGAGACGGTCGAGCCGCAGATCCAGGCCCTCGCCGCGCAGGGCCTGTCCTACGGCGTGCACGTGATCGTCGCCGCCAACCGGTGGGCGGAGATCCGTCCCGCGATGAAGGACCTCCTCGGCACCCGCTTCGAGCTGCGCCTCGGTGACCCGAGCGAGTCCGAGATCGACCGCAAGGTCGCGCAGAACGTCCCGCCCGGCCGCCCCGGCCGCGGCCTGACCGGCGACAAGCTGCACTTCCTGACCGCGTTGCCGCGCATCGACACCTCGCAGGACCCGACCACGGTCTCCGCGGGTGTCCAGGACCTCGAGGCCAAGCTCAACCAGGCCTGGCAGGGCCCGCGCGCACCGCAGGTCCGGATGCTGCCGGACGTGCTCGACCACGCCCAGCTCATGGCCCAGGTCCAGCAGACGAAGCCGAACCGCGGCCACCTGGTCCCGGTCGGCGTCAACGAGGACGAGCTCGCACCGGTCTACTTCGACTTCGACGCGGACCCGCACTTCATGGCGCTGGCCGACGGCGAGTCCGGCAAGACGAACATCCTGCGCACGATCGTCCGCGGCATCATGACGAGCTACACCTCCTCGGAGGCGCTGATCGTCCTCGCTGACTACCGCCGCACGATGCTCGGCTTCATCGACACCGACCACCTCCTGACCTACGCCGTGTCGTCCACGCAGTTCGCCGACACGATCAAGGAGGTGCGCGGCTCCCTCGGCCGCCGCATGCCCGGCCCCGACGTCACCCAGGAACAGCTCAAGAACCGCTCCTGGTGGACCGGCCCCGAAGTCTTCGTCATCGTCGACGACTACGACCTCGTGGCCCCCCAGGGCGGCGCCAACCCGCTGCAGCCGATCGCGGAGTTCATCCCGCAGGCCAAGGACGTCGGCCTGCACGTCGTCGTCGTCCGCCGCATGGGTGGCGCCTCCCGCGCCATGTACGACCCGATCATGGGCAAGCTGAAGGAGATCGCCGCGCCGATCTTCGTCGGCTCCGGTTCGAAGGAGGAGGGCGCCATCGTCGGCAACCTCAAGCCCTCGCCCCAGCCCCCGGGCCGCGGCACCCTGGTGACCCGCAAGGCCGGTCAGCAGCGCATCCAGTTCGCCTGGATCGCACCCGAGTAACTCGTTGCTGCTTCGTGGCCCTCGTCGCTTCTCGCGGCGGGGGCCACCGGCTTTTTCCGGGCGTGAAAAGGGCCCGCACCCTCTCGGCTGCGGGCCCGCGCAGGCAGCAGGGGTACCACCTGCTCCCCCCATCGGCCGGACCCGGCCGGTGCGATCAAGAGGGAGTGGACCGCACCGGCCGGGCTGCTCCGTCGAAGGCCTTACCCCCAGGATCGGCCTTCTTCGAACCGGTTGCCCCAGACTCTGCCGCACGCCGCTCACGCGCCGCTCACACTTGGATTACCCGGCCGGCCGGGCTGGGCTGGGCAGGGCCGGGCTGGGCAGGGCCGGGCAGGGCTGGGG
>NZ_LGDY01000089.1 GCF_001279525.1 Nocardia sp. NRRL S-836 | reverse complement strand
CCTTCACCCCGCACGCCAGCCGCCCTCCACAGAATCCCCTGCCACACCACCGGAACCCCCACCCGCCACGTCACCTGATTCCATCCCCGCCGCTGCCCTTCACCCGCCACCGCACCCACCCCTCTGGCAGGAACCCGTGCCGTCACCCGAAGCCGCTCGCCCACCGCCTGAGCCGCTCAGCGCCGCCTGCGGACCGACCGCCCCAGGCCCGTTACCGCCCGGCTCGCTACTTACGGCCCCCGGCCCGCCATCGCGCGGCTCGCTGCTGCCGTGGGCTCACCGCCGCCCGGTCCGCCGCAGAGCTGCCCGGCGCTTGAGCGTCGGTCTTCCGGCAGCCCGCAACCAGGCACCCGTCGCCTGGACGCGTGCCGCCTATGCCCGCCTATCGCCGCTCTGACTCAAAACCTGCCATCACCCAGAAGGGAGCTGGCCACTGCCACCGATGTTCCAGCTGTGACAACGCATCCCCATCGCCGCAACCAGCTCGCCGTGATGGCGCCCGCGCCGCCCCGCCGCTGGCCGCTCTGCTGCCCGCTTCCGCCGCAGTCGCAACGCCGACCCGCCGCCGCAGCCCACCAGCGCATCGAGCTGAGCCGCCGCATCGGTCTCAACGCTCGCCGTCCACCCCTGCCGCAGCTGGCCCCTCAGCTCGGCTCACCCCCCCGCGACCCACCGCAGCCCTGCTCACCGCCCGGCCCAACACTGCCCAACCAGCGCCGCACTACCACCCAACCCGCGCCGCTCGCGAAGCCCCTTTCATCGCATCCCCGCGCATACTGAGGAAGGTGATCACCGGCAGCTCGAAGTAGTTCCACGGCGCCGCATCCGCATGCACCCCCAAAACCCGGAACTGCGCCACAGCCTCGTCAAACCGCCGCATCCGCAACAACGCGAGGATCGCGTACCCGCGGTCCTCCCGGACCGCGACCGTGTCCGCACCTTCATCCGCCAACCGGTGCAGCAAACCTTCAAGCGCCTCAACGACCTCGGGCGCCATCCACAGAGAGGAGTCGGTGTCTTCGGCTTCCTGCGCCGCCCGCAACGGCAGCCCGGCGAACCGCGCGGAAGCAGCCGCGGCCTCCAACGCGAACCCGAGTGCCATCTCGTTGGAACCGTGCCACTTCGCACACCAGTACTGCAGGGCCTGCAAGTGTCCGTTGTGGTGCAGGGGATCGCGGGCGACGAGCTCGGCCCACAGCGTGCGGAACTCGTCGTGGTCGGCGCCCAGGCCGCGGGCCAGGGTGATGAGGGTGTTCCACGGGGTGGGGTCGTCGGGGAGGACGGCGGCCGCGGCGCGGGCTGCGGTGCGGGCCTCGGTGAGGACGCGGTGGAAGCCGTCGAGTTGGGAGCGGGTGGTGTCGGTGGCCAGGGAGCTGCCGCGGATGTCCCAGGCCAGCGAGACGAGGGCCAAGGCGTGGACGACGGACCAGTGGGGGTCGGCGGGGCGGGCGGAGTGCCAGGCGTTGAGCCAGGTGTCGTCGTTGGCGGCGAGGTCGGCGAGGGCCCAGGTGACGCGTTGGCGGCGGTCCCACTGGCCGTAGGTGGAGGCGGTGAGGTCGGCGGCGTTCTCCCAGTGGCCGGCGCGGATGTCGGCTTTCACGGCCTCCAGCGCGGGGTCCTCGACCGGGGGTTCCGCGGTGACCTCGGTGTCGGGGACGAGGCCAAAGCGGTCCGGGCGGGTCTTCGGGAGCAGGAAGGAGGCGACGACCTCGGGCGGGAGCTCGTCGACCGGCACGCCGCGGCGGTTGGCCTCGCGCATCAGGCGGAAGATCGTGAGAGCTTCCCTGGGTTTGAACAACAGCGAGAGGACCACGGGGGTGCAGGCTCCAGTCAGCGGATGGGGCGGTAGTCGGGTGCGACGCCGGCGAGGGCCAGTGCGGTGCGCAGGGCCTGGGTGGTGCCCTGGTCGGAGACGGCCTCGTCGAGGTGGTCGGCCATGTCGAGGTCGTCGGTGGCGGTGACGAAGGTGGTGCGGCCGAGCCAGTCGAGCTCCCAGTGGGCGAGTCCGGCGTCGGAGAACGCGAGGGCCACCAACGCGGACAGCTCGGCGTGGACCTCGCCGCGGGCCAGTTCGCGGCGGGCGCGGGGGCCGGCGGCGCGGTTGCCGGGGACGGTGTCGGGGCCGATGTCGATGAGCCTGCCGGCGTCCAGTGCGTCGAGCACGGTCGTGAGCGACGGGGGCTTGGCCATGTGCGCGGCGGCGGCGTCGAGGAGGCGTTCGGTGCCGTGGACGACGCGGGCGCGGGCACCGATGTGGCGCAGGGTGGCCCAGTCGACGCGTTCCTTCGTGGCCGCCTCGGGGGCCATGGCGTCGAGGACGGCGGCTTCGAGCAGTGGCGTCGGGGTGTCGAGCAGGTCCAGCGCCGGGCGGTCGCCCCAGGACTCGGCGGTGGCGTCCAGGGCGTCGATGGTGGCAATGCGGTCGAGCAGAGGAGGGTGGGAGTCGTACGGGCCGCGGTCCGGGTCCGTCGGGTGGAGGCGGACGTCCTCCAGCTCCTCCTGCAGTTCGGGGGAGGTGCGCAGGCGGCTGAAGCCGTCGAAGAACGTCTCGGGCAGGTAGCCTGCCTCCCAGGCGACGGTGAGGTGGCGGGTGGTGAAGAGGTCCCAGGCCGCGTCGATCACGGGCAGCTCGCGCAGCGCGCTCGAAGCGGCGGAGGAGCCGGCCAGCTGGGCCGCGCGGGTGTCGGCGGTGAGCTCCTGGTGCCGGCTGACCGGCTGGGAGATGCGCAGGAACAGCCGGGCGTGGCCGCGGAACAGCGTCGTGACCTGGCGCTGGAACCAGCGGTCGGCGTCCAGGTGCGCTCCGGCGCGCAGCACGGCTCCCCTGCCGGAGACGACGACGCCGGCGAGCCGCGAGTTCCTGGTGGCGTAGCGGCCGAGCTCGTGGGCGAGCACGGCGATGAGCTGCTTCTCGGTCAGTGACGTGAGCAGGGGAGCGCCGACGAACATCCGGCGGCGCAGGACCCGCAGGCCCAGGAGACGGGTGTCCTCGGCGATGCCGGCGTGCACCGCACCGATGACGCGGAGCTCGTCGGGTGGACGGGTGCCGACGTCGGCGGCCAGGCGGCGGACGAGGTCCCACAGCGCGGGCTGTTCCGCGTCGGTCACGGGGATGCCGGGCACCGCGCCGGGCGTGGCGCCACGGCGTTCCACCGCGATCACGGCCTTGACCAGGACGGAGACGGCGGGCAGCACGAGGAAGGCGAGCATCAGTCCCGTGCCTGGGCGTTCGATCAGGGAGTAGACCTCGAAGGCGAGGAGCCCGGCGGCCAGGCCGGCCATGCCCAGGTAACCGGCGACGAGCAACGCGAGCGCGGCGGCAGCACGCAACGAAACACGCATGAGTACAGCGACCTTCCCCCAGATCTGCCTGCTGACCGGCAGAAGTGCAGTGTGCAGCACGCACGGCGGCGAACTCAACGCCGAATCAAGCACAGCTGGGTCAACCAGCCGATCGGCCAGTCCGCAGAGTTGGAGCTGAGGTCAGGCGGTGACCCTGTGGCGGGTTGGCGGGTTGGCGGGTTGGCGGGTTGGCGGGTTGGCGAGATGTCGGGTTGGCGGCTTCGGTTTGGGGTGCCGGGTTTGTGGGCGCCCGGTCTGGCATTCGCGGGCCCATGTCCGTCAGGTCCGCGAATGTCAGGTCCGGAACGCAAGCCCGCGAGCGCCTGGCCTGCAAGCGCAAGGCTTGCGGCTGTGGGCCAGTGCAGGCCAAGCCCCGCAGGCGAAGCCTCACAGGCCGCGCCTCACAGGCCCAGCGCCACAAACCAAGCCCCGAAGCCCACTCCTTGGGCTGTCAGCCTCAGCCCCTGCGGTACTGCGCCGGTGACCCGGCCGTCGCCGGATCCTCGTAGCTCCCCGCAACCCCGCGGTCGACGTGGAACGTCGTCAGCGTCGAGACCGGAGACGTGGCGTCGCGCCGGTCGCCGATCACCCGCATGTGCGTGGAGAACCGCCGCGGTGTCACCTCGTAGACGTCGTACCCGTACCTGTTGCCCTCGAAGTACTTCAGGTGCGGGTTCGCCGCGCCCATCACGGGGCCGTTGGTCGCGTTCCACTCCGGCGAGTAGGCGCCGGAGGTCACGGAGTGCGCCGTGAACTCGGTGCCGATCACCGGGGAGGTCGGGTCGTCGAAGTCCGGGCGGATGTCGTCGACGAACGCCGAGTGCCAGTCGCCGGTCAGGACCACGAGGTCCTTCATGCCCGTCGTGGTCACGTGGCCGAGGACCTCGCGCCGTTCGGCCAGGAAGCCGTCCCACTGGTCGGTGAAGTAGTAGCCGCCGCCGGGGCGTGCCAGTTGCGAGAGCATGATGGAGTTGATCCAGACCTGCCACGTCTCGCGGGCGTCGGAGATGCCGTCGAGCAGCCACCGCTTCTGCTCGGCGCCCAGGATCGTGCCGGTGGCGAGGTTCTGCGCGGAGCGGTACTGCCGCAGGTCCAGCACGGTCAGGTCCAGCAGGTCGCCCCACTGGCGGCGGCGGTAGATCTGTGGTTCCAGTGCGCTGCCGGCGCGGATCGGCAGGTGTTCGTACCAGGCCTGGTAGGCGGCCGCGCGGCGTTTCACGAAGGGGGCGGAGCCCTCGGAGCCGCTGTAGTCGTTGGCGACCTCGTGGTCGTCCCAGGTCAGGTAGAACGGGTGTGCGGCGTGGGCGTCGCGCAGGGACGGGTCGCCCTTGTACAGGGCGTGGCGGCGGCGGTAGTCGGCGAGCGTGAGGGCGGCGGGGCCCTCGTGGTCGCGGACGTGCTGGCCGCCGACCTGGCCGTGTTCGTAGATGTAGTCGCCGAGGTGCACGACGAAGTCGATGTTCTCGCGGGCGATGCCGTGGTGGGCGGCGTAGAAGCCGTCGTGGAAGGCCTGGCAGTTTGCGGTGGCGAAGCGGACGCGGGAGAGCGGGCCCACGGGTGCGGTGCGGGTGCGGCCGACGCGGCTGCGCTTGCCGAGGGCGCGGAACTGGTAGTGGTACGTGCGACCGGGACGAAGACCGTGCACGGGCACATGGACGCTGTGCCCCAACAGGTTCGAGGCCGCGACGGTGCCGCGGGCGACGTGGTGGCGCATCGCCGCGTCCGTGGCGACGGTCCACTCCACCTCGACGACGTCGGGCAGCGGCTGGTCGAACGCGAGGGGTTCCGGTGCCAGCCGGGTCCACAGGATCACGCTGTCGGGCAACGGATCCCCGGAGCCCACGCCCAGGGTGAACGGGGCCGCGTCCCACGAGGCGCCGAGCTGTTCGGCGGCGGCACGGGCTTCCCGCGGGGACAGGCCCTGCGCCAGCGGCCACACCGTGCCCAGGGCGCCCGCGGCAGCGGCGGCGCGCAGGAGGTCACGCCTGTTCAACATCAGCGGGCTCCGATCGTGAACGAGAGGTTGTCCGCGTAGCCGTCGTTGGACGTGCCGCCACCGGAACGGGTCATTTGCAGGGTCACCACGGCGGTGCGGCTGCCGGGCGGGACGGTGCCCGAGGTGGTCCGCTCGAACAGGCCCGTGCGGTTGCCGCGTTCCTCCGCGGTGACCGGGCCGAGCACCACGAGACCGCGCGGGGTGCCCGCCCCGTCGAGGAACTCCACCGACAGGCGTGCGCCGTCCTGCTGCGATGCGTAGCCGCCGAGCCAGGCGGAGACCGCGAACCGAGACGGACGGCCCGGCAGCGTCACCCTCTGTCGCAACGTGCTCAGGGGTGTGTCCCCGCCGCCGAAGAACGCCGCACCGCGCTGCGCGGGGCCCGGATCACCGGGGCCCGGATACCCCTGCCCGGTGTCGTAGCGCAGCACCACCGGGGTGCCCGCGACGGTGTGCCAGCCGGTCAGGCCCTGTTCGGCGCCGCCGTTGACGATCAGTTCGGTCATGGGCCCGATCCGACCAACCGGTCATGGCGTACCCGGATCGCGTGGCCGAACGAGGCGTGAACGGCAGGCCACAAGGACCCGGCAAGGCCTCACGAAGGCCTCACCACTGCCCCAGGAGGATGATGGTGACAGAACCGACCGTATGAGAGGGCCGACTGGGTAGTCGCCGGGGCGCGTGGCTCGTATCCTGGAGGGTGACGTCCCCAGGGTGGGCCGTCCGCCGGGATCGGCGGCAACCGCGAACACCCGGCGCCCGCGACCGCTGTGCCGGAGGAGGAACGATGCCACTCTCCGAGCACGAGCAGCGACTGCTCGACCAGATCGAGCGCGCGCTCTACGCCGAAGACCCGAAGTTCGCATCCACCGTACGAGGCGCCAAGCTGCGGCGGCCGTCCAAGCGGCGTCGTGTCCAGGGCATCGGGTTGTTCGTGGCCGGTGTCGCGGCGCTCATCGCCGGCGTGATCTTCCCGCAGCTCGCGATCGCCAGCATCCCGGTCGTGAGCGTCTTCGGCTTCCTGCTCATGTTCTTCGGCGTGCTGATCACCCTGACGACATTGCGTCGCGGTGACCAGGTCGCCGAGGGCGGGCAGGAAGAGGGCGCGCAGCGCAGCCGCAGCTCGTTCTCCGAACGGATGGAGGAGCGCTTCCGCCGGCGCTTCGACGAGGAGCAGTAAAACCCCTCAGACCACCAATCGGGCCCGCCCCCACCAGGGGACGGGCCCGATCCGTCTGTTCAGTCCCACGCCGGGGCGGTCCTACACCGGGACCGGGTGCTGCTCCGGCACGTCGGCCAGCGGCACCGGCGAGCGCCGCAGCACCGACTTCGGGAACAGCCTGGCCCGCACCGACAGCGGCGCGTTCTGCCGCAACGACTGCCGCACCGCCGTCAGCGCGGCGGGCAACGCCGGGTCGGCCGCCGGGTTGGGGCTGTACCAGGCTCGCTCGACGGCCCCGATCAGCACCCGCAGCCCGTCCCGGCCGGCGTCGTCCAGGTTGTGCTCACGCGCCAGCCGCCGCGCGGCCGTCCTGATCGTCTCGGAAGACGGCACCGGGGCGCCGCGGTCGATCGACTCGGCCATCAGCTCCGCCCACGCCGCCGTCGCCGCGCCGGGGCCGAGCGCCGTCACGGTGTGCAGGCGGTTGTGCCGGCGCACGGCCCGCACGAGCGCCGGGGTCATGACCGCCCCGACGACCACCAGCAGCACCGCCAGCCACCACGAGAACAACGCCGCCGCCAGTCCCACGCCGAGCAGCCACAGGGTGGCCGCCGCGGGGATCAGCAGCCTGCGCGCCCACCCCACGCCGAGGATGCCCGCGCCGATCACGCCGAGCAGCGCCAGCGCCAGGAACAACGTCAGCAGGAACGCGAGCAGGAGCACCACGCCCAGCGCCCACAGGTGCCACGGCGGCGTCGACTCCTGCTGGGGCAGCGCCTGGCCCTGGTCCTCCTCGCCGTCGGGCGAGGTCGAGGCGGCCGCCGAGCCCTGGGTGGCCGGCGCGGTCGTCGTCGTCTGGGTGTTCGCCGTCGGCTCCTCCTCCGCGCCCGGCGACTGTTCGCGCAGGTACGGCGGCACGACCGCGCGGCCGGCCTCGATCGGCGTCGGGTCGAACGTCATCCAGCCGTGGTTCGGGAAGAAGATCTCGACCCACGCGTGGGCGTCGTCGGTGCTGATCGTCCGGTAGGAGTTGTCGGGAGACGGGATGCCGGCGGTGAACCCGATCGCGACCCGCGAGGCCAAGCCGACCGTGCGGGCCATGGCGGCCATCGCAGAGGCGAACTGCTCGCAGTAGCCGCGCTTGCCCCTGGTCACGAAGTCGGTCAGCGCGTCCTTGGTGACGTCGCCCTGCGTCTTCAGCTCGTACTTGAAGTCGCTGGTCGGGCCGTTGAAGAACTCGGTGAGGGCGGCGGCCTTGTCGAAGTCGTTGGTGGCGTCCCTGGTGATCCTCTTCGCCAGGTCGATGACCTCCTGCTCGACCCCGTCGAACTTGTAGTACTCGGGGTCGACCAGGTTGCGCGGGCCGGACGCCATGCGCAGCTGGGTCTTCGTCGGCGTCGACAGCACGGTCTCGAGCTCGTAGGTCTCCGGCTCCCGCTCGCGCTGGGTGAAGATCACGCCCTTGCCGGGGTCGAACCGGTAGTCGTCGTCCGGGGTGTCGATGCGGCGGACCGCGCCGTAGGTGGGCAGCCAGAAGCTCGTCCAGCCGCGCGGCTCGATCTCGACCTTCGTCGACTTGCCCTGACCGTGGTCACCCGGCTGCAACGGCAGGTCGCCGCGCGCGGGCTGGCCGCCGGGGTCGCTGCCGCGTTCCCAGCCCTTGTTCGGCACGTACCTGGCCAGCGTCGAGGCCCGCATGTACGAGCTCTCCGGCAGGCCGCGCACGTAGAACACCTCGGTGGTCTTGCCGCGGTTGAGCATGCCGCGCAACGACGTCATCTCGTTGAGCCCGATGCCGCCACGGCCACCGGCGCCGCTGCCGCTGAGCGGGAGCCGCCCGACCGTGCCGACGATCGTCACGCCCGCGCCCACGACCAGCGCGATCACCATCGCGATGCTCGCCACCGTGGTCGCCGAACTGCCCGTGCCGCTCGCCGAACCCGACCCCAGCCGCCCGCGCCACGCCTCGTGCCGGTGCTGGCCGTCCACCGCGAGCAGCATCGCGAACGCCGCCGCACCCAGGACGAACGTCCAGAACGGCAGCATCTCGTCGGCCAGCGACGCCGGCACCGCGAACACGCACAGCAGCACCAGCCCGGACGCCGCCGGTGCCGCCGCGGCCACGGCGAGCGTGTCCACGAGGACCGCCACCAGGCCGATCGCCAGCACCACCAGCGCCTGGATCGCCGGCGACGCGTGCACCGGCGGCACGCCGGTCTGCACCTGAGCCACCGACTCCGCGAGCACGTCGCCGAGCTCGCCCAGCGCGTCGGGGCCCGGCAGGAACAGCAGGACGCCCGACCGCGTGTGCAACGCCGTGAGCAGGCACAACAGCACGAACACCTGCGCCAGCGCCACCAGCGGCGGAGGCAGCCTGGTCGCCCTCAGGAACGCGCCGGTCACCGTGATCGCCACGATCACCACGGCGATCCTCACCAGCCACAGGTCGCCCTCGATCACGCCGGACAGCGCCGTCGACGCGCACAGCACCGCCAGCGCCGCGATCCACGGCGTGGCGGAGCCGAACCACTCCGATGACTCCGTGCCGTTGCGGGAAGCCGTTCTGGTCGCCATCGCCTCAGCCCACCTCCGAACGCATCGCCGGTCCGCGGTTGTTCGCGCTGGCGCACAACTCCTGCCACACCTGCTGCATCGACGCCGACGGCCGCCCGATCACCACGCCCCAGCCGGCGCCGGTCAGCAACCGCCGGGCGTCCTCCGGGTCCGGTGCGGTGGCGTCCGACCCGCCCGCCCACGCGTTCACGTCCAGCAGCACCGCGAGGCTGCGCATGCCCCGCGGCCGGTACCTGATCAGCTCCTCGACCGAGGCCGGCGACACCCCGCCGAGCACGGCGATGACCTCCTGGCCGGAGCCGGGGTCCATGCCCGCCGCGAGCTCCCTGCGGTGCGAGGCCTGCAGCGCGGCCAGCGAGTCGAGCACCACGTGGTCGCTGTGCCCGCCGTCGGCGGCGCCGCCCGCGAGCACCCGGCCGTCCTCGGAGACCAGGCGCACCTGGTGGCCGTAGTGGTGCAGGTGCAGGCAGATCGACGCCACGAACGAGATCGACCACTCCAGCGACGCCGTCGGCCCGCTGCCGCGGTGCGCGTGGATGCGGTGGTCCAGCAGCACGGTCGTGCCGCCGCGCCACGGGCGTTCCTCGACCCGCACCATCAGCTCGTCGCGCCGGGCGGTCGAGCGCCAGTGCACCTTCCGCAGGTCGTCGCCCTGCCGGTAGGGCCGCACCACCGCGTCGTCCTCGCCTTGGCCCGCGCGCAGCCGCACCGAGCCGTCGTCGCCGGCGCCCATGCCGGACCCGCCGGGCAGCCCGGCCAGGCGCACCACGCGCGGCACCACGACCAGCCGCGACCGGCCGGCCAGCTCGCGGTCGAACTCGGCCAGCCCGAACGGGTCGGTGATCCGCGCCATCAGCGGGCCGACCTGCTGGATGCCGCGCATGACCGGCTTGAGCGGGTAGCGCAGCGACGTGGGCGTGTTGCGCGGCAGCCGTTCCACCAGGAACCGCGGCCGCGCGCCCAGCGCGTAGGGGACCGTGTCCTCCAGCAGCAGCCCGCCGGTGGGCAGGCGGCCGGTGCTGCGCAGGTCGAGCTTCACCTCGGCCGCGGCACCGACCGGCACCCGGCCGGGCGCCAGGAACCGCGCCGCGTGCAGACCGACGCGGGCCCGCGTGGCCAGCCACGCGGCCAGCAGCGGCAACGCGATCACGAACGCCGCGACGCGCAGCAGATCGCGTTCGTTGAGGACCACGGCGCACGCTCCGGCAGCGAACCCCGCGGCCAGCAAGCATCTTCCGCGGGTGGTCAGACCGGACAGTGCGGTGCGCATCGTTACCGTGGCGTCCCTGCGTTGTTGTTGATGCTGCGGACGAAGGCGGCACTCGGGTCGAGCGCGGCGGTCGGCACCGGCACCCGCTGCAGCAACGCCCTGACCAGCTCGGCGGCGGACCGGCGGGCGGCCTGCGCCTCCGCGGTCAGCACCAGCCGGTGCGCCAGGACGGGGATCGCCACCGCGTGGACGTCGTCGGGGACCACGAAGTCCCGGCCGGCGAGGGCCGCCTGCGACCGGGCCGCGCGCACGAGGTGCAGGGTGGCACGGGGCGACGCACCGAGCCGCAGCTCCGGCAGCCGGCGTGTGGCCGACACCAGCTCCACGGCGTAGCGGCGCACCTCGGGGGAGAGGTGCACCCGGCGCACGGCCTCGATCAGCCGCAGGATCTGCGCCGCGTCCGACACGGGCCGCAGGTCGTCGATCGGGTTGTGGCCCGCGTGCTCGTCGACCATCGCCAGCTCGGCCTGCGGGTCCGGGTAGCCGATCGACACCCGCGCGGTGAAGCGGTCGCGCTGGGCCTCCGGCAGGGCGTAGGTGCCCTCCATCTCGATCGGGTTCTGCGTCGCGATCACCATGAACGGCGAGCCCAGCGGGTACGTGTTCGCGTCGACCGTGACCTGGTGCTCCTCCATGCACTCCAGCAGCGCGGACTGCGTCTTGGGGGAGGCCCGGTTGATCTCGTCGCCGACCACGATGTTGGCGAAGATCGGCCCCGGCCGGAACTCGAAGTCGTTCTCCTGCCGGTTGTAGATCGACGAGCCGGTGATGTCGCTCGGCAGCAGGTCGGGCGTGAACTGCACGCGGCTCACGGTGCAGTCGATGGAGCGGGCAAGCGCTTTCGCGAGCGAGGTCTTGCCGACACCCGGCACGTCCTCGACCAGCAGGTGCCCCTCGGCGAGCAGCGTCACGAGGGCGAGCCGGACCACGTCGGGCTTGCCGACGAGCACCCGTTCGACGTTCGCGGCGATCCGCTGGACGGCCCCGTGCAACTCACCCAGAACCTGATCGACCGGCGCGTGACTGTTCGCGCTTGGGCTTCCCGGCGTCACTAAACCTCCAGCAGCCGTGTCCGGAACACGGACGTGTGAGCGTTTCACGCAGTGTGTCAAACCACGGCTAAGTGCCCTACACCTACAGGCCGACTCGGGTTCGCTCCACCAGTTTCCACCTTCCCCCACCACACCCGCCCAACCCCCTGTTTTGGCCGGAATTTCTAGGCCGTTCGAGTGGCAAATCGGGCGTCGGCCCTCACCCGCGCAGGTGGACACGGACGGCTTCCCCCACCATCCCCCCACTCCTCGTCATGGCGTCTACCTGCGAAAACGGGTGGCGGGTCGGCGTGCGAGCACCTGTTTCAGCGTTGACTGTGGTGAAAAGTGGGGTACTGTGGCGGCCGGTGGGGCAGACGGGGGCTCCACTGCCGGTCCCGTCGCCCGGCGAGGGAGGTGGCTGCCGAATGTTCCTCGGCACTCACTACCCGCGCCTGGACGACAAGGGTCGGTTGACACTGCCTGCGAAGTTCCGGGACGAACTGGCGGGAGGTCTGATGGTCACCAAGGGCCAGGACCACTGCCTGTACGTGTTTCCCCGGGCTGAGTTCGAGCAGATGGCGAGGAAGGTCGCCGAGGCGCCGTTCACGAACGACGCCGTACGCGCCTATCAGCGTTATCTGTTCGCAGGTACGGACGAGCAGCGTCCGGACGGTCAGGGTCGCGTCCTGATCGCACCGGAACTGCGCCGGTACGCCGGGCTGACCAAGGAGTGCGTGGTCGTCGGCGCGTTCACCAGGTTGGAGATCTGGGACGCGGCGGCCTGGCAGACCTATCTCGACGAGCACGAGGACGGCTACGCCACAGCTCGCGAGGAGGTCATTCCGGGCGTCTTCTGATGGCGGTCAGCCGAGCAACAGGCCGGATGTTCACACGCGATTCGGGTGCCGTGAGGCCTCGGTCCGCTCGAGTATCGGCCCTGGCGCACCTTCCCCGGCGCCAGGTTCGACGGGCGGGCGGGGACCTGACGTCACCCGAACGCGCATCAGGGGAGTAGAGGGACGATGGATCAGCCGCGGCACGTTCCGGTGCTGCTGGACCGCGTCCTGGAACTGCTCGCTCCGGCGCTGCACGGCAAGCCCGCCGTCATGGTCGACACGACGCTCGGCATGGGCGGTCACTCCGACGCGCTGCTGAGCGCACACCCCGAGCTGACCCTCATCGGCCTGGACCGCGACCCGCAGGCCATCGAGCTGGCCTCGGCCCGGCTCGCGCGCCACGGCGACCGCGTGCACTTCGTCAACGTCACCTACGACCACATCGACGAAGCCGTGCGCGACCTCGGCTTCTCCCGCGTGGACGGGGTGCTGATGGACCTCGGCGTCTCCTCGCTGCAGCTGGACGAGGAGGACCGCGGATTCGCCTACTCCAGGGACGCGCCGCTGGACATGCGGATGTCCAAGGGCACCGGCATGACGGCCGCGGACGTGCTCAACACGTACTCGCACGGCGACCTCGCGCGGATCCTCTCGACCTACGGTGAGGAGAGGTTCGCGGGCAAGATCGCGTCAGCGGTCCTGCGCGAACGCGAGAAGGAGCCGTTCACGAACTCCGGCCGGCTCGTCGAGCTGCTGTACAACGTCGTCCCCGCCGCGTCCCGGCGCACCGGGGGCCACCCGGCGAAGCGCACGTTCCAGGCGTTGCGCATCGAGGTCAACGGCGAGCTGGAGTCGTTGCGGCTGGCACTGCCCGCCGCGCTGGGCGTGCTCGGCGTGGGCGGGCGAATCGTGGTGGAGTCCTACCAGTCACTGGAGGACCGGATGGTGAAGCACGCGTTCGCCGAGCTCGCGAAGTCGAAGACGCCGCCGGGGCTGCCGGTGGAGCTGCCCGGCCACGGACCGGAGCTGAAGCTGGTCACGAAGGGCGCGGAGGTCGCGTCCGAGCAGGAGATCGAGGACAACCCCCGTGCCGCGCCCGTCCGACTGCGGGCCGCGGAACGGATCGGAGAGGTGAGATGACGGCACCCGCACGGGTCGGTGGGCCGTCCCCACGCGACCCTTCCACCAAGCGTTCCGGCAAGGGCCGGCCGACCGACCAGGACAAGGCTCGGCGCCGGTCCGCGGCCGCCGACCGCGCCTACGCCCGGCGGGCCCAGCGCGCGCAGAACCTGCGTGGCGGGTCGTCGGCACCGCAGCAGAACCAGCGGCAGGCGTCCAAGGCGCCGTTCGTCGTGCTGGTGATGCTCGTGCTGGTCGCGGGCGTCGCCGGGATCATGTACTTCTCCACGCAGGCCGCCGCCGACTCCTACCGGTTGCAGGAGGCGAGGGCCGAGCAGGAGAAGCTGACGCTGCGGGTCGAGCAGCTGCGCCGCGAGGTGGCGCTGCTGGAGTCGCCGACCGACCTCGCCCGGCGGGCCACCGACATGGGGCTCGTGGAGCCGTCCAGCCCGGCGCGGTTGCGGCAGCTCCCGGACGGCACGGTCGAGGAGTTCGGCAAGCCGAGCGCGCCGACGAAGTCCACGCCGCCCCCGCCGCCGGCTCCTCCGTCGAGCACGCCACCGTCGGGCACCACGCCGCCGGCGGGTGACCAGGCGGCGAACACCCCGACGCCTCCGGCGGGTGGCTGATGCCGGGACCACAGCCCAGGGGCGCACGCCGGCCGTTGTCCGTGCGCGCCCCCGCGCCGAAGGCCCGCAACACCGGCAACAACAAGGTGCGCATCGCCGTCGGCCGCCTGCTGCTGATCGGCGCGCTGGTGGCCGCCGGGCTCAAGCTCGTGCAGGTGCAGGGGTTGCAGGCCGACGAGCTGTCCACGCAGGCCCGTCTGCAACGCACGACGTACCTGAACATCCCGGCCGAACGCGGCGCGATCCTCGACCGCAACGGCAACCAGCTCGCGTTCTCGGTCGAGGTGCGCGCGCTCTACATCCTTCCCCAGCGCGCCAGGAAGAACTGGGACGCCGAGCGCGAGAAGGAGAAGGACAAGGCGAAGAAGCAGTTCCCGCAGACCTACGACGAGCACGCGCGGGACGTCGCGAAATTCATCTCCTCGACGCTGGGCCCCGAGGTCAACGGCGAGAAGACCGACGAGGAGACGATCTACCAGCAGCTCGTCGCCGACATCAGCTACGAGGTGCTGGTCAGCGAGGCCGAGCCGGCCAAGGCGGCGGCGATCGTCGCCAAGTACCCGGCCGAGATCGGCTCCGAGTACCGCGCCAAGCGGATCTACCCGAACGGCCCGGTCGCCTCCAACATCATCGGCGCCGCGAACTGGCGCCAGGAGGAGAAGCCGCCGACCACGCAGGGCATCCTCGGCCTGGAGAACGCCGCCGACAACGTGCTGGCCGGTCGCATGGGCCGCCGCGTCGTCGACACGATGTCCGGCGACGACACGCTCGTCATCCCGAACACCGAACGCGAGCTGACCAAGCCGCAGCCGGGCAAGTCGCTCGAGCTCACCATCGACGTCGACACCCAGTACGCGGTCCAGCGGATGGTCACCGACTACACCCAGAAGTCGGGCGCCCGCAGCGGTTCCGCCGTCGTGCTGGACTCGCGCACCGGCGAGATCATCGCCATGGCCAACGACCAGACCTACGACCCGGCCGACTTCGGCAGGGCCACCGACGAGCAGAAGCGCAACCGCGCCGTCGCCGACACCTACGAGCCCGGCTCGGTGAACAAGATCGTCACCGCCGCGGCCGCCGTCGAGTACGGGCTGTTCAAGCCCGACGACGTGCTGCAGATACCGGGTTCGCTGAAGGTCGCCGACCGCACGATCAGGGACGCGTGGACCCACGGCACGGTCCCGATGTCGTTCACCGGCATCTTCGCCAAGTCCTCGAACGTCGGCACCCTGCTCGCCGCCCAGGAGGTCGGCCAGGAGCGCTACGCCGAGATGCTGCAGAAGTTCGGCCTCGGCAAGCGCACCCAGTCCGGCGTGCCCGGCGAGGAGTCCGGCACCGTCCCGCCGCTGAACCAGTGGTCCGGCTCGACGTTCGGCAACCTGCCGATCGGCCAGGGCCTGTCGATGAACCTGCTGCAGATGACCGCGATGTACCAGACCATCGCCAACGACGGCCTGCGCGTGCCGCCGCGGCTGGTCCGCGCCGAGATCTCCGCGGACGGGTCGCGGTCGGAGAAGCAGCGCCCCGAGGGCGTGCGCGTGGTGTCGCCGGAGACCGCCAAGACCGTGCGCAACATGTTCCGCTCGGTCACCCAGAGCGACCCGCGTGACGCCAACCAGAACGGCACCGGTTCGAAGGCCGCGCTGCCCGGCTACCAGATCGCGGGCAAGACCGGCACGGCCCAGCAGATCGACCCGGCGTGCAAGTGCTACTCGAGCGTCGACTACTGGATCACGTTCGCCGGGATCCTGCCCGCCGACAACCCGCGCTACGTCGTCGGCATCATGCTCGACCGCCCGCACGGGACGCCGTTCAGCGGGTCGGCGGCGCCGTTGTTCCACGACATCGCGTCGTTCCTGACCCAGCGGTTCCAGGTGCCGCTGTCGTCCGAGCAGACGCCGTTCGTGCAGCTGCAGCTCTAGATCATTTCTCCGGACCGAATTCGCGGGGCGCGCATCATTGATGACGCGCCCCGTTTTCGCAAGTGACCTCGACCACGTCCAGGCGTGGAGGACGCAATTCTCCGCTTAACAGTGAAAATCACATTCTCGATTTCTCTTAACGACACGCAATTCGTCACGTCTAATGCTCCCGAACCGGAGTGCAAGGCGAGACGGAGTTCGGCGTGCGTTTCCCCCAATTTTCGATCTTGGTCACGGTGCTGATGGCTGCCCTCGTTCCCGCAGCTCAGGCCGGTGAGCCGGTGTCCACGACGAAGTCGTTCTGGCTGCACATGAACAGCTCGCCGGTCAGCGACGAAATGATCGCGGCCGAAGCGCGGCGGCGTCCGTACGTGGTGCTCAACGCGTGGGAAGGCGATCTTGCCGCGCGCCTGAAGAAGGCCAATCCCAAGATCCAGACCTTCGTCTACAAGGACCTGTCCTCGACCCGCAGCTACGCGTGCGAGGGTGGGGTCGACGACACCGACCTGCCCACCGGCGTCGGTTACTGCGCGGCCGACCCGTCGTGGTTCCTGCTCGACCCGAACGGTCACCGCTTCGAGTACGACGGATATCGCGGCCATTGGCAGATGGACGTCGGTAACGTCGCTTATCAGAACGCCTGGGCCGACAACGTGGTCGCGTCGTCGCGCGGCGTCTTCGACGGCGTGTTCATGGACAACGCGCTGTTCGCCTGCGACACCTACCACGACGGCGTCTGCCCGGCCGCGTACCCGACCGACGAGTCGATGCGCGACGCCTACCGCTCGATGCTCTCCGGCACCCGGCGGAAGTTCGTCGACGCCGGACTGAAGACCGTGGCGAACCTGTCCAACGCCCGCCTGCACGACGGCGCCTGGGACAGCTACACCGAGCACCTCGACGGCGGCTTCGACGAGTGGTGGCTGACCTTCGGCGACCACGACCTGCTCTCGGAGTACCCGCAGGGCTTCCGCCGCCAGCTCGCCGAGATCACCGCCAACGAGGCCAAGGGCAAGATCACCTGGGTACAGCCCCACCACAGCGGCGCCGAGCAGCCGTTCCGCTACGCCTTCGCGAGCTACCTGCTGGCCGCGGGCGGGCACGCCGCGATCTCCGAGATCGCCGAGACCGACCGCTACGACGACGCCTCGCCGTGGCGCGCCGAGTACGACTGGGACCTCGGCGAGCCGCTCGGGGCCTACCGCGCGGTGGCGTCGAACGTGTTCCAGCGCGACTTCGCCTGCGGCACCGCGATCGTCAACGCGAACCGCACCGGCAGCGCGGCCGTCACCGTGCGGCTCGACGGGGCGTTCGTGGACGAGAAGGGCGCGTCGGTCCGGTCGGTGGCCCTGCCGGGCACGACCGGGTCGGTGCTGCGCAAGACCTGCTAGAACGCCGCGCGGTCGTCGGGCCGCGGGTCCGGCCGGGCCACGAGCACCGGGCACGACGCGTGGTGCAGCGCCGCGCGGGTGATCACCCCGACCCCGTCGTGCCGCCCGCCCCGCCCGACCACGACGACGTCCGACTCCAGCGCGGCCAGGGCCTCGTGCGGGTGGCGGCACTCGACGACGACCTCGGGGGTGAGCTCGGGGGCCGTCGTGCGCAAGAACGACACGGCCTGCCGGAGCGCGGCCTCGGCGCGGGGGACGGAGGCCGCGCAGCGGGCCGGCGGGTGGACGTGCAGCAGGTGCAGGGACGCCCGGCGGGTGCGGCAGAGCTCGACCGCGCGCCGCAGCACGACCGGGTCCTCGCACCCGCCGACGGCCGCGGTGACCCGGCCGTGCTCGCCGCGGATCGCCGGGGGTCGTCCGCGCACCACCACGACACCGCACCGCGCGCGGCGCAACACCGGGAGGACGAGGGACCCCAGACCCAGGCCGCGGTGCTGTTCACCCTTGCACCCCAGGACCAGGGTCGCGCTGGAGTCCGACGCCCCCACCAGTGCGGCCACCGGGTCGTCGCCGCCGGAGCGGAAGTGGGCCGTGAGCATCGGGAGCCGGTCGAGGACGCGGTGGACGGTCGTGTCCGCGGGGTCCGCGAGGTACACCTGGAGATCGGTCCGCAGCGCCCACGCGTGCCGCGCGGCCCACTCGAACGCGTGGTACGCGGATTCGGACGTGTCGACACCGACCGTCACCGAACGACTGAAATCGGGTGCCCAGAAGGAAAACCGCCTGGGCTCGACCGTCCTGCTGCTGCTCATCCGCCGCCTCCTGCCGACCTCCACCTCACCGCGTGCGCACCGCCGGCCACAGGGCCGGAAGTCACCAAGCGGGCAGGAACCTGTTCCGCCGGACGGGCTCGCCGGTGCGGAGCGGTGCGCGCGGGCACTCGAACGGCCCATCACTGCTGATCATCACCCGATTGCCAACGCGCCGCCCGGCCACTCCGCGTGCGCCGGTAGCCTCTTGCCCGTGCCTGCCAAGCTCGAGGGCAAGGTCGCGACCGCCCCGCCCCGCCCGAACCACATCCGACCTGCATCCGTGGCTGCCCTGGCCGCGGTCGCCGACGTGCACCTGACCGGGCCGGCGCATGCCGACGTCCAGGTGACGGGGGTGACGCTGCGTGCACAGCACGTGGTGCCCGGCGACCTCTACGCCGCGCTGCCCGGAGCGCACGCGCACGGTGCCGACTTCGCCGAGACCGCTCTCGCGAACGGTGCCGTCGCCGTGCTCACGGACGAGGCGGGTGCCGCGCGCGAGAGCCTGCGGGACGTGCCCGTGCTCGTCCACCCGCGCCCGCGCGAGGTGGTGGGGCTGCTCGCCGCCCACGTCTACGGGCGGCCGTCGACGAAGGTCCGGCTCTGGGGCGTCACCGGCACGTCCGGCAAGACCACCACGACCTACATGATCGAGTCGGTGCTCAAGGCCGCGGGCCGCCACACCGGCCTGATCGGCACGGTCGGCACCCGCATCGGCGATGAGCAGCTCGGCAGCTCGCACACCACGCCGGAGGCGCCGGACCTGCAGGCGCTGTTCGCGGTGATGGCCGAGCGCGGCGTCACCGACGTGGCGATGGAGGTCTCCAGCCACGCGCTGCACCTGGGCCGGGTGGCCGCCACCGAGTTCGAGATCGGCGCGTTCACGAACCTCAGCCAGGACCACCTCGACTTCCACGCCGACATGGAGGAGTACTTCCAGGTCAAGGCGCAGCTGTTCGACGGCCGCGCGCGCCGCGAGGTCGTGTGCGTCGACGGCGACTGGGGGCCGCGGCTGGTCAAGCCGGGGACCGTCACCGTCGCCACCACCGGGCCCGCCACCTGGACCGCGAGCGGCGTCGAGGTCAGCCCGACCGGCGAGCAGACGTTCACCGCGCACGGCCCGGACGGCGACATCGAGATCCACCTGCCGCTCGCCGGCAGCTTCAACGTGGCCAACGCCCTGCTCGCGATCGCCTGCCTGCACGCGGAGGGCGTCCCGTCCGACGCGATCCAGCGCGGCCTCGCGACCGTCCAGGTGCCCGGCCGGATGCAGCGCGTCGACGAGGGGCAGGACTTCACCGCCGTCGTCGACTACTCGCACAAGCCCGCGGCCGTCGCGCTCGCGCTGGACGCCGTCCGCGCCAAGACCGACGGCCGGGTGGTCGTCGTGCTGGGCTGCGGAGGCGACCGCGACCGGGCCAAGCGCCCCCTGATGGGGCGGGCCGCCGCGGAACGCGCCGACGTGGTGATCATCACCGATGACAACCCGAGGAGCGAAGAAGCGTCCCTCATTCGGGCCGCTGTGCTCGAAGGCGCCCTCGCCACCGAGAACCGGGGCGAGGTGCTGGAGATCGGCGACCGCAGGCTCGCGATCTTCAAGGCCGTCGAGCTCGCACGTCCTGGCGACGTCGTCGTCGTGGCGGGCAAAGGACATGAGACGGGACAAGAGGTCGCCGGCGTGATCCACCCGTTCTCGGACGTCGAGACGCTGACCGCCGCGATCAGGAAGGCGCACCGTTGATCGCACTCACGCTCGCCGAGATCGCAGAGGTCGTCGGCGGACGGTTGCACGCAACCGATGGCAGCCAGGTAGTCACGGGCACGGTCGAGTTCGACTCCCGCAAGATCACTCCCGGCGGCCTGTACGTGGCGCTGCCCGGCGCACGGGTCGACGGCCACGACTTCGCGGCGCAGGTCGTCGCGGACGGCGCGGCCGGTGTGCTCGCCGGTCACGAGGTCGACGCCCCCGCGGTGATCGTGCCGCCGGTGCTGACGAAGAACGACCGCGCGTACGTGCTCGCCGCCGACACCACCGGCGAGGGCGCCGCGGTGCTCGCGGCGCTGGCGAAGCTCGCCCGGCACGTCACCGACCGGCTCGTCGCGCGGAACCTCACCGTCGTCGGCCTGACCGGCTCGTCCGGCAAGACGTCCACGAAGGACCTCATCGCGCAGGTGCTCGCCCCGACCGGCGAGACCGTCGCGCCGCCCGGCTCGTTCAACAACGAGATCGGCCACCCGTGGACCGCGTTGCGCGCCACCGAGGACACCCGCTACCTCGTGCTGGAGCTGTCCGCGCGCGGCATCGGCCACATCCGCAACCTCTGCGAGGTCGCCCCGCCGAAGATCGGCGCGGTGCTGAACGTGGGCACCTCGCACATCGGCGAGTTCGGCTCGCGCGAGAACATCGCGCTGGGCAAGGGCGAGCTGGTCGAGGCGCTGCCCGCGGACGGTGTCGCCGTGCTGAACGCCGACGACCCGCTCGTGGCCGCGATGGCGAGCCGCACGAAGGCCAAGGTCGTGCTGGCCGGTGAGGCGGCCGACGCCGACGTCCGCGCCGTCGACATCGAGCTGGACGAGCTGGCCCGCCCGAGCTTCACCCTGCGGACCGCCCGCGGTGACGCGCGGGTGCGGCTGGGCGTGCACGGCGCGCACCAGGTCAGCAACGCGCTGATCGCCGCCGCCGTCGCGCTGGAGCTGGGTGCCACGCCGGAGCAGGCCGCCGAGCGGCTCAGCGCCGCGCGCCCGGTGTCCGAGCGCCGCATGGAGGTCACCGACCGGCCCGACGGCGTGACGGTCGTGAACGACTCGTTCAACGCGAACCCGGACTCGGTGCGCGCGGCGCTGAAGTCGCTCGCGACGATGTCCCGCGCCACGAGGCCCGCACGCCGCAGCTGGGCCGTGCTCGGCCCGATGGGCGAGCTGGGCGACGACTCGGTGCGCGCGCACGACGACATCGGCCGGCTCGCGGTGCGCCTGGACATCAACAAGCTCGTCGTCGTGGACGCGGAGGGCGGCGACGCCCGCGCGATCCACCAGGGTGCGCACCTGGAAGGATCTTGGGGAGAGGAGTCCGTTCTGGTGCCGGACGTCGACGCGGCGATCGCCCTGCTGCGCGCCGAGCTCCGGCCCGGTGACGTCGTGCTGGTCAAGGCGTCGAAGGCCTATCGCCTCTGGCGTGTCGCCGAGGCCCTGCTGGAGGCAGGAACCAAGTGAAGAGCATCCTGATCGCGGCCGCGATCGCACTGGCGGTGTCGATCCTGCTGACGCCGTACCTGATCAAGATCTTCTCGCGTCAGGGCTTCGGCCAGGAGATCCGCGAGGACGGCCCGCAGCACCACAAGACCAAGCGCGGCACGCCGACCATGGGTGGCCTCGCCATCCTGGTCGCGATGTGGGCCGGCTACCTCGGCACGCACCTCGTGAACTCGATGTCGGCCTCGGCGTCCGGGCAGACCCCGTCGGCGTCGGGCCTGCTCGTGCTGATGCTGACGACGTCGCTGGGGCTCGTCGGCTTCCTCGACGACTTCATCAAGATCCGCAAGGCCCGCAACCTGGGCCTGAACAAGACCGCGAAGCTCGTCGGCCAGTTCATCGCCACGATCACGTTCGCGATCCTCGTGCTGCAGTTCCCGAACAAGGACGGCCTGACCCCCGCGTCGGTCAACCTGTCGTTCGTCCGCGACATCACCGTGGTCTCGTTCGGCACCATCGGTTTCATCGTCTTCTGCTACGGCATGGTCGCCGCGTGGTCGAACGCCGTGAACCTGACCGACGGCCTCGACGGCCTCGCCGGTGGTTCGTCGGCGATGGTGTTCGGCACCTACGTCGTGATCTCGTTCTGGCAGTTCCGCTACAACTGCACCAGCTACGCCGTGGCCGGCTGCTACGACGTGCGCGACCCGCTGGACCTCGCGGTGATCGCCGCGGCCGCGATGGCCGGCTGCATCGGCTTCCTCTGGTGGAACGCCGCCCCCGCCAAGATCTTCATGGGTGACACCGGCTCGCTCGCGCTCGGCGGCCTGGTCGCCGGTCTCGCGATCGCGACCCGCACCGAGCTGCTCATGATCGTCATCGGCGGCCTGTTCGTGGTCGAGGCGCTGTCGGTGGCGATGCAGGTCGCCGTCTTCCGGACCTCACGACGGCGCCTGTTCCGCATGGCACCGTTCCACCACCACTTCGAGCTCGCCGGGTGGGCGGAGACCACGGTCATCATCCGGTTCTGGCTGATGGCGGGCATCTGCTGCATGTTCGGCCTGGGCGTCTTCTACAGCGAGTGGTTGACGGGCGGGTTCTGATGACGAAGCTGGCCGGTTCGCGAGTACTGGTCGCCGGTGCTGGTGTGACCGGTCGGTCCGCCGCCGAGGCGTTGCTCGCGGCGGGCGCCGAGGTCGTGGTCACCGACTCGTCGCCGGAACGGCTGATGGCACTGGAGTCCCTGCTCGAAGGCGTCGAGCTGGTGCCGGGACTGATCGAACCGCCGGCCGGGACGTCCCTGGTCGTCACGAGCCCCGGCTGGCAGCCGTCGAGCCCGCTGCTGGCCGCGTCGGCCGCGGCGGGCATCGAGGTGATCGGCGAAGTCGAGCTGGCCTGGCGGATGGCCGCCGAGCTCGCCGACCCGCCGGTGTGGCTCGCGGTGACCGGCACGAACGGCAAGACCACCACCGTCGGCATGCTGGAGTCGATCCTGCGCGCGGCCGGTGCGGACGCCGTGGCGTGCGGCAACGTCGGCCTGCCCGTCGTGGACGCGCTGCTGGCCGGCCGCCGGGTGCTCGCCGTGGAGCTGTCGAGCTTCCAGCTGCACTGGGCGCCGTCGGTGCGGCCGCAGGCCGGCGCGTTGCTCAACCTCGCGGAGGACCACCTCGACTGGCACGGCGGCATGGAGGCGTACGCGCGGGCCAAGGCGCGGGTGCTGACCGGTGACGTCGCGATCGGCTGGCTGGAGGACGAGCTCGTCGTCGACCTGCTGCAGGACGCACCGGCCCGCGACAAGGTCGGCTTCACGCTGGAGGAGCCCGCCGCCGGGCAGCTCGGCGTGCGCGACGGCTGGCTGGTCGACCGCGCGTTCGCCGACGACGAGCCGCTGGTCGAGGTCGCCAAGATCCGCCCGGCCGGTCCTCCCGGCATCGCGGACGCCCTCGCCGCCACCGCGCTCGCACGTGCCTACGGCGTGCCGTCGGAGGCCGTGCGGGAAGGCCTGGAGTCGTTCGAACCGGCCGCTCACCGCGCCGTGCTCGTCGGTTCCGCCGACGACATCCGCTACGTCAACGACTCGAAGGCGACGAACCCGCACGCGGCCGTGGCGTCGCTGCGCGCGTTCGACAGCGTCGTCTGGATCGCGGGCGGGCTGCTGAAGGGCGCGTCGGTCGAGGAGATGGTCCGGTCGGAGGCGCACCGGCTGCGCGCGGTGGTGCTGATCGGCCAGGACCGCGACGTCCTCGCGGACGCACTGGCGCGACACGCGCCCGATGTCCCCGTTCGGGTCCTTGACACGGGGGACGATGAACCCATGACCGTCGCGGTACGCGCTGCCCGGGAACTGGCGAGGCCGGGTGACACCGTGTTGCTCGCCCCCGCCGCGGCCTCCATGGACATGTTCACCGACTACGCCCATCGCGGGCAGGCGTTCACCGCCGCCGTGCGGGAGCTCATCGGCTGATGAGCGTCGTCGCGGAGAAGACGGGACCGAAGCGCAAGGCGCGTCCCGCGGGACGGGGCGCGTCGGTGCGCAGCGGACTGACCGCGTGGCTGAGCCGCCCGCTGGCCGACTTCCACCTGCTGCTCGCGGTGTTCGGCATGCTGACCGTGCTCGGCCTGGTGATGGTGCTGTCGGCGTCCGCGCCGGGACAGGTCGCCTCGGGTGTGTCGGCCTACAGCGTGTTCCAGAAGCAGCTGGTCTACGTGTGCATCGGGTCGGTGCTGTTCTGGGTGGTGCTGCGGTTCCCGCTGCGGCGGCTGCGGCACCTGTCGACGGCGGCCATGGGCATCGGCGTGGTGCTGCTGGCGCTGGTGCTGACACCGCTGGGCGACGTCCGCGGTGGCGCCAAGTCGTGGTTCACGCTCGGCCCGGTCTCGTTCCAGCCGATCGAGGCGGTCAAGCTCGCGCTCGCGCTGTGGGGCGCGCACGTGCTGGTGACCAAGCGCGCGTTGCTGTCGCAGTACCGGCACCTGCTCGTGCCCGTCGTACCGGTGGCGATGCTGGTGTTCGCGCTGGTCATGCTGCAGCCCGACCTCGGCGGCACGATCACGCTCGGCGTGGTGCTGATCAGCCTGCTGTGGTTCGTGGGCGCGCCGATGCGGTTGTTCGGCGTGATCGCCGGTGGCGCCGTGGCCGGTGCCGTCGTGCTCGCGATCGGCGCCTCGTACCGGCTGGCGCGCGTGACGTCGTTCCTGGACCCGAACGCCGACCCGCAGGGCGCCGGTCTGCAGGCGCGGCAGGCGATGTTCGCGCTGGCGGAGGGCGGCCTGTTCGGCAAGGGGCTCGCGCAGGGCAGCTCGCAGTGGCGGTACCTGCCCAACGTCGAGTCGGACTTCATCTTCGCCGTGATCGGCGAGGAGCTCGGGTTCGTCGGGTGCGCGCTGGTGCTCGCGTTGTTCGGCATCCTCGCGTGGATCGGGCTGCGGGTGGCCGCGCGCAACACCGACCCGTGGATCCGGATCGTGGCCGCGACGCTGACGGTGTGGCTGGTCGCGCAGGCCGCGATCAACATCGGCTACGTCGTGCGGCTGCTGCCGGTCACCGGCATCACCCTGCCGATGATCTCCGCCGGTGGCACGTCGATCGTGACCACCATGGTGGTGTTCGGCATCCTCGCGAACTGCGCCCGGCACGAGCCGGACGCCGTGGCGGCACTGCGCTCGCTCGGTCCCGGCCGGGTCGGTGGCCTGCTGAAGCTGCCCGCACCGGAGGCCTACCGGCCGCCGCCCAAGCGCAAGCCGGTCCGCCCGTCCACGCCGCCGCGCGCACCGGGCCGCAACCGCACCGCGCAACTTCCGGTGGTGGACGAACGTCGTATGGCTGGACGCTCTGCTCCGCCCTCGGAGTACCGTCGCCGCGAGACGCGGCGGGTCAGCCAGAGCCGCTCGGAGCTCGGCCGGTCGACCCGCGGTCGCGGGCGGCACAACTGATTTCGCAGCAAAACCAACACCGGAGGAAGTCTTGACCGGGCACCCTGCCCCCAGTGGTCCGTGCGTGGTGGTCGCGGGCGGTGGCACCGCGGGACACATCGAGCCGGCACTGGCGCTGGCCGACGCGGTCATGCGGCTGCGACCGGACGCACGCGTCGTCGCGCTCGGCACCGAGCGCGGCCTGGAGAACAAGATCGTGCCGGCCCGCGGCTACCCGCTGGAGCTGATCCCGCCGGTGCCGATGCCGCGCAAGCCCACGCTGGACCTGCTGAAGCTGCCGCTGAACGTGCGCGGTGCGGTGAAGCAGACCCGCGAGGTGCTGGAGCGCGTCGGCGCGGACGTCGTCGTCGGCTTCGGCGGCTACGTGGCGCTGCCCGCCTACCTCGCCGCGCGCGGCCGCGTGCCGATCGTGGTGCACGAGGCCAACGCGAAGGCCGGTCTCGCCAACAAGGTCGGTGCCAAGTTCGCCGCGCACGTGGCGGCGGCGGTGCCGGACTCGGGCCTGGCGGACGCGGAGGTCATCGGCATCCCGCTGCGGCACTCGATCACGACGCTGAACCGCGCCGCGTTGCGCGCGGAGGCCCGCCGGTTCTTCGGGCTCGACCCGGACGCCCCGACGCTGCTGGTGTTCGGCGGCTCGCAGGGCGCGCGGTCGATCAACGAGGCCGTCGCGCCCGTGGCGGCCGAGTTCGCCCGCGCCGGCGTGGGCGTGCTGCACGCCTACGGGCCGAAGAACACCGTTGCCGTGCAACAGGTTCCGGGCGCGCCCGCGTACGTGCCGGTGCCCTACCTGGAGCGGATGGACCTGGCCTACGCCGCCGCGGACGCGGTGCTGTGCCGTTCCGGCGCGATGACCGTCGCCGAGGTCTCGGCCGTCGGCCTGCCCGCGGTGTTCGTGCCGCTGCCGCACGGCAACGGCGAGCAGGCCCTCAACGCCGGCCCGGTCGTCTCCGCCGGCGGTGGCCTGCTGGTGCCCGACGAGGAGCTGACCCCGCAGCGGGTGGCGTCGCTCGTCGTGCCGCTGGTCGCCGACCGCGCGCGGCTGGCGCAGATGAGCGAGGCGACGCTGGGCACCGGACGGCGTGAGGCCGACGAGATCCTGGCCCGCCGGGTGCTGGAGGTGATCAAGAAGTGAGCCTCGAACGCGTTCACCTCGTCGGCATCGGTGGTGCCGGCATGAGCGGCATCGCCCGCATCCTGCTGGCACGCGGCGCGCGCGTGTCCGGTTCGGACGCCAAGGACTCGCGGACCGTGCTGGCCCTGCGCGCGCAAGGCGCGCGGATCGCCGTCGGTCACGACGCGGCGAACCTCGACCAGCACGTCGGTGGTCCGACCGCGGTCGTGGTGTCGACCGCGATCAAGGAGTCGAACCCGGAGTACGCGGCGGCGCGGGAACGGGGCATCACGGTGCTGCGTCGCGCCGAAGCCCTTGCCGCGCTGATGGAAGACCACCGGGTCGTGTGTGTGGCGGGTACGCACGGCAAGACGTCGACCACGTCGATGCTGACCGTCGCGTTGCAGCACTGCCGGATCGACCCGTCGTTCGCGATCGGCGGTGACCTGAACGAGTCCGGTGCGAACGCGCACCAGGGCACGGGCGGCGTGTTCGTGGCCGAGGCCGACGAGTCCGACGGCTCGTTCCTGTTCTTCTCCCCGTCCGTCGCCGTCGTGACGAACGTCGAGGCCGACCACCTCGACCACCACGGCACGGTCGAGGCGTACACCGCCGTGTTCGACTCGTTCCTGGAGCGGATCGTGCCCGGCGGCGTGCTGGTGTCCTGTGTGGACGATCCGGGTGCGGCGCGGCTGATCGGCGAGGCCCGTGCGCGCGGCATCCGCGTGCGCGAGTACGGGCGCACGGCGTCCGACGCGCGGATCGTCGACTACAAGCCCGCGGACAACGGCGGGCTGGCGTCGGTCGAGATCGACGGCGTCGCGGTCGAGGTGCGGGTCGCCGTGCCGGGCGAGCACATGGCGTTGAACGCCGTCGCCGCGCTGCTGGCGGGCCTGGAGCTGGGTGCCGACCAGACCGGGCTGCTCGAAGGCCTGGCCGCGTTCGGTGGCGTGCGGCGGCGGTTCGAGTTCAAGGGCCGTGGCGGTGGCGTGTCCGTCTACGACGACTACGCGCATCACCCGACCGAGGTCGACGCACAGCTGCGTGCGGCACGTCCGGTCGCGGGGGCCGGCCGGGTCGTCGTGGTGTTCCAGCCGCACCTGTACTCGCGCACGCGCACGTTCGCGACGGAGTTCGCCGCGGCGTTGTCGCTGGCGGACGAGGTCGTCGTGCTGGACGTGTACGGCGCGCGCGAGGAGCCGGAACCCGGTGTCACCGGCGCGTTGATCGCCGACCAGGTCACCGCCTCCGTGCACTACGAGCCGTCGTTCGACCGGGTGCCCGCGCTGGTCGCGTCGCTGGCTCGCGAGGGCGACCTGGTCGTCACCATGGGCGCGGGCGACGTCACGATGCTCGGCCCCGAGATCGTCAGCGCGCTGTCATGAGCGCCCCGGTTCGCGGCAGGTCCCAGCGCGCTCGCCCCGCGAACCGGCGCGCGAGAGGTCCCGAGTACCGGGCGCGGCGCAGGATCATCCTGCGCCGCCGCCTGGTCGCCCTGCTGACGGTGCTGTCCGTCCTGGGCCTGACCTATGGCGTGTACTTCACGCCGTTGCTCGGCGTCCGCAACGTCGACGTGCACGGCGCCATGGTGCTCACCGACGACCAGGTGCGCGCCGCGGCGGCCATCGAGTCCGGCACCCCGCTGGTGCGCCTCGACCTGCAGGGCATCCGCGAGCGGGTCGCCGCTGTCCCGCGCATCGCCGCCATCGAGGTCGAACGCCAGCTCCCCGGCACGGTGCGGCTGCTGATCAGCGAACGCGTCCCCGTCGGGTTCGTGAAGCTCCCCGACGGCTACCACCTCATCGACTCCACCGGCAAGGACTACGCGAGCCTGCCGACGCCGGCCCCCGGCGTGCCCGAGCTCGTCCTCGCCACGCCTTCCACCGCCGACCCGGCCACCCGCGCCGTGGTCGGGGTGCTGAACGAGCTGCCGGAGAAGCTGCGGCCCGAGGTGCTGCAGGTCTCCGCCACCACCGGCGCCGACGTGCGGCTGGCGCTCACCGGTGACCGCGTCGTGAAGTGGGGCGGCTCCGAGGACACGGCGCGCAAGGCGGCCGTGCTGGTGGTGCTGCTGACCCGCAAGGGGACGACGTTCGACGTGACGTCACCCGATCTCGCGACCGTGTCCTAGCGGCGCGCCGCCACACCGCTGATCAGTGTGGCGGTCCTGCCGTCCGGCCGGGGCCGGTCACCGGCGCGGAGTGCGCGGGCGTGACGGCGTCGGGAAGCGGCGCGGGCGCCGGTGCGCGCGCGGAGTGGGCTGGGAACACACGGAAACATCTCCTGACGGTCCTTCTCAGCCCTGCGTCCTCAGCCGCGTCGCGGCGCGCACGAGCAGGCCGCCGAGCCGGCTCGTGAGGAGCTCCAACACGATCGCCTCGATGACGAGCGAACGCACGGACGCGGGTGCGGGTGCCAAGACGGGCCTCCTCGACGTGGATGACTACCGTGCTCATCGGAGTGGTCCACGCGGCATTAGCCGTCCGGGTCGTTGTCACCCGAAGGAAGTACTCGGTGAGCACCGGCGGTCCCGGCCGGGCATCGTCTACCGACCGTAGCCGCGGACCGGCCGTGAAAGCGGTGGACGGGGAGAACAGTGGGGGAGACGATCTCCAGATCCGGGGCACGACTACGCTTGTGGTGCGCAGTGCTCAGCATCCTGTGGACTGCTTGACGGCACGACCGGGGAGTAGTAGCGCACAGTGTTGGGAAACTGCGGCGTGGCTGCTGGACCGACGCACCGCCGGTGCTTACCGTCCAGCAGGAACATATGGGGTTGACATAACTCTGAGTCTCGATGAGAGGTTGAGAGTTTCAATCCGGGTGCATCACCACCCAGCACCACAGCACGGACCACGATCAGGAAGGCGGATCCGATGACGCCCCCGCACAACTACCTCGCGGTGATCAAGGTCGTCGGCATCGGTGGTGGCGGTGTCAACGCCGTCAACCGCATGATCGAGGTCGGGCTCAAGGGCGTCGAGTTCATCGCGGTGAACACCGACGCACAGGCCTTGCTGATGTCCGACGCCGACGTCAAGCTCGACATCGGCCGCGAGTTGACCCGCGGCCTCGGCGCCGGGGCGAACCCCGAGGTCGGCCACAAGGCCGCCGAAGACCACCGCGAGGAGATCGAGGAGGTCCTCAAGGGGGCCGACATGGTCTTCGTGACCGCCGGTGAGGGCGGTGGCACCGGTACCGGTGGCGCGCCCGTCGTCGCCTCGATCGCCCGCAAGCTCGGCGCGCTGACCATCGGTGTGGTGACCCGTCCGTTCTCCTTCGAGGGCAAGCGGCGTGCCAAGCAGGCCGAGGACGGCATCCAGGCGTTGCGCAACGAGTGCGACACGCTGATCGTCATCCCCAACGACCGGCTGCTCCAGCTGGGCGACATCGGTGTCAGCCTGATGGACGCGTTCCGCTCCGCGGACGAGGTCCTGCTCTCCGGTGTCCAGGGCATCACCGACCTGATCACGACCCCCGGTCTGATCAACCTGGACTTCGCGGACGTCAAGTCCGTCATGTCCGGCGCGGGCTCGGCGTTGATGGGCATCGGCTCGGCGCGCGGTGAGGGCAGAGCGGTCCAGGCCGCGCAGAAGGCGATCAACTCGCCGCTGCTGGAGGCCTCGATGGAGGGTGCGCACGGCGTGCTGCTGTCCATCGCCGGTGGCTCCGACCTGGGTCTTTTCGAGATCAACGAGTCCGCGTCGCTGGTCCAGGAGGCCGCGCACCCGGACGCCAACATCATCTTCGGTACGGTCATCGACGACTCCCTCGGCGACGAGGTGAGGGTCACGGTGATCGCGGCCGGGTTCGACAGCGGCGGCCCCACGCACAAGAAGCTGGAGCCGACGGTCCTGTCGTCCCCGCAGCGCACGGCCACGGGCCCGATCGCCACCGCCGCGGCCACGCCGGCGCCGGCCCCCCAGCCGGTCGCGCAACCGCCACAGCCGGTGGTGCAGGCTCCGCCGCCGGTGGTGCAGGCCCCGCCGCCGCCGCCGACCCCGCAGCCGGAGGTGCGCCCCGCCCCGCCGGTGCAGCCGCCGACGTCGGTGCCGCCGCAGCCCTCGCCCGTGCAGGGCAACGGCTACGCACCGTCCGTGCCGCGGTCGCTGTCGCAGAACGGCTCGCTGCCGTCGCGGCCGGTCCCGGTCACCGAGGACCCGGACGACGAGGTGGACGTGCCGCCGTTCATGCGGCGCTGAGCACGAGGAACGATCTTCACGGACCCCCTGGGCACCTCCGGGTGCACAGGGGGTTCGCTCTTGTCGCGAACTAGGCTGTCGGCGTGCGCATTCGTCGTGTTGTCACCACTCGTGCCGGTGGTGTGTCCAAGGCTCCGTACGACTCGTTCAACCTCGGTGACCACGTCGGGGACGACGCCGGGGCCGTCGAGGCGAACCGGGCGCGCCTGGCGTCCGGTGTCGGGCTGACGCCGGACCGCCTGGTCTGGATGGAACAGGTGCACGGGCGCACCGTCGCGGTGGTCGACGGGCCGCGGGCGCAGCCGTTGGAGGCGACCGACGCGGTCGTGACGAAAGAGCCCGGTCTGGCGCTCGCCGTGCTGACGGCCGACTGCGTGCCGGTGCTGCTCGGCGACGAGACGGCCGGTGTCGTCGCCGCGGTGCACGCCGGGCGGGTCGGTGCGCGGGTCGGCGTCGTGGTGGAGACCCTCAAGACCATGCTGGCGCAGGGCGCCGAGCTGGAGCGGATCGAGGTGCTGCTCGGCCCGAGCGTCTGCGGCGAGTGCTACGAGGTGCCCGCGGACATGCAGCGCGACGTCGAGAAGCACCTGCCCGGCAGCGCTTCGAAGTCGCGGAAGGGCACGCCTGCGCTGGACCTGCGGGCCGGGCTGTGGAACCAGCTCGCCAGTGCCGGTGTGGGCCGGATCGGGGTGGACCCGCGGTGCACCTTCGAGGAGAAGGACCTGTTCAGCCACCGCAGGCAGAACCCCACGGGGCGGCTCGCGTCGGTCGTCTGGATCGAACCGTGAACCGGCGCGACGAGCTGGCGGCCAACCTCGCCGAGGTGCGGGACCGCATCGAGAAGGCGTGCGCGGCGGCCCGGCGCGACCCGAGCGAGGTGATGTTGCTCGCGGTGACGAAAACCTGGCCGGCGAGCGACGTGGAGCTGCTCTACGAGCTGGGTCTGCGCGACTTCGCGGAGAACCGCGACCAGGAGGCAGGCGCGAAGGCCGCCCAGTTGGGGCACCTCGCGGACGCGCGGTGGCACATGGTCGGGCGGTTGCAGCGCAACAAGGCGAAGTCCGTCGTGGGGTGGGCCGACCAGGTCGACTCGGTCGACTCGGTGCGGCTCGCGGAGGCGCTGGCGAAGGCGGCGCGCGCGGCCGGGCGCAAACTCGACGTGTTGTTGCAGGTGAGCATCGACGGCGACACGTCCCGGGGTGGGGTGGCCGTTGCCGATGTTGCGGAAGTGGCTAACGTGATCACTCGTTCGGGTGATCTTATTCTTAGGGGTGCGATGACCGTCGCACCGCTGACGATGAAGCCGGCGCAGGCGTTTGAGGCGTTGGCATCGGTGGTATCAGGCCTACGTGATGATCATCCCACTGCTGTCGAGCTGTCAGCGGGGATGAGCGGAGACCTGGAAGATGCCATCTCGCACGGATCGACCTGTGTGCGTGTCGGAACGGCGTTGCTCGGCGGCCGGCGACTAACCTCGCCCTAGGTTGTCGGGAACCTCGGGACCGTCCGCACCGTCCCTAAGAGTGGGGCACCGCCGAGGAGGGGCTGGAATGAGCGCTTTGCACAAGCTGAAGGCCTACTTCGGGATGGTCCCCGCCGAGTACGCAGACGACCCCGGCTACGAGGACGACCGCGGCCGCTACGGCGACTACCGGTCCGAGTACGCGGCCGAGGCCGACGACTACGACTACCCGCGGCGCGGCCGCGCGTTCACGGCGGGCCGGTCGGAGCTGCAGGGCTCCGGGTACCGGGCCGACCTCGACGAGCCGGACGACTACGAGCCGGAGTCGCGGCGCGGAGCCGGTACACCCGCGGCCACGCGGCGCTGGAGCGCCGACGCGCCGGTGCACGGTGCGCTGGCGGTCGACCCGCAGCGCGAGCCCGTGAGCAGGCTGCGGCCCGTCGCCGAGCCGGTGGGCAACCCGCTGGCGCGCATCACCACGCTGCACCCCCGCAGCTACAGCGAGGCGCGCACGATCGGGGAGCACTACCGCGACGGCACGCCGGTGATATTGAACCTGACCGACATGGACGACGCGGACGCCAAGCGCCTCGTCGACTTCTCGGCCGGTCTCGCGTTCGCTCTGCGCGGGTCCATGGACAAGATCACCAGCAGGGTGTTCCTTCTCTCACCGCCCAACGTCGACGTGACGGCGGAGGACCGGAGGAAGCTGGCGGAAGGTGGGTTCGGGAACCGCGGTTAGAGTTGACCCCGTGGACCCGATCCGTCTCGTCATCTACTACGTCCTCTTCGCGTTCTCCCTGTTCCTGACCGCGCGCGTCGTGGTCGAGCTGGTGCGGACGTTCGCGAGGGAGTGGCGTCCGGCGGGCGGCGTAGCCGTGACGCTGGAAACCGTGTACACGGTCACCGACCCACCGGTCCGGACACTGCGTCGGATCATCCCGACAGTGCGGATCGGGGGCGTCGGGCTGGACCTATCGATTATTGTGCTGTGGCTGCTCGTTATCATTTTGATGCAAGTGGCAGATCCCAGGCCTTGACGGGGAAGCCGGGATGACCGCAGCCCAGGAGTGCGAGAGGTGATCCGATGCCGTTGACCCCCGCTGACGTGCACAACGTCGCGTTCAGCAAGCCGCCGATTGGCAAGCGGGGCTACAACGAGGACGAGGTGGACGCGTTCCTCGACCTGGTTGAGGGCGAGCTGGCCCGCTTGATCGAGGAGAACAACGACCTCCGTCAGCAGGTCGAGCAGCTCGACCAGCAGCTCGAGACCGCGCGCGCCGACCTCGACGACGCGCGTGCGAAGGCTTCTTCCGGCCCCGTGACGAGCCGTATGCCGGTCGAGGAGCCGCGCCGCCTGGCGCCGGTCCCGCCGCCCTCGGTGATGGAGCAGACGTCGCCCGGTGGTGGCGGAGACCACCACGTGCAGGCCGCGAAGGTCCTGGGCCTCGCCCAGGAGATGGCGGACCGGCTGACCGGCGAGGCCAAGGCCGAGGCGGACGGCATGCTGTCCGAGGCGCGCACGAAGTCCGAGCAGTTGCTGTCCGAGGCCCGTGCCAAGGCCGACACGATGGTCAACGAGGCGCGCACGCGTGCCGAGACCATGCTCAACGACGCGCGGACGCGTTCGGAGACCCTGGAGCGGCAGGCCCGTGAGAAGGCCACCGCCCTGGACCGCGACGCGCAGCGCAAGCACGCCGAGGTGATGGGCAACATCACCCAGGAGAAGAACACGCTCGAGAAGCAGATCGACAAGCTTCAGACGTTCGAGCGCGAGTACCGCACCCGGCTCAAGACGATGCTCGAGTCGTCCCTGCGCGACCTCCAGGACCGCGGCCCCGCCGCTCCGTCCGAGGGCCGTTCCCAGGGCTACTCCTTCGGCGCACGCGCCGAAGCGGGCTGAACTACTGTTCGCTAGGTGCTCTTCGTAGTTCTGCTTCTGGTGCTGGCTGCCCTCGGGCTGCTCGTTCCCGCGCTGACCACGTCCAACACGATCTGGGCATGGTCTTCCGTGGGGGCGAGCGTGCTCGCCGCCCTGGTCCTCGCGTGGGACTGGTGGCGACGACGTCCGGGGGACCCCGCGGCCGCGACCCAGAGTGTAGATCAACATGGTGTGGCCGATGATCAACAGGTGGTCGTTGCGGCGCCCGCCGACACGCCGCCCGCTGACGAGGAACCACCGGAAGAGGACACCGACGCGGCAGACCTGCTCGCGGTGACCGACCTGGTGGACGAGGTGCGGGTGCTGGACGAGCGGCCCCGGTACCACCTGAGCTCGTGTTCCTGGCTCGCCGGGAGGCCCACGCTGGGCCTCCCGGTGCAGGAAGCACGTCAGCTCGGCTTCACGCCCTGCGGTGTGTGCACCCCGGACGGTGTCCTGGTGCGCAGGAGCCGTTCCGCGTGAGCCCGATCCGCCCGCTTGGCCGGTTCCGGCCCGGTGGCGTCGTGCCGCGCGCTACAAAGGTGCGGTGCCGCTGAGAGCCGCGTTCCACGTTGCCGTCGTTGTCGTGCTCGTGCTGTTCGCCGGCGCGACCGGTGCCTCGGCGCGTCCCGAGCTGGACGAGTGCGTTCCGGCCGACCTGCGCGGGGACGCGATCACGTTCCGGACCGAGGACGACCTCGAGCTCACGGGACTGGTGCTGGGCAGCGGGTCGAGCGGCGTGCTGCTCGTGCCCGGCCTGACCGAGGGCGTCTGCGACTGGTTGCCGCTCGCCCGGCAGCTGGAGGACGGCGGCTACCGGGTGCTCGTGTACCAGGGACGCCCCGAGCTCGTCGGCCTCGACCAGAGCTTCCGGTTCGACCGCGACGTCGTCGCCGCCGCGCGTGAGCTCGAACGGCGCGGCGCCACCTCGATCGTCGCGGGCGGTGCCGGCACCGGGGCGACCGCGCTCGCCGTGGCCGCGCACGACCTCCCACGGGTGGCGGCCCTCTTCCTGCTGTCGCCGTTCGAGCGGACCACGCTCGGCGGTCACGTGCTGGACGCGGCGGCCGCGCTGACCGAGCTGGACCGGCCGGTGTTCATCGCCGCCGCCGAAGGTGACCCGGCCGGTGCCGGGCGGGAGTGGACGGCCGCGCAGGACGCGCGGCTGCTCGCGCGGGCGGCCGCGCTCGGCACCCTGGAGATCGTGCCCGGCGACGTGCAGGCGGCCGCACTGGCCGGGGCCGCCGGGCCGGTGCGCGAGAAGCTCGTGCGCTACGTCGAGGAGACCCTGCCGCCGCCGGGGTTCCCGCTCTGGCTGCCGGTGGGTGCTGTCGCCCTCGCGCTGCTCGTGGTGCCCGCGGTCATGCTCCACCGGGGACGCCGCGCCGTCCGGCGGATACCGGACCCGGGCGGTGCGCGGATCGTGGTGCTCGAGCCGCGGGACGGCGATCGTTAGCCGGCCGCGGTCAGCGGTCCAGGAACAGCAGCATGATCAGCAATCCCAGCAGCACCAGGTCGACGACGACACCGGCCGCCTTCGAGTCGTACCGCAGCCGGGTGATCGTGGCGCCGGCCATCAGCAGCCCGAGACCCACCGTCGCCGCGTGCGCCACCCACTCCCAGGCGAACGAACCGATGACCAGCCCGGCCGCGCCCGCCCACTCCAGCGCGCCGATCGTGCGCCACAGCGCCGCGCTCATGCGGAAGTGGTCGCGGGCCTCGATCGACCTCCGCGCCCCCACGAGCTTGCCGGCACCGGTCGCGACGAACAGGACGGCCAGCACGATCGACAGCGCGGTGGTCAACGTCATCGCGTGAGCATACGGTTTGCGCCCACCCGTTACCCTGTAGGCACAGGCACCGATCCGGCCATCACCGGGGAGCCTCCGGAAGAACGGGCGCGAGCCTCAGTAGAACCGGACGGGACCGGCCCGTCACAGCCGAAGAACGAGCGGCTCACCCGTGCGGTGGGCAAGCGGGGTGGTACCGCGGCTCGCCGAGCCACATCGGCGTGTCGTCCTCGCGTGTGTCGCATCTGACCGCGAGGAGCAGTGGAGATGGCCTACCCCAGGGCCGGACAGAACGAGGTCCCGGCGCAGCCGTCCTTTCCGAACCTCGAGCAGGACGTGCTCGGGTACTGGAAGGACGACGAGACCTTCCAGGCGAGCATCGACCGCAACCCGGCCGAGGACAACGAGTTCGTCTTCTACGACGGCCCGCCGTTCGCCAACGGCCTGCCGCACTACGGCCACCTGCTGACCGGCTACGTCAAGGACGTCGTGCCGCGCTACATGACCATGCGCGGCAAGCACGTCGAGCGCCGGTTCGGCTGGGACACGCACGGCATGCCGGCCGAGTACGAGGCCGAGAAGCAGCTGGGCATCACGCACAAGAACGAGATCGACGCGCTCGGCATCGAGAAGTTCAACGAGGCCTGCCGCACGTCGGTGCTGCAGTACACCGACCAGTGGCGCGACTACGTGACGCGTCAGGCCCGCTGGGTCGACTTCGACAACGACTACAAGACGCTCGACCTCGACTACATGGAAAGCGTCATGTGGGCGTTCAAGGCCTTGTGGGACAAGGGCTTGATCTACGAGGGCTTCCGGGTGCTGTGGTACTGCTGGCGCTGCGAGACGCCGCTGTCCAACACCGAGACCAAGATGGACGACGCCTACCGCGACCGGCAGGACCCGGCCGTCACGGTGGCGCTGCGCCTGGAGTCCGGTGAGAGGGCGCTGGTCTGGACGACCACGCCGTGGACGCTGCCGAGCAACCTCGCGGCCGCCGTGCACCCGGACGTCGACTACGTGACCGTGGTCGGCTCGGACGGCGAGAAGTACCTGCTGGCCGAGGCCCGCGTCGCCGCCTACGCGCGTGAGCTGGGCGAGGAGCCCGAGGTCGTCGCCCGGTACAAGGGGTCGGACCTGGTCGGCAAGAGGTACCTGCCGCCGTTCGACTTCTTCGTCGGCCGCGAGAACGCCCACCAGGTGCTGACCGCCGACTACGTGACCACCGACGACGGCACCGGCATCGTCCACATCGCACCGGCGTTCGGTGAGGACGACAAGGTCGTGACGGACGCGGCGGGCATCGAGGTCGTCGTGCCGGTCGGCTCCGACGGCACGTTCACCGCCGAGGTGCCGCCGTACGCGGGCGTGCACGTGTTCGAGGCCAACAAGCAGATCATCCGCGACCTCAAGGACGCCGGTCTGCTGCTGCGCCACGAGACCTACGACCACCCGTACCCGCATTGCTGGCGCTGTGCGAACCCGCTGATCCAGCGCGCGCTGTCGGCGTGGTTCGTCGCCGTGACGCAGTTCAAGGACCGGATGGTCGAGCTCAACCAGCAGATCAACTGGGTGCCCGGCCACATCAGGGACGGCCAGTTCGGCAAGTGGCTGGAGAACGCGCGCGACTGGAACATCTCGCGCAACCGCTACTGGGGCTCGCCGCTGCCGGTGTGGGTGTCGGACAACCCGGAGTTCCCGCGCACGGACGTGTACGGGTCGCTGGACGAGCTGGAGCGCGACTTCGGCGTGCGCCCGGCCGACCTGCACCGCCCGCACATCGACGAGCTGACCCGGCCGAACCCGGACGACCCGTCCGGCAAGTCGACGATGCGCCGCGTGCCGGACGTGCTCGACTGCTGGTTCGAGTCGGGCTCGATGCCGTTCGCGCAGGTGCACTACCCGTTCGAGAACGCGGAGTGGTTCGAGAACCACTACCCCGGCGACTTCATCGTCGAGTACAACGGGCAGACCCGCGGCTGGTTCTACACGCTGCACGTGCTCGCGACGGCGTTGTTCGACCGGCCGGCGTTCCGCGACTGCGTGGCGCACGGCATCGTGCTCGGTGACGACGGCCAGAAGATGTCCAAGTCGCTCAAGAACTACCCGGACGTCAACGAGGTCTTCGACCGCGACGGCTCCGACGCCATGCGGTGGTTCCTGATGGCCTCGCCGATCCTGCGCGGCGGAGACCTGGTGGTGACCGAGCGCGGCATCCGCGACGCGGTGCGCCAGGCCGTGCTGCCGTTGTGGAACTCCTGGTACTTCCTCGCGTTGTACGCCAACGCCGAGGGCGTCGAGGGCACCTGGCGGGTCGACTCGAAGCACGTGCTGGACCGGTACGCGCTGGCGAAGACGCACGACCTGGTGCGCGACGTCACCGCGGCGATGGACGTCTACGACATCTCCGGTGCCTGCCAGCTGGTCCGTGAGTACCTGGAGGTGCTCACGAACTGGTACGTGCGGCGGTCGCGTGGCCGGTTCTGGGCCGGTGACCAGGACGCGGTCGACACGCTGCACACGGTGCTGGAGGTCGTCACGCGCGTTGCGGCGCCGTTGCTGCCGTACACGACCGAGGTCGTGTGGCGCGGGCTGACCGGTGGCCGTTCGGTGCACCTGGCGGACTTCCCCGCCGTCGCCGACCTGCCCGCGGACGACGCGCTGGTGGCGGCGATGGACGAGGTGCGCGCGGTGTGCTCCACGGCGTTGTCGTTGCGCAAGGCGAACAAGCTGCGCGTGCGGCTCCCGTTGGCACGCTTGACGGTCGCTTCGCCCTCGGCGGCGGCGCTGGAGGACTTCGCGGAGATCGTGCGCGACGAGGTCAACGTCAAGGAGGTGTCGCTGACCCCGGACGTCGACGCGTACGGCCAGTTCCAGCTGGTCGTCAACGCGCGTGCGGCCGGTCCGCGGCTCGGGCCGAACGTGCAGAAGGTGATCAAGGCGGTCAAGGCGGGCGACTGGTCCCTTGTGGACGGTCAGGTCGTGGCCGCCGGTGTCGAGCTGTTCGAGGGCGAGTACGAACAGCGCCTGGTGGCAACGGATCCGGCCGCCACGGCGGCGCTGCCCGGTGGTGCGGGCGTGGTCGTGCTCGACACGGCGGTGACCCCGGAGCTGGAGGCCGAGGGTGTCGCGCGTGACCTGGTTCGGGTGGTGCAGCAGGCGCGCAAGGACGCGGCGCTGGACGTGTCCGACCGGATCACGCTGACGCTGGAGCTGCCGTCCGAGGTCCGCTCGGCCGTGGAACCGCACCTGGAGTTCGTGAAGTCCGAGACCCTGACGTCGGCGGTCGTGTTCGGCGCCGGTGTCGCGGAGGGCACGGTCGGCGACGGCGCCAAGGTGAAGGTGGCCGTCGCGCGCGTGTGATCTTGGCTCTGCGGGGCCGTTTCCGGGGAGGTTTCCCGGAAACGGCCCCGTGCCGCGTCCGTGGCAGCCGCATGCCACCGAGGAGACGCCCTCGCGTGCCTGCCGGGTTCACCGAATGCCTGGCGGGTTCACCGCGTGCCTGCCGCGCTCAGCGGGCGCCTGCCCGGCACCGCCTCACACCCGCACCGCCTGCCGGCGGCTGAGCAGTCCGACCACCTGCCGGACCGCCCGCACCCACGGCGACCACCGGGCCGGTCTCGCCGGCTCCCTCCCCGCGGCCCGCTCGCAGCCGTCCAGGAAGTCCTCCAGGCACGCGTCGTGCAGCCACCGCACCACGAGCGCCCACCGCAGTCGCGTGGCGAGGCGGAAGTCACCGACGAGCTCGTGTGTCAGCACGGTGCCCGACGCGGACAACGTGTGCGTTCCCTCGCCGCTGGAGAACGCGAACGTGATCGACGAGCCGGGCACGAACTCCGTGCAGTGGTACCGGATCGGGCCGTGGCCGCCGTCGGCGCCGACGCCGAGCGGGCGGTCGAACTCCTGCTTGCCCCAGGCGGGCGGCCAGAGCTCCTGGATGCGGGCGACGAACGGTCCGGCCGGCACGCCCAGGTCCCGCGAGTGCACGTTCCTGATCATGAGAACCCCCTCCATACGCTGGCGTATGTTCCGTTGACCGTACGGTAGCGTATGGAAGCGTGGTGCGGAGGACGCGGGACGACTGGACTGAGATAGCGCTGAGAGCGCTGGCGGAGGGCGGGGTCGGCGCTGTCGCGATCGAACCGCTCGCGGCCGGGGCGGGAGCGACGAAAGGCAGCGTCTACCACCACTTCGGGAGCCAGCGGGAGTTGCTCCGCGCCACGGTCGAGCGGTGGGAGCGGGAGCACACCGAGAAGGTCATCGAGCTGGTCGAGGCGCAGGACGGTCCGCGCGACCGGCTCCGGACGTTGTTCGCCACGGTGCTCGACCGGACGCGCAAGGGGTCGGTGGAGTTGGCGTTGCAGGCCGCCGCCGACCACGAGGTGGTCGCGCCGGTGCTGGAGCGGGTCAGCCAGAAGCGGCTCGGGTACCTCACGGCGTTGTTCGAGCAGCTGGGGTTCGCGCCGGGACAGGCCAGGAAGAGGGCGTTGATCGCGTTCAGCCTTTACTTGGGGCAGGCGCAGATGTCGGTGACGTTGCCGGGGCTCGTCGAACCGGTGCTCGACGAGGCGGTGCGGGTGCTGACCCAGCGGGTCACGGAAGACGGGTGAGCTGCACGGAGAGCGCCACCATCAGGCCGGCCGCCGCCAGCACGGGGGTGATCACCGTGAACGCGCCGGTGCTCACGCGTGGCGGTCGGGTGCGGGTCACGGCCGGTGGCAGCCAGCGTCGGCGCAGCGGGCGGTGCAGCGCGAAGCACACGGTGTTGGCCAGCAGCACGAGGAGCAGGACCAGCACCACCGGGAGCAGGACGGCGGGCTCGCCGCGGCCGGGCGGGTAGGCGCCGTGATCGGCCAGCACGGGGGTGTACAGGATCGAGATCGCGACACCGGTCCACAGCGCCATCAGCGTCCAGGCCGTCCAGTAGCGCCCGCGGAAGCCGGCGGCGGTGGTCGTGCGGGTGGCGACCAGGCGGTCCAGGCGCAGCAGGCACCACAGCAGTGCGGTGGCCAGTGCGCCGAGGGTCAGCGGTTGCCACTCCAGAGGGCGGAACAGCAGGCACGCCAGGGAGAACGCGACGGCGAAGGCCGGTGCCGTGCGGCAGTAGTGCGCGAACACGCGGACCTCGGGTGGCGCGAGGAAGCGGTCGGGCACGAGCGGGGTGGGGGCCATGCCGTCGCGCACCGGCTCGGCCGCGGGGGAGCGCAGTGACGACAGCAGGAACAGCAGGGTGTCGGTGCGGCGTTCGCGGAAGTCGAGCCACTGGTGGCGGCGCAGGTCCTCGTCGTCGGCGGGGAGCGGCATGGTGTCCACCAGCACGCCGATGGCCCTGGCGCCCAGCGAGCGGATGGTCTCGGCGGCGTCCGCCCAGGCGACCTGCGAGCTGACCAGCACCAGCGTCCAGCGCGGTGTGGCCGACTCGGGCAGGCCCGCTCTGCGGCAGGCCGCGCGGATCTCCCGCGCGACCGGCTCGTCGGCGGGCGCGAGGCAGCGCACGCCGACCGCCGGGGTGTCCCGCTGCCCGGACGGGGCCGCCCACTCGGCCAGGAAGTGTTCGAGCACCAGTCGCGGGTTGACGCCCTTCTGGTCGGCGGGGAGGTTCGCGTAGTAGCCGGGCCACGCCGTGAACGCCTTGACGCGTTCGCTGTAGCTGAGCACCGGCAGATGCCGGCGGCGCGGGCCGGTTGCGGTGGGCAGCCACAGGCGCACCGTGCGGGCGGCGGTCATGACCGTCAAGCCCGCCAAGGCGCACACCAGCACGGCGATGGCGAGGACCGTCGCCGTGTTCAGGGCGCCGGTCACCTCCGGGGGAGTGCCGTACAGCTCGGTCCGCAGCGGCTCCTCCACGTACCAGCCGTCGGCCACCCCCGGTAGCCGCACGGTGCCGGCCACCACCTGTGCGAGGTAGCCCAGGGCCAGCGCCGTCCCCGCGGCCGCCAGGAACGCGTACTGCACCGTGCTCGCCCTGCTGCGCCGCCGGAGCAGACCGGCGCCCGCGACCGCGACGCCGACCAGGGCCGCGATCGCCATCACGGTGAGGCTCACCAGCAGGAAGAGCAGGGCGAGCCAGTACTTCTGCCGCAGTGCGGTCAACGCGGTCTGGCGGGTCCAGCCGGTGCCGCCGAACGGGTCGAACGTGAGGCCCGCGATGCGGAGGTCCGTTGCCACGACCAGCACGCACGCCCAGCCGAGACCGGCCAGCGTCAACGCCGCCAGCACCACGGTCGCGAGCACCGGGACGGGCAGGCGCGGCAGGCCCCACCGGTTCGGGCGAGGAGCGGCGGTGGCCGGTTGGACGACCGGGGAGGCGATGGCGTCGCCGAGCGCGGCGGCCCGGCGCCAGAACCGGGTGCGCAGGTCGTGCACGGGCAGGCCGTGCAGCTCCTCCGGCAGGTCGGCGGCCTCGACCACGCCCAGGTGCACCGGGATGCCGCGGTCCAGCGCCCGCGTCCACTCGTGCCGCACGTACGCCGAGCCGATCGCGCTCGGCGACACCAGCAGCAGCAGGACGTCGGCCTGGTCGAGCCCGTCGTCCAGGGCCCGTTCCCAGTCCGTGCCCGGCCGCAGCCGTTGCACGTCGAGCCACGGGTCCAGCCCGGCGTGCTCCGCGAGCACGGCCGCGGTCTCCTCGGCGAAGGCGAACTCACGCCGTGAGTAGCTGATGAACACCCGCTGCCGCCGCGCCCCTGCCTCGCTCACCGGCACATGATCGCGGCCGGGCGCCGCCCGTGGCAGGCCCGAATGCCGCACGGCCGCGCCGGAGCAGGATCCGGCGCGGCCGTGCGGAACAGCTCAGCGGAACGGGATCAGGCCGCCGTCGCCCACAGGGTGGAGGCGATCACGTCGGCGTTGCGGTCCAGCGCCGTCGCGTTGACGTTGGACAGCGTGTCGCAGGACCGGTGGTAGCAGCGGTCGAACGCGACACCGGAGGAGCCGCCCCACTTCTGCGCCTGGGCCGCGGTCTTGATGCCCTCGGCACCGGTGAAGGTGCCGCCGACCGGGATGCCGGCACGGGCGAACGCGGCGTGGTCGGAACGGCCGCCGACGCTGGTCAGCTCGGTCTGGACGCCGATCGCGCTGAAGCCGGACTGCAGCCGCTGCTGCAGCGCGAGGGAGCCGGAGGGCTGGCCGGACGCGCTGTAGACGAAGTAGCCGGGGTTGGGCGAGCCGGTCATGTCGAAGTTCAGGTAGGTCTTGATCTTCGAACGCTCGGTGGTCGTCAACGAGTTCACGTAGTACGTGGAGCCGACCAGGCCCAGCTCCTCCGCGCCCCACCAGGCGAAGCGCAGGTGCTTGGAGGGCGCGAAACCGGTGGCCTTCACCTGGAGGGCGACCTCCAGGATCGAGGCGGAACCGGTGCCGTTGTCGTTGATGCCGGGGCCGGCGCTGACGCTGTCGAGGTGGCCGCCGAGCATGACGACGTTGTTCTCGTCGCCGCCGGGGTAGTCCGCGATCAGGTTGTAGCCGGTGGCCCCGTTGCTGGAGAACGACTGCACGCGGGTGGTGAAGCCGGCCGCGTCGAGCTTGCCCTTCACCCAGTTCACCGAGGCCAGGTAACCCGGCCGGCCGTGGGCGCGGTTGCCGCCGTTGGCGTTGGCGATCGACTGGAACTGGGACAGGTGCGCCTGCACCTTCGCGACGTCGATGTTCGGTGCGGCCAGGGCCGCCGGAGCGGCCGCGTGCGCTGACGTGGTTCCGGCCACCATCAAGGCGGCCGCCAGCGCGATCATGATCCTCATGGTTCAACTCCGTGCAGGGGGTAGGGATTGAGCCACTGATCAACATGCTGCACCGCGCATGGACCGCGCTAGGTGCGAACGTCGGGTTCGAGCCGGATTCGTCCAACCCGGTGGTGATCAACCAGAATGGTCCGGGTGGGTGATGTCACGGTTGTCCTGGGCATCGGCGCCGCTGTCCTGCTGATCTCCGTGATCGCGGTCAGGGTGTCGATCCGGCTCGGGCTGCCCTCACTCCTGCTGTACCTGGGCATCGGCGTGCTCCTGGGTGAGTCGGTGCTCGGCATCAACTTCGACGACGCCGGCCTGACCCAGTCCCTCGGCATCGCGGCGCTCGTGCTGATCCTGACCGAGGGCGGGCTCACCACCCGGTGGCACGCGGTGAAGTCGTCGCTGCGGCTGGGCGTCGCACTGTCCACAGTGGCCGTTGCCGTGAGCGTCGCGGTCACCGGCACGGCGTTGCACTACCTGCTCGGGCTCGACTGGCGGATGGCGCTGCTGTGGGGCGCGGTGCTGTCGTCCACGGACGCGGCCGCCGTGTTCAGCGTGCTGCGGTCGCTGGGGGTCGGGCCGCGGCTCACCGGCGCGCTCGAACTGGAGTCCGGCCTCAACGACGCACCGGTGTACATCGCGGTCGTGCTGCTCGCCTCGGCCGACCGGATCTCCTGGACCGCGCCGCTGCTGGTGGTCTACGAACTGGCCGCGGGCGCGCTGATCGGCGTCGCGCTCGGCTGGCTGGGCGGTGCGGGCCTGCGCCGCGCGGCCCTGCCCGCCACGGGTCTGTACCCGCTCGCGACCGTGGCCGTGTGCGTGCTCGCCTACACCGCGGGCGACCTGGCGCACGCGTCCGGGTTCCTCGCCACCTACGTCGCCGCCCTCGTGCTCGGCAACGCCCGCCTGCCGCACCGCGCCGACACGTTGTCGTTCGCGGAAGGGCTCGGGTGGCTCGCCCAGATCGGGCTCTTCGTCCTGCTGGGCCTGTACGCCTCGCCGTGGCGGCTGCTGGACGTGCTGTTCCCCGCGCTGGTCGCGGGCGTGGTGGTGACGTTCGTGGCCCGGCCGCTGTCGGTCCTGCTCGCGGCGCTGCCGTTCAAGGTGCCGTGGCGGGAGCAGGCGTTCCTCTCCTGGTCCGGCCTGCGCGGCGCGGTGCCGATCGTGTTCGCGCTGATCCCGGTGATCCAGGGCGTCGAGGGGGCGCGCCAACTCGTCGACGCGGTGTTCCTGCTGGTCATCGTGCTGACGATCGTGCAGGGGACGACGCTGCCGTTCCTCGCGCGCCGGCTCGGCCTGGTCAGCGCGAGCGAACCGCAGGAGGTCCAGGTCGACTCCTCGCCGCTGGACGAGCTCGGCGCCGAGCTGCTGCAGGTGCACATCCAGCGCGGGTCGAAGCTGCACGGCGTCTACATGACGGAGCTGCGCCTGCCCGGTGGTGCCACGGTGAGCCTCGTCGTGCGCTCCGGCAAGAGCTTCACGCCACAGCCGACGACCCGCCTGCAGACCGGTGACCAGTTGCTCATCGTGACCACCGAGGAGGCGCGTGACGGCGCTGAGCGGCGGATTCGGGCCGTGGACCGGGCCGGTCGCTACGCGCGGTGGAAGGGCGAGACCGGCGATTAGTCGGTGACCGACGCTTCTCACGATGTGATCAGGTGTCGACGGATCGTGACGCGCCCGCTAACGTCGTAGGCAGGTCATGAGAGCCAGCGTCAAGCCCAAGCTTGCTGGCCGGCAACCCTCCAACCGCGGTGGGGTGCCCTTGGTGAGGACCTGGTCCGGCGCGCAGGGCGTCGGTCAAGCGCGGGCCTCCGAGAAGGCCCCCAGGCCCAGGAGGCAGCTCGATGACGCTCGCGATCACCCCGGACGCCACCACCGCCGTTCCCGCCGTCGTCGGCTCCGACCTGCGCGTCCCGCTGGTGACCGGTGAGCGCGTCACCTACGCCAACCTCGACCACGCGGCGAGCGCGCCCTGTCTGCGCGAGGTGCGCGACGCCGTGGACGAGCTGCTGCCCTGGTACGCGAGCGTGCACCGCGGCGCCGGCTTCGCCTCCCAGATCTCGACCCGCGTCTACGAGCAGGCCCGCGACCGCGTGCGCAGGTTCGTGGGCGCCCGCTCCTCCGACGCCGTCGTCTTCACCCGCAACACCACCGACGCGCTGAACCTGCTGGCCCGCAGCGTGCCCAAGGGCACCGCGGTCGTGCTGTTCGACAGCGAGCACCACGCCGCGCTGCTGCCGTGGCGCGGGCCCAACGTGCAGCGCGTCTCCACTCCTTCCTCGTCGAGTGCGGCCCTCGCGGCACTCGACCGGGCGTTGGCCGCCGCCCCGGTCGGTCCACGGCTCGTGATCGTCACCGGGGCGTCCAACGTCACGGGGGAGCTGTGGCCGGTCAAGGAGCTCGCGAAGGTGGCCCGCTCGCACGGCGCCCGCATCGCGCTCGACGCCGCGCAGCTCGCCCCGCACCGCCCGATCGACGCCCGTGAGCTGGGCGTCGACTACCTGGCGTTCTCCGGCCACAAGATCTACGCGCCGTTCGGCGCCGGTGTGCTCGTCGGCCGGTCCGACTGGCTGCAGCAGGCCCAGCCGTACCTGGTGGGCGGTGGCGCCACGGCGAAGGTGACCGACCACGGCGACCGGCTCGGCGTGGCGTGGTCGGCGGTGCCGGAGCGGCACGAGGCGGGCAGCCCCAACGTCGTCGGCGTCCACGCGCTGGCGGCGGCGTGCGAGATCCTGTCGCGGCACTGGGAGCAGACGATCGCCCACGAGCAGGAGCTGCTGCAGCGCCTGCGCGAGGGGCTGCGCACGGTTCCGGGCTTCCGGGAGCTGTCGATCTTCAGCGACGTCGACCGCGTGGGCGTCGTGAGCTTCACGGTCTCCGGTTTCGACGCGGGCTTCCTCGCGGCGGCGTTGTCGGCCGAGTACGGCATCGGCGTGCGTGACGGGGCGTTCTGCGCGCACGTGGTCGTGGGACGCCTGGTGAAGAAGCTCGGTTCGCACGAGGAACGTGCCGTGCGCGCGTCGATCGGCCTCGGCACGACGGCGGAGCACGTGGACCGTTTGGTGGCCGCGTTGCGCGCTCTGGTCACCGAAGGTCCGAAGTGGACCTACACGCAGCGCGACGGCCGCTGGGTGCCCGAGGACGACAACCGAACCCTGCCGCCGTTCCTCGCGTAGTCCCGGTAGTGGACAATGACCTGGTGAGTGACGAGTCCAAGGCCCCGGCGAAGGCCGCTGACGCACCTGCGCAGGAGCAGGTCAGCGTGCCGTCGCCGGTCGAGGAACCCCGGGCTGAGCCTGGGGCGACCACCGAGGCCGAGGACCAGCCCGCCGCCGGGCAGGCAGCGGAAACCGAGAAGGCCGCGCGGTCCGAGCCGTCGGACGAGACCGCGGCACCGGAGCGGTCCGCAGACCTGGACGAGCCCGAGCTCTCGATCACCGGCTCGCTGCCGGAACCGCGGACCACCTACCTCGCGGTGCTGGCCGCCGGTGTGCTGGCGCTGGACGTCCTCACGAAAGTCCTCTCCGTGGCGTTCCTGGAGCGCTCCGAGCCGATCCAGCTGTTCGGCGGCGTGCTGTACCTGACGTTCGTCCGCAACCCCGGTGCCGCCTTCGGGCTGGCCGAGGGGTGGACGTGGATCCTCGCGCTGATCGCGTTCGGGGTCGTCGGGTTCATCGCCTGGATCGCGCGCAACCTGCGCTCGAAGCCCTGGGCGGTCGGCCTCGGTCTCGTGCTCGGCGGTGCCGTCGGCAACCTCGTCGACCGCCTGTTCCGCGAGCCCGGCCCCATGCGCGGCCACGTGGTGGACTTCCTGTCGCTGTTCGACCCGTTCGGCCAGGTGTGGCCGGTGTTCAACGTCGCCGACATGGCGATCGTCAGCGGAGGCGCGACGATCATCATCCTCGCGCTGATGCAGCACGACTACGACGGGACGGTTCACAAGGAGAAGATCGACGCGTGAGCGGATACCGAACGCTGCCCATTCCCGACGGACTGGACGGCATGCGCGTCGACGCGGGCCTCGCGAAGCTGCTGGGCCTGTCCCGCACCGTGGTGGTCGCGATCGCCGACGCCGGCGACGTGCTGATCGACGGGCGGGTCGTGGGCAAGTCCGACCGGCTGACGGCGGGCGCGATGCTGGAGATCACGCTGCCCGCGCCGCCGCAGGCGGTGACCGTGCAGGCCATCCCGGTCGAGGGCCTGATCGTGATCCACGAGGACGACGACATCATCGTCGTCGACAAGCCCGTCGGCGTCGCCGTGCACCCCTCGCCCGGCTGGACCGGCCCGACCGTGGTGGGCGGCCTCGCCGCCGCGGGCCACCGGGTCGCGACCTCGGGTGCGGAGGAACGGCAGGGCGTCGTGCACCGCCTCGACGTCGGCACCACCGGCGTGATGGTCGTCGCGAAGTCCGAGTCGGCGTACTCGGCGCTCAAGCACGCGTTCAAGGAACGGACCGTCGACAAGGTCTACCACGCGATCGTCCAGGGCCACCCCGACCCGATCAAGGGCACCATCGACGCGCCGATCGACCGGCACCCCAAGCACGACTACAAGTTCGCCGTGATGAACTCCGGCAAGCCGTCGATCACCCACTACGAGGTGATGGAGGCGTTCCGGGCGGCCTCGCTCGTCGAGGTCCACCTGGAGACCGGTCGCACGCACCAGATCCGGGTGCACTTCTCGGCGCTGCACCACCCGTGCGTGGGCGATCTGACCTACGGCGCCGACCCGACGCTGGCCAAGCGCCTCGGGGTGACGCGGCAGTGGCTGCACGCGCGGCAGCTCGGGTTCCACCACCCCGGTTCCGGCGAGTGGGTCTCCTACACCTCGGAGTACCCGGACGACCTGGCCTCGGCGCTGGAGAAGCTGCGCGACGAAGGCTGATCGCAGCTCAATTGCGTCTGGGTAAATCACCGGTTGACGAGCTTTCATTTGATGTTAATCGGTGCCGGTCCTAGCGTTGCGGGCATGAACCTCACAGTGCTCGCGGCCTCCGGACGAACCGGTCTCGCACTCACCCGGCAGGCGCTGGAACGCGGCCACACCGTCACGGCGATCGCCCGCGACCCCGCCAAGATCGCGCTCGACCACCCGGACCTGCGCAAGGTCGCGGGCGACGTGGCCGACCCCGCGGGCATGGCGGTGGCCGAGGGTGCCGTCGTCCTCTCCGGCCTCGGGACGGACCGGGCGGGCGTGCTCCTCGACGGCGCGAAGGCGGTCGTCGCCGCCCGGCCGGAGCGGATCATCTGGCTCGGGGCGTACGGCACCGGCCCGTCCTCCGCGGCGGCCGGTGAAGGCGCACTCGTGCTGGAGAAGTTCCTCGGCGACCGGATCGCGGACAAGGTCGCGGCCGACGAGACCGTGCTCGCCGCCGGTGGCACGGTCTTCCACGCCGGGTTCCTCTCCGACGACCCGGAGAGCCCGCGGCGGCGCACGGTCGGCCTGGACGCCGCACCGCCGTTCGACCTCTCCGCCGCGGTGAGCCGCGAGACCGTGGCCGCGGCCATGCTCGACGAGGCCGAGTCACCGCGTTTTCCCGGCGCCGTCGCGGTGCCGCTGACCGGCTGACTCAGCCGGCGAGGGCCGCGAACGCCGCCCGCACCCGGTCGCGCAGCCAGGCGTGGGCGAGGTCGGAGTCGTAGCGCTGGTGCCAGTTGCAGTTGACCGGTGCCTGCGGTGACGGCGCCGGCAGCGGCCGGGTGACGAGCCCGAACGCGTCGATCAACGGGCGGCACAGGATCGCCGTGGTGGTGACCAGCGCGTCGCTCGCGGCCGCGATCTGCAGTGCGGAGTGGACAGTCGCCACGGTGGCGATCACCCTGCGGTGCAAGCCTTCCGCAGCCAGTAGATCGTCGATCGGCGCGGTGAGCCGGCCACGCCGGGAGACCACCACGTGCGGATGTGCCGCGTACGCCGCGAGGTCGAGGTCGTCGGCGCACGGGTGGTCCGGGCGCATCGCCACGGCGAGCGGGTCGTGGCCCAGCGTCTCGGAGCGGAACTCGGGCAACGCCGGGGCGCCGCCACCGAGCTCCAGGTCGACCCGGCCGTGCCGCAGGTCGTCGGTGTCGCCGGAGTGCTCGGCGAGCACCCGCAGCCGCACACCGGGCGCCTGCTCGGCGATCGTGGCGACCAGCACCGGCACCAGCGACGACGCCAGTGCGTCGTGGCACTGGACGGTGAAGGTGCGGTCCAGCTCGGCGAGGTCGAGCTCACGGCTCGGTGACAGCACGGCGTTGGCCTGCCGCACCAGCCGGTGCACCTCGTCGGCGATCCCCAACGCGTACGGCGTCGGCGTCATCGAGTGGCCGGTGCGGACCAGGATGTCGTCGCCGGTCACCTTCCTGATCCGGCCGAGCGTGCGGCTGACCGCCGGTGAGGACAGGTGCAGCCGTTCGGCCGCGCCCATCACGCTGCCCTCTTCGAGCAGCGCGTCCAGCACGGTCAGCAGGTTCAGATCCGCTTGCATGAACGTAAATCGTACTGATCACAAGATGTCCCGGAATCAATTGGAGCACCCATGAGCACGGACCTGCTGCCCGCCACCGTCACCGCCGTCCGCCGCGCCGGTGAGCGGATGCTGAAGCGGTACTCGCCCGAGTCGCGCACCGCGAGCCTCACCGAGGTCATCGCGGGCGTCCGCGCCAACGACGCCGCCGTCGTGGAGGTGCTGCGCCCCGCGCTCGCCGAAATCCGCCCGAGCGCGCGCTGGCTCGACGACGAACACGGCTCCGGCCCGCTGGAACCGGGCGAGTGGTGGCTGGTGGACCCGGTGGGCGGCAACATGAACGCCGTCCACGGCATGACCGACTGGAACATCGGCGTGAGCCTGGTCCGCGACGGCCGCCCGGTGCTCGCCGTCGTGTACTTCCCGTTGTTCGAGGAGGTGTTCACCGCGACCGAGGGCGGCGGCACGTTCCTCAACGGCGTGCCGGTGCGGGTGTCGGAGAAGACGTCACTGGACGGCGCGCTCACCGGCACCGGTCAGGCCCAGGCGGGGCAGGGACCGGAGATGGCCGACCGGGTCGGCGCCTCCTACAGCGCGATGGCGAAGGAGGCGCTGTACGTGCGGATCTCGGTGCCGGTGACCCATCAGCTCGCCCAGGTCGCCGCCGGGCGGATGGACGTGCACTGGCAGTACGACAACGTGCGCGCGCACGCGTCCGGTGTGTTGCTGGTGCAGGAAGCCGGCGGTGTCGTCACCGACCTCGACGGCGAGCCGTGGGAGCTGACCACGCGCGAGTACGTGGCCGCCGCACCCGGCGTGCACGCGGCGGCGTTGAAGGTCCTGCGCCAGCCTGCGCCAGCCGGTGCTAGGCAGTGCTAGGCAGCGTCAGTCCTCGACGGTCCACACGAGCGTGTTGACGTCCACCTCGGGCCGCACGCTCCAGCGCACCTGGATGATCTCCGTCGTGTCCGGCAGCACGAACACCGTGTGCCCGCCGGCGGTCTCACCCGGCTGCACGCCGAGCTTGTGCGCGGGCCGCGACGACAGCGACACCGGCGCCTTCGTGACGGACTCGCCGGTCTTGGTCACCAGCACCAGGTACATGTCCGGCAACGAGGTGTACGGCACCTTCGACGCGTTCGTGACCTCGGTGTGCACGACCACGGCCCGTTCGCCCTCGGCCAGCTTGTACCCGGCCGCGGTGAACAGGAAGTCGGCCGGGTCGACGACCTCGACCAGCTGGATCGACAGGCGGGCGCCTTCGAGGCTGTCCGCCTCCAGCACCGTGCCGACCTTGCCGGTGCGCACGACCGGCCGGGGCTGCGGAGGCTGCGGCTGCTCGGTGCGGACCCACCCGGCTGACTGGGGCGGGCCCCAGGTGGCCTGCTGCGGCTGGGCCGGGAAGGGCTGCGACTGCGGGTTCTGCGGACCGTACGGCACCGGGTGCGGACCGCTGACGTGGTGCGGGCCGCTCTGCTGCACGGCGTAGGCGCCGGACGGCGGCGGACCCTGGTAGCTGCCGTAGGCGGCCGCGTTCGCCAGCGCTCTGCGGATGCCGTTGGGGTCGCACTCGACGCCCACGAGCAACGGCAGACCGCTGCCGGACAACGTGATCAGGCGCATGGCGGCCTCGCGCGGGTCCATGCCGAGCCGCTGGGCGATCTCGTGCACGGCGGCACGACCAGAGTCGGCGAGCATGGCCAGCAAACGGGCGTCAACGGGATCAGGGGCCACCACGAATTGAACGCTACCCCGCGCTCCTGATCTCCCCATCACCGCCCGGCCGCAGCACGATCACGGGTGCCGCCCGGCGAATCCGATGTGGACGGTCCGGTCCTTGCGACCGGCGGTGACGAGGTCTCCTTCGCGGCCGGCGCGGAAATAGTGGCGAGAGTCGAGTTAACGGGGTTAACTGGGTGGGGTGACGACACTCACCCGGTTGCCCGACGACTACGTCCAGAACCCGCACGAGGTCCACGACCTGCTGCGCGCCGAGGGCCCCGTGCAGGAGCTCCAGCTGCCGCGCGGGCTCAAGGTGTGGCTCGTGACCCGGTACGACGAGGCGAAGCTCGCCCTCACCGCGCCGCAGGTCAGCAAGAACGTCCTGGAGGGCGGCCACCTGATGGCGGCGCACTCGTCCGGCGAGGTCGAGAACCGCGAGATCGAGCCCACGCTGTCGGTCCACATGCTCAACATGGACCCGCCCGGCCACACCCGCCTGCGCAAGCTCGTGACCAAGGCGTTCACCGCCCGCCGCGTCGAGCTGATGCGCCCCCGCGTGCAGGAGATCGCCGCCGAGCTGCTCGCGAAGCTGGCCGACGGTGACGAGGTCGACCTGCTGGAGGCGTTCGCGTTCCCGCTGCCGATCACGGTGATCTGCGAGCTGCTCGGCATCCCGATCGACAACCGCGCCGACTTCCGCGAGTGGTCGAACCAGCTGCTGACCTTCGGCACGGCCGAGCAGGTCCAGGCCGCGGCCTCCGCGATGGCCGCCTTCCTGCACCAGCACGTCACGGCGATCGCCGAGGCCGAGCCGAACGACACCTTCTTCTCCGCCCTGGTGCACGCCGACGACTCCGGCGACCGGCTGAGCACCGAAGAGCTCATCTCGATGGCGTTCCTGCTGCTCGTGGCCGGCCACGAGACCACGGTGAACCTCATCGGCAACGCCGTGCTGGCGCTGCTGAGGAACCCGGAGCAGCTGCGGGTGCTGAAGGACCGGCCGGAGCTGATCCCGGCCAGCACCGAGGAGTTCCTGCGGCTGGAGGGCCCGGTCAACGTCGCGACCTTCCGCTACACCAAGGAGCCGCTCGACCTGGGCGGTGTCACGGTGCCGGCCGGCGAGATCGTGATGGTGTCGCTGATCGCGGCCAACCGGGACCCGGAGAAGTACGAGAACCCCGCGCAGCTCGACGTCACCCGGTCCGCGCAGGGCCACCTGGCGTTCGGTCACGGCATCCACTTCTGCCTGGGCGCGCCGCTGGCCAGGCTGGAGTTCGACGTGGCGCTCACGCAGCTGCTCGCCCGGTTCCCGAACCTCTCGCTGGCCGCCGAGCCGGAGACGCTGGTGTGGCGGGACAGCACGCTCATCCGCGGCCTGCACACCCTGCCCGTGCGCCTGGCCTAACCTTCGGCGGGTGGACGACCTGCTGAAGCTCGACCAGGCGCACGTCTGGCACCCGTACGGCCCGATGCCGGGCACCCAGGAGCCGTTGCTCGTCGAGTCGGCCTCCGGTGTCCGGCTCACCCTCGCCGACGGCCGCGAGCTGGTCGACGGCATGTCGTCGTGGTGGGCGGCGATCCACGGCTACCGGCACCCGGTGCTCGACGCGGCCGTCACCGGGCAGCTGGGCCGGATGAGCCACGTGATGTTCGGCGGGCTCACGCACGAGCCCGCCGTGCGGCTCTGCGCGAAGCTCGTCGACATCACCCCGGCCGAGCTGCGGCACGTGTTCCTGTGCGACTCCGGCTCGGTGGCGGTCGAGGTCGCCGTCAAGATGTGCCTGCAGTACTGGCGTTCGCGCGACCGGCCGGAGAAGCGGCGGCTGCTCACGTGGCGCGGCGGGTACCACGGCGACACGTTCAACCCGATGTCCGTGTGCGACCCCGAGGGCGGGATGCACGCGCTGTGGCGGGGAATCCTGCCGGTGCAGGTCTTCGCGGACGCACCACCCGCGGAGCTCGACACCGCGTACGTGCAGCACCTCGCCGACCTGGTCGAGGCGCACGCCGACGAGCTGGCCGCGATCATCGTGGAACCGGTGGTGCAGGGCGCGGGCGGAATGCGCTTCCACGACCCCCGCTACCTGCACGTGCTGCGCGAGCTGGCGTACACGCACGACGTGCTGCTGGTGTTCGACGAGATCGCCACGGGCTTCGGGCGCACCGGCGAGCTGTTCGCCGCCGACCACGCGAACGTCAGCCCGGACGTCCTGTGCGTCGGCAAGGCCCTGACCGGCGGCTACCTGTCGATGGCCGCCACCCTGTGCACGCCGCGGGTCGCGGACGGGATCAGCCGGGGAGAGGTGCCGGTGCTCGCGCACGGGCCGACGTTCATGGGCAACCCGCTCGCGTCGGCGGTGTCGCTGGCCTCGATCGACCTGCTGCTGTCCCAGGACTGGAAGCGCGAGGTCGCGCGCATCTCGGCCGGGCTGTCGACCGGCCTCGAACCCGCGCGCGCGTTGCCGGGCGTGAAGGACGTGCGCGTGCTGGGCGCCATCGGTGTCGTGCAGCTGCACGAGCCCGTGGACATGGCACGGGCGACGAAGGCGGCGGTGGACGCGGGTGTGTGGCTGCGGCCGTTCCGCGACCTGGTCTACACGATGCCGCCGTTCGTCAGCACGGACGACGACATCGCGCAGATCGCTCAGGGCGTGATCGCGGCGGCGAGCTGAGTGTCGGACGGCTCGACCAGGAACTCGCCGTTCGGCAGCACCACGACCGGGATGTTCTTGCGGCCGGAGATCTCGACCGCCCTGTCCCGCGCGGCGTCGTCGTGCTCGACGTCGACGTAGGTGAAGGGCACGTTGTTGCGGGTCAGCCACGCCTTGGCGCGGCGGCAGTCACCACACCACTCGGCGCCGTACATCACGATCGGTTGCTCAGTCATGTGGTCACGGTAGGTCACGCTCTAAGGTGAGGATTCGTGAGCGTGCTGGTGATCACCGGAACGGGAACCGAAGTCGGCAAGACCGCCGTCACGGCGGGCATCGCCGCGCTGGCCAGGGCAGGCGGCAGACGGGTCGCGGTGCTCAAGCCCGCGCAGACCGGCCTGCTGCCCGGCGAGCCCGGCGACGTGGCGGAGGTGGCGCGGCTGGCGGGTGACGTGACGACCCGTGAGCTGGCCAGGTACCCCGACCCGCTGGCACCGGCCACCGCGGCCAGACGCGCGGGCATGGCCACCGTGCACCCCAGGGACGTCGCCGCCGAGGTGACCGCGCTCGACGAGACGCACGACCTGGTGCTGGTCGAGGGCGCGGGCGGGCTGCTGGTGCGGTTCGACGAGGGCGGCTCGACGCTGGCGGACATCGCGTGGGCGGTGAACGCGCCGGTGCTCATCGTCGCGCAGGCGGGCCTGGGCACGCTGAACGCCACCGCCCTGACCGCGGAGGCGTTGCAACGGCGCGGCCTGGAGTGCATCGGTGTCGTGGTGGGCAGCTGGCCCGCGCACCCCGACCTCGCGTCCCTCACGAACCTCGCCGACCTGCCGGAGGCGGCCGGCGGTCCGCTGCTCGGAGCGCTGCCCCAGGGTGTGACGAAGCTCGGCTCCGTGGACTTCCTGGCGGTGGCCAGGAGATCGTTCTCACCCTGGTTCGGCGGTGAGTTCGACCCGGACACGTTCGCCGCTCAGTTCGCGGTCCAGTGACCTACGTCGCTCCACGCTGAAGGATTCAGTGCGGCATAGTGCACGCCAGGCCACAGGAGGAGGAGAGACAGTGACCGCGGCTCCGGAACAGATCGACGTGCTCGACGAGGCTCGTGAGCAGGTGCTCGAACGAGGTGTCGGCCTGTCCGAGGCACAGGTCCTGCAGGTGCTCGAACTCCCCGACGACCGCATCCCCGAGCTGCTCGCGCTGGCCCACGAGGTCCGCGAGCGCTGGTGCGGCCCGGAGGTCGAGGTCGAGGGCATCGTCTCGCTCAAGACCGGCGGCTGCCCGGAGGACTGCCACTTCTGCTCGCAGTCCGGCCAGTTCCCCTCGCCGGTGCGCTCGGCGTGGCTCGACATCCCCGGCCTGGTCCGCGCGGCCCGGCAGACCCGTGACACCGGCGCGACCGAGTTCTGCATCGTCGCGGCCGTGCGCGGCCCGGACAAGCGGCTGCTCTCGCAGGTCCGCGACGGCGTCAAGGCCATCCGCGCGGACGGCAACGACATCCAGATCGCCTGCTCGCTCGGCATGCTCACGCAGGAGCAGGTAGACGAGCTCGTGGCGATGGGCGTGCACCGCTACAACCACAACCTCGAGACGGCTCGCTCGCACTTCCCGAACGTCGTCACCACGCACTCCTGGGAGGAGCGCTGGGACACGCTGACGATGATCCGCGCCGCGGGCATGGAGGTCTGCTGCGGCGGCATCATCGGCATGGGGGAGACGCTGGCGCAGCGCGCGGAGTTCGCCGTGCAGCTGGCCGAGCTGGAGCCCGACGAGGTGCCGCTCAACTTCCTCATCCCGAACCCCGGCACGCCGTACGAGAACTACCCGGTCGTCGAGGGCGCGGAGGCGTTGCGCACGGTCGGCGCGTTCCGGCTGGCCCTGCCCCGCACGATCCTGCGGTTCGCCGGCGGCCGTGAGCTGACCTTCGGCGACCTGGGCGCGAAGCAGGGCATGCTCGGCGGCATCAACGCGATCATCGTCGGCAACTACCTGACGAACCTCGGCCGCCCGGCCCAGCAGGACCTCGACATGCTCGAAGAGCTGTCGATGCCCATCAAGGCACTGAGCCAGACGCTGTGACGGTCACGACCGTGTACTGCTCGTTCTGCGGCAAAGAGGAAGCTGACGGCGACCACGCCCTGTGCCGTCAGCGGCTGTCCGTGATCGACCCGCCGCGGTACTGCTCGCAGTGCGCGCGCCGGATGGTCGTCCAGGTGACCCCGGACGGCTGGACGGCGCGCTGCAGCCGCCACGGGGAGATCGGTTCCGCGCGGTAGTAACCTTCCGCGACATGGACGAGATCGCAGCGCCGGTGCGCGTCGACACCGTGCCGGAGCCGCAGTACGTCTACCACTACGTCCGGCCGCGGCCGAGGGTCGTGGTGAAGCGGGACCTGCTGCCGGCCCTGTCGGTGCTGCTCACGACGTCGGTCTTCGGCATGGGCGCCGCGTTCCTCTGGGCGTGGCTCGCCCCGCCGCAGACGAAGGTCGCCTCGCCGCAGGAGGGCGTCGGGTTCCAGCCGTTCGGGGTGGAGAGCTACCACCGGATGGACGCCCTGATGGTGTTCGTCGTCATCGGCCTGGGCGCGGGCGTGGTCACCGGCGTCGCGGTGTGGATGCTGCGCCAGCGGCGCGGCCCGGTCGTGATGGTCGCGATGACGCTCGGCTCGCTCGCGGCGGCGGCGCTGATGCAGTGGCAGGGCGGCAAGACGGTCGAGGGCATGTACCCGACCGGTGGCGTGGCCAAGCCCCTCGACACGCTGCAGTTCCCGCCGCAGCTGGAGACGTGGTGGGGAATTCTGGCGTGGCCGCTGGCCGCGGCGCTCACCTACGGCTGCTGCGCGGCGTGGAACGGCCTGGACGACCTGGGGCGGCGCCTCGGCTGAGGCACCGCCCTCGCGGCCGCCTACCCGACCCGGTAAGCGAAGTCCGGCATGTCGGTCACGAACATCTGACCCGGCGCGTGCGTGATCGCGAACGGCGGCCTCGACCGCATCAGCACCGCCTGCGGTGTCACGCCGCATGCCCAGAACATCGGCACGTCACCGGGTTCCGGCTCGACCGCGTCGCCGAAGTCGGGTGCGCCGACGTCCGCGATGCCCAGCAGCCGCGGGTCACCGGCGCCGACCGGTGCCCCGTGCACCGACGGCATCAGCGCCGTGACCTTGTGCGCGATGTCCACAAGGGACTCCGGCACCCAGCGCATCGACACGACCATCGGCCCGTGCAGCCGCCCGGCCGGCCGGCACTGGACGTCCGTGACGAACATGGCGACGTTGCGGCCCTGTTCGACGTGCCGCAACGGCACACCCGCGCTCCGCAGCGCCGTCTCGAACGTGAAGCTGCACCCGATCAGGAACGTCACCAGGTCGTCGCGCCAGTGGCCGGTGGCGTCCTCCGGTTCCGCGGTCAGCTCGCCGTGCTCCCAGATCCGGTACCGCGGCGCGTGGGTGCGCACGTCCGCGTCCGGCTTGAGCGAGCTGACCGTCTCGCCCGCGTCCAGCACGTCGAGCACCGGGCACGGTTTGGGGTTGCGGTGGGTGAAGAGCAGGAAGTCGTACGCCCAGTCCTTCGGGATGGCGATCAGGTTGGCCTGCGCGAGGCCCGGTGCCTTGCCCGCTGTCGTCATTCCAGCTCCTTGTTCACCGTCTCCGGCAGCCAGAAGAGCGCGACGACCGCGATCCCGTAGGCAGCCGCTCCGAACAGCATGGCACCGCCGGTGCCCATCCGGTCGGCCATGAACCCGACCAGGCCGGGGAACACGGCGCCGAACGCGCGCCCGAGGTTGTACGTGAAGCCCTGCCCGGTGCCGCGCAGGTGCGTGGGGTAGAGCTCGCTCAGGTAGCTGCCGAACCCGCTGAAGATGGCCGACATGCAGAACCCGAGCGGGAAGCCGAGGAACATCACCAAGGTGTTGGCGCCGTTGGGGATCTGCGTGTACGCCACGATCAGCAGCGCGCTCGCGACGGCGAACAGCGTGAAGGTCTTCTTGCGCCCCAGGCGGTCGGTGAGGTAGCCGCCGCTCACGTACCCGATCCACGCGCCGGTGATGAGGAACGCGAGGTACCCGCCGGTGCCGATGGTCGTCAGCTTGCGCTCGGTCTGCAGGAACAGCGGCAGCCACTGCGCGAGCGTGTAGTAGCCGCCCTGCACGCCGGTCGCGAGCAGGGCCGCGAACAGGGTGGTCTTGAGGATGGGCCCCTGGAAGATCTTGGGGAACGTGCCGCGCGGCCGGGGTTGTGCCGTGACCGCCGGGGCGTCGTCGACGTTGCGCCGCACGTAGAAGATGAGGACCGCCGGCAGCGCACCGGTCCAGAACATGATCCGCCACGACCAGCTCGGCGCCGCGAACGAGCTGACCAGCGTGTTGACGATGACCGCCAGGCCCCAGCCCACGGCCCACGCGCTCTGGACGAACGCCACCGTCCGCCCGCGGTACCTCGGCTTGCAGTACTCCGCCACGAGGATCGCGCCCGCCGCCCACTCACCACCGAAGCCCAGGCCCTGCAACGCGCGGAACACCAGCAACGTCTCGTAGTTCGTCGCGAAGCCGCACAGCACGGTGAAGAACGCGTACGCCGCGACCGTGATGACCAGCGTCTTCGACCGCCCGAACCGGTCGGCCATGACACCGGCCACCGCGCCGCCGATGGCGCTCATCAGCAGCGTGCTGGTGCCCAGCAGCCCGGCTTCGGCCTTGGTGAGGCCGAAGTAGCCGGTGATCGCGACCAGGCTCAGCGGCAGGACCCAGTAGTCGTAGGAGTCCAGCCCGTACCCGCCGAACGCGCCGACGAAGGCGCGCCTGCCCTTCGCGCCGAGACTGCGGAACCAGGCGGCGCGCCCTGTCTCCTCGGTCGTGGTCGTGCTCATGCGACACCTCGCAGCGTGGTGGAGGAGCGGTGGAGTGTGATGTGGCACTCACTGTAAGGATTGTTCAACAATCCCACAAGACCACAATCCAACGATCCGTCGCCGCGCAGCCCGAAGCGTGATCACGACATCTGAGCTGTGAGCGCATGGCGAGGAGCCCACCGGGGCAGGCTGAGCTGCTGCTGCCGGCTAGTTCGGGTTCGGGACGTGGCCGAACTCGGTCAGCGGCACCGGAACCGCCTTCAACGCGCTGAGGATGCCGGTCTCGCGGTGCAGCATCCGCCGCACCAGCCGCAGCCGCCGCGCCGGCGAGGTCTCCTCCAGCAGGCGCTGCCGGTCGTCCACGGGCAGCAGGCAGTCGGCGGCGAGCAGGTAGGACAGCGTGCCGAGGTCGACGTCGTCGGCGGGGGCCGACCAGTCCTCGCGGTGCCACGCGGCGCCGCAGTACCGCTCGTGGGCCGCCCGCGCGCCGCGTTCCAGGATCGGCACGACCTCCAGTGCCGCGTCCGGGACCGGTGAGTCGTCCAGGTACTCGACGGTGCCCAGCAGGTACGGCGCGGTCGTCGCGTCGACGTCCAGCAACCGGAACCGGCGCACGCCGCGCGTGACGATGTCGAAGCGGCCCTCCGGCAGCGGGCGGGCGTCGAGGAGGTCCGCGGAACAGCCGATGTCCTGCAACGACTGGACGTTGTCGGCACCGACCTCCCAGCCCTCCTTGATGCAGACCACGCCGAAGGTGCGGCCGAAGAGGGTGCCGGTCATCAGGTCCACGACGAGCTGCCGGTAGCGGGGCTCGAAGATGTGCAACGGCATAGACGCCCCCGGCAACAGGACTGTGCCCAGGGGGAAAAGCGGAAGCGTCTCTGCCACGCCGCTTACGTTACGGGGTGCCACCCGCGCCTGCTGGACGGCCGGAGCCCGGCGGTCTCAGCACGGCGAACGGATCGGTCACTTTGATTCCCCTTGCGCTGAACCGGAACAGGGCGGCGGGGCGGCCGCCGGACGGTCCCGGAGGGGCGGTGCCACCGGTCGGTTCGAGCAGCAACCGGCGTGCCAGCACGCGTTGGAGGTTCGTTGCGGAGACCCGGTAACCGAGCGCGGCGGAGTAGTGGTCGCGCAGCAGGGAGATCGTGAACTCCGGTGGTGCCAGCGCGAAGCCGAGGTTCGTGTAGGACAGCTTCGAGGCCAGGCGGTGCCGGGCCCGGTGCACGATCGCGGAGTGGTCGAACGCCGTGGCGGGCAGCGTGTCCACGCAGTGCCACGCGGTGTCCGGCGGCACCACCGGGTCGACGTCGGAGGGGACCAGGCTGAGGAACGCCGTCGCCACCACGCGCGGTCCGGGGACGCGGTCGGGTGCGCTGAAGACGGCGAGCTGCTCGACGTGTGACAACTGTCGCACGTCGACCTTCTCCGCCAGCTGCCGGCGGATGGACGTCTCCACGTCCTCGTCGACCCGCAGGCCGCCGCCGGGCAGCGACCAGCGGTGAGCGTGCGGTTCCCGAGCGCGTTCCCACAGCATGACCTGGAGTGACGCACCTCTCACCCGCAGCACAGCTGCCAGAACTTCATGCCCCACGCCCGCCACTCGGCTGATACTATCGGCCACGTTTTCGACCAGTAGGCGAAAACCTGGGAACCGAGGAGGCAGCGATGGTCGCTACCGCAACCGTGGAGCGAACCGCGTCAGGTGTGTTCGGCGGAGTCGAGCCGGACGCGGCGTGGCGGGACGAGGTGTTGCGGCTCGCGAAGGAGCGGGACGCGGTCATCCTGGCGCACAACTACCAGCTCCCCGAGATCCAGGACATCGCCCACCACACCGGCGACTCGCTCGCGTTGTCCCGCATCGCCGCGCAGTCCGACGCGCAGACCATCATCTTCTGCGGCGTGCACTTCATGGCCGAGACCGCGAAGATCCTCGCGCCGGCGAAGACCGTGCTGATCCCGGACGAGCGCGCGGGCTGCTCGCTCGCCGACTCGATCACCGGCGCGCAGCTGCGCGAGTGGAAGGCGCAGCACCCCGGCGCGGTCGTGGTGTCCTACGTCAACACCACCGCCGAGGTGAAGGCGGAGACGGACATCTGCTGCACGTCGTCGAACGCCGTCGACGTGGTGCGCTCGATCCCGGCCGACCGCGAGGTGCTGTTCTGCCCCGACCAGTTCCTGGGCGCGCACGTCAAGCGCGAGACCGGCCGCGAGAACCTGCACATCTGGGCGGGCGAGTGCCACGTGCACGCCGGCATCAACGGCCCCGAGCTGGCCGAGCGCGCCGCCGCCAACCCGGACGCGGACCTGTTCATCCACCCGGAGTGCGGCTGCGCCACGAGCGCGCTCTACCTCAGCGGCGAGGGCATCGTCCCGGCGGAGAAGGTCAAGATCCTCTCGACCGGCGACATGATCACCGCCGCGCGCAGCACGAACGCCCGCAAGGTGCTCGTCGCGACCGAGGTCGGCATGCTGCACCAGCTGCGCAAGGCCGCGCCGGAGATCGACTTCCGCGCCGTCAACGACCGCGCGTCCTGCACCTACATGAAGATGATCACGCCGGCCGCGCTGCTGCGGTGCGTGCGCGAAGGCTTGGACGAGGTGCACGTGGACCTGGAGACCGCCAAGCGCGCCCAGGGCGCCGTGCAGCGCATGATCGAGATCGGTCAGCCCGGCGGCGGTGAGTGATGGCCGTGCGCTGGGAGGCGCGGGCCGACCTGATCGTGGTCGGCACGGGCGTGGCGGGGCTGACGGCCGCGCTGCGGGCCCGTGAGCTGGGACTGCGCGTCCTGGTCGTCACGAAGGCGGCCGGCGACGACGGCAACACCCGGTGGGCGCAGGGCGGCGTCGCGGTCGTCATGGCGGACCAGCACGACCCCGGCGACTCGGTGCACCGGCACGTCGAGGACACGCTGACGGCCGGCGCGGGCCTGTGCGACGACGCCGCCGTCGCCGCGATCATCACGGACGGGCCCGCGGCGGTGGCGCGGCTGCGCGAGCGCGGTGCCGTGTTCGACGCCCACCCCGACGGCCTGCTGGAGCGCACCCGCGAGGGCGGCCACAGCGCGTTCCGGGTCGTGCACGCCGGTGGTGACGCGACCGGTGCCGAGGTCGAGCGCGCCCTGCTCAAGGCCACTGTGGACGGTCGAGTTCCGCTGCTGGAGAACCACGTCGCGGTCGACGCGGTGAAGACGCCGCTCGGTGCGGTCGGCGGTCTGCTGGTGCTCGACGGCAACGGCGTGCCCGGCGTGCTGACCGCGCCCGCCGTGCTGCTCGCGACCGGCGGTCTCGGCCAGATGTACCAGGCGACCTCGAACCCGTCCGTGGCGACGGGCGACGGGCTGGCGCTGGCGTTGCGCGCCGGTGCGCTGGCCGCGGACGTCGAGTTCATCCAGTTCCACCCGACCGTGCTCTACACCGGTCGCGGTGCGCGGGGCCGGTGCCCGCTCGTCACCGAGGCCGTGCGCGGCGAGGGTGCCGTGCTGGTCGACGCGACCGGCGCACGCGTGATGAAGGGCGTGCACCCGCTGGAGGACCTGGCCCCGCGCGACGTCGTGGCGGCCGCGATCACCCGGCACATGGCGGCCGCGCCCGGTGGCGTCGACGACCACGTCTTCCTGGACGCGACCTCGTTGCACGACATGGCTTCCCGCTTCCCGACCGTGCACGCGGCCTGCGCGTCGGTCGGCATCGACCCGGCCGCGGACCCGATCCCGGTGGCTCCCGCGGCGCACTTCGCCTGCGGTGGCGTCGTGTCCACAGTGGACGGCCGCACCGGCGTGACCGGTCTGTACGCCGTCGGCGAGGTGGCGCGCACGGGCCTGCACGGCGCGAACCGGCTGGCCTCCAACAGCCTGCTCGAAGGCCTGGTCTGCGGCACCCGTGCCGCGGAGGCCGTCGCCTCCGACCTGGCACTGGGCCTGGTCGCCCCGGCCCGTTCCGCCGAACCGGCGCTGCCCACCGCTCCGGTGGCGGACCGCGACCTGTTGCAGCGGGTGATGTCCCGCTACGCCGCGATCGGCCGTGACGCGGAGGGCCTCGCCGTCGTCGGCTCGGTGCTCGACGTGTCCACTGTGGACAAGCAGCTGGAGTCGCGCGAGCTCGTCGAGGACGCGGCCCTCACCATGGCCGCCCGCGCGCTGATCGCCGCGGCGCAGGAACGCACCGAGTCACGCGGCTGCCACGTGCGCACCGACCACACGGCGCGTTCGCAGGCGTGGCAACGCAGTCAGCTCGTCCGGCTCACCCCGACCGGCCAGCCCGTGCTGGCCGATCCCGTTCTCGCGGAGGGTGTCGCATGACCGACATCGACTGGGACGACGCGAACCGCGTCATCCAGCTGGCACTGGAGGAGGACCTCCGCTACGGCCTGGACGCCACGACGCTGGCGACCGTGCCGGAGAAGGCCGTCGCGACCGCGGAGATCACCCCGCGCGCGGCTGGCGTGCTGTGCGGCGTGTCCGTGGCGCGTGCCGCTTTCCAGCGCTACCTGCCCGAGGTCGAGGTGCTCTCCGAGGCCTCCGACGGCGACAAGGCCGTGCCCGGCGAACCGGCACTGGTGCTGAGCGGCCCGACCCGCGGCCTGCTGACCGTCGAGCGCACGGCGCTGAACCTGGTCTGCCACCTGTCCGGCATCGCCACCCAGACCGCACGCTGGGTCGGCGCCGTCGAGGGCACCGGCGCCCGGATCCGCGACAGCCGCAAGACGTTGCCGGGCCTGCGGTCGCTGCAGAAGTACGCGGTCCGCTGCGGCGGCGGCGTGAACCACCGGATGGGCCTCGGCGACGCGATCCTGATCAAGGACAACCACGTCGCCGCCGCCGGTTCGGTCGCCGCGGCGATCCGCGCGGCCCGCGCCCACGCACCGGACCTGCCGATGGAGGTCGAGGTCGACAGCCTCGCACAGCTCGACGAGGCCATCGCCGAGGGCGCGGAACTGGTGCTGCTGGACAACTTCACGCCCGAGCAGTGCTCCGAGGCGGTCCAGCGCCGCCCGGACGGCGTGCTGCTGGAGGCGTCCGGCGGACTCACGCTGGACGTGGCCCGCCGGTACGCCGAGACCGGCGTCGACTACCTCGCGGTCGGCGGTCTCACGCACTCCAGCCCGTCACTCGACCTCGGCCTGGACCTTCGCTAGCGGCGCGTAGCGGACGAAACCGCCGTGCTGGACGCCGGGGAACTCCACCACCCGCTTCCAGTCGGCGGTCTCGGACCCGACCCCGCCCCGCGGCGTGCGGGACACGGCGTCCTCGTGGTCGGCCGCACTGACCCACTCCGCGTAGTTGACCACCCGCTTGCCGTCCGCGCGGATGTGGAACGCCGCAGAGATCCCACCGGGGTGCGGGTTCGGCTCGCTGGCGAGCGCGGCGAACACCGCGTCCACCCAGCCGCGGGCGGTGGCCTCGTCCTCGGTGTCGACCGTGACGAGCACGACGCAGCCCGGCTCCCGGTCGTCGCGCGGGCCGCCGGAGCGGTAGAGCGCGTAGCCGTCGAGGTCGTGGCGGTCGCGGACGAACGAGGGCAGCTGTGGAAGTGTCATGCCCCGATCCTGGGAGCTCGACCTAGCTTGAGGTCAAGCGCTCAGTCGAAGCCGCACCCGCGCAGCTCCCGCATCAACCAGAGGACGCCCTCCAAGATTCGATCAGCCGGCCCCGCACACGCCTGGCACAGCAGTTCGCGCATCGCCCGTCGCTGCCGGCCGGCAACTCGGAGGTGTAGCCGAGGCCGTCTCGACGCACCGTCAGGCCGCATTCCAGATGGTGCTCGGCGGAACGCCTTCGGGCGCGGGACGTTCAAGGCGTGAACGACCAGCCACGCCACGCCTGCACGTCGACCCAGACCACCGGTCCGGCGGGAACGTTCCCCCGGTACTGGGGGTACTTCGCACACAACCAGCCGAGCGTGCGGCTCCGCTCCTCGTCTTCGACCGGCACTCGCGCGACACCATCCGCGCGAACCCACCACAGCCGGGACCAGTCCTCGTCGTACTCGTCCACGAGCAAGGACACCCGTGGGTTGGCTTCGATGTTGTGCAACCGCTTCAAGCTCGTCGTGGTCTTCGGCTTGTGGTCGACGGCGAAGACCACGACGTCGTCGTGCACCGCGAAGGTGACCGGCACGAGGTGCGGGACCGACCTCGCGTCGGTCGTCGCCAGCCGGGCGACCCGTGCGCCGGCGAACCGGTGTCGTGCCTGGTCCTGCGAGAAAGCCACGGCAGGAACCTAACGCAGGTGGCTCAGTCGAACGAGCAGCCCGGGTTCGGCTCGTCGCGCGACAACGGCGTGCCCGCGGGGTTGACGTACAGCACCTCCAGCACCATCGGCGCGGTGCCGAGGTTGCGGCCGATGTGCACGTGGTTCGGTTCCTCCACGAGGACGTCGCCGCGGTGGTGCACGAACGTCGTGGTGCAGTCGCCCAGCGTCCTGGTCAGCACGCCCGCCTTCACCACGGCGTACACCGTGCCGTCGTGGTTGTGCCAGCCGGTGCTGCCGCCGGGGTCGATGGTGAGCTCCCGCAACGTGTAGTCGCGGCCGGCGGCCGACCACTGGGCGATGACGTGCGCGGTCACGCCGCGCGAAGGCGTTGCCGAGGCGACGCCGGAGAACAACAACAACGCGGCCACCACGGCCGTGACGAGGCGCATGGAACTCAACGTAGCCGTCGGTTGGCCAGCACCGGCAGCACCTCGCGTGCCTGTTCCACCGACGCCAGGTCGAGGTCGGCCACCGCCACCTCCGGCCGGTCGGACAGCTGGAGCACGACCTCCCCGAACGGGCTGGCGACGGTCGAGTGGCCGATGCCGGTCGGCGCCGACGAACCCAGGTCGCCGGGGTAGGCCTGGCCGCACGCCACGATGAACGACGTGCAGTCCAACGCGCGCGCTCGCACCAGGAGCTCCCACTGTTCCTTCTTGCCCGGCCCGGCGCCCCACGACGCACCGACCAGCACCGCCGACGCGCCCTTGTCCGCCAGCGCCGTGAACAGCGCCGGGAAGCGGATGTCGTAGCAGGTGGCCACGCCCAGCGTGACGCCGTCGACGTCGAATGTCACCACGTCCGAACCGGGGGCGACCGTGCGCGACTCCTGGAACCCGAAGGCGTCGAACAGGTGGATCTTGTCGTAGCCGGTGTGCACGTCCGGGCCGGTCACCAGCATCGTGTTCGCCACCCGGTCGCCGGACGGTGTGAACATGCCCGCCACGACCACCACGTCGTGCGCGGCGGCGATCTCGTGCACGGCGGAGGCCCACGGGCCGTCCAGCGGTTCCGCGACCGGGCCCAGCGGCACGCCGAAGCGGCACATCGTCGCCTCGGGCAGCAGGACCACCCGCGCGCCGTCGGCCCTGCGCACCGCGTCGCGGACGAGCTCCAGGTTGGACCGGGGGTCGGTGGTGGAGCTGATCTGACTCACGGCGATGCGCATGAGCACCACTGTAGGGTCGCGGACTGTGTCGCGTTACCCACTGCTCCTCGTCGCGTTGCTGGTCCTCGCGGGCTGCACGGAGACCGCCGCCCCCAGCCCGGACGGTGGGGCGAACGGCACGTCGATCGTGCTCGCCGACCGCGACGAGCCGACGACGCTGAACCCGCTGCTCGGTTACGGCGCGCAGGGCGTGTCGAAGATCTACGACGGGCTCGTCGAGCACCGCCAGGACGGCTCGCTCGCGCCGCAGCTGGCCGCCGACCTGCCCCAGCCCGCGCCGGACGGGCTGAGCTGGACGGTGAAGCTGCGCGGTGACGTGAAGTTCACCGACGGCAGCACGTTCGGCGCCGAGGACGTCGTCGCGACCTACACCGCCGCGCTGCAGAGCCAGGTCAGGGACCGGTTCGCCACGCTGAAGACCGTCGAGCGGCTCGACCCGTCCACCGTCCGGTTCCAGCTCAACCAGCAGCACGCCGCGTTCCCGCACCTGCTCGTGCTCGGCATCCTCCCGAGCGAGCAGGCGAACCCGAACGGGCAGCCCGTCGGCACCGGCCCGTACAAGGTCGTGGACTGGAAGAAGGGCGACCGGCTGCTGCTGGCGGCCAACGAGGGCTACTTCGGCGGCGCGCCGAAGATCAAGCGGCTGACCGTCGTCTTCGTCACCGACGACAACCAGCGCGTGCGCCGCATGCAGGACGGCGAGTTCGACGGCACGGTGCTGCCGCCCAAGCTGGCCGCCGGGTTCGCCAACCGGTCGGGACTGCGGGTGCAGTACCACCGCAGCGCCGACTACCGGGCCGTCGCGCTGCCGGCGGGCCACCCGGTCACCGGCAACGCCGGCATCCGGCTCGCGCTGAACTACGCGGTCAACCGCCAGGGCATGATCGACAGCCTGCTGGAGGGCAAGGGCACCGTCGGCTTCACACCGGTGCCGGACGCGCTCGCGGAGGACTTCGACCCGACGGTGAAGTTCCGCTACGACAAGACCGAGGCCGCCCGCCAGCTCGACGCCGCGGGCTGGGTGCCCGGACCCGACGGCATCCGGGTCCGCGAGGGCGTGGCCGCCCGCTTCACGCTGATGTACCCGCTCGGCGACGACCTGCGCGCCGACCTCGCCACCGCGTTCGCCGCCGACGCCAAGGCCGTCGGCGTGGAGGTGCAGCTCGCGGGCCTGTCGTGGGAGGCGATCCGGCCGCGCATCGGCCAGGACGCGCTGCTGTCGGGCGAGGGCTCGCCGTTCGACCCGGACCTGATGCTCTACGGCCTGCGCGGCCAGGGCAGCCCGGCCGCTGACGCCGCGCTGGAGAACGGCCGCAAGCTCATCGACCCGGCCCAGCGCGCGGTGGCCTACAAGCTCTTCCAGCAGGCGTACGCGGCCGTGCCGACGATGACCGTGCTGGTGTTCCCCGAGCACGCGTACGTGCTGCGCGACTCGTGGAACGGCTACCAGCCCGTGGTCGACCCGAACTCCTACGGCGCGCTGTCGTGGGGCCCGTGGTGGAACATCGAGCGGTGGGAACCTAAGTGAGGCGTGCGTTGATCTCGCGCACGGCCGCTTCCGGGTCGTCCGCCCAGAACTCCACCCGCCGCACCTGCTTCGCCCCGGTCCGGCCGAGGTCGACCAGCTGCGGCTCGCGGAACGGCACCGACACGTTCGTCTTGGCCAGCGACTGGATGACGACCGCGTCCCCGACCACCTCGACGGTGCGCCGGCCCTGGTGACCGCGCTCGGCGACCTGCGCCGCGGCCAGGTCCGCGGTCGGCAGCCGCCAGTCGAAGAACCCGAGCTGCCGCAGCCGCAGCTCGTCGCCGGACACCGAGTGCGGCTGCTTGTGCAGCACGTACAGGGCACCCACGCACACGACCAGGTTCAGCACCCCGACCAGCAGCAGCACGACCTGCAGCCACCAGACGTGCAGCGCGAACGCGACCAGCCCGATCCCGACCGCCGTGATGATCAGGAACCGCCAGTACCGCGGCCGCATGCGCTTGCCGTAGGGGATCTCCACCATGGCGCAGAGCCTATTTCCGCAGCGCACGCACCACGGCCCCGGGGTTGCCGGTCCGGAACCGGGCCCTCGCGCCCACGGGTGGTGGCAGAGTGGGGCGGGTGAGCGACCTGATCTTCCTCGACAGCGCCGGTTCGTCCATCCCGCCCGCCTGCGTCGTGGACGAGGTGGTCGGGCACCTGCGGCGGGAGACCGAGATCGGCGGCTACCGGGCCGCCGCGGAACGCCGTGACGACCTGGAAGCCGGCTACGGCGTGCTCGCCGAGCTGTTCGGCGTGGCGCCCACCGAGATCGCGTTCACCGACAGCGCCACCCGCTCGTGGCTCACCGCGTTCGACGCCGTTCCGCTGGCGAAGGGCGACCGCGTGCTGGTCACGGAGGTCGAGTACGGCGGCAACGCGGTCCCGATGCTGCGCCGCGCGGAGGAGACCGGCGCGACGGTCGAGGTCATGCGCTCCGACCGGCACGGCCAGGTCGACGTCGGCGCGCTGGAGCTCGACGAACGGGTCAAGCTGGTCTCGCTGGTGCACGTGCCCACGAACGGCGGCCTGGTCAACCCGGTGAACGAGGTGACCGCGAAGGCGCACGAGGTCGGCGCGCTGGTGCTGCTCGACGCGTGCCAGTCCACGGGCCAGCTCGACCTGCGCGGCCTCGACTACGACCTGCTCGTCTGCACCGGCCGCAAGTGGCTGCGCGGACCGCGCGGCACGGGCGCGCTCGTCGTGAGGGACGCCGTGCGGGAGAGGCTGCGGCCGCGGCTGTTCGACCACAGCGGTGCCGAGTGGACCGGCCGCACCGAGTACCGGCCGCGCGACGACGCGCGGTGGTTCGAGCTGTGGGAGTACAGCGTCGCCGACCGGCTCGGGCTGATCGCCGCCGTGAAGTACGCGCTGGCCAAGGGGCTCGACGTGATCGAGGCCGAGGTCACCGCCCGTGCCAAGCGCTTGCGCGACGGGCTCGCGGACCTGCCCGGCATCACCGTGCACGACCTCGGTGAGCGGCAGTCGGGCATCGTCACGTTCACGAGCGAGCGGGTGCCGCCGATGGAGCTGAAGGACCGGCTCTGGGAGCAGCGGGTGGCCGTGACCGTGTCCCAGAGCGCGTCCACGCTGATCGACATGACCCGCCGTGGCCTGGACGAGGTAGTGCGGGCCTCCCCGCACTACTTCGTCACTCCCGACGAGGTCGACCAGGCGCTGGAACGGATCAGCAGGTCTGGTTGATGACCCGCTTCACGCAGTCCGAGTAGCCGACGAACAGGTCGACGGCGCGGTCGTTGCGCGAGGTCTGCTGCGCGATGACCGTGTCACGCGGGTAGAAGCCGTTGAGGCCGCCGCTACCGCTCGGGTACATCTCGAAGGTGTACGACCAGATCTTGTGCTGGCCCCACATCCAGTCGTCGATGCTGCCGTCGGTGATGTACAGGTCGCTCGCCTGCTCCGGCGTGTAGCCGTTGGTGGCGGCCATCTGCCGGCCGAGCGTCTGGAACGCGCGCGCCTCGTCGGCGTTCAGACCGGTGTCGGTGTCCGAGTTGGTGTAGCCGTACGGCCACAGCACGAGCTCCGAGTACGAGTGGAAGTCGATGTTCGTCTTGATCTGCTGGACGCCACCGACGACGCGCGAGTTCACGAAGTTGCGCAGGACGTTGGTCTCCGGCGCGGAGAACGCCGCCGTGCCGCGGTAGGTGTCCGACGTGCTGCTGCCGCTGGAACCGCCGCAGCAGCCCCACTTGTAACCCCAGTTGCGGTTGAGGTCGGTGCCGTTGCCCTGGCGGTTCTTGCGCCAGCCGCGGAACGACCCGGTCGCGATGTCGTACTCGACGCCGTCCGGGTTGACCATCGGGACGAACCAGATCTCCCGGCTGTCCACCAGGTTCTTGATCGCCGGGTTGGCGTAGTCGTCGGTGTAGCGCTTGATGATCTGCAAGCACTGCTCGACGGTCAGGTGCTCACGGGCGTGCTGGTTGCAGGTGAACAGCACCTCCGGCTCGTTCTCGTCGGTCGCGACGTTGTCGCTGATCTTCAGCGCGTAGATGTCGCGGTTCTGGTAGCTCTTGCCGATGCTGCGCAGGCTCGCCAGCGCCGGGTGGTCGCGCACCGTCTGCTGCAGCTCCGCCGTCATCTCGGCGTAGTTGTGGTAGCCGGTGTAGCCGGACGGGAAGTCCTGGGTGCCGACCTGGCCGGGTGCGGGGTCGGTGAAGTCGACCTTGCCCAGGCTCTTGAGCTGCTGCTCGAAGTCGCCGACGTACTTGATCGGCAGACCGGTCGCCTGCAGGGCGCGGTACTGGGACTTGTCCGCGACGACCGAGACCGTCGTGAGCTTCGTGGCGCCGAGCACGTCGACGCCGATCTGGGCGACCTGGGTGCGTTCGGCGGACGTGTTCGCCGTGACCTCCAGCAGGTACCGGCCGGAGTCGGCGGTGCTGGGCACCGCCATGCCCGCGACCAGCACGGGCAGGCAGACGGCGAGCACTGCGGCGATCTTGCCGCGGCGCTTGGTGGACATCGTTCCTCCATCATCAGCAGGGGTTTGCGACGGAGTGGTGCTCGACCGAGCGTGGCCGGGCGGTCACGGCGTGAGGTAGCGCCGATAGCGGGCTGACCGTTGACAGAATTCGGCAGGAACTACGCTGTGGGCATGCTCAGCCGCATCGACCTGCGAGGTCGCGCCATGACCCCCGCTCAGCTGCGCGCAGTCCTGCCGCGCGCCGAGGTGGACGTGGACGCGGTGCTGCATCAGGTGCGCCCGATCGTGGCGGCGGTGGCCGAGCGCGGCGTCGAGGCCGTGCAGGAGTACACCGAGAAGTTCGACCGCGTTCGTCTCAGTGCTGTCCGCGTGCCCGCTTCCGAACTTTCGTCCGCTTTGTCGTCTCTGGACCCGGCCGTGCGCGAGGCGCTGGAGGAGTGCATCACGCGCGCCCGCCGCGTGCACTCCACGCAGCGGCGCGAGGACAAGACCGTCGAGGTCGTGCCGGGTGGCACGGTCACCGAGCGGTGGGTCCCGGTCGCGCGCGTCGGCCTGTACGTGCCCGGCGGCCTGGCGGTGTACCCGTCGTCGGTCGTGATGAACGTGGTGCCCGCCCAGATCGCCGGTGTCGAGTCGCTGGTGGTGTGCTCGCCGCCGCAGGCCGAGTTCGGTGGCCTGCCGCACCCGGTGATCCTCGCCGCCGCCGCGCTGCTGGAGGTCGAGGAGGTCTGGGCCGCGGGTGGCGCGCAGGCCGTGGCGCTGCTGGCGCACGGCGGCGTGGACACCGACGGCGCCGAGCTCGCACCGGTCGACATCGTGACCGGGCCGGGCAACGTCTACGTGGCCGCCGCCAAGCGCCTGCTGCGCGGGCTCGTCGCCATCGACGCCGAGGCGGGCCCGACCGAGATCGCGATCCTCGCCGACGAGACCGCCGACCCGGTGCACGTGGCCGCCGACCTGATCTCCCAGGCCGAGCACGACCCGCTGGCCGCCTCGGTGCTCGTGACCACCTCGGCCGAACTGGCTGACGCCGTGGACGTCGAGCTCGCCCGCCAGGTCGACGCGACCAAGCACCACGAGCGGGTGCGCACGGCGCTGGGCGGCAAGCAGTCCGGCGTCGTCCTGGTGTCCTCCGTGGACGAGGGCGTGCGGGTCGTCGACGCCTACGCCGCCGAGCACCTGGAGATCCAGACCGCCGACGCCCGCGCCGTGGCCGCGCGGATCCGGTCCGCCGGAGCGATCTTCGTCGGCGCGCACTCGCCGGTGTCGCTGGGCGACTACTGCGCGGGCTCCAACCACGTCCTGCCGACCGGTGGCTGCGCGCGGCACTCGTCCGGGCTGTCCGTGCAGACGTTCCTGCGCGGCATCCACGTGGTCGACTACTCCGAGGAAGCCCTGCGCGAGGTCGCAGACAAGGTCGTCGTCCTGGCCAACGCCGAGGACCTGCCCGCGCACGGTCAGGCCGTGACGGCGAGGTTCCCCCGATGAAGCCCGTCGTCGGCGCACGCGTGGAGCTGTCCGACCTGCCTCTGCGCGAGGACCTCCGCGGCCGCACGCCCTACGGCGCGCCGCAGCTCGACGTGCCGTACCGCCTGAACACCAACGAGAACCCGTACGCGCCCACGGACGCCCTCGCGGCCGACGTCGTCGCGGCCGTCGCGGAGATCGCCGGTGAGCTGCACCGCTACCCCGACCGCGACGCCGTGGCGTTGCGCGAGGACCTGGCCGCCTACCTGACCGAGGCGACGTCGGTGACGCTGACGTCGGAGAACGTCTGGGCGGCCAACGGGTCGAACGAGATCCTCCAGCAGGTCCTGCAGGCGTTCGGCGGCCCCGGACGGGTGGCACTCGGCTTCGAGCCGTCGTACTCGATGCACCCGATCATCGCGGCCGGCACGCGCACCGAGTGGTCGCCGACGCCGCGCCGCCCGGACTTCTCGCTGGACGTGGAGAAGGCCGCGGCGGTGATCGCCGAGCTGCGGCCGGACGTCACGTTCGTGACCTCGCCGAACAACCCGACCGGCCAGTCGATCCCGCTGGAGGACCTGCGCCTGCTGATCGCGTCGGCGCCCGGCATGGTCGTCGTGGACGAGGCCTACGCGGAGTTCTCCTCGCAGGAGAGCGCGATCGGCCTGCTCGACGAGTACGGCTCGCGGCTGATCGTCTCGCGCACGATGTCGAAGGCCTTCGCGTTCGCCGGCGGCCGGCTGGGCTACCTCGCGGCCGCCCCCGCCGTCGTGGACGCGCTGCAGCTGGTGCGCCTGCCGTACCACCTGTCGCAGCTGACGCAGGCCGCCGCACGGGCCTCGCTGCGGCACGCCGCGGAGACGCTGGGCTCGGTGGCGCTGCTGGCCGCGGAACGCGAGCGCGTGATGGCCGCGTTGACGGAGCTGGGTTTCCAGGTCGTGCCGTCGGACGCGAACTTCGTGCTGTTCGGCTGGTTCTCCGACGCCCGGTCGACGTGGCGGTCCTACCTCGACCACGGCGTGCTGATCAGGGACGTCGGAATCACCGGTCACCTGCGGGTGACCATCGGAACGCCCGAGGAGAACGACGCCTTCCTCGCGGCCAGCAAGGAGGTCAGCCGGTGAGTCGCGTTGGCAAGGTCGAGCGCACGACCAGGGAGTCGTCGGTCTACGTCGAAATCGACCTGGACGGCACCGGCCAGGTGGAGATCAGCACCGGCGTGCCGTTCTACGACCACATGCTCACCGCGTTCGGTGTGCACGGCTGCTTCGACCTGATCGTCCGCGCCACCGGTGACACGCACATCGACGCCCACCACTCGGTCGAGGACATCGCGATCGTGCTCGGCCAGGCACTGCGCGAAGCGCTGGGGGACAAGAAGGGCATCCGCCGCTTCGGCGACTGTTGGATCCCGATGGACGAAACCCTCGCGCACGCGGCGGTCGACGTGTCGGGCCGCCCGTACACCGTGCACCGCGGCGAACCGGAGCAGTTCAACAGCTTCGTGATCGGCGGCAACTACCCGTTCGTGCTGAACCGGCACGTGTTCGAGTCGCTGGCGTTCCACGCGCAGATCGCGCTGCACGTGCGCGTCGAGTACGGCCGCGACCCGCACCACATCGCCGAAGCCGAGTACAAGGCCATCGCCCGCGCACTGCGCGCGGCCGTGGAACCCGACCCGCGCGTCGGCGGCGTCCCGTCGACCAAGGGCGTGCTCTGATGCCGAAGGAGGTCGTCGTCATCGGCCTGCTGGCGTTGGCGGGCTTCCTGGGCGGTGGCGTCTACTCGACGTGGAAGACGGCGCGGTTCCTGGCCGTGGTGCTCCTGGTGCTGGCCGTGGTGGCGGTCGGCGGCGCGGTGCTCTGGCTGATCTAGGGCCGAGTTCGGGTTCGGGGTGGGTCGTGCGGGCTGTCCGCTGGTTGCGGCTCGTGCGGTGGTTGCGGCTCGCGCTGTCCACTTCGCTCTTTCACGCCTGCCGTTCCTTCACGCCTGCCGGAGGTAGTCGGCCGGTACGTGCCGCGTGAGCCACACCCCGTTCGCGCTGACCCGGAACTCGTGGCCGTCCTCGTGCATCCTCTTGGCGTCCACCACGAGGATCAACGGCCGTCCGCGGCGCGCCCCGACCCTGCGGGCGGTCTCCCGGTCGGGCGACAGGTGCACGTCGTGCCGCGACATCGGCCGTAGCCCGTCGCGCTCGATGTCGTCCAGGTACCGCTGGACCGTGCCGTGGAACAGCTCGTCCGGCGGTGCGGTGGGCTCCAGGGCCAGGTCGATCTCGACGCTGTGGCCCTGGTTGGCGCGGATGCGGTCCTCGTCGATCGTGAAGCGCTGCTTGTCGTTGCGGCGGACGACCTCTTCGAGGTCCTCGCGGGTGATGCCGAGTGCGGCGAGGAGGTCGGCTGTCCTCACCCAGCCCTGCGGGTCGAGGGTGAGGCCGACGCGTTCCGGCTGGTGCCGGAGGGCCTTCGACATCCGCTTCGACAGGCGGATCATTCTTTCTTCTTCCATGGACCTCAGGAAAGCACAGGGGGTCGAGCGGTTTTCTCTGCTTCCCCGGGCTTGGGGCTTGCGGGGTGTCTGCCCAGGTGGGGGCGGTGTGGGTCAGTCGGATGGGTGAAGCTTGTCCGGATCCGCGGGTGGCGGCGTCTTGTACATGTGGGTCGATCGCACATGTCCGGAACACATGGTCATCTTCGCCCCGGAAATAGGAAACGCGGGAGGGCGGACCTCGGTGGGCACGGGCTGGGGCGGTGGGAGGGCGGTCTGCGGAGTGAAGTGGGGATGGGAGGAGAGGCGGGCGGAGGCCCTGAGAGCGGAGGCCCTGAGAGTGGCGGCCCTGAGAACGGCGGAGGACGTCCGCAGACAGGAGGGAGTGTGTGGACATCGCGGTCGAACGGAACCGCGGCCGGACGAAACCGGCGAGCGGAGCCGCCGAGCGGAACCGGTGAGCGGAACCGGTGAGCGGAACCGGTGAGCGGAACCGGTGCACGGAATCGCGGCCGCACGGAGCCGCCGCACGAAACCGCCGAATGCCACCGCTGCAAGGAATCGCGGCCGAACGGAACCGCCGGCCGAACCTCGCCCGCCCGAACCTCGCCCGCCCGAACCACGTGCGGTCAATCCGAAGCCCCCTAAGCAGACCCACCCTCCAGCACGGGCTTCAGCCGCGGCGCGCCGGGCCCGAGCTCGGCCTGCTCGTCGTCGATGTTCTGCAGCGCGCAGCTGCGCAGCGAGAGGCAGCCGCAACCGATGCAGCCGGTCAGGCGGTCGCGGAGGCGGTGGAGGGCGTCGATGCGGGCGTCGAGCTCGGTTTTCCAGGAGCGGGAGAGGCGTTCCCAGTCGGATTTCGTGGGGGTGCGGTTGTCGGGGAGTTGGGCGAGGGCGGCGCGGACGTCTTCGAGGGTGAGGCCGACGCGTTGGGCGGTGCGGATGAAGGCGAGGCGGCGCAGGACTGAGCGTTGGTAGCGGCGTTGGTTGCCGGCGGTGCGCACGGAGCCGATGAGGCCGCGGTCCTCGTAGAAGCGCAGTGCGGTGTGGGGGACGCCGCTGCGTTCGGCGACCTGGCCGATGGTCAGCAGTTCGGGCAGCTTGCTCACCCGATCATCGTAGCCGCTTGACCTCCAGCATGGTCGAGGTTGGAGAGTTGGTGGCATGCAGCGGATACCAGGGCTCTTCGCGAGGATGACCGGGGACGAGAAGCACGGGTGGGCGGCGGCCTCCACGATCGACGTGCTCTGGGTCCTCTACGACCGGGTGCTGAACGTGACGCCCGCGACCGTCGACGATCCCGGCCGGGACCGGTTCCTGTTGTCCAAGGGGCACGGGCCGATGGCCTACTACGCGGTGCTCGCGGAGAAGGGGTTCATCGACGAGTCCACTTTGGACGACTGGACGTCGTGGGACAGCCCGCTCGGGCAGCACCCGGACCGCGTGCTCGTCAACGGGGTCGAGATCAGCAGCGGGTCGCTCGGGCACGGGTTGCCGATCGCCGTGGGGACGGCGGTCGGGCAGCGGATCGCCAAGAGCGCGGGGCGGACGTTCGTGCTGGTGGGCGACGGGGAGTTGGACGAGGGCAGCAACCACGAGGCCATCGCGGTCGCGGCGCGGCTGGGGCTCGGCAACCTCACCGCGATCGTGATCGACAACCAGTCCGCGTGGTACGGCTGGCCCGGCGGGATCGCGCGGCGGTTCGAGGTCGAGGGATGGGCGGCGGCCACCGTCGACGGGCGTGACCACGAGGCCATCTTCGAGGCGTTGACCGCGCGGCACGACGGGCCGGGCGTCGTGGTGGCCAGGACGGAGAAGAGCTACTGATGACCATGCGCGAGGCGTTCATCAAGACGGTCAACGAGGCGTTGCGGAACGACCCGAGGGTCGCCGTCGTGACCGCGGTGATCTCGGCGGCCAACTTCCCGCAGGACCACGAACGGGTCGTGGACGTCGGCATCCGCGAACAGACGATGGTCGGCGTAGCGGGTGGGTTGGCGCTCACGGGGTTGCGGCCGGTCGTGCACAGCTACGCGCCGTTCCTGGTCGAACGGCCGTACGAGCAGATCAAGCTCGACATCGGCCATCAGGACGTGGGTGCGGTGTTCGTGAGTATCGGTGCCTCGTATGACGATCCGGTGTGGGGGCGCACGCACCAGTCGCCTGGGGACATCGCGTTGTTCGACACGTTGCCGGGATGGGAGGTGCACGTACCCGGTCATCCGGAGGAGGTCACGCCACTGCTCGAACAGGCCCTCAGGAAGGACAACCGGGTCTACATGAGGCTTTCGCTGCACGAGAACGCACGGGCGTATCCGGTGGGTGAGGGGTTCACCGCGCTGCGTCACGGAAAACGCGGTGTCGTGCTGGCCGTGGGGCCGGTGCTCGACCGCGTGCTGCGGGCGGTCGAGGCGGAGAACGCCGACGTCACCGTGTTGTACGCGTCGACCATCCGACCGTTCGACTCGGACGGTCTGCGCAGGGCGGTGGCGGACACCGACCACGCGGACGTCATGGTCGTGGAACCGTACCTGGAGGGAACTTCGGCCCATCTGGTTTCCGAAACCTTGCAACAAATCCCGCACCGCATTCGTTCTACGGGTGTCAAACGACACGCAGAGCTCCGCAACTACGGCACGGCCGAGGACCACGACGCTGCGCACGACCTCGACGTGGTGGGGCTGGGGAGCGCTGTGCGGAGTTTCTTCAGGGGGTGAAGGAACATGTTCGCAGTCATGGGGGATGACTGGACCGGCGCGCCTTCTCGCGCCGTTTAGCGGGAACGGGGGGCACGATCGGGCCAGATGCCCGGTCGTGCACACCCCTCGTGTGGTCACCTGGACCACAGCAGACGCGGAGTCGACACGAACGGTGCTCAACCGGCGCGGCGCCCGGCCCAGGTTGCCGGTACCCGTGCCGCACGGCACCTTCGTGCTCGGCCCCGCGCCGCACCCGTCCGTGTGGGACGACCTGCGGCTGCTCCGCATCCAGGGCAGCGCCGCCACCGGTCTGCTGTGGACGGACACCACCGCGTGGCTCGTCCACTTCGACGGCAGGCTGCGCGGCTGGCGGTTCGGACCGGACACCTCGTTCGAGCCCGCACGGCCGGACCGGCTGCCCGAGGGGCTCGGCTGGCTCACCGAAGCCGTTGCGGCCGCTGAACAACAGGGCCTCACCGCGCTCGAAGGAGCCGGGTTCCACGCGGAAGCCGCCGCCGTGCGCGGGATCGACGCCGGCGAGACCGACGACGCCGTGCCGCACCACGAGAAGAAGTGGTGGGAGGCGGTGGCCGGCGAACGGCGCGGCGCGGCCGAGGCGCCCGGCCGGCCCTTCGCCGCGGGCAACCAGGCCGTCCTGGGCATGTCGGCCTGGGCTCGCGCGGCCGAGGAGGAATGATGGCGCGCGTGAGAATGCTGATCTGGACCCCGTTGAACGCCGCCGAGCTGCAGTTGTCCATGCACGGCGCCAGCCTCGGCCCCGCGGCGCTCATCCCGGTGCAGTCCGGCACCGTGCTCCTGTTCTCCCCGAGGTCCCGTCAGCTCGACGCGCTCGGCGTGGTGGTGAAGGTGTGCAAGACCGCCGGCACGCGTGCGGTGGCGGCCGTGTGGAACTCCGACGCCGCGATCGTCTACCCCGCCGTCGGCCGGGTCTCGCGGGCCTGGACGTGGGGAACCGCGGAGCAGGTGCGGCGGCTCGGCGTCGACGCGAACCAGCACGGGTGGTTCGGCCGCTGGTTCCAGCGCGCGTTCGGCCGGTTCTTCGACCACCGTGGCCAGGAGAAGGCCCGTGCCGTCTACCTGGAGCGGTTCGCGGAGGCCGCGCCGCAGGTCGACCGCGACGCGGTGGCGGCGCTGCTGCGCGACCACCACGACGGCGTGGAGGTGGTTCCGAGGGTGTTCGCCGCGCTCGGGCTGCCGGAGGTGGCCCAGGTCTGCGAGCTCGTCGACGAGGGCAGGGCGGACACCCGCCTGGAGCAGCTCGCCCCGCCGCGGCTGCCCTGGTGGCTCGAACGCGGCTACCTCTGGTTCTGCCTGCTCGCGCTGGTCGTCCTGGTGGTGGTGACCACGCCGCTGTGGGTGAAGCTCGTGCTGCTGGCGCTGCTGCTGTCGTTCTTCGCGGTGGGTGCGGCGATGCGGCGCGTCGTCGTGGGCCGCAAACCGGTCAACACCGTGCTCCCGGTCATCCCGGTGACGCAGGGCGCGGCTCCGACCGACTAACCTGGACGGCGTGGCACGTGTCGTCGTACTTGACTATGGCTCCGGCAACCTGCGCTCGGCCGAGCGCGCGCTCCAGCGAGTCGGCGCCCAGGTCGAGGTGACCGCGGACGCGGACGCCGCGCGCAACGCCGACGGGCTGGTCGTGCCCGGCGTGGGCGCGTACGCGGCGTGCATGGAGGGTCTCAACTCGGTGCGGGGTGCGCGGATCATCGGCGAACGCCTCGCGGGCGGCCGGCCGGTGCTGGGCATCTGCGTGGGCATGCAGATCCTCTTCGAACGCGGCATCGAGCACGGCGTGCTGACCGAGGGCTGCGGTGAGTGGCCGGGCACCGTCGAGCGGCTGGAAGCGCCGATCGTGCCGCACATGGGCTGGAACACGGTCCGCACGCCCGAGGGCTCGAAGCTCTTCGCGGGCCTGGACGAGGACACCCGGTTCTACTTCGTGCACTCCTACGGCGTGCGCAGGTGGGAGCTGGAGGCCGCCGACCACATCCGGCCGCCGCTGGTGACGTGGGCCGACCACGCCGGCGACGAGTTCGTGGCCGCCGTCGAGAACGGGCCGCTGTGGGCGACCCAGTTCCACCCGGAGAAGTCCGGCGACGCCGGGGCGCACCTGCTGCGGAACTGGTTGACCTCCCTCTCGTGACCACGCGACCGCTGACGGTCACCGGGAGCGAGAACCGCTGAGCGTGTCCGATCAGGGCACGGTCCTCAGGTTTCCGTTGCGCACCAACGGAGTCGTGCCGCTCTGCGAGTCGGGCCGCGGCTCGGCACCGCGCTGTCACGGGCACTTCGGCGCACCCCCGACGACCGCAGTCCGGCGCCGGCGAACGACGGCGGCGCCGTGCCGCCCGGCACGTCCGTTCCGTCCGGGTTCTCGCGGGTGGCCGACGCGCAGGAGCGCGTGGCCGGTCTCGTGCCGGGGGACGCTAGGCTGAGCGGGTGACCTTCACACTCCTCCCCGCTGTCGACGTGGCCGACGGTCGTGCCGTCCGCCTCGTGCAGGGCGAAGCCGGTACCGAGACGAACTACGGCGAGCCGCTGGACGCGGCCCTGCAGTGGCAGCGCGACGGGGCGGAGTGGGTGCACCTGGTCGACCTGGACGCCGCCTTCGGGCGCGGCTCGAACCGCGAGCTGCTGGCGCGGGTGGTCGGCGAGCTGGACGTGCAGGTGGAGCTGTCCGGCGGCATCCGCGACGACGCGTCGCTGGAGGCCGCGCTGGCCACCGGCTGCGCCCGCGTGAACCTGGGCACCGCCGCGCTGGAGGATCCGGCGTGGTGCGCGAAGGTCATCGCACAGTACGGCGAGAAGATCGCCGTGGGCCTGGACGTCCGCATCACCGAGCAGGGCCACCGGGTCAAGGGCCGCGGCTGGACCTCCGACGGCGGCGACCTCTGGGAGGTCCTCGACCGCCTCGACCGCGACGGCTGCTCGCGCTACGTGGTCACCGACGTGTCGAAGGACGGCACGCTGAAGGGCCCGAACGTGGAGCTGCTGGCCGAGGTCTGCGCCCGCACCGACGCGCCGGTCATCGCCTCCGGCGGGGTGTCCAGTGTGGACGACCTGGTCGCGCTGGCGAAGCTGACCCGCGACGGCGTGGAGGGCGCGATCATCGGCAAGGCCCTGTACGCCGGTGCCTTCACGCTCCCGGAAGCGCTTGCGGCGGTCCGCTGACGACGCTCTCGACGTGGCGGGCCGCTGCCGCGTGCGTGACGCCGGTGGCGTTGAGCACGGCGGCCGCGGTCCCGCCTTCGGCGAGCAGCACGCCGAGCAGGATGTGCTCGGTGCCGATGAACATGTGCCCCATCCGCAGGGCTTCGCGCACCGCCAGCTCCAGCGACTTCTTGCAGTGCGTCGAGTAGGGCTGCTTGTCGGGACGTTGCCTGGGTTCCGCGTCCAGCCGGTGCAGCACCGCCAGCCGCGTGCTGCCGTCACCCGACTCCAGCTTCGCGATCGTCTTGGCGGCCAGGCCGCCCGACTCGTCGAGCAGGCCCAGCAGCAGGTGCTCGGTGCCGATCCGCTCGCTGAACCGCGCGTGGTGGCGGGCCAGCGCGATGACCCGCCGCGACCGCTGGGTGTAGCGGTCCATCGACGGCTTGGTCAGCTCCGGCGACTCCTTCGGCACGAACCGCTTCTGCGCCGCCTGCTTCGTCACGCCGAGGCTCTCGCCGATCTCCGCCCAGCTCGCCCCGCCGCGCCGCGCCTCGTCCACGAAGTGCCCGACCAGGTGGTCGCCCAGCTCGCTCAGCTGCCCGCTCAGCTCGACGGCCCTGGTCAGCCGGACGAGCACGTCGTCGGCCTCACCGGCCACGGTGGCGATCAGGTCGGTCAACTGGATCACGGCGTCAACTCTAGGTTGACGACGTAGAAGGGGTCAACCTCGGGTTGACGGTGCGGCTGGTCAGGGCGCCGTGATCTCGATGCCGACCGTGCCGGTGCGGCCGCGCCGCAGCTTGCTGCCGAACACCGTCAGCCAGCCGGCGATGCCGTACTTCTTCGCGATCCTCGCCCGGACCGCGTCGCTGGCGTCGTCGTCCAGCAGGCGTGCGCGCGCCTTGACCGACGCGCCCTGCGGGTTGCCGCGGAAGTCGCAGGCGCCGACCTCGACGTCACCGCTGCGCCGGATCCGCTTCACCTTGCCGGTGTCACGGGCGCTCCAGGCGTGGATGACCCCGTTCCCGCCCGGCACGACCCAGACCGGCGTCGGCACCGCGGTGCCGTCCTTGCGGAACGTCGTCAGCAGCAGGTACTTACCCTCGCCGAGTTCGGTGATCATGGTGTCCAGCGTAGTCGGGAAAGGGCTGCTTGTAGGCTTTCGCGCATGTCGGTCGCGGTCCGTGTCATCCCCTGTCTCGACGTCGACCGGGGCCGGGTGGTGAAGGGCGTCAACTTCACCAACCTCGTCGACGCGGGCGATCCCGTCGAGCTCGCCAGGGCCTACGACGCCGAGGGCGCGGACGAGCTGACGTTCCTCGACGTCACCGCGTCGAGCGGCGACCGCGAGACGACCTTCGACGTGGTGCGCCGGACGGCCGAGCAGGTGTTCATCCCGCTCACGGTCGGCGGCGGCGTGCGCAGCCCGGAGGACGTGAACCGGCTGCTGCGGGCCGGCGCGGACAAGGTCAGCCTCAACACGGCGGCGATCGCGCGGCCGGAGCTGCTGCGCGAGTGCTCGCAACGCTACGGCGCGCAGTGCGTCGTGCTGTCGGTCGACGCGCGGCGGGTGCCCGGCGGCACCGGGTTCGAGGTCACGACGCACGGCGGGCGCACCGGCACCGGCATCGACGCGGTGCGGTGGGCGGCGCAGGGCCAGGAGCTGGGCGTCGGCGAGATCCTGCTGAACTCGATGGACGCCGACGGCACCAAGGCCGGGTTCGACCTGGAGCTGATCGAGCTGGTGCGCCGCGAGGTCGACGTGCCGCTGATCGCCAGCGGCGGCGCCGGTGCGGTCGACCACTTCCCGTCGGCGGTCGCGGCCGGTGCGGACGCCGTGCTGGCGGCGAGCGTGTTCCACTTCGGACAGCTGCGCATCGGTGAGGTGAAGGACGGCCTGCGCCACGCGGGCGTGGTCGTGCGATGACCACCCGCCGCAGGTCGCCGGAGGTGCTGGTCTGCTCGGCGGTGGCGTTCGGTGGCGCACTGGTGTTCTTCGCCGTCGGACTGGTGCTGTGGCGCACGAGCGGGGACGCGGACGTGCTGAAGCTGCCGTCGTTCGTGGCGCTGGTCGAGCTGCCGGTCGCGGCCTGCCTGCTGCTGGGGCTGCGGTTCGTGCACTACCCGGCGATGGTCGTGTTCGTGCTCGTCGCCCTGCTGCACCTGGTGATCGTGCTGGCCGACGGCCCGGTGTGGGCCCGTGTCGCGTCCGGCATGCTGTCCGCCGTGCACATCTACGGAGTGGTCCTGCTCAACACCGGACCCGCTCGTGAACGACTGGGAGGCCCCCGTTGAGCAGTCCCCTCGACCCCGCCGTCGCGGCCCGCCTCAAGCGCACCGCCGACGGCCTCGTCTGCGCGGTCGCCCAGCAGCGCGGCACCGGCGAGGTGCTGATGGTGGCGTGGATGGACGACGAGGCGCTGCACCGCACGCTGACCACCCGCCGCGCGACCTACTACTCGCGCAGCCGCCGGCAGCTGTGGGTGAAGGGTGAGACGTCCGGGCACACCCAGTACGTGCACGAGGTGCGGCTCGACTGCGACGGCGACACGCTGCTGCTCGTCGTCGACCAGGTCGGCGCGGCCTGCCACACCGGCGACCGCACCTGCTTCGACGCCACGGTCCTGCTCGCCGACGCCTGACCGCCGCCCCGCCCGGCCGCCGGCTCAGGGCGCGCTCAGGTCACCCGTCAGGTACCGCTGCATGTTCGGCCCGATGGCGCTGACGACGGTCTCCAGGTCGGTCGACGCCAGCGGCTCGAACCGCACGACGTACCGGACGATGCCGAGCCCGACCATCTGCGTGGCGGCCAGGGTGGCGCGCAGGTCGCGGTCCCGCGCGCCGATCTCGGTGAGCAGCTTCTTGAAGATCGCGTTGATGAAGAACGACTTCAGCGCGTTCGCGACCTCCTGGTGGCTGGTGACGCTGCGGATCAGCGCGGCGAAGGTGCCGCCGCCGGTGGCGTCCCAGACGGTGACGAAGGTGCGGATGATGCGTTCGCCGGCTTCCTCGACGGGGCCGTCGAGCAGGCGTTTGAGGATCTCGGCGGGGTCGAAGGGGAGCTGCAGCACGGACTGGGCGAAGAGGCCCTCCTTGCCGCCGAACCAGTGGTTGACCATGGCCGCGTCCACGCCCGCGCGGGCGGCGATCGCGCGGACCGTGGCGCCGTCGTAGCCCTTCTCGACGAACGTCTCGCGGGCGGCGGCGAGCAGAGCGGCCCGCGTGTCCTCGCCCGCGGCGCGGCGGCCTCGCCGTTTCTGGTTCACTTGCTCCACGGGAGCCATAGTTCAACAGTTGTTGAATTTATGCAACAATTGCGGCATGGTGAGCGTCATCGGGGCTGTGGCCGCCGCTGGTCTGGGGGCCGTGAGCCCCACGCGTGAGGAGTTCCGCGAGCTGGCGGTCAACCGCCGGGTCGTGCCGGTCGTGCGCAGGCTGCTGGCGGACGCGGAGACGCCCGTCGGTCTGTACCGCAAGCTCGGGGCCGACCGGCCGGGCACGTTCCTCCTCGAGTCCGCGGAGAACGGGCGGTCGTGGTCGCAGTGGTCGTTCATCGGCGTGCGGTCCACGGCGGCGCTGACGGCGACCGGTGGCGACGCGTTCTGGACCGGCACGCGGCCGGTCGGGCTGCCCGACGGCGGTGACCCGCTGCAGGCGTTGCGCGAGACCATCGAGGTGCTGCGCACGGACCCGTTGCCCGGCATGCCCCCGCTGACCGGCGGCATGGTCGGCTACATCGGCTACGACGCGGTGCGCAGGCTGGAACGGCTGCCCACCATCGCCGAGGACGACCTCAAGCTGCCCGAGCTGGTCATGCTGCTCGCGACCGACCTCGCGGCGCTCGACCACCACGAGGGCACCGTCACGCTCATCGCGAACGCGATCAACTGGGACAACTCGCCGGAGAACGTCGACGCCGCCTACGACGACGCGGTGCGGCGGCTGGACGAGATGACCGAGGCGCTGCACATGCCCGCGCCGCCGACCACCGCGGTGTTCTCCCGGCCCAAGCCGGAGTTCCGCCGCCGCCGCTCGCAGGCCGAGCACTTCGCCGCCGTCGAGAAGGCCAAGGAGGCCATCCGCGCGGGCGAGGCGTTCCAGGTCGTGGTGTCGCAGCGGTTCGAGATCGACACCGACGCCGACGCGCTCGACATCTACCGGGTGCTGCGCACGACGAACCCCAGCCCGTACATGTACCTGCTGCGCCTCGACGGCTTCGACATCGTGGGCTGCAGCCCCGAGGCGCTGGTCACGGTGCGCGACGGCAAGGCGACCACTCACCCGATCGCGGGCACCCGCTGGCGCAGCGAGGACCCGGAGGAGGACGCCCTGCTGGAGAAGGACCTCCTCGCCGACCACAAGGAACGCGCCGAGCACCTGATGCTCGTCGACCTCGGCCGCAACGACCTGGGCCGGGTCTGCAAGCCGGGTTCGGTGCACGTCGTCGACTTCTTCAAGGTCGAGCGGTACAGCCACGTCATGCACATCGTGTCGACCGTGACCGGTGAGCTGGCCGAGGGCAAGACCGCCTACGACGCGGTGGCGGCCTGCTTCCCGGCCGGCACGCTGTCCGGTGCGCCCAAGCCGCGCGCGATGGAGCTGATCGAGGAGCTGGAGCCCACCCGGCGCGGCCTCTACGGCGGCGTGGTCGGCTACTTCGACTTCGCCGGCGACGCGGACACCGCCATCGCCATCCGGACCGCCCTGCTGCGCGACGGCGTGGCGTACGTGCAGGCCGGTGGCGGCATCGTGGCCGACTCCGACCCGCTGGCCGAGGACAACGAGACCCTGAACAAGGCGGGCGCGGTGCTGGCCGCGATCGCCACCGCGCAGACGATGAAGCCCGCCGTTGAGGGGTAACCGTCCACTGTGGATCGCCGCGCTCCTGCTGGTGGGCGCGGCGGGGGCGTTCTGGGGTGCCGGTCTGGTGCCGGTCGCGCTGCTGGGTCTCGCCGCCGTGGCCGCGGTCGTCGCGGTGAGCGGGGTGGCCCGGCGCGTGCTCGGGGTGGTGCTGGTCGTCGTGGGTGTCGCGGCGGCGTTCGGCGGTCACTGGCTCGCGGTCGCCGGCGGCGTGCTCGTGGCGGCCTCCGGTGCGGTCCAGGTGGCCTTCGGCGCCCGCATGCCGAAGATCGGGATGGGCGGGCAGAAGACCCGCGCCGAGGATCCCGAGAAGGACATGTGGCGCGCGCTGGAACGCGGCGACGACCCGACCGACGGTCCCGGCACCGGTGACAGCCCGGCGCGGGCTGACACCGACGAGTGAAGATCATTCATCGGCATTCGTGCATGTGACAGGCGAACGACCACGCCTAGCTGCGTGGACGAGGAACCCCCGGTGGCCGGGGCGTTACTCCGGCGGGGTTAGCATCCCCACAGCGGGAAGGGGAGCAAGACTGTGACGGTTCTCGAATCGATCCTCGAAGGTGTCCGTGAGGATCTCGCCGCTCGCGAGGCGCAGTTGTCCTTCGACGTCGTGAAGGAGCGCGCGGCCAAGGCTGCTCCTCCGCTCGATGTGATGTCGGTGCTGCGTGGTCCGAACGTCGGCGTCATCGCCGAGGTCAAGCGCAGGAGCCCGTCGAAGGGCGCGCTGGCGGAGATCCCGGAGCCGGCCGAGCTCGCGGCGTCGTACGAGGCCGGTGGCGCCTCGGTGATCAGCGTGCTGACCGAGCAGCGGCGCTTCGGCGGGTCGCTCGCCGACTTCGACGCGGTGCGCAGAGTGGTGAAGATCCCCATGCTGCGCAAGGACTTCATCGTGTCGCCCTACCAGGTGCACGAGGCCCGCATGCACGGCGCGGACCTGGTGCTGCTGATCGTGGCCGCGCTGGAGCAGAACGCGCTGGTGTCGTTGCTCGACCGGGTGGAGTCGCTCGGCATGACGGCGCTGGTCGAGGTGCACACGGCCGAGGAGGCCGACCGCGCGCTGGAGGCGGGTTCGTCGGTCATCGGCGTCAACGCGCGCAACCTCCACACGCTGGAGGTCGACAAAGACGTTTTCGGGCGGATCGCTCCGGGACTACCCTTCGAGACGATCAAGATCGCCGAGTCGGGCGTGACCGGGCCCGGCGACCTGATGGCCTACGCCGGAGCGGGCGCCGACGCGGTGCTCGTCGGCGAAAGCCTGGTGACCAGCGGCGACCCCAAGGCCGCCGTGAACAAGCTCGTGACCGCCGGTTCACACCCGGCGTGCCCGAGGCCGAGCCGGTAAGGCAGCTGCAGGAGGAACTCGATGGGCCAGTTCACGCCCACGCCGCACGATCCCGACGACCGTGGCCACTTCGGTCCGTGGGGCGGCCGGTTCGTCCCGGAGGCCCTGATCGCGGCGGTGGACGAGCTGGCCGCCGAGTACGACAAGGCGCGCATCGACCCGGAGTTCGTGAACGAGTTCCAGCGCCTGCTGCGGGACTTCGCGGGCCGCCCGTCGCTGCTGACGGAGGCGCCGAAGTTCGCCGAGCACGCCGGTACCCGCGTGTTCCTCAAGCGCGAGGACCTGAACCACACCGGCTCCCACAAGATCAACAACGTGCTCGGCCAGGCGCTGCTCACCAAGCGCATGGGCAAGAAGCGCGTGATCGCCGAGACCGGCGCCGGCCAGCACGGCGTGGCCACCGCGACGGCGTGCGCGCTGCTCGGCCTCGACTGCGTCGTCTACATGGGCGAGGTCGACACCGAGCGGCAGGCGCTCAACGTGGCCCGCATGCGGCTGCTGGGCGCCGAGGTCATCCCGGTGAAGTCCGGCTCCCGCACCCTCAAGGACGCGATCAACGAGGCGCTGCGCGACTGGGTCGCCAACGTCGACGAGACCCACTACCTGCTCGGCACGGCCGCGGGCCCGCACCCGTTCCCGCTGCTCGTGCGCGACTTCCACCGCGTCATCGGCATCGAGGCCCGTGAGCAGATCCTCCAGAAGGCCGGCCGGCTGCCCGACGCGGTCGTCGCCTGCGTCGGTGGCGGCTCGAACGCGATCGGCATCTTCCACGGCTTCATCGACGACGCGGACGTGCGCCTGGTCGGCGTGGAGCCCGGCGGCTCCGGCCTGGACAGCGGCAGCCACGGCGCGACGCTGACCGCAGGCACGCGCGGCTCGCTGCACGGCGCGATGTCGTACGTGATGCAGGACGAGGACGGCCAGATCACCGAGGCCCACTCGATCTCCGCCGGTCTCGACTACCCCGGCGTCGGCCCCGAGCACTCGCACCTCAAGGACATCGGCCGCGCCGAGTACTTCCCGGTGACCGACGCCGAGGCCATGGAGGCCTTCGCGCTGCTGTCGCGCACCGAGGGCATCATCCCGGCGATCGAGTCGTCGCACGCGCTCGCCGGCGCGCTCAAGCTGGGCAAGGAGCTCGGTCCGGAGGGTTTGCTGGTCGTGAACCTCTCCGGCCGCGGCGACAAGGACATGGACACGGCCGTGGAGTACTTCGGCCTCGCGGACGGGGGACAGGCCTGATGTCGTTGTCCGAGGTTTTCGCCACCGCCCGTGCCGAGTCGCGTGCGGCACTGGTCGGGTACCTGCCCGCCGGCTTCCCGACGGTCGAGGGCTCCAAGTCCCACCTGCGCGCCATGATCGAGTCCGGCTGCGACCTGGTCGAGGTCGGCCTGCCGTTCTCCGACCCGGTGATCGACGGCCCGACCATCCAGGCCGCGGCCGAGCAGGCGCTGTCCGCCGGTTTCCGGGTGCGGGACCTGTTCGACGTGGTGTCGGCCGTGGCCGAGTCCGGTGGGCGCGCGGTCGTGATGTCGTACTGGAACCCGGTGCTGAAGTACGGCGTGGACGCGTTCGCGCGTGACCTCGCGGCCGCCGGTGGCCTCGGCCTGATCACGCCGGACCTCGTGCCGGACGAGGCCGACGACTGGATGGCCGCCTCGCAGGAGCACGGGCTCGACCGGATCTTCCTGGTCGCGCCGTCGTCGACCGAGGACCGCATCGCGATGACCGCGCGGGCCTCCTCCGGCTTCCTCTACGCGACCGCCGTCATGGGCGTCACCGGCGCCCGCGACGTGGTGTCGTCGGCCGCTCCCGCGCTGGTCGCGCGGGTCCGTGAGCACACCTCGATCCCGGTCGGTGTCGGGCTGGGCGTGCGGTCCGGTGCGCAGGCCGCGGAGATCGCCGGGTTCGCAGACGGCGTGATCGTCGGGTCGGCGTTCGTGTCGGCGGCGGTCGCCGACGGCGAGGCCGGGCTGCGCGCGCTGGCCGAAGACCTCGCCCAAGGCGTGCGATCGGCCGCTGCCACCGTCTGAGGCTCTACCCGAGGCTTGGAATTCGCCCAATCGGTTGGTCTCATTCGAACGCCTGATCGATCGAGTGAACTCGGGTCGCAGAGGCCCGGATCTTCCTCATACTGTCGGTCTGACCTGCGATCGTGGCCGCATGCACAAGCCAACTACTCGTCCGGCATGCCACACTGGTGTGCGTCGGGCGGTTCTCGGAGGTGATGCCCAGTGGCGGCTCCAGTCGAAGTGGCGGCGACCGACTACCTGTTGCCCAGGCACGTCGGTCCGTGGACGCTCGACGACGTCCTCTCACTGCCGGAGGACGGCAGTCAGCGCGTCGAGCTCGTCGACGGGATGCTGCTCGTGAGCCCGCTGGGGTCCTACCGCCACCAGCAGCTGGTGTTCGACATCGCTGCGAGCCTGCGTGCGGCCTGCCCGGACCACTTCGAGGCCACGATCGAGCTGAACGTCCTGCTGTCCAGCGGCCGGTTGGTCATCCCGGACTTCACGGTCGTCAAGCCGCGCGAAGCGGGCGTCATGTTCCCCGTCTCGGACGTGGTCCTGGTCGGCGAGGTGTTGTCGCCGAGCACGCGGCTGAACGACGAGGGGCTCAAGCGCGCCCTCTACGCGAAGGCGGGCATCCCGTACTACCTGATGGTCGACCCGGCCGGGGCGGTGGTCGAGGCGACGCTGCTCGAACGCCAGGGCACCGAGTACGTCGAGATCGCCCGCAGCCGGAACGGCCAGTTGGAGCTGACCAAGCCGTTCCCGGTCACCATCAGGTTCTGACGCCGTACAGCCAGTCCAGCCGGTCGTGCAGGTCAGCCGTGCTCCACGACGCGAACAGCGCGTCACGGGCCTCGGCCGCCGCGCCCGCCGGGTGGTAGACCTCCCGTCCCATCAACCGTGAAACGTGGTGGACGCGCGCTGTTCGCTCTCGACGCAGGGCGACATATCGCGCAAAAGAGCCATCCACGTCACGGGGGTCGAACGCCGAGGCCAGGCAGACGGCGTCCTCCAGCGCCTGGCAGGCGCCCTGGGCGGCGTACTGCAGCACGGGGTGGGCGGCATCGCCGAGCAGCACCACGCGCGAGTCCTGCCAGTTCGGCGTCGGCGCGCGGTCGCACAGCACCCAGGCACGCCATTCGTCGGCGAGTTCCATGACCCGGGCCGCGTCCGGGCACAGCGGCGTGAAGTGCTTCATGACGTCGGCGTGCTCCACGGGCACGCCGGACAGGGGTTCACGCGCGTCGTTGTCCGTGGTGGCGACGAGGTTGACGTACCGCCCGCCGGCGATGACGTACCAGACGACGTGGTAGCGCGGGCCGGCCCACAGCGTGACGACGTTCTCCCGCAGCCGCGCGGGCACGGCCGCCGCCGGGATGACCGCGCGGAACGAGGTGTGGCCGGACACCACCGGGTCGCCGTCGCCGGTGAGCTGACGACGAACGGCGGACCGCAGCCCGTCGGCGCCGACCAGGGCGGACCCGCGGACCACGGCACCCGAGCGCAGCACCGCCGTCACCCCTTCGCCGTCCTGTGCGTACGAGACGACACCGCTGTCCGGGCGCAGGTCGACCAGCTCGTGCGCCCGGCACGCGTCGAGCAACGGCCGCAGCACGTCGTCGCGGTGCACCACGGCGTACGTGCCGAACCGCGCGTGGAAGACGTCGTCCACCGGCAGCGCCGCCAGCACCCGCCCGGAGACGCCGCACCGCAGCCGCAGCTCGTCGACGTGCACCGCCCGTGACCGCACCGCGGGGCCGACGCCCAGCGCGTCGAGCGCGCGGAAGCCGTTCGGGCCGACCTGGATCCCGGCGCCGATCTCCTCGAACGCGGCCGCCGCCTCCAGCACCGCGACGCGGTGGCCGGCCCGTGCGAGGCCCAGTGCCGCCGCCAAGCCGCCGATACCGCCGCCGACCACCAGGACCGTCATCGCAGACCCTTCCCCCGAGGCGTCACCGAGCGCGTCCGAGTATCCCGGCCAGGTGGTCCCGGATGGGCGGGGTTGACCTCGACGAGGTAACGATCGAGCGTCCCCACGGGGGGCTCACGGCCTCACCGGTACGGTGGGCGGCGTGTTGAACGGGTTGAACTCCGTCGTGCTGGCCACGATCCCGAGCCCTGACCGCGGTGTGTGGTACCTCGGTCCGCTCCCTCTCAGGGCCTACGCGCTGTGCATCATCGCGGGCATCATCATCGCCATCTGGTGGGGTGAGCGCCGCTGGGCCGAGCGCGGTGGCATCAAGGGCGAGGTGACCGACATCGCCGTGTGGGCGGTGCCGTTCGGTCTCGTGGGTGGCCGGCTCTACCACGTCATCACGGACCACCAGAAGTACTTCGGGCCCGGCAAGAACCCGCTGGCGGCGCTGGAGATCTGGAACGGCGGCCTCGGCATCTGGGGCGCGATCGCGCTCGGCGCGGTGGGTGCCTGGATCGGCTGCCGGCGCAAGGGCATCCCGCTGCCCGCGATGGCGGACGCGCTGGCGCCCGGCATCGTCGTGGCGCAGGCCGTCGGACGGCTCGGCAACTACTTCAACCAGGAGCTCTTCGGCGGCGACACGACGCTGCCGTGGGGCCTGGAGATCTACCGCCGGGTGACGCCGGACGGTCGCGAGGACATGCTCGCCGGTGTGGCGATCGACCACACGCCGATCCAGGTCGTGCACCCGACGTTCCTCTACGAGCTGCTGTGGAACCTCGGTGTCGCCGCGCTGATCGTGTGGGCCGACCGCAGGTTCCGCCTGGGCCACGGCCGGGTGTTCGCGCTGTACGTCGCTGGCTACACGGCCGGGCGGTTCTGGATCGAGCTGATGCGCACCGACGAGGCGACGCTGGTGTTCGGGCAGCGCGTGAACGTGTGGGTGTCGGTGCTGGTCTTCCTCGGCGCGGTCGCCTACTTCGTGATCGCGAGGTCGCGCGGCCCGCGGGAGGACGTCGCGGCGCTGCGGGGCACCGGTGAGCCGGCGGCCGTGGATGACGGCACCGAGGCCGCGGACACCGCGGCACCCGCGGCGGAGCCGGTCGAGGTCGCGGCGGACAAGGACAAGAGCAACTCCCAGGCGGAGTCAGTCAAACCGGAGTGACCGAGTGCGCGTGCTCGTCGTCGAGGATGACGACCGGGTGGCCAGGGGCCTGCTGACCGCGTTGCGGCACGCCGGCTACGAGGTGCACCGGGTGGCCACGGCCGCCGACGCCCTGAAGGCCGCGCCCGCGGACGTGGTGCTGCTCGACCTCGGCCTGCCCGACGGTGACGGCCTCGACGTGCTGCGCGAGCTGCGGCACCGCCCCGGCACCGCCGTGATCACGGTGACGGCGCGCGGCGAGGAACGGGAACGCGTCCTCGGCCTGCGCGCGGGCGCCGACGACTACGTGGTGAAGCCGTTCGGCACGTCCGAGCTGCTCGCCCGCATCGAGGCGGTGCTGCGCCGCACCCGCGCCCACCGCGCCGGTCCGGAGGCGGAGGGCCCGGTCCGGATCGGCGCGCTCAGCATCTCGGTGCCCACCAGGGTCGTGACCCTCGACGGCGTGCAGCTGTCGTTGACCCGCAAGGAGTTCGACCTCCTCGCCCTGCTCGCGACCCGGGCGGGCGAGGTGGTCAGCCGCGACTTCATCGTCGACCAGGTGTGGCAGGCGCACTGGGAGGCACCGTCCCGCACGCTCGACACGCACATCGCGGCGCTGCGGGGCAAGCTCGGCGCGGACGTGAAGATCGAGACGGTGCGCGGCGTCGGCTACCGGCTCGCCACCTGAGACCCGGTCATCGGGTCGCCACCGAGCGTGACTTCGGGAACAGGACCTGCGCGTCGTACCGGCTCTGCCGGATGATGAACGCCGTGAGGTGCCCGACCCGACTGACCCGTGACGGCGGCTGATGCTGCGCCGACTCCTGGTCATCACCGTTCCGCTGCTCGTCGCACTCGTCGCCGCGCTCGGCATCCCGCTCGCCTCCGCGGTGGTGCAGCGCGAGACCCAGTCCACCTACCTCGACCGCCTCGGTGACGCCAGCCGGTTCGCCTCGCTCGCCGAGAGCGCGCTCCAGTCGGACCGCACGGAGCTGCTGCGTGACGAGTTCGACCGCTACGACGACGTCTACGGCATCACGGTCGCGCTGGTCAGCGCCGACCGCAGCGTGCTGATCACCTCGCGCAACGGCTTCGACCCGCGTGACGACCTGGTCGAGGGCGGCCTCAGCGCGGCGCTCAGCGGCTACTCGCCGCCGGCCGGGTACTCGGGCTGGCCGTGGCGGGCCGGCCCGATGGTCGTGGTCGAGCCGGTCGGGCGGGACAGCGAGGTGGTGGCGGCGGTCGTCACGATCTCGCCGACGGGGGCGTTGCGCGGTGAGGTGCTGCGGCAGTGGGGGCTGCTGGCGCTGGCCGGGCTCGCGCCGATGCTGGCGGTGGTCGCGGCGGCGTGGCCGATGTCGCGGTGGGTGCTGCGGCCGGTGCGGCGGCTGGACGAGGCCACGGCGGCGGTCGCGCAGGGCAACCTGGAGGTGCGGGCGGACGAGGTCGGCGGCCCGCCGGAGCTGCGCAGGCTCGCCCGCAGCTTCAACACCATGGTCGACGTCGTCGGCAGGGCGCTGACCAGGCAGAAGGCGTTCGTCGCCGACGCGTCGCACCAGCTGCGCAACCCGCTGGCCAGCCTGCGGCTCGCCGTCGACAACCTGGAACCGCACGTGGCGGGGGAGCACGCGAGAGAGGCGCACCAGATCGCCGTCGACGAGGCCGAGGAGATGGGCCGGGTGCTCGACACGCTGCTCGCCGCGACCCGCCTCGACAGCGCCCGCGACACCGAACCCGTCGAGATCGACCAGCTGCTCGCCACGCACCGGGCCGGCTGGCAGGCGCTCGCCCACCGGGCCGGCGTCGAGCTCAAGGTCACCGTGCCGCCGGGCCTCACCATGCAGGAACCGCCCGGCGGGCTCGGCAGCGTGCTGGACGAGCTGGTCAGCAACGCCATCCGCCTCGCCAACGCGACCGAGGTCGTCGTCACCGGCTCGGAGGGGGAGCTGCACGTGATCGACAACGGCGACGGGCTCAGCCCCGGTGAACGCGAACAGGCGCTGCAACGGTTCTGGCGCGCCACCAAGCACCAGAACGTGCCCGGCACCGGCATGGGGCTCGCCATCTGCGCCGAGCTGATCGAGTCGGCCGGCGGGTCGCTCACGCTGCACGACGCCGGACCCGGCCTGGACGTGCGGGTCCGCCTCAGCGCTTGACCGACTGGAACCAGCGCAGCGCACCGTCGTGCAACGGCACCTGACCGGTCGCGATGCCGGTGCGCACGTTGATCCGCGACGCCTCCGGGTGCCCCTCCACGATCCGCGCCGTCTCGGTGAACACCGTCCGCGTGACGACCTCGACCACGTCCGCGCTCAGCGACCCGTGCGCGAGCAGCAGGTTCGGCACCGCGAACGTGTGGCACGCCGGGATCGGGTTGTACACCGACTGCGGGATGGTCGCCGGGATGTACGGGCCGCGGAACTCGCGGTAGAGCCGCACCGCCTCGGACTGCAGGTTGATCAGCCGCACCTGGTCCTTGATGTTGTAGACCGCGTCGGTGGGGATGCCGGTCAGCGCGAGCAACGCGTCCAGCGAGCCCTCCGCGAGCCGCCGCGACGCCACCGCGTGGGCCATCCGTTCGTCCACAGCGGACGGTCCGTCGAGGTACTGCAACAGCCGCCTGCCGGTGAACTCCGTGCCGGACCCCACCGGCCCCAGCGAGATCCGCCTGCCCGCGAGGTCGGCCAGCGACTGGATCGGCGACTCCTTGCGCACCGCGATCTGCATGAAGCTGTCGTAGAGCCGGCCCACCGCGCGCACGCTCTCCGGCCGTTCGATCGCGTCCAAAGAGGACAGGGCGAGGTCGGCCTTCCCGGCGGCGAGCAGGGTGAGGTTCTCCACCGACGCGCCGGTGGGCTGCGCGACGACCTCGGTGTCCGGCAGCTGCTCCGCGAGCACCCGCGCGAGCGCCGCCCCGATCTCGCGGAACACCGCCCCGTCCGGGCCGGTGGCCAGCACGAGCCGCGGAGGTGCCTCGACCTTCTGCCGGGTGCACCCCGTGAGGACGAGCGCACCCCCTAGCAGAAGAGTGCGACGGCTGAGCGACATCGGGGAAGACTAACCGTTACGTCAGGGCTGTCTGAAGTTTCCGGTTCCCGCCTTGTCGCTGTGCGTGGCGCGGCTCACCCTCCTACCCAACGCGAAGTGTTCGAGGAGGAACAGTGGCGACCACCACCACAGGCCGCAAACCGATCTACAGGCACCTCTACTTCTGGGTGCTGGTCTCCATCGTGCTGGGCGCTGCGGTCGGGTTCCTGTTCCCGAAGCAGGCGTCCGAGATGAAGTGGCTCGCCGACCTGTTCGTCAACCTGGTCAAGGTGGTGATCGCCCCGACCATCTTCGCGACGATCATCGTCGGCATCGCCGGGCTCGGGAACCTGGCCAAGGCCGGCGGTCTGGCACTGCGGACGATCCTGTACTTCACCGCGATGACCACGGTGGCGCTGGCCATCGGCCTGATCGTCGTGAACATCGTGCAGCCGGGCCACCACGGCGGTGAGATCGCGCTGAACGCCAGCGCCGCGGACAAGACGCTGAAGGACGCGTCGAGCGCGGAGACCGGGGTCACCGGCTTCATCCTGAGCCTGGTGCCGAAGTCGTTCGTCAGCGCGTTCACCGACGGTCAGCTGATCCAGGTCCTCGTGGTCGCCATCCTGGTGGCCGTCGCGGTGGCCGGCATGGGTGAGCGCGGCGCCAGGGTCGTGTCCGCGATGGACACGCTCGCCAAGGTCATGTTCGGCATCATCAAGATCGTCATGTACGCCGCCCCGATCGGTGCCTTCGGCGGCATCGCCTACACCGTCGGCAAGTTCGGCGGCGGCATCCTCGGCAAGCTGCTGTGGCTGATGGGCTCGTTCTACGTCACGTGCCTGCTGTTCGTCGTCGTGGTGCTCGGCATCGTCGCGAAGGTCGCGGGCTTCAGCCTGCTGAAGTTCCTGCGCTACATCAAGGACGAGATCCTCATCGTGCTCGGCACGTCGTCCTCGGAGTCGGTGCTGCCGCGCATGATGGTCAAGCTGGAGGCGGCGGGCGCGCAGAAGTCGGTCGTCGGCCTCACCATCCCGACCGGCTACTCGTTCAACCTCGACGGCACCTGCATCTACCTGACCATGGGCGCGATCTTCATCGCCCAGGCCACCGGCCACGACGTGTCGATCGGCGTGCAGATCGGCCTGCTGCTGTTCATGCTCATCGCGTCGAAGGGCGCCGCGGGCGTCACCGGTGCGGGCCTGGTCACGCTGGCCGCGTCGCTGCAGGCGTTCGAGGCCCACAGCGCCATCCCGGCCGTCGGCATCGCGCTCATCGTCGGCATCGACCGGTTCATGTCCGAGGCGCGCGCCATCACCAACGTCATCGGCAACGGTGTCGGCTCGCTCGTCGTCGCGGCCTGGCAGAAGGGCCTCGACAAGGAGCGCCTGACCGAGGTGCTGAACAACCCCGACCTGGTCGACGTGGACGACCTGCTGCAGAAGCAGCACGCGGCGGACGAGGCGGAGAAGACCGCCGCGGTGGCGCGCTGAAGCTCCGTGGCCGGAGGCGCCTCTCTCCCGCTTCCGGCCACGTGACCAGACCGGCCCGCTGACCCGCGCGGCCCCTGGAAACGCCAAGGTCCCGGCCCTCCCGCACGCAGCGGGAAGGCCGGGACCTCGGTCTTTTGACCGTGAACAACCACGTCCGCCTGCGGTGGACGAACTGGCGTGAGCGTCCGCTAACTGAGACGATGAGCCGCTGAGCAGCAAAAACAGCGGGTTACCCAGCTGATCTCCTGCCAACACCGGAATGTTGTGCAACTCTCATCGGACTGGCGGTAGTTGAACGTTCGGTTACGCTAACTCAGCCGTAACGAGGTTCGACGTTCGCTGCAATGTCGCTCAGCGCTGGGAAATCGTTACGCTTCCATGACCTAGATCACCCATTCGAGGGTGTCCCTGGGTTTCGCGGCTGTTAAAGTCGCGTCAACACGCGGGCCATCGTCGTCCCGTGCTCCCACCTGTTGGTACGAGGTCTGAGCACGAGGACTAGTTCTTCAGCGAGGACGACGAAGGAGGTCTGCGCAGTGATCTTCTCCGCCATCCCCGGCCCCCAGGGTCTCTACGACCCGGCTGATGAGCGCGACGCCTGTGGCGTCGCCATGGTGGCCGACATCCAGGGCCGGCGTTCCCACGGCATCGTGAGCGACGCGCTCACCGCCCTGGCCAACCTGGAACACCGTGGCGCCGCCGGAGCGGAGCCCACATCGGGCGACGGTGCCGGGATCCTGTTGCAGCTGCCGGACGAGTTCCTGCGCGCTGTGGTGGAGTTCGACCTGCCCGAACGGGGCGGGTACGCGGCGGGGATCGCCTTCCTGCCGTTTGAAGCCGAAGAACGTGAAGCGGCGCGTCAGCAGATCGAGCGCATCGCGGTCGAGGAGAGCCTCGAGGTCCTCGGCTGGCGCGAGGTGCCGGTCGATCCCGAGAAGGCGAACGTCGGCCCGACAGCGCTGTCCGTGGCACCGCACTTCGCGCAGCTGTTCGTGAAGGGCACCCGCGGCGAGACCGGCATCGAGCTGGACCGCCTGACGTTCTGCCTGCGCAAGCGGGTCGAGCACGAGGGCAGCGTGTACTTCCCGTCGCTGTCGTCGCGCACGATCGTCTACAAGGGAATGCTGACGACCGAGCAGCTGCCGGCGTTCTTCCCCGACCTGCACGACGAGCGGCTGTACACCGCGATCGCGCTGGTGCACAGCCGGTTCTCGACGAACACGTTCCCGTCGTGGCCGCTGGCGCACCCGTTCCGGTTCGTCGCCCACAACGGTGAGATCAACACCGTGCGCGGCAACCGCAACCGCATGCGCGCCCGTGAGGCGTTGCTGGACAGCGACCTCATCCCCGGCGACCTCGCGCGGCTGTTCCCGATCTGCGACCCGGACGGGTCGGACTCCGCCTCGTTCGACGAGGTGCTGGAGCTGCTGCACCTCGGCGGCCGCAGCCTGCCGCACGCGGTGCTGATGATGATCCCGGAGGCGTGGGAGAACCACGCCACGATGGACCCGAAGCGCCGTGCGTTCTACCAGTTCCACGCCTCGCTGATGGAGCCGTGGGACGGCCCGGCGTGCGTCACGTTCACCGACGGCGAGCTCGTCGGCGCGGTCCTGGACCGCAACGGCCTGCGTCCCGCCCGCTGGTGGCAGACCGCCGACGGCCGCGTCGTGCTCGCCTCCGAGTCCGGTGTGCTGGACGTGCCGTCCGACCAGGTCGTCGCCAAGGGCCGGCTCCAGCCGGGCCGCATGTTCCTGGTGGACACCACGCAGGGCCGCATCGTCGACGACGAGGAGTTCAAGTCGGGGCTCGCCACCGAGCAGCCCTACGACGAGTGGCTGCACGCCGGCCTGCTCGACCTCGCCGACCTGTCCGACCGCGAGCACGTCGTGCAGAGCCACGAGTCCGTCGTGCGCCGCCAGCTCACCTTCGGCTACACCGAGGAGGAGCTGCGGATCCTGCTCACGCCCATGTCGGTCGCCGGCATGGAGCCGCTGGCCTCGATGGGCACGGACACGCCGGTCGCCGCGCTGTCGCAGCGTTCCCGGCTGCTCTATGACTACTTCGTGCAGAACTTCGCGCAGGTGACGAACCCGCCGCTGGACGCGATCCGCGAGGAGATCGTCACCTCCGTCAAGCGCGTCATGGGCCCCGAGCAGAACTTGCTCGACCCCGGCCCGGTCTCGTGCCGGCACGTCACGCTCGACTACCCGGTGATCGACAACGACGAGCTCGCCAAGCTCATCCACATCAACGACGACGGCGACCTGCCCGGCTTCGCGTGCACCGTCCTGTCCGGACTGTACGAGGTGGACGGTGGCGGTGAGGCGCTCACGGCGGCGATCGAGCGGGTGCGCCGCGAGGCGTCGGAGGCCATCGCGAACGGTGCCCGCACGCTGGTGCTGAGCGACCGCGACTCCGACCACCGGATGGCGCCGATCCCGTCGCTGCTGCTGGTCTCCGCGGTGCACCACCACCTGGTGCGCACCAAGGAACGCCTGCGCGTCGCGCTCGTCGTCGAGTCCGGTGACTGCCGCGAGGTCCACCACGTCGCCGCGCTGCTGAGCTACGGCGCCGCCGCGGTGAACCCGTACCTCGCGTTCGAGACGATCGAGGACCTGATCAGCCAGGGCGCCATCACCGGCGTGCCCGCGCACAAGGCGATCCGCAACTACGTCAAGGCGCTCGTCAAGGGCGTCCTGAAGATCATGTCGAAGATGGGCATCTCGACCGTCGGCGCCTACACCGCGGCGCAGATCTTCGAGGCGGTCGGCCTGTCGAACGACCTGCTGGACGAGTACTTCACCGGCACGCAGTCCAAGCTCGGCGGCGTCGGCCTGGACGTGCTGGCCGAGGAGGTGGCGCTGCGCCACCGCCGCGCCTACCCGGACAACCCCACCGACCGCGCGCACCGCAGGCTCGAGGTCGGCGGCGAGTACTCCTACCGCCGCGAGGGCGAGCTGCACCTGTTCACGCCGGAGACGGTGTTCCTGTTGCAGCACGCCACGAAGACGCGCAAGGAGGACGTCTTCCGCCAGTACACGGCGGAGGTCGAGCGCATCTCCCGGCAGGGCGGCACGCTGCGCGGGCTGTTCAAGTTCCGCACCGGGGGCCGCACGCCGATCCCGATCGACGAGGTCGAACCGGTGAGCTCGATCGTCAAGCGCTTCAACACCGGCGCCATGTCCTACGGCTCGATCTCGGCCGAGGCGCACGAGACCCTCGCCATCGCGATGAACCGCCTCGGCGGCCGGTCGAACTCCGGTGAGGGCGGCGAGGACCGCGAGCGCCTCTACGACCCGCAGCGGCGTTCCGCGGTCAAGCAGGTCGCGAGTGGACGGTTCGGCGTCACGAGCGAGTACCTCGTGAACTCCACGGACATCCAGATCAAGATGGCGCAGGGCGCGAAGCCCGGCGAGGGCGGCCAGCTGCCCGGCTTCAAGGTCTACCCGTGGGTCGCGCGCACCCGGCACTCCACGCCGGGCGTCGGCCTCATCTCGCCGCCGCCGCACCACGACATCTACTCGATCGAGGACCTGGCGCAGCTCATCCACGACCTGAAGAACGCGAACGAGCAGGCACGGGTGCACGTGAAGCTCGTCTCGTCGATCGGTGTCGGCACGGTCGCGGCGGGTGTCGCCAAGGCCCACGCGGACGTCGTGCTGATCTCCGGCTACGACGGCGGCACCGGTGCCTCGCCGATGAACTCGCTCAAGCACGCCGGGACGCCGTGGGAGATCGGCCTCGCCGAGACCCAGCAGACGTTGCTGCTCAACGGTCTGCGCGACCGCATCACCGTCCAGGTGGACGGCGCGATGCGCACCGGCCGTGACGTCGTCGTCGCCGCGCTGCTGGGTGCGGAGGAGTTCGGCTTCGCCACCGCGCCGCTGATCGTCGCGGGCTGCGTGATGATGCGCGTCTGCCACCTCGACACCTGCCCGGTCGGCGTCGCCACGCAGAACCCCGACCTGCGCGCCCGCTACACCGGCCAGGCCGACCACGTCGTGAACTTCTTCGAGTTCATCGCGCAGGAGGTCCGCGAACTGCTGGCGGAGCTGGGTTTCCGCACGATCGACGAGGCCGTCGGGCACGCGGAGCTGCTCGACAAGGACGAGGCGATCGAGCACTGGAAGACCGCGGGCCTGAACCTGGACCCGGTGTTCGAGGTGCCGGACACCCCGTACCCGACGGCGAAGCGCCGGGTCCGCGACCAGGACCACGGCCTGGACAAGGCACTGGACCGCACGCTGATCCAGCTCGCGGAGGCGGCGCTGGAGGACGCGCACCAGGTGACCCTGGAGCTGCCGGTCCGCAACGTCAACCGCACGGTCGGCACGCTGCTCGGCGCCGAGGTCACCCGCCGCTACGGCGGCGAGGGCCTGGAGGACGACACGATCCGGGTGAAGCTCACCGGGTCGGCCGGCCAGTCGCTCGGCGCGTTCCTGCCGCGCGGCATCACGCTGGAGATGGTCGGCGACGCCAACGACTACGTCGGCAAGGGCCTGTCCGGCGGGCGGATCATCGTCCGGCCGCACGACGACGCGCCGTTCCGCGCCGAGGACCAGGTGATCGCGGGCAACGTGATCGGCTACGGCGCCACGTCCGGTGAGATCTTCCTGCGCGGCCGGGTCGGCGAACGCTTCTGCGTCCGCAACTCCGGTGCGACGCTGGTGGCGGAAGGCGTGGGCGACCACGCGTTCGAGTACATGACCGGGGGCCGTGCCGTCGTGCTCGGCCCGACCGGGCGCAACGTCGCGGCCGGCATGTCCGGTGGCATCGCGTACGTGCTCGACCTGGACCCGTTGTCGGTGAACCAGGAGATGGTGCAACTGCAGCGCCTCAGCGCCGAGGACCTGCGTTGGCTCAAGGACGTCGTCACCAGGCACCACGAGCTGACGGGGTCCGCGGTCGCGGCCTCGCTGCTCGGTGACTGGACGCGTCGGGCCGGTGCGTTCACGAAGGTCATGCCCGGCGACTACCAGCGCGTTCTCGAGGCCATGCGCCTCGCCCGCGCCGAGGGCCGGGACGTTGACGCGGCTGTCATGGAGGCGTCTCGTGGCTGATCCACAGGGTTTTCTCAAGCACTCCCGCTCCGACGCGCCCAAGCGCCCGAAGCCGGACCGGTTGCAGGACTGGAACGAGGTGTACCTGCAGCAGGACCCGGCCGAGCGCAACGACGCCGTCCGCACGCAGGCCACGCGCTGCATGGACTGCGGCATCCCGTTCTGCCACAGCGGAACCGCGGGCTGCCCGCTCGGCAACCTGATCCCCGAGTGGAACGACCTGGTCCGCCGCGGTGACTGGGAGCTGGCCTCCGATCGCCTGCACGCCACCAACAACTTCCCGGAGTTCACCGGCCGGTTGTGCCCGGCGCCGTGCGAGGCCGCCTGCGTGCTGGCGATCTCCCACGACGCCGGTGGTGCCGTGGCGATCAAGCGGGTCGAGGAGACCATCGCGGAGATGTCCTGGGAGAACGGCTACGTGCAGCCGGCCCAGGCGACCGTGTCCTCCGGCAAGCGCGTCGCGGTCGTCGGCTCCGGTCCCGCCGGTCTCGCCGCCGCGCAGCAGCTGACCCGCGCGGGCCACGAGGTCGTCGTGTACGAACGTGACGACCGCCTCGGCGGCCTGCTGCGCTACGGCATCCCCGAGTTCAAGATGGAGAAGAAGGTCCTCGACCGGCGGCTGGCCCAGCTGCGCCGCGAGGGCACCAGGTTCGTGACCGGCTGCGAGGTCGGCGTCGACGTCACGGTCGAGCAGCTGCGGTCGGACTTCGACGCCGTGGTGCTCGCCGTCGGCGCGCTGCGCGGCCGTGACGACAAGACCACCCCCGGCCGCCACCTCGACGGCATCCACCTCGCGATGGACCACCTGGTCCCCGCGAACCGCTCCTGCGAGGGCGACGGCCCGCCGGCGATCTCGGCCGAGGGCAAGCACGTCATCGTCATCGGTGGCGGCGACACCGGCGCCGACTGCTACGGCACCGCGACCCGCCAGGGTGCGCTGTCCGTGACGCAGCTCGACCAGTACCCGATGCCGCCGGCCGTCCGCGACGACGAGCGTTCGCCGTGGCCGGTGTGGCCGCACATCCTGCGCACCTACCCGGCCCACGAGGAAGCCGGCGAACGCCGCTTCACCGTGGCGGTGCGCCGCTTCGTCGGCGACGACGACGGCCACGTGCGGTTCATCGAACTGCAGCAGGTGCGCGTGGAGAAGGACTCGTCCGGCCGCCGCACCGTCGTGCCGCTGTCCGACGAGGTCGAGCTCCTGCCCGCCGACCTGGTGCTGCTCGCCATCGGTTTCGAGGGCGTCGAACACATGAGGGTCCTCGACGACCTCGGGATCTCCCTCTCGACGCGCGGCACCATCTCGTGCGGCTCCGACTGGCAGACGACCGCCCCCGGCGTCTTCGTCTGCGGCGACGCGCACCGCGGCGCGTCGCTGGTGGTGTGGGCGATCGCGGAGGGCCGGTCCGTGGCGCACGCCGTGGACAAGTTCCTCACCGGCTCGTCCAACCTGCCCACGCCCGTGATCCCCAACCTGCTTCCGCTCGCTGTGGTCTGACAACGGCGTCCGGCCAGCGGCAGGCAGTATGGCGCCCCGTTCCGACAACGACGTCGGAACGGGGCGTTCGCCGTTCAACGGGTCGTCGTACCCGTTTCGCGACCGATCCCACCTGTTGTGCGCGATTTCCCGGCCCATCTCGCCCGGATATGCGCTGTCACGCATATCCGGATGCGCGCAAGTGGTTTCTGTCACAAACTGATGCTGTTCCTCGTGCCGAGGAATGGTTCCGCTCCGTGAAACCCGAAGATCCTTTCGGGTGAATCTCGCGCTTGGGCCGGTGAAACCGATCCCCCGTTAACCTATTCGTCACTCCGTCCGGTAAAACTGGACAAAGCAGATCAACTCGGTCGGGGGTGAGCCATGCGCAGCGTTCTGCTCGCGGTCGTGGTCGCCCTGTGCGCCGTGCTGGCCCCTGCGGTGTCGACCGCGTCGATCGGTGCGCCGCCGCCCAAGTCGAAGACGTCCACTCCCAAGGAGGAAGCGCCCCGCGAGGAGCGCGAGCCGAGCCGGTTGCGCACGGTGGCGGCCGCGGTGGAACGCACGGCGACGATCACCAGGCCCCGGCCCGTGGCGACCGCGGCGCGCAGTGAGGTCGCCGAAACCGAGCCCATGTCCGCGGCCGAGCCGATAGCGGTTTGGCGCACACCGCCCGCACTGCAGGTGTTCCGGAACTGATCCGGCGCGAGCCGGATCGAACTGAACACTTTTCACATCAAGCAGTGAGGGATTCCCGTGGACTTCCACCGCTTTGTTCAGCATGCCCGCGCACACGCCAAGTCGCGGTCGCTGGGCATTGGCAAGCAGCTGGCCCAAGGGCAAAAGCCCACGACCATGTTCATCACGTGCGCCGACTCGCGCATCGTCACGGCGGCCATCACCGGCGCGGAGCCGGGCGCGTTGTTCGAGCTCCGGACCGCGGGCAACGTCATTCCCGCCTACGAGCTGCACCGGCCGACCAGTGAGATGGCGACGATCGAGTTCGCCGTCGTGCAGCTCGGGGTCAGCGAGATCGTGGTGTGCGGGCATTCGCACTGCGGTGCGGTGATGGCGCTCAACGGCGCGGCGATCGACCACCTGCCCGCCATGCGCGGGTGGCTGGGCGAGCAGCGGCCCCGGCCGGCGGAGAGCGACCCGGCGCTGCGCGCGGAAGGGCAGGAGCACGTGCGCGCGCAGCTGGAGAGGCTCCTCGCGTACCCGTTCGTCGCCGAGCGTGTCGAACGGGGCGAGCTGCGCGTGCACGGGTGGTTCTACGACATCGAGACCGGTGCGGTCTCCGCGTGCGACGAGCACGCGTTCCTGCCGCTGTAGGGGTTCGCGACCATGAAGAGGTATTGGGCCGATCTCGGCGCTTCGGTCGTGGTGTTCCTGGTGGCGCTGCCGTTGTGCGTGGGTGTGGCGGTGGCGTCGGGGGTGCCGGCCGAGCTCGGGATCGTGACGGGTGTGGTCGGCGGGCTCGTCGTCGGGTTGTTGCCGGGTAGCTCGCTGCAGGTGAGCGGGCCGGCGGCCGGGTTGACCGTGCTGGTGGCGGATGCGGTCGGCCGGCACGGCATCCAGGCGCTCGGGGTGATCGTGCTGGGCGCCGGGCTGGTGCAGGTGCTGCTGGGCTTGGCGCGGTGCGGGCGGTGGTTCCGCGCGATCTCGCCGTCGGTGGTGCAGGGCATGCTCGCCGGCATCGGGCTGGTGCTGGTGCTCGGGCAGCTCTACCCGCTGGTCGGTGCGCAGGCGCCGGCCACGACCGGGGCGAAGATCGCCGGGCTGGTGGACCTCGCGGTGTCGCCGGTGGCGGTGGCGCTGGGGGTGCTCACCATCGTGATCATGCTGGTGTGGCAGCGGACCCCGCTGCGCGTGGTGCCCGGTGTGCTGGTGGGGGTGGTGGTCACGACCGCGCTGGCCGTGGGGTTCGCCCTGCCGGTGGCGCGGATCGAGGTCGGCGAGCTGTCGGCGGACGTGCACCTGCCGGACCTGTCGTTGCTGGACACCGGGGTCATCGGCACGGCGGTGGTGTTCGCGCTGGTGGCGTCGGCGGAGAGCCTGTTCAGCGCGGCGGCGGTGGACCGGATGCACAACGGGCCGCGGACGCGGTACAACCGCGAGCTGGTCGCCCAGGGCATCGGCAACGGGTTGTGCGGGCTGCTCGGCGCGCTGCCGATGACCGCGGTGATCGTGCGCAGCTCGGCGAACGTCCAGGCGGGTGCCAGGACCAAGCTCTCGCGGGTGCTGCACGGTGTGTGGCTGCTGCTGTTCGTGGTGGCGTTGCCGGGGCTCATCGCGCTGATCCCGGTGGCGGTGCTGGCCGCGGTGCTCGTGCACGCCGGGTGGAAGCTGCTCGGCATCGGCCAGGTCGTCGCCCTGTGGCGCACCGACCGGGCGGAAGGCGCGGTCCTGATGCTCACGGCCGGGCTCATCGTGGCCACGGACCTGCTGACCGGCACGCTGGCCGGTCTGCTCGCCGCGGTCGTGAAGACCGCGTGGGACGTGTCGCGGCTGTCGGTCGTCGTCACCGCTGACGGGGTCGCGCTCAAGGGCAACGCCACGTTCCTGCGGCTGCCGCGGCTGCTCGACGTGCTCGACGGCGTCGACCGCGAGCACGTGCGGATGGACCTCAGCGGCGTCCGGCACCTCGACCAGGCCTGCGGTCAGGCCATCGACCAGTGGGTCGACCAGTCGCGCCGCGCCGGCCGTACCGTGGAACTGGTCGGCAGGTAGGCGAACGGCGCCGCGGCCCGTCGTGGCCGCGGCGCCGTTCCGCGGTGTGAACCGGGCGGGAAGAACCGGTGAACACTGGGCCGTTCGGGTGCATCCGGCTAACGGTCCCCGGTGCCGTGCCGACCCTGGAGATGAACCAACAGGGGGCGACACATGACCAGCACAGCGGTGCAAACCGGCTTCGACACCGGGTTCCTCGGCACCGGGGCGGGGATCCCGGTGCTCACCGAGGCCGGCGCGCGGGACGCGGTCGAGCTGAACGGCTCGACCACCATCGACTACACGCACTTCTCGCTCGCACTGAGCAAGTCGCGCAGGTTCGCGACGTGGGTGGCGTGGAACATCGACGGCGGCTCGATGAAGGCGTTGAGCCGCAGCAACATCCCGTTCGTCAAGGATCCGAGGATCCCGGCCGAGTTCCAGACCGGCGACGAGCTCTACCGCGACAACCGGCTCGACCGCGGCCACCTCGCCCGGCGCGCCGACCTGTGCTGGGGCCCGGCGGCGGAGGCGAAGAAGGCCAACCGGGACTCGTTCTTCTTCACGAACATCACGCCGCAGATGGACGACTTCAACCAGAGCACCAAGCAGGGGCTCTGGGGGCGGCTGGAGGACGCGGTGCTCGCCGACGTCGACGTGGACGACCTCAAGGTCAGCGTCTACGGCGGACCGGTCTTCAACGCCGACGACCGCCTGTTCCGCGGCGTGGCGATCCCGCGCGAGTTCTACAAGGCGATCGCGTTCGTGGTGGACGGCGTGCTGCGCTGCAGCGCGTTCCTGCTCACCCAGAACCTCGTGCTGGCCGAGGCGCTCGACCTCGACGAGTTCCGGGTGTTCCAGGTGTCGCTGACCGAGCTGGAGCAGCGGGTCAGCTTCACGTTCCCGGCCGAGCTGCACACCGCGGACACGTCCTCGGTGCAGCTGCAGGACGTCTCCGAACGCAAGCCGCTGGACAACCTCGCCGACATCCGGTGGTGACGCTCAGGTCGTGACCCGCACGCCGGGCAGCCGCCCGCGCAGCTCCGCCAGCAGCGCCGGTGACTCCGGCTGGTGCACGACCAGGTGCTCCAGGGCGGGCAGCACGCGCAGCTCGTCCGCCGCGGGCACCCCGAACACCTCCAGCGTCGTGATGGTCGGCCACCGCTCCAGCCCCGCCAGCGGGTAGGGCGGGCGGTGGTCGACCGCGAGCTCGCGCAGCCGCGGCAACGCGGGCAGCGCCGCCAGGCCGTCGTCGATGCCCTGGTCGCGGATCCGCAGCCGCCGCACCGACCCGCCCTCCAGCGACGCCAGGTCGACCCGGCTGAAGTGCAGGTGCAGCTCGTCCAGGCCGCGCACCGGTGACAGGTCGATCCGCCCGAGCGGGCGGCAGCGGCTCAGGTGCAGCTCCCGCAACGACCGCGACAGCGCCAGCGGCGCCAGGTCGCGCATGACCTCGTTCTGCCACAGCTCCAGCCGGTGCAGCGACGGCATGGCGCCCAGCGGGTCGAGCGGGTTGATGTTGCCGATGCACCGCACGTACCGCAGTTTCGCCAGGTGCGCGATGAACTGGATGCGGTGCCAGCCGCGGACGTCCACCCGCCGGTCACGGAAGTCCACTTTGGACAGAACGGTCTTCGCGTAGTTCTCGGCGTCGGGCGTGTTCCGCCACGCCCGCAGCAGCTCGTCGATGACCATCGTGTGGTCCACGTCCACGAACTCCGCGATCCGCTCCCACGCGCCCTCGCCGCCGATGTTCGCGAGCGTCCGCACGACGTACGCGGCCGCCGCCGAGTCACCGGCCGCCTCCGGTCCCGGCAGCAGGTCCACCACGAACGACCCGGCCTCGGACAGCGCGTCGGCGTGCGCGAAGCTCGTCGGCGGGATCAGCGCGGCGGCCGCCGCCGTCACCTGCGTGCGCGCCGACTCCGGCTCGATCACGTCCGCCTGCTCCAGGCACGCCAGCGCCAGCAGCCGCAGCCGGTCCCGGCCGCGGTCGTCCTTGCGCGTGTCGTCGTTGCCCGCCAGCAGGTCCATCAGCACCCGCGCCCGTTCCCGCGGCCGGGCGTGCGCGACGGCCATGACCACCACGTCGTGCCACTCGTCCAGGTGTGCCCTGTCCACCAGCAGGTTCAGGTCGCCCGCGTCCACGACCTCCTTGGCCGCCAGGTAGTCGCGGAACGTCCGGTGCACGAACTGCACCCGGTCCGTGCCGACCTCGCGCAGCAGCCCGGCCCGTTCCAGCAGCCGCTGCATCGCGTCGTCCGGGTCGATGTCGTGCGAACGCAGGCCGCGCATGGCGTTCCCGAGCCGGTGCACGGCCTCCTCGCGCGGCACCGTCAGCTCCCGGTTGCGCACCAGCGAGTACGCGAACCGCTGCAGCAGGACGAGCTGCTCCTCCTTGGAGAACGACGGCAGCGCCAGTCCGCGGTCCTCGTCCCACCGCACCAGCAGCAGGTCCAGCGCGGCCTCGTACAACGACCGCCGGTCGCGCGGCAGGTGCATGTTCCGGTCCTGGTGCAACGCGCACAGCAGCCCCGCCAGCAACGGGCTCGACGCCAGCCGCCGCAGGTCCGTCCGCTTCGCGAGCGTCGTGACCAGCCGCGTCTCGCACTCGGCGAGCCACACCCGCACGTCCCGCGGCAGCCCCGGCTCGTCGCGCGCGGCCGTGTGCCAGGCCTCGACGAAGTCGCGCACCCCCTTGTCGCTCAACGGCAACAGGTCGAACGCCGCGAAGTCGCAGTCCTCCAGCCAGTCCTCCGGCACCGCCGCCGGCCGCGTCGTGACCGCGTACCGGGCCTTCGGGTAGGCCGCCACGAGCTGCGCGAGCCACTGCCGCGCCTCGGCCCGCCGCTCCCACACCAGCTCGTCCACGCCGTCGACCAGCACCAGCGCGCGGCCTTCGCGCAGCCGTGCCGTGACCCACCCGGACGGCTTCTCCTCCTCGATCATCGAGGCGGTCGAGGAGATGAACTCCTCCGGCTTCGGCAACGCCGCGAACTGCCGCAACGGCACGAAGAACGGCACCAGCCCGAGCCACTCGTTGCCCGACGTGCGCGTCTCGCCCAGCGCGTTCATCGCGAGCCAGCGCAGGAACGTCGTCTTGCCCGCGCCCGCGCCACCGCGGATCAGCACCCGCGGCGTGTCCGTCAGCGCCGCCGCCACCGGCAGCCCGGCCCCGGTCAGCTCGTCGGTGTCCCCGACCCGTGCCACCGCCAGCGACACGTACGAGCTGTCGAACGAGTGCCGCCGCGGTGCCCGGCCGCGGGTGAGGCCGAACAGCTCCAGGCCGCCCAGCGCGTGCGCGACCTGCTCGGCGTAGCGGTCCTCGAAGTCCCGATGCGCGGCGACCAGTGCCTTGTGCTGCTGTTCCGGCAGCCGTGCCACGGCGTCGGCGGTCTGGCGGCTGACCTGGAACATCGCCACGGCCAGCCGCCGCGCGTACTCCGGTTGCGACCACACCAGCTCGACGATCGCCACGCACACCCGCGCGACCAGCGCGTCGTACACCGCCGCGGCGGCGTCCGAGAGCCCCGCCGCCCGCCGGATCCCCTCGGACCTGGCCAGCACGTGCGCGCGCAGCGCCTCCGGCGTCAGCATGACCTGCAGCGCCTCGTCCTCGCGCAACGGCAGCGCGGCCTCGACGGACTCGCGCACCGCGGCGACGGCGGCCTCCCACTCGTGCTCGGCCACCCCGCTGAGCTCACCGCGCGCCAGCTCGGTGCTGATCCGCTCGACCAGCGGCCCCGGCCTGGTCAGCTCCCGCTGGCGCTTCTTGTTCCTGGCGCCCTTGTGCGCCACGTCGAAGAGACCGAGCAGGAAGCGCTCCAGCACGGTCTCGAGCACCATCAGCAGTCCGGCGGAGATCGGGTCAGGCACGGTTCCAGTATCCGCACGTGATCACCGGGGCCACCGCGACTTCACCAGGTGTTCATCCGCCCGGCGCGCGCACCGCCCGCACGTGCTCGATGTGGAACTCCCTGCTGGCACCGCCCTCGCAGTCCGCGGTCAGCACCCCGTCGAGGTGCTTGACCGGGGTGATCAGGACCGTCTCCGTCTGCCGCGGCCCGCTCGCGTACCCGATCCGCACCGGCCGCCCGTCGACCAGCGCGGAGGCGAGCCGCTGCACCTCCTCGTCGCGCAGGAAGACGTTCTGGTCGCGCAACATCCGCGCCGCGTTCGTCCGCGGCGTGCCCCGGCCGACCACCTGCCGCTCCTGCTCCACCAGCCGCACCGCGAGCTGCGCCAGCTCCACGTCGTCCAGCACGGGCCTGCGCCGGTCCTGCCCGCGCTCGCCGCGCGGGGCCGCCCGTTCCGGCCGCGTGCGCTCCACAATGGACCGGTCGCCGCCGTCGACGCCCTTCGGCGCGTACCCGGCCCTGCGCAACGCCGCCAGCGTCTCGGTCATCGGCGCCACGGAGGCCAGCACGGTCGGCGCGAGGAACCGCAGCCCCAGCGGGTGCAACGCGCGGGTCCTGGCGATCTCCTGCAGCAGCGCCGGGTCCTCCGCCCGCACGCAGCACGCCACCTCGGTCACCGTCAGCTGCCCGTGCCGCCGCGCCACGTCCTGCACCTGGTACTCGACCGCCTGCGGTAACGGCCCCTCCGCCACCACACCCAGCCGCAGCAGCACCTCGTCGGCCGACAGCCCGGCGTCGAGGGCCCGCCGGATCGAGCCCGCCGACAGCCGCCACACCCGCGCCGTGTCGTCGTTCTCCAGGTCGGCCACCAGGTTCAGCGTCGAGCTCAGTGCCGTCGACGGCAGCCCGTCCACCACCGCCGTCAGGTCCGCCTGGAACACCGCCCGCTCGGTCGCGGCCGGCATCAGCCGCACCGCGGCCGCCTCGACGTCACCGCCGTGCAGCACCGCATGTCCCAGCGGCGTCAGCGCGCCGTCCGCGACCAGCGCGAGCGCCTCCAGCTCCGCGACCACCGCCGCCGTGACCCGCGCCTCGTGCACGGCCGGGCGGGCCCACACCAGCTCGTCGACCAGCTCACCGACGTCGACGACGGCGTGGTCCGCGCTGAACGCGGCCAGCGTGGACCGGCGCAGCTCGGCGCCGGCCTGCCCGGCGTAGTCGCGCAACGCTGCCCGTGCCTGCTCGGGATCGGGCCGCCAGTCCATCCGCTGCCACGCCGCGACCAGCGCCGTGAGCCGCACGCCGGGATGCGCGTCGAGCCACGCGTCCGCGTGCCTGGTCGGCCGCAGGTGGCCGCGTTCCAGCCCGAGCAGCTGCGCCTCGACCGCCAGCTCCAGCCGCAGCCGCAGCACGGCGTCGGTGACCCGCAGCAGCCGCGCCACCCGCCGGATCTCCGGCGTCGCGACCCCGCCGGTGTAGCGGGCGTCGAAGTTCTCCCGCTCGCAGTGGGCCAGCAGCCGCGCCACACCATCCACAGTGGACATGGCAGGTCCGGCCGGTGAGGCGGGCGAGGCGGGTCGCCGCCGTGCCGCCGGCGGCCGCGGCGTGAGCCGGGGCCGGGCGTGCGCGGCCCGCACCGAGTTGACCTCCCTGAGCGTGGCACCCTCCGGCCAGGCCAGCGCCCGCTTCGTGAGCTCGCCGAACGCCCGGCCGAACTCCTGCGACGAACAGCCCAGGTCGGCGCACACCGCGTCCACGCCCGCCCTGGCGCCCAGCCGGATGATCGCGCCGAGCACGTCCACCGCGCCCTGGTCGAGCTCGTCCTCCGCGTGGTGCACCGAGTCGGGGTCGGTGAGCTGGTAGGCGAGGTCCTTCAGCGATCTCAGCAGCCGGTCGCCCACGTCCCCGCGGTGGGTCAGGATCACCGCCACCTCGCCCTGGTCGAGTCGCTGGAGCCAGGTCGCGAGCGCGTTGGTACGGCGTGGCATTCGTCCGAGTATGGCCCTGACTGTCTCCACCCAAACGATTTTTCACGCATTTGGGCGGTCGGCCTAGGCTGACTCGGTGACGTTCGACGGTTTCGGCGAGTACGCCATCGACTTCTACGACGGTCTGGTCCTGGACAACTCGAAGGCGTACTGGGACGACAACAAGGAGACCTACCTGCGCGACGTGCGCGCACCGATGGAGGCGCTGCTGCTCGCGCTGGAGAAGGAGTTCGGCGAGGGCAAGGTGTTCCGCCCGTACCGCGACGTGCGGTTCGCCAAGGACAAGACGCCGTACAAGGACCACTGCGGCGGCGTGATCGAGCGGGGCCGCGGCGGCGGCGCGTACTACGTGCAGCTCAGCCCGGAGGGGCTGATGGTCGGCGGCGGCTCGTTCCACATGGCCTCCGACCAGCTCGCCCGCTACCGCGCCTCGGTCGACGCGCACGGCGTGCTGCTGCGCAAGATCGTCGACAAGCTCGTCAAGCAGGGCTGGACCGTCGCGGGCGACGTGATGAGGTCGAGGCCGCGCGGGTTCGCCGAGGACCACCCGCACCTCGACCTGCTCAAGCACCGGTCGCTCTACGTGCGCAAGGTGTGGGAGCCCGACGACGTGCTGCACGAGCCGGGGTGCCTCGACCGGGTGCGCAAGGCGTGGCGGCAGCTCAGGGAGCTGAACGAGTGGTGCCAGGACCACGTCGGCGTGAGCGAACTGCCGCGGCGATAGCCCAGCCCAGGCCGATCCCGGCCACGTCCACGAGCGCGTCGAGGACGTCCCCGCTGCGGTGCAGCGGCGTGATCAGCTCCTGCAGCACCTCCGAAACACCTGCGTACGCCACCAGCGCCAGCAGAACGTGAGAAATCTTCGCGTACAGGCCGGTGAAGGCGAGCAGGGCGAAGAGCAGCGTGTGCACGACCTTGTCCGTTCCCGGCGGCGAGGAGGGCACACCTGACTCGGGGGTGAACAACACGACGACACTGAGCAACGCCGCGAACACGAACGGGAACACTCGACCCATTGTCAGAACATTACCGAGGAGTAGTTCGGGATCGGTCCAGGAACGGGGACTACTCTCTCTACACGTGAGTCGACGCGCAAAGATCGTCTGTACCCTCGGTCCCGCCACTGGCACGCCCGAAAAGGTCCGTGACCTGGTAGCGGCCGGTATGGACGTGGCCAGGATGAACTTCAGCCACGGCAGCCATGCCGACCACAAGCAGGTCTACGACATGGTCCGCGCCGCAGCGGACGAGTCCGGTCGCGCCGTGGGCATCCTCGCCGACCTCCAGGGCCCCAAGATCCGGCTCGGCCGGTTCGCGGCCGGTCCTGTCGACTGGAACAACGGCGACATCGTCCGCATCACCGTCGAGGACGTCCAGGGCACGCACGACCGCGTGTCGACGACGTACAAGGAGCTCGCGAAGGACGCCAAGGTCGGCGACCGCCTGCTCGTGGACGACGGCAAGGTCGGCCTCGTGGTCGTCGACGTCGAAGGTTCCGACGTCGTGTGCGAGGTCACCGAGGGCGGTCCGGTCAGCAACAACAAGGGCCTGTCGCTGCCCGGCATGGACGTCTCCGTGCCGGCGCTGTCCGAGAAGGACATCGAGGACCTGGAGTTCGCGCTCTCGCTGGGTGTGGACTTCATCGCACTGTCGTTCGTCCGCTCCCCGGCCGACATCGACCTCGTCCACCAGGTCATGGACCGCTCCGGCGGCAAGCGCCTCCCGGTGATCGCGAAGATCGAGAAGCCGGAGGCCGTGGACAACCTCGAAGCGATCGTCCTGGCCTTCGACGGCGTCATGGTCGCCCGCGGTGACCTGGGCGTCGAGCTGCCGCTCGAGCACGTGCCGCTGGTGCAGAAGCGCGCGATCCAGATCGCCCGCGAGAACGCCAAGCCGGTCATCGTCGCGACCCAGATGCTCGACTCGATGATCACCAACTCCCGCCCGACCCGCGCCGAGACGTCCGACGTCGCGAACGCGGTGCTCGACGGCGCGGACGCGCTGATGCTGTCCGGCGAGACCTCGGTCGGCCGCTACGCCATCGAGTCCGTGAAGACCATGGGCCGCATCATCGAGGCCGTCGAGACCGAGTCGGTCGTCGTGCCGCCGCTGACCCACGTCCCGCGCACCAAGCGCGGTGTGATCTCCTACGCGGCCCGCGACATCGGCGAGCGCCTCAACGCCAAGGCCCTGGTCGCGTTCACGCAGTCCGGTGACACGGTCCGCCGCCTGGCCCGCCTGCACACGCACCTGCCGCTGCTGGCGTTCACGCCGGAGCCCGCGGTGCGCTCGCAGCTGTCGCTGACGTGGGGCACCGAGACGTTCCTGGTGCCGAAGGTGGAGTCCACCGACGAGATGGTCCGCCAGGTCGACGTCGCCATGCTGGAGATCGGCCGCTACCAGGCCGGTGACCTCATGGTGGTGGTCGCCGGATCGCCGCCTGGCACCATTGGGTCGACGAACCTCATCCGGGTGCACCGGCTGGGGGAGGACGACCACGCGTAGGAGTGCTTGACCGTGACTGAGGCCGCCCGTGCCGCTGCTGAGCGCCCATCGGGCCTGAGCGGACAATCCGCAGTGGACGACCTGGTCGCGTTGCTCGACCTGGAACGCATCGAGGAGAACATCTTCCGCGGTGTGTCACCCGCCGAGTCGCCGGTGCGCGTCTTCGGCGGGCAGGTGGCCGGGCAGGCGCTGGTGGCCGCGGGTCGGACCGTGCCGGTGGAACGCCGGGTGCACTCGCTGCACTCGTACTTCATCCGGCCCGGCGACCCGCGGGTGCCGATCGTGTACGAGGTGGACCGCATCCGCGACGGCCGCTCGTTCACCACCCGCCGCGTCGTGGCCGTGCAGCACGGCAAGGCCATCTTCGCCCTCTCCGCCTCGTTCCAGCTGGAGGAGCAGGGCATCGAGCACTCGGCGGCGATGCCCGCCGTGCCGGACCCGGAGACGTTGCCCACGTGGGCCGAGCAGGCGGAGGGCTACCTCCTGCACTCCTCGAAGTTCCCGCGGCCGATCGACGTGCGCTACGTCACCGAGCCGCCGTGGGAGTCGCGTGAGGACGGTCCCGGCGAACCCGCGTCCCGCGTGTGGATGAAGGCCGACGGCAAGCTGCCGGACGACCCGATGCTGCACATCTGCGTGATGACCTACGCCTCGGACATGACGCTGCTGGACGGGGTGCTGGCCAAGCACGGCGTGTACTGGGGCCTGGACAAGGTGCTGGGCGCCTCGCTGGACCACGCGATGTGGTTCCACCGGCCGTTCCGCGCCGACGAGTGGCTGCTGTACGACACCGCCTCGCCGTCGTCGTCCGGCAACCGCGGGCTGGCGACCGGGCAGTTCTTCACGCAGGACGGCCAGCTGGTGGCGACCGTCGTGCAGGAGGGCCTGATCCGGGTGCTCAAGTCGTCACCCGATGGGGAGTGAGCCGGCACATCAGTTCGAACCACGCTGGTGAGTGATCGCGTGGAGGACGTCCAACGCCGACACTGGAAGTAGCTGGTGGCGGGAGACTCCATGGCGAGTGGGACGCGATGCCAGAGGACCTGTGTCGTCGTCGTTGATGGGGTTGTGCAAGTGATCGCCTCTTCCGTCCCTTTGCACCAGCGGGTTGCTCGCAATCTCGCCAACCGGCTGGACGAGCAGCTACCGGACGGCCTGGTCGCCGAGTGCGATGTGGAGGTCGTGCTCCAGCCGGGCGCGCGGGCGACCGTGTGCAGGCCGGATGTCGTGGTCACCTCGGCCGGGAGCTACGGCGATGGGTGTCATCGCCTTGACGCCGCGGACGTTCTGCTCGCGGTCGAGGTCGTGCCGCCGGGATCGAAGCGCGCGGACCGCGTGACGAAGCCGATGCTGTACGCCAAAGCCGGCATCGCCCGCTACTGGGTCGTCGACCTCGGCGAGCCGGTCAGCCTGGCGGCCTTCGAGCTGGTCGGTGACCTCTACAAGCTGGTCGAGGAAGGCGTGGGCCGGGTCGAGCTCACCTGGCCGACGGGGTTCTCGGTCGACCTCGACCGGCTGACTCGCCGCCGTTAGCCGGTGCGTCATCCCATGGAGTGGTTCCCGGCACGCATGACTGCGAACGCGGGGCGTGATCACCTGGTGAGCCTGGACGAGTGGGACGCGATGCCCGAGGACAAGAACCTCGAGCTCGTAGATGGAGTCCTGCACCTGGTATCTGCTGCTCTTCCCCCACACCGGAAGGCGCAGAACCGCCTGGCCCACTGGTTCGACGAACAACTGCCCGACGGTCTCACGGCCTACGCCGACGTCGACGTGGTGCTCGACGCTTCGAGCCGGCCGACTGTGCGCAAACCCGATGTCGTCGTCGTGTCGGTCGAGGCGGCGCGCCGCGCGCCGAAGCGGTTCGCCGCAGCGGATGTGCTGCTCGCGGTGGAGATCGTGTCGCCGGGTTCGGAGCGCGTGGACCGAGTCACGAAACCCACTCAGTACGCCAAAGCGGGAATCGCGCACTACTGGCTGGTCGAGCTCGACGAGCCGGTGAGTCTGACGACCTTCGAACTGGTTGACGGCGTGTACAAACTGGCTGAGGACGGCACCGGCGAGGTGAAGCTGAGCAAGCCCGCTCCACTGGTGATCGACCTCGACCGGCTGACCGCGCTTCGTTAGTCCGTGCGCCGCCGCCGGTGCGTCGGCCGCAGGTTCGCCGGCGGTGTCAGCGCCCGTGTCTCCACCCGTTCCAGCACCACCGACGACGTCAGGTTCCGCACCTCCGTCCGTGACGCGATCTTGTCCATCAGGAACGCCTGCAGGTGCGTCGAGCCGGCCACCGCGATGTGGATCAGGAAGTCCGCCTGCCCGGAGACGTGGAAGATCGACCGGGTTTCCGGCTGCGCCATCACGAACGCGCGGAACGCCGCCACGACCGGACGGGTGTGCGGTCGCACGTTCACCGACACCACGGCCTCCAGCGGCAGGCCCGTCGTGGCCGGGTCGACCACGGCGTGGCACCCGGTGATCACGCCCAGTTCGCGCAGCCGCCGGACCCGTTGCAGGCAGGACGACGGCGCCAGCCCGACGATCTCCGCCAGGGTCCGGTTCGGCAGGGTCGCGTCGTTCTGCAACTCCTCCAGGATGTGCCAGTCGACCGAATCCAGTTCGGCTTGTTCGCGCATAAGCGAACATCGTACTGACCAGGTGGAATGTGCTCGAACGAGTGGCGGACGATCCCGCCCATGCACATCGCGTGGACGTCTTTCCTGCTGGCCCTCGTGGTGATCACGGTCGTGCCCGGTCCGGACTTCGTCCTGATCATGGGCAACGCGGTGCGCAGCCTCCGCTTGGGCGTCATGGCCGCGCTGGGGGTCGTCACCGGCCTGCTCGTGCACGCCACCCTCGCGACCCTCGGCCTGTCCGCGCTCGTGGTGGCGGCGCCGGCGGCGTTGTTCGTCGTCAAGGCGGTCGGCGCGCTCTACCTGGCCTACCTCGGGTTCATGACGTTCCGGTCGGCCGGTGGGCAGGCGGCCGAGCAGCCGCGCGGCAACGGCAACGTCTTCCTGCGCGGCGTGCTCTGCGACCTGTTGAACCCCAAGGTGATGCTCACGTTCCTGAGCCTCATCCCGCAGGCGATGGACCCGGCCGCCCCGCCGCTGCCGCAGGCCGCGCTGCTCAGCGCCGTGACGGTCGGGGTGTTCGCGGGCTTCTGGGTGGTGGTGGTCCCGCTGGCTCGTCAGCTGGGCACGGTGCTGAGCAAGCCGAAGGTCCGCGCTCCGTTCGAGCGGGTCTGTGGTACCGCTCTCATCGCGATGGCGGCGTCAGTTCTCGCTGCCTGAGTCCGACCAGGTCACGGTCAGCTCGTCGCGGGTGCCGAACCGCACCAGGTGCCGTTCCACGACGTCGCGCAGCCGTTCCACGCCCTCCTCGGAGTCGGCCTCGACCCGCAGCCGCAGGGCGTCCGGTGCGGCGGTGAAGGACGCCAGACCGGCGGAGAACCGCACGAAACCGCGTCCGTCCTCCCAGGACCCTTCCAGGTCCTTGTGCGTGAAGTGCTTGACCAGCTGGGATCCGTAGCGCTCGGCGCGGTCGGTGGCCGAGGTGCCCTCGCTCACAAACGTCATGAAACCCAACTTACGCCTAGCCCTACGTATCCCGGCGTGACGCGGTTCACCTGGCGAAACAGAGGCTGAGAAGACGCTGTGACGTCTCGCGCAAAGGCGCAGAACACGGCAGGCTGTCGCCTATGACTGAAGGCAAAGCACGTATCGCGGTCACCGGTCTTGCCACCATGGGCAGCAACCTCGCGCGCAACCTCGCGCGGCACGGTTTCACAGTCGCCGTGCACAACCGGACGCCCGCGAAGATGAAGTCGCTGCTCGAAGAGCACGGCCACGAAGGCGACTTCGTCGGCGCCGAGACGCTGGAGGAGCTCGTGCAGAGCCTCCAGACGCCGCGCCAGATCATCATCATGGTGAAGGCCGGTGGGCCGACCGACGCCGTCATCGACGAGCTGAGCGGGCTGCTGGAGCCCGGCGACATGGTCATCGACGGCGGCAACGCCCATTACGCCGACACGCGCCGCCGGGAGGCCGCGCTCAAGGAGAAGGGCCTGCTGTTCGTCGGCGCCGGCATCTCCGGCGGCGAGGAGGGCGCGCTCAACGGCCCCAGCATCATGCCGGGCGGCCCCGCCGAGTCCTACCGGCACGTCGGCCCGGTCTTCGAGGAGATCGCCGCCAAGGTGGACGGCCAGCCGTGCTGCGTGCACGTCGGCCCGGACGGCGCAGGGCACTTCGTGAAGATGGTGCACAACGGCATCGAGTACGCCGACATGCAGCTGATCGCCGAGGCGTTCGACCTGCTCTCCCGCGTCGGCGGCCAGACGCCCGCCGAGATCTCCGAGGTTTTCACGCAGTGGAACTCGGGTGACCTGGAGTCGTACCTGGTCGAGATCACCGCGGAGGTGCTCAAGCACGTCGACGCGGACGGCACGCCGCTCGTGCAGGTCATCGAGGACGCGGCGGAGCAGAAGGGCACCGGCCGCTGGACCGTGCAGGAGGCGCTGGAGCTGGGCGTGCCGGTCACCGGCATCGCCGAGGCCGTGTTCGCGCGCTCGTTGTCGGGCCACACCGACCAGCGCAAGGCCGTCCGCGAGGCGTTCGGTGCCAGCGAGGTCGTCGCGAAGCCGGACCCCGAGCTGGTCGACGACGTGCGCCAGGCGCTGTACGCGTCGAAGGTCGTGGCGTACGCGCAGGGCTTCGACATGATGCGCGAGGCGTCGAAGAACTTCGACTGGAACATCGACCTCGGTGCGATGGCGACGATCTGGCGTGGCGGCTGCATCATCCGCGCCCGGTTCCTCAACCGCATCCGCGAGGCCTACGACGCGAACCCCGACCTCGCGTCCCTGTTGGTGGACAACTACTTCCGCGACGCCGTGCAGAACGCTGAGGCCGCTTGGCGGCGCGTTGTCGTCCGTGCGGTCGAATCCGGCGTCCCGACTCCTGGCTTCGTGTCCGCTTTGGCCTACTACGACGGCCTTCGCTCCGAACGCCTGCCGGCCGCGCTCGTCCAGGGACAGCGCGACTTCTTCGGCGCTCACACTTATCGCCGCACCGACCGGACCGGTAGCTTCCACACGTTGTGGTCCGGCGACAGGTCTGAGGTGGAAGCGTGAAATTTCGTGCACTGGGGGCGGTCGTCGTTGCGGTGGCGGGGTTGACCCTGACATCGAGCGGCGGCGCCGGCGCGGCCGGCAACGAGGCACTTACCGCCGACCTCGACGCGATCCTCGCCGACCCGGGGCTCAAGGGCGCCGACGTCGGCATCACCGTGCGGGACGCGAACTCCGGCGAGGTCCTCTACACGAGGTCGGGCGGCCGGCGTTCGCAGGTCGCGTCGAACCTGAAGGTGCTCACGACGGCCGCGGCGCTCGACCTGCTCGGGCCGGACTTCCGGTGGAAGACCGAGCTGCGGTCGGCGGGCACCCGCTCGGGCGCGACGCTGAACGGCGACCTGGTCTTGCGCGGCACCGGCGACCCGACCATGTCCGCCCCGCGCTACCAGGCGCTCGCGGACACGTTGAAGAACAGCGGTGTCACGCAGGTCACCGGCGCGCTCGTGCTGGACGACACGGCGTTCGACACCCAGCCGTACGGCAGCGGCTGGGCGTGGGACGACGAGCCGTACTCCTACAGCGCGGAGACGTCGGCGCTCACGCTGTCGCCGGACGCGAAGTACAGCGCCGGCACGGTGGTCGTGCGCGTGCGGCCGGGTGCCGCGACCGGTGACCCGGTGCAGGTGAGCGTCGAGCCCGAGAACGACGTGGTGCAGATCCAGAACACCGCGACGACCAACGGCGACGAGGGCATCACCGTCGAACGCGAGCACGGCACCAACGTGATCAAGGTCAGCGGTTCGACCTGGGTCGAGACGACGGCGCTCTCCACCGTCAAGGACCCGACCGGCCTGGTCTCGTCGGTGTTCGGCAAGGCGTTGCAGCGCAACGGGATCCAGGTGCTGGGCGGGGTGAGGCGCGCCCAGGCCCCGCAGGGTGCCGCGGTGCTCGCCTCCGAGGAGTCGATCACGCTGGCCCAGCTCGTCACGCCGTTGCTGAAGAACAGCAACAACATGCTGGCGGAGGTGCTGGTCAAGTCCGCGGGCGGCTCGTTCCCCAACGGCGTCAACCAGCTCAGCCGCAAGTGGGCCGGCCTCGGCGTCGACCCGAACTGGATCGAGGTCTTCGACGGCTCCGGCATGTCGCGGCTCGACCAGATGTCACCGGACGACCTGAGCTCGGTCCTGGTCAAGGCGAAGACGAAGCCGTGGTTCAGCACGTGGCAGGCGTCGCTGCCGGTCGCGGGCCGCGACGGCACGCTGGTCAACCGCATGAAGGGCACCAAGGCGGAGGGCAACGTGCAGGCCAAGACCGGCTCGCTGTCCGGTGTCTCGGCGCTGTCCGGCTACGTCACCACGCAGACCGGCCGCCAGCTGGTGTTCTCGCTCGTGCAGAACAACGTGGTGCTGTGGGTCAGCCCCAAGACGGTCGAGGACAGGGTCGCCGTGCGGCTGGCGAACGACGGTGCGCCCCAGTTCACCCAGCAGAAGGCCGAGCCGGTGCCGCAGCAGCGGAAGGCACCGGCGCAGGAGCGCACCAAGGTTCCGGCCAAGGAGCGCTTCGACGTCGAGTGCTCGTGGATCGGCACCTGCTGATCGACGTGCGAAACATCGGAGCCGCCCCGCGAAACCGGGGCGGCTCCAGTGTTTCCTAGGCCGGTGACGGCACGGGTTCGAGGCCGTTGCGGTCCGGGTCGACCAGGTACACGCGGGCGTTGGAGATGTCGAAGTACATGCCCTTCAACGTGAGCGCGCCCGCCGCGACCGCCTCCCGCACGCTCGGGTGGCCGAGCAGGTTGTCCAGCTGCTGCGCGACGTTCGCGACGGCGAGCCGGTCGCCCACCGGCAGCTCCGCGCACCCCGGCGCGGTCGGCGCGTGGAAGCGGATCAGCGACGGTTCGGCGTTGCGCAGCCAGGAGTGCAGGTGCGAGCCGGGTGCCGCGCCACCGCGCACCAACGCCTTCATCGCGCCGCAGTCGGAGTGCCCGCACACGACGATGGTGCTGACGTTGAGGATCTCGACCGCGTACTCGACCGCGGCACCGACCGACCGGTCCTCCGCGTCGTGCATCGGCACCAGGTTGCCGATGTTGCGCACGCAGAACAGGTCACCCGGCCCGGACGTGGTGATCAGGTTCGGCACCACGCGCGAGTCGGAACAGGTGATGAACAGCTGCCGCGGCCGTTGCCCGCGCAGCGCCAGCTCGTGCAGGAACGGGCGGACCAGCGGCGCCGACCGGCGTTCGAACTCGTGCATGCCCAGCAGCATGGGATCGCTCTCCGGCGCCGCCCGCTGGGCCGGGAGCACCGGCACAGCGGAGCCCTGCCAGTGCGACCACGGCGCGAACCAGCGCGGCAGCGGGCCGGGCAACGTCTTGCGCCGCCCCGGTTTGCCCTGGTTCGCCCGGTCGTACCAGGTGTCGTGCACCTCGTCGACCCGCACCCGGCCGCCGAGCCGCTCGTAGCCCTCGCGCCAGTCGTTGATCGCCTCGTAGGACGCGTGGTCCAGGTAGTCGACGTGCAGCTCCAGCACCACCGTGCGGCCCAGCGGCAGCCGGCGCAGCTCGCGCACCAGCCGCCCGACCCCGAGGAACACCAGCGACCCGTGCACGCACACCCGGTCGCCCTCGACCCGCACCGAGCAGTGCGTCAGCCGGTACAGCGCGCGCAGCAACGCGATCGCGAGCCCCGCGACCACGCCTTCGAGCAGTCCGAACAGGACGACGCCGAGCACCGTCGCCGAGTAGACGAGGAACTCCTCGTGCCGCAGCAGGTTGCGCATCCGCTCGACCGACACGAGCCGGAGACCGACGATCAGCAGCACGCCCGCGAGCGCCGCCAGCGGGATCAGCTCCAGTGCGGGAGCGAACGCGAGCACCGCCACCGCGATCCACACGCCCTGCAAGATCGCGGCGTACCGGGTCCTCGCACCGGACGCGACGTTCGTGGAGCTGCGCGCCAGGCCACCGCTGATCGGGAACCCGCCCAGCGCCCCCGCGAGCACGTTGCCGGTGCCCTGCGCGATCAGCTCCTTGTCCAGCCGGGCCCGCGGCCCGTCGTGCAGCCGGTCCACGGCCACCGCCGACAGCAGCGACTCCATGCTCGCCACCAGCGCGACCGTGACGACGGCCGTGACGACCGCGCCGGTGCTGCCCTGCGGCACCGCGGGGAACACCAGCTCGTGGCTGTCCGGCAGGTCGACCCGCGCGACGTCGAGGCGCAGCAGGAACGCGAGCCCGGTCGCGGCGGCGACGGCCACCAGCGGCGCCGGCACCAGCGAGGCGCGCGGCACCCTGGGCCACAGCAGCAGGACCGCGACCGCGGTCGCACCGGCGAGCACCGACCCGAGGTGCAGGCCGATCAGCTGACCGGGCAGCTGCGCGAGGTTCGCGGGCACCGTCGACGCCGCCGTGCCGCCGAGCACCACCACGACCTGGCCGGCCGCGATCGAGATGCCGATGCCCGCCAGCATGCCGTGCACCACGGCGGGGGACAGCGACATCACCAGCCGGCTGATGCCGGTGAGCCCCAGCGCCAGCTGCAGCACGCCGGCGCCCAGCGTGATCGCCGCGGTGGCGGCCCAGCCGAACTGCGCCACCAGCCCGGCGACGATCACCACGAGCCCGGTGCCCGGTCCGCTGATCTGCAACGGCGCCCCGCTGATCGCACCGACCACCACGCCGCCGACCACGGCCGAGATGAGCCCGGCCATCAGCGGCGCGCCGGTGGCGTGGGCGATGCCGAGCGAGAGCGGGATGGAGATCAGGAACAGCACGAAGCTCGCGGGCAGGTCGTGCCGCAGGACCAGGCGCGGACCGCCCGGTGGACCGTGCGGGGTGTGCTCGCCGGCGTTGGACCGCGGGAGGTGGTTCACGTTCTTGCCTTTCGTGGAATGGCCGCATAGCCCTGTGCGAGGGCACAGGGCGAGGGGAAGGGGAGTGCGCGAGGGGAGCGCTAACGGCGCTCTAAGGGCAGCATGCGGCGCGGCCGGACGGCTGCGAGCGCGTCGGCGCGGTCATGCGGGGTCGGCACGGGAACACCTCCGTGTCGGCACAGGCATCGGATCGAGATCAGGCCGCGTCACCACCAATGATGGCTGCGGAACCGGCGCTGTGACAGGTGTGTCAACCGGTCGTGTTGATCTTCGCGGGTGATCGTCACGCGAGGTGATGACAGAGCAGGGCCGGCTCCGGTCGGGGGGTGCGGAGCCGGCCCAGGTCAGGACGGAGCTGAAGAACTATCGAGTTCCGCGGTTCAGCCCACCGGGCGCAGGTGCTTGCCGTGCGCAGTCTCCTGCCCCACCACGGTCAGGATCAGCTGCGCCGACAGGTATGCCCGGCACGGTGCGGGCATCCGCCGGGAGAACCAGCCGCGCTTGCACGTGGCACAACGGCCGTGCTCATCGGGCTGGTGCTCGTCGAGCAACGCCTTGACGACCGCGACCACCCTCGGCAGCTCTACCCTGGCGAGCACGAGGGCCGTCTGGTCGTCACCGCGCTGGGCGAGCTCGCTGAGCGTGGCCAGATGGGAGTGCAGCGACCTGTCCAGTTGGCTGAACACCGTGACGGCCATCAGGCTCAGAGCTCCAGTCCGTGCGTGAGCAACCCATGCAGACTGGCCTGCCCCCGATGCGGACTGCAAGTTGCAGTACACGAATGGATGACGTCCCTTTGCGGGGGTGTTCTTTGCTCTCAAACTAGAGCCCGACCAGGAGGTGTGGATGGCACGGGGTAGCAGCCCGACGCTGCGCAAGCGCCGGCTCGTGAGCGAGCTGAGGCGGTTGCGCGAAGCGGCCGAGCTGACGATCGAGGAGGTCGGCGAGCGCCTGGAGTGCTCGGCCTCCAAGATCAGCCGCATCGAGACCGGGAGGGTGGGGGTGAGCCCGCGCGACGTGCGGGACATGCTCACCGCCTACGGTGCGGACGCCGCCACACTGGAAGAACTGGTCCAGCTGGCCAGGGAGGCGCGCCGCAAGGCGTGGTGGGACGAGTTCGGCGACATCGTGCCCGGTCGCTACGTCGGGTACGAGGCCGACGCCGACTCCATCAGGACCTACCAGGGCCTGATGATCCCCGGCCTGCTGCAGTGCGAGGCGTACACGAGGTCGTTGATCTCCCAGGTGCTGCCGGACGCGAGCACCGCGGAGATCGACCGGCGGGTCCGGTTGCGCAAGGCTCGGCAGGCACTGCTGAGCGAGGACGACCCGTTGCGCCTGCACGTCGTGATCGACGAGGCCGCCCTGCGCAGGCTCGTCGGCGGCACCGGGGTGATGCGCACCCAGATGGTGCGTCTCCTCGAGGTCGGTGCGTTGCCGAACGTCACGATGCAGGTCGTGCCGTTCAGCGCCGGTGGTTACGCTGCGATGGACGGGCCGTTCGTCGTCCTGAGCTTTCCTGAGCAGCTCGACCCCGACGTGGTGTACATCGAAACCACTAGGAGCGGCGTCTACTTGGAGCAGTCGAGTGACGTCAGTTGGTACGCCGAGGTGTTCGAGCGTCTGGTGAGAACCGCCCTCAGGCCGGCGGAGTCCGCATCCCTGATCACGGAAGTCGCTCGCACTCTCGCGTGACTGCAGACCGGGAGTGAACAGACAGTGGAAACCTTGCGTTGGCGCAAGAGCAGCCGGTCGTCCGCCAGCGGGCCCGACTGCGTGGAGATCGCGCTCGTCCCGGCCGGTGCGGCCGTGCGTGACAGCAAGAACGCGGACGGGGCGCAGCTGCGGTTCCGTTCCGCGGGGTGGGAGAACTTCCTGACCGCCGCGAGGTCCGGCACGTTCGCCGGTTGATCCGACACAGAGCAGAAGGCCCGGCCGGGTGCACCGGCCGGGCCTTCGCGCGTAGGGGGACGTGGGCCGGCCGGCGTTCCGCCGCCGCGGGCTGGATGCCCCTTGCACGCCGGCCGACCCACGTCGATCATGGGGAGCAGCGGGTGTTCCGCTGTCCGGTCCAACTCCTTCGACTGCGCGATCTTCCGGTTTCCGTTGATCTCGCGGTCTGTGGTTGGTTGGACACGCTAAGCGTAAGAATGCCTTCTACAGCACGACTGGAGCCCGACTGAAGTGATCTTCAAGCTCCAGGTGGCCACCAGGCGAAGGACAGATCGGTGACACTCGGCGAGGAGCCCCCGCGGTTCGAGGTTCTCGGCCTTCTCCGGGTCGTTCGCGCAGGTCACGAGGTGGATCTCGGCGCGGCCAAGCAACGCGCCGTGCTCGCCGTGCTGCTGTTGTCGCGCAACACCCCCGTGAGCCGGGGCATGATCATCGAGGCCGTCTGGGGCGACAACGTGCCCTCGAGTGCGGTCAACCTCGTGCAGACCTACGTCGCCGGGCTGCGCCGCGCACTGGAACCGACGCGGGCGCGCCGGGCGCCCGCCGAGCTGCTCACGTCGGTCGGCGACGGCTACCTGCTGCGGGTCGAGCCGGGCGCGCTGGACCTCGACGTGTTCGAACGCCAGGTGTCGCTCGCCAACCGCCTGCGCGTGGCGGGCGACCTCGCCGGGGCGGCGGTGGAGCTGGACGACGCGCTGGCGTTGTTCCGCGCCGAGCCGCTGGGCGGGGTGTCGGGGCTCTTCGCCGACGTCGAGCGCGGTCGTCTCGTGGAACGCCGCCTCGCCGTGGTCGAGGAACGCGCCGAGCTCGGACTCGCGATCGGGCAGGGCCCCGAGCTGGTCTCGCAGCTGACCTCCCTCGTCGCCGAACACCCGTTGCGCGAGCGTGGCCACGGGCTGCTGATGCGTGCCCTGGTCCAGGCCGGGCGGCAGGCGGAGGCGCTGGCCGCCTACCGGGAGGCGCGCCGGGTGCTGATCGACGAGCTCGGTGTGGAGCCGGGACCGGAGCTGCGCCGCGTGCACCAGGCCGTGCTGGCGGGGGAGAGCCCCGAGCCGGAACGCGCGCCGGTCATGGTGCCCGCGCAGGCCGCCCCCGAGCCGGTCGTGACCGTGCCCGCGCAGCTGCCGCGTGCGCCCGTCGCGTTGATCGGGCGAGACGCGGAGCTGGCGCTGATGGACTCGCTGCTGAGCGCCCACGACGGTCCCGTGCTGCTGGTGACCGGTCCGGCGGGGGTGGGCAAGACGGCGCTGGCGCTGCACTGGGCGCACCGGGTGCGCGACGAGTTCCCGGACGGCCAGCTGTACGTCGACGTGCACGGCTACGACCCGAACCGGGAGCCGCTGGAGATCGGCGAGGTGCTGAACCGGTTCCTGCGCGCGCTCGGCGTCCCGGCCGGTGACACCCCGGTGTCGGTCGACGAGCGGTCCGCGCTGCTGCGCACGCGGCTGGCCGACCGCAGGATGCTCGTGATGCTCGACAACGTCCGCGGCTCCGGCGACCTGCTGCCGCTGCTGCCGGGCGCGCCGTCGTGCGTGGTCGTGACGTCACGCCGCCGCCTGGTCGGCCTCGTCGCCCAGGTCGAGGCGAAGCTGATCGAGCTGGACATGCTCACCCCCGACGCCGCCGTGGACGTGCTGGGCCGCATCGCCGGTCGCGCCGACGTGGAGGCCGCCGCGCTGCGTTCGCTGGCGGAGCTGTGCGACGGCCTGCCGCTGGCGCTGCGCATCGCCGCGGCCCGCCTGGCCGTGTCACCGAAGCTGAGCGTCGCCGAGCTCGTCGAGGAGCTGCAGGACGAACACGGCCGCCTGGCCGCTCTCGGCCTGGAGGACGGCGAGGGCCCGGTGCGCGCCGCCCTCGACGCCTCCCGCCGCGCACTGCCCCCGGTCCCGGCCCGCCTGCTGCCGATCATCGGCCTGCACCCCGGCGCCGACCTGACCCCGCACGTCGTGGCGGCGATGGGCGAAATCCCGCTGCTGGACGCCCAGCGAGCACTGGACGCACTGGCCGCCGCGAACCTGCTGTCCGTCTCCGAACCGGGCCGCCTGGTGGCCCACGACATGGTCCGCGTGTACACGAAGACGCTGGCGGGGGAGCTGTCCGAACCGGAACGCCGCGCCGCCACCGGCCGCATGCTGGACTACTACCTGCACTGCGCCGACCTGGCCGACGGCCTGCTCCCGATCAACCGCGGCAGCGTCCTGGTGGCCCCGCAGCACCGCCCCACCGCCGTCCCGTCCCTGACCGGCCCGTCCGACGCCATGGCCTGGTTCGACGCGGAACGCGCCAACCTGATCGCCGCCACCGACCACGCCGCGGCCTCCGGCTGGCACGTCCACGCGTGGCAACTGCCCTACACCCTGTCCCGCTACCTGTGGCTCCGCACCGAACGCGAAACCTCCCTCCGCATCACCCAGGCCGCCCTCGCCGCCGCCAACGCCCTGGGCGACGACGACGCCCGCTTCGTGATGCAGTTCAACCTCGGCGTGGCCCTCCTCCAGGTGGAACGCAAGGAGGAGGCCCTGACCGCCCACCGCGGCGCCCTGGAGGTGGCCCGCCACAAAGCCGACGTCCACCAGCAGGCCCGCGCCCTCACCACCGTCGCCGGCACCCTGATGGACCTCGGCCGCTCGGCGGAAGCCGAAGCCCACTACCGCGAGGCCATGGAGGTCTCCCGCACCGCGGGCTCCCGGTGGGCGGAAGCCAACGCCCACCACCACCTCGGCCTCCTCTACCTCGCCACCCAGCGCTACGACGACGCCAAACCGTGGCTCCGCGTGGCCCTGCGCATGTACCACGAGGTCGGCGAACAATGCGGCGAGGCCGCCTGCCACGTCGACCTCTCGACCGCACTGCTGGAAACCGACGACACCGAGGCCGCCCTCTCCTCGGCCCGCACCGCCCTGGCCGTGGCCTGCGACGCCGTCTCGCCTTACCACCAGGCCCTGGCCCACGACCGCCTGGCAGCAGTGTTCGACCGCCTCGGCGCC
>NZ_LGDY01000088.1 GCF_001279525.1 Nocardia sp. NRRL S-836 | reverse complement strand
CCGAACACGCTGAGCTCGCGGAACAACCTGGCCAACGCCTACCAGGCGGCGGGTGATCTGGACCGGGCGATCCCGCTGCACGAGGCGACCCTCACCGACCGCGAGCGACTGCTGGGCCCTGATCACCCGAACACGCTGAGCTCGCGGAACAACCTGGCCAACGCCTACCAGGCGGCGGGTGATCTGGACCGGGCGATCCCGCTGTACG
>NZ_LGDY01000087.1 GCF_001279525.1 Nocardia sp. NRRL S-836 | reverse complement strand
AGGCACCTTGGCTGAGTTTGGGCGGCGCAGGGAGGCGTTGGGCGCCTTCGAGGAAGCGGTCATGATCTGCCGGCGGCTGGCTGAGATGGAGCCGAGCCGCTACCTTCCCGACCTCGCCCAGTCCTTGAACCGCCTCGGAGGCACCTTGGCTGAGTTTGGGCGGCGCAGGGAGGCGTTGGGCGCCTTCGAGGAAGCGGTCATGATCTGCCG
>NZ_LGDY01000086.1 GCF_001279525.1 Nocardia sp. NRRL S-836 | reverse complement strand
TGGGACCTCACCGACGGCACCCCGCTCACCACCCTCACCGGACACACCGGCACGGTGACCGCGGTGGCATGCACCGAAATCGACGGCCGACCCATCGCCGTCACCGGCGGCTTCGACGAGACGCTGCGCGTCTGGGACCTCACCGACGGCACCCCGCTCACCACCCTCACCGGACACACCGGCACGGTGACCGCGGTGGCATGCACCGAAA
>NZ_LGDY01000085.1 GCF_001279525.1 Nocardia sp. NRRL S-836 | reverse complement strand
CGACCCTCGCTGATCGCGAGCGGGTGCTGGGCCCCGACCACCCAAGCACGCTGCTCTCGCGGAGCAACCTGGCCAACGCCTACGAGTCGGCGGGTGATCTGGGCCGGGCGATCCCACTGCACGAAGCGACCCTCGCTGATCGCGAGCGGGTGCTGGGCCCCGACCACCCAAGCACGCTGCTCTCGCGGAGCAACCTGGCCAACGCCTACGAGTCG
>NZ_LGDY01000084.1 GCF_001279525.1 Nocardia sp. NRRL S-836 | reverse complement strand
GAGGGTCGCCTCGAAAAGCGGGATCGCCCGGCCCAGATCACCCGCCGACCCGTAGGCGCCGGCCAGGTTATTCCGCGAGGTCAGCGTGTTCGGGTGATCGGGGCCCAGCACCCGCTCGCGGTCGGCGAGGGTCGCCTCGAAAAGCGGGATCGCCCGGCCCAGATCACCCGCCGACCCGTAGGCGCCGGCCAGGTTATTCCGCGAGGTCAGCGTGTTCG
>NZ_LGDY01000083.1 GCF_001279525.1 Nocardia sp. NRRL S-836 | reverse complement strand
GACCAGGCCACGGATCGGACCCGCTCGGTGTGTCCGGTGAGTGTGTGGATGGGTTGGCCGGTGGTGGCGTCCCAGATGCGGGCGGTGTCGGTGCTGCCGGTGAGGATGCGGGTGTTGTCGGGGGACCAGGCCACGGATCGGACCCGCTCGGTGTGTCCGGTGAGTGTGTGGATGGGTTGGCCGGTGGTGGCGTCCCAGATGCGGGCGGTGTCGGTGCTGCCG
>NZ_LGDY01000082.1 GCF_001279525.1 Nocardia sp. NRRL S-836 | reverse complement strand
GTGACGCCTTCTCCAACCGGATCGTGGGCTGGAAGACCAGCGACCGCTGCGACACCAGCCTCGTGCTCGGCGCCCTGGAGTACGCGATCTGGTCCCGCGGCGGGCAGCTGATCCACCACAGTGACCGCGGCTCGACCTACACCTCGATTCGCTTCGCGCAACGCCTGGCGGACATCGGAATTCTGCCGTCGATGGGCTCGGTCGGCGACTCCTACGACAACGCGCTG
>NZ_LGDY01000081.1 GCF_001279525.1 Nocardia sp. NRRL S-836 | reverse complement strand
GGAAGATCGGTAACGGTTGGAGCTGACTGGTACTAATAGGCCGAGGACTTGTTACGAAGACGCTACGCATCCACTGTGCGGTTCTGGAAGAACAACCAGAACCGATCGCGACCCTTTGCGGGGTTGCTGGTTGTAATTTCATAGTGTTTCGGTGGTTATAGCGTTGGGGAAACACCCGGTCCCATTCCGAACCCGGTAGTTAAGCCCTTCTGCGCCGATGGTACTGC
>NZ_LGDY01000080.1 GCF_001279525.1 Nocardia sp. NRRL S-836 | reverse complement strand
GTGGCTGTTCACGGTGGCGCGCAACCTGATCGTCGACTGGATCCGCCGCGACAGGGCCCGTCCGGTGATCTTCGGCGACGACGACTTCGACCTGCTGCCTGGGCGTGGTGCCGACTTCGCCGACGAGGTGGTCAGCCGGTGCGTCGTGGACGAGGGGCTGGCGCGGCTCACCCCGACGCAGCGGCAGGCGCTGGAGCAGGTCTACCGGCTCGACCGCACCCGGCAGGGCGCGGCCGCCGTCATCGGGGTGCCGGTGGGGACCATGAAGTCACGGGTGCACAACGCGACCATCGCCATGACCGAAGCACTCGCGGGCCACGGCGTGACCGCCGCCGGCTGGTGATCAGGCAGGCAGGGAGACACCCAGGCTGGTGGCGATCTTCGCCGCCATGCTGCGCACCATCGGGGTGTTGAAGCCCGCGCACTCCGCCAGCGCCCGCACCCTGTGCTCACGGGCCAGTGCGGTGTCCTCGCGCTCGTCGGCCAGCTCCGCGAGCCACGCCAGGCTCTCGATCTTGTCCTCGATCGCCCGCGACGAGTCGAGGCCGTGCTGCAGCTGTTCTTCCGCCTCCCGCCACCGGCCCAGCCGGAGCAGCGCGATGCCGCGCAGCCGCTGCACCCGTGACACTGCCATCAACGCGCTGTGCTTGCGGAACAACGACTCCGCCTCGTCCAGCAGGCCGAGCGACCGCGCGGGATCACCCGACACCGTGAGCGTGTCGGCGAGCTTGGTCAGCGCCATCGTCAGCAGTTCCTCGCCTCGTCCGGCGTCAGCGGCTCGTCGCTCAGGCCGCGGCGAGCGGACCGAGTCGCGCCGCCACCAACCGGGCCCGCCGCCGCGGGTCCGGGACGAGCTCGAACCGCGTGAGCCACTCGGCCGACGGGTGCGTCGCGGGTTCGATCGGGCAGTACAGGCCGGGCCAGGTCACCACGTGACCCACAGGCGCAGGTGCCCGCCCATCACGTACTCGTCGCGTTCGGGGTTGTCGCCGTCCACGACGCGCAGCGCGGGGAACTCCGTGAACAGGCGGGAGAGCGAGACCTCGATCATCGCGCGGCCCAGTTCCAATCCCAGGCAGTGGTGCGGTCCGTGGCCGAACGCGACGTGGCCCCGCACCGGGCACCGCGCGTTCATCTCGTCAGGTGTGCGGGACAACGCCGGGTCGTGGTTCGCGGCGGAGAGCAGCGCGATGACGGGCTCGCCGCGCCTGATGCGGTGGCCGCCGATGACCACGTCCTCGGTGGCGACCCGGTCGATGCCGTACTGGACGATCGAGATGTGGCGCAGCAGCTCGTCCACCGCGCCGGCGCGCAGGTCCGGATCGTCGCCGGTGAGCGCGGCGCGCAGCCGGGGGTCGGCGGCCAGTTCGACGGCACCCTTCGAGATCATCCCCGCGGGCGCCTCGTACCCGGCCATCAGCAGCGTCACGCCCTGTTCGGCGATCTCGTCGGCGGTCAGGCCGGAACCGGTGACCAGATCGCTGATCAGGTCGTCCTGTGGACGGCGGGACCTGGTGTGGACGATCTTCGCCAGGTGGTCCAGCGCCGCCTGCGCGTACTCGTTCGCGTCCTGGGCCGCGATGCCGATGCGCATCAACTCGGCGGTGCTCCGCGCCGTCCAGCCGGAGGATGCGCGATGCCCGGACGACCGCCGTCTCGTCGTTGCGGTGCAGAGGAACGGCTCGCATGGCGAAGCCGCGTCCGGACAACACCGACCTGACCTCGGCGTGCCGCGTCACGAGCCACGCCGTCCGGCCACCGGCCAGCCGCACCCGCACGATCGGCGCACCGCCCCACCGGGGCAGGTACTCGGCCGCGATGTCGCCGGCACGCCGCGGTGGCCAGGGCAGGAGGCCGTCGGGAGGGTTCTCCCCTCCGGACACGGGGCCAGCTGTCATGCGGCTTCCACTCGCACCTATGCCGTCACGCGGCGATGCCGAAGGAGCGCAACCGGCGGTGCAACGTCGAACGGCTGATGCCCAGGTGCTCGGCGGCCTTCACGCGGTTGCCCCCGCACGTGCGCAGCGTCTTGATGATCAGTTCGTACTCGGTCTTCGCCATGAGGCTCCTGGGCTGCTTGGCGAAGTCGTTGCGGAAGCGTTCGGGCAGGTCGTGGACGGTGATCTCGCCGGCCGTGCGCAGCGCGAGCAGGTGCTCGACGAGGTCGTGCAGCTCGCGGAAGTTGTCCAGCCACGTGTGCCGCCGCAGCGCTTTCCACGCCGAGTCGGCGAAGCGCAGGCGACCGGTCGCGCCCAGCGCCGCCAGGTGGTCGTTCACGAGCGCGGGCAGGTCGTCCAGCCTGGTGCGCAGCGGCGGCAGCTCGACCCGGCCGACGCACCGCGCCGCGAACGCGCGGCCGTTGTCGTCCAGCTCGGCCAGCGGTCCGCTGGTCAACGCGATCCAGCAGGTGCCCGCGTCGAGCAGGTGCGCGAGCTTCACCACCTCGGCCGAACCGAGCGCGTCGATGTTCTCGACCACGACGAGACCGGGGTGCCGGGCCGCCAGCTGCTCGTGCCCGGGACGGGTCAGGTCGAGCCGCAGGACCGCGTTCGTCCCGGCCAGCTGCCGCACGGCCGTGGTCCGGCCGGTGCCGGGCTCACCCGCGACCAGCACGGGCAGGCGCCGCCGCCGGTAGTGCGGCAGCCGGGCGTCCACGACCGGGACCCTCGGCTGGCCCGCCGGAGCGCCCAGCCGGATGCGGTGCTCGATCTCCTCCGCGAACCGCCGCAGCAGCGGAAGGCTGAGCGGGCTGGCCATGTCGAGGGGGCAGACGAGGGCGAGCACCCCGGCCAGCCGTCCGGTCGACGGGGCGGTGATGGGGTACCCGTAGCAGGCGAAGTCCTTGAACCGCATGAGGAAGTGCTCCGTGCCGATCACCGCGACCGGCCGGCCCAGCTCGATGGTCAGCGAGATCGAGTTGGTCCCGGTGAGAGGTTCGGTGAACTGCCGGCCGACCACCACACCGGCTGCGTCGAGCTCGGTGACCAGCTGGGGCAGGCCGGGCCGCCGGTCCACGATCACCCCTGCCGCGTCCGCGAGAACGGCGGTGAACGGGCTGCCGGAGATGTCCTTCTCGAACCCGTTCAGGACGTCCGCGGCCAGCCGCCGCAGGGGGTGGCTGGACGGCACGGCCCGCACCGGCCGCACGCCCACCTCGCTCAACGGGCTCAGGCCGACCCGCCGCGAGCGGCGCCACGACGCCTCGATCTCGGGACGGACCACCGCTCTGCCGGTCAGGTCGGGTTCGCAACAGGTCATCTTCGTCTCCTGGACGGCGGCGCACGGCGGTGATCCGTGTGCAGGAAGGAAATGTGACAGCCGGATACGAGGAGAAACCTAGGAACACACCCACCCGCGAACCATGCAGAAGAACCTGCAGGAATTCACTTTCTGCCGGTCACGGCCAAACGACCTCCTATTTCGACCCGAATGAGCCGGGCAGGTCAGTAGAGACCGTCGAGCACCGATTCGTAGCGCTTTTCGATCTCCCTGCGGCGCGGCTTCAGCGACGTGGTCAGCAACGCGTCCTCGACGCTGAAATCGTGCTCCAGCACGGCGAACCGCTTGAGCTGCTCGTGCCGGGCCAGCTGACCGTTCACCTGCTCGACCGCCCGCCCGACCTCCGCCTGGACGTCGGACAGGCCCGCCGAGGTGTCGGGGTCCAGCGTCACCAGCGCCACGCAGTACTTCCTCCGGTCTCCGTGCACGATCGCGTTGCCGATGTACGGCGACGCGGCCTTGAGCAGCGACTCGATCCGTGCGGGCGCCACGTACTTGCCGCCGGAGGTCTTGATCAGCTCCTTCTTGCGGTCGGTGATCGTCAACCGGCCCAGCTCGTCGAGCTCCCCGATGTCACCGGTGTGCAACCAGCCGTCGACCAGGGTCTCGGCCGTCTCGGCGGCCCTGTTGTGGTAGCCGCGCATCACACCGGGTCCCTTGATCAGCACCTCGCCGTCGGCCGCGATCCGGACCTGCGTACCGGGGATCGGCGGCCCGACCGTGCCGATCTTGACGGAGCCGGGGCGGTTGACGAACGTGGCCGCGGACGACTCGGTCAGGCCGTAGCCCTCCAGAATGGGCAGTCCCGCTCGCGCGAAGAACTCCGCGATCTCGGGAGCGAGCGGCGCGGAGCCCGAGATGAAGTAGCGGATGCGGCCACCGACCTTGGCGCGCAGCTTGGCGTGCACCAGTCGATCGGCCAGCCAGGCGGTCGCCGGGCCGTGGTCGCGGTCCGCCCAGGTGAAGATCCGCTCCGCGATGCCGCCCTTCTCCCGGACCCCGGCCACGATCCGGCCGTGGATCTTCTCGAAGATCCGCGGCGCGGCGGCGACGATCGACGGCCGCAGCTCACCGAGGTTGTCCACGATCCGCTCCACCGCGCCGTCGACGGCGGTCGGCACCCCGGCGGCCATCATGGCCACGGTCAGCACCTTGCCGAACGAGTGGGCCAGCGGCAGCCACAGGAAGTGCAGGTCGTCGTCCCGCAGGATGTCCAGCGTGGCGAGGGCCTCGGCGGTCGTCAGCCAGTTGTCGTGGGTGAGCTCAACGCCCTTGGGCAGGCCCGTCGTGCCGGAGGTGTAGATCAACGTCGCCAGGTCGGACGGCTGGAGCGCGGCGATCAACGCCGAGTAGTCGCCGTCACCCTCCGGCATCTCGGCGAACCGCAGGACCCGGGCGTCCTGGACCATCGCCGCGTGCTCGTCGGTCTCGGCCACGACGATCCTGCTGCCGGAGTCCGCGACGATGTGCGCGACCTCGGCGGCGGTGCTGTTCGGGTAGATCGTGGTGGTCGCGCCGCCAGCGGCGAGCACGGCCAGGTCGGCGATGATCCACTCGATGGTGGTGCTGCCCATCAGCGCGACCCGGTCACCGCGCCCGAGGCCCAGCTCGCGCAGGCCGAACGCGACGCGCGCCACCCGGTCCTGCAGCTGTGCCCAGGTCAGCGAGACCCATCCGGCGCCGTCGCGGTACCGCATTGCCTCGCCGTCGGGCGTGCGGGTGACGCGGTCGCACAGCAGTCCGGGAATCGAGAGTGCCACGGTTGTTCTTCCCCTCTGCGGGCCTGGTGGTCGTTCACGGTCGATTCACGCCTCTTCTCGGCACGCTGCCAAGAGGCACCCCGGCGAGTTGTGTCAGGTTGCGACACCGGGCTGATCTCGCGGTGGGCGGACCGCATCCTGGACTGCGTGCACCTCCTTCCACGCGACGGGACCCCGGGATGCTCATCGCCCACGTAACCGACTCGTTCCACCCGCGGCTCGGCGGGATCGAACGTCAGGTCGCCGACCTGGCGGCGCGGCAGGCCGCCGCGGGGCACACCGTGCACGTGATCACGCGGCAGTGCGGTGCCTCCGGCGTCGATGCGGGGTTCCCCTTCACCGTCCACCGCGTGCCTGCCGGCTGGAGGGCGCACGGGCGGCTCAGGGCGGTTCTCGCCCCGCTGCGCCCTGATGTGGTCCACGCACACGCGAGCGTCGTCTCCCCGCTCGGATGGGCCGGGGTGGACGTGGCGGTCGAGCTCGGCGTGCGGGCCGTGGTGTCGGTGCACTCGCTGTGGGTGGGGCCGGGTGTCCTCGCGGCACGGCTGGCCGGGTTGAAGTCCTGGGCGCGCAACCGGGTGACGGTGGCGGCGGTCAGCTCACTCGCCGCTGACCGCGTTCGCCGCACGTGTCCGGAGCTGCCGGTCCACGTCACACCCAACGGGGTCGACGTGGGGTGGTGGCGGGTGCCGCGTCCACTGGACCGTCCCGCAGGCGTGCACGTCGTCGCGGTCGGCCGGCTGGTGGCCCGGCGGGAGCCGATGACGTTCCTGAAGGCGGTCCGCGAGGTCGCGGGCGCCGCGGACGTGCGCGTGACCGTGGCCGGGGACGGACCGGAGAGGGCGAGGGCGGAGGCGTACGTCCGGCGCTGCGGCCTGGCGTCCCGGGTGTCGTTCGCGGGTGCCCTGCGCCGCAACGACATCAGAGACCTGCTGGGCAGTGCCGACCTGTTCGTCAACCCGGCACGGCGCGAGGCGTTCGGCATCGCCACCGTGGAAGCACTTTCCGCCGGCGTGCCGGTCCTCGCGATGGCGGAGTCCGGGGTGAACGACTTCGTGCGGCACGGGAAGAACGGGTTCCTGTGCGAACCCGGGGTCGCACTCGCGGACGGGCTGTGGACGATGGTCACCGACCACGACCTGAGGCGCAGCACGGCGGGCTTCGCGCGAGACCACCCGCTGGACGCCTTCGACTGGAGCAGGGTGCTGGCCCGGTGGGACTCGCTGTACGCACCGGGCACCCTCCGCTCGCCTAGCGCCGATCCGCTGTCACACTGTCCAGGTAGGACCTGAGGTGGGCGGACACGAGCTCCGGGTTCCGGACGGGCGTGAGGTGACCACCTCCCGGGATCACCACGAAGGTCGCGCCCCGGATCGTCCGCGCCATCGCGGTCGTCGCCACGAGCGGCACCCAGTTGTCCCGTTCTCCGGCGATGACGAGCGTGTTCCGGTCGTGGAACCGCTCCAGTCCCGCGCGGTGGTCGGCGAACGAGGCGGCCGCCATGAACGCTTCCGTGACCTCGCTCGGCACCTCCGGCAGCAACCTCACGAGTCCGGCCCGGCGCAGCAGCGGGGTGAGGGCAAGGCTCGTGCGGCGGGCCGCGGGCAGGACCTTCCGCACCACCTGGACGGTGCGCCGGGCCGCAGCCTCGGAGATCTTCATCCAGTGCTGGGCCAGGCCGTTCGGAACGCTGTTGATCAGCACGACGCTGCGGACGAGGTCGTGGAAACCCTCTCTCAGCTGCTCGGCGAGCGCGGTGATCACCATGCCGCCCATCGAGTGACCGACGAGAACCACCGGTTCGTCCGGCGCCGCGGTCGTGATCACCACGTGCAGGTCGCGGGCGAGCTGCGCGATCGTCGCGGCACCGGGCTCGGTCTGACCGGAACCCCCGTGCCCGCGGTGGTCGTACAGCACCATCCGCGCCCGGCCGGTCAGCTCGCCGCGCTGGCGGCGCCAGAACCTGAGCGTGGTGTTGACGCCCGTGACGAACACGACCGTCGGCGCGTCCGGCTCGGCCTCCTGCACCTCGACGTGGAGCGCCACACCGTCGTCCGTGACCGCGCGGAGGTTCTCGTGGTTGGTCATTTCGGGAGTATTGCACGAGATTCCGGCCCGAAGAACGGAGTGACGACGTGATCGGGGCTACTGGTGCACGGCCGGTCGTCGCGCTGGGACTGCGAGCGGAGTTGTTGCGCCACAAACGGACCACGCAGACGCGCCTGGTTTTTTCCCTGGCCGTGGTTGTGCCGGTGCTGCTGGCGCTGGCATTTGTGGGTGCGCCGTCGTCCGCGCCGTGGCTCGGTGGTGACATCGAACAGCTCGCGACGGCGAGTGGCGGCAACTTCGCCATGTTCGTGCTGTTCGCGTCATGCCGTCTCGCGTTGCCGATGATCGTCGCCGTCTTCTTCGGTTCCGCCATCGCCTCGGAGGCGTCCTGGCAGTCGCTGAAGTACCTGCTGGCCATGCCCGTGCCCAGGGAACGGCTGTTGTGGGTCAAAGCCCTTGCCGCGTGGCTCAGGTGTGCCGCCGCGTTCGCCGTGGTGGCCGCGTCGGCTGTCGTGGCGGGCAGCATCGCGTTCGGCACACGTGATGCCGTGAGCCCCCTCGGGGACAGCATCTCCTACGAGTACTGCCTGTTGATGGTGGTGCAGATGATCGGGTACGAGTTGGTCCACCTGCTGTGGCTCGGTGGTGCGGCGCTCGCGGTGAGCGTGTCGACCGACCGGGTGCTGGTCGCGTGGGGCCTCCCGCTCGCCGTGTCGAACCTGTCGCAGATCCTCGACGACCTCCCGCTGCCCGACGGCGTGCGTGAGCTCCTGCCCAGCCACTTCGGGTTCGCGTGGCTGGACCTGACGACCACCGCTCCTGATTGGACATACGTCTCGAAGGGGGTGTTGTCCGCGTTGCTCTACTTCGCGGCGTTCTCCACGTTGGCCCACCACATCTTCCGGAAGAAGGACATCAAGTGGTGACCTGTCTGTTCTTCCACGCCCACCCGGACGACGAGGCGTTGCTCACCGCGGGCACGATGGCGCGGCTGAGCGCCGAGGGGCACCGCGTGGTGCTCGTCGTGGCGACCGCGGGAGAAGCCGGGCTGCTCGCGGGTGGCGGGGATCCGGGTGCGCTGCGCCGGGCCGAGCTGCGGTCGTCCGCCGCGGTGCTCGGCTGCGATCGCCTGGTGGAGCTCGGCTATCCCGACTCCGGGCTCCTCGGCTCCCCGGACGGCTTCTCTTCCCAAGACCCGTACCGGGTGGCCCTCAGGCTGGCGGACGTCCTGCGCGAGGAGAACGCGCGCATGCTGACCTCCTACGATCCCAACGGTGGCTACGGCCACCCCGACCACCGGCAGGTGCACGCGGTCGCGACACTGGCGGCGAGGCTCGCGCGCACACCGATCGTCCTTGAGGCCACTGTGGACCGGAGCTGGTACGCACGCGGGCTGAAAGCCGCGCGGCTGGCCGGGATCAAGCCGCCACCGGGTGCTGACCAGGTGTACAGCTCCCGCGCGGAGATCACGCACCGGGTCGACGTGCGGCCGTGGCTGGCCGACAAGCGCGCGAGCATGGCGGCACACGCCTCACAGGCGTCGTCTCCCGGTGGTGACACGAGAACGCTGGCGGCGCTGCTGAGGTTGCCGCGCCCGCTGTTCCGGCTGGCACTGGGAACGGAGTGGTACGTGCGGCGAGACGTGCCGGCCGGTACGCGGATGACGCACCCCTTGGCGGAGCTGTGCTGACGCGGGTGCTTGTGTCGGTGGCGTCGACCGGACTCGCGGTGGCGTTGCTGGTGATCGTCCTGCCGGGCATGTCCGGCGTGGACCTGCCGACCGTCGGCGCCGAGCTGGCGGAGGTCGAACCCGTGGTGCTGGCCGGGTTGACGGTCCTGGCGATGGCGGTGCTGTGGTGCGGGAACTACGTCATCACGGGCTCGTTGCCGGGGATGACGCAGTCGCACGCGTTCCAGCTGGCCGCGGTCGGCACGGCGGTCAGCAACGTCGTCCCGCTCGGCGGCGTGGTCGGCACCACCACGGCGTTCCTCATGGGCACCAGCTGGGGCCACAGCGTGCCGGCGATCGGGGTGTCCGTGACGCTGACCGGCGTCTGGAACCTCGTCGGCCGCCTGGTGTTCCCGTCGCTCGTGCTGCTGGCCGCCGCCGGGTTCGGCTTCCACACCGGCAACCAGGTGCTCTGGTACGGACTGGCGGCCGCGGCCGCGCTCGTCGCCGGTGGGGTCGTGCTGACCCGCAGGCGCACGATCGACCTGGTCACGCGACTGCTCACCCGCCTGCTCGGCGACCGCCTGGGCAGCGCGTTCCCCGGCGTCACCGACCTCGCCTTCACCGTGGTCAAGCGGAACTGGCGGCAGATGACCATCGCGACGTGCGTCGTGTCGGTGTTGCACGGTGCGTTGCTGTGGGCGTGCCTGGCCGCGGCGGGAACGTGGGTGGAACCGGGTTCGGCGGTGGTGCTGTTCGCGGTCAGCCGGATGCTCACGCTGGTGGTGATCACGCCAGGAGCCACCGGTGTCACCGAGGGCGGAACCCTGGCGCTGCTGCTCTCGTGGGGTCACGCGGGTCCTGAGGCGGCAGCGGGCGTGCTGCTGTTCACGCTCTTCACCACCTGCCTGGAGTCACTGGTGGGCGGCCTTTGCTGGATGTGGTGGACCCTGCGGCGCGATCGCACGGCCCGCCAGGCCGCTGCCGGTGGGTGAGGGGAACATGCCGGATCCTTCCGCCCGGATCTTCGAGCGGCTGAGCACCGTTGAGGTTCCGACCGGCGCACAACGCCATTTCGCGGTGGCGCACGTGCTGGGCGGTGGTGTCGCGGGCCTGCTCGCCGCGCGGGTGCTGGCCGACCACGCCGACCGGGTGGTGATCATCGAACCCGACGGCGCCGGCTCGGCCGGCGAGGTGCGTCCCGGGGTGCCGCAGGGCTCTCAGGCGCACGCGTTGCTGCCGGGTGGCCAGCGGCAGATCGAACGCTTCTACCCCGGACTGGTGGCGGAAGCGCTCGGCGCGGGCGCCGTGTGGTGCGAGCCGGACCGGTTCGTCGACCACGTGGACGACGTGACGCAGGTAGTCACGCCCAACGCGGCGGTCATGTCGAGCACCCGGCCGTTCCTCGAACGCCTGATCCGGCGGCGCACCCTGGCACTGCCGAACGTCCGGCTCGTCGGAGGAAAAGCCACCGGCCTGCAGTACTACGGCGACGAGGTGGTGGGGGTGCGCTACCGGACCGGTGGCGCCGAGACCGTCACCGGCACCGATTTCGTCGTCGACGCCACCGGCCGGTCGAGCCGGATCGGCGACTGGCTGGGCGAGGGCGGCTGGGCCGCACCGCCGCTGGAACGCCTCCGGGTCGACATCCGCTACCTCACCGCGCGGTTCGAGCGGTCCGCGGGCTGGACCGGACCGCTCACCGGGATCTACCGCCGCTCGCCCCGCTACGCGCCGGTCGAGCCGCTCAGAGGGGCGGCCGCCACGGCTGTCGAGGGCCGGCGGTGGTCGGTCATGGTGCACCACACGGGAATCACCGCCGCCGACTTCGTGGAGCACTGCCGCGCACTCCCGCCGATCTTCCGGGAAGCCGTCAGCGGACCGGTGGTCGGCGAGGTCGTGCCGTACCGCCACCCCGACAACCGGTGGCGCCACTTCGAGTCAGTGCAACGCTTTCCCGCGAGGCTTGTCGCCGTCGGTGACGCCGTCGCGTCGTTCAACCCCGTTCACGGCCAAGGCATGTCCTCGGCCGCACTGCACGCGTCCTGCCTGTCGGAGTTCCTGCGGTCCGGCCCGGATCCCGGTCGTCACGCGCGTGAGTTCTTCGAGCTGCAGAAGGTGGTCGTCGAGGCGGCCTGGACCACGTCCTCCAGCGGCGACCGGGCCGGGCGGAGGTCGGAGGTGCAGCAGGTGCTGACGGCCGCTGTCCGGGACGTGCGGGTCGGCACCGCCGTCCGCGCCGTCACCTTCCTGACGGCGCACCCGTCGACACTGGCCGACCCGGCTCTGGTGGCACGCGCGATGCGGGTCAACGGCACGCGCGCGAACCGTTCCCCTCGATTGGAGATCCCTGATGCCACGTGAGTTCGACCTGGCGCCGGAGGCGATGCACCCCCACGCGGGGCTGCTCGAAGCCGACCTCGCCTCGTGGGTGCGCCGGGCGGGGCTGCCGGAAGACCAGGTCCTGCGGGACGGCGTGGCACGGCTGACCGCCGGGGTCCTGCCGTCAGCGCGGACCGAACGCCTGGTCGCGCTGGCCCGCTGGTTCGCGGTGCTGTTCTGGCTGGACGACAGGTCCGACCACGACCAGGCGGATCCGGAGGAGGTCGGCAGGACGTCCCGGTCGTTGCTCGCGGCGATGACCGGCAGCGCCGCAGCGGGTCCTCTCGCGACAGCGGTCGGTGAGGAATGGCGTGATGTCAGCGAGCCCATGTCGCAGGAGTGGAAGGCGCGTGCGCTCAAAGCCTTCGCCTGGCACGGTGAAGCGCTCGCGGCGGAGGCCCGGCGCAGACGCCTCATGCCGACCCGCGCGAGCTACGGCGACCTGAGGCCGTGGACCAACGGGGTGTTCCTCTACCACCTCATGGAACCCCTGCACGACGTACAGCTTCCGCACGAGTTCGCGGAATCACTGCTCTGGCACCTGATCGTGCACACCGCGAGCGACATCACGGCGTGGCGCAACGACATCGCCTCAGCGGAACGAGAAGCCGGGTCCGGTGACCTGGAGAACCTCGTGCTCATCGCGATGCGCACCGAGTCGTTGACGCTGGATCAGGCGGTGCGGCGGATCGATGACGAGATCTCGGCACGCTGCGAGGACTACGTCGGCCACGAGCGGTCGGCGCTGGAACAGGCCAGGACGTGGTGCGCCCCCGAACGCGCGGCTCTGCGGTTGGTGTTGAACGGCATCCGGTCCGCACTCGCCGGACACGCGCGCTGGCTGAGCGGGTCCGGCCGGCACACCGCCGTTCCACCGGGAGATCGCAGGCATCCGCACGGTGTTCGTGGCGTGGATGTCGCACATTGACACACCGGTCCCGATCGGCTGGAACGGCAGGTGATCGGCGAGCTAGCTTCGCAACCACCCCGCTGTCGAACACCCCGGATGGAGACGTGCAGATGAACGACGTGCTCATCGTCGGTGCCGGCCCGGCGGGTCGTGCGCTCGGCGCCGAGTGCGCCCGGCAGGGCCTGCGCGTGGTGCTGGTGGAGGAGCACCCGGACCGGCCGTGGCGCCAGACGTTCGGCGCGTGGGCCGACGAACTGCCCGCGGGCGTTCCGGTCGCGGCCACCGCATCCGTGCTGCGTGCCGTCACCACCGCCGAACACACCATCACCCGGCCCTACTCCGTTGTGGACACCGGACGACTGCGCGACTGGCTCACCGCACCGGACCCGGTGGTGCACCGAGGTCGAGCGGTGCACGCGATCCGCGGTGCCGCCGGCACGACCGTCCGCCTCGCCTGCGGACGAGAGCTGTCCGCGACGCTGGTCGTCGACGCGAGCGGGCACCACCGGGCACCCGCCGGTCACGTGCCCGCCGCGCAGACCGCGTACGGGCTGAAGCTGCCGCAAGAACGGGTGGCCGAGCTGGTGCGGCCGGGTGAAGCGCTGTTCATGGACTGGACCCAGCCCGCCGCGACCGCAACGGACTGGCCGACGTTCCTCTACGGCGTGCCGCTGGGCGACGGCCGTGTGCTGCTGGAGGAGACCTCCCTGGCTCGCCGGCCCGGACTTCCGCTGCGCGAGTTGCGGACCAGGTTGCTGAGCCGGCTGCACGCACGTGGTGTGCGGACCGACGACGTCGAGGTGGAGAAGGTCCACTTCCCGGTGGAACAACCGGCGCACCGCTCGGCAGGCGTGCCGTCGTTCGGCGCCGCCGCCGCGATGACGCACCCGTCCACCGGGTACGGCCTCGCCACGTCCCTGGAGCTCGCCTCGTCCGCGGCCGCCGCCGTCGCGCGGTCTCTGTCCGCCGGTCCCGCGGCAGCCGAGAACGCCTTCCGCAAGGTCGTCTGGCCCGCGCCGGCGAAGCTCGTGCACCGGCTGCGCCGCCGTGGCCTGGAAGCGGTGCTCGCCATGCCGCCCAGGGACGTGCCGCGCTTCTTCGACGCCTACTTCAAGCTGCCCGAGCACCACCAGCGCGCCTACCTGTCCGGTCGCACGGACCTGCTGGGCACGCTGCACGCGATGAGCGCCATGTTCGTCCGCGCGGACTGGCCGGTGCGGTTGCGCACCGTTCTCGCGGCACTGGATCCGCGGGTACCCGGAGCGGCGGCATGAGCCTGACAGACTTGCCCGACCTCGCCGAGAGCATGTTCCTGCAAGGCGCTTTCTCGCCGGTGCTGGGCGAACGAACGGTGCACCGGCTGCGGGTGAGCGGCACGCTGCCGCCCGAGCTCGACGGCCTGTTCACCCAGATCGGACCGAACCCGGTGCAGGAGCCCAGAAAACGCGGGGCAGCTGACTACTCGTGGTTCACCCAGGACGGCATGGTGTCCGGGGTGCGGCTCAGCGACGGTGACGCGTTGTGGTTCCGCAACCGCTGGATCCGCTCGCGCCGCGCCGCCAGGCACCTCGGCGTACCCCGCCCGCCCGGCCCTCGGCACTTCTTCAACGACACCGTGCACACCAACGTCGTCTACCACGGCAACATGCTGCTCGCGCTCGTCGAAACAGGGTGCGTCCCGGTCCGGCTCGACAGCGAGCTGAACACGGTGGCGTACACCGATCTCGGAGGCACGCTGCCGCGCGGTTTCGCGGCCCACCCCAAGCTCGACCCGGTGACGGGCGACCTGGTGGCCATCGCGTACTCGCCGTTGCGCACCAAGGCCGACTACATCGTGGTGAGCCCGCAGGGCGAGGTGCGCAAGCTGGAGCGCCTGCCGCTCGGGGGCCGGCCGATGGTGCACGACTTCGCGCTGACCCGCAACCACGTCGCCCTGTTCGACCTCCCGGTGCGGTTCGACCTCGCCCACGCGGCAACCGGGCGGTTCCCGTTCCACTGGCACGAACGGCACCGCACCAGACTCGGCGTCCTGCCGCGCGCCGGTACCGCGCGGGACCTGCGCTGGTTCGACATCGACCCGTGCTTCGTCTTCCACGTGGTCAGCGCGCACGAGCAGGGCAGCCGGGTGGTGGTGCGCGCCCTGCGGTACCGCGAGGCGTTCACCGGCACCGCCGCCGGGCCGATCACCGAGGGGGCGGTCCTGTGGGAGTGGACCGCGGACCTCGCCACGGGCCGTGCCACGGAACGACAGGTGGACGACCACGCCCAGGAGCTGCCACGCTCCGACCCGCGCCGGACCGGAGCGCCGGCCCGCTACCACTACGCGGTCAGCGGACAGATCGTGAACCGCACCCCGGACGCGTTGCTGAAGCACGACCACGTCGCTGAACGCACCGAGGCGCGCGACGACGGCGGTGTCCCCAGCGAACCGGTGTTCGTCCCCCGCGGTGCCGGCGAGGACGACGGGTGGATCCTGCACTTCCGCTGGAACCCCGGCACGGACACGTCCGATCTGGTCGTGCTGGACGCACTGGACTTCACCGGCGTACCGGTGGCGGTGGTGCACCTGCCGTTCCGCGTGCCCTACGGCTTCCACTCCAGCTGGATCACGGCGGACGAGCTCAGCTCGGTGGACGCGGCTCCGGCGACGAAGAACCGAGCACAGAAGGACTTCCGATGAGCACGAACTACCCCCAGCCGCCGTGGCGGCTCAACGGCCAGTCGTACGCCGGGATCTACCGCTTCCCGGCCGCCCTGACACCGCGCCTGCCCGCCGGAGTGGTTCCGGTCACGCTCGCCGGAACCGCGTTCGCCGCCGTCATGTGGGTCGACTACCAGCGGGGCAGCGTCCTGGAGTACCGCGAGTTCCTGGTCGGCGTGCTGTGCCGGGCCGATCGCAAGATCTGCCTCACCACCGTGTCCATCTGGGTGGACGACCACCGCTCGCGGGTGGGCGGCCGGGCGTTGTGGGGGATCCCGAAGGAGATGGCGAAGTTCTCGTTCCGGCACGGGACGCACGCCGAGCTGGAGATGCTGGTCGGCGAGGCGGGCGGTGTGACCGGGTCGTTCCGGTCAGGCCTGACCCTGCCGTTCAGCATGCCGTTGACCGTCCGGCTGGTGCAGGACCTCGGCGGCAAGCGCCGGTTCACCAGGTTGCGTTCGCGGTGCCGGCTGACGTTCGGCCGCGCCACGCTCGTCCCCGACCTGCCGGAGCTCGACTTCCTGGCCCGGGGCAAAGCGATCGCGCACGTGGGCCTGCGCGACTTCCGGGCGCTGTTCGATGTCTGAGCGGGAGAACCTGCTGGACCGGTTGCTGGTGGCGAGGTTCCGCCGCATCTGCCGCCGCAACTCCGGGTTCGGCTCCGGCCAGCCGGGCTACGCGGGCGCCATGGACCAGGTCCGGCAGATCGCCGAGACGGGCGAGGAACGCCGACGTTCGATCATCGACGCGGACCTGAGGGACCTGTTCTCCCGCCCGGTGCTCGCGCTGTCGCGCCCGATCGCCCGCAGGTGGCCGGACCGGCTGGCGCGGGTGGTCGTGCTGGTGATGCCCGTCGGTTTTCGCTGGCTGGTGGGGCCGATGGCGGTCCGGGACGCCACGACGGTCGAGATCCCGCGGTGCCGCTTCCTGGCCGAGGGCGGTGAGCAGGCGTGCCTGCGCGTGTGCCGGACACCGACGGCGCGTTTCTTCACCGAGCAGGTGGGGTTGCCCACAGAGCTGCGTCCCGACCTGACGGCGGGCAGCTGCACGATCCGCTTCGGCACCTCCGCCGTCAACCGGTGAACAACCGGTTTCCGGCGCGTTTCGGCGTGATGGCCGGACCGTTTCCGCCGGGAGATGTCGGCGACACGACCTCCTGAAGCGTGCCGGAACCTGCTGGCTGCGCCCCACATCCGGCGCCGCTACCAGGCAGGACGCCCGGCAGAACCGGCCGACAGCGCTTCTGGCGGGTGTGGATAATTCGACCCATGACGAGGCCGATCGTGGACGACTCCTCCGACACGCTCAGGGAGCTGCTCAAGACCTACCGCGTTCGAGCCGGCCTCACCCAGGAAGAACTGTCCGACAGGTCCGGCATCAGCGTCCGGGCCATCAGCGACATGGAACGGGGGACGGCGAAGAGCCCGCAGCGCAGGACGATCGAGTCGCTCGCCCCGCCGCTGGCCCTGACCGACGAGGAACTGACCCGGCTGCAGAAGGTCGCGAAGCAGGCGCGCACCCGGCCGGTCTCCTACTCCACCTCCACGACCACGTCGCGGACGCCGTCGCCGAGCATCGGTGATCCGCTGCTGCTGGGCATGCTTCCGCCGGACCTCAACGACTTCACCGGCCGTGAGCACGCACTCGACGAGCTGAGCGCGATCGCCGCCGAGCTGACGGACCCGAGCAGGCGCTCGGGCCGGTACGTGGTGCTGAGCGGGCCTCCCGGCACCGGGAAGACCAGTCTCGCGGTGCGCGCGGCCCGTGACCTCGCCGCGGAGTTCCCCGACGGCTGCCACTTCCTGAAGCTGCGGGGCATGTCGGCCCAGCCGAACCCGCCCAGCGAGGTGCTGCACCTGCTGCTGCGGTCGCTGGGCATCAACGCCGCACACATCCCGGCCGAGCCCGAGCAACGGGCGAGCCTGTGCCGGTCGTTGCTCCAGGACCGCCGGAGCCTCATCGTCCTCGACGACGCGGCCGACGAAGCCCAGGTGCGCCAGCTGCTGGCCGGCGGGCCGCGCTGCCTCACCGTGATCACGAGCCGGCACCTGCTGGTGGGACTGCACGGTGTACAGCGGATCAGCCTGGACGTGCTCGACCACGACGACGCCGTCGCACTGCTGTCGAGCGTCATCGGGCCGACGAGGGTGGCGCAGGAACGTGCGGCGGCGAGCGAGCTCGTCGAGCTGTGCGGGCGGCTGCCGCTCGCGATCCGCATCATCGGCAACCGCCTCGCGAGCCGGCCGGTGTGGCCGCTGACCCACCTCATCGGCCAGCTCCGCGACCAGAGCAGGCGACTGACCGCGCTGACCGCCGGTGATCTGGACGTCCGCAGCGTGTTCGACCTGTCCTACCGCCAGCTCTCCCCGAACGCGGCCACGGCCTTCCGCAGGCTCTCGCTGGTGCCGGCGGCGGACTTCTCGGCGGGTGCGGCGATGGCCCTGATCGACGCGCCGGAAGAGGACGACGCCGCCATCCTGCTGGAGGAGCTCGCCGACGCGAGTCTGCTGCAACCATCACAACCCTATGGCCGCTACCAGTTCCACGACCTCCTCCGGGTGTTCGCGGGGGAGCGCCTGGCCCAGGAGGAGACCCCAGACGCCGTGGCCGAGGCGGAGAACCGCCTCGTCGACTGGCTGATGCGCACGGCGACGGCGGCGGGCTGCTACTTCGCGCCGACCGACGGGGTGGTCGTGCCACCGGCCGCGACGCCGTCGTTCAGCGACCACCTCGGCGCCGGACGCTGGCTGGAGGAGGAGGCGCAGAACTGGCTGGCCGCCGTGAAGAGCAGCTTCGACCGTGGCGAACACCAGAAGGTGCTCGACCTGGCCGCGGTCATGCACTGGTACGCGGAGCTGGGCGGCACCGAGACCGTCTGGGACCTGCTCGACGTCGCGGTGAGGTCGGCGGTCGCGACGGACCACCGGTTCTACGAGGCCGTGCACCGCCACTACCTGTCCTGGGTGCGCCGGTCCCAGATGGGCCTGGACACCCACGAGGCCGTCGAGCTGTCGCAGCAGGCCATCGACGCCGCGGCGGCGCAGGGCAACGCGGTCCACGAGGCCTGGGCGCGCGTCTACCTCGCGAACACGAAGCTCAGCTCCGGCACCCCGGTCGACTACCCCGAGTTGATGGGCGAGGCGGTGCGGTTGTTCGAGCAGGCCGACTACCGGCTCGGGGTCAACCTGGCGCGCTTCATGCTGGCGGGCTATCTCCACGAGATCGGCAGGACGGAGGAGGCTGCCGAGCAGTACGCCGTCTGCCTTCAGTACTTCGAGCACCCGTACGACGGCCGCAAGACCCCGTCGGACGACATCAACTACGCGAACCTGCTGCTGCGTTCGTCGCACAACCTGGCCGCGCTGGACCAGGTCGACCGGGCGCTCGGTCAGCTCGACATGGCGCTCGACCTGTTCGAACGCCACGGCGGGACGATGGGGCGAGCCCGCACGCTCCAGGCCAGCGGCCAGTTCCTGCGTCAGAAGGGCGAGCTCCGGCAGGCGCACGCCAGGCTGGCCGAGGCGCTCGACCTGTTCGAGCGGGCCGGGTTGCCGCAGTCCCAGGTGGAAGTGCTGGCCGAGATGGCCGAGCTGTCCGACCAGCTGCGCGATCCGGTGGCCGCGCGAGGCGAACGCGAGCGCGCGATGTCGCTGTGCGACCGGCTCGACCCCGCCGAGGCCGCGAAGCTGCGGAAGAACCTGACCGAACAGCTCAACGCCTCGTAGGCGCTGCCGCGGTGAGGTGAGTGAAGTCCCGCGGCTTGGCCGGCTACCCGACGGACCTCCAGAACCGGGCCAGCACCTCCGCGCCGCGCTTCGGGTCCTGCACCATCCACCAGTGACCGAGCCCGTCCAGCACCTCGACGCGCGCCCCCGCCCGCTGCGCGGCGCGTCGGCGGCTGATCTCGCTGCCCACGTACGTGTCCTCGGTGGCCAGGATCGTCAGTCCCGGCCGGGCGGCGGCCTTGCCGAGGTCGCGGCGCGCCTCAGCCAGCGCTTCCGGCCCGAGCGACCGGTAGAGGGCGAGCACCGCCCGTCCCATGGCCGGTCCCTGGTGTTCGGCGATGGCGGTCGCGATGTCCGTGCTCATGCCGACCGCGCGCAGTCCGGCGGCGCGTTCCTCGACCGTGCTGCCCGACATGGCGGCGACGAGTTCCTCACCGAGTCCTGGTGTCCGCCACATCCGGGCCCTGTCGTGCCACACGTAGTCCTCGTCGAAGACGCCGACGACGTCGCTGACCCAGCTGCGCACCAGATCCGGCCGGTGCATCGCGACGCTCACGACGTGGAAACCACCGCAGTCGTGCCCGACGAGGTGAGCGGGTTCATCGAGACGTTCCAGCTCCGCCACGAGCCAGTCGCGATAGGCCAGATGTGTCGCGGCGAAGTCCTCGGGCAGTTCGGCGCCGAATCCCGGCGGTGAGAGGCACACGACGTCATCGCGCCCCAGCGCCTCGGTCAACGGACCCCAGATCGCGTCGGTTTCCGGGTTCCCGTGCACCAAGATCGTCGTCACGCCACGATGGTAGTGCCCAGGACCTGTGAGACAGGGACGACGTCTTCCGGGCGGCTCACCTGCACCGTGACCACATCTGCAGGAACTGCCGGTCGGTCCTGCCGCCGTTCCTGCGTGGTGGCGGCGACGTCGATGCGGTGTGCTTGATGTGCGAAGGCCACCCCATCACTCCCCGAGGAGCAGACATGTTGCTGCAGGACCGCACTGTCGCAGGCGACGAGGACCTGGTCGCCGTCCGCCTCTCCCGCCGGGAGATCCGCGACCTCGATCCCGGCGAGCTCGGCATGCGGATCGCGAAGGCGGCTCGCCGCCGCACCACCTTCGCGGAGCTCGCGCCCGCGACCGGTCACACCATTCAGGACCTCCTGCTGGGAGAGGTCACGTGGGAGGAGCTCGAAACCGAGCGCAGTGCCTTCGAGCGCCTCGACTAGAGCCTGCCCCGCGGTTCCTGCCGGGGATCCGGCACCGGGAGCACCGGCGGCGCACGTCACCTGATGGGTTGATTATCCCGGTGAGCGCCTGTGCCAGCGTGGATTCGGCGCTCCGGGTCCGAAATGATCCCGGCGTGCTGGACAAGATCGCAATCGTGGGCGTGGCGTGTCGTTTTCCCGGTGGAGTCAGCGATCTGGACGGGCTGTGGGCCCTGCTGGCCGCGGAGCGCGAGGCGGTCGGGGCGCCGCCGCCCAACCGGTTCGACGTCGAGCGGTACTGGGACTCCAACCAGCTGCGGCCGGGCAAGTCCTACACGTTCGCGGGTGGCTACCTCGACGACATCACCGGGTTCGACGCGGACTTCTTCGGGATCAGCCCGCGCGAGGCGGTGTGCATCGACCCGCAGCAGCGGCTGTTGCTGGAACTGGGTGTCGAGGCGCTCGACGACGCCGGGATCGACCCGAGTGCGCTGGCCGGTACGGACGCCGCGGTGTTCGTCGGTGTGTCCGCGCTGGACTACGGCGGGCAGCAGATGCTGATGCCGTCCGCGGTCGGGCCCTACACGAACTCCGGAGCCGCCCTGTCCAACACGGCGAACCGGCTGTCCTACCAGTTCGACGTGCACGGGCCCAGCCTGAAGGTGGACACGGCGTGCGCCTCGTCGCTGAACGCGGTCCACCTGGCCTGCGAGCACCTCCGGCACGGCGGTGGGGAGGTCGCTTTCGCGGCCGGGGTCAACCTGCTGCTCAACCCCATCACCTACGTCGGGTTCGCCAAGGCGGGGTTCCTGTCGCCGACCGGGCGTTGCCGCCCGTTCTCGGCTGCTTCCGACGGGTACGTCCGTGCCGAGGGCGGTGGCGTGCTGGTCCTCAAGCGCCTGGCCGACGCGGTGGCCGACGGGGACCGCGTCCACGCCGTGATCGCGGGGTCCGGGACGAACAGCGACGGGCACACCAGCGGACTGGTGCTGCCCAGCGGCGAGGCCCAGGAAGCGTTGCTGCGCCAGGTCTACGACCGGTTCGGCCTCGACCCGGACGACCTGGCCTACCTGGAGGCGCACGGCACCGGGACGCCGATCGGCGATCCGGTCGAGTGCCGGGCGATCGGGAACGCCCTCGGCCTTCGCCGGTCCGGCGCCGCGCTCCCGATCGGCTCGGTCAAGGCCAACCTGGGGCACCTCGAACCGGCGTCGGGCATGGCGGGGCTGTGCAAGGCGATCCTCGTGCTGCGGCACGGCGAGATCCCCGCGACCCCGCATGCGAGCCCGCGCAGCACGGAGATCGACTTCGACGGCCTGGCGCTGACACCGGTGGAGCGGTCGCGGCCGGTGGCGGGCCGGCTGGTCGGTGTGAACTCGTTCGGGTTCGGCGGTGCGAACGTGCACGTCGTCCTGGAGGAACCACCCGCGGCTCCGCCCGCGCTGCGCGTGGAAACGGCGGTGCCGGTCGTCGTCTCGGCGCACAGCGAGGCGGCCCTCGCCGAGGCGGTGTCCCGCATGGACCGTTGTCTGGCCGACTGCACGGACTTCGCCGACCTCGCCTACACCTCGTCCGTGCGACGGGGAAAGCACGCCTACCGCCGCGTGGTGCTCGCCGCCGATGCGGACGAGGCGCGTCGACGGCTGGCGAAGCTGGTTCCGCCGCAGCAGGCGACCGAGCGGGGCCGCGTCGCCTTCGCCTTCTCCGGTCATGGCGCGCAGTGGCCCGGCATGGCGGCTGATCTCCTCGACACCGACCCGGTGTTCGCCGGCACGCTCGCCCGGATCGACGCCGTGCTGGCGCCGCTCGTCGGCTGGACGGTCGCTGATGAACTGCGGTCGGCCGAGCCGCGGTTCCACGACACCGCGGTGATCCAGCCCGTGCTGTTCGCGGTGCAGGCCGGCATCGTGGCGGTGCTCGCGGAACACGGCCTGCGTCCGGACGCGGTGTACGGCCACAGCGTGGGTGAGGTCGCCGCCGCCTTCGCCGCCGGCATCTACGACGTGGAGCAGGCGGTGGCGCTGGTGGTGGCGCGCAGCCAGGCCCAGGCGACCACCGCGGGCACCGGCACCATGGCCGCGGTCAGCCTCGGGCCAGAGGACATCGAGGCACTGCTCGCGCGCTACGACGGGCGCGTGGAGATCGCGGGGATCAACAGCGCGAACGACGTCACGGTCGCCGGGCCGAGAGCCGATCTCCACGACCTCGCCGACCGGCTGGCCGAGCGCGAGGTCTTCTGCCGTCTGCTCGAACTGGACTACCCGTTCCACAGCACGGCGATGGAGCCGTTGCGTGCCTCGCTCCTGGCGGGCCTGGCCGGGCTGGCGCCGAAACCCGCCACCGTCGACTTCGTCTCCACGGTCACCGGCGAGCCCCTGGCGGGGGAGGGGCTGGACGCGGAGTACTGGTGGCGCAACGTTCGTGAGCCCGTCCGGTTCGCCGCGGCCACCGACCACCTGGTCGCGGCCGGGTTCGACACGATCATCGAGATCGGGCCGAAACCGGTGCTGCGGACGTACCTGAAGCGTGCCGCGAAGGACGGCGTGCTCGCCGTGCTGCCGACGCTCACCCGCGATGAGCCAGGAGCGGCCGCGCTGCTGAGGACGGTGGAGTCCGCGCTGGCCGCGGGCGTGGCGATCGCCCCCGAACGGTTCTTCCCCCGCCGGGGCCGCGTCGTGCCGTTGCCCGCTCACCCGTGGCAACGCGAGCGGTTCTGGCTGGGCGGCCACCACACCTGGGGTGGTACCGGTACGCCGCCCGAGCACGTGCTGCTCGGTGACCGGGTCGCCGTCTCCGACCCGACGTGGCAGACCACCGTGGACCCGGCGCGGTGGCCGTGGCTGACCGGCCACCGGGCGGCGGGGACGCCGATCATGCCGGCGGCCGGCTACCTGGAGATGGGCTGGGCGGCCGGGCAGCTCGTGTTCGACGGACCGGCGGAGGTGAGGGAGCTGCACATCACCAAGCCGATGGTGGCTCCCGACGACGAGTCGGTGTTGCCCCGCATGCAGGTGTCACTGTCCGAAGAGGACGGCGTGTTCCGGGTCGCCACCTGCTCGGCCGAGAGGCAGATGTGGGTGACCCACGCACGCGGGCGGGTGCGCCGCCGGGTCGCCTCCGCCCCGCCGCCACTCGACCTGGCCGCACTGCGGGCACGGTTCGCCGAGAGGGGCGAGCACGTGGACCGGGAGACGCTGTACGCCGACGGCGAGCGGATCGGTCTCGGCTACGGCCCCGACTTCCTGGTCATCTCGGACCTGTGGGTGGACGGCACGGAGGTCCTCGCCGACTACGACTGCGGCCACCTGGACTTCACCGGGTTCCACGCGCACCCGGCGTGGACCGACGTGGCCCCGCAGGCCGCGATCCAACTCGGCCGGATGCGCCGTGGCCACGTCGCCGACGAGGACTCCTACATGCCCGTGGCGGTCGGCTCCGCCCGGTTGTGGAACGCGCCCACCAAGACCGGCGCCGTGCACTTCCGCTGCCGCACGCTCTCGGAGTCCTGGGCCTCGGCCGACATCACGCTCACCGACGACGCCGGCACCGTGCAGCTGGAGCTGCTCGACTGCCGGTTCCTGCGGGTCAAGGTGCCCAGCCGGCGCGTGGTCCGGCGCCAGCACACCGAGCTCCGCGCCGCACCGCGCGGCCTGCCGCCCACCGCGGCGGTGCCCTGCCCGTCGCCCCAGGTCGAGGCGCGGCCGGTCACCGGCTACGCGGAGCTGAGGCGACGGCGGCTCGCGGCGGCCGCCGCCTTCACGGTGCGCGCGTTCACCACCATTCTCGACGGAGCGGAGGCGTTCTTCGTCGACGACCTGCTGGCCGCCGGGGTGCGGCCGGAGTTCGGACGCCTGCTCGACCTGCTGACCGGACTGGCCGCCGACCACGACCACCTGGAGTGGTCCGGCGAGTTCCAGGGACGCACCCGCTGGCGGATCCGCCCCGACGTCGCCGAGCCCGTGTTCGCGGGCCTGGTCGCCGACTTCCCCGAGCACGTCCCGGACCTGACCTTGTTCGGCCGGTGCGGCATGCACCTGGCCGAGCTGCTGCGCGGTGAACGCGACGCACTGGACATCCTCCTCCCCGCGCACGGCAGTGACACCCTCACCCACTACTACGACCTGTCTCCGGCGCTGCGGTCCTGCAACCACGCCGCGGCGGAGGTGGTGCGTGCGTTGGCCGAGGCGTGGCCCGCGGACCGTCCACTGAGGATCCTGGAGGTGGGTGGCGGCACCGGTGCGCTGACCGCGGCGTTGCTGCCCGTCCTGCCGAGGGACCGCACCCGATACGTGTTCACGGACGTCTCGCAGTCCTTCCTCACCTCGGCCGAGGCACGCTTCGGGCGGTACGACTTCGTCGAGTACCGGACCCTGGACCTCGACCGGCCCGACATCGAGGCCGGTGGCTTCGACGTCGTGGTGGCCGGGCACGCCCTCCACGCGGCCAAGGACGTGCGTGCCGCGCTGAGTGCGCTGTCGGAGGTGCTGACCGACAACGGACGCCTGCTGTTCGTCGAGGCCCACGACCCGGTGCTGCTCGCCCTGCCGTTCGGCCTGGTGCCGGAGTTCTGGTCGATGACCGATCTCGGCCTGCGGCCCGCCTCGCCGTTGCTGTCCGCTCAGCAGTGGCGTGATCTGCTGCCAGGCAACGGTTTCCATGCCGCGCGAACGGTGCTCGAAGGGGAGCTGTGCTCGTTGACGACGGCGAGCAGGATGCCGCGCACCGCCTCGCTGCCGGAAGCGCCGGGCACCGCGCCGACCAGCCGTGTCGTGGTCGTCGCTGAGGACGACACGGACGACGATCTGGCCGCCGCGCTCACGACGAGGCTCGCGGGGCTGGGTGCCGACGCGGTGCGGACGACCGCCGTCAGCGGCCCGGCTGACTGGTTCACCGCCGCCGAGACCGACGTGGTGCTCGTGCTCGCCGGGACCGAGCGGGATCCGCTGGCCGCCGTCGAGGCGACCACCCGGCGGTTCGAGCTCGTGCGCGCGCTCGCGGTCAGGTCGGCCGAGCTCCCCGCGGGCGCGGTGACGCGGCTGTGGCTGGTCAGCCGCCCCTGCGGGGCCAACCCGGCGCCCGAAGGGGCGACGGACCCGGCCGACGCGGCGTTCTGGGGCGCCACCCGCACCGTGGCCGCCGAACACAGCCTGATCGACATCCGGCGTGTCTCGGCCGGGCGTGACGTCCCGGTCGACCGGGTCGCACGTGAGCTCCTCGACCCCACGAACGAGGACGAGGTGGTGCTCACCGCGTCGGGCCGGTTCGTGCCGCGTCTGCGCGACCTGCCGCCACCACCGGCCGACGACCCCGCCACCCCGTACCGGCTCGTCGCCCGGGACGCGGGGCCCTCCTACGAGCTGGCGTGGGTGGCCGCGGAGATGCCGCGACCCGGTCCGGGTCAGGTTGCCGTCGAGGTCCACGCGACGGGCATCAACTACCGCGACGCGCTGCTCGCGGTCGGACTGCTGCCGGGGTGGGTGGTGGAGGCCGGCATGACCGGCACGCACCTCGGCGGCGAGTGCGCGGGCGTGGTCACGGCGGTCGGCCCCGGCGTGACGCGGTACCGGCCGGGTGACCGGGTCTTCGGGTCCGTCGCCGGGTCCTTCGCCTCGCACGTGCTGGCCGACGAGAACCTGGTGGGACCGGTGCCCGACGGGATCGACCTGGTCTCGGCGGCGACCATGCCCGTCGCGTTGATCAGCGCGAGCTACGGGCTGGTGCGCCAGGCCAAGCTCGCCAAGGGCGAGACGGTCCTGGTGCACGGCGCCGCCGGTGGTGTCGGGCTGGCCGCCTTCCAGTGCGCCCGCTACCTGGGTGCCACGGTGATCGCCACCGCGGGCACCGAGGAGAAGCGCGACTTCCTCAGGCTGCTCGGCGTGGAGCACGTCTTCGACTCGCGCAGTCTCAGCTTCGTGGCCGACGTGCTCGCCGTCACCGACGGGCAGGGCGTCGACGTCGTGCTCAACTCGCTGGGCGGGGAGTTCATCGGCCGCAGCCTGGAGCTGCTGCGGTTCGGCGGCCGGTTCGTCGAGCTCGGCAAGCGCGACCTCTACAGCGACCGCAACGTCTCGCTGTTCCCGTTGCGCAACAACATCAGCTACTTCGTCGTGGACGTCGACCAGCTGGGGAGCCAGCGCCTGCCGGAGATCGCCGCCGAGCACAGCAAGATCATCGAGCACGTCCAGTCGGGAGCTGTCCGCCCGGTCCCGTACCGGGCGTTCCCGGCCGCCCAGGCCGCCGAGGCGTTCCGGTCCCTCCAGCACTCCCGGCACATCGGCAAGCTGGTCGTCACCTTCGACCGGCGCCCACCGGTCGAGCGGGCCGCCCAGCCGAGCGGCTTCGCTCCCGACCCGTCCGGCACCTACCTGGTGACCGGCGGCGCGAGCGGGTTCGGCGCCGAGACGGCGCGCTGGCTCGCGGACCGCGGGGCCGGACACCTCGCACTGGTGAACCGGCGGGGAACGGCCGCACCGGAGGCCGGAGACCTCGTCGCCGAGCTGACCGCACGGGGCGTGGCGGTGACCGTGCACGCCGCCGACGTGACAGACGAGTCCGCGATGCGCGCCGTCATCGACTCCATCGACGGCGGTGGCGCCCCGCTGCGCGGCGTCGTGCACGCGGCGATGGTGCTCGACGACGCGATGATCAGGGACCTGACGCCGGAGCGGTTCCGCGCCGTTCTCGCGCCGAAGATGGCCGGCGCCATGGTCCTCGACCGCCTCACCCGTGGCCACGACCTCGACCTGTTCCTCATGTTCTCCTCGGGGGCGGCCGTGGTCGGCAACGCGGGGCAGGCCGCCTACTGCGCCGGGAACCTCTTCCTGGAAGCACTGGCCCGTGCCCGCCGCACCTGGGGGCTGGCCGGGCAGACGATCGCCTGGGGTGCCCTCGCCGAGGTCGGCTACATCGCGCGCAACGAGGCCACCGCCAAGACGGTGACCAGGGCGGGCCTGGCCCTGCTGCCGTTGCGCCAGGTGCGCCAGGCGCTGGACGACCTGGTCGGCGGCCCCGAGGTCGCGCTGGTGTGGAGCCACGACGGCCAGTTCCTGCGCCGCCTCTACTCCCACCTCACCACACCCAGGCTCGGCGAGCTGGCAGGCGGTGAACAGGCCGCTGACGACGAGGACGACGACCTGCTCGCCCGGCTGCGGGAGGCGTCGGTGGACGAGACGATCGAGCTCGTCGCCGACCACATCGTGAAGTCGCTCGCCGAGGTGCTCGGCGTCGCACCGGACCGCATCGACCGCAACCGGCCGCTGGACCAGCTGGGGGTGGACTCGCTGATGGGCGCCGAGCTGGTCACCAAGATGCGGCGCCGGTTCGGCAGGGAGATCCCGGTCATGCGGGTGGTCGCGAGCAGCGGCATCGACGACCTGGCCCGTTCCCTGGCCACCTACTTCAAGACCGAGGGCAACCAGTGACCCAGACGACCGTGAGGCACTTCCCGCTCTACATCGGCGGCGAGTTCGTGGACACCGACGAACGCGCGTACGGCATGAGCGTCCGCGCCGTCCTGAACCCGGACGGGGCCACCGCGACCTCGCTGTTCCGCCTGCTCCGCGAGGGCACCGAGGAGGAGCTGCACGCCCACCCGCACATCCTCTGCTCGGTCGCGCTGTCCACACCCGAACAGGGGCAGGCAGCGCTGCGGGCGGCAGCCGAGGCAGCGGCACGGTTGCGCCTGGTGCCGTTCGCCGACCGCCTGGCGTGCATCGGCGACCTGTACCAGGGGTTCCTCGAACACCGCGAAGAGCTCGCACGGCTGATGCGCATGGAGGGGTGCCCGCGGCTGCTGGCGGAGGCCCAGCTCAACGCGGTGCTGGACCTCGTCCGCCCGGAAAGCCTGGAGCTGGCCCGTTCCCTGCTCCGGCAGGAGATCACCACCCCGCACCACACGATCGTGCTGCAACGCCAGCCCGACGGTGTGGTCTGCGTCGACCCGCCCGCCAACATCCCGCTGTACGGGCTGATCGCCTCGCTGGTGCTGCTGACGGGCAACAGCGTGGTCATCCGGGTACCGCGCAGCTGCGCCAGCTCGCTGGCACACGCGCTGCACAACATCATCATCCCGGTGCTGGAGGCACACGGTGCGCCGCCGGGAACGATCAACGTGCTGTGCGCCGACTTCGACGTCACCATGCGGCAGTGGCTGAACAGCCCGTTGGTGAACACCATCTACTACTTCGGCTCCAGCGCCCGCGGGCTGGCACTGGAACGCGAATGCGTGGAGCGGGGCAAGCGGGCGATCCTGGAGCTGTCCGGCAACGACGGCCTGCTGGTGTGGCACGACGCCGACCTCGACCACGCCACCGCGGCGCTGATCGAGTCGTTCTACGCCTCGGGCCAGGCCTGCATCGGCCCGAAGTACGCCGTCGTCCACCCCGCCATCGCCGATGAGCTGCTCACCCGGCTGCGCGACGCCGCGTCCGCGTTGCGACCGGGCGACCCGGAAGACTCCGACACGGTGCTCAGTCCCGTTCTGCGCGCCACGGCCTTCAGGCGCTGCCTCGACGAGGCGCTGGGCGCCGGCGCCACGAAGGTCTGCGGCGGCGCGCAGGTCAACCTGCGCGGCGAACCCGATGCCCAGGGACTGTTCATCGAACCGACCGTGTTGCGCGTCAACGGCTTCGAGTTCGCCGAGACCCTCGCCGCCGTGCGGGAGGAGTGCTTCTTCCCGCTGCTGTCCGTGGTGGTGCCGCAGGACGGCCCGGACCTGCTCGACCGCTGCACCGCCTTCCTCAACGGCAACAGGTTCGGCCTGCGCAACTCCCTGTGGGCGGAGAGCCGAGAGGTGATCGAGCGGTTCACCACGGCGGTGACCAACGGGGGAGTGCTCAAGGTCAACGACTCCCACATGGCCCACGTCCCGTACACGCCCGGCCTCGGCGGCACCGGGCACAGCGGAGGTACTCACGGCGAGGCCGCCTACCCGTTCCTGCGCGCCAGCCGCCTCCAAGCCGTCGCCATCGCCACGACCAGGACCCATCCGTGGGAAGCCGTCATCGGCATGAACTGACACCGGACACCGGCGCACCGGGAGAACCCTCCGTGCGCCGGTGTTCGTCCTTTCGGGATGGTCAGGCAGGCAGCGAGGACGGCAGGGGCCACGCGCGACCCCCACCCGTCGCAGTGAACACCGTGTCCGTCACGGCGAACAACGCAACGCCGAACGCCTTCGTGAAGGCGTCCACGCCCTCCTGGGTGGGGGTGATCGGGATGTCGCTGCCCTTGATCACGGTCGGCTGCCCCGGCGCCCCCGGCTGCACGGACAGCCGCACCGCACTCACGTCGCTGGCGTACAACGGCAGCTCGCCGACCCACTGGTCGTTGATCTTCAAGAACGCGAAGACCCGCCCGTCGGGAACCGACGCCCGGATGCCGGCGATCTCCATCCGCGCCTTCGAGTTGCGCAGGACCACCCCGCCCAGCGCGCGTCCGGAACCCTTCGCGGGCTGTCCCACCGGGCTGATCGAGCCCGTGCTGTACTCGGGCGGCAGCTTGACGCCCACAACGGTCGTGCCGTCAGCCCCCGTGATGGCGGTGGCCGGCGCCAAGGCCTGCACCTCGATCTGCTGCGTCGCGAGCCGCTCGCGCGCGACATCGGTCAGCCGCATCTCACCCAGCCCATCCAGCAGGGTGAACGTCGCGTCAGCCGTCGGACTCGCGTTCGCGGATGCCTCTCCGTGCAGCTGCGCGAGAACGGGCGCCGCCATCGCGCCGCCGACAAACATACGTCGAGTGATCGCCATGATGCCCAGTGTCAGGCAATTCCGGGAGGAATCTGCGGTGGATGACACGAAAGGAGGAAGTTCGCGCGTCGCGGAAGGCCAGGTCACGGCCGGGTGATGGCCGCGCGCACGAACCACACGCGTCCCGGGTCCACCAGGTGCCGGTCCAGCACCGGCGGCAGGCGGCGGGCCGCGGTCGCCGCGGGGCGGTCGGGGGACATCACCTGGGCGTTCCAGCCGTAGGTGGCGAGCCAGGCGATCACGTCGTCCTTCGCGGACTTCCAGATCGGCCCCAGGACCGTCAGCAGCTGCTCCGCCACGCAGAAGCGCGGGTTGCGGCGTATCGCGTGGTTGAAGTGGTCTGCCACCAGCCTGCTCCCGGAGGCGGACAGACCGGTGATCTCCGCCATCACCTCGTCGTTCTCCGCTTCGCTCAACCGTGACAGCAAGCCCTCCAGCACCCACGCGGTCGGCTCGTCCGGGTTGAAGCCCGCCGAGTGCAGAGCCGTCCGCAGGCCGGACAGGTCCTCGACCGCAACCGGGCTGCGGTAGCAGGTCGGGTGGGCGGAGGCGACCACGTCCGCTTGCAGCGCGAGCATCGCGGGACTGTCCACATCGAACACTCTGGTGCCCTCGGGCCATTGGAGCCGGAAGGCGCGCGTGTCCAAGCCGCCGCCCAGCAGCACCACCTGGCGGCAGGTGGTGCGGGCGGCCTCAAGCGCACAGGTGTCGTAGAACCAGGTGCGGAGCGGGATGTAGCCGCGCAGGAAACCGGACACGTTGCTGAACGCGGCGGTGGCGGCCATGGACGGGGCGCCGCGCAGGGCGGTCAGGAAGCGGGCGGCGAACGGGTCGTGGAACAGGCGATCTGTGCGCGCGTTCTCCACGCGGCGTTCCAGCACCACGTACAACGCCGTCATGCCGACGCCTGTCGGCAGTCCTCGTCCGGCCATGACGCCTCCACCCCGTTGTGCCACCCGCAGAGGGTCGGGCTGCCGTGGTGTCGGAAGGTGCGAGCGGAGGCAGGTCGGTGTCCTTCGACTGGATCCGTTCCGTGACGAACCGCTGAAGGCTGGGGAAGACAGCTGCTACCTCGACGTCCTCGCCCGCCAGCACCCCGGCGAGCTCGGGTGGGACGGCCACCAGCACGCGGTGGCCTTCCGCGCGCAACGCACGGGTGAACGGCAGCATGGAACGGACGTGGGACGGCGATCCGGTGACGGTGCACAGCACGCGCACGACGACTCCTGTTCGGTGAGGTGAACTTCCTCAACCGAAGGTAGGAGCGACACGCGGGTCCGCACGATCGTCAGGCACCGCATCGGCAGCATCCGACATCGGCTGACGGCGCGCCGGTGGAAAACCACGTCGGCACGGCCTGAAGGACATCTCTGCCAACGGCCTGGGAGTCAGCTGGCACGTCAACCGGTTCTCTGCCAGTTCGGCGTGCGGGGCCTGTCAGCGCATCGGACCAGGGGTCGTGACCATGACGATCACACTCGACTCCGGCAGCAGGGTCATGTTCACCGGTGACTCCATCACCAGCCTCTGGCGCCCGCCTGGCGGGGACCGCGCCGCTTACCCGCTGCAGGTCGCCGGCCGGTGGTGCTTCGAGCACCCCGACCGCCCGATGACCTGGCTCAACACCGGCTACCCCGGCGACACGGTCGCCGACCTGGAGGCCCGCTGGCAGGCGGAGGTGCTCGACGCCCGCCCGGACGTGCTGTCGATCCTCGTCGGCATCAACGACGTCGACCTGCCGGCGATGGTTCCCGGCGCCGGACGGGCCCCGGTGCGGGAGTTCGCGGCCACCTACGAGCGCCTGCTGGCACCGCTCACGGGCACACCGCTGATCCTGGTGGAGCCGTTCCTGCTGCCGGTCGAGGGCGTCATCGAGCGTGAGCTGCACCTCGACACCGGACCCCACCGGGTGCGGATCGGCCCGGACGAGCGCGAGCGGTGGCGGGCCGGCCTGGACCCGCACATCGAGGTTGTCCACGAGCTGGCCGCCCGGCACGGCGCCGAGCTGCTCACCGCCGACCGCCTGTTCGCCGAGCTGGGCGAGCCGGACCGCTGGTCGGACGACGGCATCCACCCGACCCCGGCCGGACACAGCGCCCTGGCCGAGGCCTGGCTGAACCTGGTCGCCTGATCACGCAGCCGGTCGTCGAGGCACAGCGCCTCTTCCGGGCGAGGTTTCAACCGTACGGGTGCAAAGGTGTTCGTCCGGTTCCGAGCCTCGTGGCGCGGTGCTACGTTGCGATCGGGGAGGACGATCGCTATGACAATTCCCACCGAACCGATCGGCAGCATCCCGAGGCCGCCGAGCCTGGTCCAGGCGCTGGAAGACCGCGGCCGGGGGCGCGGTGACGACGCCGCACTTCAAGCAGCGCAAGAAGAAGCGGTGAAGGACACCATCGCGAGGTTCGAGGCGACGGGCTCTCCCGTCATCACGGACGGCGAGCAGCTCAAGCCGAGTTTCGCCACGTACCCCGTCGCGGGCGTCACCACGTTGGTTCCGGAAGGTGTGGTGATCCCGTTCGCGGACGGGCACACCAGGACGCTGCCCTCGCTGAGCGAGGGGCCGTTCCGGTATGCCACCTTTGCGGAAAGCTATGTGCGCCAGGCGAAGAAGCACACCGACCTGCCGGTGAAGCAGCCGGTCATCGCCCCGTCCGCGCTCAGCCTGCTGTACCCGGCGGGGGGTGTCGAGGGGTACCCGAGGGAAGCGTTCCTCGCGGATCTGGCCGATCAGGCGGAGACGGACATCCGGTCCAGCCTGGAGGCCGGTGCCACCTCGGTGCAGCTCGACTTCACCGAGGGGCGCCTGGCGGTCAAGCTCGACCCGTCGAAGGGGTTGCTCGACCAGTTCGTCGCGCTGAACAACGAGGTGCTGGACCGGTTCTCCGACTCCGAGCGGGCGAGGATCGGCGTGCACACCTGCCCGGGAGGCGACCAGGACTCGACGCACAGCCTGGACGTCGACTACGCCGAGCTGCTCCCGTCGTTGTTCCGGTTGCACGTCGGAGCCTTCTACCTGCAGCTGGCGAGCGAGCCCGACCCCGGCAGGGTGCTGGAGGTGGTGCGTTCGCACCTGCGGCCCGGTCAGCGGGTCTTCGTCGGCGTGATCGACCCGATCGATCCGGTCGTCGAGACACCGGAGCAGGTCCGGGACCGCGTGCTGGAGGCGGCGCGGTACCTCCCGGCCGAGCAGCTCGGCACGTGCGACGACTGCGGCTTCGCCCCGTTCGCCGACGACACGTCCACGTCGCGCGACATCGCGTTCGCCAAGATCGCGGCACGGGTGGAGGGAACTCGCCTCGCCGCTGAAGTGCTTGGCGGGTAACGGTGTGGGCCGCGCTGAACGGTCGTCGGCACGGGACGGCGCTGTGGTGGTTCATGGTGGTGGTGATCGCCCATTGGGCCGAGCACCTCGCGCAGGCCTACCAGATCTACGTGCTGGGCTGGCCGGTGCACCACGCGCTGGGCGTGCTGGGCATGCCGTTTCCGTGGCTGGTGCACTCCGAGTGGCTGCACTACGGGTACGCCCTGGTGATGCTGGCCGGTCTCGTCCTGCTGCGGCCCGGCATGACGGGACGTGCGCGGACCTGGTGGACCGTGGCGCTGTGGATCCAGGTGTGGCACCACTTCGAGCACCTGCTGCTACTGCTCCAGGCACTGACCGGGCACCACCTCGCAGGGCGCCCGGTGCCGACCAGCCTGGTGCAGCTGCTGGTCCCGCGGGTCGAGCTGCACCTGTTCTACAACGCGGTCGTGTTCGTGCCGATGGTCGTGGCCGTGGTGCTGCGGCGCAGGAGCGCGCTCGTACCGGCGTGACCCGACAGCTGGAATGTTACCGTCTATGTCGCAAGCGAACCTGCGGCAACGGCGGGGTGACATGGCGGCCAAGCGGGACTACGGGCAGTTCTGCGGACTGGCCGGCGGCCTGAACGTCGTCGGCGAGCGGTGGACGTTGCTCGTCGTCCGCGAGCTGCTGATCGGCCCGGCCCGCTTCAACGACATGATGGACAACCTCGCGGGCATCGGCCCCAACCTGCTCGCCGACCGGCTGCGGACGCTGGTGACGCACGGCGTGGTGGAGCAGGCGGCGGTGCCCGGTGACGGCCGCGGCAAGCTGTACCGGCTCACGGCGCTCGGCGAGGAGTTGCGGGAGCCGGTGCTCGGTCTCGCCAAGTGGGGCATGGGGTTCCTCGGCGACGCCGGCACCGGGGTGGTGCGCGCGGAGTGGGGTTTCCTCGCGGTGCAGTCGATGATCGTGCGCGACCGCGTCCCGGCCGTCGACGAGGTGTACCAGTTCGACGTCGGTGAGGAGGTGTTCACGATCGAGGTGCGCGCCGGTCAGGTGACCTTCTCCCGTGCCGCCGCCGAAGCGCCGACGTTGCGCATCACCTGCGAGCCCGACACGTTCATCCGCATCGGCGCGCGGATGCTGACCCCGTTCGACGCGATCGTCACCGGCGCGGTCAAGATCGAGGGTCCGAACGAGGCGATCCACCGGTGCACGCGGCTGCTCGGACTGGTCGACTGAGACCTCACGACGCGGCGAGCACGGGCAGGGCGAGCACCAGCGGTGGATCGGTCGGCCGCTGTGCCCGCATGGACAGTGGGATGTCCGCGGCGGTGTGGCAGCCGGGAATGCGGGTGGTCGTGCGGGGAGCGGCGACGGTCCACCCGGTGAGGCGGCTGCGGTCGATCGAGTCGGCGAGCGACGTGGCCGGAGGCAGGCAGACGGCCTGCACCCGGTACTCGCCGCACGGCACCGTTCCGAACCTGATCCGCTGCACGCCCGTGCCCACCACGCGCTTGTCCGCGTTGCCCGCCAGGCAGGCGAACGTGACGCCCACGCCGCCGTCCACGATTCCCACCGGGCCGTCTGCTCGCTTCGGCGCCCATCGGCCGGCCACGTCGGCCACCCTGTCGTCGCCCCGGCTGTCCACGAGGGAACGGAGGCGGCCGGGGGAGAGCCCGGCCAGCCTGGTGAACTGGGTGGTGAAGGTGCCGAGGCTCGCGTAGCCGGTCTCGACCGCGATGTCGGTGACCGGCAGGCCGGACCTGATCAGCAGCCGTTCCGCCTCGTGCATCCGCAACGCCGCCAGGAACCTGCCCGGCGTGGTTCCGGTGACCTGCTGGAACACCCGGTGGAAGTGGTACGGGCTGAGGTTCGCCGCCCGTGCGTGGTCCGACAGGTGCTGAGGCCGTGGTAGTTGGTCGGTCATCCACTCGATCGCGCGCTCCACGCCGAGACGCCAGTCGCGCCGCACCCCTGCTCGCGTGAGAACGCCCTCCCCCAAAGACACTTGCAAATCATATAGCGATCGGTCCGGCTATGGTTATCGCCTGTTCGGGTCGACCGGCACCCGGCAGCGGTGGAGGGAGACCGAGATGGCGGACACGGCCGCGGTGCGGGCGAAGAAGATCTTCGACGAGCTCGCGGAGGAGCTGGCGCCGAGCGGAGTGGACCACGGGAGCCTCTTCGGCAAACCGTGCCTGAAGACCGGTGGCAAGGCGTTCGCCTGTCAGTTCAAGGAAGGCGTGGCGTTCAAGCTGCCGGCGCAGCCGCACGCCGAGGCGCTCGCGTTGAGCGGCGCCGTGCTGTTCGACCCGTCGGGCAAGGGACGGCCGATGAAGGAATGGGTTCTGGTGCCGGTGAAGCACTCGGCGACCTGGCCGGAGTTCGCGGCACAGGCGCGCAAGGCGCTCGGCGGCTGAGACCGCGGCGGCCGGGACCGCGAACGGCCAAGACCGCAATCTCGGAGAAGCACGCGGCCGTCCGCACTGCCAGGCTACGACAGGTAGCCGAGCAGAGGTGCGGACATGGGAAACGCCTTTGGGTACGTCCAGCTCGCGACGAGTGATCTCGCGCGGGCACAGGAGTTCTACGGGGAACTGTTCGACTGGCGGCTGGAGCAGACGGGCAGCGATGACAGGCCGTACCTGGAGATCCGGGTCGGTGAGGGCGTCGCGGGCGGGATCATGCCGCAGGCGCCGCACGCCCCGTCGGCGTGGGTGCCGTACGTGCAGGTCGCCGACGTCGCCGCCGTGACGGAACAGGCCCGCGGTCTGGGCGCGACCGTCGCGGTCGGACCGCTGCAGCTGCCGGACGAGAGCTGGTACAGCGTTCTCGTCGACCCGACCGGAGCCGCGTTCGCGCTGCACGGCCCCTTCCCCGCGGCGTAGGCCATGGCGCACAACGGAAGCCGCTACGCCGTCGTGGGACTGTCCGGTCTGCTCGCGATGATGGTCGCGCTGCTGTCCGGCAGCGTGCAGACGAGCACACCGCGGCAGGTCGCCGCACCCGAGCAGGAACAGCAGGGCGACGGACTGCTCGCCCGGGGCCGCTACCTGGCGACCATCGGCGTCTGCGAGGCCTGCCACACGCCGCCCGCCGTGCCGGAGACGCCACCCGATCCGTCCGATGTCGAGCAGGTCAAGCGGGAACGCGAGTTCCGCACCGATCCCGACTGGAAGAAGTACCTGGACGAGACGAGGCGCAACGCCGGTGGTGTGCCGTTCATCCTGCGCCTGTCCGCCACCTCCAGCGGTGTCGTGTACAGCCGCAACATCACGCCCGACCTGGAGACGGGCATCGGCAGCTGGTCCGAGGACGACATCGTGCGCGCGTTGCGGACGGGTGTCACACCGGACGGCCGGGTCCTGTTCCTGTTCGCACCGCACACGTTCTTCGCCAACATGGCGGACTCCGACGCGAAGGCGCTGGCGAAGTACCTGAAGTCCCTGCCGCCGGTGCGGCACAGGGTGCCCGACCGCGAACTGCCCTTCCCGCCGCAGCCGGCACCCGAGGTGCCCCACCCGAAGGACCCGCCGAGGGGACGGACGCCCGAGCGCGCGGAGTACCTGCTCGCCGCGGTCGTCGGCTGCAAGGAATGCCACTCCCACCACGAGAACGGGCAGCTGCAGGAGTTCACCGGCGGAGACCCGAAGGACGCGTTCGTCGGCGTGTTCAGGCTCGGCCCAGACCTGCCGCTGCGCGCTCAGGAAAGGGGTTTCGCGGCCTTCCCGTACCCCGGATACGCGGTGCTGTACGGCGGCAACCTCACCCGGTTCGGCAAGGACGGGCCGAACTCCGACGTGCCGGTGCCCCGGTTGGTGCGCGCGATCAGGCAGGGCATCGCCGTGGAGCCGGACGAGTACGGCCGTCCCCGGCCGCTGGAGCACGTGATGCTCTGGCAGTTCTACGCGCAGATGAGCGACGACGACGCGTACTCGATCGCACAGTTGGTGAAGCGGTTGCGGTACGTGCCGCACGACGTCCACAAGGGACCGATCCGCTTCGGAGAGGACTGGCGGGCCGCCTTCCAGCAGGTGTTCGGCGAGCCGCCGTCTCCCAACGACGAACGCATCTTCGGCAAGGGCAACAGGTGACACGAGGGGGTTGGCAGAGATGACCGAGGCAGATGGCGCGTATCAGGAACTGCAGACCAGGTACCAGGCGCTCAGCGCGGAGCACGACGAGCTCGTCCGGCAGATGGGAGACCAGATCAAGCCGTTCCCCGGCGCCGGGGTGGACGGGTTCCTCAGCCACTTCATCATCTCGCTGGAGGTCACGCAGGGCGACCTCGCGGGAACGTCCGTCTCGTTCACCATGCCGCCCGCGGCGCAGACCGTCTCCCGGTCGGCACCGTTCGTCTACCGGGGACCGGAGGAGGACCACCGCGTGGAGGTCCCGCTCCCCGCGGACTGCACCCTGTCGCCCACCATCGCCGAAGGCGACTTCATCGTCCGGCCGGACAGCTTCTTCGAGCCGGGCAACCAGGTCGTGTGGATGCAGATCCTCAACCTGGACGCGCGCATGGAGCACGAGACGATCGGGCCGATCCGGATCATCCTGGGGGAGACGCTGAAGCGCGACTACCCGGACGTCTTCCAGCCGTCCCTCGGGGTGGCGAGGGCACTGGGCCGCAAGGGCGGTTTCCCGGCGGCGCTGTTCTTCAACCCGTACGCGATGATCGAGACGCAGTTCGGGGTCTTCCGCGCGATCCACGGCACCCTCGCCTACGGGCGCGTCACGAGCTTCCCGCCCATCGGCACCCCGGTCAGCATCCAGGACTGCGTGCCGCTGGAGGACATCGAGGAGGTGCGCCGCACGAGGTCATTGCGCGGTGTCGACGAGTCCATCGAACCGTTCGGCCGGATCGTCGCGCTGTCGCACCCGATCGACGTGCCGATGCAGCTGCCCGGCGACGAGGCGTTCCGCTTCGTCGAGCGGCGGATCGCGCGGACCGGCTCCGGTGCGGCCTGAGGCGGAGACCGCGAGGGCGGCACAGGGTGGCCACGACGCGGGAGCGCCGGCCGTGGTGCTGCGCGGTGTCTCGCGGCTGTTCGGCAGAACGCCCGCTCTCGTCCGCGTGGACCTGAGGGTCGAGCAGGGCGAGTCGGTCCTGGTGCGGGGACACAACGGCGCGGGCAAGAGCACGCTGCTGCAGATCGTGGCGACGGCACTCTCCCCGACCTTCGGGCACGGCCGGGTGCTCGGCCACGACCTGCTCCGCGGTCGCGCGGAGATCAGGCGGCGGACCGAGTTCCTCGGTCACCGCGCCAGGATGTACGACGAGCTGACCGCCGAGGAGAACCTGCGGTTCTGCGCCAAGGTGCACGGGTTCGGCACCGCGGGTGTGCGCCCGGCGCTGGAGCGGGTCGGTCTGGCGGCGACGCCGGGGCTCGTGCGCACCTTCTCGCCGGGCATGCGGCAACGGCTGGCACTGGCCAGGGTCGTGCTGCGGCACCCGTCGCTGCTGGTGCTCGACGAGCCGTACGCCTCCTGCGACGACGCGGCCAAGGACCTGGTCGACGAGGTCGTGCGGGGAGTCGTGCGGGCCGGCGGCACCGTGCTGTCGGCGACGCACGACCCCGGCCGTGGCGACTGGGCGGATCGCACGGTGTGGCTCGACGCGGGCCGGGTCCCGGCCGCGGGCGGGTGCTGATGGCCCGCGTGGCCGCCATGGCGGCCGTCGTGGCGAAGGACCTGCGGGTCGAGGTCCGCGCCCGGCACGCCGCGGCGGTGGTGATCCCGTTCGTGGCGACGCTGGTGGTCGCGTTCGGACTCGCGATGGGCCCGGACGCGACCGCGTTGCGCGGCGCGGCCCCCGGCCTCGTCTGGGTCGCCGGCCTGTTCGGCACGGTCCTCACGAGCCGCCGCAGCTACGAGGCCGAGTTCGCGGACGACGCGTTCACCGGGCTGGTGCTCTCGCCGGTCGACCGGGGTGGCCTCTTCGCGGGCAAGGCGACGGCGCTCGCGGTGCAGTTGCTGGTGTTGCAGGTGGGCGTGCTGCTGACGGTGGGCCTGCTCTACGGCGCGGGGCAGGCGGTATCGCTGCCGGCGCTCGTCGCGGTGGTGGTGCTGGGCGTCTGCGGTCTGGCGGGGCTCGGCGCGTTGCTCGGCGTCGTCGCGGGCGCGTCGCGCGGCCGGGAGGCGTTGCTGCCCCTGCTGGTCTTCCCGCTCGCGGTCCCGCTGCTTGTCGCCGCCTCCAGGGCCACGGGCGCCGCCCTGGAGGGACGTGGCGCGGAGGTGACCGGCTGGCTGGGCCTGCTCCTCGCCTACGACGTGGCGTTCTGGTCGGTCGGGCTGCTGTTCTACGAGCACATGGTGGAGGACTGACATGCGTGCCATGTACGCGGTGCTGGGTGCACGCGGGCAGGTGGTCACGGCCTGGTGCGCGACGGCCAGCGGCCTGGCCGCGCTGCTGGCGGCCGCGCTCGTGCCGGCCGACGCGGAGCAGGGGCCGATCCAGAAGCTGATGTACCTGCACGTTCCGGCCGCCTGGCTCGCCTACCTGTCGTTCACCGTGGTGTTCGTCGCGGGCGTCGCCTACCTGCGCACCGGCCAGGCGCGCTGGGACCGGCTCGGCGAGGCCTCGGCGGAGGCGGGGGTCGTGTTCGCGGCGCTGACGATCGTGCTCGGCGCGTTGTGGGGGCGCCCGGTGTGGGGGACCTGGTGGACCTGGGACCCCCGCTTGACGACGACCGCCGTGCTGCTGCTCACCTACCTCGGCTACCTGGCGGTGCGACGGCTTCCCGACAGCCCGGCGCGGGCCTACCGGTGGGCGGCGGTGATCGGGGTCGCCGGGTTCGTCAACGTCCCGATCGTGCACCTGTCCGTGGTCTGGTGGCGGTCACTGCACCAGCCCGCCTCGGTGCTGCGGGTCGACGGGCCGACGGTGGCGGCGCCGATGCTGGTCACGCTCCTGCTCGCCGTCGTGGCGTTCACGTTCGCCTACCTGTGGCTGGTGGGCACCAGGATGCGGTTGCGGCGGCTCGAGGAACGACTGACGGCCGCGGCGCTCGGCCCCGCGGTGAGGAGCGGGCGATGAGCTACCTGGTCGCGGGGGTGCTGGTGACCGCGGCGGCCGTCGGCGGGCACATCGCCTCGCTGAGGTCGCGGATCAGCCGGGCGAAGGCGCTGCTGCGGGCAGGTGAGCGGCGGTGAGCAGGACGAGGGTGGCCGTGCCGGTCTGCGCCCTTGCCGTGGCGTTGGGGTGGGTGCTGGTCGAGGGGATGAGCGACAGCCTCGTCTACTACCGGACGCCGGGTGAGGTCGCCGCGACGCCGCAGGGGGAGCGGATCCGGCTGGGAGGCCAGGTCACGGCCGGCTCGGTGCGCGACGACGGCCACGAGGTGCGGTTCCGGCTCCGCGACGACGCCGCGGAGGTCAGCGTCGTGCTGGTCGGAGCGGTGCCGGTGATGTTCCGCGAGGGTCAGGGTGCGGTGGTCGAGGGCGAGTTCGACGCGGACCACACCATGCGCGCCGACACCGTGCTCGTCAAGCACGGCAACCGGTACAGCCCACCGGGCAAGTCATGAGCGCGTTCGGGCGGCTCGCGCTCGTCGTGGCGCTGGTGGCCGCGGCGTGGACCGTGGTGACCGGGTGGTCGGCGCACCAGGGCCGGCCGAGGCTGCTCGCGAGCTCCCGCAACGCACCGGTCGCCGTGCTGCTGGCCGTGGCCGCCGCGAACCTGGCGCTGCTGGTCGCCCTGCTGGGCAACGACTTCACGTTGCGCTACGTCGTCGGCAACTCCGACCGGGGTACGCCGCCGGGGTACCGGGCGCTCGCGCTGTGGGCGGGTGACGAGGGTTCGCTGCTGCTGTGGAACCTGGTCCTCGCGGCGTTCGCGGTGATCGCCGCACGCAGGTGCCGGCCGGGCGTGCTGACGGTGCTGGGCGCGGTCCAGGCCTGCTACCTGGTGATCGCGCTGATCGCCGACCCGTTCGCGGCGAGCCACACCGTCCCCGCCGACGGCGATGGCGCGCAACCGCTGCTGCGCACCAACGTCCTCATGGCGATCCACCCCCCGATCATCTACTGCGGACTGATCGCGCTGACCGTGCCGTTCGCCGTCACGCTGGTGGCACTCGTGCGCAGCCCCGAGGACGACGGCTGGGTGCCGGCCGCTCGCCGGTGGATGACCGTCGCCTGGTGCTTCCTCACCGCCGGGCTGGTGCTGGGCGCGGCCTGGGCGTACGCGGTGCTCGGCTGGGGCGGGTACTGGGCGTGGGACCCGGTGGAGAACGCCGCGCTGCTGCCGTGGCTCACCGCGACCGCCTACCTGCACACGTCGCTCGTGCAGCAGCGCAGGGGACTCCTGCGGGCGTGGAACCCGGCCCTGGTGATCATCACGTTCGCACTGTCCGTGCTCGGCACGTTCCTGACCAGGGGCAGTCTCCTCACGTCGGTGCACTCCTTCGCCTCGTCCGCGGTCGGCCCGGTCTACCTGGGGTTGCTCATCGCGGTGGTGGCGCTGGGATTCGGGCTGCTGATGGCGCGGTCACCGCTGTTGCGGCCGGCCGGTGCCACGCCCGCGGCGTGCTCGCGGGAGAGCGCGGTGACGCTGGGCAGCGTGCTGCTGGCGACGCTGGCCGCGAGCGTGCTCGTCGGAACGTTGTACCCGCTCGTGGCGCAGCTGGCCGGCAGCGGGGACGTCGCGGTCGGCAAGCCGTTCTACGCGCGGACGAGCGTGCCGTTGCTGCTGGCCGTGCTGGTGCTCGCCGGTGTCGGGCCGCTCACCCGGTGGCGGGCCGACTCGGTGGCCGGTGTCCTGCGCCGGCTCGCGCCACCACTCACGGCCGCGCTGGTGGTCGGGATCGCCGCCGCCGTGGCGGGCGGGGGCGACTGGGTCACGGTGGTGGCGGTGACCGTGGCGGCGTTCGTGGCGTTCGTGAACCTCGGTGCGGTGACGTGGGTGCGTCAGTCCGCGGGTGGCCGCATCGCCCACCTGGGCGTGGCACTGCTGGCCTGCGGTGCCGCGCTCTCGTCCGGCTACGAGCAGCACGCGGATGTGGTGCTGCGGCCGGGTGCCGAGGCTTCCGCGCTGGGCACGACGGTGCGGCTGACGCGCGTCGACGCGGGCGCGTCGACGCTGACGGCGCAGCTCGACGTCGGCGGCCGGTCGCTGGCGCCCAGGCTGCTGACGTTCCGGGGCAGCACGGACCCGACCGGTGTTCCCGACATCGACAGGGGGTGGTGGAGCGACACCTACGTCGCCCTGCTGTCGGTGAGCAGACCGGAGGACGTGGTCACCGTCCGGCTCTACGACACCCCCGGCATGTCGGTGATGTGGCTCGGCGGGCTGATCACCGTGGTGGGCGGGGCCGCGACGTTCCTGCCGCGGCGCCGGGTGCGGACGAGGGAGGCTGTGCGATGAGGCGGTGGCACCTCGTGGCTGTCGGCACGGCGGTCGCGCTCGTGCTGGGACTGCTGGTCGCGGCCGTGGTGCGCGACTCCGCGCCGGGTGCGCTCCCCGTCGTGGGCAAGCAGGCGCCCGCACTCGCGCTGCCCCGGCTCGACGGGCAGGGGCAGGTGAGCTCGGCCGACTGGCGCGGCAAACCCGTGGTCCTCAACTTCTGGTCGTCCTGGTGCGGACCGTGCCGGGACGAGTTCTCCGTGCTGGGCCGCCACGCCGGACGTGACGACGTCGTCGTGGTCGGCGTCGTGTTCCAGGACTCGCCGGACACGGCGCGGCGGTTCGTCGACGACGTGGGCGCGCGGTGGCCGATCGGCGTCGACGAGAGGTCGGCGGCCGCGATCGCCTACGGGGTGCGCGGCCTGCCGCAGACGTTCCTGCTCGACCGGGACGGCGTCGTCGCGGCCGTCTACACCGGACCCCTCAGCGAAAGCGCCCTGGCCGCGGATCTGGGGCGGCTGACGACATGAGGTCACTCGTCCTGCTGGCCGTCGCGGTGCTCGCGTTCCTCGCGGTGATCTCGCTGGGCATCGGCGAGGCGAGCGTGGAGGAGCGGGCCGGCCGGCTGTCGGCGGAGCTGCGGTGCCCGACGTGCCAGGGCATCTCGGTGGCCGACTCGCCGACGCCGCTCGCGCGGGAGATCAACGCGAAGGTGCTCGCCCGGCTGCGCGAGGGCCGGTCGGAGGACGAGGTGCGGGCGGAGCTCGTGGCGGCGTACGGCGAGTGGATCCTGCTCAGCCCGCCGAAGCGGGGCGCGGGCTGGCTGCCGTGGCTCCTGCCGGTGGTGGTGCTCGCCGGCGGGAGCGTCGCGGCGGCAGTGGCGTTGCGGGGGAGGGAGAAGCGGTGAACTGGTGGGTGGTCGCCGGCACGTTCGTGCTGCTCTGGGCGGTGCTGGCGCTGGTGCTCGGCCCGCTCGCGCGCAAACGACCGGACCGCCGGTGGCTCGTCGCGGCGGCGGTGGTGGCGGCGCTGGCTCCGGCCGTGCTGCTGAACGCGCCGTCGCGGCCGGAGGAGACACCCGCCCCGCCTGCCGTCGACAGGGCGAACGACGTGGGGTCACGGCTGGAGCTCGCCCGGACCTACACCGCGCAGGGCCTCGCCGAGCAGGCGATCGACCAGTACGTCGCCGTGCTGCAGCTGGACAACCGCAACGCCGAGGCCTATGCGGCGATGGGCTACCTGCTGCACCTCGCCGGGCGGTCGGAGGACGGCCTCTGGTCGGTCGAGGAGGCGCTGCGGCTGGACCCGTCCCGCCTCGACGCCGTGTACTTCCGCGGCGCGATCCTCGCGGCGGACCCGAAGCGGGCCGAGGAAGGGCGCGGTGTCCTGCGGGACTACCTCGCGCGTGCCACACAGGGACACTACCGGGCCGACGCGCAGAAGCTGCTCGACCTGGCCCGCTGACGGCTATTCGTAGGAGTCGAGCGCGTCGCTGAGCTCGGCCGGGATCGGGACGGGCACCGCGTTGCCGTCGACAACCCGCAGGCAGGCCACCACCTGGCTGCCGGAAGCCACCTCGCGCGCATCGCGGCGGAAGACGAAGTCCATGCCGATGCGGTTGCCCGTCCGCTGCCGCAACGACATCTCGACGTCGATCACGTCCAGCGCGAAGCACTCCGAGTGGTAGTCCATGTGGCACGACGCGGTGACGAGCGCGAGCGTCCCGGCCCGCACCGCCCGCACCACGCCGGGAGCCCGCTCGGCGAGGAACAGCTCCCGGCAGTGGCCCTGCCACCGGACGTAGTGGGCGAAGTAGACGTTGCCCACCACGTTGGTCTCGTCGAACGTGACGACGTGGCGGTAGGTGTAGAGCCTCATCCGCTCGCCGTTCCCGCTGTCGCCGTCACGGTCACCACACCGCCGTCGGTCGGCACCCTGGCGTTGACGAGGTACGCACCGGCCGCCTGCGTGACCGTCCACATGGGACGCCCACCGGCGGGTTCCACGCTAGCGCTGATCGTGACGTCGTCGCCCTCGCCCAGCCGGTCGACCAGCAGCTCGGCACCGGCTCCGCGGCGCACCACGAGCTCAAGGCGGTCGGCGACCCCGCATTCGACAAGGCGGCGGCTGAGATACGGCCCGAGCAGGCTCAGCGGCAGGCTGCCGCTCTGTCGTGGTGAGGTGGCGCGCAGCCGCAGACCCTCCCAGCGGGACACCGCGCAGCCCTCACGGTCCCGGACCTCGACGTCGAAGACGAAGTCGTCCGCCGTGTGCGCGCGTTCCTCGGCGGTCACGTGCACCAGCCCGTGAGGGCGTCGCCACACCGTCAACCGGTCGATCCCGGTCGGCAGCGCACGGCGGTGCGGCACGCAGGGCAGCAGTGCGTGGATCGCTGCGTCGTGCGCGCCTGCGTCGCCGAGCAGGAGGTCGCCGGGGTGGAAGTCGCCGAACCACTTCTCGTCGTCACGGGCCTCGACCCAGGCACGTACCCGGAACGCGGTCAGCAGCTCGTACCCGAGCACCCGGCGGAACCGACCGCCGTGGAACATCGTCGGCCCGTACAGCTCGCTGGGAGAACCGCCGACCTCCGGCACCGGCAGCGATCGGCCGGCGGGCGCGGGACCGGCCGGCTCGACGCGCATCCGCATCCGCTCGGTGCGGAACCCGTCCAGGTCGTCGGTGAGCCGCACGTCGGCGCCGTCGCCGTCGGACAGCGCGGCGACGCGGATCGTGCGGCTGGTGCGGGGCGGCACGGTGACGGGTGTCCGCAACGCGACGCCGGTGAAGGCCCAGGTGCCGCGGTGCCCCGACATGGTGGCGACCACCTGTGCCGCGGCCTCGGCGCCAAGCACGGCGGGCAGCACCGGCGTGCCGTCGATGACGTGGTCGGCCAGGTGCGGGTCGGAGCCGGTCGTCAGCGTCGCCTCGGTGACGATCTCGACCCCCGGCGTGAAGGTGCGGACGTTCTCGCAGTACCGCAACGGCAACGGGTCGGGACCGGCGATGCGGACGGTGGGGGACTTCGGCAGCCGTCCGGTCACCAGCACGGTGACCGGCGCGTCCGGTGCGTCGAGGAGCCTCATCAGCGCGGCGGCGCCCTCCTCCGGCTCGATCGGCCGGACGCCGAGCCGCCGCAACCGGTCGAGCGACGCCATCCGTGCCGCCATGCCCAGCCCGGCCCACGCCGTCCACTCCACCACGTGCGTGCGGCAGCCGGGGTGTTTCGCCGCCCAGCGTTCGGTCTCGGCCCGCATCCAGTCGTTGGCGATGGCGTACTCGGCCTGCCCGTCGAGCCCGAACGCCCCGATGACCGAACCGAACGCGACCACCAGCGCCAGGTCCGGCGCGGCCGCGAGGAGCGTCCGCAGGCCCAGCACCTTCGGCGCGAGCGTGTCGGACAGCGTGGCCGCGGTGACCTCGGTGAGCGGGCGGGGGTCGTTGACCGCGGCGCCGTGCAGCAGACCGCGCACAGGACCCAGCCGGGCGGCCTGGGCGACGGCGGCCGTGACCGAAGCGGGGTCGGTCACGTCGCAGCGGACGTAGCGCTCGTCGGCGGAGGGGCCGGATCTGCCGAGCACGACCGGCACACACCCGTAGCGGTCGGCGAGATCCTTGGCGCACAACGCGGTGATACCCGCTCCGCCTCCGGTCACCAGGCACACGTCGCCGGGTTCGAGCACCGGCGCGGCGCCGTGGCCCACGCGCAACGGGCGCAGGTGCGCGCGTTCGGTTCCGCCGCTGCGAAGCTCCAGGTAGCCGCGGCGGGCGGCGAGCGAGGTGTCGAACCACTCCGCTCCCTCCGCGAGCTCGACGACGGTGGTGGCGCAGTCCCGTCGTGCCGCGGCCACGGACCGAGCCACGGCGAGGGCAGCGGGGTGACCGTGGTGCAGCAGGAGCAGCCGGGCGGGACGCTGCCCGGCGATGGCCTCGACCAGGCCCGCCACGTCGGCAACGCCGGCCGCCGGAGGCAGGTAGCCGAGCAGCCCGTCCGTGCCGGGCTTCGTGCTCGTCAGCCGGTGCGGCCAGCTGCCCGCGGGTGCGTGGACCCGCCAGTCCGGTGACCCGTGGCGGTCGGCGCGGTGTGGTTCCCAGTCGTGGCAGAACAGTCGCACCCACGGCCGGACGCCGTCCTCCCCGGTGCGTCCGTCGTGGACGGGCGACGCGGCCAGCACCTCGGCCGCCTCGCCCACCGTCGCGTCCACCGGCACCGGCTCGGGTGCGGACCTGCCGAGCTCGGCCGCCACCTCCGCGAAGAGCTGGACCACCTGCAACGAGTTCAGGTGCAGGTCGGTGAGCAGCGACGTGCGTGCCGTGATCGTCTCGACCGGCAGCTCCAACCGGCGGCTGAGGTGGTCGCGCAGCAGCTGCACCGGGTCGTCGGTGGGCTTCGCGGGCCGTGGCGCCGCAGGCGGTTCGACGGCCGCGGGCACCTCGCACGGGTTGGTGAGCAGGACCAGCGGGGTCGTCACCTGGCGCGGCCGGTGCCCGGACCCCGCGAACCACGGGCTGAGGTCGGCGGCCCGTGCGACGGCGAGTGCCGCGGCGCAGAGGGCGTCCCGTCGTGCGTCGCCGCCGCAGTCGAGGCTCACGGCGGGCAGGTCGCCCGCCAGCCGCGTGAGGACGTCGCCCGGCCCGACCTCCACCAGCAGGTCGCACCGTGCGCTCAGCGCGGCCAGGGCTTCCGTGAACAGCACCGGCCCGGTCAGCTGGTCGGCCAGGTGGCTGCGCAGCTCCGTGCCGGGATCGAGCTCGGTGCCCGTGACCGTCGAGAACACGGTGCCGGACGGCGTGCCGAACTCGACGCCCGCCAGCTCGGCCAGCAGCGGATCACGCGCCGGAGCCATCGCGGCGCTGTGAAACCCGTGCGACACCGGCAGTTCCGTCGCGTGGACACCGTTCGCGCGGCAGCGGGACATCAGCTCGCGCAGCTCGTCCCGCCGTCCGGACACCGTCGTCCGGTGCGTCGCGTTGTGGCCTGCGATCGCCAGCCCGGTACCGCTGATGAGCTCGCGTGCCGCCGCAGCCGGGCAGGCCACGCTCACCATCCCGGTTCCCGGCCGGCCGAACCTGGCCATGATCTCGCCGCGCCGCCGGGCCAGTCGCAGGGCTGTGGCGGGGGAGATCGCCCCGGCCCACGCGAGTGCGGTGATCTCGCCCAGGCTGTGTCCCGCGGCGGCGACCGCCTGGCAGCGCAACAGCCGCAGCCAGGCGAGTCCGGCCAGCGACTGGCGGACGACCGCGGGTTGCACGACCTCGGTGCGGATGTCGTTCGCGGCTGGCGAGGCGGTCGCCGGCACCGTGACGCGGTCACCCCACCAGCTCAGCGACGCACGGACGGGCGAGCCCTGACCGGGGAAGAGCAGTCCGACCCTGGCTGCGGGTCCGGTCGCGACCACGTGGTCCGAGCGCACGGCGAACGTTGCCCCGCCAAGGGTGTGCACGGCGGTGGCCGCGGCGTCCCGGAGCTGGTCCGGCCGCTCGGCGACGAGCGCCGTGCGCACCGGGGCGGACGCGTCGAAGCGCCCGTGCGCCGTGGCGGCGACGTCGAACATCTCGGCTGTGCTCCACCCCGGCGCGGCCCGCTCGACCTCGGCGAGCTGACGTGCCAGCTCGGCTGAACCGGCCGCGGAAAGCAACAGGATCGCGCACCGCGGAGGTGTCAGCGGCGCGGGCAACGGCTCGACGACCCGGTCCACGCACCGGGACAGCGTCAGATGCGCGTTGATGCCACCGAACCCCATCGACGACACGCCGGCCAGCGGCCGGTCGGCGGGCCACGGTTCCGGGCGCCGGAGCGTGCGGACCGGTGCACCCTCCCGTGCCAGGAGCTCGTGCGGTTGCTCGCAGCCGGTCGTCGGCGGCAGGGTCCCGTGGTGCGCGGCGAGCGCGGCCTTGATGGTCCCCGCCACGCCCGCTGCGGCTTTGGTGTGCCCGAGGTTGGCCTTCACGCTGCCGAGGGCGGCAGGGCGGTCCAGGCCGTCGAGCACGGTGTGCAGCACCTCGAGCTCGACCCGGTCACCGACCGCCGTCCCGGTGCCGTGGCCTTCCACGAGGGCGAGCTCCCGTGCGGTACGCCCGGCGACGTCGAGGGCTCGCCGCAGTGCGAGCACCTGCCCGGACGCCGCCGGCCGGGTCAGTCCTCCGGCGCCGTCGCTGGACGTGCCCCAGCCGAGCACGTGCGCGTAGGCGCGCAGACCGCGCCGGTCGGCGTCGGAGGCCCGCATCAGCACGACGACGCCACAGCCCTCGCCGGGGAGGAACCCGGTCGGTCTGGCGTCGTACACCCTCATCCGGTCCACCGCGAGCGCGCCCAGCCGTGAGAACCCCACCAGCTCGAACGGGTCGAGGCTGACGTCGACACCACCGGCCAGCACGACGTCGAGCTCGCCCGCGCGCAGCGCACGGCACGCGGTGACCAGCGCGAGCAGGCTCGACGCGCACGCACCGTCCACCGTGTACCCGGTGCCGTGGAAGTCGAAGTGGTTGCAGATCCGCCCGGCGATCGTGTTCGCGAGCGCGCCCGCCAGCGTCTCGTCGTCGGGCTCCGGGAACGGGCTGCGCACCAGTTCCGCGAACCGCTCCACGACCTGCCGCGCGGTGTCGGTGTCGACCCCGGCACCCGCGAGCGCCTCGCTCGCCACCCGTCGCAGGAACGGCAGCCGCAACCGCAACGTCGCGGCGCGGCTGTGCTCGCCGGTGAGCGAGTTGCCGATGATCACACCGCAGCGGTCGCGGCCGAGGCCCTCACCGCCGGGGAAGCCGGCGTCGGTGAGAGCGGCCGCGGCGGTGTCGAGCGCGAGCCAGTGCGTCGGGTCCGCGGCGCGGAAGAGCCTGCCCGGCACCCGGAACGCCTCCCGGTCGAACGTCCAGCCGTTGAGCAGTCCCGCGTGCGTGACGTAGGTGAGGTCGGGATCAGCGGGCGTGCCGACGTAGTCCGGTGCGAGCCGGGTCGGCGGCACCCTGCGGAAGGCACGGCGCTGGTGCAGCACGGTGTGCCACAGCTCGGCCGGGTCGAGCGCGTCGGGGAACCTGCAGCCGATCCCGACGATCGCGACCGGTTCCATCACGGCCGCCGCACCAGCAGGACGGCGCCGCGCAGCACGCAGGTGATCGCGAGCGCGAAGAACAGCCCGAACGAGACACCCGAGACCACCAGGACCCCGTACACCAGGGCGGCCGTCGCGCCGAACACCACCTGCCGCTTCTTCCCGGCCGGTGTGGTCCCCGGATCGGTGATCATGTAGTTGGTGAACAGGAAGAACGCGAGTCCGGTCATCGGGAGCAGCGCACCCGGCAGGGCGTGGCCGAGCAGCGACCACCGCAGCACCGCCTGCAGTGCGAAGCCGCCCACCCAGCCGAGGACCAGGGGCATCTTCCCGGTCAGACCGGCGTTCAGCATGGTGCCCGCGCCGAGCAGGCCGAGCGGGATGATCCAGTCCAGCGCTCCGGACACGTTGTTGGTGAAGTGGTAGGGCGGCGCGATGCCGACCCAGGGGAAGATCAGCAACACCACGACGATGCCGGCGTTGGACGGGTTGAGCACGTGCCGCCGTTTGCCCCGGACCGTGATCCTGACCAGGTACTTCGTGGAGTTGGCGACCACGACCGCGAACACGTACGGCCAGATCGAGGCGTTGCCCCACAACAGCATCGCGCACGCGAGCGCCGTGATGTGCGGTGGCAGGAGGAAGGTGACCAGGCCGTCGCGGTAGTCGGGCCGCCTCCCGGTCGCCCAGCTGTCCAGTGCCTCGAACACCAGCGCGGTCGCGTAGCTCACCAGCACCGCGACGACCGGCACGATCGGCGCCTGTTCGAAGCCCAGGACCAGATGTCCCGCGATGTTGAACACCGTGATGGACATGGCGAAGCGCCGCAGGGCGCGCACCCGGTTGTCGGCGGGTGCGCGGCCGGGCCGCGGGGGAGTGGCGTCCCCGATCCCGTCCTGGTCCTGCACAGGTGCCTGGGGTGCCTCGGTGCTCATCGGGTCACCACCGTTCCGTCCGGACGCAGCAACAACGTTTGGTGACCCGCACGCACGCCGACGGTGGCCTGGTGGACGCCGGCCGCGTCACGCCAGCGGACCTCGGCGGTGTCGGTCCTGTCCGTGAGCGCCAGGTGCAGCTCGGCCGCGGACACGCCGACGTGCCCGTTGGCGGGGTACAGCTGTGCCTTGGCGGCGCCGGTGGTGACCTGGGCGCCCACGGCCGCGCGGGTGCCGCCGCCGGCCGGAACCACCAGCCGCAGGGTCGCCGCCGGGCCGGACCGGGCGGTCTCGTTGTGCAACAGCACCGAGTTCGCCCACTGGTTCGCGACCAGCGCGTCGAGCTTCCCGTCGCCGTCGACGTCACCCAGCGCGATGCCGCGCGACACCGAGTCGCCGCCGACACCGAGCCGTGCCGCGAGGTCGGCGTACCTGCCGTCCGGTCCGCGCGCCCAGAAGCGGTTCCGCTCATGACCGGACAGGTCGTCCCCCGGCTGGAACCGCGGCCACACTTCCGGATGGCGCAGCAGGTCGTCGTTGCCCATGGCGAGCTCCTGGAGCTCGGGCCACCTGTTCCGCTCACCCCTGAGGAAGCCGACCGCCTGCACCAGCTCGTCCGTGCCGTCGTCGTCGAAGTCGCCGGCCTTGACGTCCCACGACCACCCGCTGCGGGACAGCCCCAGCTCCTCGCCGCGGTCGCGGAACGGCACCTCGCCGTGCAGCAGGTCGGCGCCGGAGCCGTGGGGGGTGAACGCGAAGTTGCTCTCCTGCAACGCGAACGGCGACGTGATGTTGCTGACCACCATCATCGGCAACGGCCCGCGGTCCGCGTAGCTGAACGTGACGCCCATGCCTTTGAAGGAGTCCCGGCCCAGCACCTCGGACTTCGGCGTCACGAGGTCACGGCCGCCGCGCACGGCCCGCAGCCGCACCACTCCGGGCGTGGACGTGTTGACCAGCAGGTGGTCGGGCCCGAAGTCGTTGGCCAGGTAGATCTCCGGCAGACCGTCACCGGTGAGGTCCTGCATCCCGGTGGCCAGCGTCCAGGCCCGTGCCACGTCGTCGGGCAGCGCGATCGTCTGGTCGGTCAGCCCCGGTACCGCGTCCGCCGCACCGGACGGGTGGGTGAGCAGCAGCCGGTTCACGCCGCCGTTGCCGGCCAGCGCCATCGAGTGCTGCATCGCCATGCGGGTGTCGTCGCGGGCCTGCGGGTCGAGCACCCGCGCCCCGTCCGGGAAGTAGTTGGCCACCAGCAGGTCCAGGTGCCCGTCACCGTCCACGTCCGCGACGTTGAGGCCGGTGGAGTTCCACACCTCGACCGGTTCGACGAGCTCGGCCGCGCGGAACGAGCCGGGTGCGTCGCCGCCGGTGTTGAGGAAGACCACCGGTGTCCTGCCCCAGTAGTAGACGAGGAAGTCGACGTCGCCGTCCTCGTCCACGTCGGCCGGGGTGCAGCCCATCGGCGCCATGGTGTCGTCGTACGGCAGCCCACGCGGCCGCAGTTCCGTCGGGGGATAAGAAGGTCCGCCGCTCCCCGGGACGGCGATCAGTCGCACGGAGTCGTCCCGCGGGTCCACCAGGCACGCGTCGGCGGACCGTCCCAGGCCGCGCAGGTCCGCCAGTGTGACGGCCGCACCCACGGAGGAGATCCACCCGCTGATGCGGTCCAGGGCCGGCGCCACCCGCCGCACGTACTTCGCGTCCGCCGGTGCCTCGTTGAGGGAGACCGTCGAGAACGCGTACCTCGCCGCGAGCGCACTGGCGTCCTGTTCGGACAGAGTCGGCCTGGCCACGAGAACACCCGTGCCCACGCACAGCGCGATCGCCACCGACGCGGCCGCCATCCGGCGTCCGAGCTGCCCCATCTCTCCCCCAGTCAGTCGGTTCAGCGGTCCTGCGGTAGTTCCCGCAGCCGCGACTTCCACGTCAGGTACGCACCGATGTCCTCGCGTGCTTCGAGACCGCGTGCCGCGACGTCCGTCCATCCCGAGACCTCGTCCGGACCGGCCCCGCACACCTGCCAGGCGGCCGCCCCGGTGTGCTCCGGCACCACCCCGGCCCGATGCCGCGCGGCGACCGCGAAGGCCACGCCTTGCCGCAGGTCTCCCAGGTGTGGCCCACTGGCCTCGACGACCGCACGCCGCGCGGCGTCGTCGACACCTCCGGCATAGGCACATGCCAGCCCGATACCCGACCACAACGGACCACGCGCCGCGGGTGGCCTGGCCGCCACGAACCGGTGCAGTGCCTCGACATCGCCACTTTCGACGAACCACAGGGCTCGCCCGTGGCCCGCCACCCGCGCCAGCCACCGCGCGGACGGCGGTCCGGCACAGCGCTTGCCGATGGCCCGCGCACCACCGAAGAACGCCTCGGCGAACCCGGCCCCGTCCTCGGACAGCCAGCGCAGCAGCCCGCCCCCGCGGGCAGGACGCACACCCAGCCGTCCCATTCCGCGCCACCAGCCGGTGCCGACGCGCACCAGGTGCGGGTAGCCGGCACCGGGACCGCGCAGCAGGTGGTCCACCGCGCCACCCCGTCCCAGCCGGACGACGTCGCGGAACCGGGCGTGCATCGCGGCGCCCTCGTAGGCGAACCCGCGTTCGTCGGCGGGGAACTCCGCGAGTCGTTCGTGCACGTCACGCCAGCCCGTGGCGGCCTCGTTGAATCCACCGAGAAAACTGCGGGCGTGCTGCTCAAGCACTTCCCGCGTTTCGTAGCGGTCTGTCCGGAATCCACGTCGCCTGAAATCGGCCATGCTTTCCGGAAGTGTCAAAGCGACCCACTCGTGGGTGCGCTGGCTCCTGCTCGTGCGCGACACAGCCACCCCGATTCAGCTGCGGACGGTCGGGTGAGGCAGGTCAGGCCGGGCTTGCTCGTTGGCCGCTGTCCATGCGGCATCCCCCTTGATGATCGATATGCGATCACTCCCCTGGAGAAAATTACTACCAGCTCTAATAGTGATCGGTCAACGAACTGGAGAACCTTCAGTCCATCGGGGGAGAGGCCACACATTTGTTGAAACAAACAACAGCTACCGCTGGGCGAGATCAACGCACGCGGGTTTCCGTCGATGTGGTGACCGGTTTCGACGGCGACGGGAATAGTGCGGACGCGCCGATGATCGAGATGCGGCAGCCACGGCTGCCGACCCGCTACGTCGCCCGCTGGGGGACCGGGGACCCGAACCACTCCATCGTGTCGTAGTCCGGCGTTTGATCCCGCAGTACGGTCGAATCGAGGACGGCCGCCTCTCCTACCAGTTCAGGGTGACGACGGTGAGTGAGGGGTTCGGTCATGGCTGTGGACGTGCTCGACCTGTTGAAGGACGGGTTGCCGGAGAGTTCGGCGCCGAAGCGCCGGGTCGTGGTGGTCGGTGCCGGGATGGCGGGCCTGACCTCCGCCTTGCTGCTCAAGGAAGCCGGGCACGAGGTCACCGTCCTGGAGGGGCAGAACCGGTTGGGTGGGCGCATCCTCACCCACCGCGGGTTCGCGGGCGACATGTACGGCGAGTTCGGCGCGATGCGCTTCCCTGAGCAGCACCCGCTGGTGCAGTGGCTCATCAAGGACAAGTTCGGCCTCGCGACCAAGCCCTTCCCGATGTACGACGAGGACACGTTCATCTACCTGCAGGGCAAGGGCGTGCGCAGACGCGACTTCGACGCGACCTCGTTCAGGTTCGACCTGTCGGCGGCGGAGGCCGGCAAGGCGCCGCACGAACTGCTCCGGCACACGGTGCAGCCGCTGATCGACGTGATGGAGAGCGAGGGCCCGGACAAGGCCTGGCAGAAGATCCTCGTCGACTACGACAAGTACACGCTGCTGGGCTACCTCAAGGAGCGCGGGCTCAGCGACGGCGCGCTGTCCATGCTCGGCCCGCTGTTCAACCTGGAGGGCCGCTACCACTTCTCCCTCGTCGAGTGGTTCTCCCACTACTACGAGGACGTCTTCGGCGACCTCGTGTACATCGTGGACGGAGCCGACTCGCTGCCGCGCGCGTTCGAGCCGTACCTGATGGACGACATCCGGCTCGGCGCACAGGTCCACGGCATCGACCAGGACGAGAACGGCGTGCGCGTGCACTACCGCGCGGGCCGCCGATCGCACACCGTCGTCGCGGACGAGGTGGTGGTGACCGTGCCGTTCGCGAGCCTGCGGCACATGGAGATCGAGGGCCTCGACCCGGACAAGTGGTACGCGATCCGCAACACCTACTACGGCCGCGCGCACAAGCTGTTCATGCAGTTCAGCGAGCGGTGGTGGGAGAGCGCGTACGGCATCACGCACGGCCTGACGGTGACCGACCTGGCCATCCGCAACATCGTCTACCCGCCGGCCGGCCAGGACACCCGCTACCGCAAGGGCGTGATGATCGCGTCCTACTGCTGGGAGCAGGACAGCATGCCCTACACGCCGCTGGCCGGCGAGGAGAGCGTGCAGCAGGCCCTGGAGGACCTGGTCAAGATCCACCCGGAGGCGCGGGACACCTTCGAGTTCGGCGTCTACAAGGACTGGGCGCTGGACTGGTACGCCTGCGGCATCGGCCCGTTGTTCCGCGCGTTCGAGATGAGCGAGGGCTTCTACGAGGACGTGATCCGGCCGGTGGGCCGGGTGTGGTTCGCGAACGACGCGTGCGACCGCCGCCACCGCCGCTGGGTGGAGGGCGCGCTCAAGGCCGCGGTGAAGAACGCCTTCGCCATCAACGAGGGCCTGCGCGACGAGATGCCCTGGAAGGACTAGCGCCAGGTCTCGAAGGCGGTGTGGCTGAGCTGCTTTGACCAAGGCCGGGTGCCGTTGCGCGACCAGCGCAACGGCACCCCGACGGTTCTCCCGCTGGGCCTGCGCCGGGTCTACAGGACGGCTGCGAAGGTGACGGTGCCGCTGACGCTGGTCAAGCCCTCAGGGGTGAGACAGGCGGTGAGGTCGGTCGCGGGCAGGACCTTGGTCTGCACGACCGTCGCGCCTTCGAACAGCCCGTCGACCACGGTGCCGGTCAGGACGAGCACGGTGGTGCCGCCGGGCTTGAGGTTGACCTCGAAGCCGCCGCGGACGGTGCTGCTGTGCCCGGTGTTCCAGTGGTAGGTCGAGGTGTGGGTGGTGGAGCCGGCCAGACAGCTGAACGTGCCGCTGACCAGTGAGGTGAAGGTCGCGCCGGTGATGTCCGGGTGGCTGGGCGACACACAGCCACCCAGCGTGCCGGTGGCGTGGAAGTCGATCTGTCTGGGCAGCAGCGTCATGCCGGGGGAGTAGGTGCCGACCTGGGTGCCCAGGGCACAGTTGACATCCACCACGGAAGCCGAAGCGGGTGCCTGGGAAAGCCCCACGGCGCCGAGCAGCCCGCCGACCACGGCGAAAACCAGTGAACGCAGACGCATGAAGATTCCTGTTCTCCGGAAAGGTGATGAGCGAACCCAGTGTCGTGATCCGCTCATCTGCTCTCAATCGGCTGAACGGCTTGCGGTGCAACACCGTCCGTGGGTGTTCCACTTCCGGAGTTGCGTCGAAAGTGTTGTGTCCACAGGAGCCGGGAATTCGTCGTGCATCCGGTGATCCGTGAGATCAGGTGAGCTGGGTGATGGTGATGTCGGCGGGGCCGCTGGTGCCGGTGACGCCTTCCGGGGTGAAGCACTGCGCCGGCGTGGTGTTGAGCAACGCCGCGTTCATCACGACGGTGGCTCCGGTGAACCTGCCCGCGGCCACGGTGGTGGTCTCACCGGTGTTCCAGGTGACGGTCACGGTGATGGAGACGCCACCGCCGAGGCAGGACACCAGACCGTTGGCCGCGATCGCGTACCCGCCGGAGGTGATGGCAGCGTGGCAAATGGGGAAAACAATGAAACTTTCCGTACTCCAGGGCGGATGGGCGTCGGTTCGGATCACGACATTCTGTTGATCTGGATGTGCGTGGCGGTCTCGGCGATCATCTCCGACGACTCGTCCTCGCTGAGCGCCAACGCCCACTCGCCGCCGAAACACCCCGCGGGTAAGACCTCCTCGTTGGACGACGCGATTCCTGTGCGGCAGAACGAAGTGCGGACCGGTGCCCGGCGCGTGCCGGTGGAGTCACATCCGTGAGACGAAGCCCCCGAGCGCGGAGGACAGCTGGGTCCGGCGGCGCACACCGAGCTTGCGGTAGATGCTCGTGAGGTGGAACTCGACGGTGCGCCGGGTGACGTTGAGCTTGTGCGCGATCTCGTCGTTCGAGCCTCCCTCGAGCACCAGGCCCGCCACGCGGTACTCGTGCGGCGTCAGCAGTGTGCTGGGTGAGGAGCGGGATGGCGTCACCGGCTCGGCGGGAGGCGGCACCGGCTCACCTCGCGCCGGGTCGAACCTCAGACCCGCGAGGCGCTCTCCCGGCTCCACGACGACGCCGCACTGCTCGCCCAGCATCCTCGCCTCCGCGAGGTGTCGCCGCGCCGCGTCGCGTTGTCCCTTCTCCCACTGGGTGACGGCGAGCTCGAGCAGCACCTTGGCGTGCAGCATCCGCGCGGGCGACCTCCTCAGCAGTGAGTCGGCCTCGGTCAGCCAAGGGGCTGCGGCGGCGCCGCCGGTCACGACGCCCACGGTCAGCAACGCGCGGGCCACCACGGTCGGCGTGCCCCACTTCCGTGCCAGTGTCAGTTCTTCGAGCGCCAGGTCCAGTGCCTGCCGGCGTTGTCCCAGCCGGAGTCTGGCCAGCGCCGCGTAGGAGCGCCAGGGGCGCACGGCCGGACTGCCCATGCCCCAGGACACCAGGTGCTCACCGCAGTCGAGCTGGTCGGCGAGCGCTCCTTCGGCGTCACCGCGTTCCATGCGCAACGCACCCCTGGCGTGCAGGAGCGCGGTGTGCGGCCAGGTCCGCGGCAGCGTCCTCGTCCGGCCGAGGAGCAGAAGTGCCTCCTCCGCGTCGTCGAGGGCGCCGAGCTCCATCTGCGCGCGCATCAGCGCTTCCACGGCGTAGACGTTGCCGAAGTGGTCAGCGGGCAGCTCCGCCTTCCTCGCCGCGGACAACGCGATCCTGGCGTCCGCGGCCGCCTCCGTGAAGGACCCGCAGTGGTAGTGCGCGCGGGAACGAACGGTGTGGCCGAGCAGCTCGACCAACGACAACCCCTCCCGATGCGCTTCGAGCAGAACCTCGTTGCAGTAGCGCATCACGAGCTCCAGCTCGTCGGTGCGGATGAAGGCGTTGAGCACGCCGAGGAGTCGCTGCGGGTGTTGCAACAGGACGGCCGCGCCGTTCTGCATGGCCGCGGTGGCCGCCTCGCGGCACAGGCGCAGGTCTGCTCCCCGGTTGCCGGCGTCCTCGGCGATCAATGCCGCGAGCCTGCGACCGCGTGCGTCGCGACGGCGCCACTCGTGCTCGTCGAAGCGGGTGAGGTCCGCATGGCCGGGCGCAGGATCTCGGGACGGCACCGTGAGGCGTTTCAGGAGTTGCAGCATGTCGATCGCCGCGGGGATCTTGGGCCCGATCTCGTCCATGGCGCGGCTCAGCACCTCGTCCGCCTTGTCGTAGGCGCCGTCGAGGTACAGGACCTGGGCGAGCCTGCAGACGACCGCGAGGGTCATCTCCGGGTCGTCCAGCTCGCCGAAGCCCTCTTCGAGGTGCACCACCGCCATCCGCGGGTCGAAGTAGGTCTCGGCGAAACCCAGCCGCAGCAGCAGGTCTCGCCTCTGCGCGGCCGAAACCTCCTCCTGCAGGGCCCTGTTCAGTAGTTTGGCGCCGGACCGGGGATCGCCCTCGGTTATCAGTGTCTCCGCAGTGGTCCGGAGCGCGTCCACGGCCCAAGGACCCAGCCGGGAGGACGTCCGCAGGACGTGCCGCGCGATCAGGGACGAAGCCGCTCGCGTCCGGTGCAGGAATCGCGCGGCACCGGCGTGCAGCTCCTCCCGATCGCTGTAGGCGACGGCTTCCTCGATCCCGCTTTTGATGACCGAGTGGGCGAACGTCAGCTTGCCCTCGGGAGCGAGCACACCCATTCCTTCGAGCTGGCGCACCTGGTCCGCGGCCGCGCCGTTGCTCATCCCGGTGACAGCGGCCAGGAGCTCCAGGTGGGGTGGCGCCACGACGGCGATCGCCTTGGCGACCTCGACCAGTTCGCGTGACTGGCGGTTGAGCCGCGCGAGCACGGACCGGCCGAGCTCCTCCGGCTCCGGGGTGATCAGGTCGGTCGCGGCCCTCTCGTCCGGGGCCACCGACTGTTCCTTCATCAGGGAAAGGATTTGGGTGGACACCATGGGGCAGCCGTTGGTGGCCCGCAGGAGGGAGTCGGTGAACTTCTCGTGCGGTTCGCGTCCGAGCACCTGCTCGGTGAGGGCCGCGATGTCCCGCGCGGTGAGAACGCCCAGCCGCACGCGCTCCGAGTAGATCTCGAGCTCGGCGAGCAGGATCGGATCGGTCGGCCGTATGCCGGACGTGCGGCCCAGCAGGATCGTGACCGGGAGCCGGGCGACGCGGTGGACCAGGTAGTTCAGCCAGCGCAAGGACGGCACGTCCGTCCACTGCACGTCGTCGATGACGAGGCAGAGCGGCGCGTGCTGGGCGAGGCCGGTCGTGATGCGGTAGAGGTCGCGGATCGCCCGGTGGACGTGGACCTCCTCGAAGTCGTCCAGATCGCCCGCCAGGTGTCCGGCGATGACCGCGTGCCCGTGCGGTGCGGCTTCTTCGTCCCAACCGGCCGTCGGCTCCTGGCGAAGGTGCTCGAAGAGCTGCTGGACGACGGCGAAAGGCATTTCCCGTTCCATCGGCGACGCCATGGCCCTGCAGATCACGAATCCACGATCGCGTGCCATCGAGCACGCGGCGTCCAGCAGTGTCGTCTTGCCGATGCCGGTCGCTCCTTCGAACAGGAGCGTGGACGGAGTTGCGCCTTCCGCTGCTTCCAAAGCCTCTGTGATGCGTTTCAACTCGGCGCCGCGGCCGACGAGGGCGGTCCGGCTGTCGAGATTCCGGCGTCGACTGGCGTCGGCTTCCATCGTGAACGCTCCGTAGTTGGCAGCTGGTCCGTTCGGGTAATAATTGTATTAGTTCAGGGCGGTTAAATGCGCTCTTTCAATTCCATGCGAGAGTACCCAGCTGGTCACGGGCGTAAAGGAGGCATTCGGGGGACGCTTCTCCGGGGGTGTGACGAGATTTATCACATCGGGAGGGATGTCGTTTGGGGCGATAAGGGCAAGAAGTGGGAAACGAATTCGGTCACACCTCCGCCGTGCGCTGCCGCCAGATCGAAGTCGCCTCCTGAATGAAGGCAGTCGTGACCGATGGGGCAAACCGGCGTTCCAGCCCCTGGCACAAGACGAAGCCCCCCGACTGGCGACTCCTCGGGACCAGCTCAGGTGCGCACCTCACGCAGAATGCCGCCTTCGCAGTAGCAGAAGGCGGCATCCCGGAGGTGAGGTTCTGATCCGTTGTCACTGCGGCATGTTGCCGTGCCTGTGCCGCGGTTGCCGGGCACGCGTCAACGGTCGGATGACCTTGATGATCGCCTCACGGGTCTGCTCCGGCGCGATGAGCGCGTCGACGGCCTGGCGCGCGGTCGCCAGCGCCGGCGACAGTGCTTCCGCGCGGTAGTTCTCCAGCAGTTCCTGGCGCTTGCCGGGATTCGCGGCGAGCTCACGGCGGAACACGATCTCCACCGCGCCCTCCGCGCCCATGACGCCGATCTCCGCCGTGGGCCAGGCGAACACGCGATCGGCGCCGAGCTGCTTGGAGTTCATCACGATGTACGCGCCGCCGTACGCCTTGCGCAGAATGACGGTCACCCTGGGCACGGTCGCTTCCGCGAAGGCGTACAACAACTTGGCGCCACGGCGGATGACGCCGTCGGTCTCCTGGGACCGGCCGGGCAGGAACCCCGGCGTGTCGACCAGCGTGACCAGGGGAAGGCCGAAGGCGTCGCACATCCGCACGAACCGTGCGCCCTTCTCGGCCGCCTGGGCGTTGAGCGTGCCCGCCAACGTGTTCGGCTGGTTCGCCACGACGCCCACCGGCATCCCGTCCAGCCGCGCGAAGCCGATAACGATGTTCGCGGCGTAGTGCGGCTGCAGTTCGAGGAAGCTGTCCCCGTCCACCAGGCCACGCACGACCTGCCGCACGTCGTAGGTCTTGCGCTGTTCGCAAGGCACCTCGGGGACGAGCTCCGGTTCTAGCGCCAGGTGCAGCGGCAGCTCGTCCCAGCACGAGCTGGGCAGGTAGGACAAGACCTTGCGGACCAACGGGAACGCGTCCTCGGGGTGCTCGACCACGAGGTGGGCGAGGCCGGACGTGGTGGAGTGGACGTGCGCACCGCCGAGGTCCGCGGCGGTGACCTCCTCGCCTGTCACGCTGCGCACGACCTTGGGGCCGGTCAGGAACATGTGCGCCTGGCGGTCCATCACGATCAGGTCGGTCAGCGCGGGGGAGTAGGCGGCGCCGCCCGCGCAGGCACCGAGGATCACGCTGATCTGCGGCACCAGCCCGGACAGGGCCACGTTGCGGCGGAAGATCGACGCGTACCCGTCGAGAGCGGAGACACCCTCCTGGATGCGCGCTCCGCCGGAGTCCAGCACGCCCACGACCGGGCACCGCGCTCGCTCCGCCTGGTCGAGGACCTGCGCGATCTTCTGCGCGTGGGTGGCGCCCAGGGTCCCGCCCAGCACGGAGACGTCCTGGGCGAACACGGCGGCGGGCCGCGCGTCGATCTCGGCCGTGCCCGTGATCACCGCGTCTCCGGCCGGCGTCTTGGCCTGCATGCCGAAGGCGGTGCACTGGTGCTTCGCCTCCGCGCCGAACTCCAGCAGGCTGCCTGCGTCGACGAGCGCGTTCAGCGCGTCGCGGGCGCCGGGCTTGGCCGGCTTCACCGGTGCGTGGGTGGCGGTCGAGTTCATCGTCGTGGTCACGGCGTTCTGTCTCCGTCGGCTCTCGTGGTCAGACCAGCGGTAGATCGGGCACGGGCAGCAGTTCGGCGTAGGCCTCGACGTAGTCCGCCGAGGCGATGGGAGCGCGCAGAACGTCGTTGGAGATGCCGAAGGCGTCGACGACGTCCTCGACCCGCGGCAGCAGTCGCTCGTCGACCGCTGCGATCAACGCCGGCAGCTCTCGTGGCTGAGCGGGTTCGAGGGTGCCTTCGCACAGGTGCCAGGCCGCGTCCCGGCTCAGCTCGGCGAGAGCGAACCGCAGGAACAGCGCCCGCAGGATCGCACCGACCTCGGAGGAGGTGGCTCGCTGCGCCAGTGTGTGCAGTTCCTCAAGAGCGCGCCGCACGCCGTGCACCCTGCCGAGCTCCGACGCCAGCAACCCGACGCCGTTCGTCCGCTCGAACGGGTCGTCACCGGTCTTGCGCGCCGCACGGGCTTCCTCGTAGGTCCTGTTCTCGCGGTGCGAGAACAGGCGCAGCAGGAACTCCGGGTCGTCGAGCGTGCCGCGACCAGGCGCTGGGACCGGTGGCTCGTAGCCGCGGCCGAGCAGCATCTCGTTGGCGGCGTCCAGGAGCACGACCTGGTTGTCGCCCTCGGCGGTGATCGACCCCTGGACCAGTGCCACGTAGGGCGAGATCCTGTTGTGCGCGAACATGCCCCGTGCCCCGCAGCGTTCGATGCAGGTGGTCACCACGTCCTGTGCCGTCCACGTGACGAGCGCCTTCGTCACGGCGAGCGCCCGTTTCACCTCGACCGAGGCGAGGGAACCGCGTGCCGCCTGCCGCCTGGTCTCGTTCAGCAGCACGCTGACGGCGCAGGTCCTGGCCAGGGCGTCGAGCAGCTGGGCCTGGTGGGTCCGGAAGGTCATGACGGGAACGGACCGGCCGCCGGAGACGGTGACGCGCCGGCTGTGTGCGTGCCGCACGGCGATGAAGACGCTGGCGCGGGCGGCGGCCGCGGTCGCCGAGGTGAGGCAGAGCTTGCCGGTCTGCACCCTGGTCATCGCCCTGGTGAACCTGCGGCGCAACGACCTGGCCGCACCCGTGCGGCTCCCGTCCGGGCCGATGACCGGCTCTGCGGCGTCGAGCAGCAACGCGCGGGGAACTCGCACACCTCGGAAGGTGGTGACGGCGTTGTCGAGCGCCAGTCCGGGCTTGTCGCCCAGTGACTTGATGTCGACTCCCCGGCAGGGGCCGTTCTCGTCGCGGATGCGCACCACGAACGGGAAAACGCCCTCATCGGCACCGTCGACCTCCAGCCGTGCCAGCACCACGGCGATCTTCGGCACACCGTCGAGGCCGGTGTTGGGCATGAACTTGCGGGCCTCGTGGCTCGGCGTGGTGAGCACGAACTCGTCGGTCGAACGGTCGTAGACCGCCCGTGTGCGCAGTTCGGCGACGTTGTTGCCATACCCCAGCTCGGTCGCGAGGAAGACGCCGACCGAGTCCATCCTGGCCAGTTCGTCGACCACGGCGGCCAGTTCCGGCCGGTCACCGCCCAGTTCCAGGACGGCGCCGAGGCACAGGTTGTAGTGGATGGTCAGCACCGAGACCAGGGTCGGGTCGAGCACACCGGCCCACTCGTGCAGAACGAGGAAGCGCTCCAGGTCACCGCTCACGAACTCGCGAACGGGTCCGAGCTCGGCGTTGACCAGCCGCAGCCGGCGGTAGGCGAGGGCGGCGTTCTCGGCCGGCGAGCAAGCTTCCACCTGGTCGAAGGCCGCGGTGGAGAAGAGCTTGGCGTACCTGTCGTGCTCTTCGTCAGCGCCGTACCGCAGCAGTCCGCGCAGCTCCGCCACCTGGTCCGCGGCAAGCCGCGCGGGCGTCTGCGATCGAGCGTCGTGCGCAACCACTTGCTTGCTCCTCCTGGGGTGAGTGACGTTCAGGGCGCGCCGACGAGCAGTGCGGCGTTCTGGCCGCCGAACCCGAACGAGGTGCTCATGGCGATCTCGATCGCCTGCTGCCTCGGCACCGGGGCGAGGTCGAGGTCGATCTCCGGATCGAGGTTCTCGAGGTTGGCGGTGGGCGGGACCAGTCCGTGTTCGATGCTGAGGGAGGCGTACACGGTCTCGGCCGCACCGGCGGCCGCGAGCAGGTGGCCGGTGACGCCCTTGGTCGAGGCCACCGAGACCCCGTCGCCGAAGACCTCGCGCACCGCTTTCGCCTCCGCCTGGTCGTTCAGCTTGGTCGACGTGCCGTGCGCGTTGAGGTGGTCGACGTCCGCACCGGTGATGCCGGCGTCGAGGAGCGCCGCGGTGATCGCCGCGCGTGCGCCGAGACCGTCGGGGTGCGGGCTGGTCACGTGGTGGGCATCGGCGGAGGCGCCGTAGCCGAGCACCCGGCCCCGCACAGACGCTCCGCGCGCGCGAGCGTCCGCCTCCCGTTCGAGAACGACGATGGCCGCGCCCTCCGCCGCCACGAACCCGTCGCGGTCGCGGTCGAACGGACGAGATGCCCGGCTCGGGTCCGCGGAACGCTTGGTGAGCGCGCCCATCCTGGCGAACGCGGACAGCACGAGCGGCACGAGCGAGGCATCGGCGGCGCCCGCGATCGCGACGTCGCACGCACCGGACTGCAGCAGCATCCGCGCCGTGCCGATCGCGGTCGCACCGGAGGCGCACGCGGTCGACACCGTCAGGTTGGGGCCGGTCGCCGACAGGTGGATGGCGAGCTGACCGGCCACCATGTTCACCAGCGACATCGGCATCGTGAGCGGCGAGGTCGCGGCGGGACCGCGGTTCAGCATCGCCACGTGCTGAGCGGTCAGCGTTCCCATGCCACCGACCGACACCCCGATGACGATCGCGACGCGGGTGCCGTCCCAGTCGTCGGTGCGCAGCCCCGCGTCCTGGACCGCCTCGTCGGCGGCGACGAGGCCGAGCTGGCTGTAGCGGTCGAGCCGCCGGGCGCCGTGACCGAGCAGCATCCGCGCGTCGAAGTCCGTGACCGGGCAGACGACCTGGGTCCCCAGCACGCCGAGGTCCGGGCCCAGCACGGCCCTCGGTTCGCCCGCGCTGACGCGCTTCCAGTTCTCGTCGACGCCGACCCCGGCCGAGGTCACCATCCCCCGGCCGGTGATGACGACCTCGGGACGCGAGGTCATGCCGCGACCTTGCTGCTCAGCAGCCCGGCGACGTCGGCGATCGTGGTGACCGTCTCGAGCTCCTCGTCGGAGATCAGGACGTTGTAGTGCTCACCCATGACGACGCCGAACTCGACCACGTCCAGGGAGTCGGTCAGCACCTCCTCGAGCGCGGTCTCCGCGGTGATCGTGCCGGCCGGAACGGCGAACCTGGTCGTCAGGACCTCGGCGATCGTGTTGTACACGCTGGACAAGATTTTTCCTCCTGCGATGAGCGGCGCGGTGGCACATCGGGCAGCCGATGGCAACCACAACTGTGCGCCGGGAGCAGGAGGTCCATGCTGTGTAGAACCACAGTGCTCGGGACCTGTGGTCCTTCGTCCCGCTCGCGGCGAGCAGGCCCGGCCACCTGCACCAGGCGCTGATCTGCTTTCTGCGCCACGGTTTCCGGGTTCGAGAGGGCACGGTGCCGTCCCGCCCGCTGGGACCTGGGAACGACGAATCCGCTGGTGTGCCGGGGATGCCGGTGCGAGTCAGGCCGGTGGTGACGCGGGCGGGAACGCGCCGCTGTGGACTTCCGCAGTCGATTCCGGCTCGCGCTGGTTAGCGTCGATGACGTCGTACCGGCGTGGACTGTGGCGCCCTGCACGCCCGGACGGCACCAGGAGGCGTCGTCGCGCCGCGTGAGATCAACGGGAGAACGTATGACAGCGGATCATCGCCGTGCCGCGGTGCTGTGCGGGATCGGCACGTGGTTGCCGCCGAGGGTGGTGACGAACGACGAGCTCGCTCGTCAGCTGGACACCTCGGACGAGTGGATCCGGAAGCGGACCGGGATCCGGGAACGGCGGGTGATCGAACCCGGCATGTCGACCTCGGTTCTCGCGGTGGAGGCGGGCGCCCGTGCGTTGAAATCGGCCGGCGGCGCGGACGTCGACCTGGTGATCGTGGCCACGACGACGCCGGACCACCCGTGCCCGTCCACCGCGCCCGAGGTCGCCAGCCGACTGGGGCTGAGCGGGGTGCCCGCGTTCGACCTGAACGCCGTGTGTGCGGGGTTCGTGTACGCGCTCGCGACGGCCGCGGGCCACATCGCCGCGGGCATCGCCGAACGCGTGCTGGTGATCGGCGCCGACACCTTCACCACGGTGCTGAACCCGGAGGACCGCACCACCGCGGCGATCTTCGGTGACGGCGCCGGTGCGGTGGTGCTCCGCGCGGGCACCGCGGACGAACCGGGTGCCCTCGGCCCGTTCGACCTGGGATCGGACGGCACCGGCGCGGACCTGCTGATCGTGCCCGCCGGTGGTTCCGAGCAGCGCGGTTCCGGCCGGCCCCTCGATCCCGCCGACGTCCACTTCCGGATGGACGGCCAGCCGGTGTTCCGCAACGCCGTGGCGCGGATGAGCGAGTCGGCGGGCAAGGTGCTCGACAACGCCGGATGGCGCCTCGAGGACGTGGACCGGTTCGCGTGCCATCAGGCGAACGCCCGGATCATCGGCGCGGTGGCGCGCAACCTCCGGGTGCCGGAGGAGCGCTTCCTCCTGAACGTCGACCGCGTGGGCAACACGGTCGCCGCCTCCATCCCGCTGGTCCTCGGCGATGCGGCCGCGGCAGGGGAGCTGGTGCCCGGCAACCGCGTCCTGGTCACGTCGTTCGGAGCGGGTCTCGGGTGGGGGTCCACCGTGCTGACCTGGCCGGAACTGGTCGTCGAGTGATCCGCCGGTGCCCCGCGGTGGCCTCATGACGGCGCGGGTCTTCGCCACACCGGCCGACCTGCTCGGTGCCGTCGGCGAGCGGCTCGGCACGAGCTCGTGGCGCACCGTCGACCAGCGCACGGTGGACGGCTTCGCCGAGGTCACCGGTGACCACCAGTGGATCCACCGGGCGGGTCCCGCGGCCGACGCGGGTCCGTTCGGAGGGCCGGTGGCGCACGGCTTCCTCACGTTGTCGCTGGTCGTCCCGATGCTCGACGAGGTGCTCCGCGTGGACGGGGCCTCGTCGGTCGTCAACAAGGGCGTCGACGCGCTGCGCTTCACCGCGCCGGTTCCGGCCGGAGGACGCGTTCGTGTGACCGCCGAGCTGGCGTCGGCGAAGTCGCGGCCGCGAGACTTCGTGGAGGCCGTGCTGTCGGTTGTCGTCGAGATCGAGGGGAAGCTCCGTCCCGCCTGCAAGGCCGACCTGGTCATGCTCTACCGGTGAGACGGCGTCTTCCGGCGGGACGTGGTCATGCCGCTCGTCCGTTGCGCTGATCGCCCGGTGTTGGGATCGTCGACCGGAGTCGCGCAGATCAGCCAGGAGCAGCCATGCCGGACCGACTCCACGTGCTCACCGCCATCTACCAGTCAGACCGAGCCGACCGGGCCACCACGCTGACCGTGAGCCTCGCGACGATCGGCGTCGCCACGACCTACCTCATCGGCACGATCGCCTTCTACGACAAGCTCGACCTCCTCGGCTGGGCGATCAGCCTCCTGCCCTTCCCCATGCTGTGCACCGCCGCGTTCCACTCGCAGCTGCTCAACCTCGCAGCCGTCCGAGCCCGCTCGGTCCTCACCCTCGAACGCGCTCTGCTCGCCGCAGCCGGTCCCGACCAGAGCCACCCCGTCGACCCGTCGCACGTCGGCGCGACCGCCGCCGAACACGCCACCAACATCCACACCGCGGGCACACCCCACCGCCTCGCCATGCTCATCGCCTACGGCGGGGCAGGCGTCATCCCCCTCGCCTACACGGTCCTCATGCTGATCAAGGCAGCACACCACCTCAACGGCTGGGTCGCCGTCCCCGCGGTGTTCTACCTGGTCCTGCTCGTCCCGATCACCTTCGCCTGGCGGGACAGCGCCGCGAAGCTCGACTTCGACGCCATCACCTCCGCGTCGGGCTGTGAAGCAGGGTGACCGCCGGCGTCCCCCTGACCAGGAGGACGCCGGCGCGGCCCGCAACGCCATGTCGCCTTGGTCAGCCCCGAGGCTCGTCCTCGGTCGTGACGATCGGCTCCAGGTCGTCAGGAGGGGGCATGTGGCGGATGCTGTCACTGCCCTTGTGGTCGTGGGCGCGGTCGTAGCGGGAGTCCAGCACCCTTCCCAGCTTGTGCGCCGCCCCGGTGTACGCGTCGTCCACGGTGGTCGCGTGGTGGGTGACCGCGACCGGCTGCTTGCCTCCCGGCCGGGCCTCGATGACGCACTTCTTGTCCTCCGGCTTGCTGCCCCCGTCCTCGCTGAGGTGCACTTCCACGCGGGTCAGCCATCCGCTGAACCGGGACAGGCTGCTCTCCAGGTCGGCGGTCACATAGGTGGCGAGTCGTTCGCCACCGTGGATGTTGTGGTCGGTGTTGACCTGGATCTGCATGAGCACCCTCCGGAACGCGACAGAGATCGTCTTGGTCGGTACCACGGGAGCGGCCGGTTCAAACGCGGCACCACTGCGCAATGGGCCGGAGCTTGGTGCTTTCGAGTAGTGCCAACGACCCGCCGTTGCGCGAGGGCAGGCAGCGGCGATCTACCTCGGGACGCGCAAGCGTCAACCACGAGGAGGGGAGCCCGCGCGATGAGGTTCAAGAAGGGGTTCGGTCCGGCCGCACCAGTCCTGTGGGACACGGACTGGGCGCCGGAGCAGAAGTTGCAGCAGATGGAGGAGCTGCCCGGCGGTCTGCGCGTGCCCTTGCTGCTCGACATGACCAAGAAGAGGAACGACCCGGGGGTGCTCGCCGACCTGAACCTGCTGCTCGACTCGTCGCTGCAGGAGCTCGACACGTGGTCACGGCGGGACCTGCACTCCCTGCGGGCGAGTCTGCCGGCCTTGCAGGCGCAACAGCACCTCCCCGCTGTGGAGGACGCGGTGCGGGCGGCGGTGCGCCCTTGCGACACGGGTGGTCTTCCGCCGCAGAAGAAGACACCCGCCGGCAAGACCAGGGTGATCGCCTTCAACTACAAGACCGGGCAGCAGGACGCGCGGAAGAGCACCGAGTTCGCCCACGCCCGGTTCTTCGCCGACCAGGCACGCGCGCTCAAGCTGGGGCTGCGGGTCCTCACCACCGAGGCCGGGCAGCGCGACCTGCTGAGGGACGACGTGTTCGAGGGCCTCGACCCGCACTGGACCATCGTCGACCAGGTGGCCTCCGAGTGGGCCGAGGACAGCGTCGAGTACCTGCAGTCCGGAGAGGTGGCGGTGCTGGAGGAGTTCAACGCCACCGCGTTGCGGGCCGGGCTGGTGGCCGGGCGCCAGGCGCGGTGGGCGGCCTTGCTGGACCCCACCTACGTGAACGACGTCTTCGACCCGATCGCGTCGAAGCAGTGGGTGCCGGAAGGGTTGCTGGTCGTCGCGGGCAAGACCCGCGAGATGGTGGAGTCCGCGCTCGAGCGGCAGCACCGCGCAGCGAGACACCTCCGGTTCTACGCCGAGGGCGGCAACCTGATCGTCGGTGAGAACGCGGCAGGGGAGACGATCGCACTGGTCGGGCGGGACTCGATCGCCGCGACCGCCGGCGAGTACCTGTTCGCCAACGACAACCAGGTGCTGGAGCTGATCGCCGAAGACCTCGGTGTCGCGGTGCAGCGGGTGATCCCCGTCGAGCAGCCGGGGAAGTTCCACCTGGACATGGGTTTGCTGTTCGTCGGCGAAGGCGTCGTGCTGCTCAACGACAGCGGCGACCAGCTCGACGAGGCGGAGGCCAGGCTCACGGCCTACCCGGGCGACGCCAGCCGGCGGCACGCGGCGAAGCTGCGTCTCCAGTGCGGCCTGGAGGCGCTGGCGGAGCGCGACCTCACGGCCGCGGGGTTGACGGTGCACCGGCGCAAGCTGGAAAGCGGTGCCGTCTACAACTTCTTCAACGGCGAGTTCGTCGCGGACGAGGCCGACCAGGTGCACTACCTGACCAACGGCACGGGCGCCGAGGCGGTCATGCAGACCTTCGTCAGCCTGCTGGTCGACGAGCTGAAGGTCGCCGTGGCCGTGCACACCAGCCCGGTCGGCGCGGCCGAGCACAGCCTGGAGAGCCAGGGCGGCGTCGGCTGCCGCATCAAGGGCGCACTCAGCGCACACTGAGTTCCGCGGGGCTGTGCGGTGTTGAGCGCATGCTGACGCTGGGAGTGCTCCCGCGCCAGCATGCGCTGCCGTTCCTGTGAGCCGGTCGGTCATCCGCGTCCCTGACGCGGTCCGGACCCGTCAGGGACGCAGAAGGATCTTGCCCGTCCGGCCGGGGGCCGCGTTGCCCCGCGCGGCGTCGGCGATCTCCTCCAGCGGGTACACGTGCTCGACCGGCAGGGTGAGCGCGCCCGAGGCGATGCCCGTGACCAGTTCACCCAGCAGGGAGGCCCGCTTGCCGGCCTCCATCGCGGGAAAGACTTTGCTGCCCCAGAAACCGGTGATGGTCACCTGCTTGAAGATCACGTCACCCGAGCTGATCTCGAGGGTGGGGGAGGCCATCGCACCGAACACCACGAGCCGGCCGCCCTCGGCGAGCAGCGAGACGACGTCGCCCGCGGCCGCACCGCCGACCGAGTCGACACCAGCCCTGATCGGGGCGTCGCCGACGATCTCGCGGACCCGGTCGCGCCAGCCGTCGTCATCGGTGGCGACGACGTCGCCGATGCCCTGCTCGCGCAGCTCGGCCACACCGTCGGCACGGCGCACGAGGCCGAGGACGCGGACGCCGCGGGCCGCCGCCAGCTGGGCGACGAGCCTGCCGACGGCTCCGTTGGCGGCGTTCTGGACGAACCAGTCACCCTCGGCGAGCCCCAGCGAGTCGAGCAGCGCGATGGCGCTGAAGGGCATCGACACCAGCTGGCTCGCTGCCTCGTCACCGATGGCGTCGGGAACCGGGATCAGCGTGTGGGCGGGGGCGACCACGAACTCGGCCCAGGCGCCGAAGGTGCCACCGGAGGCCACGCGCTGGCCCACCGCGAGGCCGTCGACGCCCTCGCCGAGCGTCTCGACGACCCCGACGAACTCGGTGCCGGAGCGTGCGGGCATCTCGGGCTTGAAACCGTAGCTGCCGCGCACGGTCCACAGGTCGTGGTTGTGGATCGGGGAGAGCAGCACCCGCACCAGGACCTCTCCAGGACCGGGCCGCGGAGCGGGTACCTCCTGCACCGCGAGGACCTCGGCCGGGTCACCGAACTTCTGCTGGACCAGTGCGCGCACGACATGCCTTTCCGAGAGAGCGGGGAACGTGTCAGCACAACGCGGCAGCCGGCCGCGCTATGCCGCTGCTGACGATGATGAGCGTGATGTCACAGCCACGTGATCTTCACACCTGGTGGAGTGCACGGAAATGTCCGTCTTGAGTGTCCACGCCGGACTCGGCATATTCGGTGTTATGTCCGGTTCGTGGGAAAGATTCACCGTTCCGGCGGTGTATCGGTTACCCATGTCATTTGTCCTACACCGCTTTGGGCAACCCCGCCGACCGTGTGGGAACCAGTTGTGGATCTTGGTCGTGGCTGGGCGGCGCCGGGACGCGTCCGGCGTGCGGCACTTCGGGGTCCCGTACCCGCCGCGGAGGCGTGACTACGGTTGCGACACGGATTCGATCAACACGATGATGTCCCGCCCGTGCTGTGCTAAGGAACGTTCCGCAATCGCGTGCCCGAGGTCCGGCGGTCTGCGGTTCGGCCGTACCGGTTAGCCCGTTCGCCACCAGTTGAGACGCGGCCGGTCGAATTCGGATTCGTGATTCCAATGGTTCGCAGGTGCGCCGGGAACACGTTTGACCGCTGTTCTCGGGAGGTGGCGCCGAAGGTGCTGGACAAGCCGCGAAGCCGTGCTATAAAGCGTCCACTTGGGGTGAGCTGTAGCGGAAAGACCATCGGTGGCCATGTTGGAGGGAACTGGACGGTTGGTGCCGACAGACCATGGTGACGCGCTCGCCGAACTGGTCGGCCTGCTCGCCGAGTGCTCGGCGGGGACAGGCAGGATCGCGCTGGTCAGCGGCGGTCTGGCCAGCGGGAAGACCGAACTGCTCCAGCGGTTCCAGCGGCACGCCGCCGCCTCCGGGGCGTTGTTGCTGACCGCGACGGGCGCGCCGGCCGAGCGTCCTCTGCAAGCAGGTGTGATCGACCAGTTGTTCCACGGCGCCGGACTGCCGCCGGAAATAGCGGACCGCGTTTCCCATCTCATCACGCCGATCGCCGCGACCGTAAATGACTCCGGGGCGGACGTGCGGAGCATCCCTCATTCTCACGTGCGGCCCGTGCATGAATTGTGTCAAATTCTTCTCGAATTGTCGCGGGAACGCCCGGTCGTGCTGTGCGTGGACGACGTGCAATTCGCCGACGACTCCTCGCTGCAGTTCATCCTCTACCTGCGGCGGCGGATGAGGGCCGGGCGGGTGCTCGTCGTGCTCGCCGAGTGGCAGCAGCCGCAGCCGACGCTGCCGCTGTTCCACGCGGAGCTGACCCGGCGGCCGCACCACCGCATCCGGCTCGCACCGCTGTCGGCGTGCGCGATCGCCGACCTGCTGCGCGACCGGGTGGCCGATCCCGACGCGCTCGCGCCCGCCTGGCACACCCTCAGCGGCGGCAACCCGATGCTGGTCCAGGCACTGGTCGAAGACCTGGAGGCCGGGCACGACACCGGTCCCGACCAGGTCGGTCCCGCGTTCAAGCGCGCGGTGCTGGAGTGCCTGCACCGCTGGGAGGCGGGGCTGTTCGAGGTCGCGCGCGCCATCGCCGTGCTCGGCGAGGAGCGCACCCCCGTTCTGCTCGGCCGGCTGGCCGGCACCACGCCCGAGGCCGTCGAACAGGCGGTCGACGTGCTCACCGCCGCCGGCCTCCTGCTCGACGGTCGGTTCCGCCACCCAGGCGCGGGGGCGGCGATCCTCGACAGCACGCCGGGCGCCGAACGGGTGCGGCTGCACGCCCGTGCCGCCGAACTGCTCTACCAGCGCGGCGCGGCGGCGGCCGTCGTGGCCGACCACCTCGTGGCCGCCGACCGGGTCGCATCGGGCTGGCCGGTCGCCGTGCTGCGCATCGCCGCCGAACAGGCGCTCATGGGCGACGACGTGGCGGCGGCCGTGCGGTACCTGGAACCCGCGCTGCCCGTGGTCGAGCCGGACGAGCGGCTGGGCGTCACCAGCGTCCTGGTCCGGGCGCTGTGGCGGGTCAACCCGGCCGCGGCCGTCGTGCACATGGAACCCCTGCACGAGGCGATGTGGGCGGGCGGGCTGAGCGGCCGGGACGCCATGACCGTCGTGCACCACGCGCTGTGGATCGGGGACGAGGCCACGGCCGTGCGCGCGCTCGCCGTGCTCGACGAGAACCCCGGCATGCTGGACGCGCAGAGCGCGGCCGAGCTGCGCATCGTCTGCCAGTGGTTCCACGGCCTCGACCCGGCGACCGCCGTGGCCACCGACGTCGTGGCCGACGCGGACCCGTGGGTGGCCGCGGCGCAGGCCATCGGCACCTTCTGGACCGCTGAGTTCCACCCCGACGCCATCGCCAGCGCGGAGCACATCCTGCGGAGCTGCCGGCTCGGCGACATGTCGCTGGAGGTCGTGCTCACCGCCCTGCTGATCCTGGTGCACAGCGGCCACCCCGACCGGGCCGAGCGGTGGTGCGACCGGCTCACCGCCGAGGCGGTCCGCGGTGGCGCGGTGACCTGGCAGGCGATCCTGGAGGTCGTCCGGGCCGACATCGCGCTACGGCGCGGAGAGGTGGTGGTGGCCGCCGCACGCGCCGAGACCGCGCTCGCCCTGCTGCCGCACGAGGGCTGGGGCCTGTCCATCGGCTACCCGCTGGCCGTGCTGCTGGAGGCCAACACCGCGCTGGGCCGGCACCGCGTGATCGCCGACGTGATGCGGCTGCGCGTGCCCGACGCCATGTTCGCCACCGCCGCCGGTCTGCGCTACCTGCACGCCCGCGGCAACGGCAACCTCGCCGTCGGGCGGGTGCTCGCCGCCATCAGCGACTTCCAGAACTGCGGCACCCGGATGCGTGAGTGGGGCGTCGACCTGCCGGTGCTCGCGCCGTGGCGCTGCGGTCTCGCCCAGGCCAACCTCACCCTCGGCCGCCCGGAGGCGGCTCGCGAGCTGATCAGCGAGCAGATGCTGCTGCCGGCCGGCGACCGCCGCACCCGCGGCGCGGCGCTGCGGGTCCTCGCCGCCGCGGGCGAGCTCGCCGAGCGGCCCGCGCTGCTGCGCGAGGCCGTGCGGCACCTGCGGCGGGCGGGTGACCGGGTCGAGCTGGCCCGCGCCCTGTCCGACCTCGGTGAAGCGCTCGACACCCTGGGCAAGCACGCCGAGGCCCGCGAGCTGTCCCGCAACGCGGTGGCCGAGACCAAGGCGTCCTACTCCGGTGCCCTGCCCATCCCGGTCGACTGGGAGGACGGCGACGCCGGTGACGGGCGATCGGTCCTGAGCGAGTCCGAGCTGCGCGTGGCCGAGCTCGCCGCGAAGGGCCACACGAACCGCGAGATCAGCGCCATCCTCTACATCACCGTCAGCACCGTCGAGCAACACCTCACCAGGGTCTACCGCAAGCTCGGCATGCGCAGCCGGGCGGACCTGCCGCACCGCCTGTCCCAGCGGACCGGCGCCGGACCACGGGCCTTCGAAGCCCGCGGGTGACCCGTGCACAACCCGAGTAGAAAGAACCCGCCGATGCCCAACCAGTCCACCTGCCGCGTCTGCGCCGGGACGGTCACCGAGTTCCTCGACCTTGGCCAGCAGCCGCTGTCCGACGCGTTCCGGCTGCCTGAGGACACCTCCCTGGAGTTCACCTACCGCCTCGCCGTGGGCGCGTGCGCGGACTGCGCGATGGTGCAGCTGATGGAGGAGGTGCCCAGGGAGAAGATGTTCCACCAGGACTACCCCTACCTGTCCCAGGGGTCCGCGGTGATGCGCGAGCACTTCCGCGCCCTGGCCGAGCGGTTCCTGAGCACCGAGCTGGCGGGCGAGGACCCGCTCGTGGTCGAGCTGGGCTGCAACGACGGCACCATGCTGCGCACCGTCGCGGCGGCGGGCGTGCGGCACCTGGGCGTGGAACCGTCCGGCGCCGTCGCCGACCTGGCCGCCGAGGCGGGCGTGCGGGTCCGCAAGGACTTCTTCGAGGAGTCCACCGCGCTGTCCATCCGCGACCAGGACGGTCCGGCCGACCTCGTGTACGCCGCGAACACGTTCTGCCACATCCCTTACGCGGACTCGATCCTGCGCGGTGTCGTGGCGCTGCTCAAACCCGGTGGGGCGTTCGTGTTCGAGGACCCCTACCTCGGCGACATCGTCGAGCAGACCTCGTTCGACCAGATCTACGACGAGCACTTCTTCCTCTTCAGCGCCACCTCCGTGGACGCCATGGCCCGCCGGCACGGCCTGGAGCTGGTCGACGTCGAACGCCTGCCGGTGCACGGCGGCGAGGTCCGCTACACCCTGGCCCTGCCCGGTGCGCGCACCCCCTCCGCCGCCGTCGCCGCCCTGCTCGCCGAGGAGCAGGCGCGCGGCCTGCACGACCGCGCCGTCCTCGACGGGTTCGGCGACCGGGTCCGCGCGATCCGCACCGACCTCGTGGCGCTGCTGGAGGACCTGAAGGCGAAGGGGGAGCGGGTCGTCGGCTACGGCGCCACCGCCAAGAGCGCCACCGTCACGAACCTCTGCGGCATCGGACCGGACCTGGTCGAGTTCATCAGCGACACCACGCCCGCCAAGCAGCACCGGCTGGCGCCCGGCTCGGGCATCCCGGTGCGCCCGCCGGCCGCCTTCGCCGACCCCTATCCCGGCTACGCGCTGCTGTTCGCCTGGAACCACGCCGGGGAGATCATGGCCAAGGAGGAGGCGTTCCGCGCGGCGGGCGGCAAGTGGATCCTGTACGTGCCCGACGTCCACGTGGTGTGAGCGTGCCGGGAGAACTGGCCGGCACGCTCGTCGCGGTGCTCGGCGGGTCGGGGTTCGTGGGTTCCGCGGTGTCCGCACGGCTGGCGGCGCTGGACGCACGGGTGCGGGTGGTGGCACGCGATCCCGGCGTGCCGCCGTTCCCGGCCGAGGTCGTCGCGGCTGACCTCACCGAGCCCGGCGCGGTGGCCGCCGCGGTCGCGGGCGCGGACGTGGTGCTGCCACTGGTGCTGTTCACCGGTGGCGGCACCTGGCGGGTCGCGGACGGCGGTGCTGCCGACGCCGCCAGGGTGAACGTCGGCATCGTCGCCGAGGCCGTGGACGCCGCTCGGGGGACCGTCGTGTTCGCCGGCTCCACCTCGCAGGTCGGGCCGGGTGCGCCAGAACGGATCGACGGCACCGAAACCGACCACCCCGGGTCGGAGTACGACCGGCAGAAGTGCGCCGCCGAACGGCTCGTACTCGACGCGGGCGGCTGCTCCCTGAGGCTGCCCACCGTGTTCGGCCCCTCCACCGGCTCCCCGGACCGGGGCGTGGTGACCGCGATGGCACGGCGTGCGCTCGCGGGCGAGCCGCTGACCGTGTGGGGAGCCGGGGACGTGGAACGCGACCTGGTGTTCGTCGAGGACGTCGCCGAGGCGTTCGCGGCGGCCGTGGCGCACGCCGACGGGCTGGCCGGGCGGGCGTGGCTCGTCGGCTCGGGCGCCGGGATCGCGGTGCGCGCGTTGTTCGAGCTCGTCGCCGCCACCGTCGCGGAACTGACCGGCCGCCCGGCCGTGCCGGTGCGGTCGGTGCCGCCACCGCCGTACGCCACCGCGTCGGACTTCCGCAGCCTCGTGGCCGACCCGGCCGGCCTCACCCTGGCCACCGGCTGGCGGGCCCGGGTTCCCCTGGCCGACGCGGTGTCGAGGACCGTCGCCCACCTGATCCAGTCCTCAGTGGACGATCTACGGCCGGACACCCCTAACCCCGGATAGGGGTTCCCCTAAGCTGGTTGACCACGCGGTTCGGGCCGCTGCACGCTGATCACCGTCCTGAGACGGAGGTCGTCGATGAGAGCCCGCGCACTTTCTGTCGGCGGGGCCTGGGTTTTCGAGCCCGAGGTGTTCCCGGACGACCGCGGCCTGTTCGTCTCCCCGTTCCAGCACGAGGTGTTCGCCGAGGCGGTCGGTGCGCCGCTGTTCGCCGTGGCCCAGGCCAGCGCCAGCGTGTCACGCCGCGGGGTTGCCCGCGGCGTGCACTACGCCCGCACGGCACCGGGTTGCGCGAAGTACGTGACCTGTTCGCGTGGGCGGGTGCTGGACATCGTGGTGGACCTGCGGGTCGGCTCGCCGACGTTCGGCGCGTGGGACTCCGTCGAGCTGTCGGGCGACGGCTTCCGCGCCGTCTACCTCCCGCCAGGACTCGGCCACGCGTTCATCGCCCTGGACGACCACTCCACCGTGCACTACCTGCTGTCCCGCGCCTACGAACCCGCCGACGAGCTGGCGGTGTCCCTCGTGGACCCGGACCTGGCGCTGCCCGTGCCGGCCGACGTCGTGCTGTCCGAACGCGACCGCACCGCACCGGGCCTGGTCCTCGCACGGGACAACGGACTGCTGCCGGTACACGCCGCCTGAGCCGAGGAGAGCACCCCAGGTGACCGCGCCCACCCGCCGTCCTGTCCAGACGCGCCTGGCCGAGTCGATGCTCGCCGCGCGTGACGCCGACGCCGTGCACGCCTGGCTCGCCCGCACGGCCGAACACAGCTGGATGACCGTCGAGCGCGTGCCGCTGGACGGCCTCACGGGCTGGCTCACCGAACCGGGCACCGGCAACCTGCGCCACCACACCGGCCGGTTCTTCAGCGTCGAGTCGCTCACCGTCGACCTGCCGGGCGCGCTCGTGCCGCACTGGTCCCAGCCGATCATCAACCAGCCGGAGATCGGCATCCTCGGCATCCTCGTGCGGGAGATCGACGGCGTGCTGCACTGCCTGATGCAGGCCAAGCACGAACCGGGCAACGTCAACGGCCTGCAGCTGTCGCCGACCGTGCAGGCCACCCGCAGCAACTACACCCGCGTGCACCAGGGCAAGCCCATTCCCTACCTGGAGCACTTCCGCGACACCTCCGGCCACCACGTCCTGGTGGACATCCGGCAGTCCGAGCAGGGCGCGTGGTTCTACCGCAAGCGCAACCGCAACATGGTCGTCGAGGTCGACGGCGACGTCGAGGTGCGCGAGGGGTTCCGCTGGTTCACCCTCGGCGAGCTCGCCGGCCTGATGACCGTGCCGGACCTGGTGAACATGGACGCCCGCACGGTGCTGGCCTGCCTGCCCGGCGGCGGCGCGGCCCTGGCCGGGGCGGCGGCCGACCCGTTCGGCGAAGCCCTGGTCCGGTCCGGCGACCCGGCCACGCCCGGCGTGCACACCATCGGGGAGGTGCTGAGCTGGATCACCGAGGTCCGCACGCGCACCGACCTCCGGGTCACCCTCGGCCCGCTGGCCGGGTTGCCGGACTGGACCCGCGAGAACGGCGTCATCGCGCACCGCGGCGGCGGGTTCTTCACCGTCGTGGGCGTGGACGTGCGGGCCGGTGGGCGTGAGGTCGGGACCTGGTCCCAGCCGATGATCGAACCGGTCGGCACGGGCGTGATCGCGTTCCTGGTCAAGGAGATCGGCGGCGTGCTGCACGTGCTCACCCACGCCCGCACCGAGCCCGGCTACACCGACGTGACCGAGCTGGCGCCCACCGTGCAGTGCGTGCCCGAGGCACACGACCACCTGCCGGTGCGGCCCCGGTTCCTCGACGAGGTGCTCGGCTCGACCAGGATCCGCTTCGACGCCGTGCTGTCCGAGGAAGGCGGCCGGTTCCTGGGCGCCCGCAACCGGTACCTGGTGGTGGAGACCGACGCCGAGGTCGCGCGGGACGACCCCGAGTACCGGTGGCTGACCGTGCACCAGTACGAAGAGCTGCTGCGGCACAGCTTCTACGTCAACATCCAGGCCCGCAGCCTGCTGCTGTGCCTGCGCAGCCTCATCACGCGGGGGTGAGGCGGGCGGTACCGCCCGCCAACCGGATCGGTCAGAGCGTCGCCAGCACCTGCTTGAGCGCGTCCACCACGCGCTCCTGCGTCTCCTGGGGCAGCGACGGGTACATCGGCAGCGAGAAGATCTCGCCGGCCACCCGCTCGGTCACCGGCAGGCTGCCCTCGGCGTAGCCCAGGTGCGCGAAACCGGTCATGGTGTGCACCGGCCACGGGTAGCTGATGTTCAGGTGGATGTCGTGCGCCTTCAAGCGTTCCAGGATGTCGTCGCGCCGCGGGTGGCGCACCACGTGGACGTAGTAAGAGTGCGTGTTGCCCGGCGCGGTCGCGGGCAGCACCAGGTCGGTGTCCGCCAGCGCTTCCGCGTACCGCGCGGCCACCGCCTGCCGCGCCGCGACGTAGTCGTCCAGGCGGACGAGCTTGCGGCGCAGGATCTCCGCCTGCACCTCGTCGAGCCGGCAGTTGTGGCCGGGCGTCTCCACGACGTAGTAGGTCTTCTCCATGCCGTAGTACCGGTGGCGGCGCAGGTTCGCGTCCACCTCCGGGTTGTCGGTGATCGTCGCGCCGCCGTCGCCGTAGGCGCCGAGCACCTTGGTGGGGTAGAAGGAGAACGCGGCGGCGTCGCCCATCGACCCGGCCACCCGGCCGTGGTGGCGCGCGCCGTGCGCCTGGGCGCAGTCCTCCAGCACCAGCAGGCCGTGCCGCCGTGCGAGTTCCAGCAACGGTTGCATGTCCACGCACTGGCCGTACAGGTGCACCGGCAGCAGGACCTTGGTGCGCGGCGTGATCACCGAGGCCACCTGGGCGACGTCCATCAGGTAGGTGTCCGGGTCCACGTCGACGAACACCGGTGTGGCGCCGACGGCGTCGATCGCCAGCACGGTCGGCGCGGCGGTGTTGGCCACCGTGACCACCTCGTCGCCACGGCCGACGCCGAGCGCCTGCAGGGCCAGGCGGAGGGCGTTCGTGCCGTTGTCCACGCCGACGCAGTGGGCGACGCCGTGATAGGCCGCGAACTCCGCCTCGAAGGACGACACGCTCGGCCCGAGGACGAGTCGGCCGGAGGAGAAAACGGTCTCGACCGCGTCGAGTATGTCCTTGCGCTCCAATTCGTATTCGCGCGAGTAGTCCCAGACGAGCGTGGCCATCGGCAGCCCTTTCGCTGTGGTCGGTTTCCGGGTCAGCCTAGGTCTGGCCCCCGGCTAGGGGGTAACCCCTAATCTGCAGGTCAGGGTGGTCGGCGCGGCCCGCAGGGGGCGAACGGCCGTTCGTTCGCCCGCGGCCGTCGAGTGGCCGGGAAACAGGGGGATTAGGGGGTGTCCAGGCCGCTTGCGGGCGCTTTACGGTGACCACGCTCCCGGCAGGGTCGCCGGATTCCAGCACAACAATCGGGGCGAGGACGACAAATGTCGCGGCATTTCCTGTTCATGTGCCACCCGGATCACGGGCACGTCATCCCGAACCTCGCGGTGGTCACCGAACTGGCCGCGCGCGGGCACCGGGTCACCTACCTGACCGCGCCGAGCATGGCGGAGATCGCCGCCGAGGCCGGCGCCACCGTCGTGACCTACCCGTCCCGCTACCGCGACGCCGACTTCGCCCGCGTGGCGAACGATCCCGGCTACCTGATGGGCGTGCTGCTCGACGAGAGCGAGGCCATGCTCGCCACCGCGACGGCCGAGCTCGACGGCGACCGGCCGGACTGCCTGGTCTACGACACCTCGGTGCTCTACGCGGCCCGCGTGCTGGCCCGGCACTGGGATCTCCCCGCCGCGCAGGTGATCCCGGTGTTCGCCTCCAACGAGCACTTCTCCTTCCTCAACGCCATGTACAACCCCGAGTCCGACGCCGCCGAGCGGCCGGCCGCGGAACGGCCGAGGGAGATGCCCGAGTGGGTCGGCGCCACGATGGGGCGCATCGGCGCGCTGTGCGCCCGTTACGGGGTGACCGCCGCGCCGCACGAGGTGTGGTTCGAGGTGCCGCCGCTGAGCGTGGTCACCGTGCCACGGGAGTTCCAGTACGCGGGCGAGACCTTCGACGAGCGGTTCGCGTTCGTCGGGCCGTGCGTCGGCGACCGCAGCTTCCTCGGGGCGTGGATGCCGCCCGCCGGCGACCTGCCCGTGGTGCTGGTGTCGCTCGGCGCGGTGTTCAACGAGGACGAGGGTTTCTTCCGCACGTGTGTCGAAGCGTTCCGCGGCCGGCCGTGGCACGCGGTGATGACCACCGGCGGCGGTGTGGACCGCGCCTCGCTCGGCGACCTGCCGCCCAACGTCGAGGTGCACGACTTCGTGCCGCACGTGGCCGTGCTGGAGCACGCGGCCCTGTGCGTCACCCACGCCGGCATGGGCACGGTGATGGAGGCGCTGCGATCGCGCACGCCGATGGTGTGCGTGCCGGGTTCCGCGCTCGACCGGCCCACCGGGTGGCGGGTCCGCGAGCTGGGCCTCGGCACCGTGCTCGACCCCGCCGACCTCACGCCCGCGACGCTGGTCGACGCGGTCACGTCGGTGCTCGGCGACCAGGAGGTCGCGGCCCGGTCGGACCTCATGCGCAAGGCCGTCGCGGAAGCGGGCGGTGCGGCGCGCGCCGCCGACGTGGTCGAGCAGCACCTGGCGCGGTCGCGTTGAGCCCCGCCCCGGCCGAGTTCGGCGTGCTGGGCCCGATCCGGTTCCTGCGCGACGGCGTGGAGAAGCGGGTGGGCGGTCCCCGCGAACGCGCGGTGCTGGCGCGGCTGCTGTTCGACGCCAACCGCGTGGTCAGCGTGGACCGGCTGATCGAGGCGGTGTGGCACGGCGACCCGCCGGCCAGCGCGCGCGGTCAGATCGCGATCTGCGTGTCCCGGCTGCGCAGGGCGCTCGGCGAGGCGGGCCGGGCCATCGACACCGCGAGCCCCGGCTACGTGGCGCGGCTGGACGAGAACGCCGTGGACTGGTTGCGGTTCAACGGACTCGTCGGCCGGGCCCGGCCACGCGCGGCGAGCGGTGACGTGGCGGGCGCCGCGGCGCTGTTCCGCGAGGCGCTGGGGTTGTGGCGCGGTGTGCCGTTCGAGGACCTGCCGGGCCTGCGCGCGGAAGCGCTGTCGCTGCAGTCCGCGCGGCTGGACGCGGTGGAGGCGTGCGCCGAGCTGGAGCTGCGGCTCGGGCTGCACCACCGGGTCGGCAAGGACCTGGCCGCGGTGGTGGCCGAACACCCGCTGCGCGAACGGGCGCGGGCACAGCTGATGCTGGCCCAGTACCGGTCGGGTCGGCGCGCCGACGCGCTGCGCACCTACCAGGACGCCCGGCGGGTGCTGGTCGAGCAGATCGGCCTGGAGCCCGGTCCGGAACTGCGGGAGCTGCACGAGCAGGTGCTGCGTGACGCGCCGGCGCTGCTCGCTCCGGTCCGTGCCGAGGTGCAGGCGGTGGCGCCGTCCCAGCTGCCGCGCCAGGTCCTGCCGTTCGCCGGTCGGTCGGCCGAGCTGGCGGAGCTGGACGCCGCCCTCGCGCCGGGCCCCGACGTGCCCGGTGTGGTCGTGCTGTCGGGACCCGGCGAGGTGGGCAAGACGGCGCTGGCGCTGCGCTGGGCGCACCACCGCCTCGACCGGTTCCCGGACGGGCAGCTGCACTGCGACCTGGTCGACGACTTCGACCGCCCGGTACCGCCGGCCGTGGTGCTGGACCGGTTCCTGCGGGCGCTCGGCGTGACCGCGGAGTCCATTCCGGACGATCCGGGCGAGAAGGTCGCGCTGTACCGCAGCACGGTGGCGCACAAGCGGGTGCTGGTGGTGCTGGACGGTGCGGTGGACCACGCCCAGGTGCGGCCGCTGCTGCCCAGCGGCGCGCACACGAGGGTCATCGTCACCAGCAGGCAGCCGATGGACGAGCTGGTCGCCCGGCATGGCGCGCACCGGGCGTTCCTGGACCCGCTGACGGCGGAGGAGTCGTGGCAGCTGCTGACCATGCTGCTCGGGAACGACTGGGTGGCCGAGGAACGCGGTGAGGCGAGCAGGATCGTCGGCTCGGCGGACGGCTTCCCGCTGCCGCTGCGCCGCGCGGCGGCGGGCGTCCGGACGGCACCGCACCGCCAGGCCCGCCGACGCCTGACCGGCGTGCCTGCCTGACCGGTGCCGCCCGCTTGGGCGATGGCGCCCGCTTAGCCGGTGCCGCCTGTTCGGCCGATGCTGCTCGCTTGGCCGGTCCCGCCCGCCCGGCTGGTCCCGCCTGCTCGGCCGATGCTGCCCGCTTGGCCAGTGCCGCTCGCTTGGCCAGTGCCGCTCGCTTGGCCAGTGCCGCTCGCTTGGCCAGTGCCGCTCGCTTGGCCGGTGCCGCTCGCTTGGCTGATGCTGCTCGCTCGGCCGATGATGCCCGCTCGGCTGATGCGCGCCGCAACGGCCCGCGTGATCCCGCTGCCCGCCCGGCGCCTGGGGCAACAGACCGGTCAACCACGTGCGAGAACGGCGTCGACCGCCGCCGACAGCACGTCCGCCGACGCGGCAGCCGTGCTGCGCCAAGCCACGTGCCCGTCCGGCCGCACCAGCACCGCGCCCACCGCACCCACGCCGTAGACCGAGGCGAACTCCGGCGACACCACGGCGGTCGAGCCGTCGGCCGACACCTCGACCGCCGTGATCGCCACGCCGGTCCGGGAGCCGACCTCCTTCGCCGCCTGCGCCCAGCCGCTGCCCGCCGGGGTGAGCAGGACGAACCCCGCACCGAACAGGTCCAATGTGGACAACGTCTCCGCAGCCCGGGTCAGTGGCACGTGCGGCGCGCGGTGGCCGGGTCGCGCGGTCGGGACGTACGTCCGGTACGGGTCCTCGACCACCGGTGCGCCGGTGCCGTCCGGCACGACGGCGGCGGAGTCGTAGTGGAAGCCGAGGACCAGGCCCTCGCAGCTGCGCCGGCCCGCCTGCTGAGCGATGGCCTCCTTCATGGACAGCTTGCCCTCCATCATCTGGAACGTGATGAAGGCGTTCGCCAGGCTCTCGCCGACGGTGCGCTCGCCGATCGGGTGGCGCTCGGCGTCGTAGGTGTCGAGCAGGGCCTCGCCGGCCGTGCCCGACAGCACCGCCGCCAGCTTCCACACGAGGTTGTGCGCGTCCTGGATGCCGCAGTTCATCCCGAACCCGCCCTGCGGCGTGGACACGTGCGCCGAGTCGCCCGCCAGGAACACCCGGCCCGAGCGGAAGCGCGTCGCGGTCACCGCCTGCTGCAGCCACGGCATCACGCCGACCAGTTCGACGTCCAGGTCCGGCACGCCGACGGCCTCGCGCACCACCCGCACGCAGAACTCGGGCGTGAAGTCGGCCTCGCTGCCGCCCTCCGCGGGGTCGTAGCCGGTCTGGATGATCCAGCGCCGCTGGTTGTCCACCGCCTCCACCGCGCACGGGATCGCGCTGCGGATGAAGTACAGCGCGCACATCCTGCCGGTCAGCAGCGGCACCAGGTCGGCGTCGAACATGATGCTGATCATGTGCCCGAGCGGTGGCGGGCCCTCGACGCCGATGCCGAGCCGTTCGCGCACGGTGCTGCGCCCGCCGTCCGCGGCAATGGCGTAGCGGGCCCGCACGGTGGCACGGCCGGACGCGGACTCGACCACCGCGTCCACACCGGACTCGTCCTGCTCCAGTGACGTGAGCGTGGTGGAGAACCTGACGTCCGCGCCGGGCGAGCGCTCGGCCAGGCCGCGCAGCACCACCTCGAACCTGTCCTGCGCGCAGATGTAGGTGTACGTGGGACTCTGCGGGGCGTCCTCGGTGAGCGGGGCGACCTCGCGGTGGAAGTCGGCCGCGGTCAGCGAGGAACCGACGCCGACGGCCAGGCTGTCCTCGCGCGGCAGGCCGACGCGCTCGACCTCCTCCGCCAGACCCCACGCCCGCACCAGCTCCATCGTGCGGGTGGACACCAGACGCGCCTTGGGAAAGATCGACGTCCCGGCATGCCGCTCCACCAGCAGTGACGTCAACCCCTGCCGGGAGCACTCGATCGACGCGGCGAGGCCGACCGGGCCACCACCCACGATCAGGACGTCGACCTCGAAGTCAGCCATGGGCAGGAGCCTGCGACACCGCCGCGGGGACGTCAAGGAGGCGGATATCGAAGTGATAGAGCACTGAAGTCGCAGGTCAGTAGCGTTGCGCCAGAACGACGGCGTGCGCAGCGGGCAAGCCTTGGACAACGGGGGAGGCACCATGTTCGCCGAAGGATCGGTCGCCGTGGTCACCGGCGGGTCGCGCGGGATCGGGCGGGCCGTCGTGGTGGACCTGGCGGCCCACGGCGTGCACGTGGTGGTCAACTACTCGCGCTCGGAGGAGCACGCCAAGGAGCTGGTCGCGCAGGTCGAGCAGAACGGCGGCAGCGCGAGCGCGGTGCGGGCCGACGTGACCGACGAGGACGCGGTGCGCGAGCTGTTCCGCTCCGTGCGCTCCGAGCACGGCCGGCTCGACGTGCTGGTCACCAGCGCGGGCGTGACGCGGGACCGGCACCTGGTCGCGATGAGCAGCGACATGTTCCGCGAGACGATGGACATCAACGTGCACGGCACGTTCCTCGCTTGCCGCGAGGCGATGCGCATCATGCAGCACCAGCGGCGTGGCGCGATCGTGACGCTCAGCTCCGCGAGCGGCCTGGACGGCGGCTTCCCCGGCCAGACGAACTACGTCGCGTCCAAGGGCGCGATCATCGCGTTCACCAAGGCGCTGTCCTACGAGGCCGCTCCGCACGGCGTGCGCGTCAACGTGGTGGCGCCGGGGTTCGTCGAGACCGACATGACCAGGGTCATCCCCGCGAAGCTGCGCGACGGCTATGCCTCGCGCATCCGGCTCGGCCGCATGGGCCGGCCGGAGGAGATCGCGAACCTCGTCACGTTCCTGGCTTCCGACAAGGCGTCCTACATCACCAGCGAGACGTTCGTCGCCAACGGCGGCGGGCTCGGCTGATCCCCCATCAGCAAGAACCAGCGAGCCGCAGTACACAGTGGACGGAAGGACAAGCGTGACCCTCGACGAACTGCGCGCCACGGCGGCCGCCCGGCACGACACGTGCGCCCAGATCAAGAAGATGATCGTCTCGCGGCTCGACCTGCCGATCGAGCCCGCGTGGATCACCGACGACCAGCCGCTGTTCGGCCGCGGACTGGAGCTCGACAGCCTCGACGTGCTGGAGCTGTACGTGGCGATCGAGGCCGAGTTCGGCGTCGCCCTCTACGACAGCGACATGTCGGTGTTCGGTTCGGTGTCGCGCCTGGCCGACCACGTGAACCCGGCCCTGGCCGAGCAGGCGCCGACCGGTTCGGCATGACGGCGACCCGGGAGCCCGTGCGGGCGGGGACGTCGCTGACCAACGACCAGCTCCGCGAGATCCTGCCGCACCGGTGGCCGTTCCTGCTGATCGACCGGGTCGAGAAGGTCGAGCCCGGCGTCGGCGCGGTCGGGATCAAGAACGTCGCGGCCACGGAGATGTGGTTCCAGGGGCACTTCCCGACGGCGGCCGTGCTTCCGGGCGTGATCATCATCGAGGCGATGGCCCAGCTGGCCGGCGTGGTGTTCGCCCTCGCCGGCGCCGGGCCGATCGGCTACCTCGCGGGCGTGCGGACGATGCGGTTCCGCCGCCCCGTCGTGCCGGGCGACCAGCTCCTCCTCACCGCCGACCGCACGGCGGGAGGCCGGGGCTTCAGCGAGTTCAGGGTGAGCGCCAGGGTCGACGGCCAGATCGCCGCCGAGGGCACCATCACCATCGCCGACCCGGCAGCCACCAGCCCTACCGGAAAGGTTTGACACGACAATGGAACCCCTGACGTCGCCGGTGAAGGCCGCGCACCCGGAAGGCACCGCGTACGGCACCGTCCTGGACGCCGAGGTCGCGCTCCGGTTCAGCACGCTCGACGCCGAGTACCAGGCGATCCGGGAGCGCGCCGCCCTGCTGGACCTGTCCGGCGAGCGGATCGTCGAGCTCTCCGGCAGCGGCGCCATCGACTTCGCGCAGAAGGTGCTGGCGCGCGACGTGGAGTACCTGACCGCCGAGCGCTGCATGACGAGCCTGGTGCTCGCCGAGGACGGCGCCGTCGTGGACCAGGTCGTGGTGTGGGGCCGGGAGGACGGCCTGCTGCTGGAGTCCTCCACCGGCGCGGGCACCCGGCTGCTGGAGCACCTGCGCGCGCACGCCGAGCCCGGCGTGGAGATCACCGACCGCACCGCGGAGCACGCGCTCTTCGGCCTGGAGGGCCCGTACGCGTGGGGCGTGGTCGGCCGGCTGATCGACGGCGAGCTGGCCGCGCTGCCGTTCGAGTCCGTTGTGGACAGCCAGTGGGACGGCGTGGACATCCTCTTCGCCCGCACCGGCGTGACGGGCGAGTACGGCTACAAGGTGCTGGTGCCGCGCGAGTCGGCGGAGCGGCTGTGGACCAAGGCACTGGAGCACGCCGTGCCCGCCGGTCAGGAGGCCGTGGAGCTGGCGATGCTGGAGGTGCGGCAGCCGGTCGTGCGCCACGAGGCGGGCGAGGGCGTCGACGTGCTGGAGATGGGCGCGGGCTGGCTCGTGGACATCACCAAGGAGGAGTTCGTCGGACGTGACGCCGTGGTGGCCGCCTTCGAGGGCACGGCGGAGCGCCGCACGGTCGGCTTCTCCGGCGGCACCGAGGTGCCCGCGCCGGGGACGCCGGTCACCGTGGGCGGGGAGAAGATCGGCGAGGTCGTCCACGCCGTGCACAGCATCGCGCTGAAGTCCTCCCTCGGCCTGCTGCGGCTGCCGCCGGACCTGGCCGCCGCCGGGCTCACGCTCACCGTCGGCGACACCGAGGTCAGCACGCTGACCAGCCCGTACGTCACGCCCAAGAGCTGGAGCACCCCGATCATCTGATCTGGTCACCCGGGCGGTCGCCCGGGGGTCGCGAGGAGGAGCAAGCATGGCGCTGCGGCCAGTGGTCATCACCGGAGTCGGGGTGATCTGCGCGGTGGGCCGGGACCCGGAGAAGTTCTGGGCGCGGCTCACCGCGGGCGCGGGCGGCATCACCGCCGTGGACGACGAACGGTTCGCCGCGTTCGAGGCCAGGTTCGCGGGCCAGGTGCCCGAGGAGTGGATCGACGCGCAGCTGCCGGCCGAGGACACCGGGCTGGACCGCACGGCCCGGCTCGCCCTCGTCGCGGCCCGGCAGGCGGTCACGCAGGCGGGGCTGGGCGCGGACCTGCCTGCCGAGCGGTTCGGGCTGGTCCTCGGCAAGTGCCAGGCCACCCCGACCGCGGCGGGTGGCTACCAGCCCATGCACGCGACCGGCGACGTCGTCGCCCGCAGGCTGGGCATGGCCGGCCCGCGCATCCTGGTCTCGACCGCGTGCGCGGCGGGCGGCAACGCCGTCGGCCTGGCCAAGGACAAGATCCTCACCGGTGAGGCGGACGTGGTGCTCGCCGGCGGCGTCGACCCCCTGCTGTTCGGCACCTACGCGGGGTTCGCGGGCTTGCAGGCCCTCAGCGCCCGCCCGTGCGGCCCCTACAGCCGTTCGGACGGGCTGAACCTGGGCGAGGGCGCCGCGTTCTTGGTCGTGGAGGCGCTGGACCACGCCCTGGCCAGGGGAGCGGAGCCGCTGGCCGAGGTCGCGGGCTACGGCCTGTCCGCCGACGCCTACCACGCCACCGCGCCGGACCCGACCGGTCGCGGCGGCACCACGGCGATGCGCCGGGCGCTGGCCGACGCCGGTCTGGACGCCGACGCCGTGGACTACGTCAACGGGCACGGCACCGGCACGCCCGCCAACGACGCCATGGAGAAGAAGGTCATGCGCGCCGTGTTCGGCGAGCGGGCGCCCCAGGTGCCGACCAGCAGCATCAAGAGCTTCATCGGGCACACGCTGGGCGCGGCGGGCGCGGTCGAGGCGGTGGCCAGCGTGCTGGCCCTGCGCACCTCGACCGCGCCGCCCACCATCGGGTTCACCGACGAGGCGATCGCGGAGTCCACCTTGGACTTCGTGCCGAACACCGCGCGTCCGCTGCCCATGGACGTCGTGGTGTCCAACAACTACGCGTTCGGCGGCAACAACGCCTCGCTCGTGCTGCGCCGCCCCGGCGGCCCGCGCGAGTACGACGAGCTGCCCGCCACCGAGGTCGTCCTCACCGGCCTCGGACCGGTCACCGGGCTGGGCACGGGCATCGCCGAGGTCGCCGAGGCGGTCGCCAACGGCCGCACCGCGGTCGGTGCGGAGCCGTCCCTGGAGGGCCGCACGTTCGCGCCGCGCTCGCTGTGGCGGCACATGAACAACCTGTCCCGCATGGCGATCGCCGCCTCCCGGCTGGCCTGGGAGGACGCCGGGCTGAAGCTGCCCCGCGCCGCACTGGACAACGTGGGCGTCGTCTTCGCCACCGCGGCGGGCTCGGTGGAGAGCACCGGCGGGTTCGACGAGAGCGTGCTGGCCAACCCGAACAAGCCCGCCGTGCTCAGCTTCTCCAACGTGGTGCTCAACGCCACCGGCGGCGCGGTGTGCCAGACCCTGGGGCTGCGCGGCCCGACCACGACGATCTGCAACGGCAACGCCTCGGCGTCCATCGCGCTGGACTGCGCGGTGGAGACCATTCGCGCCGGCAAGGCGGACGTGGTGGTCGTGGTCGCCGCCGACGAGTCACCGCGGCCCGGCGACGGCGCGCGGGTCGACCCCTACGACCGCGACTCGGGCGAGGCGTCCGCGTCCGCGTCGGTGGCCCTGGTCGTCGAGTCCGCCGCGCACGCCGCCGCCAGGGGCGCGACCCCGTACGCGCGGGTGCTGAGCAGCGCCCACGCGAGCGCGGGAGCGGACGACGAGCGAGCCCTGGTGGAACGCGCCATCGCCGCGTTGCCCACCGAGGGCGTGGAACTGGTGGTCGGCGCGGCCACCGGCGGCGCGACCGACGAGGCGGAGGCGGGCGCGGTGCTCGGCGCCGTCCCGTCCGCCCGGCTCACCGCCACCGCGGGCCTGACCGGTGACGCGGGCGCGGCCACCGGCGCGCTGAACCTGGCACTGGCCGCGCTCGCCCTGCGCGACGGCGTCGCACCGGCCATCACCGGCCTGACCAGCCCCCGTGCCGGCACGGTCGAGTCCTACGTCACCAAGCCCGAGCTGCCGGCCACGCCGGCCAAGGCCCTCGTGCTCAGCGCCGCGCCCGGCTCGGTGCGCGGAGGAACCCTGCTGGGTGCGGTGTGACCGGCCTGCCCTTCGACGTGCTGGAGACCGACCGGCTGCTCACCACCACCCGGTCGGTGCGCCGTCGGCTCGACCTCGACCGGCCCGTGCCGCGCGCGGTGATCGAGGAGGCGCTGGAGGTCGCCGTCCAGGCACCGACCGCGAACGACCAGCAGAACTGGCGCTGGGTCGTGATCACCGAGCAGGCGGTGAAGGACCGGCTGGCTGAGCTGTTCGACATCTCCTGGCAGTTCCACCAGAAAGAGGTGTGGACGCGGTCCGGGCGCCGGCGCAACAACCCGCAGGCGAGGAAGAACAACGCCTCCGCCGCCGCGCTGGCCGAGACCATCGCCAGGGTGCCCGCACTGGTGATCCCGTGCGTGCTCGGCCGTCCGCCGGACATCGGCGCGATCGACGCGGAGTGGCTCGGAGCGACCGGCACCCGCAACCTCGGCACCTGGCAGGAGGGCGTGCGGATCGGGGCCATGCGGGCCAGCAACTTCTACGGCTCGATCTTCCCCGCCGTCTGGTCGTTCCAGCTGGCCCTGCGCAGCCGCGGTCTCGGCAGCACGATCACGTGCATGCACCTGCCGTTCGAGCGGCAGGTCGCCGAGCTGCTCGGCATCCCCGCCGGTGTCACGCAGGTCTGCCTGGTACCGGTCGCCTACACGATCGGCACGGATTTCCGTCCCGCCAAACGGGTTCCGGCCAAGGAGCGCACGTCCTGGGAGAGGTGGCAGGCATGACCGTCGAGCACACCGGGATCGACGTCGTCGTGGTGGGCGGCGGTATCGCGGGCGCGTCCGCCGCGGCCAACCTCGTGCAGAACGGGCTGTCCGTGGTGCTGCTGGAGAAGCAGGAGACCTACCAGGACATCGTGCGCGGCGAGTGGATCGCGCCGTGGGGCCTGCGCGAGGCGCAGACGCTGGGCGTCGAGGAGGCGTTCGGTCTCGGCGGCGCGTGGGAGATCCGCGAGTGGACGCAGTGGGACGAGACGGTCGACCCGGCCGAGGCGGAGACCGTGGACATGACGCGGTTCGTGCCCGGCGTCGGCGGCCCCATGTCGTTCCCGCACCACGAGGTCTGCGCGCTGATGGCCGAGCAGGCCGAGGACAACGGCGCGAAAGTGGTCATGGGTGCGCAGCGGGTGCGGGTCACCGCCGGAACCAGCCCGGAGGTCCGCTGGACCCATGCGGGCCAGGAACACCTGGCCAAGCCGCGCATCGTCATCGGCGCCACCGGCCGCGGCTGCACGGTCGGCCGGCAGATCGGCGTGTCCATGGCGACCTCGGTGCACCACTGGGGTGGCGGCCTGCGGGTCACCGGCCTGGACGACTGGCCGATGGACGTGCAGGCGATGGGCACCGAGGACGAGAAGATGTTCATGGTGTTCCCGCAGGGCGACGGCAACGCCCGGCTCTACATCAACTTCCCGACCGCCAACCGGAAGCTCTACCAGGGCCAGGAGGGCGAGAGGCGGTTCATCGCGGACTTCGAGCTGGCGTCGCTGCCCGACCGCGGCAAGGCCGTGTACAGCGCCGCGAAGCCGATCGGACCGCTCAAGCTGTGGCCGTCGGTGGCGATGTTCCCCGAGCAGCCGATCGTCCAGGACGGCGTGGTGCTCGTCGGGGACGAGGCGGGCAACGCCGACACCGTGCTCGGCACCGGCCTGTCGTGCAGCCTGCGCGACACCCGCGCCGTGTGCGAGGTGCTGACCGGCGGCGACGACTGGTCGCCCGCCGCCTTCGAGGGGTACCTGGCCGAGCGGAAGTTCCGGATGGACCGGCTGCACTTCGGCGCGGGCATCATCGCCAAGCTGCACTGCGAGTTCGGGCCCGCCGCGGCCGAGCGCCGCCGCCGGGCGCGCGAGCTCATGGCCGACAACTTCGCCGCGTCGGTGACCGGCCTGCTCAACATGGTCCCGCCCGAGGACGTGCCGGAGTTCGGGTTCAGCGAGTTCTTCGCCGAGAGGCTGTTCAGGGAGAGGGCATGAGCGTCAAGGACACCCTGCTGACCGGGGCGGCACACGTCAACGGCATCGACATCGCCTACGTGGACAAGGGCGAGGGCGACCCGGTCGTGCTGCTGCACGGCTTCCCCGACTCGCACTACCTGTGGCGGCACCAGATCGACCCGCTGGTCGAGGCGGGCTTCCGCGTCATCGCGCCCGACCTGCGCGGCTTCGGCGAGTCCGGCAAGCCGCAGGAGGTCGAGGCGTACGACATGCGCACGATCGTCAACGACGTCGTGGCGCTGACGCAGCACCTCGGCATCCCCAAGGCGCACATCGTCGGACACGACTGGGGCGCCGCCATCGCGTGGATGTACGCGTTCCTGATGCCGCGCCGCGTCGACCACCTCGCCGTGCTGTCGGTCGGCCACCCCGGCGTGTTCGGCACGCCGTCGATCGAGCAGCGCAAGGCCAGCTGGTACATGCTCTTCTACCAGTTCCCCGGCGTGAGCGAGCAGCTGTTGCGGCGCAACGGGTGGCGGCTGTTCAAGGAGATCATGGGCGGCGAGGGCGACCACCAGCGCTACCCGCGCGAGCTGGCCAAGCCGGGCGCGCTCACCGCGGCGCTGAACTGGTACCGCGCCAACCGCTCGCCCGAGGCCGAGCTGCGCGTGGAGGGCAACTTCCCGCCCGTGCTCGCGCCCACCCTCGGCATCTGGTCCACCGGGGACAAGGCGCTGCTCGAAGAGGGCATGACGGGCTCGGTGAAGTTCGTCAAGGGCTCGTGGCGCTACGAGCGCGTCGAGGACGCCAGCCACTGGATCCCGCTGGACCAGCCGGAGATCGTCAGCAAGCTGCTGCTGGGTTTCCTGGGCACCGAGAAGGCCGCGGCGGTGCCCACCCGGCGGCGCCGGCTCTGACCGGCACCCGGCTCGTCGGCAAGGGCAGCGCAGAGGACTGGAGGTGCGCAGGTGATCGGCTTCGTGTTCCCCGGCCAGGGAACGGTCCGGATCGGCATGGGCGGCTGGCTGCGCCGTGACCCGGTGGGCGCGGCGGTGATCGCGCGCGCCGACGAGCTGCTGCCCGAACCGGTGTCGGAGCTGTGCGCCCGCGGGCCGCTGGACAAGCTCGTCGACACCGCGCACGCCCAGCCCGCCGTGACCGCGTGCAACCTCGCCGCGCTCGCGGTCCTGCGGGACCGCGGTGTGGAACCGGACGTCGTCGCCGGTCACAGCGTCGGTGAGATCAGCGCGCTGTGCGCGGCGGGCGTGCTCGACGCCGACACCGCGCTGCGCCTGGTCGCCACCCGCGCCCGGCTCATGGCCGAACTGCCCGACACCGGTGGCATGACCGCCGTGCTGGGGTTGACGCCGCAGCGGGTGGAGGAGCTGGCCGGCGAGGCCGCGGGGCCGGGGGAGCCGCTGGTCGTCGGCTTGGAGAACGCGCCGGACCACACCGTGGTCTCCGGAGCGACCGCCGCCGTCGAGCGGCTCGTCGCGTTGGCCGGAGCGGCCGGTGCCCGCAAGGTGGTGGCGCTCAAGGTGAGCAACGCGTTCCACTCGCCGCTGATGGCGGGCGCGCTGGACGGCTGGGCCGAGGCGGTGCGCGCGACACCGATGCGCTCGCCGCGCGTCCCGGTGGTCCCGAACGCGACCGCCGAACCCACCACGGACCTGCCGACCATCGTGGACGCGCTGATCACGCAGCTCACGGCGCGGGTGCGGTGGACCGCGACGATGCGCGTGCTCGCCGGTGCCCAGACCCTGGTCGAGGTCGGCGACAGCAAGGTGCTCGCCGGGCTGCTGCGCGGTGTCGGCACGAGCTGCGTCAGCATGGCCGACCCGGCCGCCGTGCGCAGGCTGCGCCGCCCGGAGCCCGCGGCATGACCAGGTGGGGGAGTGCCGCGATCGCCTTCGGCGCGCTGACCGCACCGTGGCAGCTGGTCGAGCCGATGCCGCTGGAGGTCGTGTTCACCCGCGCGGAACGGCTGCGGTCCGGCGCCGGGCGCACCCTGCAGCATTGGGCGGGCCGGCTCGCTGCCAAGTACGCCGTGCTGCGCCTGCTGGACGAGCCCGTGACCGCGGAGCACCTGGGTGCGGTGGAGGTCCTGCCCCTGCCCGCGCCCCTGTGCGGCCGCACCGCGGCCTGCCTGCACGGTCACCCGCCGGGTGTGCGCCTGACCGGCGCGCTGGACGGCCGGGAGGCGCCGGGCACCCGCGTCCGGGTCTCCGTCAGCCACACCGCCGACCTCGCGTTCGCCGTGGCGGTGACCGCGGCCCGGCTGGCCGAGGACCACGACCTGGAAGCGGTGACCGCATGGACCTGATCGAGACCGCCGCGCGGTGGGCCGCGGCCTGGCGCGAGCGCGACGCCACCGCCGTCGCGGACGCGGTGGCGGAGTTCGCCGACCCGGACACCCCGGAGCCGGTGGCCGGGGCGGATCTCGTCGCGCACGTCGAGGCCGTGCTGACCCGGTTCCCGGACCTGGAGCTCGACTTCGCGCCGGCCACCGACGCGGGCGGCACCGCCGTGCTCACCTGGACCCTGACCGGCACGCACCGCGCCCCCTACCTGGGGATACCGGGCACGGGCGGTGCGGCGAGGGTGGACGGCGTGGACGTGCTGACCGTCGTGGACGGCGCGGTGCGCGTGCGTCGCCACTTCGACCGGGTCGCCCTGGCCTCGTCGCTCGGCCACACGGCGCGCTTCCTCCTGAGCCACGACGAGGTGCAGGAGTACGGCATCAGCGCGCGCACCACGATGGGCAGGACCGAGTACCCGCGCGTGCTGACGTTCACCTACCTGGACTTCCGCGACGACGTCGAGGGCGCGGACGTCGACCTGCTCAGCACCGAGGTGGTCAAGTCGTTGCGCGCCTCGAAGGGCTTCCTCGGCGTGAGCACGTTCGAGATCGGCACCCGCAAGTACACGATCAGCGCCTTCGACCGCCCTGAGTCGGTCCGCGCCGTGCACGCCCGGCCGCACCAGCGGTCCCTGCGGAAGTTCTTCCGCGGCGGCCTGTGCACCGGGGCGTACACCAGCGTGTGGGTGCTGGAGCGGGAAAGCCTCCACCTGCGCTGCCCCGACTGCGAGGAGATGGTCGACGCGGGCGTGGGCAAGACCTGCGCGTGCGGCACCACCCCGACCCCCGACCCCCTGTTCTGACGATCTGTTGTGACGACGCCAGGAGCTGCCCGATGACGGTCTTCACCGCCGACCACCGGCCCGCGGCGGGCGGGCGACCGCTGGTGGCCTTCATGTCCGCCCTGTTCGCGGGCGGCTGGATCTGGGACCACCCGTTCGCCGCCCTCGCCGACGCCGGGTGGCCGGTGCTGCGCACCGAGGAGCCCATCTGCGGGGTGGACCCGAAGATCGCGGGTTCCATCGAACGCCTCGGGGACGCCCTGATGGAGGCCGTGGACGCGGCCGGCGCTCAGGAGGTCGTGGTCTGCGCGAACTCCCTGGGCGGTCTGGTCGCCATCGACCTCGCGGGCCGCTTCCCGGACCGGGTGAAGGCCATCGCGGTCAGCGGCGCACCCGGCCTGAGCGCCGACCCCGACGTGGGCCTGAACATGGACCGGCGCGGCGACGTGCGGTTGCAGGGCGAGCAGTTCCGCGACCGCATGCTGGCCGCCCTCTTCCACGGTGAACCGCTGTTCACCGACGAGCAGGTGGAGTCGACCGCGCAGCTGCTGCGCCAGGGTTCGGCGATGGTCGCGATGGCCCGCAGCATCCGCGCCACCAGGACCTACCGGGTCGACCCGGCGATGGACAAGGTCACCTGCCCTTCGCTGTACGTCTGGGGCCGCCACGACCGCATGACGCCTATCGAGCCGTGGCTCGAACTGGTGCCACGGCACGCGAACACCGAGTTCGTCACCGTGGAGGACTGCGGGCACATCCCGATGATCGAGCGCGGCGAGGTCTACACCGCCGAGCTGCTGCGGTTCCTGCACGGGGTCACCGGGTGACCGCGCCGCTGATGCTGTTCGGCGTGGACGTGGTCGACGTCGCGAGGGTCACCCGCGCCATGTCCTACAGCGGGCCCGCCTACACCCGGCACGTCGCCTCACCTGCCGAACGGGACCTGCACGCCGATCCCGGCCTCGCCACGGCGGCCGCCGTCGCGGTGAAGGAGTGCCTCGTGAAGGCGATCGGCGGGCGTCCGCCCGGGTTCTCCTGGCACGACTTCGAGGCGCGCGGCGAGGTGCCGCTGCCCGGTGCGGAGTGGGCCGGCCCGGTGCTGGCCGCCGCCGTGCCCGAGGTCGAGGCGGCCACCCGCGTCTCGATGACCGAGTGTTCCGCCTACACCGTGGTCGGTGCCAGCGGTTCGGCCGCCCTGGCACGGCTCACCGGGCGATCCGCCGGCCCCGGCGACGGCGCCGCCGTCGTGGGCATGGCCCGCTGGGGCTTTCGCGGTGACCTGATCGTCGCCCTTGCCATACTGACCGCCACGCCGAGAGGAGCGCTGCGATGTCCGTGACCGAGGTCAGGACCGAGGTTCGCATTCAGCCGGGGGATTCCGTTCAGGAAGCGCTCGACAGCTGTGCGCCGGGCGCGGTGCTGCGCCTGGCCGAGGGGACGTACGAGGGCAGCCTGGTGATCGGCCGCCCGGACGTCGCGCTCGTCGGCGCGGGCGCGGGCCGCACGGTGATCGTGCCCGGTGCCGTCGCGCCCAGCGCCGTGCCGGCACTGCACGACGCACCCGCCGACGTGGTCAGCGGCATCACCGTGCACGACGTGTCCGGCGTGACCGTCGAAGGCCTGACCGTGCAGGGCTTCTCCGGGGCGGGCGTCTACGCGCACACCGCCACCGGCCTGCGGCTCGTCGACGTCGAGTCGGCCGGCAACGCGGTGTGGGGCCTGTACGTGCGTGAGTCGGCCGCGGTGGAGGTGTTGCGCTGCCGCGCGGAGGGCAGCCAGTACGGCGGCATCGCGCTGGCGTTCTGCCCGGCCGCCGACGCGGTGGTCGCCGACAGCGAGAGCACCGCCAACGCTTTCGGTGTGTTCGTCGACAACTCCAGCCGCGCGCGGGTGTTGCGCAACCGCTGCCACGGCAACGCGGCGGGAGTGCTGCTGCTGCACCAGACCTACGAGGGTGAGCTGCCCGGCGGCGTCGCCGACGTGCTCGTCGCCGACAACGACATCACCGGCAACACCCTGGCCTCCGGTGGCGACGAGCCCGGCGTGCTGGGGTTCGCCGGGCCACCGATCTCCGGCGTCGGCATCGCGGCCATCGGCGTCCAGCGGGTCTCGGTCGTCGGCAACCGGTTGCACGGCAACGAACCCACGGGCCCGTCGGTCATGGGCGCCGCGCTGGTGCTGGCCTCGTCGGCGGACTGGGGCGGCTCCGACTCGGTCGACAACTCCTTCGAGTGGAACACCATCACCGGCAACAGCCCGTTCGACGTGCAGATCGGCACCGACCCCGGCAACCAGCGCTTCCGCAACAACGTGGTGGGCGCCTCCCAGCCGGAGCGGATCGACGGGTGCGAATCTTGATCGAGAGGACGTCATGACGCCTGCGCTGGAGTGCGAGCGGCTGGTCAAGCGCTACGGCGACAAGACCGTGGTCGACCGGGTCGGCTTCCACATCGACGAGGGCGAGGCGTACGGGCTGCTCGGCCCCAACGGCGCCGGCAAGACCACGACCATCTCCATGCTCGTCGGGCTGCTGCGCCCGGACGAGGGTTCGGTGCGGGTCGGCGGCATCGACGTCGATGAGGACCCGATCGCCGCCAAGCGGCTCATCGGGTACGTGCCGCAGGAGATCGCGCTGTACCCGGAGCTGACGGCGCGGGAGAACCTGCGCTACTTCGGCAGGCTCCACGGCCTGCCGCGGCGTGAGCTGACCGCGCGCATCGGCGAGGTGCTCGACCTGGTCGGCCTGACCGGTCGCGGCGACGACAAGGTGGCCACCTACTCCGGCGGCATGAAGCGGCGCACCAACATCGCCGTGGCCCTGCTGCACCGGCCGCGCCTGCTCATCCTCGACGAGCCGACCGTCGGCGTGGACCCGCAGAGCCGCGTCGCGATCCTGGACCGGGTCGAGGCGCTGGTCGGCGAGGGCATGAGCCTGCTCTACACCTCTCACTACATGGAGGAGGTGGAGCGGGTGTGCACGCGGGTCGGAATCATCGACCAGGGCCGCGTGGTCGCCGACGGCACCAAGCGCGAGCTCGTCGCCGAACTGGGCGGCACGGACCGCGTGGAGCTGACGCTGGACGGCGACGTCACCGCGGCGTCCGAGAAGCTGCGCGCCGTGGAGGGCGTGTCCGAGGCGGTGGTCACCGGGTCGTCGTCGATCCGGTTGCTCGTCGCCGACGGACGGCACCTGCTGCCCGCACTGCTGGGCGCCGTCGGCGACGCGGGTGCGGTGACCGGTGTCGAGGTCGTCGAGCCCGACCTCGAAGCGGCGTTCTTGCACCTCACCGGCAGCACCCTGCGGGACTGACGCGGGCCGAGCTAGGGAGTGGCGAAAACCTTGGGGAAGAGCACTGTGCGTGCCCTGCTGGTGGTGGGCGGCCACGAGTTGCGGTCGCGGCTGCGGGACGGCACCGCGCCGCTGATCGCGCTCGTCGCGCCGATCCTGCTCGCGACGATGTTCGGGTTGGCGCTGGGTGGTGACGACGACCCGCCGCTCAAGGCGACCATCGGCGTGGTCGACCTCGACGGCGGCGAGTTCCCCGCCAGCGTGCAGCGCGAAGCGCTGAACACCGATGAGCTCAAGGGCGTGCTGACCTTCCGCAAGTACCCGGACGAGGCCGCGGCGCGCAGCGCGGTCGACGGCGGCGAGTCGGGTGCGGCCCTGGTGTTCCCGGCCGGGTTCAGCGAGGGCGTCGGCGCGGGCCGCGGCGGGCAGGTGTCCGTCCTGGAGTCGCCAGAGTCGCCACTGGCGGGTGTGGTGGCGCGCAGCATGGTCGACCGGATCTCGGCCCTGGTCGAGGCCAGGACGCTGGCCGTGCGCGCCTCGCTGGCGGCGGGCGTGCCCGCCGACCGGGTGCAGCTGTTCGTCGAGGAGAACGGCAAGGCCGGGCCGGCGCTGTCACTGGTCGGCGACCCGGTCTCGGGCGGGCGGGTGGACCTGGCCGTGCACTACGGCGCGGGCATGGCGGTGATGTTCGCGTTCTTCGTCGTCGGCACCACCGCCCGCAGCCTGCTCAGCGAGCGGCAGAACGGCACGCTCGACCGGATGCGCGCCGCGCCGGTGCCCCTGTGGACTGCGCTGGTGGGCAAGAGCGCGGTCGGGTTCGGGCTGGCGCTGGTCAGCATGTGCGCGACCTGGCTGTCGTCCGTGCTGATCTTCGGCGCGAGCTGGGGCGACCCGCTCGCGGTGTTCGCGCTGCTGCTGGCGCACGTGTTCGCGGCGACCGCGATCGTGATGCTGGTGGCCAGCCGCGCGAAGACCGATGCGCAGGCCGACGGCTACACGCTCGGCGTGGCGTTCGTGTTCGCGTTCCTGGGCGGCAGCATCGTGCCCGTCTACAACCTGCCCGAGTGGCTGCGCGGCGTCTCGCTGATCACGCCCAACGGCTGGGTGTCGGCGGGCTTGTCAGAGCTGGCGGGCACCGGCGCCGGACCGTCCGCCGTGCTCGTGCCGATCGCCGTGGTCACCGGCATCGGCGTGGTCGCAGGCACGCTGGCGTTGCTCGGCTTCCGCAAGGGCAGGTTCGCATGAGGCCCCGTCCCGTCATCGCGCTGGTGCTGGCCAACCTGAAGCGCCAGCTGCGCGACAAGGTCGGCATGTTCTTCATCGTCGTCATGCCGTTCGTGACGATCGTGTTCGTCGGCATGGCCCTGGGCGGCGACGCGGCGGACGCGAAGCTGCCGGTGGCCGTGGTCGCCGACACCTCCGACCCGGTCTCGGCGGCCGTGGTCGCCGAACTGGAGTCCGACAAGGCACTGGAGGTGCGGCGCGCGGAGTCCGCGCAGGAGGTCCGCGACGACGTCCGCCGGGGCGAGCTGGCCGCGGGGCTGGTCGTGACACCGGGCGACACCGACCTCGAACTGGTCATGACCCAGACCAGCGGCAGCGGCATGGCCGCGCGCAGCGAGATCGACGTGGCGGTCGGCAAGGTGGCGGCGGTGCTGGAGGCGACCCGCGCGGCACGGGCGGCGGGCGCGTCACCGGAGCAGGCCGCGGAACTGGTGCGCAAGGCCAAGGAGCAGTCGGTGGCGGTCACCGTCGCCTCAGCGGGAGGCGGCGAGCCCGCCAAGCCGACCGGCTTCGCCTACACCGCACCCGCGAACCTGCTGCTGTTCACGTTCGTCAACTCGATGGCCGTCGCCGCCGCGCTGGTCGAGAGCCGCCGCATCGGCATGGTCCGCCGCTCCCTGGCCGCACCGGTGCGGCGCAGCCAGGTGCTGCTGGGCGAGGCGCTGAGCCGGTTCGCGGTGGCGCTCGCGCAGTCCCTGCTGATCATCGTGGTGAGCCGGTTCCTGTTCGACGTGCGGTGGGGTGACCCGCTGGGCGTGGGGGTGGTCGTGGCGCTGTTCTGCCTGATCGCCACGGGTGCCGCGATGCTGGTCGGCGCCTTGGTGCGCTCACCGCAGCAGGCTCCGGCCATCGGTCCGCCGGTCGGCATCGTGCTGGGCATGCTGGGCGGCTGCCTGTGGCCGCGCGAGGTGGCCGGCGAGACGCTGGGCACGATCGGCTACCTGTTCCCGCACTCGTGGGCGATGGACGCGCTGCTGACGCTGTCCCGTCCGTCGGCGGGGCTGGGGTCGGTTCTGGTCGAGGTCGCGGTGCTGGCGGGCATGGCGGTGGTGGTGCTCGGCGTCGCGCTGGTGGTGTTCCAGCGGCGGGCGCTGGCGACGGTCTAGACGCCCGGTCGGTCACCGCTGTCCCACCGCGGTGCGGGTGTGGAGCAGTGCGGTGACGTGGTCGCGCAGGGCGCGTTGGACGTTCTGCTGGGAGTCACTGGGGATCACCGTCCATCCCCGCGTGCGCGCCCAGTCGAGCAAGACCCGGCGGACGGCCGTCTGGTGGGTCAGGAAGCGCGCGGGGGAGCACCCGGCGTCCCGGCCGCACTCGTAGGGGGCGAGGTCGTCGCCTTTGCGGCGCAGGGCCTCTTCCGGGGTGACGTCGAGGTAGACGACCGAGTCGACGGGCGCCATCGTGGCGTTGATCGTGTGCACGAGGTCGGGTGGGCAGTCGGCGAGCAGTTCGGCTGCCGCGTGCTTGGCCCGGTAGCCGTCCAGGACCACGAGGTCCTCGGTGCGTTCGAGTGCGCGGGTGGCCGCGGTGGCGTTCATCCACCCCAGGAACAGCATCCGTGCCGGGGTGGGCATCTCCGCGATGCAGGTGCGCAGGTCCACCTGGTCCGTGCCCCGCAGGAACCGCGCGTACGGCACCACGTCGTGGCGGAACACGTCCCATTTGCCGACGACGGCGGCGGAGTGTCCCTCCGCCCGTGCCCATGCGACCAGGTCGCGGACTTGAGTGCTCTTGCCCGCGCCGTCGGGTCCGTCCAAAGCGATGATCATTGTTTGCTCGTCCTCCCCGGCCCGAACGGCGATCCCTTCCCCGGGATTGCGTAGGCCTTTCACGTTGCATTCCAGTCAAGGTGATATTCCCACCGCATGCGGGTCGGGTCTGATTTCGACACGCCGGGCTGAGTCGATGTCGGTACAGTGACCTCGAACAGGCCGGGAGGATTCATGTTCAGTGCTTCTGACGTTGTCCGAATGGATGACGGAATCGGTTCGCGTCACCGTGCGCAATTCTCGTCACTCGGCCGGGTAGGTGATTTCGTGCCCCGAACGCGCGTGGTTCATTCGGATGTCGCAATCTCCCGTCGAGAACCCGGCGGGGCGGCGAGATGACCGCGCACCTCTACTGGGACCGGATGTGGCGCACCCGGCAGGGGCGCAGCGGCTGGGTCGCGCCGCACCCCTGGGTGGTGGACACCGTCCACCGCTTGCGCGACCGCGGCGTGCGCGACGTGCTCGACCTCGGCTGCGGCATCGGACGGCACACGTTCCTGCTGGCGGAGGAGGGCTTCGCCGTCCACGCGATCGACCGCAGTCCCGCCGCCGTGGAGTTCGTCCGCGGTGAGGCGGCCGACCGGCGAGTGCCCCTGGTGGCCGACGTCGCCGACATCACGTCCCTGCCCTGTGCGACCGGTGCCTTCGACCTCGTGCTGGCCTTCAACGTGGTCTACCACGCCGACGAGGACGGTCTGGCGCGCGTGCTGGGGGAGGTGCGCCGAGTCCTCCGCCCCGGTGGCCTCTACCAGGCCACGATGCTGTCCAAGCGCAACGCGCAGTACGGCCGGGGCGTCGAGGTCGCGGCGAACACGTTCGTCCAGCCCCGGGCGACCGACGACAAGGTCCACCCGCACCTCTACGCCGACGCGGCAGACCTGGTGCGGCTGCACCGGGGGTTCAGACTGCTCGACGCCTTCGAGGCCGAGCACGGGGAGGCCGGCTCGTACCACTGGCACTGCCTGTTCGAGGTGGAGCGCGCGACGCCGTGGCACCGGAGCACGCCGAGGGGTGGCACGCATGAGCAAGGCCGCTGAACTGCGCGAACTGCTGACACGACCGGCTGTCTCGCGCATCGTCGGGGCGAGGGACCCGCTGACCGCCCGGATGGTCGAGGAGGCGGGCTTCGACGGCGTGTGGGTGTCCAGCTTCGAGTTGTCGGCCACCCGTGCGCTGCCGGACCTCGGCCTGCTGACGATGACCGAGTGCCTCGACGCCGCCGCGCTCATCGACGGTGCGACGGTCCTGCCCTCGCTGGTCGACTGCGACACCGGGTTCGGCGCCGCGATCAACCTCGTCCGCGTGGTGCGGCTGTGCGAGGCGGCGGGCATCGCCGGGATCTGCGTCGAGGACAAGGTGTTCCCCAAGCGCAACAGCTACCTCGACGGGGGACAGGTCCTGGAGGACCCGGACGTGTTCGCCCAGCGCGTCGAGGCGGCCGTGCGCAGCAGGCGTGACCCGGACTTCACCGTGGTGGCCCGCTGCGAGGCCCTGATCGCCGGCGCGGGCATGGACGAGGCGCTGCGCAGGGCACACCACTACGTCGACGCGGGCGCGGACGCCGTGCTGGTCCACTCGAAGCGGCGCGAGCCTGACGAGATCGTCGAGTTCCTCCGCCGGTGGTGCCGTCGCGCGCCGGTGGTCGTGGTGCCGACCACCTACTACCGGTGGAGCCTGGCCGAGGCGCAGGACGCCGGGGTCTCGCTGGTCATCTACGCCAACCAGGCCCTGCGGGCCTGCGTGCTGGCCGTGCGCACGGTGCTGAGCGAGATCCACCTGCGTGGCGACGCGGCCACCGCCGAGGACTCGATCGCGCCGGTGAAGGAGGTCTTCGCCCTGACCAGGACCGCCGAGTGGGAGGAGTGGGGAGCGTGATCGAGGCGGAGGTGTTCTGCGACGCGCTGGAGTCGCGCGGGTTCGACTTCTTCACCGGTGTTCCCTGCTCCTACCTGCAAGGCGCGTTCGCCGTCCTGGAACGCCGCGGTGCCTACGTCCCGGCGCCCAACGAGGGCGTGGCGATGGCGATGGCGGCCGGCGCGCAGCTCGCCGGCCGCCGCGCGGCGCTGCTGGTGCAGAACTCCGGGCTGGGCAACCTGCTCGACCCGCTGACCTCCCTGCTGATGTCCTACGACATCCCGCTGCTGGTCGTGATGAGCCTGCGGGGGTGGCCGCACGCAGGCGACGACGAGCCGCACCACGAGGTCATGGGGCGCGGCACGGCCGCGCTGCTGGACGCCGTGGGGGTGGCGCACGAGGTGCTCGGGCCGTCGGTGGACTCCCTCGCCGCCGCGCTCGACCGCGCGGAACGGGAGCACCGGCACGACCGCTGCTTCGCCCTGCTCGTGCCGAAGGCGGCACTGGCCTCGTGCCCTGTTCCGGGCACGGGCACGGACGCGGTGATGCGTCGCGCGGACGCGGTGGCCGCGATCTGCGCACACCTGGGCGACGCGTTGGTCTACAGCACCACCGGCATGATCAGCCGCGAGCTGTTCGGGCTGGACGACCGCCCTGGCAACTTCTACGTGCAGGGCAGCATGGGTCACGCGATCGGCCTGGGCCTGGGCACGGCGGTCGCCCGGCCCGACCGGCGGGTCGTCGTGGTGGACGGCGACGGCTCCGCGTTGATGCACCTCGGTGGCCTGGCGCTGGTGGGTGACAGGAAGCCGCCGAACCTGACCCACCTGGTGCTGGACAACGGTGCCTACGACTCCACCGGTGGCCAACGGACCCGCGCCCACCCGGTCGCCTGGGACCGCCTCGCGCTCTCCGTCGGCTACCGCACCGCCGCGGTCTGCCGGACCGTCGAGCAGGTCCACGCCTGCCTGGAGCGCGTCGCGGGCGCACCGGGCCCGCACCTGGTCGCGGTGCGGATCGCGGCCGGCGCCGGGGGGACCCCACCACGCGTCACGTCCGTCCTCGACAACCGCGGCATCCAGGAGAGGTTCCGGTTCGCCGCGTGTGCCGCCACCGGGCTCGGGGTGGACCGGTGAGATCGGTGCTGGTCGCCGCGCGTGGAGCACCGGCGGTGCGCGCGGCCGCGGTGTGCCGCGCCCTCGGCATCGCCCCGGTGACCGTAGTGACGCGGTCGGACCCGCAGCGGCGGCACGTCCTCGCCGGTCACGTGGTGCTCGACGCGGCAGACTGCGCCGCCCGCGCCGGCTGCGGCGGTTACGACTGCGCCGACTGCGTCGTCCGCGCGGCGGTCGCGGCCGGGGTGGACGCCGTGCACCCCGGCTGGGGAGCCGTCGCGGAGGACCCCGCACTGGCCCGCGGGCTCGCGGAGCGGGGCATCCGGTTCGTCGGCTCACCGGAGGCGGCGCTCGCGGTGGCCGGTGACACGGCCTGGGCGGTCGAGACTGCCGAGCGCGCCGGCGTGCCCGTGCTGCCCCACGCCGTCGGCAGGCGGATGATCCGCGCGCTCGTCGCCCGCCACGGCCTGCCCGTCGTGCTCAAGCGGTCGCGCTGCCGGCAGGGCGACGGGGTCCGCGTGGTCCGGTGTCCGGCGGAACTGTCCGCCGCGCTGGCCGACCACCCGGACTGGTACGCCGAGCGGTACGTGGAACCCGCGCGCGTGGTCGGCGTGATGGTGGCGGTCGACGACGAGGGCAACGCGGCGCACCTGTGCGAGCGGGAGTCGCTGCTGGTGGCGGGCAACCGCAAGCTGCTGGAGGCCGCGCCCGTCCACGGCGTGCCGGACGTGCTCCTGGCGGCGATGCGAGCCGACGCCCAGCGGCTGGCGTGCGCGTTCGGCCTGCTCAACGTGGTGACGGTCGAGTTCCTCGTCCACGCCGGCGGCTACACGTTCCAGGAGGTCAACCCGCGCCTCACCGGCGCCTACCGGATCGCCGAGGCGGTGACCGGGATCGACGTGATCGCCCTGCAGCTCGGGCTGGCCGCCGGGTCGCGGTCGATCCCCGTCGACCCACCCGCCGGCACGCACGCCGTGCAAGGCCACCTGTTCCTCCGCCCAGGATCGCCCGCGAGCCGGGTGCTCAGGCGGGTGCGCCTGCCCGCCGAGCGGTCCGGGGTGGTCGTCGACTGCACGCTCGACGCGGGGCGGCCGGTCGTGCTCGACACCATCGCGGCGCAGGTGCTGGCCACCGGCACCAGCCGCGCCCAGGCGTACGACCGCGTGGCGCGCGCGGTCGGCGGTCTGCACCTCGCCGGTGTCCGGCACCACGGCGCGGACATCGCGCAGTGGTGCTCCCGGCGATCCCGAGCGCTCACGGAGGTGTGACGACGACATGGACGACGGCGAACAGACCACCCCGATCCACGACCTCGACCAGCGGCTGGTGGACGGGGTGGCCGGAGACGACCCCTCGGCCCGCGCCGCCTTGGCGAGGACGGTGCGCGACCGCGAGGAACGGCACCTGGTGACCGGGCCCGGCTACTTCCTGCTGTCCGGCCTCGGTCATCTCGACGAGTCGGCGGCACGCCGCTTCCTGCTCGCGCTGTCGGTGGCGCTGGGCAGGCCACTGCCCCAGACCTTCGACGGCGAGGTGGTCCGCGAGGTGCGCGACCGGGGCGTTCGGCTGGAGAGCGGGCCCACCGTCCGGTACTCCGACACCCGGCAGGGCGGACACCTGCACACCGACGGCATCCACCGGCCCGGCGAGGTGCCCGCCTACTTCGCGCTGCACTGCGTCCGGCAGGCGGCGGCAGGCGGTGCGCTGGTCCTGGTGCACGTGGCCGACCTGGTCCGCGAACTGCTCGCGTGGGAGCCGGAGTCGGTGGCCGCGCTGCGGGAACCGGTCCACTTCGACACGCGGGACGACCGCCCCGGCCACCCGGCGACCGTGCCGCGCCCCATCCTGGAGCTCGACCGCGGGGGAGCGCGGATCGCCTACCTGCGCGAGTACATCGAAAGCGCGCACCGCCGACCGGGGGTGCCGCCGCTGTCCGCGCCCCAGACGCGGGCCATGGACCGCCTGGACGCGTTGCTGTCCCGCCCGGACCTGCGCACCTGCCACCGCCTGGAACCCGGCCAGGTGGTCGTCGTCAACAACAGGGCGGTCGTGCACGGCAGGACCACGTTCCAGGACCGGCCCGGCGCGGGTGCGGGCCGGCTGATGTTGCGCACGTGGATCGCGGCCCGTTCCGCCCGGCCGGCTGTCCCGCGGCCACCTCTGTGAGTTAACCCGGGCGGTGCCGGCGACATCACCGGCGGTGACACCACTCCCCACCGCCTGGGTGACATCCGCCGAAATAGTACTTCGAAATCACCGAATCGGATGGAAAACGCCCGGTTGTGAATAAAGGGTGGACGTGCTCTTGTCGGCTCGGATTGGCCGCAGTACGCTCGGAAAACCGGGCAATTCACATTTCGAAGATCTGTTGATGAAAGGCGATCCCGATGGCTAACCAGGAACGCGCGGCCGATGTGGAACAACTCGCGAGCGCGGCGAGCACCATTCAGGAGAACCGCACCGGTTTGGTCCTGACCGGTCGGATCAAGAACGGCGAGCTCCAGCTCGACCAGTCGACGCTCGACCAGATCCGCGAGAAGTACCCGGACGCCGACATGGCGTTCGTCGCGATGAACTCGCCCTTCGACGCCGTGTCCCAGGCCGTCTGACCGACACATCGTCTGACCGAACGTGGCCCAGCACCGACCGCGAGGATGTGAGGTTCGGATGTCCCAGAACGTTGTTCTCGCGCACACTCTGCTCGGGCGTGAACCCTCCCCGGACCTCATCCGGTCCATCGCCGAGGTGGCGGTTCGAACCCAGTACCCGGACACCCGGTGCCCGCGCTACTTCGAGGCGCTGGACCAAGCCCTCCGGGACGAACCGCCACCGTTCGGCACGGCGGAGTACGGCCTCATCTACCGCAGCCTGTCGGTCGAACCGAGGTGGATGGGCATCTCGCTGATCACCAACTCGGAGCGCGAGGGCGACGGCTCCCGGCGGCTGTGGTCCCTCGCGGCCTGCTCGGTCGACCCGCGCCACCAGCGCCTGCTCAAGCGCCACGCCTGCGACGAGTCGCGGCACTCCCTGATCTACCTGTCGCTGCTCGACCTGACCTTCCCCGGGGCGGTGTCGCCGGAGTTCCGGGCCGAGCTCCGCCAGCTGTCACCGGGGTTCACCATGCGGCGGGAGCTCTTCCCGATCCCGGGGTCGCCGTACGCCAGGGTGCCCACGATCGACGACTTCCTCCAGATGAACATCGCCGAGATCCGCACGACGGTCCACCACGCCATGCAGCGCCCTGCCCTGGCCGCCCACTGCCCGCCCGAGAACCAGGACAAGATCACCAGGCTGCACGACGCGCTGCTGACCGACGAGCTCAGTCACATCGCCTACACCGCCGTGCTCGTCGAGGAGATCGGCCGGCACGCCGACCCCGACCGGTTCGCGGCGTTGTTCCGCAAGCGGCTGCACGACTTCAACACCATCACCACCGAGGAGCTGGGCGGGAACGTGTTCGACTGCTCGGTCGCGTGCTGCGCCCGCCGGCCGACCTGCCGCGCGAAGGTGGGCGACCCGGAACCCGTCCTGCACCAGATCGGGATGGGCCGGTCGTGAGCAGCGCCACGGAGGCGTCCCCGGTGCTCACGGCGTGCCTGGCCCGGTGTGGCACCGACCAGGCGGCCGTGCTGGCCGGCATCGACGACGTCGTCGGCCTGCGACCCGATGACCTGGTCCTCGCCGTCGGCTCCCTGGTCGAAGGACTGGGCAACGACAAGTCCGACCTCGACCTGATCCTCATCCCCGGCGAAGGCGACACCGACCGCGCGGAGGACGAGCTGTGCTGGGCCGTCGGGCACAGCATGGTCGACCTGCGGATCCTGCACCGGGCCGGTGTCGACTCGTTGCTCCACCGCCTGCACGACTGGGCGCGCCTGCCGTGGAACCTGGTCGAGCTGGCCCCCTTCGAGGACAGCGAGCGGTTGCTGCTGCACCGCCTGCTCGAAGGCCTCGTGGTCCACCCGCCCGATCCCGGTTCGACGCCGTGGTCCTGGCGGCCCGACCGCGCCTCGGTGGCGAGGCTGAAACTCCAGGTCGCCCGCCACCTCGCACGCACCGTCCAGGTCGACCTGGTCGGCTACCGCGGCCAGGGTGACGACGCCACGTGCGTGCTGGCGGCGCAGGACCTCCTCGGCCACGCCGTGGACGGCCTGCTCGCGGCCCACCACCTCACCAACCCGAACCCCAAGTGGCGCACCCGCCTGCTGGCCCGGCTGCCCGGCGACTGGGACCGTCCTCTGTGGACACGCAGCACCGGCCTGCCCGCCGACCGCGTCTTCTGGGACCTCCACCGGGCGCCGGCCAGACCCGAGCCGCATTCGGCCGCGGCCCACGCCACCCGCTGCGTCGCCTTCGCGCGGGCGGTGTTCGCCTGGGCGGAGCACCACCTCATCGGACGCCCCGCACCCGCGAGGGTGCCGCTGGTCCCGGTGCGCGACGACGACCGCGCCACCGGCGCGGTGCTGCCCGCCCTGGAGTTCGACGTCGACTTCTTCTTCTCCGAACAGGGGATCGCCGTCGCCCGGCTCAACGAGTTCGCGGCCTCGCTACAGCTGTCGGAACAGGAGTTCGCGCACCTGCTGCTGTGCGACGGCAGGACCACGGCCGCCGCGGCACAGGCGGCCGTCGGACAGCGGGACGGCGAGGCGGCGCCGAACGTCGAGAGCCTGGTCCAGCAGATCACCGACCGCGGCCTCGTCCTGCGCACGCCGGCGCGACCGGCCGAGACCGGCACCGTCCCGCCGGAGGACGCCGCCACCGCAGCGGTGGAGCGGTTGAGCGAGGTGCTCACCGGAACCGGGTACGGCGAGTTCCTGACCTGCTTCACCCCGTCCGTCCTCGACCCACGAGCATGGCGGGCCGCGCGCGACCACGCGCCGCCGGGTCTGCGTGCCGTCGTGGACCTGCTGCTGCTGGGCCGCGGCGTGCACCCGGACGCCCTGCCACCGGATCTCGCCGAGTCGGTGGCGGGCTTGACGGCGGCGGGAGTGCTCGCCGAGCGGCAGGACGGGTGCGTCGACACCGACGGCCTCGCCGTCCTGCTCGTCGCCGGCAACTGGTTGATCTGCGACCGTCCGCAGCCGGACCCGCTGTGCTACCTCGGTGACGACTCCCTGGCACTGCTGAGCCGGCTGACGCCGCAGGGAACCCGAGCCTGCCTCGACCTCTGCGCCGGCCCGGGCCTGCACGCGCTGCACTGCGCCCGCTTCGCACCACAGGTGACCGCGGTGGAGCTCGACCCCCGGGTCGCCCGCGTGACCCGGCTCAACGCCGCGCTGAACGGCCTGACCGACCGCGTCGAAGTCCTCTCCGGCGACCTGTACCAGCCCGTCGCCGGTCGGCGCTTCGACCTGGTGGTCGCCAACCCGCCGACCCTGCCCTACCCGGTGGCGGACCTGCCGGCGCCCCGTGTCGGCCACGGCGGTGAGGACGGCCTGCTGCTGACCTCACGGGTGCTCGCCGGTCTCCCGCACGCCCTGACCGACCGAGGCCGGGCACACCTGGTCGGGATGACGCTGACCGATGGCGGACCGGGCCGGTTCGGTGACTGGTTGGCCGCGGCGGCACGCGAGCACGACCTGGACATCCGCTGCACGGTCGTTTCCCACACACCGCTGACCCCAGGTGCGGACACCTGCGAACGGCTCATCGCGGCGGTCGCCGCCGCCACGCACACCGAGCCCGACCGGGTCCGCGAGTCCTACGCCCGGCTGGCCGAGCGCCAGCGCGCGAGCCATGTGAGCGCCTACTTCCTGCAGGTGTCGACCGGTTCGGGCGAGGTCGCGCTGGCCGATGTGTCACCGGCCGGCCGCGGCGGCACGTGGTTCGTCTGAGCGTCACAGGTTCCGGGCTGCGCGATGTCTTCCGGTCCACCACATCGGGTGGCCGGCGCTCGACCGACGACAAGGTCTTCTCACGTGGACTGTCCAATCGAGACACTCTGACGCATCGGACAGCCGAGCAAGGAGGAAGTGAACGGTGTCCGTGTCGACGCCCGTCATCTCGTCGGATCACTGCCCCGGCCGTTGTGCGAGAAATCGGCAGGCTCCTGGCAGCGGTTCCTCCGGGCGAACGTGCCTGCACCCAGGTGGAGACCTCCGGGGCCGGAACGGATTGCGCGGGACGCAGACCCGTTCCGGCCCCGGATTCTCTACGCTGAGCGGTAGTCGATCGTGTGCCGGTAGACCAGGTCCCGGGTCGCCGCCGACACGTCCAGGCCGGCGTCCGGTCGGCGCGTGAGGAACCACTCGCGCAAGGTGCTGGTCCGGTTGCCGATCAGGCTCTCGAACGTCGGCACGGGTCCGCCGTCGACCTGGCGCCACAGCGTGATCAGCGCACCCGCCACCCTGGCCTCGACCTGGTCGCCGTTCTCCAGGTTGGTGGCCGACGGCGCCTGCGAGGGGTCGAACCAGCGGGTGTTCATCAGGTCGATCTCGACGCCGCCGACGTAGACGTACTTGCCGTCGCGCATGACGTAGCCGGCCACGGCGTTGGCGAAGCCCTCGGTCCACCCGCACTTCGAGCCGGTGACCCGGTTCGGCAGGTGCTTGTCGGGGCAGTCGGAGCTGGGCCACCAGCCCTTGTGCAGCATGTCCATCAGGCCGTGCGCCGCCTCGTGGATGACCAGGTGCTCGGACTCGGGGTCGGCGGCGGCCAGTTCGACGTGCCGGTCGGGGATCGCGACGGAGTTGTCCCAGTGCGCGTAGACCGCGCTGTCCGCGGCCCACCAGATCGAGAGCTTGCGGCAGGAACCGGTCTCGGCGCTGGTCCAGCACCTGCTCTTGCCGTGCTCGCCCCACAGCCGGGTGATCGTGTCGAACGCCCGCCAGCCGCGCATCTGGAAGTCGGCCGGCACGGTGACGCCGAAGTCGACCTCGGTGCCGACGGCCACGGAGGTCTTCGCGGCGGTGTAGCTGCGGTAGGCGTCCGAGGTGGTGAACGGCCGCACCTGCCACAGGCCCGAGTCGGCGGTGAAGCGCACCCAGAGCTGCGACAGGGCGGCGGAGGCCGGGAAGCACAGCCGGTACGACCCGTCCTGGACGCCGGTCAGGCCGGACGCGTAGGTCACGACCGGGGAACCCGCCGTGGCGCGTCCCTCGACGGCGACGCCGGCGTTGCGGACGGGCCTCCACGTGCCGCTCGGCGTGGCGTGGCTGTAGCTGCCCTTGGCGCAGACCTGGTTCGCGGCTGCCTGGGTCGTCTGGACGCCGGTGCGGGACACGGCGGCGAGGTCGACTCCATCCGTGCCGGTCGTGGACGCACCCGGCCGGGCGCCCACGGTGAGGGTCGCCGCGGCACGGGCGGGACGCAGCTGCGCGTCGGTCCGCACGGTGGCCTCGACCTGCGCGGGACCGGACTGCTGGGCGGTGACGGTGAAGCGCAGGGTGCGGGCCGTGGTCAGGTCGACGGTCTGCTCGGCGATCGAGCCGAGTCCGGACTCGCGGGGTGCGGGCAACCCGCCCCGGTCGGTCAGCCGGAGCCCGGCGGGCAGCCGGACGGTGAGCTGGGCCCGTTCGACGGCGGCCTTGGGACGGATCCGCAAGGTAGCGGTCGCGGACTCGCCGACGGAGGGCAGCCGGTCGAGCGTGAGATCGGTGTCCACGCAGGACTCCGGTGCGGGCGGGCAGTGCGCCGCGGCGGTCGCGGGCAGCGGGGCGGCCAGTGCGGCCGCCGACGCGACCGCCACGGCGGCGATGACGTGGGAGTACATGCAGGGATGCCTTTCGGGGTGAGCACGGCGTTGTGCCGGTCGAAAGGATGAACCGCGAGTTCCGCCGCGGCAACGGGCCCGGAACGGCCTCGCCAATTGTGTGAAAAAAGGCCGCGCTGCGTGCGGGAAGGGCGTCAATCCCGTGAAAAACCGGTCACCAGTGCCAGCGGGTGCCGACCACGCACGGCTTCAGGTCGTGGACGATCAGGGCACTCGTCCCGGACGGGCCCACGTGCAGCGGTTCGGCGGTGTGCTCGGGCGCGTCCGGACCGTCCTTGCGGAACGCGTGGACGCCGGCCGGCGGATCGCCCTCGAACCGCACGAGTTGCGCGTACTCGCCCACAGGGCCGCGGAAGCGGCGGGAGTAGAACTCGACCGGCGGGCCGGGTGGCGCGCACAGCGCGTACTCGATCATCGCGTGCTCGCCGGGTTTGAGCGGCCGGTCCAGCAGCAGCTCGGCCACCATCAGGCCGGAGGCGGCGTCGAGGACCGTCCGTCCCACGCGGCAGAACTCGACGGCGTCCAGCTCCGGTGCCGTGCCCGGCTCGTCGGCCTGGTAGCGCACGAGGTAGCGGTGGACCAGCCCGGTGAGCCCGCGCAGCACGGCCCTGGACCTCACGCCGCGCTCCGTGCGGTCGGCACGCACCGTGAACACGTCGTGCGCGGACATCAGCACGCACCGGCCCTCGTCCGGGTCGTCGAACTCGGCGACCAGCGGCGCGATGTGGGGACTCTCGGGCCGGGTGACCCACCGGCCGCGCGGACGGGGAGCGCCCAGCAGCACGACCAGGGACGACGGCGGCAGGCCCAGCACCCGTTCGAGCACCTGGACCGCGCGCAGCGACTCGGGCCCCTCGGGACGGCGGCGGGCACGCCGCCAGTAGCTCAGGGTGGCGATGCCGACCTCGGCGCCCTGCTCGGCGAGGCGGTGCCGGACGCGGTCGAGCGTCAGCCCGCTCGCCGTGATGGCGGCGTCGAGCGCCTCGGCGAAGGACGCGAAGCGGTCCCGGCCGACCTCCTGGGACATCGTCGTCCTCCCGTCGCGCGAACGGTGCCCGGCACGTGTCCGGGTATGGTCGGCGGCTTCGCGCGGGAGTTCAAGTGCCTGGTTCGCGGTGCCCGTGCGACGCGATCGGCGTCGTGCGGTCCACGGACCAGGCCCACATCGACCGCGGCTCCATCGGCTGCGTGCGAGGCGGTCACACCTGGGAATGGCGCTCAGTGGTCAGCCCGAGCCCGAGGCCGGGCAGCTTCACCGCGGCGGTCCGCGCACCCGCCGGCTCGTGCCACGCCCGGTACCGGAGGTCGTCCGGGCTCGTGATCCCGTAGGACCTGTTCAGCGCCACAACGCACCGCCGCGCCAGTTGTGCGAACTCGGCCGTGAGCGCGGGCCGCCGCAGCGACGACGTCCAGTTGGGCTGCGCGACCCCGGGCTCGACCCACCCGAACCTGCGGAGCAGGAACTCGAGGGCGTCCTCGACGACGTCCGCGCCCGGCGCCTCCGCGTCGAGGCGGTCGGGCCCGGCCGCGAACTGCACGTACCGCTTCGGGTCGTCCGCCGCGTGGATGACGAGGAACACGCGGTCGGTCACGTCGCGCAACGCGCCGGTGAGCCGTTCGGCGAACAGCTCCCAGGCGTGCGCGATCTGCCACGGCGCCGGAACCGGCGTGAGCTCGGTGTTGAACCGCAGCTCCGGGTCGTCGAACGCGACGAGCTTCTCCAGCGGCCCGCGGTGGTCGGCCTTCGCGAAGCCCTCGACGTCCGCCCGCTGGTCGCGCGTGGTCACCACGTACGCCTGAGGTGTGGTCGTGAGGACCTCGACGGCCAGGCCGCGGTAGGTACCGGGACGGGCGAGGTCGTAGCAGTCCAGCACGTCGTCCGGCCCGAGGTGCTTCACGAAGTAGCGGCGGTCCGTCCTGGTGAACGACTCGTCGACGGCGTGGTCCGACGCGATCCACCACCTGTCGGCCGAGTGCAGCAGCCGGTAGGCGACGTCGCGGTACCGGACGAACCGTCCAGGTGCGGGAAGGCGGTCGTTCACCGGTGCCCGGCCCTCCGATCGAGCTCGACGTCCTGCGGGGTCTCGAACATGAGGTCGCACGCCTCGACGGGCGTCATCGCCTTCCGGCTCACCTCTCGATCTTCGCATGCCGATCTCGCGGTCCTCACCGGACGCGACGCCCTGACGTTGGATGATGCCCGGCATGACAGGTGTCGACCCCTTCGGTACGAGCCGCGAGCGGTACCTCGGTCCGCTCGGCGGTGACGGAGTCTTCTGCGTCGGCAACGCCGACGAGTGCGACCACTACACCGAGGACGGTGCCGTCCGGATCCCGTGGCGAGGCCGGCCACAGCCCGAGGACGTGCCACGGGTGCACAGCCTGGCCCTGTGCCCGACGGAGGCCCAGCTGCGCAAGGCGGTGCTGCCCGCCTACCTGCCGGACCTGGTGAACCTGGAGTCGCTGACGCTGCCCGCTCCGCTCGTGGCGCACCTGACGTCTCCCTCGCTGACGTCACTGGTGATCAGCAACGCCGACGGCCAGGCCCCTCCGGTCCCACTCGCCGCCGACACCGCCCTGCCGGCGCTGCGCGCGCTGATGTGGGTCAGCTCCTGCACCACGCCGCGGCTGCCCGGGGTGGTCGACCCGCTGCCGCCACTCGAGTTCCTCCGCACCAATGTGTCCGGTGACGGCGCGGTGCTGCGTCAGCTCGCCGCGCTGCCCTCGCTGCGACACCTGGAGCTGGTGCACCTGAAGAACGTTGACGTCGTCGACCACCTCGTGGCACCGCTGCGCGTGCTGGAGATCAGCGGCACCGGACGCGACTTCCCGGTGGCCCGGCTCGCCGAGATCGTCACGCTGGAGGCGTTGCGCCTCAACGGTGTTCGCGCCGAGATCGACTGCGCGGTGTTCCAGGCGCTGCCGAACCTGGTCCAGCTGACCGTCCTGAACTCGAAGCGGGTCGTGAACGTCGAGGCGCTGCTGGACTGCCCGGAACTGGCGAGTGTCACGTTCATCGACTGCGGCAACCCGTTCGGAAGGGACGGCAAGGCGCTGTTCCGGTCCAAGGGCTTCGCCGAACTGGACATCGACTACTCGTGACCGCACTGCGCCACGCCGTGCCGGACGCGGAAGATGCTCCGATGGCTGCCGCCAGGGGCTCCAGCGGCTGCCGTCGGAGCATCATGCCTGCGATCTCACGCTTTCCCTCTCCGAGAAGAGGCAGAGGTCCACGTGGGGTCGGTCAGTGTGTGCGCTGGTAGTCCTCCCAGGTCTGGATCGGGATCCGGGGGCCGTCATCGGGGCGGTGGTTGGCGAGGCCGTTGAAGCCGAGGTAGTAGTCACCGACCTGGTTCTGGGCCTGGGTGGCCTGGTCGGTGTCGTTGATCGCCACGGCGTGGATGTGCCACGGCCAGTCGCCCTGGGAGGGGCTGCGGACCCAGGCGGCGAAGCCGACCTGGCGCAGCGCACGGGCGGCGGCGGTGCGGGTGGCGGCGGTCATGCCGTCGACGTTGATGTCCACGACGCCGCCGCCGTCGTGGGTGCCGGCGGAGGTCGGGTCGCCACCGGGGTTGTACGAGCCCTGTGACAGCACGAAGCGACGTCCCAGCAGGCGTTCGGCCTCGGTGAGCATCGCCTGGGTGCGGGTGTTGACGACGTACCCGTCACGCTGGACCTTCGAGCCCGGCTTGAGCACGTGGGACACGGTGAACCGGTTTTGCCCGAGCGAGGCCAGCGAGCTCGCGCCGGGCAACCCGTTCGCGGCCAGCCCGGTGTAGCCGAGCGAACGCTGGTAGGCCGCGTACGCCGTGATGGTCGTGGTGCCGAAGTAGCCGTCGACCCAGCGGGCGTCCAGCAGGTTGCGCGCCTGGAGTGCCCGTTCGACGGCCAGCACGGACTCCTTGGCGCCGGGGGTCAGCGTGTCGTCCGCGCGCCGGGGATCGATCTGGGCGGCCAGGACGGCGGCTTCCATGTTGACGACCGGCAGCGCCGCGGCGGTTCCGGAAGGTGCCGGCACCGCTTGCGGGGCTACGGCTGAAGCCTGCGTCGCGCCCAGCGCCAGGCAGCTCACGACAGCGAAGGTCGCCAGCGCTGCGGTGCCGCTCCGGGTCTTCAATTGTGTCTTCATGCGGTCTTTTCCGTTCGGTTGAGCTCGTTGCGCGGTCGGACAGCGCGAGCGCGGTGTCAGTGGCCAAGGCTCGGGCATGGCGCTGACAAAGCTCTGACACGACGGTGACCAGGTGACTCAATTCTGACCGAAGTGCGGCCTTCGTTTGGAGCCATGGGTTACTCTGTGCGCTCGTGCATGTGATCGTGGTCACTAGTGACCCAGGAGCCTGGATGGCATGGTTGTCGGTTCCACTTCCAGTCACGTCTCGGTGCAGAACGAGCTTCAGTTCATGGACGTGACCTCGCTTTTCGGGCTGCCGCTCGTCGTGCCGCGCGCGAACCGCTATGCGCAGCTCGGCATCGCACCAGAGGCGACCGCTGCGGAAGTCCGCGCGGCGACCGACCGGTACATCGCCCGGTTGAAGGCTGAGGGTGCCGGCGACGAGGAGATCGCGCGGGCGCACGGGCTCAGCCTGGAGAAGCCCGATGACAGGGCCGCGTACGACGCGGAACACCCGCCGCTGCCGTTGCTGCGGCTCGAGCCCGCCGGCGATCCGGTCTTCGACGACCGGGCGACCAGCCTCGCCGCGCTGCGCCGTGAGCTCGAACGGTTCCTGTCCAGCGCCGGGGAGGCGGTGTACCACCCGGACGACACGACCCGGACGGACTTCACCGCGGACTTCCACCCGACCTCCCTGCTCGACGGTCAGCAGCCTGGACGCATCAACGGATGACGGGGAACATGGACGACAAGAAGCCGAACCTGCACCGAGTCGTCGGCATCGACCTCGGTACGACGTACTCGGCGATCGCGGTGTTCGACACCGACGAGGACACCGCGGTGATCGTTCCCGATCGGACGTTCGACCCGCCGGTCGACACCACGCCCTCCGTGGTCGGCTTCGACCCGAGCGCCGGCGCTGTGATCGTCGGCGCCGCGGCGAAGCAGGCGATGTCCCTGCCCGGTCGCGGCCGCGAGACGATCATCGAGATCAAACGCGAGATGGGCGCGCTCTTCAGCGAGGAGACGCTCAGGCTGTTCGGGGCGAAGGGCACCTCGTTCCGCGTGGACGATCCGCTGCGCGTCCGGCTGCACGGCGAGTGGTTGCGGCCGCAGGAGGTCAGCGCGCTGGTGCTGATGCGGGTGAAGGAGATCGCCGAACGCGAGCTCGGCCACGGCGTGCACGACGCGGTGGTCACCGTGCCCGCCTACTTCACCGAGCGCCAGAAGAAGGCCACCGAGGAAGCGGCGCTGCTGGCGGGCCTGCACCCGCGGCAGCTGATCCCGGAGCCCACCGCGGCGGCGATCGCGTACGGCGTGGACCGCGCCGAGGAGGAGAGCAAGATCTACCTGGTCTTCGACCTCGGCGGCGGCACGTTCGACGTGTCGATCATCGAGACCGAGGACCGGCAGATCACGGTGCTCGCCACCGCCGGTGACGCGCGGCTGGGCGGCGGCGACTTCGACGCGGCGATCGCGAAGTGGCTCAACGACAAGCTGGGCCGCTCGTCCCCGAGCGAGGACGAGCGCATGCAGGCGCTGGCCGCCGCCGAGAAGGCCAAGCGCGAGCTCTCCCTGCACGAGTCCACCACGATCGACCTCGGTGGCGAGATGGCGCCGGTCGAGCTCGACCGCGCCACGTTCAAGTCGTTGATCAAGCCGACGCTGGACCGGTCGCTCAGGAAGGTGCTCGAGGCGCTGGAGATGGCGAAGGGCGGCCCGGACCAGCCGCCGCTCGACGTCGACGCCGTTCTGCTGGTCGGCGGCTCGACCCGCATCCCGCTCGTGCGGAAGATGCTGGTCGACCACTTCGAGAAGGACGACGACTTCGTCCGCGCCGATGGCGATCCCGACACCCTCGTCGCGCGGGGTGCCGCGATCCTCGCCAGCCGGTTCGAGGCGTCGGACTCCTTCGACCTCAACAGGCGGCCGACCGCCGAGCGCCAGTCCGACGCCGACGACTTCGAGATCCGGTTGATCACCGAGCACACCCTCGGCGTCGGCGTGCAGGACGACAGGTTCGACCCGCTGATCGAGCGCGGCGCGAAGATCCCGACGCGCAAGGAGAAGCGCTACACCAACCAGAAGGACTCCGAGAACGTCGAGGTGCCGATCTACCAGGGCGAGTCGGCCATGGTCTTCGACAACACCCGAGTAGGCACGATCGTCCTCGACAAGATCGAGCCTCGGGAGGCCGGCCACCACCAGTTCGACATCACGTTCAAGCTCGACGTGAACGGGTTGCTGGAGGTCAAGGTGTTCCACGCCAACGCGGGCCGCGAGTACGAGGCGACGTTCCGGCAGAGCACCAGCATCGGGAAGATCGACATGCTGGCCGAGAGCAGGCGGCGGTTGCTGCGGCTGGTCGAGCCGGGCGTGGCGGAGCCCGTCGAGCGCGAGGAGCCCTTCTCGTTCCAGGTCCCGCCGCCCGTCGACGTGCCCGACGACGGCCCCACCGTCGATCTCGACGCCGTGCCCGCCGAGTTCCGGCGGCTGTTCCGCAAGGTCACCGCGTGGACCGCCGAACGCGAGGCACCGGATGACCTCGCCGCCGCGCTGCGCGAGTTCACCTCGGCCGTGCGCGCGGGCACCGGGCTCGACGACCTCGCCGACCGGCTCGAGGACGCCTATGACCGCGCCCGGCGATGAGCCCGTCGGGCTGATCGCCCAGGAGCTCGACGCGGAGTACGTCGGCGTCGGCAGGCGCGGCACGCTGTACCGGGCGCCGGGCAGGCGACGCTGCTACCGGCTGATTCCGCGCGCCGAGCTCGGCGCTGAACACCGTGATGAGCTGAAACGCTGGCAGCACAGGGGGTCGCGCGCGGGGCTCGCCGCCGTGGTGCCCGCCGACGCGGCGGGCGACCAGCAACGTCTGGGTGGCCGCTGGTACCAGGTCGTCTGCTACGAGACCGATGCCCGGCGCAGCCTCGCCGACGCGATCGCCGATCCCGATCCTGCCCGGCGCGTCGAGGCCGTCGTCGCCGCGCTGCGCGCGTTGCCCGGCTGGTGGGAGTCGCTCGGACCGGGCATGGTGCCGATGCCCGCCGACATCGTGCTCACCGACAGCGGGCCGCGGCTGCTGCCGCTGCCGTGCTGGGGCGCGCCGTCGTTCACCGAGCTGCTGAGCGCTCCGGAACGGGTGCTGCACCTCGCCCCCGGCCTCGCCCGCGGGCAGACCGCGGTCGGCCGGGAGGAGGATGTGTTCGCGCTGGCGGCCGCCGCGTTGCGGTGCTTCGGCACCAGCCCGGACACCGACGCGGCACGGTTGCTGCACCGCACGGCCTGCGCGGTGGCACCGTCGGGGGAGCGGTTGCACGGCAGGCTGCCGGTGTGGATGCGGCGGGTCGGCCCGATCCGGGCGGTGCTGGAAGACCTGCGCGAGCTGACGACCGCACCCCGGCGTGGTGGCACGGACACCACATGGCTGGCAGACCGGCTGCAGAGTGCGAGAAACGCCATGGACCCGGTGGCCGCGGTGCAGGCGCTGCGTGCCGCGGGGGAGCCGGACCAGGCGCTCTCGCTGGCCCAGGCGGTGCTCGCCGACGATCCGCACTACGACGTGCTGGTGCTCGCCGCCACCATCGCCTACCAGGACACCGGCGCACCGCTCGAAGCGCTCACGCTGCTCGACCGCGCGGTGGAGGCCGACCCGGAACGCGTTGAGGCGTACGAGGAACAGATGTCGGTCGTCGCCATCGGCGAGGTGTGGGCGACGGTGCAGACGCTGCTGTCCGACGCGATCGACGACTCCTTCACCCGCAGGCTCGACGCCACCGTGCAGACCGCGTTCCACCGGCTACCGCACGAGTTGCGCGCCAAGCACGCGCCGGCGATGGCGAGCCACCTCATCCGCGAGGGCCGCGTGCGCGAAGCGAACGCGCTCGCGCACAGGTGGTTGCACGACGGCAAAGCGCTGATGTGGTGGCGGTTCGACCTGATGATCGCCTACGCCACCACGTTCTGGCTGCTGGGCAGGCGCGCCGAAGCCGCCCAGGTCGGTGACGTGATCAGGCAGGGCCTCAAGCGCGTGCGGGACAACGGGTCCGTGGAGATCACCGCGATCGAGTTGTACGAGCTGCTGCTCGACCAGCTCGAGGAGGAAGAGGGGAACCCGTGAACGCAGTGCTGGTCGTGGTGTGCGTCGCCCTGCTCGGCGTGTGCCTGGTGGGTGCCTGGCACTTCTTCGTCGTCGTGCCGAGCCGGTGGCGTGCACCGCTGCACCGTGCGCTCGCGATCCTCGCGCGTGACGGGCACCAGCGGGCACAGCTGGAGGAGGCCGACCGGCTGCTGGACGAGGCGACGAACGCGGGCCCGCGTGGCCGCGACCTGGCCGACACGAGGTTCGCACACGCGTACGTCCGCGCGGTGCTCGGCACGTACCGGCCCGAGCACCACTGGGCGGCCGCCACCCTCGTCGACAGCCTGGCCACCACCTCCGGGCACGACTCGGCGTCCGCTCACCTCGCGCTGTGGTTGCAGCACAAGCTGGAACGCCACGAACGCGTGGTGGAGCTCTACCGCGAACACGAGGCGGCACTCGCCGACCGGCCGGGCGCGCGCCTCATCGCCTCCGCGTCACACTTGCACCTCGCCGGTGCACATTGGCGGCGCCGCGAGACCGACGAGGCCCTGCACCACTTCGACCGGGTCCGCGACCTCGGCGTTCTGACCAGCGAGATCCCGAAGGCCGCGGACAACCTCCACGTCCTCAAAGGCATCCAGCTGTTCTTCGACCAACGGCGCGCTGAGGCCCGCGAGGCGTTCGACGCCGCCCGCCGCCGCGCCCACGAGCGCGGGCAGAGCCGGGTCGAGGCGAGCCTGGGGCTGCTCGCGTGCGACTGGGAGACGGCCAGCCCGAGGAAGCTCGACCGGTGGCTGACGCAGATCCGCAAGCAACGTGCGTGGCGGGACTGGACCGGCGATGCGGAGGACACGTCCGCGGAACAGGACTACCTCAGGCAGCTGGCCGCGGTGGTCGCGCTGCTGAAGGTGGTGGTGCTGCTGCGGGGCTGGGCGAACCGGCCGGAGCTGTCCGGGGTGCCGAGCTCCGAGGAACGTCACGAGCTGTCCGAACGGCTGAACGTCATGCTCGCACTCGACGAGGAGTGGGGCGACGCCTATCTGGTCGAAGGACTGCTCTGGTACTACTTCGCCGCCAGCGAGGGCGAGCGGGAGACCGGACTCGCGATCCTCGAACGCGGGATGGGCCTGCGGAGCGCCAAGGCCATCATCGTTCCCGAAGTGCTGCACCTCGTGGAGAAGGAACGTGCGCTCGGCGGGCAGGGTGACGCCTTGTCGCGCTTTCTGCGGCTGGTGCACGAGTTCCTCGCCGACCCGGCCGTGCCCGCGTCGCACCGGGCGGAGCTGCGTTCGTTGCGCGACCAGTTCGCCCGCTACGCCGATGATCTCGGCGAGGACCTGGCACTGCCGACGCGGCCGGCGTCGCCGGAGGAGCTGCGCCGGCGGATCGAGGCCGTGCGCAGGCGCATCGAGCTGATCGTCTATCCGCGGCTGCGCGACCTGCCCGACGACGCCCCCGCCCGAGTCCGGCTGCGGGAACGGCTGCGGGAGCTGGACGTGGTCGCCGACGGGTTCGCGGCACAGGCGCAGGCGCTGCACCGGAGCGAGCACGAGTTGATGATCACGACCGGAGAGTTCCTGCTGCCGCAGGAGGAATGGGACGACCATGCCGTCACCGCTGACCTGGATCCGGACCGCGTGGACACGGCCGCCGAGCATGGACCGTGACCGGCTGGTCGGGCTGCTGCCGCCGGTCGAGTACCGCCGGGAGACCGACGAGCGGCAGCTGTTCGACGAGGCCGCGCTGCCCGCGGCGCTGCCGTTGATGCTGAAGCTCGACCAGGAGGCCGAGTACCTGCTCTGCCGCGCGGTCGCCGAACGCGCGCTCGGTTCCGCACCCGAACCCGAAGCGCTGCCGGAATGACCGAACGCGACACCCCGGCGCTCCCGCACCTGCCGCCTCGGCTCCCCGACTTCTCGGGGCTGAGCTTCGGTGGCGGGGACCTCGGCGAGCACTTCCGGCGGCTGGAGGAGTTCACCCGGCGGCGCACCGAACGCACGGCGCCGTCGACGGTCTTCCTGCCGGACCTCGTGACGCTCGCCGCCGAGGACTCGCTCCAGCTGGACGACGACGGCGACGACCTGCTCCAAGACGCCCGCGTCAACATCGCCGACGGCGAGTACGAGATCGCGCTGGAGCAGCTCGCGGAGTTCCTGGAGATCTCGCCCGGTCACCCCGAGGCGCGGTATCTCCAGGCGTACTGCCACTACCGGCTCGGCGACCTGATGACGGCGCTGGAGCTCACCCTGCCGTTGCGAAGCGAACGACTGGATCCGCAGCTGCGCGCGGGGGTTCTCGAACTCCGCCGCACGCTGCGCGACGTGCTGACGCCGCAGGAGATCGGCACGTTCCTCGACACCCGCCACCACGACCGGCGCGCCGCGGACGAGCGGCTCGGCCGGTTCATCGAACTCGCGCCGGAGGAGTCCGAACCGCCGTACCTGCTGGCGATCATGCAGGCGATGGACGGCGAGTACACGACGGCCTTTCGCACCGCGCGGTCCGCGGCGGAGGTGGTCGAGGGCGACGCGAGCCATCTCCGCACGATCGCGAACGCGCTCCAGACGGTGGCGTTGAGGCCGCTGACGAGAGACGCCGTGCGCGCTCTCGCCGACGGCGCGTACCTGCGCACCCGCAAGGAGTTGCGGCGGCTGGACGCTGACTGGCGTCAGGCAGAGGTGGTGCGTGACTTCGACACGTATGTCGAAGGGCTCCTCCGCACCCGCCGTTCGCCCGCGAAACCGTTGCCCCCGCCCAAGCTCGCGCCCGAACGCGCCATGCGGCTGTACGAGCTGATCGCCGAGCAGTACCGCGAGGAGACCCTCGGTCTGTTCGGGGACGAGCGCTGGGCGGAGGCGGAGCGGGTGCTCGCCAAGGTCCTGCACCTCGTGCCGTCGTTCCCGCCGGCCAACTACCTGTACGCGTTCTGCCTGCTGGTGCAGGGCAAGGATCCGGAACGTGCGATCACGGCGGCCGGGATCGCCGCGCGTGACCCGCGGCTGCCGGAGTCGGAAGCGCTGCTGCGCAAGGCGGTGGAGGCGAAGGAGGTCTTCGCGGTCAACGCGGCGTTCGACGAGCACAACACCGCCATGGCCAAGGTCCGCAACCCGCCGACGCAGGCCCAGCTGATCGCCTTGCGCCGCACCATGGAGGAGCTGCGCGGCCGAATCCCCGGCCTCCAGGCGATGGCCAGCACGAAGGAGAACGAGCGGCACGTGCAGAAGCTCGCCGACGCGGTGACCCAGAGGTTGGCGGAGATCGATCACGCCATGGTCAACGTGGAGGTCAACGCGCTGGTCCTGCGCTTCAACAGCGCGGCGGAGACGCTGAGGTCCGGTCGGCTCTTCCCGGCGGACGTGATGGCGTTGCGGGACCTCCACCGCTCGGAGTTCGCGAGCATCGGCCAGGAGGCGAGGCGGCTGCTGCGCACCACCACCGACCCGCGGTCGCGCCGGGCGCTGCAGGACATCGTGACCGCAGTCGACCGGCTCGCGTGAAGGGGCAGCAGATGACCGAGCCCGAGAGCCACGACGGGTGGGACGTCTTCATCAGCTACGCGCGTGAGGACTACCAGAAGGCCAGAGACCTCGCGGACGGCCTGCACAAGTGCATCACGTCCCGGGGCGTGCCGCCGCGGATCTTCATCGACGTCGACCGCGAGGGCTTTCCGCCCGGCGTCGACTGGGAGGAGTACCTGGAGACGGCGCTGCCGCGGTCCAGGTACTTCGTCGCCCTGTACTCGTTGCGGTACTTCACCAAGAACGTCTGCCAGTTCGAGCTCCAGCGCGCCGTCGACCTCAACAGGGCCGGCCGGATCGGGTTCATCCCGGTGCTGATGGAGGAGGCGGCCAAGGACAAGATCTGGTTCACCGCCAGCAAGTACAACTGGGTCGCCGTCACCCACCCGAACTGGTTCGAGACCCTGCGCACCGCGCTGGGCCTGCGACCCGCGCGGAACCGCAGGCAGCTCCGGTTCGAGGGGCCGCCGCCCAGCGCCGTGGTCAACCACACCCTGCCCACGGTGCGGGTGTCGGTCATCGGCACCGATGGCACGACCGTGCTGGAGAGCAGCGAGCCGATCACGCTCACCACCGTGCCGCCCGACTCCGGTCTGAACGGCACGCTCGTCCACCCGACCGTGCACGGCACCGCCACGTTCGCCGACCTGTCGTTCCGCCGGGCGGTCGAGTCCGTGCGGTTGCTCGCGCGGGCGCCCGGCTGCGAACCCGTCGAGACCGCGCCGATCCAGGTGAGCCCGCCCGCGCCGCAGCCCGCCGGCCCGGATCGCGTGCACCCGCGCCTGCCCGCGAGCGGACGTCAGGTGTTCTTCCCCGACGCGCGGCGGATCGTGGTGCTGGACGGTCCGCACCTGTCTGTCCACTCGCTCGACGAACCCGGCCGCGGGCAGGGCGGCACGCGCCTCGCCGGACGGCCGCGGCTGTGGGCGCGCGGACGCGACCGGATGGCGGTCGCCGACTGGACGGGCCGCGTCGTGGTGGCCGCACCGGACGGGAGCACTCACACGGCCGATCTCGCTCGTGCGCCCGGCCTCACCGTGCCGGGAGCGTTGGTGTTCCACGGCGACACGCTGCTCGTCGGCATGTGGAGCGGCTCCGTCTGGTCACTGGCGGGTGCGGAACCCGAGACCGTGCTCGACCACCGCGAGGGTGTGCAGCTGCTCGAGGTCGACGGCGAAGGGCGGCTGCTCGTCGGTGATCTGGACGGCGTCCTGACCGTCTACGACCAGGGGCACGTGAAGGCCGAGTACGCGTTGGAACGCCTCTTGCTCGGCATCCACCACGAACCGGGGTACACGCTGATCGCGGGGGAGCACCACGTCTACCGCCTCGACAGCGGATCCGAGCGCCCGCTCGTCGTGGACCTGCCGGTCACGCAGCTCGCCGACGCGCTGGTGGGGCCGGACCTGTCGATCGTGCTCAACGGCGAGGGCCTCGGTGTCTGCTTCGACGCGGAACTGGGCGTGCACCTGGGTTTCCGCACGGTGCCCGGCGCCCGGATCGTGTGCGCGTCCCGGGACGGCAGGCTGGTCGTGTTCGAGTACCCGGACGGCTCGCACGTGCTGATGCGGGACGGCCGCATCGAGGTCACCTCGGCCCACCCGCTCGCGATCTCGCCGGACGGGCGGCTCGCGGCGACGTCCGACGGCAGGGGCACGCTGGTCCTGCCGGTCGAGGAGCTCAGCACCGGCGCGGAGGAACAGCCGTGACCTCGCTCGAGAACCGGCCGGAGGTGCTGCGCCCGATCGCGGACAAGCTGCTGGCGCGCCATGAGCAGGGCGCCGGGCTGGGCGCCGACGAGCGGGACGCGCTGGCGGAGGCGTGTTTCCGGCTGGCCGTGCACCCCGCCACGCCACCGGAGGAGGCGCTGTCGTTGCTGGGGACGGCCCACCGCGTCGATCCGATCAACCCCAGGCACCCCTACCACGTCGGCCTGATCCACCTGCGGCACGGACGGCTCGACGCCGCGCTGAGCTGGCTGACCGCGGCGGCCGAGTTCGCACCGGCCAACCACCGGGTCTGGGCACACCTGTCGATCGTCCACCAGGGCCTGCACGAGCAGCGCGTCGGCGACCCCTCCTACCAGGGCGAGGAGCGGCAACGGGTCGATGAGATCACATCGGCCGTTCGTGAAGGCAGGGACCTGGACAGCACGGCGCCGGCGTCGTTGTCGCGCCCTGGCACGTCCCGTTGGTCGGGGATCCACGACATCACCGCGGAACGGGTGCTGCGCAGGCCCGCGGGTGAGCGCGGCCGGGACGTGATCGCCGAGGACCTGCGGCGGATCGCCGAGCTCGCTGAGCGGAGGGTGGGCGGTGCCGCGGCGTTCACGGTGTCGGCCGTGCAGTGGCTGGTGCACGGGTATCCACCCGCGACGATCCGCAGGCTCGCGGCACCGGTGGGGGACGGCCCGGCCCGGCGCGTGCTGGACCTGGTGTGCGAGCTGTTCGAGGCCGACGAGGAGGCGGTGCCCGCTCGCCTCGCCGAATGTCTCGCACGGCGGGAGCTGCCCGATCTGCTCGTCGCGCTCATTCACCAGCGGCGGGTGCTGTGGCGGCCGCTGCAGGTGCCGAACCTGAGCGCGTACGCGGCGGCACGGCGGTTCGTCGACGGCGACCCGGCGGTCCACCTCGACGCGATGGCGTCCGCGCTGCGGGCCATCACCACCGCCACACCGCCGAAGACGCCGGCCGACGTCGTCACGGAGAAGGCGGCGGAGGCCGATCCGGACGTGGTGCTGGCGGCGTTCGAACGGGACGCTGAAACGCTCGCACGGCTGAAGAAGGACGCGAACACCACCGCCAAATCGCTCGTCCGCGCCGATCTGGCGGACGCGGGCCGGATCCGTGCGGATCACGCGGTGCTGGCCCGCATCGCGAAACGGCTCGACCACGTCTGCGCCGAACGGGTGCGGGAACTGGAGAAGCTCGTCCAGGGCACGGCGGACCGCACTCGCTCTGCGGATTTCGGTGACCGCTTCGAACGCTGCAAGAAGGCGTTGCAGGCGGCGAGCCCGCTGAACGGTCACCTGAGCAAGATCCGGAAGAGACTGCACTCGTGCGAGGTGCCGGACGCGGTGCCGCCGTCGGCGGGTGTCGCCGAGATCGACGCGGAGCTCAAGTCCTTCGCTCCCGCGCCCCAAGGCGGGCCGATCCCGCCTCACACCGAGCCGGCCCCGTCTCCGGCGCGTTCCGGCGGTCCTCGGGAGCGAGTCGCCGCCGCGGTGGCAGCGGTCGACCGCGCGCTCGCGGACAACACCGCTCGTGCCTGGAGGTCACTCGACGCGTATCCACCGCCACTGAGCCGCCGCTCCGCGCTCGTGCTGCTGCGTTCCCACCTGAACGGCCGCCTCGCCGAGTCACAGCACCGGATGGGCGCGCACACGCCGGCTCGCAGGTACTGGCAGGCGATGCTCATCGAGAACCCGATGTCCACGGCGGTCCTGCACAACCTCGCGGTCGCACACACGGCGGCAGGCGACGTGGCCGCGGCGACCCAGTCCTGGAACCGCTACCTCGAAGCCCTCTACGGCGAGGCGCTGCTCGCGGACACGCCGGCGCGGGGCGCGGCCGAGCGGGCCGACGTCCACCGCGTACTGGCGGGTTCGTTCGGCACGGCGGCGTTGTGCGGCAGGCAGGCCGACGACGGCACACCCAACCCGCCTCCGCGCGGTGTCCCCGCCGAGCTGACCAGCCCGGCGCGGGTAGCGCTCGCCATCGCCCACCTGCGCCTCGAAGAGCTCAACCGCGCGCTGTCGTACCGCGGCCCGGCGCTGCGCCTCGGCGTCACGCGGTCGGTGCGGCGTTCTCGGCTCGACGAGGCGTTCGACGCCCGTCTGGACCTCGTCGCGACCGCCTGCGCCCCGCTGCCGAAGCGCGTGCGCGCACCGTTCGAAGAGCTGTGCCGCACCGCGTTCCAGGCAGCACACCAGGCCGCCTGCAACCCCGGCAGCCGCGTGCGTGAGGCGACCGACCAGGACGAGGAGGCGGCGCACGTCGCCTGGACGCACGACCGCGTCCGGTGGAAGTCGCGCATCGCCAACGAGCTGCTCGGCGCGGACGACTGGCCCGTCACGGAAACGTCCGGCGAGATCCTCACCAGCCTGCGCCTGCTCGACGAGCTGCGGCTGGACCCGGCCGACGAGACGGTGCGCAAGGCGGTCCTGCGACTCGGCGCGCCGTCCACGTACCTCAGGCAGCTCAACGACCTGTGCGAGCTCGCCGCCCGGTTCGCCGTCGAACGCATCTTCCGCGCCGCCGAGAACAGGCTCGACTCCTCGGCCGACTTCCCCCGCCGCTACCAGCGCCTCTGCCGCTCCTGGCACCGCAACGACGCACCTGAGCACCACCTCGACCTGCTGGACGACCCGCACACGGTCTACCTGCCGTCGGTGGAACACGCCCTCGGCCTTCTGAACAACGACGCCCCGGACCACCGGGTCCGGGATGCGGTGCTGGCGGCGTTGCCCGCCATGGAGCACTGGATCACCCGCCTGCGCGGCGCCGCAGGCCCGGCCGCCCTGCTCGGCGAACTCCTGAACGCGGTGGACGAGCAACACCGGGCACGACCTCTGCTCGCCGAAGCCCGCGCCGCCTGCGTCCCCCGCGACTCGCTGCCGTACGTGCGCCTCTCCATCCAGTGCGACGACTTCGCGGACGCCCGCACCCGGTTGCGGAGGCTCGCCGCCAGGGGCGAACACCTGGAGGACGTGCACCGGCTGATGATGACGGTGTACCGCCGCTGGATGCGGTGGGACGGTCCGCTGCCCACGAACGTGGAGATCGGCGAGGACTTCGGCGAGATGTCGTCCCTCGACGCCGGTGACGCCCGCCGCCAGCTCGTGGTCGAGGTGACGATCGCCAAACACCGGCGCCGTCCCGGCGAGGTGGACCCGGACTCCCTGGCCAAAGACCTCCGCCAGCTGCTGCGCGACGACAAGGACAACTCCCACGCCCGCTACCAGCTGACCCAACTGCTCTACCAGCACGCGGTCTCGGTTCGCACCGCCATGCGCGCAACGTTCGGCGCACGCCGCGAAACCCTGCGCGACGAACTGACGCGCCTGCGAACCGAGTGCGCCGGCCACGCCGCCGCGTTGCTGGACCGCGACCCGGCTGACGACCACCACGCGCTGGCAGACGAGTCCCGGTTCGAGGAGGTTCAGAAGATCGCCGCGAAGGTCCGCTGAGCGCCGTGGCTGCCTGCAACTCCGGCAATGCAGGTCGAAGCCGTGAGGGTGTGCCCGCCGGGGAAGATCGTCGGTCAACAGGTGAACACGGCACCTGGGACAATGGCCCCCCGACCACCCGAAAGACCAGGAGTGCACCGTGCAGCACGGAACCGTCCGCTGGTACGACCTCGAGCGCGGCTTCGGCTTCCTCGCCCCCGACGACGGCAGCGCCGACATCTTCGTGCACGTCTCGCAGGTGCAGGGCGAGGGCGCGGCCCGTGCGCTGCGCGAGGGTCAGACGGTGGAGTTCGAGACCGGTGAGGGACCCCGCGGTCCGCAGGCACTGCACGTCGCCGTCACCGGGGACGCCTCGCCTGACGCGATCCTGGGTGTGCTCGCCACCGTCTCCTGGTACGAGCCGGCCAAGGGCTACGGGTTCGCCGCGCCGGACGGCGGGGGTGCGGAGGTGTTCGTGCACTCCTCCGCCATCGTCACCGGGGGCGTCCTCGCGGCCGGGCAGCGGGTGGCCTTCGTCGTCACCGCGGGGGAGAAGGGCCCGCAGGCCCAGCACGTGGTGCCGCTGAGCTTCGACGCCGGGGTCCGCAAGGCCCCTCTGGTCGTGCCCGGCGACGGCGCCGACGGCTCCGTGCTGTGGTTCGACGAGGAGAAAGCGTTCGGCTTCGTGGCCGCCGACGACGGGGCGGGCGACGTCTTCCTGCACGTGCGCGCCCTGGTCGACGACCGGTACCTGCCGGTCGAGGGCGACCGGGTCTCGTTCACCACGGTCACCGTGGACCAGGGTCGTCAGGCGCGCGAGGTGCGGTTCGTGGCCGCCGGCGAGCCGGTGGAGGCCGCCGCGGCACCCGCTCAGGCCCGTTCGGCCGCCAAGCCCGCAGCCCGCGCCGGCGACGGCACGGTGGCCCGCTACGACGCCGACCGCGGCTTCGGCTTCATCACCCCGGACGCGGGTGGGCCCGACCTCTTCGTGCACGTCTCGGTGGTCTCCGGCAGCGAGCCCCTGGTGGCCGGCGAGCGGGTGCGCTTCCGCATCCGGCAGAGCGACCGGGGCCCGCAGGCCGATTCCGTCGAGCGCGCCTGACCGTCCGGGACGGTCCTACGGCCTGAGGACAGGGTCCTGCTTGCTGTCATTCTCGTGCCCGCGGGCTGCGGGCACGAGAATGACCTATGGCGATCGAGTCAGCTCGGCTGGACCCGTTCGAACCGAACTCGGCTGAGCCCTCCCGGGAGGTCGCTGAGCACGTACAGCTCGCCGTGCACGTCGGTGCCGATCGCGCTCGGCTGGGTGGGGAAGTTGCCGATCGTGGCGGTGTCGTAGCCGCCGCCGGGCTTGGGGCGCACGGCGAACACCCGGGTTGAGCAGTAGTCGCTCGCGACGTAGGTCCCCCGTGCCTCCGGGGTCCGGAACCCCCGGTACACCACGCCGCCGGTCACCGAGCAGTTGTCGTTGTAGTGGTCGTACTCGAAAACCGGGTCGGTGTACTTCACGCCCGGTCGGCATTGCTGCTCGTCGAACACCGGGGTGCCTTCCCGGCAGGACCAGCCGAGGTTCGCCCCGCCCTGCCACGGGCGGATGTGGTCGATCTCCTCCACCAGGCCCTGTCCGACGTCGCCGATCCACAGCGAGCCGTCGACGTGGTCGATGGAGAACCGCCACGGGTTGCGCAGACCGTAGAGCCAGATCTCCGGCCGCGCGCCCGGCACGCCGACGAACGGGTTGCTGCGAGGCACGCAGTAAGGCTGCGCCCCGCACGTGCGGCTGACGTCGATCCGCACGATCTTGCCGAGGAGGGTGCCGAGGTCCTGACCGGTTTTGAACGGGTCGTTGGCGTTGCCGCCGTCGCCCGTCGACCAGTAGAGGTATCCGTCGCGGCCGAAGGCGACCTGTCCGCCGTTGTGGTTGCCGTACTCGGCGTGCGCCTGGGTGAGCAGCACCTGCAGCTGGTCCGGAGCGCCGAGGGGCACGCGCGCCACGGTGAGCGAGCCCGCCGGCAGGCTCGTGTAGGACACGTAGAGCATCCCGGTCCGCGCGAAGTTCGGAGCGGGTGTGATGCCGAGCAGACCGCGCTCGTTGTCCGAGGTGTCGATCCGGGCGGTCAGGTCGAGCACCGGTTCGGCCGCCAAGCCGGTGTCGGGGTGGTAGGCGCGAACGGTGCCGTCCTTCTCGGCGATCAGCATCCGTCCGTCCGGCAGCCCGGTGATCGCGATCGGACGACGCAGACCGGATGCCACCCGTTCGGACACCACGGTCAACTCGGTGAGTGGCACCGCGCTGGGGCGGGACGTCCCGGCTGCGGCGGTGCCGTCCGTCAACAACGAGGCTGACGGGAACGCGGACAAGGCCAGAACGAGCAGACCGGCCAGCAGGGCGGCCGGGCGACGACGTCGTCGCGACATGGGTCGGCTCCTCGAGCAGGGGTGTGCAGGACATGTTCTGGGAGCGCTCCCAACGTACTGCGACCCCACGGCCGCATCGAGCCGCCGTCTTGCCCCCTCTGGTCGCAGAAGGAGTAGGGGAACGACAGGGCGGCAAGGATCTTCGACCCCGCGCGGGTGGGCGGCCGCCGACAGCCGGTACCGCGAGTGGTTCGTGAACACGCGGATCTCTGAGGGCGAAGCGGAGGCCGTGACCGAGCGTCGGCCCGGTGCACGAGCAGCTGGCAGACGCCGTCTCGTGGTCCCGCGCGGTCACGACGCCCGCAGTCCCCGGAAGGTCGTCCGGATCTGCTCGGTGAGGACGTCCGGCTGCTCCAGGGCGGCGAAGTGGCCTCCGCGCTGGAGTTGTTCGTAGTGCACCACCGTCTCGTAGCGTCGCTCGACCCAGCGTCGGGAGGCCTGCACGGCCTCGCCGGGAAAGATGCTGAAGCCGGCGGGAACGGGGTTCGGTGCCTGCGCGCTCCCGACGGTGCCGTCCTGGCCTTCCTCCCAGTAGAGGCGGGCGGAGGACGCCGCGGCGTTGGGGAGCCAGTAGAGCATGACGTCGTCGAGGATCTCGTCGCGGTCGATGACCTCCTCGGGGTTGCCGCCACTGTCGGTGACGTCCTGGAAGAGCGTGTAGATCCAGGCGGCGAGTCCGGCGGGTGAGTCCGCGAGCGAGTAGCCGATCGTCTGCGGCCGGGTGGCTTGTTCCCGCGCATATGCGCTCAGTTCCTGCTGGTAGCGGTCAGCGCGCGCGATCATCCGTTGCTCCTCTGCGCTCGCCAGGCCTATCTCCTGCTCGGTGGGGAACACCAACGGTAGGTTGAAGTGCACCCCCAGGCACCGTTCGGGCGCCTTGCGGGAGATCTGCTCGACGACCGCCGAACCCCAGTCGCCGCCCTGGGCGAACCACGTGTCGTGGCCCAGGCGCCGCATGAGCGTGATCCACGCGTCGGCGACGCGGGAGACGTTCCAGCCGCTCGCCGTCGGTTTACCCGAGAACCCGAAGCCCGGCATGGACGGGATCACGACGTGGAACGCGTCGCGGGCGTCGCCGCCGTGGGCCACCGGGTCGGTCAGCGGCCCCACCAGGTGCCGGAACTCCAGGACCGAGCCCGGCCAGCCGTGGCACAGCAACAGCGGGACGGCGTCCGGCTCGGCCGACCGGATGTGCAGGAAGTGGACGTCGATCCCGTCGATGGTGGTGCGGGACGAACCGAGGTCGTTGATGACCGACTCGGTGTGCCGCCAGTCGTAGCCGGTGGCCCAGTGGTCGCAGAGAGCGCGGACGCGGTCCAGTTGCGGACCCTGCCCCCCGTCCGGAACCGTCTCGCGGTCCGGCCACCGGGTGGCGGCCAAGCGGCGGCGCAGGTCCAGCAGTTCGGTGTCGGGGACGGCGATCGTGAACGGCTCGACCGCGTCATTGGCGGAGGAAGAGGGCACCGAGGGCTCCAGGGGTGGTGGGAGGGCGAACGGTGCGAGCGTAGCCCAGAAGTGGAATAAGTCTTCAACTTGGAACTAATCTTCCACTTGCTTGCCCTGGGTCCGTGATCGAGGCGGCTCCTCCTCCGCGTCGCTGACGACCCCGGCATCTACGGTGTGGCGTCAGCGGTGAGACAGGGAGCTTGCACATGGTGAGGCTGGACCGTCTGGTCAACGTGCTGGGTGGGTACGGAGTCCGGCTGTGCTGCTGTCCGGTGCCGCGGTCGGCGGAGTTGCGTGGTGTGGTGCTGCGGGATGTCACGGACGATCGGGCCGAGGTCGGTGACGTGTTCCTCGCGGTGGGCGCCGGGTCCGTGGCCGAGGCCGTGAGTGGGGCGGTGTCGGCGCGTGCTCTGGTCGTGCTCGTCCGAGGTGGCGAAGAACTCCTGGCGGATGCCGTCGCGCTGGGGGAGGCCGAGGGCGTGGCGGTGATGCTGGCGGATCCCGCTCTGTCGTGGAGCCAGCTGGCGGGTGTTGTCTACGGCTTGGTGCTGGAGGGCCGGGAGACCGAGTCGGGGCGTGGCCCCACCGACTTGTTCGCGTTGGCCGACAGCCTGGCCGGCACCACGGGTGGTGCGGTGACCATTGAGGACCAGTTGTCACGCGTGCTGGCCTATTCGGGGCCGCAGGAGGAGGTCGACGCGGCGCGGCTGGAGACCATCATGCGCCGGGAGGTGCCGGTGTGGGTGCGGGAGTTGTTCGATGCGGCGGGTGTGCGGGCGCACCTGCTGGCGTCCGATGAACCGCTGTTCGTGCCCGGCGAACCCGCGCGTGGCCTGACCGGGCGGATGGTGGTCGCGGTCCGGGTGGGCCGGGAGCTGCTGGGGACGGTCTGGGTGGCGTGTCCGGTGCCGCTGGAGGGCACGCGGCGCACCGCGTTGACCGATGGGGCCCGGATCGTGGCGCTGCACCTGCTGCGGTTGCGGGCCAGTGCTGATCTGGAGCGCCAGGTGGAGTCGGAGTGGGTGCTCCGGCTGCTGGAGGGCACGGCGGACGCCGCAACGGTGATCAGTCAGCTCGGGTTGCCGCCAGGGCCCGCGAGGGTGGTCGCGGTTCGCGCGCATGTCGGAGACGAGCGGCACGCGGCCGTGTTGCTGGCGTTCGAACAGGCGACCACCGGTTTCGGCTGGTCACGGCCGGGGCGCAGTGCGTTGGCGGGCAACAGCATCTACACGCTCCTGCCGGGCGAGCAGGTCGGTGCGGCGCGGGGTTGGCTGGCGGCGTTGAGGTCGGTGCTGCCCGGGAACGTCATGATGTCGGCCGGGATCAGCGCGGTCGCTGAGGCCGCGGACCTGCCGGCTGCCCGGCAGGAGGCGGACGAGTGTCTGGCGTTGCACGAGATGCGGTCCGGTGACGCGGCTCCGCCCGCTTACGACGAGTCGTGGGACGAGATCCTGTTGCAGCGTCTGCGCACGGCGGCGCGGGTCGGGCGGGCGTCCGCGCGCGGGCCGGTGGCGGACCTGCGCAAGCACGACGGTGAACACGGCACCGACTACGTGGCGACGCTGCGGGCCTGGCTCGAGGCGCAGGGCGATCTGGCGGTGGCCGGTGAGCGTCTCGGCGTGCACGGCAACACGGTGCGCAACCGGCTGCGGAAGATGAGCGAGGTGACCAGCCTCGGCTTGGACGATGCCGCCAAACGGGTCGCGATGCTGATCGACCTCGCGGCGACGGTGTCGGAATCCGACAATCGCTGAGCAGCAATTGTACGAAGCGGACAATCGGCTTGAGGGCTGATCACAGCATCCTGGAATCGGGACAAGCGATGACAGGAGGCAGGGATGGATGGCGTCGCGCGCCTTGACGGCGGCCCGCGCTCAGCGGTGGTGATCGGTGCGGGTGTGGTGGGTCTCTCCACCGCGTGGTTCCTGCAGGAGCGCGGTGTCGAGGTGACGGTGGTCGACCGGACCGGCGTGGCGGCGGGCGCGTCCTGGGGCAACGCCGGGTGGATCGCACCGGGCCTCGCGATCCCGCTGAACGAACCGGCGGTGCTGCGCTACGGACTGCGGTCGCTTCTCGACCCGGCCGCGCCACTGCACATCCCGCTGACCGCCGATCCGAAGCTGTGGTCGTTCTTGACGCGCTTCGCCGCCCACTGCAGGTGGTCGTCGTGGACCAGGGTGGCGAAGGCGAACATCCCTCTCAACGAAGAGTCCATCGAGGCTTACGACGTGCTCACCGCCAACGGAGTCGAGGCGCCCACCGTCGACGCTCCGATCACCGCGGCCTTCACCTCGGCGAGGCAGGCGCAGACGCTCGTCCGCGAGCTGGAACGTCTTGCGTCGGCCGGACAACCGGTCGACCACGTCGAACTGTCCACGGCAGACTTGCGCGAGCAGGTTCCGCTGGCGTCGCCCGCTCTCACGGCGGGCGTGCGCGTCAACGGGCAGCGCTTCGTCGACCCCGGCGGATTCGTACAGGCGCTGGGCCGCGCCGTGGTCGCCCGTGGGGCCACGATCCGAACCTTCGAGGTCGTCGACGTCCGCGCGGACAACGCCGGAGTCGTCGTGAAAGCGAAGGACGGCAACGCGATCTCCGCCGACGTCGCGGTCCTGGCCACCGGCGCCTGGCTCACAGGACTCGCTGCCCGAGCCGGTGTCCGCGTCCCGGTCCGGGCCGGGCGCGGGTACTCGTTCACCGTGCCTGTGCGCAAGCCGCTCCACGGCCCGATCTACCTACCGGAAGCGCGCGTGGCGTGCACCCCCTACCAGGGCGCACTCCGGGTCGCGGGCACCATGGAGTTCCGCGGCCCCGACGCACCGCTGGACGAGGCGCGGGTGGACGCGATCATCGCCTCCGCCCGGCCGCTGCTGGACGGGGTGGGGTGGGAGGACCGCACCGATGTCTGGGTGGGTCCACGCCCCGTCACCCCGGACGGTCGCCCGCTCATCGGCGAGACCCGGATGCGTGGCGTGTACGTGGCTGGCGGGCATGGCATGTGGGGCTTGGCGCAGGGGCCGGTGACGGGACGGTTGCTGGCAGAACAGATCACCACCGGCAAGCAGCCCGCCGCGCTGCGCGAGTTCGATCCGCTCAGGTGACTGCCACATGGAAGCCGCGCACACCGATGTGCCGCTGACCGACAGCGAACGAGCCGAACTCACGTGGCTGCGCAAGGAGAACGACTTCCTCCGCGTCCAGCGCGACATCCTCATGAGCGTGGCCACCGGCTACGCCCACGACTTCGAGGAGATGCTGCGCCGCCACCACGGCCACCGTCACCACTGACCACTTCCCTGTCCGTGCGGGTCGCCGGACCGACCGAACCCGGCCCGCACGGATGCCCGCCGTCAGGGCGGTACCTCCCTCCAGACCGCCCTGACGGCACTCATCTCTCATGCCATGGAGGCATCATGACGACCAGTGCGCCACGTGTGTGGCTGACACCGCAGGCACACCAAAGGCTCCGCGACGAACTGATGACCTTGCTCGCGCCGACCCGCGGCGGCGACGCGGACTTCGCTTCCCAGCGGGACCGGGAGGCGCGCATCCGCCAGATCAACGACCTCCTCACCAACGCGGTGGTGGGCGAGGACCCTCCGGATGACGGCATCGCCGAACCCGGCATGGTGCTCACGGTCCGGTTCGACGACACCGGCGAGACCGAGACGTTCCTGCTCGGCGTGCGCGGCGCGGAGCCCGGCACGGTCGAGGTCTACTCGCCGAGCTCCCCGTTGGGAGCGGCCGTCAACGGTGCCCGGCAGGGCGAACAGCGCACGTACCGGACGCCCAGCGGCGCCGCGGTCGTCGTCACGTTGCTGAACGCGGTGCCCTACGGACAGGCCGGCGAAGGAGGTGCCGGGTGGGGCCGGATGTAGGAGATAGTCACCGAACGCCACCTGCTTGTGGCGCGGAAACGCAAACAGGTGCTCAAGCGGAGTTGAGCACCTAGCATGTCGGCTATCTGTGGAACAGACCACCAGGCGTAGTTTTGGCACCCCACAGGACTGTCGAAATGTGCCGGAGTCAGTAGGGCCAGCCGGGAACGTTCAAGCGAATGCTGTACAGGCCGAAGTTTCCGGTGTTGCCACCGGTGGATGCGGTACCCGACGTGATGTAGAGAGTTTTCCGGTCGGGGCCGCCGAAGGCGACGTTGGTCGTGTTGCGGCCGGCGGAGATCGTGCCGAGGAGCTTGCCGGCCGGGGAGTACACGTGGACCTTTCCGCTGCCGTAGGTGGCCTGGTACAGGTTTCCCGCGCAGTCGACGGTGCCGCCGTCGGTGCCGTCGAGCGCCGCGAAATCGCTGCGCTGCCCGGTGCTCCCGTCCGCGTTGACGGGATAGCGGTAGATCTTGCCGGTCGCGTTGCCGCCGACGTAGAGGGTCTTGCCGTCCGGGGAGAGCTCGATGCCGTTCGGCTGGCGGATCGTGTCGTCGATCAGGGTGACGACACCGTTGGTGACGCGGAAGACGCCGGTCCTGCCCGACATCTGGTCCGGGCGGTTCGCGCGCTGGAAGTTCGGGTCGGTGAAGTAGGCCGTTCCGTTCGCGGCCACGGTGACATCGTTGGGAGAGTTGAACAGTCGCCCCTGGTAGCTCGCCGCGATCGTCGTCCGCCGCCCGGTGGCCAGGTCGTACGAGGACAGGCTGCGCTGGTCGTGGGTCGCCGCGAGGACGGACGTGCCGTCACGGCTGATCGCCAGACCGTTGCTGCCCGCGTTCTTGACGAAAGTGGTGAACGTGCCCGTCGAGGGGGTGTACCGCAGGATGTCCGAAGGCTGGACGTTCTGCGGGCCGGTGCCGTCGTACATGTTGGACAGCAACAGGGTTTGCGTCGCCGCGTCCCAGGTCGGGCCCTCCAGGAAGTTGAACCCGTCCTTGATCTTGGCCGCAGTCAGGTTCGGTGAGGGCAGCGGAGTGCCGAACGGCCCGCCGGGGCACGGTCCTTCGGGTGCCGCGGCCGAGGTGCCGGTGACGCTCGCGGAGACCATACCCAGGATGATCGTGGCCACCGCGATCTTTCGCTGCCGTGCTCGGATGTTCATGCCGGTGACATCCTCGCTTCCGGTTGGAGGACTGTGCCTTGAACTGTGAAGGATGATTTCGGTGCGGTCAAGGCGCGACGAAAAGATTCTTCCGGCTAAGAGGTGGATCGTTGGAGTGTTTGGGATCGCTAAAATTCGAGTGACTTTTTAGCTTGTGGGGTGGCTGCGCGCGGGCGCCATCAGGTCTTCGCTTCACGTGCGCTGCGATTCGACAGTCGAATCGAGTGGTGGTTCGATGAATTCGACGAGCGGCCATGTGAGAAAGCGGTGGACATGGGGACGTGTCGAGTGCGAATTGTTCGTGCTTCATTCGCGCGTGACGGTCGCGTGGCGGCCGGAACGCCGTGCCTCGCTATCGCGCCCGCGCGTCCCGGGAAATACGTCCGTGCAGGTCAGTAGGCGTCGGTGGGTAGCGGTCGTCATCGGGCACGATCGCGGCCGTGCTGGTTCGTTTCGCTTACCTTGCCTCCTCCCTGGCCTTCGCCGCGTTGTGGCTTCTGCGCATGTCCGCTTGGGAGAAGGATGTCGAATCCTCGCGTTACGCCATCAACTCGCGGTCCTGCATCGGCAGCTCGGCGGTCAGCGCCCGCGACTGCGGCCGGAGGAGAGGGTGTTGCTCGCAGCCTTGCTTGTGCCCTTGGCGCGCGCGACGTTGCGTCGGCTCCGGCTGTTGGTCAGCCTGGATACGGTGCTGAGGTGGCATCGCGACTTGATGAAGCGCCGCGCCCGCATGAGCGTGAACCGTAAGCCTGGGCGTCCGCGCACTGAGGTTCCCCCGATAACTCGGAGGGTTGGTTACCTGGCTCCGGATGAGGATGCCGGGATGATCGATGGCTGGAGTTGGTCGGCGTGCCAGGCGGCCTCGTACTCGTCGGGGCTGAGCCAGCCGAGCTCTTTCTGGATGCGCTGGGTGTTGTACCAGCCGTCGATGTAGCTGAAGATCGCGTTCTCGGCCTCGTCGCGGGTGCGCCAGGAGTTCCGGTACACGAGTTCGATCTTCAGCGTGGAGAGGAAGTTCTCCATCAGCGCGTTGTCGTAGGAGTCGCCGACCGAGCCCATCGACGGCAGAATTCCGATGTCCGCCAGGCGTTGCGCGAAGCGAATCGAGGT
>NZ_LGDY01000079.1 GCF_001279525.1 Nocardia sp. NRRL S-836 | reverse complement strand
CTCCGATCGTTTGCCGGGCACGGGAAGGGGAGTCAAACCGACACGCTTTTCGTCGGTTTGACTCCCCTTCCCGGGTCTGGCTCGCTCTGTGAGTGCTAGGCGGGGCAGCCGCCCACCGCAACGCAACCACCAACGCAACCGGCAGCCGCCCAACACAAACAGGCGTGCCATCAACCCACTAACCGCGCTGGCCGGCTTCTTTGGGAGTGTCGGGGTCTGGGGCGGAGCCCC
>NZ_LGDY01000078.1 GCF_001279525.1 Nocardia sp. NRRL S-836 | reverse complement strand
CCGAGTTCGAAGACCTCGTCCCAGCGGTGCTTCTGCTCGCGGCCGAAGGCATAGCGGTGGATCGAGCCGGCCAGGTCGAGCACCTGGCGGTGCCGGCCGAGCACCGCGGCCTCCCGCTGCACCCCCGACCAGTTCGAGGCTTCCTGGTCGAGCCACTCGGCCGCCTGTTCGTACGACCGGAACGGGCAGTCCGGCGGCACGTCCCGCACCTCCGGGAAGAACAACCTGCCCGC
>NZ_LGDY01000077.1 GCF_001279525.1 Nocardia sp. NRRL S-836 | reverse complement strand
CAGCGCGTTGTCGTAGGAGTCGCCGACCGAGCCCATCGACGGCAGAATTCCGATGTCCGCCAGGCGTTGCGCGAAGCGAATCGAGGTGTAGGTCGAGCCTCTGTCACTGTGGTGGATCAGCTGCCCGCCGCGTACGTCGCGGGACCAGATCGCGTACTCCAGGGCGCCGAGCACGAGGCTGGTGTCGCAGCGGTCGCTGGTCTTCCAGCCCACGATCCGGTTGGAGAAGGCGTCAC
>NZ_LGDY01000076.1 GCF_001279525.1 Nocardia sp. NRRL S-836 | reverse complement strand
GAGGGCGGTGAGCGGGGTGCCGTCGGTGAGGTCCCAGACGCGCAGCGTCTCGTCGCTGCCGCCGGTGATGGCGATGGGTCGGCCGTCGATTTCGGTGCACGCCACCGCGGTCACCGTGCCGGTGTGTCCGGTGAGGGTGGTGAGCGGGGTGCCGTCGGTGAGGTCCCAGACGCGCAGCGTCTCGTCGCTGCCGCCGGTGATGGCGATGGGTCGGCCGTCGATTTCGGTGCATGCCAC
>NZ_LGDY01000075.1 GCF_001279525.1 Nocardia sp. NRRL S-836 | reverse complement strand
CCCACACCGTAACCAGTGCAGTACCATCGGCGCAGAAGGGCTTAACTACCGGGTTCGGAATGGGACCGGGTGTTTCCCCAACGCTATAACCACCGAAACTCTGTGGAGTTGTACCTGCGGCGATCGGAATGCCGCTCGGTTCTTCCAGAACCGCACAGTGGATGCGTAGCGTCTTCGTAACAAGTCCTCGGCCTATTAGTACCAGTCAGCTCCAACCGTTACCGATCTTCCACCTCT
>NZ_LGDY01000074.1 GCF_001279525.1 Nocardia sp. NRRL S-836 | reverse complement strand
CACCGGGAGCACCTCCTGCGGTTCACCCGCCGGCTGCTGCCCGGTGACCCGCACCGGGCGGAGGACGTCGTGCAGGAGTGCATGCTGCGGGCGTGGCGGCACCGCGAGCAGCTGTCCGCCGACGGCGTGGTGGTGCGTTCGTGGCTGTTCACGGTGGCGCGCAACCTGATCGTCGACTGGATCCGCCGCGACAGGGCCCGTCCGGTGATCTTCGGCGACGACGACTTCGACCTGCTGCC
>NZ_LGDY01000073.1 GCF_001279525.1 Nocardia sp. NRRL S-836 | reverse complement strand
TACCGGGTTCGGAATGGGACCGGGTGTTTCCCCAACGCTATAACCACCGAAACACTATGAAATTACAACCTAGAACCCCGAACAGCGGGCTCGATCGGTTCTGGTTGTTCTTCCAGAACCGCACAGTGGATGCGTAGCGTCTTTGTAACAAGTCCTCGGCCTATTAGTACCAGTCAGCTCCAACCGTTACCGATCTTCCACCTCTGGCCTATCAACCCAGTGGTCTAGCTGGGGGCCTTAACT
>NZ_LGDY01000072.1 GCF_001279525.1 Nocardia sp. NRRL S-836 | reverse complement strand
CGATCTGTTCACTCAGCCCTCGCGACACCTTTCCACGCACCCGAAGGCGCAGTACTCACTGCCGTGACAACCGAATGTCGAGCCAGCCAGCATCCACTAGTGAGCCCACCCGGCATCAAGGCCGGTGTGGTTCTGACCAGCGCTGAGACGTTCGCTCAGAACACTGGTAGATGCTCCTTAGAAAGGAGGTGATCCAGCCGCACCTTCCGGTACGGCTACCTTGTTACGACTTCGTCCCAATCGCCAGTCCCACCTTCGACCGCTCT
>NZ_LGDY01000071.1 GCF_001279525.1 Nocardia sp. NRRL S-836 | reverse complement strand
CTCGTCGGCAAGCTGATCACGTGGGTGCTGGAGGCCGTGTTCACGCTCGGCTTCGGCACGCCCGTGATCGTGGCGCAGGCCGTGACGGCGATCTCGAAGTGGGCCACGCGCATCGGTGAGCTGATCCAGAAGCTCATCAAGACCATCAAGAAGGTCTCGCCGCTGCTGGGCAAGCTGGTCGAGATCTTCACCAAGATCATGAAGGTCGTCGGCAAACTGGTCGGCAAGGTGACCGGCCTGGACGTGATCTCCACCAAGTCCATCAAGCCCGG
>NZ_LGDY01000070.1 GCF_001279525.1 Nocardia sp. NRRL S-836 | reverse complement strand
GCGAAAGCGGATGAGGCTAAACCGCGTCTGTGTGATACCCGGCAGGGGTTGCATTCGCGGGGTCGTGGGACCTCTTGGTCAGTTCTGCCGAACTGGCAACGAGTCAGAAAATACTGTGGTTAGAGGAATACGTCTGGAAAGCGTGAGCGTAGAGGGTGAAACTCCCGTACTCGAAAATCCGGTATCTCGTTAGAGTGTTCCCAAGTAGCAGCGTACTCGTGAAATTCGCTGTGAATCTGGCGGGACCACCCGCTAAGCCTAAATACTCCCTGGTGACCGATAGCGGAC
>NZ_LGDY01000069.1 GCF_001279525.1 Nocardia sp. NRRL S-836 | reverse complement strand
CACCGCCCACGGCCTCGACCAGTACCCCGGCACCGACACCCCCGCCTACCACAACGCCTACGCCACCGGCATGCTCGTCGAACTGACCTGGCTCACCGTTCACTTCAGCGGCCTGCTCAACGTCTGGTTCACCGTCCTGCACACCTTCGACGAAGCCAGCGCCGCCGATGACGAAATCGACTTCATCACCGTCTACAACACCACCGTCCCCGCCACCATCCGGCGCCGCAACAACGCCCTCCTCGGCGCTACGGGCTGGGGCGACCGGCCACTCAACGGAACCGGACCGAAGTCGGCGGTGTCCTCCGTCGAAGCGCTGACACCGTGACCTTGAGGGCTGTCCCACTGCCCGGTTCTGCCCCCGCTGCCCTCGGTGATGGCCGAGGACGGCCTCGACTCGCTCGACCGCTGCGTGGGCTTCCTCGGCCACAACCGGTCCGGCCTGCCCAACTCGCTGTGGGCGCGGGACACGGTCGTGGTGGAGCGGTTCGCGACCGACCTGGCCGACGACGGGCTGCTGACGGTCATGACTCGCATCTGCCGCGACAAGGAACCCGCTGTGCGCCTTCGCTCCGCCACGGCAATCCTTGGCGCCCTCAGCAGTGCCCTGGAACTGTTCCCGGCCGCACCCGACACGGCCACCGGGCAGTTCCGCCGCACCTACACCACCGCCAAGGGTTCGTGGCAGGACCATCCCCGCGTGCGCGGGAAGAACTGCAGTTGGTCCGGTGCCGGCCAGTCGTTGTCGGGACCATCCCCGCGTGCGCGGGGAGAACGCGCCGGGCACCGATAGCCGGTTGAGGAGCTGCGGGCCATCCCCGCGTGCGCGGGGAGAACACTTCTTGACCAGGCTGTTCGGGCAAGCGAGGTGCGTTTTTCACCCTCGCGCAGCCCTCGGACCAGCTTGCCGCGGCCTGACAGGATCGGCGTCCGAGGAACAGCGGGAAAACTCACCTTCGCGCGTGCGAGGAGCACTCCAGCCGCACCAGCGCCAGGTCGTTAACCGGGCGGGCCATCCCGGCGCGTGGGGGGAGCACTGGAGCTGCGGCCTAGCCGATGCAGGCGGGGACGGACCACCCCCGCGTATGCGGGGAGCACCTCGCGTTGCAACCCGGCGTTCGACGCCGCAGGACCACCCCCGCGTGTTGCGGGGAGCACAACTGGAAGTGGCCTAACCCGGCCCTCGACCAGGGATCACCCCCCGCGTGCGGGGAGCACACATCGTCCGGCTCCGATCACGTTGTCGAGGTGGGACCACCCCGCGCGTGCGGGGAGCACAACACCAACCACAGCCCCAGGGACCGCACGATGGGATCACCCCCGCGCGTGCGGGGAGCACTCGCCGGTGTTCGCGTCCACGAATTCGCCGTTGGGACCACCCCCGCGCGTGCGAGGAGCACTAGGCGGTGCGCAGCAGGCTCTGGCCGCCCCCGCGCGTGCGGGGAGCACATGAGACCAGCCGTCAAGAACCCTGACCCGTCGGGACCACCCCCGCGCGTGCGGGGAGCACCCAGTCCAAGACCTTCACGGCCAGCACCCAGGACGGACCACCCCCGCGCGTGCGGGGAGCACACTTGTTGACCAGCGCAGTTGCGAAGCCTAGTACCGATCTAGCTTCAAGTTGCTCAGTGGCACTGAGCACTGATCGTCGCCTTGCAACGCTACGTGGCCAGATCGGTGCACGAGCGGGTTCCTGTTCAGGGGCAGCTCGTCTTGCCGAGATCGCCACCAGCTCCTCAGCCTCCTTCAGTAGCGCGGCGTTGATGGGCGACGGGCAAAGAGCTCGACGAGTCCAGTTCCACCGTCCCTCGGCTTGAAGCAATGAGACGAGGATGGATCCGCATCCACCCAGAATGCTACTCAGACAAGGACAGCTTGAAGAATGACTCCACGACAGGCTACTTGTGTGAAACTACTGGTCGGTTCTGTTCTCATCCTTTGGTGCTCCTGCTGGGAGGCGAATCTACGCGGGTCCGCAGAGCAACACTATTCGGATCCAGTGTCGCCATCACTCAGCGCATCGACATGATGGAAGAAATCTTTCTATGTCCTCAACTTGCTACTTCGTACAGCGAACCGCATGTCATCAGCCAGCAGAAAGTCGAGCCGTCTGCATGTGACTCTGTTTCAGGAGGACTCCGCGTGTGTCAGGCGCGTTGCTTGTTCCCGGCCGAAGGAAGTGGGAATCGGACGGGAATGATGAGGTTAGCGGAATGTACATCCGGTGTGAATGCTGTACGAGTCGCACCCTGGGGTCCGGCCAGGGCTGCGGCACGTACCGAGATCATCATCCGACAGGAGGAAACGCCGCCGGCACTGGCCTCCGGGCAATGCCTCGACGTCCGTTGGACGGTGGCAGGATCGGCTGGGTGACGATCCCGCCACGGCTCACCACTGGTGGGCGACGTCCACGACGATGCGGTCGGTCAGGGTGAACACCCGGAACGGCAGGCGTGCGCGGACACCCAGCCCGAGGTCGGTGGTGCCCTCCCAGGACCCGGCCCAGGCCAGCTGCCGGAACGTCCGATAGCCGGTCACGTCCGCGACCTCGGCCGGGTTCGCCGGCTCGTACGTCGGGACGAAGTGCTCGTCGTAGGACGGCGAGTACGCCATGACGAACAACTTCGCCCCGCCGCGCAACGGAACCGGCTCACCGGACCCGACGTAGGTCACCTCGTCGGTGTAGCGCACCCAGTAGCCCCCGTCGGTCAGGCGGGTGTCGATCACAAGCCGGTCGAAGCACTCGTGCTGCCCGGAGCGAATGTTGGTCACGACACCTCCGGAACCGGTGAACACGGTCTTCAGTCCCGACCCCCAGTCCACCGGCGCACATGCGGCGGCACCGGCGCTCGCCGGCATCACCACCGCCGTCACCATCAGCGCTGCGGCTACCGCCAACGCGAATTTGCGCATGATGTTCCCTCTCCCCTTGGGCCTCCCCAGCCCGTTGCAGACGAGACGCTCAGTCCGGCCAAGAGGTTGTCCGGTCATCCGGAGCGTTCGAGGAAGTCACTCGCACGGTTCTACGCCGCCGTCGGAGGCTCCGTGCTCACGTTGGGGTGGGATTTCGCCATTGCGCGAACATCGCCTTCACCTTGCTGCGGCTGAATGGTCGACACGTACTGACGTTGCTGTGCGGGACACTGTCCGCGGTCGAGTGAACACGGAGAGGACGTGCAGGTGCGCAAGAGAAGGAAGCCACTCCGCATCACCGCTTTGTCGCTGTTCGCTGTCCTCGCGGTCGTCGGGGCGCTGACGGGAGCCACAACCCCGGCGTCGGCCCAGACGACCGCGGTGCGGATGGACTACACCTGTACGACCTCCTTCGGGTCGAGTGCTCAGATGACCGTGTGGGTTGTCGGCGGTCTGCCGGACGACGGCGCGGGCCCGGACACCGTCGCCAGGCACGAACCCGCCTACATCGATGTGGACCTGGACCTGCGACGCCGACAGCACAGCGACACTCGACGCGCACATCACCGGCCCGGACGGGACGCGGACCACCCAGGCCTCGTTCACCGTCGCGCCCACGTGGCTGACGAGCACCCAGGGGACCGCGGTGCGGGCCGCGGGCTCCTTCCCGGTGCAGTTCCTGACCACGCAGGGCTACTACGACCTGCACGTGGACGACCTGGCACTGACACTGCGCCCCGAGCGCGCCGACGGCACCCCGATCGGCACGGTCACCGCGTCCTGCTCGCACGACCCCGCGCAGAACGACCTGCTGGGCACCGTGTGGTCGCAGCCCGCCGTCTTCGAGCGGCCGCCGCGCCCGAGCGAGGTGCGGATGGTCTCGACGACGCCGACGTCCGTGACACTGGCCTGGGAAGCCTCTTCCTGGTGGAACCCGACGCTGGGCTACGAGGTGTACCTGGACGGAGGGAACACCGGCTTGGTCACCGAGAAGCAGGTCACGCTGACCGGGCTGACCCCCGACAGGCAGCATCGGGTGAAGGTCGTCACCAGGGACGTGCAGGGCATCCGCTCGACCATGAGCCAGGGCCTGATCTTCACCATCCCGCCGGCCTGACATCCGAGCTCGTGACGCGTGCTCGGCAGTTGCTCGACGATGCCGCTCCCAGCCAAGAGTCGCCGGATTCGAGGACGGACATCAGTAGGAGCCACGCCTGGGCAGGACGGCGCCTAGAGTCTTCAGAAGGATGACCAGGTCGAGCGACAACGATCAGCCTCGACGTATCGCAGATCAAGGGAAATCGATTCTTCCCAGGGAAGGTCACTCCGTCCGGCGTACGGGCGCCTTCCGTCTGGAGCCGCGAGTGACGTACCGATGCGTTACAGCTCGGCAGCAGCCTCCGCGATGAGCTCCAACGACTCGTGAGCTGTGACGTGTCCTGTTCAGGGTGGACAGCCGCGCGATCTGGTTCGCCGGTTCATGACTCGGTGACCGTCGGGCGGCCGAGGGGCGCCGATGTCACTCGATGGTTGGTGCGCCTGCCCCGCACCGCGTGACAGGCGCACACAACCCGGCTCTCAGGCCAGCAACAACCGCACGGTCAACTCCAGCCGGTTCGCCACGTCGGTCGCCGTGGCCCGCCGGGTCACCCACGCGACGAGGTTCGACAGCCACACGTCGCTGATCACCCGCGCGATGGCCTTCTGCTCGTCGGTCGGTTCCTCGTCGGTCATCGCGCGCGTGAACATCGTCTCCATCAGCAGCGCGACGCGGTCGATCTCGGCGCCGGCCGAGGCGTCGGCGAAGGTGAACGCGCGGGTCATCGCCTCGGTCAGGTGCGGGTTGCGCTGCAGGCCGCGGGTAATGCGGCCGAGCACGAACAGCACGCGGTCGTAGGGGGTGTCGCCGGGGACGGTGGCGCGGTCCATCTTCTCCTGCGCGCGTTCCAGTTCCATCGCGAGGCTGGAGACGAGGAGGTGGATCTTGGAGGGGAAGTACCGGTACAGGGTGCCCAGCGCGACGTCCGCCCGGTCGGCCACCGCCCGCATCTGGACGGCGTCGAACCCGCCCTTGGACGCCAGCGCGATGGTCGCGTCGACGATCCTCTTGCGCCGCTCGCGCTGGGCGGCCGAGCTGAGCTCCTCGCCCGCCATGAGTGCGTCCGCGCGCGACTTCGAAGGTGACACGGAGATGATCCTCCTGGAACGTGTTGCAGCAGCCTCCACATCCTACCCGAGCGGTTTCCCACGCATGATCTGTTGCCGGAATTAGAACACGTTCTATAAACTTCCTCATGTTACTGGAGGAGGCCGCATGCCGATCGCCACGACCGACGAGCACCACGCGCTGCGGGAGAGCGTCGGTGCGGCGCACGGGAAGTGGGCCGACCTGGTCCGCGTCGGGTTCTTCGAGGTGCTGCGCGAGGGCGGGAGCGTGGTCGACCTCGCCGTGATGCTGGAGTGCGCCGCCGAGCACCTCGTGCCGGGGCCGTTGCTGCCCACCGCGCTGGCGAGTGCCCTGTTCCCGGACTTCGACGGGGTGGCCGGCTTCGGGTTCGACACCGAGCACGTCATCGGCGCCACCGAGGCCACCCACCTGCTCGTCAATGCGGGCGGGTGGATGTTCGTCCCGGTCGAACGGACGACCGTCACCGCGAGAGAAGCCGTCGACCTGACCCGGTCGCTGGGATCCGTCACCGTCCACGAGAACGGTGAGCCGGTCGCCGACCCGACCGACCTCGCGATCACGCTCATGGCCGCCGAAGCGAGCGGCATCGCCGCGTGGTGCCTCCGGACGGCGGTCGGGCACGCGCGGCAACGGGAGCAGTTCGGCCGGGTCATCGGGTCGTTCCAGGCCGTCAAGCACCTGTGCGTCGAGATGCTGTGCCGGGCGGAGCAGGCGTCCTCCGTCGCGTGGGACGCGGCCGGTGCGGTCGGAGAACCCGCGGAACACCCGCTGGCCGCCGCCGTCGCGGCCACGGTCGCGTTCGACGCGGCGGTGCGCAACGCCAAGGACTGCATCCAGGTGCTCGGCGGCATCGGGTTCACGTGGGAGCACGACGCCCACCGCTACCTGCGCCGCGCGCTCGCGTTGCAGCAGTTGGCCGGGGGCAGGGCGAGGTGGCGCGGGCGGGTGGCGGAACTGGCGCTGGCCGGGGCACGGCGACAGCACCGGGTCGAGGTCGGCGGTGATCCGGAGGTCAGGGCGTTCGCGGTGGAGATCGCCGCGCTCGACCCGGCCGGGCAGCGGAAGCGGTTGGCGGACAGCGGATACCTCGTGCCGCACTGGCCGCGCCCGTACGGGCTGGACGCCTCGCCGGCCCGCCAGCTGGTGATCGACGACGAGTTCGCGCGGGCCGGGGTGCGCAGGCCGGACCTCGTCATCGGTGCCTGGGCCGCGCCGACGATCCTCCGCCACGGCACCGAGGAGCAGCGCGACCGGTTCGTCTGGCCGACGCTGCGCGGCGAGCTCACCTGGTGCCAGCTCTTCAGCGAACCGGAGGCCGGTTCGGACCTGGCGTCGTTGCGCACCAGGGCCGTGCGGGCGGAGGGCGGCTGGCGGCTGACCGGGCAGAAGGTGTGGACGTCGCTCGCCCACGAGGCCGACTGGGGGATCTGCCTGGCCCGCACCGACTCGTCGGTCCCGAAGCACAGGGGCATCACCTACTTCCTGGTCGACATGCGTGCGGAGGGCGTGGACGTGCGGCCGTTGCGGGAGATCACCGGGGAGGCGCGGTTCAACGAGGTCTTCCTGGACGAGGTGTTCGTGCCCGACGACTGCGTGGTCGGGGCGGTGAACGACGGCTGGCGGCTGGCGCGCACCACCCTCGCCAACGAACGCGTCGCCATGGGCCGCGGCTCGTCGCTGGGGGAGGCACTGGAACAGGTTCTGGCCGCCGGTCCCGAGCCGTCGGAACGCCTGGGCGTGCTGGTCGCGGAAGGACTCGCGGTGTCGTTGCTGGACCTGCGGGCGGGCCTGCGTCAGCTCCACGGGCAGGAACCCGGTCCGGAGTCCAGCGTCCGCAAGCTGGTCGGGGTGCGGCACCGGCAGGACGTGGCCGAGTTCGCGGTGGAGCTCGACGGCGGACTGGTGCACAGCGACCAGGTGCACGAGTTCCTGCTCACCCGGTGCCTGAGCATCGCGGGCGGCACGACGCAGGTGCTGATGAACCTCGCCGGCGAACGGATCCTCGGCCTACCCAGGGAGAGTTGATGGACTTCAGCCTCGACGACACCCAGCGGGAGATCGCGCGGCTCGCCGCCGACGTGCTGGGCCGGGAGAGCGAGACGCCGTGGAAGGCACTGGGGGAGGCCGGTCTGCTGGCGCTGGCCGTGCCGGAACGGCTGGGCGGCCACGGCCTCGGCGTGGTGGAGACCGCGCTGCTGCTCACGGAGGTCGGGCGCAGGGCGGTGGACGTGCCGGCGTTCGCGACATTGGCCCTGGGCGTGCTGCCGATCGCCCGGTTCGGCACCCCCGAGCAGCAGGACGCGCTGCTGCCGCTGGTCACCGAGCAGCACGCGGTCCTGACGGCCGCGCTGAGCGAACCCTCGAACCCCCTGCCCGCGATCCCCGCCACCAGGGCCGACCGCGACGGCACCGGCCTCACCGGCGTCAAGGTCCACGTCCCCCGTGCCGCGGAAGCACGGCGCATCCTCGTCAGCGCGGTGCTGGGCGACGAGCCGGGCACGCTGATCGTCGATCCCGCACAACCCGGTGTGTCCACAACGGACAGCACGGTCCGGTTCGACGGCGCACGAGGGGAACCACTGGCGGGAGACGTCCGCGGCTACGCACTCGCGGGCGCCTGCGCGGTCGCGGACGGGGTGCTCGCCGGTGCGCTCGACCTGACGGTGAAGCACGTCGGCACCCGCCACCAGTTCGGCAAGCCGCTGTCGTCGTTCCAGGCCGTCGCGGGCCAGGTCGCCGACGTCTACGTCGCCGCGCGCACCATGCACCTCGCCGCGCTCACCGCCTGCTGGACCTTCGACCGCCCCGATCAGGACACCGCCGACCTCGACACCGCCGCCTACTGGCTCGCGGCCGAGGTGCTCCCGGCCGTGCACACGTGCCACCACCTGCACGGCGGCCTGGGGCTCGACATCACCTACCCGATGCACAGGTACTACGGCATGGCCAAGGAGCTGACGAGGTTCGTCGGCGGAGTGGAGCACCGGTTGGGGCGGATCGATGTTCGTTGACCTCACGACCGCCCAGCGGAAGCTGCGCGACGAGCTGCGCGAGTACTTCGGCAGCGTGATGTCCGAGCGGGAACGCGAGGCGATGCTCACCGAACGGCACGGCGCCGTCTACCGCGAGCTGGTCCGCCGCCTCGGCGCCGACGGCCGGCTCGGCGTCGGCTGGCCCACCGAGTACGGCGGGCGCGGGTTCGGGCCGGTCGAGCAGCAGATCTTCGTCAACGAGGCGGCGCGCGCGGACGTGCCGCTGCCGTACGTGACGCTGCAGACGGTCGGGCCGACGTTGCAGCGCTACGGTACCCGGGAGCAGAAGGACCTCTTCCTGCCGCGGATCCTGCGCGGTGAGGTGCACTTCGCCATCGGCTACACCGAACCCGAGGCCGGCACGGACCTCGCGGCGTTGCGGACCAGGGCGGTCAGGCACGACGACCACTACGTCGTCAACGGCCAGAAGATCTTCACGACCGGCGGCCACGACGCCGACTTCGTCTGGCTCGCGGTCCGCACCGGAACGCCGGAGGACCGCCACCGCGGCATCACCATCCTGATCGCCGACACCGCCGACCCCGGCTACTCGTGGACGCCGATCATCACCTGCGACGGCGCGCACCACGTCAACGCGACCTACTACAGCGACGTCGAGGTTCCGGTCGGCATGCGCGTCGGCGAGGAGAACGAGGGCTGGCGGCTGATCACCACCCAGCTCAACCACGAGCGCGTGATGCTCGGACCGTCCGGCCGGATCGGCGCGCAGCTCGACCGCGTGCACCGGTGGGCGCGCGACCGCGACCTGCTGGACCTGCCGGACGTGCGCAGGGCGCTGGCCGAGGTGAAGGCCGTGCACCGGGTGAACGAGCTGCTCAACTGGCAGGTGGCCGCGCAGGAGGTGGAGGTCGCGGACGCCTCGGCCACCAAGGTCTTCGCCGCCGACCGCACCCAGCGCGTCGGCCGGCTGCTGGAGGAGGTCGTGAGCCGCCACGGTGACCCGGCCGAACCGGAGACCGCGGAACTGGTGCGCTGGCTGGACGTGCAGGCCAGGCGCAACCTCGTGCTCACCTTCGGCGGTGGCGTGAACGAGGTGCAGAAGGAGCTGATCGCGTCGATCGGGCTGGGACTACCGAGGGTGGTGCGGTGACCGACATCGAGGAAGAGGCCGCGAAGATCGCGGAACGGGGCGAGTGCGCGCCCCGGCTCGCCCGCGACCCGGTGAACCTGCCGATGATCCGCAACTGGCTGGAGGCTATCGGCGACCGGCACCCCGGCTACACCGAGGTCGCGCCACCGGCGATGGTGCAGGTGTGGACGATGGGTGGCCTGCACGGTCAGCGCACCCCGGACGACCCGCTCGGCGCGATGATGGGCATCCTCGACGAGGCCGGGTTCACCTCGGTCGTCGCGACCAACAGCGACCAGACCTACCACCGCTACCTGCGGGTCGGCGAGCAGCTCGCCGTCACCTCCCGGCTGGAGGACGTGACCGGCCCCAAGAAGACCGCGCTCGGCGAAGGCTGGTTCGTCACGACCAGGAGCACCTGGTACGTCGGTGACGAGGTGGTCGCCGAGATGCGCTTCCGCGTGCTGAAGTTCCGCCCGCCGGCCAAGACCGCCGCACCCGTGACAACCGAGCGCGCGCAGGCGATCCGGCCGTCGGTCAACCAGGACACCGAGTACTTCTGGGAGGGCACGAAACGGGGTGAGCTGCGCATCCAGCGGTGCGGCGGCTGCGGCCTGCTGCGGCACCCGCCCGGCCCGATGTGCCCGGAATGCGGTGCCACGAAACCGAAGTACCTGGTCTCGGACGGCCGCGGCGTGGTCTACAGCTACGTCGTGCACCACCACCCGCAGGTGCCCGGCAAGCAGACCCCGTTCGTCGTCGCGCTGGTTGAGCTGGACGAGGGCGTGCGGATGCTGGGCGAGCTCGACGGCGAACCGAGGGTCGGGCTGCCGGTCGAGGTCGTGTTCACCAGGGTCGACGACGACCTGACGATGGTGGGCTGGAGGCCTCGTGCGGACCGGTGACTCCCTGCCCGAGTGGCACGTCGAGGCCACGCCGACGTTCGTGGTCAGCACCGCGCTGGCCACCCGCGACTTCCAGGACGTGCACCACGACCGCGACCTGGCGGTCCAGCGCGGCTCGAAGGACATCTTCATCAACATCCTCACCACGACCGGCCTGGTGCAGCGCTACGTCACCGACTGGGCCGGCCGGGAGGCGCTGGTGCGGCAGATCGACATCAGGCTCGGTGCCCCCTGCTACGCCTACGACACGCTGAAGTTCTTCGGCCAGGTCATCGCGCGTGACGACCGCGACCTGCTGATCGAGGTCGTCGGCCGCACCGGCCACGGCGACCACGTCACCGGCACGGTGCGGATCGAGGTGCCCGCGTGACCGCCGCGATCGCCGGAATCGGCGCCACCGAGTTCTCCAAGGAGTCCGGCCGCAGCGAACTGCGGCTGGCCGCCGAGGCCGTGCGCGCGGCACTGGCGGACGCCGGCCTCGAACCGTCCGATGTGGACGGCCTGGTCAGCTTCACCATGGACACCAACGCCGAGATCGCCGTCGCTCGCGAGCTCGGCATCCCGGAGCTGACGTTCTTCAGCCGCGTCCACTACGGCGGCGGCGCGGCGTGCGCGACCGTCCAGCAGGCCGCGATGGCGGTCGAGACCGGCGCGGCGCGGGTCGTGGTGTGCTACCGGGCGTTCAACGAACGTTCCGGGCACCGCTTCGGCCAGGTCCAGACGGCGGCCGCGGCGAACATCGACAACAGCTGGTCCTACCCGATGGGCCTGGGCACGCCGGCCGCGATGGTCGCCATGTTCGCCCGCCGGTACATGCACGAACACGGGGCCACGAGCGAGGACTTCGGCCGGATCGCCGTGGTCGACCGCAAGCACGCGGCCACCAACCCCGCCGCGTGGTTCCACGGCCGGCCGATCACCCTCGACGACCACCAGGCGTCCCGCTGGATCGCCGAACCGCTGCGGCTGCTCGACTGCTGCCAGGAGAGCGACGGTGCGGTGGCGCTCGTGGTGACCTCCGCCGAACGGGCCCGCGACCTGCCGAACAAGCCCGCGCTGGTCAGGGCCGCCGCCCAGGGCAGCGGCCGCGACCAGTTCACGATGACGAGCTACTACCGCGACGACCTGACCGGGTTGCCGGAGATGGGTGTGGTGGCACGGCAGCTGTGGGAGCGGTCGGGCATCGGCCCGTCCGATGTGGACGTCGCGGTGCTCTACGACCACTTCACGCCGTTCGTGCTGGTGCAGCTGGAGGAGCTCGGGTTCTGCGGCAGGGGAGAGGCGAAGGACCTCGTGGCGTCCGGCGCGCTGGAACTTGATGGTGCGCTGCCGCTCAACCCGCATGGCGGCCAGCTCGGCGAGGCCTACCTGCACGGCATGAACGGCATCGCCGAGGGCGTGCGCCAGATCCGCGGCACCGCGGTGAACCAGGTCGCGGGCGTGGACCACGTCCTGGTCACCGCCGGCACCGGCGTTCCGACCAGCGGCCTGGTCCTGGGGCACTAGCCCCGGGTCAGGAGCACGGCGTCGGCGAGCACGGGACGGTCCGCGGCGGAGGTGGTCAGCAGCAGCCGCGGCCCGTCCCGCCACACCGAGGTCCGCAGCGTCTCACCGGGGAACACCACGCCCGCGAACCGCGCCCCGAACGACACCACCCGCTCCGGCCCGTCCAGCAGCGCGTCGACAACCGCCTTGCACACCACGCCGTAGGTGCACAGCCCGTGCAGGATCGGCCGGTCGAACCCGGCCAGGCGGGCGAACTCCGGATCGGCGTGCAAGGGGTTGCGGTCACCGCACAACCGGTACAGGTACGCCTGCTGCGGCAACGTCGGCGTCTCGATCACCGCGTCCGGCTCGCGCTCGGGCAGCGCCACCCGCGCCGACGGCCCGCGCGACCCGCCGAACCCGCCCTCGCCGCGGGCGAAGATGCTGGAGCGCGTGGTGTAGAGCGCGGTCCCGTCCGGGGTGACCGCCGTCGACTCCTGCACGATCACCGCCGCCTTCCCCTTGTCCCACACGTCCGTGACGCGGGTCCGCAGCACCGCCGCGCCCTCGGCCGGGATCGGCGCCTGCACGGTGATCTCCTGCGTGCCGTGCAGCACCTTGGCCAGGTCGATGTCGATGCCGGGGAACGACACGGTCGGCGGCGCGGTCTCGTGGAACCGCGGCGCGACCACGCCGAACGTCGGCAGCACCGACAACCCCTTCTCGTAGACGTACCGCAGCTCCGTGGCACCCAGGGCGAGGTGGTAGAGCAGCACGTCCGACGACGTCCAGGAGAACTCCAGCTCGGGCAGTTCCGCCCCCACCGCGACAGCCGGGTCGATCGGCATCAGACGCCCCTCACTCGTAGGTGATCTTCACCGTGTCGGTGACCGGAACCGACTGGCACGCCAGCACGATGCCGTCGGCGATGTCCTCGGGGTCGAGCACGTCGTTGTTGAGCATCTTGACCTCGCCGCCGACCAGCCGGCACGCGCACGCGCTGCACGCACCCTCCCGGCACGAGAACGGCGCGTCCAGTCCGTTGGCCAGCAACAGGTCCAGCAGCTTCGTCCTGGCCGGCCACGCGAACCGGTGCGTCTCACCATCCAGCGACACCTCGACCCGCGCGTCCGGCCGGTCGTCCGCCACCGCCACGACCTCGGCGAACGGGTCACTCGACAACGACACGAACTTCTCGACGTGCACCACCGCAACGTCGTGCAACGCCTTGCGCGCCGCCTCCATGAACGGCGCCGGGCCGCACACGAACGCCTCGTCGCACGGCCGCACGAACGCGCGCAACCCGTGCGGCAGCCCCTGCACCGACTCCAGCCAGTGCACGACCGTCAGCCGTCCGGGAAAGTCGCGGGACAACCGGTCCAGCTGCCGAGCGAAGATCACCGAGGCTTCGTCGCGGTTGGCGTAGAACAGGTGCACCGACCCGGTCCCGCCGAACAACACCGCGCGGATGATCGACATCACCGGCGTGATCCCGCTGCCCGCCGCGAACGCCAGCAACGCCGAGTCCAGCGACCGCGGCGTGAACACCCCGGCCGGCGCCAGCACGTCGAGCTCCGTCCCGGCCCGCACCTGCGAGCACATCCACACCGAGCCGTACCCGTCCGGCGTGCGCTTGACCGTGATCCGCAACGGTTCACCCGGCGCGCTGGACAGGGAGTAGCAGCGCGCCACGTCACCCGCCCGCACGGTCAGGAACTGCCCCGGCAGCGGCCGGAAGTCGGCGCCCGACAGCACGAACGACCGCGCGTCGGCGGTCTCCTCGACGACCTCCTCGACGCGCACCCGGTGCACCTCAGCCATCGGCGACCTCCACCGTCCCGTCCCGCACGGCCTTCTCGATGCCGTCCCGCAACCGCAGGCACGTCCGCACGAGTGGTGCCCGCGGCCCCAGCTCCGGGCAGACGCCGGTGTCGGCCAGCCACTGCACGCTGGTGTGCTGCGGGCTGTTCTTCTTCACCAGCACCCGGTTTCCGCAGTCGCACGTCACCGGTGCCATGCCACCGGACAGGAACTCGTCGCGCTCGTTCATGAGCTCGTCGGCTGCTTGCGGGCGAGGTTCTCGGCGACCTCCCTCTCCCACACCTCGACCGCCCGGCTCGTGTCGACCTCGAACTCGAAGCGCCGCACCATGTCGTCGGTGACGTCCTCGACGTCCACGTAGAACTGCTCGTACCAGCGCCGCAGCTGGTAGACCGGCCCGTCCTCCTCGCACAGCAGCGGGTTGTCGATCCGCGTCTTGTTCTGCCAGATCTCCACGTCCTGCAGGAAACCGGCGCCGATGCCGCGCGCGAACTTGCGGGCGATCTTGTCCGCGTGCTCGTCGGAGACGCCCGGCAGCTTCTTCACGATCGCGCCCCACTGCAGCTTGAACGAGTTCGGCGTGATCGGGTAGTGGCAGTTGATCAGCACCGTCTCGATCTCGATGCCCCGGTAGTCGTTCCACAGGTAGTCGATCATGTACGACGGCCCGTGGTACGAGGCCTCCGACCGCACCTCGACGTCACCGGTGTAGTTCGACGCCATCGCCACGTCCGGCCGCCCGCGCGTGGTGAGGTACTGCGAGGCGATGTGGCCCTCCAGCACGTTCTTGAAGTACGTCGGGAACGCGAAGTGGATGTAGAAGAAGTGCGCCATGTCGACGACGTTGTCGATGATCTCGCGGCAGTTCGCGTTGTCGATCACGACCGAGTCCCACGTCCAGTTGCTCCACTCGTCGCTGAACGCCTGCTCGATGCGCGGGATCGTGACGTGCGGCGGCGGCGGGTTGCCTTGGGGGTCGTTCCACACGAACAGCTGCTTGTTCTCCTCCAGCGTGGTCCACGAGCGGGTGCGCGCCCGCAGCGGAACCCTTTTGGCGTACGGGATCTCGACGCACCGGCCGTTGCCCGCCCAGCGCCAGTCGTGGAACGGGCAGGCGATGTTGCCGCCCTTCACCGTGCCCTGCGTCAGGTCGCCGCCCATGTGCCGGCAGTACGCGTCGAGCACGTTGAGCGTGCCGTCCTCGCCCTGGAACACCACGAGCTTCGTGCCGAACGCCTCGACCGCGTGCGGCTGCCCGTCGCGGAAGCTGTCGGCCAGGCCCAGGCAGTGCCAGCCGCGCGCGAACCGCGCGGGAGGCGCGCCGGTGTCGATGGAGCGCACGCTGTCCTGCGTCATGACGTTCCTCCGCGGTGGTGGTGGCTGGAGATGTCGAGTCCGGCCAGGTATCCGAAGGTCATCGCCGGTCCGAGGGTGGCGCCCGCGCCCGCGTAGGTGCGGCCCATCACGAACGCGCTCACGTTGCCCGCGGCGTACAGGCCGTCGATCACCGAACCGTTCTCGCGCAGCACCCGTGCCGCGCGGTCGGTGCGCAGGCCGCCCTTGGTGCCCAGGTCGCCCGGCACGATCCTGGCCGCGTGGAACGGCGGCTTGAGCAGTGGCGCGAGGCAGGGGTTCGGTCGGACGCGCGGATCGCCGTAGTAGCGGTCGTAGGCGCTGTCGCCGCGGTGGAAGTCGGGGTCCGCGCCGGCGAAGGTGTTGAACCGCGCGACCGTCTCCACCAGGCCGGGCAGGTCCGCCTTGGCGGCCAGCTCGTCGAGGGTGGGTGCGGACAGCACGACCTCGTTCCAGCGCCGGGGCAGCGGGCGGCGGGGCGGGAAACCCGCGAACGGGTAGCGGTTGCGGTAGGTCTGGTCGAAGACGAGCCAGGTCCGCTCGGTCATCGCCTTGACCACGTCGATGTAGGGCGCCGCCTCGTTCACGAACCGCCGCCCGGACCCGTCGACCAGCACGCAGCCGGGCAGCGCGCGTTCGGCGAGCAGGAAGAACGGGCCGCGCGGCAACGGGACGGTCGGGCCCCACCACGCGTCGTCCAGCAGGCCCACCGCGGCGCCCGCGCGCACACCGGCCTCGATGCCGTCACCGGTGTTCGCCCGCGCGCCGACCGTCCACTCCGCACCGACGTCCTGGTGCTGCTTGCGCAGCCGTTCGTTGTGCTCGAACCCGCCGGAGGCCAGCACGACGTCGCGCGCCCGCAGCAACTCCTCGCCGACCCGGACACCGGCGACCCTGCCGTTCTCGACGTGCAGGTCGGTGACCGCCGTGTTCAGCCTGACCTCGACGCCGGACGCCGTCAGTCCCGCGCGCAGCCCGGCCGCGAGCGCCTGGCCCATCGCGAGCCGCCGCCCCGGCCGGAACCGCTGCGCGAACAGCTTGGCCGCGGTCAGCACCCCGCGCGGGTGCCGCGCGGCGAGCGTGAGCCACCGGTAGTCGACCTGGGTGATCACGATCCCGGCCGGTGTCGGCACGTACGGCGGTTCGAGGTGCTGCAACTCGTCGCCGAGGACGTCGGCCTTCATCGGCACGGGCTCGACCGAACGCCCGTGCGGCCGCCCGCCGGGCGCCTCGGGGTAGTAGTCGGGGTAGCCGCGCACCCAGCGGAACCGCAACGGCGTGCGGGCGCACACGAACGCGAGCATCGCGGGCCCCGCGTCGAGGAACGCCTCCCGCAGCTCGGCCGGCACGTCACCGGCGATGTGCGCGAGGTAGGTGGCGGCGTCCTCCGGCGTGTCCTGAACCCCCGCCGCGGCGAGGACCGGGTTGTTCGGCACCCAGACGCCGCCGCCGGACCGGGCGGTCGAGCCGCCGAAGTGCGCCGCCTTCTCGACGACCAGGGTGCGCAGCCCGTGCTGGGCCGTGCACAGTGCGGCGGTCATGCCCGCCGCGCCGCTGCCGACGACGATCACGTCGTACATCCGCACCTCCAGGACCTCAGACTAGAACAGGTTATAGTTCTGAGGCGGTTTGGCGCTATGGTGTAGGAGTTCCAGGCGGTTCCACTCACCGAGAACGTGTTCCGGGAGGGTTGCGTGGAGGTCACCGCTGACGTGGTCGTCATCGGCTTCGGTGCCGCCGGCGCGTGCGCCGCGGTCGAGGCCGCGGCGACCGGCGCGTCCGTGGTGGTCCTGGACCGGTTCCACGGTGGTGGTGCGACGGCGTTGTCCGGCGGGGTCGTCTACGCCGGTGGCGGCACGCGGCAGCAGGTCGAGGCCGGTGTCGCCGACACGCCGGAGGCGATGCACGCCTACCTCGGGCACGAGGTCCGCGACGCGGTGTCGGACGCGACGCTGCGCCGGTTCTGCCAGGACAGCGCGAAGATGCTGGCCTGGCTGGAGGACCAGGGCGTGCCGTTCGACGCGCGCGTGTGCCCGTTCAAGACCTCGTACCCGACCGACGACTACTACCTCTACCACTCGGGCAGCGAGACCGCGTGGCCCGACCCGGTCCCGCGCGGGCACCGGACCAGGGCGAAAGGCACGTCCGGGGATGTGTTCTTCGCCCGGCTGGCCGAGGCGACCCGGCGCGCGGGCGTGCGGGTCATGACCCAGACGCGGGCCGTCGAGCTCATCACGGCCGACCGGGTGACCGGGGTGCGCTGCCGGACGCTCACCGGGGCACCGAAAGCCCTGCACCGGACGTTGTCGAGGGCGGCAGCGAAGCCGTGGCTCTACCTGCCACCGCTCGGGCGCGCGCTGCACCGGGTGGCGGCGGCCGTGGAACGCCGCTTCGGCCGCTCGCTCACCGTGCACGCCCGGCGCGGCGTGGTCATCGCGGCCGGCGGGTTCATCGCGAACCGGGAGATGGTGCGCCGGCACGCCCCGGCACACCGCGGTGGCCTCCCGCTCGGCACACCCGGCGACGACGGCAGCGGCATCCGGCTCGGCACCGCCGCCGGTGGCACGACCGACCGGCTGGACAAGATCTCGGTGTGGCGGTTCGTCACGCCGCCCAGCGCGTTGCAGCGCGGGATCCTGGTCGACCTCGACGGGGAGCCGTTCGGTGACGCGACCCGGTACGGCGCGGCCATCGGCGACGAGATCGTCCGACGCGACGGCAAGGCGTGGCTGCTCATCGACGACGACACGCTCACCGTCGCGAAGGCCCAGGTCGGCACGCAAACGGCGGCGTTCCAGCGCTTCCAGGCCCGCTACCTGCTGTCGCGAGGGCTCGTCACCGCACCGACGCTGGAGGCCGTGGCCGCGAAGGCCGGCATCAGAGCGCCCCGGGTGGAGCCGTTCGGCCGGCCGCCCTACTCGTTGATCAACATCTCCGTGCGGTTCGACTCCTTCTGGCACGGCTTCGGCTACCCGTGCCCCATGCTCACCCTCGGCGGCCTGGTGGTGGACGAGGAAACCGGTGCGGTGCAGGGGGTTCAAGGCCTGTACGCGGCGGGGCGGTCGGCGGTCGGGGTGTGCTCGGAGTCCTACGTCAGCGGACTCGCGCTCGCCGACTGCGTCTTCTCCGGCCGCCGTGCCGGCCACCACGTCGCGAAGGAGGCCCGGTGCTGACGATGGAGAAGAGAGCGGCGGCCGCACGGTTGCTGCGCACCGCCGAACGCGACCGCGTGCCGATCAGGCCGCTGGCCGAGCTGTACCCGGACATCGACGTGGTCGACGCCTACGAGATCCAGCTGCTCAACGTGCGGCACCGCAACCGCGACGTCATCGGCCACAAGGTCGGCCTGTCGTCGTTGGCGATGCAGCAGATGATGGGCGTGGACGAGCCCGACTACGGCCACCTGCTCGACGACATGCAGCTGCACGGCACCGCGGACGCCTCCGCCTACCTCTACCCGCGGGTCGAGGTGGAGATCGCGTTCCTGCTCGGCCAGGACCTGCCCGGTGAGGGCTGCACCGTCGAGGACGTGCTGGCCGCCACCGAGTTCGTGGCACCCGCGATCGAGCTGATCGACAGCCGCATCGCCGACTGGCGGATCACGCTGCCGGACACCATCGCCGACAACGCGTCCTCCGCCGCGTTCGTCCTCGGCCCGGAACGGGTGCGGCCGTCCGATGTGGACGCCCGCGCCGTCGAGGCGTCGTTGAGCCGCAACGGTGAGGTCGTCGCGACCGGGCGTGGTGACGCCGTGCTGGGTGACCCGGCGATCGCGGTCGCGTGGCTCGCGCGGAAGGTGGCCACGTTCGGGGTGCGCCTGCTGGCGGGCGACATCGTGCTGCCCGGCTCCTGCACGAGGGCGTTCGACGCACGGCCGGGGGACGAGTTCCGCGCCGAGTTCACCGGACTCGGTTCTGTCGACCTGAAGTTCGAGTGAGGTGAACGGGTGAAGGCGGCCATCGTCGGGTCCGGCAACATCGGCACCGACCTGCTCTACAAGCTCCTGCGCTCGCCGGTGCTCGACCCGCGCTGGATGGTGGGCGTCGACCCGGCCAGCGAGGGCCTGCGCCGGGCGCGCGAGGCGGGTCTGGAGACCACGGTCGACGGCGTGGACTGGTTGCTGCGCCAGGACGAGCTGCCCGACGTCGTGTTCGAGGCGACGTCGGCGGCGGTGCACGAGGCCAACGCGCCCCGGTACGCCGAGGCGGGCATCCGCGCGGTCGACCTGACACCCGCGGCGATCGGGCCGTACGTGGTGCCGCCGGTGAACCTCGGCGAGCACCTCGACGCGCCGAACGTCAACCTGATCACGTGCGGCGGGCAGGCCACGATCCCGGTGGTGCACGCCGTGTCGCGCGTCGTCCCCGTCGAGTACGCCGAGATCGTCGCCAGCGTCGCGTCGGTGTCGGCGGGACCGGGCACGCGGGCGAACATCGACGAGTTCACCCGCACGACCAGCCGCGGCATCGAGGCCATCGGGGGAGCCGGTCGCGGCAAGGCGATCATCGTGCTGAACCCGGCCGACCCGCCGATGATCATGCGCGACACCATCTTCTGCGCGATCCCCGCGGACGCCGACCCGGACCCGATCACCGACTCGATCGCCCGCATGGAAACGGACATCCGCTCCTACGTGCCCGGCTTCCGGCTGCTGCGCGAGCCGCAGTACGACCAGGGCCGGGTGGCGATCTTCGTGGAGATCGCGGGCGCCGGCGACTTCCTGCCGGAGTACGCCGGGAACCTCGACATCATGACGGCCGCCGCGACCAAGGTGGGGGAGGAGATCGCCCGTGCAGCGTCCGGTTCTGCGACTGACCGACACGTCTCTGCGTGACGGCTCGCACCACAAGCGGCACCAGTTCACCGTGGACGACGTGCGCTCGATCGTCGGCGCGCTCGACGCCGCCGGGGTGCCGGTCATCGAGGTCACCCACGGCGACGGGCTGGGCGGGTCGTCGTTCACCTACGGCTTCAGCCACACCCCGGAGCAGGAGCTGGTCAAGACCGCGGTGGCCACGGCACAGCGGGCCAGGATCGCCGTGCTGATGCTGCCCGGTGTCGGGGTGAAGGACGACATCCGCGTCTCACGGGACAACGGCGCGTCGATCGTGCGGATCGCCACGCACTGCACCGAGGCCGACATCTCCGTGCAGCACTTCGGGCTCGCCCGTGAGCTCGGGCTGGAGACCGTGGGGTTCCTGATGATGGCGCACTCGCAGCCGCCGGAGGCGCTGGCGAGGCAGGCGCGGATCATGGCCGACGCCGGGTGCCAGTGCGTGTACGTGGTGGACTCGGCCGGTGCCCTGGTGCTGGAACAGGTGTCCGACCGGGTGGCCGCGCTGGTCGCCGAGCTGGGTGACGACGCGCAGGTCGGGTTCCACGGCCACGAGAACCTCGGGCTGAGCGTCGCGAACTCCGTCGCCGCGGCACGTGCGGGCGCCGTGCAGATCGACGGCAGCGTGCGCGGTTTCGGCGCGGGGGCGGGGAACACGCCGCTGGAGGCGTTCGTCGGCGTGTGCGACAAGCTCGGCTTCTCCACCGGCGTCGACTTCTTCAAGATCGTCGACGCGGCCGAGGACGTCGTGCGGCCGGTGATGCCGCAGGAGTGCCTGCTCGACCGGATGGCGCTGATGATGGGCTACGCGGGCGTCTACTCCAGCTTCCTCAAGCACGCCTACACGCAGGCCGAGCGCTACGGCGTGTCCGGCGCCGAGCTGCTCGTGCGAGCGGGCCGGCGCAAGCTCGTCGGCGGGCAGGAGGACCAGCTGATCGACATCGCACTGGAGCTGAGCAGGGAGAGGGTCCGATGAGCGAGGAAGTCCTCGGCAAGGTGCGGGAGCTGCTGCCGGTGCTGCGCGACCGCGCGGCGGAGGCGGAGGAGCTGCGCCGGGTGCCGCCGGAGTCGGTGAAGGCGTTGCAGGAGACCGGTTTCTTCCGGATGCTGCAGCCGGTGCGCTACGGCGGGTTGGAGACGCACCCGGTCGCGTTCTACACGGCGGTGAAGCTGATCGCGAGCGCGTGCGGGTCGACCGGCTGGGTCGCGTCGGTGCTGGGCGTGCACCCGTGGCACGTGGGGCTGTTCGACGTGCGGGCGCAGGACGAGGTGTTCGGCGAGGACCAGGACACCCGGATCTCCTCCTCCTACGCGCCGGTCGGCCGGGCGACACCGGTCGAGGGCGGGTTCCGGTTCACCGGCCGGTGGAGCTTCTCCTCCGGCTGCGACCACGCGACGTGGGTGCTGCTCGGCGGGCTCGTGATGAACGACGAGGGCAAGCCGGTCGACTTCCGCACGTTCCTGCTGCCGATCGCCGACTACCGCATCGACGACGTGTGGGACACGGTCGGCCTGCGCGGCACCGGCAGCAACGACATCGTGGTCGAGGACGCGTTCGTGCCGGAGCACCGGACGTTGAGCATGGCCCACACGGCCCGGTGCGTGTGCCCCGGCCAGGAGGTCAACCCCGGGCCGTTGTTCCGGATGCCGTACGGGTCGATCCACCCGTTCGCGATCACCGCGCCGATGATCGGCATGGCGGTCGGCGCCTACGACCTGCACGTCGGGGCCACCCGTGAGCGGGTGCGCGCGGCCTACCTGGGCGAGAGGTCGGTCGACGACCCGTTCGCGCAGGTGCGGATCGCCATGGCCGCCAACGACATCGACACCGCGTGGTGGCAGCTGGAGCACGACCTGAACGAGGAGTGGGAGCACGCGGCCGCCAAGACGAAGATCCCGGTCGAGCTGCGCCTGCGGGCCCGGCGCGACCAGGTGCTCGGCAGCGCGCGGGCGCTCACCGCGATCGACCGGCTCTTCGAGAGCGCCGGTGGCAAGGCGATCAACGCGAACCTGCCGCTGCCGCGGTTCTGGCGTGACGCGCACGCTGCGCGGGTGCACGCGGCCAACGACCCGGAGCGCTCGCTGGTGATGTACGGCAAGGGCGAGCTCGGCATCCCGGTCCGCGACGGCCTGTTCTGAAGGGGGAGCCATGGTCCGGTTGAACTACCACGAGGCCGGCGCCGGTCACGCCGAGACGCTGGTGCTGCTGCACGGCGGCGGGCCGGGCGCGTCGGCGCTGAGCAACTTCGGCCGCAACATCCCGGTGTTCGCGAAGTCGTTCCGGGTGCTGGCGGTGGACCAGCCGGGGTTCGGCGAGTCCGAGAAGCCCACCGAGCACGGCCAGTACTTCACCTACGCGGCCGAGGCCCTGCGTGACCTGCTCGACTCGCTGGGAGTGGAGAAGGCGCACGTGCTGGGCAACTCGCTCGGCGGTGGCACGGCGGTGCGGTTCGCGTTGGACAACCCGAAACGCGCCGGGCGGCTGGTGCTGATGGGGCCGGGCGGGTTGTCGCTGAACGTCTTCGCGCCCGATCCGACCGAGGGCGTGCGCAAGCTCAGCGCCTTCGCACGGGAACCGTCGCGGGAGAAGATCGAGGAGTTCCTGCGGATCATGGTGTTCGACCAGTCGCTGGTCACCGACGAGCTGGTCGACGAACGGTTCGCGGCGGCGTCGCGGCCGGAGTCGCTGGCGGCCATGGTCGCGCTGGGCCGGTCGTTCTCCGGACCGGACTTCGAGCAGGGGATGCTCTGGCGGGAGGCCTACCGGCTGCGTCAGCGGGTGCTGCTGGTGTGGGGCCGGGAGGACCGGGTGAACCCGCTCGACGGCGCGCTGGTGGCGTTGAAGCTGATCCAACGCGCGCAGCTGCACGTGTTCGGCGGGTGCGGGCACTGGGCGCAGCTGGAGAAGTTCGACGAGTTCAACCGGCTCGCCGTTGATTTTCTACTCGGCTGACTTCCTCACGGAGGACTGATGGGCATCCGATCGCTGGGCTACCTGCGGATCGAGGCCACCGACATCGGCCGGTGGCGTGAGTTCGGGCTGAAGGTGCTCGGGCTGGTGGAGGGCAAGGGGTCCACCGAGGGCGCGCTGTACTTCCGGATGGACGACTTCCCGGCGCGGCTGGTGATCGTGCCCGGCGAGTCGGACCGGCTGCTCGCCTCCGGCTGGGAGGTCGCGACCGAGGCCGAGCTGGACGAGGTCGCGAAGCGGCTGGCGTCCGCCGGTGTCGCGGTCGCCGAGGCGTCGGCGGAGGTGCTGGCCGAGCGGCGGGTGACGGGGCTGATCACGTTCGCCGACCCGTCCGGCAACACCCTGGAGGTGTTCCACGGCGCGGCGCTGGAGCACCGGCGGGTGGTGTCGCCGTACGGGCACCGGTTCGTGACCGAGGAGCAGGGTCTCGGGCACGTCGTGCTGTCCACCTCGGACGACGAGGCCGCGTTGCACTTCTACCGCGACGTGCTCGGGTTCCGGCTGCGCGACTCGATGCGGCTGCCCCCGCAGTTCGTCGGGCGGCCGGCCGACGGGCCACCGGCGTGGCTGCGGTTCTTCGGCTGCAACCCGCGCCACCACAGCCTCGCGTTCCTGCCGATGCCGACCCCGTCCGGCATCGTGCACCTGATGATCGAGGTCGAGAACACCGACGACGTGGGCCTGACGCTGGACCGGGCGCTGCGGCGCAAGGTGCCCATGTCGGCGACCCTGGGCAGGCACGTCAACGACCTGATGTTGTCGTTCTACCTGAAGACGCCCGGCGGGTTCGATGTCGAGTTCGGCTGCGAGGGACGGCAGGTGTCCGATGAGGACTGGATCGCACGCGAGAGCACGGCGGTGAGCCTGTGGGGACACGACTTCAGCGTGGGGCACCAGAAGTAACCGAGAAGGGTTCAACACGGTTCCGCTCGGTGCTGGGGCACTTCTGCACCGGCGTGACCGTGGTGACCGGCATGTCCGCGGCGGGGCCGGTGGGGTTCGCCTGCCAGTCGTTCGCGGCGTTGTCACTGGACCCGCCGCTCGTGCTGTTCTGTCCACAGCGGACCTCGGGCAGCTGGGCGGCGATGTCCTCGTCCGGCGCGTTCTGCGTGAACGTGCTCGCCGAGGACCAGCGGGAGCTGTCGGCGGTGTTCGGCCGGGCAGGGGCGGACAAGTTCGCCGGCGTCTCGTGGTCCCCGTCGGGCACCGGTGCCGCGGTGCTCGACGGGGCGCTCACGTGGGTCGACTGCCGGGTCACCGCGGTGCACGAGGCCGGCGACCACTTCGTCGTGATCGGTGCCGTCGACGCGCTCGGACCGGTGCGCGAGGCACGACCGTTGCTGTTCTACCGCGGCCGGTACGCCGCGCAGGCCGACCTCGACCCGCGCGGCCGGTCCGGCGAGGTGCTGGACACCCTGCTGACCTGGCAGCGCCAGTCAGAGTGGAGCTGACGCGGTGACCAGCCAGGTCGCGGTCGGGAAGCTGACCTCGCCGCCGTGCACGAACCCGTCGAACGCGTGGCGGACCCGGCCGACGAGCCGGTCGCGCTCGTCCTCCGGCGCCTGCCGCAGGGCGCGGCTGACCGGGCCCATGTTGCTCAGGTACGGGACCAGCGCCTCCTCCGGCAGCCGGGCGGTCCGGTCGATCGGCGTGACCTCGACGTCGGCCCAGCCGTCCAGGGCCGCGCGCACGTGGTCGGGATCGGCGAACCGGAACGGCCCCGGCCCGTCCGGGTCGCGTGCGGGCAGGTCGGGGATGAGTTCGGTGGCCACACGTTCGGCGGTCTGCATGAACGGGTTCTCCTCGGGCGCGCGCCACGTGACGAAGCACAGGTCGGCGCCCGGCTCGGCGGCCCGGCGGATGTTGGTGAACGCGGCCCGCGAGTCGGCGAAGAACATCACCCCGAACCGCGAGACGACCAGGTCGAACCGCTCCTCGAAGGTGTGCGTCTGCGCGTCGGCCAGCACGAACACCGCCCTGTCGTGCTCCCGTGCCGCGGCGATCATCGACTCGGCGATGTCGACCCCGACGCACTCGGCTCCGGTCGCGGCGGCGACGGCCCTGGTGACGCCGCCGGTCCCGCAGCCGACGTCGAGCACCCTCCTGCGCGGCTTCTCCGCCGCCTTGCGCACGAGCAGCTCCTCGAACGGCCGCATGACCTGGCCCACGATGTCCTGCACCCGCGCCCAGCCCTGCCCCGACGTGTTCCACAGTGCCGCCTGCTCGGCGTTGCCCTCTGTCATGCTCCTACCGTCCTACTTCAAGTCGGCTTGAGGTCAAGTGTCGTGGACGAGAACCCCATCGGCATCCCGATCGGCGAGGTGGTGCGCCGTTCCGGCGTGCCGGCGTCGACCCTGCGCTACTACGAGGAACGCGGCCTGATCACGTCCGTGGGCCGCCGAGGCCTCGCGCGGGTGTTCGCCCCGGCCGTGCTGAGCCAGCTCGCGTTGATCGCCATCTGCCGCAACGTCGGCTTCTCGCTGGACGAGATCACCCAGATGCTCTCGCGTGACGTCGCGAACCTGGACCGTTCGATGCTCGCGGCCAAGGCCGACGAGCTCGACGCGATGGTGCGGCGGATGACGGTGATGCGCGACCAGCTGCGGCACGCCGCCGTCTGCCCGGCCCCCAGCCACCTGGAGTGCCCTACGTTCCAGCGGATGCTGCGCGAAGCCGGCTCAGACGCGTGACGTGCTGCTGCGGGCTGCCGAACAGCTGCGCGCTGCCGTGCGCCCGCTTGAAGTACAGGTGCGCGTCGTGCTCCCAGGTGATCGCGATGCCGCCGTGCAGCTGGATCATCTCGGCGGCGACCCGCTGGAACGCCTCCGAGCAGTAGACCTTCGCCACCGCCGCCGAGACCTCGTCGGTGGCGGCCTCGGACGCCGACCTGGCGGTCTCCACGAGGGCGTGCAGGTCGGCCATCCGGTGCTTGAGCGCCTGGAACGACCCGATCGGCCGGCCGAACTGCACCCGGGTCTTGGTGTGCTCGACGGTGAGTTCGAGCGCTCGTTGCGCTGCTCCGACCTGTTCCGCGCTCAACGCCGCGCACGCGATGTCGCGGACGCGCGGGTCCCACGGGCCCAGCCGGGTGGCCTGGACACCGGTGAGGCGGACCTCGGCGAGGTGGCGGGTCAGGTCCATCGTGGGGGTGTGCTCGCGGGTGACGCCGGGGTGGTGCGGGTCGACCTCGTACAGGGACCCGCCGTGGACGACGAGCAGGACCTCGGCCAGGTCGCCGTCGAGCACGTACCGGATCACGCCGTCGCCGGAGGTGTCGTGCCCGGTGTCCGGCTGGTCCCACGGCCAGGCGAGCGCGGCGACCACCCCGTCGGCGATGCGCGGCAGCAACCTCGCGCACGCCTTGCCGTTGCCCGTGGCCAGCAGCGCCTGCGCCGCCAGCGTCGACGACAGCAGCGGTGCCGGGGTGAGCGTGCGCCCGAGCTCGGCCAGCACCACGTGCGTCTCCGCGAGCCCGGCGCCGAGCCCGCCGTACTCCTGCGGGATCGCGAGCCCCGCGACCCCGACCTCCCCGCACAGCTTCGCCCACAGCGCCGGGTCGTACCCGCCCGGTTCCTCGATGGCGGCCCGCACGTCGGAGTGCTTGGCCAGCAACGCGCGCACGGAGTCCCGCAACGCGAGCTGTTCCGGTGTCACAACGCCTCCAGCACACGCGTCCGGTGGAACGAAAGGCTGCCCCACGCACCCCGCAGGGCACGGGCCCGCGTGAGGAACCGGCTCAGCGCGTACTCGGCGGTGTAGCCGATCGCGCCGTGCACCTGCAACGCCGTCCGCGCCGCCCGCCACGCCGCCTCGGCGGTCGCGACCTTGGCGGCCGACACGTCCCGCGGCTTCATGGTGACGGCGGCGCCGAACACCAGCGGCCGGGCGAGCTCCAGGCCGATGAGGACGTTCGCGAGGTGGTGCTTGACCGCCTGGAACGAGCCGATCGGCCGGCCGAACTGGGCGCGCGCCTTGGCGTGGCCGGTGGCCAGGTCGAGCATCGCGCGGCCGAGGCCGAGCAGCTGCGCCGAACACGCGAGGACGCCGAGGTCGAACGCACGGGCCGCGTCGACGCCCGTGGCGATCACCGGGCCGCGGACCAGCTCGACCAGCGTCCGCGCCGGGTCGACGGACGGCAGCGTGGCGGCGGGCCGGGCCTCGCTCAGGGTGGTTCCCTCCACGAGGTAGTAGCGGTCCGCCTCGACGGCGTGGGGCACGTGCGGTGGGAACGCCACGGACGCGGTGCCCTGACCGGCCAGGTCCGCCCCGAGCAGCACCGGCAGCACCGCGTACCGCTCCACCAGCGGCCCGCCCACCGCGTGGTGTCCCAGCTCCTCGAACAGCACCACGAGGTCGACCGGGTCCGTGACCTCCTCGACCCCGAGCACCGCCAGGTCCCGCCGTCCCTCCGCCAGGAACGAGCACAGCACCGCCCCGAGGTCGGCCTGCTCGGCCGAGAGCGCGAACCTCATCGCGGCAGCCCCAGGATCCGCTCGGCGATCACGTTGCGCTGGATCTCGTTGGTCCCCGCGTAGATCGGGCCCGCCAGCGAGAACACCCACCCGTCCCGCCAGTCCGGCGCCACCTCGCCGAGCAGGTCCAGCGCCGTCTCGTGGATCGCGACGTCCAGCTCCGACCAGAACACCTTCGTCACGCTCACCTCCGGTCCCGACGGCGGCCGCTCCAACGCGCCGAACGTGTGCAGCCGGTAGGCCTGCGCCCCGATCCACGCGTCCACCACCCGGTCCCGCACCGCCGGATCGGGTCGTGCCCGGTACAGCTCCACCAGCCGGGCCGCGGCCGCGACGAACCGGCCGGGGCTGCGCAACGTCAGCCCGCGTTCGCTGCTCGCCGTGCTCATCGCGACCCGCCACCCGTCACCGGCCTCGCCCAGCACGTCCGCGTCCGGCACGAACACGTCGTCCAGGAAGACCTCGGCGAAACCCGGCTCGCCGCCGAGCTGGCGGATCGGCCGGACCGTCACACCGGGCGCCCGCAGCGAGAACATCAGGTACGTCAGCCCGCGGTGGCGTCCCTCCGGCCCGGTGCGGAACAGGCCGAACGCCCGGTCCGCGAACGCCGCCCGTGAGCTCCACGTCTTCTGCCCGCGCAGCAGCCAGCCGCCGTCACACCGGACCGCCGTGCTGCGCAACGAGGCCAGGTCGCTGCCGGACTCGGGCTCCGACCACGCCTGCGCCCACACCTCGTCGGCCCGCGCCATCGCCGGCAGGAGGCGTTTGCGCTGCTCGTCGGTGCCGAAGGCGAACAACGTCGGCGCCAGCAGGAAGATCCCGTTCTGCGACACCCGGCCCGGCGCGCCCGCGGCGTGGTACTCCTCCTCGAACACCAGCCACTGCAGCAGCGACGCCTCGCGCCCGCCGAACTCCGCGGGCCACGACACCACAGACAGCCGTTCCGCGGCCAGCTCCCGTTCCCACTCGCGGTGCTCCTCGAACCCGGCGGCGGTGTCCATTGAGGACAGCGGCCGGACGTGCGACCGCAGCCACGACCGGACGAACGCCTGGAACTCCAGCGTCCCGTCGTCCAGCGAGAGGTCCATCAGCCGGACGCCTCCTTCATCGCCCGCGCGTCCATGCCCGCCAGCGCGTCCGCGCCGACCTCGGCGTTGTGCGCGTGGGCGAAGTGGTGCAGCCCGAACACCGAGTCCATCCCGGCCCGCAGGCCCATCAGGTCCTCCGACTGGTTCACCGCCCGCTTCGCGAGCGCCAGCCCGAACTGCGGCATCGCCGAGATCCGCCCGGCCAGCCGGAAGGTCTCCTCCTCCAGCTCCGCACGCGGTACGACCCGCGACACCATGCCCCACTCGTACGCGCGCGCGGCCGAGAACCGGTCACCGGTGAACAGCACCTCCTTCGCCGCCCGCGGTCCCAGCACCCACGGGTGCGCGAAGTACTCGACACCGGGAATCCCCATGCGCACCACCGGATCGGCGAAGAACGCGTCCTCGGCGGCCACGACCAGGTCGCACACCCACGCGAGCATCAGCCCGCCCGCGACGCACGCGCCCTGCACCATCGCGATCATGGGCTTGGGGATCTCCCGCCAGCGCCGGCACATGCCGAGGTAGACCTCCATCTCGCGGGCGTACCGCAGGTCGCCGCCGGTCCGGCCGACGTGGTCCCACCACAGCACCGCGCGCCGTTCGAACGACTGGTCCACGTCCCGGCCGGGCGAGCCGATGTCGTGGCCGGCCGAGAAGTGGTCGCCGGCACCCGCCAGCACGATCACGGACACCTCCGCGTCGTCCACCGCGCGCGAGAACGCCTCGTCCAGCGCGTAGGTCATCGCCGAGTTCTGCGCGTTGCGGTACTCGGGGCGGTTCATGGTCACGACGGCGACCGGGCCGCGCCGCTCGTACGAGACAGTCACTTGTTCTCCTCGCGCAGCAGGTTCTTCAGGACCTTGCCGCCGGCGTTGCGGGGGAGTGCCGGGTGGAACTCGACCGCGCGCGGCATCTTGTAGTTCGCGAGCACCGAACGGCAGAACTCGACCACCGACGCCTCGGTCAGCTCGGCGCCGGGGGCGAGGACCACGTGCGCGACGCCGACCTCGCCGAGTCGCGCGTCCGGTCTGCCGACGACGGCGGACTCCGCGACGCCCGGCAGCCGGGCCAGCGCCTGCTCGACCTCGGCCGGGTAGACGTTGAAGCCGCCGCAGATGTACATGTCCTTGAGCCGGTCGGTGATCGAGAGGTAGCCGCGCTCGTCGACCCGGCCCACGTCCCCGGTGTGCAGCCACCCGTCGGCGTCGACCGCCGCGGCCGTGGCCTCCGGGTCGTCCAGGTAGCCGAGCATCACGTTGGGACCGCGCAACAACACCTCGTCCTGCTCACCCAGCCGCAGCTCGAACCCGGCCACCGGCGCCCCGCACGTGGTCGCCACCGTCCGCGGCGAGTCGGACGGACGGCACATCGTCGCCACCACCGCCTCGGTCAGCCCGTACGCGGTCAGCACCGTGCCGAACAGCTCCGCCTGCATCCGTTCGACCAGTGCCACCGGCACCACCGCCGCCCCGGTCACCGCGAGCCGCAACGACGACAGGTCGAACGACGGCCGTTCGGGGTGGGCGAGCAGCGACTGGAAGATCGTCGGCGCGCCGGGCAGGACCGTAATCCGCTCGCGTTCGACCAGCCGCATGGTCTCGGCGACGTCGAACACCGGCTGCGGCACGATCGTCGCTCCGGACAGCAGACAGGCCAGGATCCCCGCCTTGTACCCGAAGGTGTGGAAGAAGGGGTTGACGACCAGGTAGCGGTCCTGCGCCGACAACGACCCGCACTCCGCCCACGCGTGCGCGACCGCGAGCGACTGCCGGTGCGCGCTCATCGCGCCCTTGCTGCGCCCGGTCGTCCCCGACGTGAACATGACGTCGCAGACCTGGTCCGGCTCGACCGGAGGCAGCTCCACGTCCGCGCCCGCCCACTCGAAAGGCAGTCGCACCACCACCTCGGGCAGCGCCGCACCTTCCAGCTCCGCCAGCCGGTCCCGCCCGAGGAACGTCCCCTCGACGACGAACGCCCGTGCACGGCTCCGCGCCAGCACTTCCAGCGTCTCGGCGGCGGTGAACCGGGTGTTGATCGGCACGAGCGCGGCACCCGCGCACAACACGCCCAGCGCCGCCACGACCCAGCGATGGCTGTTCGGCGCGCACAACGCCACCCGGTCGCCCGGCCGCACGCCCATGGACACGAGCGAGCGCGCTGCGACGTCGACCGCCGAACGAAGCCCGGCGTAGGTGAGCCGGACCTCCCCGTCCACCAACGCTTCCGCGGCGCCGTGCACCGCCGCGGCCCGGTCGAGCACCGCTGAAACCGTGTGCCTGCTTGGATCGATGGCCACCGCGTCCTCCAACGGGCCTCCAAAGCAAGTGCTTGGTAGGTTAGAGTATGGCCCATGGAGCACTTCCGGCGCGAGGTGCGGGAATGGTTGTCCGCCAACCTCGTCGGCGAGTTCGCCGCACTGCGCGGCCTGGGCGGGCCCGGCCGTGAGCACGAGGCGTTCGAGGGGCGGTTGCGGTGGGACCGGCACCTGGCGGCCCACGGGTGGACCGCGCTCAGCTGGCCCGGCGGGCGCACGATCGACGAGCAGGTCGTGTTCCACGAGGAGTACGCCCGTGCCGATGCGCCGGCGCGGGTGAACGTCGTCGGCGAGGGCCTGCTCGGCCCGACGCTGTGCGCGTTCGGCACCCCCGAGCAGCAGCGGCGGTTCCTGCCCAAGATCCGCGCGGTCGACGAGCTGTGGTGCCAGGGCTACTCCGAACCCGGCGCCGGCTCCGACCTCGCGTCGGTCAGCACCAGGGCCGAGCTCGTGAACGGCCGGTGGGTGGTCACCGGCCAGAAGATCTGGACCTCGCTCGCCCACGTGGCCGACTGGTGCTTCGTGCTCGCCAGGACCGAACCGGGTTCGCAGCGCCACCACGGCCTGTCGTACCTGCTCGTGCCGATGGACCAGCCCGGTGTCGAGGTGCGCCCGATCCGGCAGCTGACCGGCACGTCGGAGTTCAACGAGGTGTTCTTCGACGGCGCGGTGACCGCCGAGGAGAACGTCGTCGGCAGGCCGGGGGAGGGCTGGAAGATCGCGATGGCCACCCTGGGCTTCGAACGCGGTGTCGCCATGCTCGGCCACCAGGTCGCGTTCCGGCGAGAGCTCGACCAGCTGATCGCACAGGCCCCCGACGACCCGATCCTCCAAGACCGGCTCACCAGGGCGTGGCTCGACCTGCACGTCATGCGCTCGCACACGCTGCGCACGCTGGGCGCCGAACCGGGCCCGGAGGCGTCGGTGCTGAAGCTGTTCTGGTCCGGCTGGCACAAGAGACTCGGAGAACTGGCGATGGACGTCCTCGGCCCGGCCTCGATGCTGGACGGCAACCCGCACCAGGCCACGTTCCTGTTCAGCCGCGCCGAGACGATCTACGGCGGGTCCGACGAGGTGCAGCGCGAGATCATCGCCCACCGGGTGCTGGGACTGCCGCGGTGAAGGGCCACGACCTGCTCGCGGGCAAGGTCGTCGTGGTGACCGCGGCGGCCGGCACCGGCATCGGCTCGGCCACCGCGCGGCGCTGCCTCGAAGAGGGCGCGACCGTGGTGGTCAGCGACTGGCACGAGCGCCGCCTCGGGGAGACCCGCGAGGCCCTCGGCGCCCACCACGCGATCCCGTGCGACGTCACGAACGAGGACCAGGTCCAGGCGCTGGTCGGCCAGACCGTCGAGCGGTTCGGCCGGATCGACGTGATGGTCAACAACGCGGGCCTCGGCGGCGAGCGGTCGGTGCTGGACCTGACCGACGACGAGTGGTCGCGGGTGCTGGACGTGACGCTGAACGGCACGTTCCGCTGCACCAGGGCCGCACTGCGCCAGATGGTCGCCCAGCGCGGCGGTGTCGTCGTCAACAACTCCAGCGTGGTCGGCTGGCGTGCCCAGAAGGGGCAAGCCCACTACGCAGCGGCGAAGGCCGGGGTGATGGCGCTGACCCGATGTGCGGCCATGGACGTGGCAGAGCACGGCATCCGGGTGAACGCGGTCGCTCCGAGCTTGGCCGCGCACCCGTTCTTGACCAAGGTCACCAGTGAGGAGTTGCTGACCGAGCTCGCCGGAAGGGAGGCGTTCGGGCGTGCCGCCGAGCCGTGGGAGGTCGCGAATGTGATCGTGTTCCTCGCCAGCGACTACTCGACCTACCTGACGGGCGAGGTCGTCTCGGTGAGCAGTCAGCACCCGTGATGGAGGAGAGTTCGATGAGTGGCCGGAGGGCGGAGCTGCTCGCGTTGGCGGCGCGGATGTTCGCCGAACGCGGGTACGGGCAGACGACGGTGCGCGACATCGCCGACGCGGCGGGCATCCTGTCCGGCAGCCTCTACCACCACTTCGACTCGAAGGAGTCGATGGTGGACGAGATCCTGCGGTCGTTCCTGGACGAGCTGTTCACGCGCTACCGCGAGATCGTCGACGCGGGCCTCGGGCCGAAGCAGACGTTGAAAGCGCTGGTCGTGGCGTCGTTCGAGGCGATCGACACCCGGCACGCCGAGGTGGCGATCTACCAGAACGAGACGAAGCACCTGGCCGGGCTGGAGCGGTTCTCCTACGTCGAGGAGCGCAGCGTGGAGTTCCGCAAGCTGTGGACGGTGCTGCTGGAGGACGGCATCCGGGCCGGGGTGTTCCGCGCCGACCTCGACGTCGACCTCGCCTACCGGTTCATCCGCGACACGGTGTGGGTGGCCGTGCGCTGGTACCGGCCCGACGGTGAGCTGTCCGCGCAGACCGTGGCCGACCAGTACCTGGCGATCTTGCTCGACGGAATTGCAACGGGGCGCCGGAGGGCGAAGACGTAGAAGGAGGGCCCTCGTGGCCGAGGCGTACATCATCGAGGCTGTGCGGACCCCGGCGGGACGGCGCGGCGGCGTGCTGAGCCACGTGCACCCGGCCGATCTCGGCGCGCACGTGATCACCGCGCTGCTCAACCGGGTCGACGTCGACCCGACCGACGTGGACGACGTGATCTTCGGCTGCGTCGACACCGTGGGGCCGCAGTCGGGCGACATCGCGCGCACGGCGTGGCTCGCCGCCGGGTTCCCCGAGCAGGTGCCGGGGGTGACGGTCGACCGGCAGTGCGGTTCGAGCCAGCAGGCTGTGCACTTCGCGGCGCAGGCGGTGATGAGCGGGACGGCCGACTTCGTGGTCGCCGGTGGCGTGCAGAACATGTCGCAGGTGCCGATCGGGTCGGCGATGTCGGTCAGCCCGCACGCCGGCTGCGAGGGCTGGGAGCACCGCTACGGCGACGAGGAGGTCAACCAGTTCCGGTCGGCCGACCTGATCGCCGTGCGGTGGGACCTCTCGCGCCGGGAGATGGAGGAGTTCGCGCTGCGCAGCCACCTGCGGGCGTTGACGGCGATCAAGGAGGGCCGGTTCGACCGGGAGATCGCACCGGTCGACGGGGTCGTGCACGACGAGTGCCCGCGGCCGGACACCAGCGTGGAGAAGATGGCGGCGCTGCGGCCGTTGCGGCCGGACGGGCGGACCACGGCGGCGCTGTCGAGCCAGATCTCCGACGGTGCCTCGGCGGTGCTGGTGGCGTCGGAACGGGCCGTGCGCGAACGCCGGCTGACCCCGCGGGCACGGGTGCACCACCTGTCCGCCCGCGGCTCCGACCCGATCTACATGCTGACCGCGCCGATCAGGGCGACCCGCCACGCACTGGACCGTGCCGGGATGGCGATCTCGGACATCGACCTGTTCGAGGTGAACGAGGCGTTCGCGTCGGTGCCGCTGGCGTGGGCGAAGGAGCTGCGCGTCGACCTCGCGAAGGTCAACGTCAACGGGGGAGCGCTCGCGCTCGGCCACCCGATCGGCGCGACCGGCACGAAGCTGTTCACGACGTTGCTGCACGAGCTGGAACGGTCCGGCGGCCGGTTCGGGCTGCAGACGATGTGCGAGGGCGGCGGTCAGGCGAACGTGACCATCATCGAACGACTCGGCTGAGCTCCGCGATGATCCGCTCGGCGTCCGCGACGACGCCGGAGATCAGGTCCTCGCACGTCGGCAGGTCGTCGAGCAGCCCGACGACCTGACCGGACGCGAGCACGCCGGCGCCGGTCCTGCCTTCCACGAGACCGGCGCGCAGCAGCATCGGCGTGTTCGCGGCCATGACCACCTGGGCCCAGGTCTGGTCCTTGCCGTGCTTCATCGCCAGGCCTTCGCGGATCATCGCGCGCCACGAGAGCCCGGTGTGGGCGCGGAACCTCGCCGCGTTCGCGAGCGCCCGCAGGAGGCCGCCGACGCGGCCGGAGCGTTCGAGGTGCTCGACCAGGTCGGTGCGCAGGACGCGGTGCGGCAGTCCGTCGACGCGGGTCGTGACGACCGTGCCGGTCAGGTCCCGGTGCAGGTAGGCCTGTTTGACCGCGTCCGGGACCGTGCTCTCCCTCGTGAGCAGGAACCGGGTGCCCATCGCGATGCCGGCCGCGCCGTACGCGAGCGCGGCGGCCAGGCCGCGGCCGTCGAAGAAGCCACCGGCCGCGACCACCGGGACGTCGACGGCGTCCAGCACGCTGGGCAGCAGCAACGTCGTGGCGACACCACCGGTGTGCCCGCCGCCCTCCCCGCCCTGCACGATCACGGCGTGGGCACCCCACTTCGCGACCTTCTCGGCGTGCCGCGCCGCGCCGACCGACGGGATGACCACGACACCGGCGTCGGCGAGCTTGGCGATCATGTCCGGTTTCGGGGCGAGCGCGAAGGAGGCGACCCCGACCCGTTCGCGGATCAGCAGCTCTACGCGTTCTTGAGCGTCGTGCGCGTCGGCACGCAGGTTGACGCCGAACGGTTGTGCGGTGCGGGCGCGGGTTTCCTTGATGGCGGCTTCGAGTTCGTTGTACGTCATGGTGGCGGAGGCGAGGATGCCGAGCCCGCCCGCCTCGGCCGTCGCGGAGACCAGCCGCGGCCCGGCGACCCAGCCCATCCCGGTCTGCACGACCGGGTGCCGCACGCCGACCAGCTCGGTCAGCGCGGTCTTCACCGAACCTCCCTCTCCCGCTTGGCATCCGGGTCGAGCCTGGTGCGGATCAGCTCCAGTTCCCCGTCGGTCGGCAGCCGGGTCTCGGTGACGTCGTCGGCCGCGAGCGGAAACGACGTCTGCCGCCGCACCTCGTCCACGGACACGCCGGGATGCACGGAGACCAGCCGCATCGAGTGGTCCGGCGTCGCGAAGTCGAGCACGGCGAGGTTCGTGACCACCCGGTGGACGTCGTGGAACGGCCCGGCGGCGTGGTCGTAGCCGACGCCGGACACCACGTCGACCCGCTCGACGAACACCCGCGGACCGTGCCGGGGCACCCAGTAGCTGGTGCGGTGGTTGACCGTGTTGCCGGGCGCGCCGCGGAACCCCAGCAGCTGCCGGGTCGGCCGGGCGTGGTCGCCGATCGCGGAGATGTTCTGGTTGCCGAACCGGTCGACCTGGTTGGCGCCCATCACGACGTGCCTGCGGCCGTGCGCGACGACGTCGAACACCCTCCGGTACGGCAGCCAGCCCTCCACAGTGGACTCCGGCGTGAGCAGGAACGCCTCGCCGTCACTGATCAGCAGGTCGGGTTCGCCGGTGAGCCGGGCGAGGCGGGCACCCAGCGAGGGGATCAGGCCCATCGGGCTGGCGAGCGTCTCACCGGCACCGGCGAACAGGTCGGCGCAGGCCGCGACGCAGACCTCGGCACGCGTGACGTCGCTCATCCCAGGAACCTCTCGTAGAAGCCCGGCCACCGCTCCGGATCGCCCGCCGCGGTGGCGTACTCGCGTTGCAGCTGCTCATCGCGGCCGTAGTCGGGAACGCAGCTCGTGAACCCCGCGCCACCCGGTGCCTCCACGACGCCGTCGACCATCATCCGGTTGAGCAGCAACGTCTGCGGCGCCCCCTCGAACCGGTCGACCACCTGCTCGCACGACACGTAGCGCCGCTGCGCCGCCAGGCAGAACAGGTCGTCGAAGTACGGGTCCGGCCCGAGGTACTGGGCGTTGCCGTGCCGGTCCGCGCGGTTGAGGTGCACGAGCGCCACGTCGAGCTTGAGCGCGGGCATCGCCACGAGCTCCTCGCCGTCGTCGTAGGGCGACCGGACCGTGCGGATCCCGGGCGCGTACGTCAGCACGTCCGAACCGAGGCCGGCGCGGATCGGCAGGAACGGCAACCGGTGCGCCGCGGCCCTGAGCCCGGCCTGCACCATGCCCTCGTCCAGCTCCAGCACGTCGATCGCACCGGTCTCGCGGACCCGTTGGAACCACGGGTCGTAGGCGATGGTGTCGAGCGAGACGAACCCGAAGACCAGCTTCCTGATCTTCCCCGCCGCGCACAGCAGTCCCACGTCCGGACCGCCGTAGGAGACGACGGTCAAGTCCGTGACGTTGCTGCGCAGCAACGCCTTGACCAGGGCCATCGGTTTGCGCCGCGACCCCCAGCCGCCGATGCCGACGGTCATCCCGTCCTCGATCCGGCCGACGACCTCGTCAGCCGTCATTCGCTTGTCGCGCATGGTGTCCGTCCAGGAAGGCCTGCCGGGCGCGGTCGGACGCGCCGGTGAGGTTCAGCTCGAAGGTGAATCCCTGCTCGAAGCGGTAGCTCGTGTGCACCCGCTGCGGGTCGATGCCGTTGATCGCCTCCTTGGCCCTGCGGATCACCAGCGGGTCCTTCTTCGCGATCTCGTGCGCGAGCTCCCGTGCCGCGTCGTCCAGTTCCGCGTGCGGGACCACGCGGTAGACGCTCCCGTGGTGGTGCAGCTGCGCTGCGGTGACGTTCGAGGCGGTGTAGTAGAGCGCGCGCATCAGGTGCTGGGGCACCAGCCGGGCCAGGTGGGTCGCGGCGCCCAGCGCGCCCCGGTCGACCTCGGGCAGGCCGAAGTAGGCGTCGTCGGAGGCGATGACCACGTCCGCGTTGCCCACCAGTCCGACCCCGCCGCCGAGGCAGAACCCGTGCACGGCCGCGACGACCGGCACCGCGCAGTCGTACACCGCGCCGAACGCCCTGGCGCAGCCCCGGTTCGCCGCGACCAGTGCCTCGTACCCCGGCGCCCGCTGCATCTCCTTCAGGTCGACGCCCGCGCAGAACCCGCGGTTCTCCGCGCGCAGCACCACGACCCGCGCGTCCTGGTCGTCGCCCGCGCGCGTGATCGTGTCGGCCAGCTCGAACCAGCCGCGCGCGGGCAGCGCGTTGACCGGGGGGAAGTCGATGGTCACCTCGACAACGCCGTTTTCGGTGTGGCTGCTGGAGATCCCCATCGCACCGCCTTCCAAACCAAGCGATTGCTTGGTAACTTAGCAGCGCCGGAGCGACCGGGGTAGGTGTGCGGTGGAACTCGACCTCGACGGATCCGTCGTCCTGGTGACGGGCGGGGTGCGCGGTGTCGGCGCGGGCATCACCCGCGCGTTCCTGCGGGCCGGAGCGGTGGTGGTGACGTGCGCCCGGCGTCCGGCGGACGTGCCGGGGGCGTCGTTCCTGCCGTGCGACGTGCGGGATGCCGAGCAGGTCTCGTCGCTGGTCGCCACGATCGTCGCGCGCCACGGCCGGCTGGACGTGGTCGTGAACAACGCGGGCGGCGCGCCGTTCGCGTTGGCCGACCAGGCATCGCCGCGCTTCCACCGCAAGGTCGTCGAGCTGAACCTGCTGGCACCGCTGCAGGTGTCGCAGGCCGCGTTCGCCGTGATGCGCGACCAGCCGGGTGGCGGCTCGATCGTGATGGTCAGCAGCATCAGCGGCCGCCGCCCCTCACCGGGCACCGCCGCGTACGGCGCCGCCAAGGCCGGCCTGGAGAACCTGACCGCGTCACTGGCCGTCGAGTGGGCCCCCAGGGTCCGCGTCAACGCGCTGGCCGTCGGTCTCGTGCGCACCGAACAGTCCCACCTGCACTACGGCGACGAAGCCGGTGTCGAAGCCGTCGCGCGCACCGTGCCGCTGGGCCGCCTCGCGTCACCGGACGAAGTCGGCGCGTGCGCGGTGTTCCTCGCCTCGCCACTGGCTTCCTACGTCACCGGCGCGACCCTGCCCGTGCACGGCGGGGGAGAGGTGCCCGCCTTCCTGGCCGCCGCTCAGAACAACGGGGGTACGTCATGACCTTGTGCGAGGACCGGGTCGTCATCGTCACCGGAGCGGGCCGCGGCCTCGGCCGGGCCCACGCACTGGCGTTCGCCGAGGCGGGCGCACGGGTCGTGGTGAACGACCTGTCCGCGATCGTCGCAGGCGAGGTGGCCGCGCTGATCGGCCCGCGTGCCGTGGTGAACACCGACGACGTGGGCACCTGGGCCGGCGCCGCCCGGTTGATCGACACGGCGGTGGCGGCGTTCGGCGGCCTCGACGTGCTCGTCAACAACGCCGGCATCGTGCGCGACCGGATGATCGTGAACTGCGCCGAGGACGAGTGGGACGAGGTCGTCCGCGTGCACCTCAAGGGCCACTTCGCACCCCTGCACCACGCCGCCGCGTACTGGCGCGGTGTGGCCAAAGCAGGCGGCGCGGTCCAGGCACGGGTGATCAACACGTCGTCGGGTGCGGGCCTGTTCGGCAGCGTCGGGCAGGCGAACTACTCGGCGGCCAAGGCGGGCATCGCGGCGCTGACCCTGGTGGCGGCGGCGGAACTGGGCCGCTACGGCGTGACGGTGAACTCGATCGCGCCCTCGGCCCGCACCCGGATGACCGAGCACGTCTTCGACGCGATGGCCGCCCCGGAGCACGGTTTCGACGCGATGGCACCCGAGAACGTGTCACCGCTGGTCGTGTGGCTGGGCAGCGCGGGGTCCGGTGCCGTCACCGGGAAGATGTTCGAGGTCGACGGGGGCCGGATCTGCCTGGCCGACGGGTGGCAGCGCGGCCGTGAGGTCGACAAGGGGGCGCGGTGGACGCCGGACGAGCTCGGTCCGGTGGTCCACGAGCTGGTCGCCGGCCACCGGCCCGTTCCGGTGTACGGCGCCTCAGAGGGGTGAAGCCCTACCGCTCCGGCAGTCCCTGCGTGACCATGCGGTGAACGGGACGCCGGACACCTCGCACAGGAGCCAGTCCGGTGGCCCGCGAGCTCGCCGACCACCGGACAGGCCGCTAGCTGTAGTGGACCTGGAACTCCTTGATGCCGTTCAACCACCCCGACCGCAACCGGCGCGGTGCCCCGGCCTCCCGGATGTCCGGCATGTGGTCCGCGATCGCGTTGAAGATCAGGTCGATCTCCAGCCGCGCCAGGTTCGCCCCGATGCAGAAGTGCGCCCCGCTGCCGCCGAACCCGAGGTGCGGGTTGGGGTCGCGGGTGATGTCGAACCGCTGCGGCTCCTCGAACACGTCCTCGTCGAAGTTCGCGGAGGAGTAGAACAGCCCGACCCGCTGGCCCTTCTTGATCTCCACCCCGCCCAGTGACGTGTCCTGCGTCGCGGTGCGCTGGAAGGCGACCACCGGTGTGGCGTACCGGACGATCTCGTCGGCCGCGGTGGCCGGGCGTTCGGCCTTGAAGAGCTCCCACTGGTCGGGGTGGTCGAAGAACGCCTTCATGCCGTGCGTGATGGCGTTGCGGGTGGTCTCGTTGCCGGCGACGGCCAGCAGCAGCACGAAGAAGCCGAACTCCTCGGACTTGAGGCCGGCACCGTCCACATCGGCCTGGACGAGCTTGGTGACGATGTCGTCGCGCGGGCAGCCCCTGCGGTCCTCGGCCATGGTCCAGGAGTAGCCCAGCAGCTCGGTCGCGGCGGTCAGCGGGTCGTCGTCGATCTCCGGGTCGTCGTAGGAGATCATCTGGTTCGACCAGTCGAAGATCTTGCGGCGGTCCTCCTGCGGGATGCCGATGAGCTCCGCGATCGCCTGCAACGGCAGCTCGCACGCGACGTCGGTGACGAAGTTGCCGCTGCCCCTCTCCTTGGCCCCGGTCACGATCTGCTCGGCCCTCGCGCTCAGGGCCGCGCGCAGGCTGTTGATCGCCCTGGGCGTGAAGCCGCGGGAGATGATGCCGCGCTGCTTGGTGTGCACCGGCGGGTCCATGTTGAGCAGCAGCAACCGCTGCATCTCTATCCGGTCGCGCGGCAGGTCGTCGGCGAACCGGATGATCGCGGTGTTCTCCCAGCTGGAGAAGAGCTCGCTGTTGCGCGACACCTCCTTGACGTCGGCGTGCTTCGACACCACCCAGAACCCGTCGTCGGCGAAACCGCCCTGGCCGTGCGGGTGCGCGTTCCACCAGATCGGCGCGGTCCGCCTGAGCTCGGCGAACTCCTCGAACGGCAGGCGGTTCGCGTACATGTCGGGGTCGGTGAAGTCGAAGCCCTCCGGGATGCGCGGCTTGCCCACGAGCACACCTCCTAGATGAAACGCGTTCTACCCGATTCAAACACGGTTCCAGCTTGTGGTGAAGCCCCCGGCCAGCCAAGCTGTCCATCAAGAGGAACGTGTTCTAGTTCGGTGGCGAGGGGAGGCCCGCGTGGGCAGTCCGGTGATCGTGGGAGCGGTGCGCACGCCCATCGGCAAGCGCGACGGCTGGTTGTCCGGCCTGCACGCCGCCGAGCTCCTCGGTGCGGCGCAACGGGGGCTGCTCGACCGCACCGGCGTCGATCCGGCCGCTGTAGAACAGGTCATCGGTGGCACCGTCACCCAGGCGGGTGAACAGTCGAACAACATCACACGCACCGCGTGGTTGCACGCGGGGATGCCGCGGACGGCCGGGTGCACGACGATCGACTGCCAGTGCGGATCGGCCCAGCAGTCGGCACACCTCGTGGCCGGCCTGATCGCCGCGGGCGCCATCGACGTCGGCGTCGCGTGCGGGGTCGAGGCGATGAGCCGGGTGCCGTTGCGCGCCAACATCGGCGAGTCCGGCCTGCCGCGGCCCGAGTCGTGGACCATCGACCTGCCCAACCAGTTCGTCGCGGCGGAACGGGTGGCCGCGCGGCGGGGAATCGGGCGCGAGGAGGTCGACCGGTTCGGTGTCGCCTCCCAGACGAAGGCGCGCAGGGCGTGGGCGGAGGGCCGGTACGCCGCCGAGGTCGTGCCGGTGAAGGTCGGCCAGGAGCTCGTCGACACCGACCAGGGCCTGCGCGAGACGAGCCTGGAGAAGCTGGCGGCGTTGAAACCGGTGCTGCCCGACGGCGTGCACACGGCCGGTACGTCGTCGCAGATCTCCGACGGCGCGTCGGCGGTGATGGTCGTGGACGCGGCGTGGGCGCAGGCGCACGGGCTGCGGCCGCGGGCCCGGATCGTGACGCAGTGCCTGGTCGGGTCGGACCCCTACTACCACCTCGACGGGCCGGTCGACGCGACCGCGCGGCTGCTCGACCGCAGCGGCATGAAGATCGGGGACATCGACCTGTTCGAGGTCAACGAGGCGTTCGCGTCGGTCGTGCTGTCGTGGGCCGCGGTGCACCGGCCGAACCTCGACCGGGTCAACGTCAACGGCGGCGCCATCGCACTGGGCCACCCGGTCGGCAGCACCGGCGCCCGGCTCCTCACCACCGCGTTGCACGAGCTGGAGCGCAGGGACGGCACGACGGCGTTGATCACGATGTGCGCCGGCGGGGCGCTCGCCACGGGCACGATCATCGAACGGCTCTAGGTTGTAGGGCATGACCCACACCGCCCGCCGCATGCACGAGCTCCTCGAACCGATCTGCCTCGTCACCTATCTGGCGGACGAGGTCGGCGAGGAGTACGCCGCACTCGGCCACCGCAACTACTGGGGCGGCTACTTCGCCAGCCGCGCCGCACCGCTGGGACGGGTACCGGCGGAGGTCGTGCACGCGGCGTTCTACAACTTCGCCCCCGGCGAGGCCGCACGGCACATCCCGAGCGCCTGGGAGAAGATCCCGCCGGAGGAGTCCCTCGCCGCACGGGAACGGGGCAGCGTGACCGCCCTGCGCCGGCTCCTCGGCGACCTGGCCGACTCGGAGGGCGTGCCGCGGGCGGCCGACCTGACCACCAAGGCCGCCACGAGCGCCCCCACCGAGGGCCGGGTGATGTACGCCGGGCTGCGCACCCTCCCGATCCCCGCCGACCCGCTCACGCGGCTGTGGCACTCCGCGACCGTGCTGCGCGAGCACCGCGGCGACGGGCACGTCGCGGCCCTGGTCACGAACGGCATCGGCGGCACCGAGGCGCACGTCATCAGCGCGATCGCGATGGGCATCCACCCGCCGGAGTCGTTCGGCCGCATCCACCACCTGCCTGGGGAGCGGCTGGCCGCGGTCATGGCGGGCCTGCGCGAACGCGGGCTGGTCGACGCCGACGGCCGGTTCACCGACCTCGGCCGGGAGACTCAGCACCGCGTCGAAGCCCTCACCGACGACCTGGCCGCCCCTCCGTACGACGCGCTGTCCGAGGAGGAGCTCGCCGAGCTGGTCGCGCTGCTCGAACCGATCTTCGCGAAGCTGACGGCCCAGTGATCACAGCAGCCTCCCTGCTGCTCCACCGCCTGCACACAGCGGGACTGGACGACGTCACGGCGGTGGAGCCGGTCGACGGCGGGCTCGCGGCACTCGCGGGCATCGCCGTCCGGCGCGGCGGCTCCCCGCTGTTCGTCAAGTCGTTCGCCGAGGTGCCCGCGGACGACCTGTTCGCGGCCGAGGCGGAGGGGCTCCAGGTCCTGCGGGACCGGGGTGGTCTCGTCACGCCCGAGGTCGTCCTGGCGACGCGGGACGTGCTGGTGCTGTCCGTGCTGCGGCCGCGGCCGGACGACGAGGCGTTCTGGGAGCGGCTCGCCCACGCGGTCGCACGGCTGCACACCTCGACGGTGCACGACCGGTTCGGCTGGGAGCACGACAACTGGCTCGGCCGCTACCGGCAGGTGAACACGTGGACCGCCGACGGCCACGAGTTCTTCGCGCGGCACCGCCTGCTGCGCTGGCTGCCGGAACGGCGCGTCCGGGCGGCGCTCGACGAACGGGACCGGCGAGCCCTGGAACGCCTCTGCGACCGGCTGCCCGACCTCCTGCCGGCGAACCCGGCGTGCCTGACGCACGGCGACCTGTGGGCGCACAACGTCCTCGCCACCGCGGACCGCGCACCCGCGGTAATCGACCCGGCGGTCTCCTACACCTGGGCCGAGGTCGACCTGGCGCACCTGTGGTGCTCCCCGCACCCGCCGGAGGCCGAGCGGTTCTTCGCCGTGTACGCCGAGCTGACCGGCCTGGACGACGACTGGCGCGGCCGGATGCCGTTGCTCCAGCTGCGCCAAAGCCTCGCCCTCGTCGCCATGTTCGACCACGACTGGGGCGCGGCGGAGCAGGTGCGTGCCCTGCTCAGGCCGTTCCGGGCTGGGTGAACGTCGCCATCGCGCGTTCGGCCTCCCAGAACGCGCGCACCGACCGGATCAACCCGTCCTCGCCGACGCGGTAGACGAACACGCCCTCGGTGTCGACGCGCGCCCCACCCGGCAGAAAGGCCGAGATCACGCCGACGTTCGCGCACTCCGAGCCCGCCGCGAACGAGTCGTGCATCGTGAACTCGAACCGTTCCACGTTCGCGATCGCCAGGTCCCAGAACGCGGCGATGCCCTCCTTGCCGTGGTGGCCCTTGCCCTCGGCGTCGAACATCGACGGCCCCACCGGGTCCTCGACCACGGCGTCGTCGGCGAACAACGCCAGCCACTCGTCCTTCGCCTTGCGCGTCACGGCGTCCATCGACCTCCACGACGCCACTCGCGCGGGCGTCTCGGTCTTTGACGCCTTCCAGGTCACCGCGGTCATGCGAACTCCTTCAGCACCTCGTCGGCGAACCGCCGCAACCCGTCCTTCTTCGCCTCCACCGACCCGTCGAACCCGACGCCGTGGAACAGCCACGGCAGCACGATCACGTCGGTCACGCCGATCTCCTCCAGCTGCCGGTACCCGTCGAGCCCGAACCGGTCGACGCACACCGCCTGGATCTCGAAGGGCCGCTCGAACGCCCCCAGGTCCCCGAGCCGGGAGATCACTGCCTTCAGCTCGTCGAACTTGATCATCGCCGACGTCCAGCCGTCGCCGACCCGTGCCGCTCGCTTCAACGCCGCGGGGGAGTGGCCGCCGACGTAGAACGGCACCGGCGCGGTGGGTGCGGGCGACATCTGCAACCGGTCGAAGTCGAAGAAGTCGCCGTGGTACTCGACCATTCCGCCGCCCAGCACCAGCTTCAGCACGTCGATCATCTCGTCGACCCGCCTGCCGCGGTCCTTGAACGGGACGCCGCACCACTCGAACTCCTCCGGCGACCAGCCGAGCCCGACGCCGAGCCCGAAGCGGTTGCCGGTCAGGTGAGCGACCGAGCCGACCTGGCGGGCCAGCAGCAACGGGTTGCGCGAGCCCAGTTTCAGCACCTGCGTGTAGAAGCCGATCCGGGACGTCACCGCGCCCATCGCGGCGGCGGCCACGAACGGGTCGACCCACGGCGTCTCGGCGTTCCACATCCGCGAGCCGTCCGGTGTGTACGGGTAGTCCGCGGAGACCTTTTCCGAGAAGAACAACGAGTCCGGCAGCGCGATCGAGGCGTACCCGCACTCCTCGGCGCACCGGGCCAGCTCGGTCAGCTGGTCGAGCGGGCTCATGGCGATGCCGACGGTGAACTTCATGCTGGCTGCTCCGATCCGACGACCCACATGGCGAAGAACTGCGAACCACCGCCGTACGCGTGCCCGAGCGCACGCCGGGCGCCGTCGACCTGGTGGTCGCCGGCCGTGCCCATGACCTGCATCGCGGCCTCGGCGAACCGCAGCAGGCCGGACGCGCCGATCGGGTTCGACGACAGCACGCCCCCGCTCGGGTTCACCGGCAGCCGCCCGCCGATCTCGGTCTCGCCGGCCTCGGTGAGCTTCCAGCCCTGCCCGGCCTCGGTGAACCCCAGGTTCTCCAGCCACATCGGCTCGAACCAGGAGAACGGCACGTAGATCTCGGCAGCGTCCACTTCGGACAGCGGATCGGTGATCCCCGCCTGCTTCCACAACGCTCTGGCCGCGTCCTGACCTGCCCTCGGGTTGACCTGGTCGCGCCCGGCGAACGTGGTCGGCTCGGTGCGCATGGCGGTGGCGTGGATCCACGCGGCCCGCGACGACGTCGGCTCGGCGGAGATCACGACGGCGCAGGCACCGTCCGACGACGGGCACGTCTCGTCGTAGCGGATCGGGTCCCACAGCATCTGCGACGCCCGCACCGACTCGACGGTGATGTCCGGCTGCTTCAAGTGGGCGTACGGATTGAGCGCACCGTTGCGGCGGTCCTTGGCTGCGACTATCGCGCCGACGTGCTCGGGCGCACCGGAACGGCGGATGTAGGAGCGGACGTGCGGCGCGAAGTACCCGCCGGCCCCGGCGTGCACCGGCATGGTGAACGGTGTCGGCACGGACAGCGCCCACATCGCGTTCGACTCGGACTGCTTCTCGAACGCCACGGCCAGCACGCGCCGGTGCACACCGGCCTGCACCAGCGACGCGGCCACGTTCGCCGTGCTGCCGCCGACCGAGCCCGCGGTGTGCACGCGCAGCAACGGTTTGCCGACGGCGCCCAGCGCGTCGGCCAGGAACAGCTCGGGCATCATCACGCCCTCGAACAGGTCGGGCGCCTTGCCGAGCACCACGGCGTCGATGTCCGGCCAGTCCACGCCGGCGTCGGCCATCGCGCGGTCGACGGCCTCGCGGCACAGGCCGGCCATCGACACGTCGAGCCGTTTCGCGGCGTGGTGCGTCTGGCCGGTGCCGACCACAGCTGCCGGTCGCATCTAGTCCCGCCCTTCCATCACGCAGACCAGGTTCTGCTGCAACAGCGGGCCGCTGGTGGCGTGCCCGAGCACCTTGGCGGCCGTGCCGTCGTGCACCCTGCGCGCGGCCTCGCCGATGCGGGACAGCCCGGCCGCGAACATCGGGTTGCCGGCGAGCACGCCGCCGGACGGGTTGATCGTGATGTCACCGAGCCCGAGTGCCTGGCGCAGCAGCAGTTCCTGGTGGGTGAACGGTGCGTGCAGCTCGGCCATGTCGATGCCGTCCACGCCCGCCGCCTTGCCCGCGGCCACCGCCGACGGGGACGTGGTGAGGTCGCGCGTGCCGAACGACGGCGAGTCGACGCGGTGCTCGAACCCGGTGATCCACGCGGGCCGCTCGCACAGCTCCCGCGCCCGGTCGCCCGCGGCCAGCACGACCGCCGACGCGCCGTCGGTGATCGGCGCGCAGTCGTGGCGCCGCAACGGGTTCGCGACGTACGGTGCGTCCAGCAGGTCCTCGGGCGACACCGGCCCGGACAGCTGCGCCAGCGGGTTCGACATCGCCGCCGCACGGGAGCGTGCCGCCACCTCGGCCATGGCGCGTTCGCTCCACAGCCCGTTCTCGATGCCCAGCCGCGCCTGGATCCCGGCCAGGCCGAGCGAGTCCGGCCACAGCGGCGCCACCACGTACGGGTCGAGCTGCATCGCCATCACCCGCCGCAGCTGACCGGCCGACGACTTGCCGAAGCCGTAGACCAGCGCCGTGTCGACCTCACCGCACTGCAACTTCACCCACGCCTCGTACAGCGCCCACGCCGCGTCCATCTCGACGTGCGACTCGGTGATCGGCGGGAACGCGCCGATCGCGTCCACGGCGGACACGAACGAGAACGCCCGCCCCGCCAGGTAGTCCGACGAGCCCGAGCACCAGAACCCGATGTCGGACTTCGTCAGGCCGAGCCCGCCGAGCACCTCGTGGAAGATCGGCACCAGCATCTCGACACCGTTGGTGGTGCCGTCGGTCTCGCGCACGCACGGTGTCTGCGCGAAACCGACCACTGCGACGTCACGCATGCGGGCCCCTCACAGGTGCTGGGAGTAGGAGTCGAACGGCGCGTCCGGCTCACCGGAGGGCTTGAAGTGGTCGATGTTCTGCATCGTCGGGCCCCACTCGGCGCGCGGCTTCCACACCGCCTCGACCCGCATGCCCATCCGCACGTCCTCGGGCGCCACGCCCAGCAGCAGGTGCAGGAACGGGATGTCCGCGCCGTCGAGCAGCACGTACGCCGACACGTACGGCGGCGGGATCCGCTGGCCCAGGAACGGCACGTTGACCACGCAGAACGTCGTGATCGTGCCGCGGTCGGACAGCTCGACCGGGTCCATGGTGGGCACGCCGTCGGTGGGGCACGCCGGCCGTGGCGGGAAGTAGACCTTCTCGCACGCCGGGCAGCGCTGCGCGATCAGCCGACCCTCCATCAGTCCGCGCAGGAACGGGTTCTCCGTCGGTGACGCGGAGTGCGTGTAGTGCAGGTGCACCGGCGTGGTGACCATGGTGACGTCGTCGGCCTCGACCGGCTCGGCGCCCGGCTCGTCGGACAGTTCGAAGCACGCGATGTCGGTGATCGCGCCGACGCGGTCGTCACGCCAACGCACCCGCACGCGCGCGCCGGTCGACATGCGGTCGGGCGATCCGGCGTCGACGGCGTGCAGCAACGCCGTGTCCGCGCCGTCGAGCTGGATCAGCGCCCACGCGAACGGGCGGTCCAGCGGCTGGCCTTCCAACGGTTCCGGGATCCACGACCAGCCGCGCACGACCCCCGTCGAGGCCACGCCGACGAACTCGGTGAGCCGTTGCGCGGTCACCGGGTCGTACTCCAGCGGAGGCACGTGCACGCGGCCGTCCGCGCCGCGGATGCCGGTGACCTTCCTGCGGCGGAGGTCGGAGAGGAAACGGCCGAGCGTGGGTCCGGTGGAGCGCGTGTAGTCGAAGCCCACGTCCAGCGGAGCACTCAGGGGCTTAGGCACAGATCAAAGTGAAACAGGTTCTCGAAATGGTGGCAAGATGGCGGCATGAAGCTCGGTCTGCAGCTCGGCTACTGGGGCGCTGCGCCGCCCGCGAACGCCGCCGACCTCGTGGCGGCGGCGGAGGAGTGCGGGTTCGACGCGGTGTTCGCCGCGGAGGCCTGGGGCTCCGACGCGTTCACCCCGCTGGCGTGGTGGGGATCGGCCACGCGACGGGTCCGGCTCGGCACGTCGGTCGTGCAGATGTCCGCACGCACACCGGCCGCGTGCGCGATGCACGCGTTGACTTTGGACCACCTGTCCGGCGGGCGGTTCGTCCTCGGGCTGGGCGTCTCCGGGCCGCAGGTCGTCGAGGGCTGGTACGGGCAGCCGTTCGCGAAACCCCTTGCCAGGACCAGGGAATATCTCTCGATCCTGCGTCAGGTCCTGGCCCGTGATGCGCCGGTGGTCAACGACGGTCCCCACCACCCGTTGCCCTACCGGGGCCCCGGTGCGCTCGGTCTGGGCAAGCCGCTCAAGCCCATCACCCACCCGCTGCGCGCCGACCTGCCGATCTGGCTGGGCGCCGAGGGGCCGAAGAACGTCTCGCTGGCGGCGGAGATCGCCGACGGGTGGCTCGCGATCTACTACGCGCCCAGGCTCGCCGGCATGTACGACGAGTGGCTGGACGAGGGTCTCGCGAAGTCCGGCCGGAGCAGGGCGGACCTCGAGGTCGCCGCGACCTGCCAGGTGGTCGTGACCGACGACCCGGTGACCGTGCGCGGGTTCCTGAAGCCGTTCGTGGCTTTGTACATCGGCGGAATGGGCGCGCCCGGCATGAACTTCCACGCCGAGGTGTTCACCCGCATGGGATACGGCGAGGTCGTCGCGGACGTCACGAGGCTCTACCAGGCAGGGCGCAAGGACGAGGCCGCACAGGTGGTTCCGGACGAGTTGGTGCGCGAGATCAGCATTGTCGGCAGTGCCGAGGAGGTGCGCGCGGAGGTCGCCCGGTGGGAGGCGGCCGGTGTCACCCAACTGCTCGTCGGGTGCCGCGACACCGCCTCGATCAAGGCCGTCGCAGAGGCTTGTCAGTAAGTGAAACGCGTTCTATTTTGAGGGGGTGGTAGGACTCTGGAACATCGCGTCGGAGCAGCCGGACCTGACCGCGCTGGTCGATCCGGACGGTCGTCAGCTCACCTACCGGGAGCTCGCGGCCGCCGCGAATCGGTACGGCCGCGGGTTCCAGTCACTGGGCCTGGCACCGGGCGACAGCATCGTGCTGATGCTGCCCAACAGCGCCGAGCTCGTGGCGGTGTACTTCGCCGCCTACCAGACCGGCCTCTACGTCGTGATGGCGAACTGGCACCTGACCGGCGCCGAGGTGGCCTACCTCGTGCAGGACAGCGGCGCCAAGGCGTTCGTCGCGCACGAGCGGTTCGCCGCCGCCGCGGCGCAAGCCGCCGCGGACCTGCCGCCGGAGGCGAAGTTCTCCGTCGGCGAGATCGACGGCTTCCAGCCGCTCGACGTCCTCGGCGACGGCGAGGAGGGCCGGCCGGACGTCCGCACGACCGGGTCGCCGATGCTCTACACCTCCGGCACGACCGGGCGGCCCAAGGGCGTGCGCAGGCCGTTGACCGGCGCGGACCCGGACGTCGTTCCCGGCTCCGCGCAGTGGTTCTTCGGCATCTTCGGCATCCGCCCGTTCGACGGGCACGTGCACCTGTGCGGGTCGCCGCTCTACCACACGGCGGTGCTGAACTTCGTCGTGATCTCCCTCCAGCTCGGGCACACGACCGTGCTGATGGACCACTGGGACCCCGAGGAGATGCTGCGGCTGATCGAACGGCACGGGGTCACCCACAGCCACATGGTGCCGACCCAGTTCCACCGGCTGCTCGCGCTGCCGGACGAGGTGAGGACCGGGTACGACCTGTCGTCGTTGCGCGCGATGATCCACGGCGCGGCGCCGTGCCCGGTCGAGGTGAAGCGCAGGATGCTCGACTGGTGGGGGCCGGTCGTGATCGAGTACTACGCGGCGACCGAGGGCGGCGGCACGGCGATCAGCGCGCAGGAGTGGCTGCGCAAACCCGGATCGGTCGGCCTGCCGTGGCCCACCTCCGAGATCAAGATCCTCGACGAGGAGGGCAACGAGCTGCCCGCGGGCGAACGCGGCCTGGTGTACATGCGGATGGGCGACGCGACGTTCGAGTACCACGGGGACGCCGAGAAGACGCGGGCCGCGCGGGTCGGCAAGCTGTTCACGTTGCAGGACATCGGCTATCTGGACGAGGACGGCTACCTGTTCCTGTGCGACCGCAAGAACGACATGATCATCTCCGGTGGCGTGAACATCTACCCGGCGGAGATCGAGGGCGAGCTGGTGTGCCACCCCAAGGTCGCGGACGTGGCGGTGTTCGGTGTGCCGCACCCGGACTGGGGCGAGGAGATCAAGGCGGTCGTGCAGCCGGTCGACGGTGTGGAGCCCGGTCAGGAGCTCACCGACGAGCTGCTGGCGTTCGCCCGGACCCGGCTCGCGAGGTTCAAGCTGCCGCGCACGATCGAGTACCTCGCCGAGCTGCCCCGTGACCCCAACGGCAAGCTGTACAAGCGGAAGCTGAGGGACCGTGCGTGATCTGATCAAGATGACGCCCGCCGAGGTCGAGGCGTTCCTGGCCGGGCAGCGGACGCTGGTCGTGGCGACCATCGGGCGGGAGGGCCTGCCGCACCTCGCACCGATGTGGTTCGCGTGGCTGGACGGCGAGATCGTGTTCTGCACCGACCGCAGGTCGCAGAAGGTCGTGAACCTGCGGCGCGACCCGCGGTGCAGCGTGCTCGCCGAGGCGGGGGAGACCTACGACCAGCTGCGCGGCGTGCACATGGAGGGCGTCGCCGAGTTCACGCCGGACCTGGGTCGCGTGGTCGACGCGGTGGTGGCGCGGAACTTCGGCGAGGTCGGCTCGTCCGACGCCGAGCGGGACGCCCTGCGCAAGGCGATGTCCCGCCGCGTCGCCGTGATCTTCCGTCCGAGCCGGACGGCCAGCTGGGACCACCGCAAGCTGATGTCGGGAGTGACCCCATGACGTTGAACCGCCGTCAGGTGCTGGCCGGAGCCGGTCTCGCGCTGGCCTCGGGACTCGTGCGCACCGGAACCGCCGGAGCGGACCTCGGTGAGTACGACGTGGTCGTCGTCGGCTCGGGTGCGGCGGGGATGACCGCCGCGCTGACCGCCGCCAAGCGCGGGCTGAGCGTCGTGGTGGTGGAGAAGGCGCCGACGTTCGGTGGCTCCGCCGCACGCTCCGGCGCCGGCATCTGGATCCCGAACAACGAGGTGATCCTCGCCGCCGGGGTGCCGGACACCCCGGCGAAGGCCGCGCAGTACCTCTCGGCCGTCGTCGGCGACATCCCGCTGGCCCGCCAGCAGGCCTACCTGAGCGCCGGGCCGCGGATGATCTCGTTCGTGCTGCGCAACAGCCCGCTGCGCTTCCGGTACATGGACGGCTACAGCGACTACTACCCGGAGTACCCCGGCGGCATCGCACGCGGCCGGTCGATCGAGCCGGACGTGTTCGACGGCAACCAGCTCGGCGCCGAGCTCGCGAACCTGAACCCGCCCTACCTCGCCGTGCCGCCCGGCATGGTCATCTTCAGCGCCGACTACAAGTGGCTCGCACTGGCCCTGGTCAACGCCAAGGGTGCCGCGACGGCCGCGGCCGCGTTGGCGCGCGGCACGGCGGCGGCGCTGGCCGGCCAGAAGCCGTTGACGATGGGCCAGTCGCTGGCCGGTGCGCTGCGGGTGGGCCTGATGCGGGCGGGCGTGCCGGTGTGGCTGAACACGCCGCTGGAGGACCTGCACGTGGTGAACGGCGCCGTGCGCGGTGTCGTGACCTCGCGCGGCCTGGTGAGGGCACGCCGTGGCGTGATCATGGGCTCGGGCGGCTTCGAGCACAACGAAGCGATGCGCGCGCAGTACCAGCGCCAGCCGATCGGCACGCAGTGGACCGTGGGCGCAAAGGAGAACACCGGTGACGGCCACCGCGCGGGCCAGCGGCTCGGCGCGGCGTTCGACCTGATGGACGACGCCTGGTGGGGCCCCGCGATCCCGGTGCCCGGCGCGCCGTACTTCTGCCTGGCCGAACGCACCCTGCCGGGCGGCCTGATGATCAACCAGGCCGGGCAGCGGTTCGTCAACGAGGCCGCGCCCTACAGCGACGTCGTGCACGTCATGTACGACAAGAACCCGGCGGCACCGTGCATCCCGGCGTGGCTGGTGGTCGACCAGAACTACCGCAACCGGTACCTGTTCGCCGACGTCGCACCCGCGCTGCCGCTGCCGGACCCGTGGTACCAGGCCGGTGCGGTGGTGAAGAACTGGTCGCTGGACGGCCTGGCGTCGGCGATCGGCGTGCCGGGCCCGGCGTTGAAGGCCACCGTGAGCCGGTTCAACAACCAGGCGTTCACCGGCCGGGACGTGGACTTCCAGCGCGGCGACAGCGCCTACGACCACTACTACACCGACCCGGCGGTCATCCCGAACTCGTGCCTCGCGCCGCTGTGGGCGCCACCGTTCTACGCGTTCAAGATCGTGCCCGGCGACCTCGGCACCAAGGGCGGCATGGTCACCGATGCGCGCGCACGGGTGCTGCGCCCGGACGGGTCGGTGATCCCGGGGCTGTACGCGGCGGGCAACGTCAGCTCGGCCGTGATGGGCCGCAGCTACGCCGGTGCCGGGTCGACCATCGGGCCCGCCATGACGTTCGGGTACATCGCGGCGAACGACATCTAGCGGTGTGGGGCCTGGATGCCAGGCCCCACACCGGTTCGCTCAGCTCAGCCGACGGCGGCGACCAGCGCCTCCATCTGCCGGGACTGCCCGGTCGTGCCGACGAGCGCGACGACGGTCGGTCCGGCGCAGGTCGCACCCTGCCAGCCGGTGCCGGACAGGTGGGCGTTGGCGCAGGTGGTGGCCGCCGGTGCGCCGAGGCCGAGCGCCTCGATCGCGCGGCCCTGGCCGGTGGTGCCCACGACGCCGACGTTGCCGTCGGCCACGCAGACCTGGCTCAGCCAGCCCAGACCGCCGACGTGCGCCTGAGTGCAGAAGCCGCCGGTGCCCGCGGAGGACACGGCGAGCGCCTCCATCTGCCGGGACTGGCCGGTCGTGCCGACGAGCGCGCCCACACCGTCGCTCGCGCACACCCAGCCCTGCCAGCCGGTGCCCGCCAGGTGCGCGTTGAGACAGACGGTTCTCGCCGCTTGCGCGCGGAGCGGGTCAGGCAGTGCCGGGGCCTGGACGGCGGAGTTGGACTTCGACGGGCCGGGCACACCCGTCGTGGTGTTCGGACCGGTGGCCGCGGTGGCGGGCGCCGCGGTCAGGGCCAGAGCTGTCAGCGCGGTCGTGAGCAGAGCGGCGAAGCGGAACCTGCGGTGCATCGGATCTCCTTTGTCAGAAGGGACCCGATCACGTTCGCACGCGCCCCGACGGTGATCCATCCGCTCTCCGGACACACTTCGCGCGTCCGTTCGCGATCTTTCCACCTGGCCGGGAACGCGTCTCGTTTGGCGGCTAAAACCCTTAGCGCCCTTGGAATTTGGGCTTCCGCTTCTCCGCGAACGCGCGGGGACCTTCCTTGGCGTCCTCGCTGCGGAACACCTCCACGCCCAGCCGAGCGTCCACTGTGAACGCTTCGTTCTCGGGCAACCCCTCGGTCTCCCGGATGGTCCGCAGGATCGCCCTGACGGCCAGCGGACCGTTGGCGGAGATCAGCTCGGCCAGCTCCATCGCCCTGGGCAGCGCCTGCCCGTCCGGCACCACGTGACCGATCAGGCCGATCTCCTTGGCCTCCGGTGCCTTGATGTGCCGCCCGGTCAGCAGCAGGTCGGCCGCGACCGTGTACGGGATCTGGCGCGGCAGCCGCACCGCCGAACCACCCAGCGGGAACAGGCCCCACCGCGGCTCGGACACGCCGAACCGCGCGCTCTCGCCGGCCACCCGGATGTCCGTCGCCTGCAGGATCTCCGTGCCGCCCGCGATCGCCGGGCCTTCCACAGCGGCGATGAGCGGTTTCGTCAACCGACGACCCTTCAGCAGTGGTTCGATCACCGAGAAGTCATAGCCCGTGGACTCGCCGGGGTGGTTCTGGGTCATCGCCTTGAGGTCCGCACCCGCGCAGAACGCACCGCCCGCGCCGGTCAGGACGCACGCCCGGACCTCGGGATCGTCGTCCACGCGGTCCCACGCCTCGCGCATGATGGCCATCATCGGGCCGGACAACGCGTTGCGCGCCTCCGGCCGGTTCATGGTCACGACCAGAACGTGTCCGACCAGGTCCACCAGGCAGTGCGGTTCGGTCGTGGTGGTCATCTGGAGCGCCTCCTGGATCGAGTGTGACCGCACGGGGGATTGTCCAGAACAGTAACACGTTCTACTTTGCAGGACATGGCCCTCAACGTCGCAGACCTCGTTGAACACGCCGTCGACACCGTGCCCGACCGGACCGCGCTCGTGTGCGGGGACCGGCGGGTCACCTACGCCGAACTCGAGGCGCGCGCCAACAAGTTGGCGCATCACCTGGCAAAGAACGGCGTGACAGCGGGTCAGCACGTCGGCCTGTACGCGCGCAACTCCATCGAGCTGGTCGAGGCCATGCTCGCGGTGTACAAGCTGCGGGCCGTCGCGATCAACGTCAACTACCGCTACACCAAGAACGAGTTGCAGTACCTGTTCGGTGAAGCGGACCTGGTCGCCCTGGTGCACGAGCGCCGCTACTCGCCGCTGGTGGCCGAGTCCGGCGCGCCGGAGCTGCGGGTGGTGATCGACGACGAGTCCTCGGAAGATTTCACCGGCACCGGGTACGAGACCGCGCTGGCCGCCGAGTCCGGCGACCGCGACTTCGGCCCGCGCAGCGCCGACGACCTCTACATCCTCTACACCGGTGGCACCACCGGCATGCCCAAGGGCGTGATGTGGCGGCACGAGGACGTGTGGCGCACGCTGGGCGGTGGCATCGACTTCGTGACCGGCGAACGCGTCACCGACGAGTGGCAGCAGGCCAGGTCGGGCAAGGACTACGGCCTGGTCCGGCTCTGCCTGCCCCCGCTGATCCACGGCGCCGCGCAGTGGGCCGTGCTGGGCGCGTTGTTCAGCGGCAGCACCGTCGTGCTGGTGCCCAAGTTCGACCCGGCGGAGATCTGGCGGGTGATCGGCAGGGAGAAGGTCCAGGTCGCGGTGATCACCGGCGACGCGATGGGCCGGCCGCTGATCGAGGAGTTCCAGCGCGGCGAGCACGACGGCTCGTCGTTGTTCATCATCAACAGCAGTGCGGCGCTGTTCTCCTACACCGTGAAGAAGCAGTACCACGAGCTGTTGCCGCACACGACGTTGCTGGAGTCGATCGGGTCGAGCGAGACCGGGTCCACCGGCATCGGCGCGGTGCCCAAGGAGATGGTCAAGACCGACGGCACCAAGGTGAAGCTGAACGAGGACACGATCGTCGTCGACGAGGACGGCAACCGGCTCGAACCCGCGCCCGGTGTCGTCGGCAAGCTCGCCCGCGGTGGGCACATCCCGCTGGGCTACTACAAGGACCCTGACAAGACCGCGAAGATGTTCATCGAGGTCGACGGCAAGCGTTACACCGTGCCCGGTGACTTCGCGCGGTTCGAGGCCGACGGCGACATCACGTTGCTGGGCCGCGGCAACACCTGCGTGAACACCGGGGGCGAGAAGGTGTTCCCGGAAGAGGTCGAGGGCGTGCTCAAGTCGCACCCCGCCGTGTTCGACGCGCTCGTGATCGGCATTCCGGACGACCGGCTCGGCCAGCGAGTGGGCGCGCTGGTCCAGCCGCGCGACGGCGCCACCCCGACACTGTCCGAACTGGACGCTCACGTCCGCGGGACGCTGGCCGGCTACAAGGTGCCGCGCTCGCTCTGGCTGGTCGACGAGATCGGCCGCACCCCCAGCGGCAAACCCGACTACCAGTGGGCTCGACGCCACGTGGAGGAGCATGCGCACCAACCTGTGTGACACGTTCGGCATCGAGCACCCGGTCTTCGGCTTCACGCCGTCCGAGCACGTGGCCGCCGCGATCAGCCGCGCCGGTGGCCTCGGCGTGCTCGGGTGCGTGCGGTTCAACGACGCGGAGGACCTCGACCGGGCGTTGTCCTGGATGGACGAGAACACCGACGGCAAACCGTACGGCGTCGACATCGTGATGCCCGCGAAGGTGCCGACCGAGGGCACGCAGATCGACCTCGACCGGCTCATCCCGCAGGGCCACCGCGACTTCGTGGACCGCACGCTGCTGCGGCTCGGTGTGCCGCCGCTGGAGGGCGGCACGGCGAGCGAGGGTGTGCTCGGCTGGCTGCACTCCGTCGCGCGGTCGCACGTCGACGTGGCGCTGGAGCACCCGATCCGGCTCATCGCCAACGCGCTGGGCTCGCCACCGGCCGACGTGATCGAACGGGTGCACGCCGCCGGTGTGCCGGTCGCCGCCCTCGCGGGCAAGGCCTCGCACGCGCGCAGACACGTCGAGAACGGCGTCGACATCGTGGTGGCGCAGGGCTACGAGGCCGGCGGCCACACCGGCGAGGTCGCCACGATGGTGCTGGTGCCGGAGATCGTCGACGCGGTGGACGTCCCGGTGCTCGCGGCGGGCGGCATCGGGTCGGGACGGCAGGCCGCCGCGGCACTGGCGCTGGGCGCCGACGGGGTGTGGATGGGGTCGTACTGGCTCACGACCGCCGAGTACGCGCTGGGCAACGCCTCGACGCAGGAGGCGTTGCTGGCGGCCGGTTCCAGTGACACCGTGCGGACCCGGATCTACACCGGCAAGCCGGCGCGGCTGCTGAAGACGCGCTGGACCGAGGCGTGGGCGTCGGCCGACGCACCGGAGCCGTTGCCGATGCCGTTGCAGAACATCCTGGTCAGCGCGGCACACCAGCGGATCGCCCAGTCCGCCGACCCGTCGGTGGTGTCGATGCCGGTCGGGCAGGTGGTCGGGCGGATGAACGAGGTCCGGCCGGTCGCCGAGGTGATGGCGGAGCTGCTGGGCGAGTTCCACGACACGGTGAAGAGGCTGACCGAGCTGAACCGCTGACGGTGTCCGTCACAGCGCGGCGCTGAGCTTCAGGAGCTGGGCGGTCGCCCCGCCCAGCTCGAACTCGGCCCGCTTGGCCGCCGTGAAGTACCGGTGCACGTCGTGGCTCATGTCGATGCCCGTGCCGCCGTGGACGTGCACGGCCGTGTGCGCCACCCGGTGCCCGGCGTCCGCGGCCCAGAACTTCGCCGTCGCCACCTCGGCGTCGGCCGGCAGGCCCTCCGACAGCCGCCACGCCGCCTGCCACAGCGTCAACCGGATCGCCGCCACGTCGATGTACGCGTCGGCCAGCCGCTGGGCCACGGCCTGGAAAGCACCGATCGGGCGGCCGAACTGCACACGGGTCCGGGCGTACGCGGCCGTGAGCTCCAGGGCGCGTTCGGTGACGCCGAGCTGGAACGCGCACAGCCCGAGCGTGTAGCGGGTGGTGAGCCAGTCGGGCGTGACACCTTCGAGCAGCTCGCCCGACTCGAAGCGGAACGTGCCCGCGTCCGTGCCGTCGACCAGCACCTGCGGCGTGATGTCGAGGTCGGCCGCCCGGACCAGGAACACCCGGTCGTCGTCGGCCACGAGGAACGCCTCGGCGCTCGCCGCGAACGGCACCGTCGTCTTCGCGCCCGTCGAGTCCTCGGCGAGCGCCACCGACAGCACGGCACCCGGCTCGACGTGCCGTCCGGCCATCGCCAGCGCCGTCCGGGCGAGCGTGGTCGGCAGGTACGGCACGGCGGCGACGGCACGGCCGAGCTCGACCAGCACCGCGCAGTGCTCCAGCACGCCGAACTCGTCCGGGTCCTCCGGCACCACACCCGTCTTGACCAGGTCCGCCCACGGCGCGTCGGACGACTCGACGATCTTGCGCGTCAGCGCAGCCAGCTCGCGCTGGGTCTCGGTCAGCGTGAAGTCCACGTCTCCCCCTACCGAGGAACGGCGGGCAGCCCGAGGCCGGCCCGCGCGATGATGTCCCGCTGGATCTCGTTGGTGCCGCCGCCGAACGTGAGGATCAGCGCCGAGCGGTGCATGCGCTCGATCCGGCCGTGCAGCAGCGCGCCGGGTGAGCCCGCGCGCACGATCCCGTTGGCGCCCAGCACCTCCATCAGCAGCCGGTAGCCCTCGGTGGCGAACTCGGTGCCGAACACCTTGGTGGCGGAGGCTTCCGCGGGCGATGGTGCCTCGTCACCGCCGGAGGCGATCTTCCAGTTGACGAGCTTGAGGAACTCGGTCTTGGCGTGCACGCGGGCGAGGTGCAGCCGCACCCACTCCTGTTCGTCGGCACCGGTTTCACGCGCCCACTGACGAACCTCGCGCAGCGCGGTCTGCAGCGGCGCGGCCGAGCAGAGCGCGACACGTTCGTGGTTGAGCTGGTTGGTGATCAGCTTCCAGCCCCTGTGCTCCGCGCCGACCAGGTTCGTGGCGGGCACGCGCACGTCGTCGTAGAAGGTGGCGCTGGTGGTCGGCCCGGACATCGTCGGCACCGGCGTCCACGAGAAACCCTCCGACGCGGTCGGCACGATGATGATGCTCAACCCCCTGTGCCGCTCGGACTCCTGGTCGGTGCGGCAGGCCAGCCACACGTAGTCCGCGTACTGGACGAGGCTGGTCCACATCTTCTGGCCGGTGATCACGTAGTCGTCGCCGTCGCGGACCGCCCGCGTGCGCAGGCCCGCGAGGTCGGTGCCCGCCTCCGGTTCGCTGTAGCCGATCGCGAAGTGGATCTCACCGCCCGCGATCCTCGGCAGGTAGAACGCCTTCTGCTCCTCGGTGCCGTAGGTCATGATCGTCGGCCCGATGGAGTTGAGCGTCAGGAACGGCACCGGCGCGCCCGCGGCGGACGCCTCGTCCAGGAAGATCAGCTGCTCGATCATCGGGCGGTCGCGGCCGCCGTACTCGCGCGGCCAGCCGATGGTGAGCCAGCCGTCCCTGCCCATCTGGCGGACGGTCTCCTTGTACACCTCGGCGTCGCCGTAGTCGCCGCCGCCCGACAGCGCGGCCCTGCGGCCGGGCGTCATGAGCGCGGCGAAGTACGCCCGCAGTTCGTCGCGCAACCTCTCCTGTTCGGGCGTGAAACCGATGCGCATGACCGCTACTCTAGAACAAGTTCTATTTGCTGTCAGGAGGCTGCGATGAAGGTCGACGTCGACCCCTCGCTGTGTGAGGCGCACGGTGTCTGCACGACGATCCTGCCCGAGGTGTTCGACCTTGACGAGGACGAGGTTCTGCAGATCCGGCCGGGTGAGGTGACCTCGGCGGAGGAGCCGGTGGCCGAGCGCGCGGTGGCGTCGTGCCCCAAGGGCGCACTGCGGGTCTCACGCTGATGGACCTTGTCACGAACAGGAACAGATTCTAGTGTGCGACGGGTAGCTCAGCCGTGAGCTCAGCGAGGAGTGATACCCGGTGAAGGCTGCCGTGCTGAACCAGGTCGGCGACGACAAGCTCGAGCTCCGCGACGACGTGACGACGACCGCGCCGGGGCCGCAGGAAGTGCGCATCAGGATCAAGGCGTGCGGGGTGTGCCACAGCGATCTGTCCGCCATGGACGGAACGCTGCCGGCACTCGTGCCCGGAGTGGTCGGGCACGAGGGCGCCGGGGAGGTGGTCGAGATCGGCAGCGCCGTGACGTCGCTGGCGGTGGGCGACCACGTCGTGATCACGTTCGTGCCGCCGTGCGGGAAGTGCGCTCAGTGCGTGAGTGCCCAGCCGCACCTGTGCCTGGTGCACACGCTGTCCGCGTTCACCTCGCCGCGGTTCCTGGTGGGCGGCACGCCGGCGTTCGGGTACGCGGGGCTCGGCGCGTTCGCCGAGGAGATGGTCGTGCCCGCGGACGCCGCCCTGAAGATCGACGACGACGTGCCGTACGACGTCGCAGCGCTGCTGTCCTGCGGCATCCTGACCGGCGTCGGGGCGGTGCTCAACACCGCGAAGGTCGAGCCGGGTGCGAGCGTCGCGGTGATCGGCTGCGGTGGTGTCGGCGTGGCGGTGATCCAGGGCGCCCGGCTGGCGGCCGCCGCACGGATCGTCGCCGTCGACCCGGTCGTGGAGAAGCACGAGGTGGCGCAACGGTTCGGCGCGACACACGCGACGACACCGGAGGGTGTGGCCGACCTCAACAACCAGTTGAACACGGGCATGGGCTTCGACTACGTGTTCGACGTGGTCGGGTTGCCTGCGACGATCCGTTCAGCGTGGGACCTCACCCGGCGTGGCGGCCACACCGTCGTCGTCGGGGCGGGCAGGGGCGACGCGATGGTGTCGTTCAGCGCGCAGGAGTTGTTCCTGCACGACAAGACCTTGCACGGGTCGTTCTACGGGACGGCGAACTTCCGGCGGGACGTGCCGCGGATGCTGGCGCTGTGGCGGCAGGGGCGGCTCGACCTGGAGGGGATGATCAGCAGGCGGATCCGGCTCGAAGACGTCAACGAGGGCCTGCAGGCGTTGCGCGGCGGCGGATCGCTGATCCGGCAGGTCGTCCTGTTCGACTAGGAGTTCTTTGTGGACCTTGCGGGGAAGGTCGCCGTCGTCACGGGCGCCGGCGCCGGGCTGGGGCGGGCCGAAGCGCTCGAACTGGCGCGGGCCGGCGCGTCCGTCGTGCTGAACGACCTGCCGGGCGCCGCCGACGCGGTCGTGGCCGAGATCGAGGAGCTCGGCGCGAAGTGCGCGGTGGTCGAGGGTGACGTGGGGGAGCGGAGCACCGCTGACGCGCTGGTGGCGGCGGCGGTCGAGCTCGGTGGCCCGCACGTCGTCGTGAACAACGCGGGCGTGCTGCGCGACCGGATGCTCGTCACCATGTCCGACGAGGACTGGGACCTCGTGGTCCGCGTGCACCTGCGCGGGCACTTCCTGTTGTCGCGCAACGCTGTCGCGCTGTGGCGGCAGCAGTCGAAGACCTCGGGCGAACCGGTCTACGGACGGATCGTGAACACGTCGTCGGAAGCGTTCCTGCTCGGTCCGGAGGGGCAGGCGAACTACGCGGCGGCCAAGGCGGGCATCACGGCGCTGACCGTCGCGACCGCGCGTGGCACCGGCCGCTACGGCGTGCGGGCCAACGCGATCTGTCCCCGTGCGCGCACGGGGATGACGGCCCACGTCTTCGGCGACGCGCCGCCCGGAGCGGATCCGCTGGACCCCGTGCACGTCGCGAGGTTCGTGGCGTACCTGGTCTCACCGGCGGCCTCGGAGATCAACGGGCAGGTGTTCGTGGTGCACGGCGGGATGGTCGCCCTGATGGCGCCGCCGACCGTGGAACAGCGCTTCGACGCGCTGGAGGACGTCGCGGGCTACTTCGCCGCCCGTGACCCGCAGAGGACTTTCTCCTGTACCGACACGCTTGCCCTGTAGGAGGACCTGTGACGCTCACCGTGCAACCGCACCGCGAGACGCTGGGGCTGAAGGACGGGCAGCTCTTCGTGGGCGGCCGGTTCCGCGACTCCGACGAGATGTGGACGCACCACCACCCCGCGACCGGCGAGGAGGTCGGCCGGTTCGCCGTCGCCTCGCCGCGGGACGTCGACGACGCGGTCAAGGCCGCGCGCAAGGCGTTCGACGACGGCATCTGGTCGCGCGCTCGGGTGCAGGAACGCGTCCGCGTGCTGCTGCGGTACGCCAACCTGTTGCGGGAGCACGCCGACGAGCTGCGCGGGCTGCAGGCGCTCGACAACGGCGTGCCGCTGTCGTTCGGGCAGATCTACGCGACCTCGGTGGGGATCGCGGCGGACATCTTCGAGCACCACGCCGGGTGGGTCGACAAGGTCGGCGGCCAGACCCTGCCGCCATACCAGGGCGGCGACCACCTGGCGATGACGTTCCGCGAGCCGGTCGGCGTGGTCGCGGCGATCCTGCCGTGGAACGCGCCGTTCGTGCTCTTCGCGCAGAAGCTCGCGCCCGCGCTGGCCGCCGGCTGCACGGTCGTGGTGAAGCCGTCGGAGTACGCGTCGTTCTGCGTGATCCGGATGGTGCAGCTGCTGACCGAGGCCGGGCTGCCGGACGGCGTGGTCAACCTGGTCACCGGTCCCGGCGAGCCCACCGGGCAGGCGCTGATCTCGCACCCGCAGGTCGACAAGATCAGCTTCACCGGCTCGCGCACGGTCGGGCGCAAGATCGTCGAGGCGTCCGCGGGGACGATGAAGCGGGTGTCGCTGGAGCTGGGCGGCAAGAGTCCGGCGCTGGTGTTCGCCGACGCGCCGAACGTGGGTCTCGCCGCGATGACGTGCATGGGCATGGTGACCATGGGCCTGTCCGGGCAGGCGTGCGTGGCGCACACCCGTGCGCTGGTCGCGCGCGAGGTGCAGGAGGAGTTCGTCACGATGGCCACGATGCTGGCCGGCGCGGTGACGTTCGGCGACCCGTTCGACCCGGCGGTGCTGGCCAGCCCGCTGATCAACGAGCGGCAGCTCGACCGCGTGCTCGGCTACATCACCCGCGGCCAGGAGGAGGGCGCCCGGCTTGTCACCGGCGGGACGCGGCTGGAGGGCGACCTCGCGTCCGGCAACTTCGTGGCACCGACGATCTTCGCGGACGTCTCGAACGACATGGCGGTGGCGCGGGACGAGATCTTCGGGCCGGTGCTGAGCGTGGTGCCGTTCGACGACGAGGCCGAGGCGGTCCGGTTGGCCAACGACACCGAGTACGGGCTGGGCGCGGGCATCTACACCAACGACGTGAAGCGGGCGTTCCGCGTCGCGCGGTCGTTGCGCGCCGGGATGATCGGCATCAACGGGTTCCAGCTGGAGCCGCACGTGCCGTTCGGCGGGTTCAAGCAGTCCGGGCTGGGCCGGGAGGGCGGGCAGAGCGCCTACGAGGCCTACACCGAGCTGAAGACGGTGATGATGCCGCTGACCGACGAGCTGATGTGATGCGGCTGTCCGGGAAGGTCGCCCTGATCACGGGTGCGGCCCGCGGTCAGGGTGCCGCCGCGGCCCGCCGGTTCGTGGAGGAGGGCGCGGCGGTGCTGCTCACCGACGTGCTCGACGAGCCGGGCAAGGAGCTGGCCGCGTCCCTGGGCGCCACGTACTTCCACCTGGACGTGTCGTCCGAGGAGGACTGGGCGGCGGCGGTGTCCGCCGCCGGGGAGCTCGGCGAGATCTCCGTGCTGGTGAACAACGCGGGCGTGCTGCACTTCTCCCCGTTGGCGGACACCACGTTGGCCGACTACCAGCGGGTGATCTCGATCAACCAGGTGGGGACGTTCCTCGGCATGCGCGCGGTGGTCCCGTCGATGAAACGGGCCAGCGGCGGGTCGATCGTGAACGTGTCGTCGGTCGAGGGACTGGCCGGCATGCCCATGCTGACCGCCTACACGGCGTCGAAGTTCGCCATCCGCGGCATGACGAAGGTGGCGGCGCTGGAACTGGGGGAGCACGGGATCCGGGTGAACTCGGTGCACCCCGGCGCGATCGACACCGCCATGGTCAGCACGGCGCTGGGGCGGGAGATCGACGTGTCGCCGATCGGCAAGCGGCTGGCGTTGCGGCGGATCGGGCAGCCGGAGGAGGTCGCGAACGTCGTGCTGTTCCTGGCCAGTGACGAGAGCGCGTACTGCACCGGCGCCGAGTTCGCGGTGGACGGGGGAGCGACGGCGACGCACGCACTGGGCCGCTGACGGGGGGACTGGCCGGGGCACGTTGATCGGCACACCTCGCACCTCGCACCTCGCACCTCGCACCTCGCGGCGCCGGGCCTTGCTCCGGTCCGCCTTGGCCAGGCGGTCCTTGCCTCGCCCCGGCCCGCCACGCCCGGCCCGCCACGCCCGGCCCGCCACGCCCGTGCTCGCCTGGCCCTGCCGCGCCTGGCCTTGCCGCGCCTGGCTCCGGCGCGCTTGGCCCTGCCGCGCCTGGCTCCACCGCGCCTGGCTCCACCGCGCCTGGCTCCACCGCGCCTGGCTCCACCGCGCCTGGCTCTGGAGCGCTTCGGCCTGCCGTGCTTCGCACCGCCCACGCCGCCCGCCCTACACGGGCATCCCCGCCAACGACGGCCTCGACGCCCCCTCCGCACTGCGCGCGTTCGACACCAACGCGATCGGCTTCATCCGCCCTCTCGCCGCGTCTCTCCAATCCCCCCGCCCGCGCCGTCCACCCCAACCGAGCCACCCCAGCTGAGCAGCGCGGACTCCGCCTGCCCGGAATTGTCAGACCCCATCGCTACCGTGGTTCCTGCGCGGTCGGCGTGCGGGAACCCAGCACCGCAAGACGTCGGCCTCCCTGGTTCTGCGCCGGGGGACGGAAGCGGGCCTGATGCACCCGTGACCCAACCGGAGCGGCCAGGCTCAGCTGAGGGGCACAGCGAGTCCCGAAGCGCCGGCCGCGCACTGGCCGTCAGCGGATGCCCCGGCGTCAGCGGACGTTCCGGCGTCGGTGGATGCCCCGGCGTGGACGGACGCCGCGACGTCAGGCGGTGAAGCGAGCGGCTTGGCTGTCGATGAAGGTCTGCGCGCGTTCGAGGGTGTGCGAGCTGTACGTCCCTCCTGCGCGGGCATCGAGCAGGGCGTTCTGCTGGGCGTCCAGGAAGAGGCGTTGAAGTTCCCTCTGCTGGTGCAGGGGGCTGTCCGGATCGCGGTCCGCGGTCAGCATCTTGTCGAGGATCTCCGCCACGGCGAGGCCTCGCTCCCTGGCCTGCTGCAGCACAGCGGCGTCGAACGGCTTGCCGTTCTCGCGTTCGAGCGCGGTGTTGTCGAGCAGCGCCTGGGTCGCGGCCATGATCTCGGCGGCGAGCCGGGCGTACTCGCGGCGCTCGTGTTCCTCGTCGTTGCCGCGGATGCCGAGCAGCTTGATGAGCGTGGGCAGCGTGCCGCCCTGCAGGAGCAGCGTGACGATCGCGACGGTGAACGCGATCAGCACGAGCTCCGCGCGGTGGGGCACGTCGGTGGGCAGCGACTGGGCGGCGGCGAGCGTGACCACGCCGCGCATGCCGGACCAGGCGAGCACCGCGCCGCCACGCCAGCCGAGCCCTTCGCTGGCGTAGAACGTGGCGTCCGCGTGCTTGCGCCGCAACGCCCTGGTGGCGCGCTCGAAGCGCTTGCCGGGGTGGGGGCCCTGCTCGGAGATCCGGTCGAGCACCGCCTCGATCCGGCCGGTGAGCCGGTCGGCGCGGCGCTGCTGCCTGCGCAGCAACGCGATCAGCGGCACGACGAACACCACCCGCAGGACGACCAGCGCCAGGGTCGCCAGCAGGCCGAGGGTGAACGCGGCCCAGACGCTCTCACCCGACGCCCGCACGTCGCTGACGACCGCCGTGATCTCGAACCCCATGAGGAGGAAGACACCGTTCTCGAGCAACAACTGAATGGTGCGCCAGTTGGTGCGCTCGGAGATCCGGTCGTGCGCGGTGAACCGCTTCGCGCTCTGGTGACCGGTGATCAGGCCCGCCGTCACGACGGCGATCACGCCGGACGCGTGCAGCTCCTCCGCCGGGATGAAGGCGAGGAACGGCACGACGAACGAGATCGCGGTAGTGAGCACGGGCTGGCCCTGGATGCGCGAACGGGCCCAGACCGAGGCCGCGCCGATCACCGCGCCCACCACGACGCCGACGAGGACGGCCCGGCCGAAGTCGCCGAGCGCGCCCCAGAAGCTGACCGTGCCCGCGATCGCCGCGACGGCGGTGCGCAGCAGCACGAGCGCGGTCGCGTCGTTGACCAGGCCCTCACCCTCCAGGATGGTGACGAGCCGCGGCGGCAACCCCAGCCGCTTGCCGATCGACGTGGCCGCGACGGCGTCCGGCGGGCTGATCACCGCGCCGAGCGCGACGGCCGCGGGGAAGCCGACCTCGGGCAGCAGCCGCCAGATCAGCAGCCCGGTGCCGAACGCCGACCCGACGACGAGCAGCACCGACAGCGCGCCGATCGCGCGGAAGTTGCGGCGGAAGTCCATCACCGGCACGTTCACCGCGGCCGAGTAGAGGATCGGCGGCAGCACCACCGCGAGGATCCACTCCGGCTCGACGGCCACGTGCGGCGCGCCGGGCACCTGGCTGCACGCCATGCCGACGACCACCAGCAGCACCGGTGCCGCGACCCCGAGCTGGGGCGCGACGTAGGACACCGCCACGATGATCAGCACCGCCACGACGGCGAGCAACGCCACTTCCTGCATGATCGACAGTCTGGTCGCAGACGCTCAGTCCGGCCAGACGAGCAGCACCGGGCAGGGCGCGTGGTCGACCACGAACCGGCTGGCCGGACCGAGGCTCCTCGGCCCGGGACGCGCGTGGTCGCCGTCGCGCGCCACCACCAGCAGCTCGGCACCCTCCGCGGCCGTGACGACCTCGCGTTCGACCCGTCCGGTGCGTTCTCGTGTGGTGCACGGGCGCCCGAGCCGGTGCGCGGCGGCGGCCAGCAGGTCCCGGCCCGAGGTCGTGGCGAGCTGCTCCACGGCGGTGCCGGGGTCGCGTTCCCGGTGCTGCCCGCGCCCGAACAGCCCGGCGAACGCCCCGTGCGCCGCTTCCGGCACGTCGTGGCCGCTGACGTGCAGCAGGACGATCTCCGCGCTCGGGTGGTCGCGCACCGCGTCGACGCAGGCGGGCCAGGTGCCCTCGACGACCCAGACCAGGACTGCCACTCAGCCTCCGATCAGCTGCAGGGACCCCCACAGTGCCACCACGGCGGCGGCGAGGCTCGCCGGCACGGTCAGCAACCCGAGTTTCGTGAACTCGCCGAGGTCCACGTCGTGGTCGTGCTGGTGGACGATCCGCCGCCACAGCAACGTCGCCAGCGATCCCGCGTACGTCAGGTTCGGCCCGATGTTGACCCCGAGCAGCACCGCCAGCACCGCGCCCGGCCCGGTGGCCGCCACCAGCGGCAGCAGCACCAGCACAGCGGGCAGGTTGTTGATCAGGTTCGCCAGCACCGCCGCGAGCCCGGCGATCGCGAGCAGGGCGAGCAGCCCGCTGTGGTCGGGGATGACCCGCGCCAGCGCCGTGCCGAGCCCGTTGTCCACAACTGCCTTGACGATGATCCCGAGCGCCAGCACGAACGCCAGGAACGGCACGGACACCGACTTCGCGATCTTCCCGGCCGTCGTCCGCCGCCCCGCCAGCGCCCTGACCGCGAGCACCGCCGTACCCGCTGTCGCCGCCCACGCCGGGTCCACCCCGATCGCCGACGTCACCACGAACCCGGCGAGCGTGGCCACGACCGTCGCCAGCGCGAACACCGGCATCCGCGGCGCCTCCTCGTGCCGCGGCTCCGTGCTCGTGCCCAGCTCGCTCGCGAAGAACCGCCGGAACACCACGTACTCCGCGAGCACCGCCACCACCCACGGCCCCGCCATGAGCCCCGCGAACCGCGTGAACGACAACCCGCTCGCCGCGAACGCCAGCAGGTTCGTCAGGTTCGACACCGGCAGCAGCGTCGACGCGGTGTTCGACAGGTGGGTGCACGCGTACACCGGCGCCTTGGGCCGCACCCCGGCCCGTGCCGCCGTCGCGAACACCACCGGCGTCAGCAGCACCACCGTCGCGTCCAGGCTCAGCACCGCCGTGATCACCGACGCGAGCCCGAACACCCCGGCGAGCAACCGCTGCGGCCGCCCCGCCGCCCACCGCCCCAGCCACGCCCCGCAGGCCCGGAAGAGCCCCTCGTCCGCACACAGCTGCGCCAGCACCAGCACAGCGGCCAGGAACCACACGACCGGCGCCAGCCGCACCACCTCGTCCCACGCGTGCGGCACCCCGATGGCCCCGGTCAGCACCGCGACGAGCGCCGCGGGCACCGCGACCACCGCCTCCGGCCACCCCCACGGCCGCACCACCGCGCACACCAGCACCAGCACGAGCAGGACGACCGACACGCCCTCCGCCAGCCACCCGCTCACACCCGGCACTCCCGTCTCGCAGCCCGATCGCCGCAATCGAACCACGGCCGGACGGGCGAGTGCCGCACCACCAGCGGTGGCCGCGCCCACACCTCGGTCGTGAGCGCGGCGGCTTGTCCGCTATGCCGGTACTGCGGCGTCAGGCCAGGTTGTCGTTCTGCTGACGGACCACATGCGACGATGGTGAATCGTCCACTGTGGAGGAGACCGACCCGTGCCGTCTGTCCACCCAGGCCTCACGGAGCCGTCGGTCGTGACGCGCTCCGAGTCCTACCCGACCAGGCGGCGGCGCCAGTCCAGCGGGGTGACCGCGATGGCACGGCTGGGGTCGCCGTCCCACCGGACGGGGAGGCCGACCGCGGTGAGGGCGGCCACGACCTCGGCGCCGATGGCCGCGGTGGTCTCCTCGGAGCCGTCGAAGCCGCCGTAGAGCAGCGTGAGCCCGTGGCCGGCCGCGGCGGCTTCCGTGCACTGGGCGTGGAAGTAGACGAACCCGCGGGCGCCGGGCCAGGCCTCGTCGCCGATCTCGGCGTTGCCGCAGGTGCGGCAGCAGGTGAAGTTCTCGCGGGCGGCGATCTCGGCCTCCTCCAGCGCGATGAACGCGCGGGTGAGCCGTTCGGGGTCGGTCTCGCCCTGCCACGAGGCCTGCTCCGCGACCCGCTCCTGCCACAGCCGGTCGACCAGCGCCCGCGCCTGCTCGCGCGACACCGGCCGCCGGTCCGCCGTGACGAGGTACTCCTCGGCGACCTCGGCCAGCTCGCTGCGGGAGGCGTAGCCGCCGGCCAGCACCGCGCGGACGTGCCCCTCCAGGTTGGCCCGCTCGTCCTCGGCGAGGTCGAGCGGCGGCACCTCGGCCGCGGGCGCCAGGGTCAGCGGCGACCAGGGCAGGCCGCGGTTCCAGCCGGTCTCCCCGCGGGCCCAGCCGGTGAGCGTCGCGATCACGACCTCCGGCCGGTCGGCCGTCGTCTCGAAGTGCCAGTGCGGGGCGCCGTCGCGGTGCTCCAGCGCGTAGTCGCCACCGGTCTCGTGCCAGACCTGGGCGAACACGTCGGGCACGTCGGGAATCCGCTGGAGCACGAGGAACCGGTTGCCGGGGCCACCGAGCCCGTGCACCAGCGCCGCCAGCTCCCCGACCGACACGCGGACGTGCCGCTCCCCGTTCTCCGTCTGCACCGTGATCTCGAGCATGCGCAGACTGTGGCACACGCCCGTCACGTGCCGACGGAGGCCAGTGCGTCGAGCACCGCCGTGACGGGAGCACGCGAGCCCTGACGCACCGCGGCCGTGATCCGGCGGGTCACCGGCAGCTCCCGCGCCACCACGTCGTAGCGCGCGTCGACGGCCAGCGCGGGCAGCATCGCGACCGCGAGCCCGGCCTCGACGTGCCTGAGCGTCAGCATGTAGTTGCCGAACCGGGCCACGACCCGCGGCTCGAACCCCGCCTGCCGGCACAGCCGCGTGGCCAGGTTCGCCATGTACGAGCCGGGCACGTCGAACGCCCAGGCCTCGTCTTTGCACGCCGTGAGGTCCGTCGCGGGGTGGCCGGGCGGCGTCAGCAGCACCACCGGGTCCTCGCCCAGCGGCACGACGTCGATGTCCGGCGGCACCGGCAGCTCCACGAAGTCGGTGGTCGTGATGATCACGTCGACCTCGCCGGCCAGCAACGCGGGCATGCTGGCGTGCGGCTCCAGCTCGATCAGCTCGACCGCCAGGCGCGGGTGGCGCAGCTGCGCGACCGCGGGCACGGCCAGCGTGTGGATCGCGCTCTGGAACGCCCCCAGCCGCACCCGGCCGGACGGCTCGGCGTCGAACCCGCGCAGCTCGGCCTCGACGGCGTCCATGTGGTCGAGGATCGACCGGGCCCGCCGCGCCAGGATCAGGCCCGCCGACGTGAGCCGCACACGGCGGCCCGTGCGTTCCAACAGCTGTGTGCGCGTCTCTGCCTCAAGCACCGCCAGCTGCTGCGACACGCTCGACGCACTCATGTTGGCAGCCTGTGCCACCGCGCGCACGGTGCCCAACGCGTCGAGCTGGCTCAGCAGCCGCAGCCGCCACGGGTTCAGCGTCATGCTGTGCAGTATTTCCGAACAGCGGCCGTGGAATTGTGAGATGGACCTTATGCTCACCCGCTCGTAGCGTCGCAGGCCATGGAGACCTTCTGGGAGGACGTGGACCGCCACCTCGTGCGCTACGGCGGCACCTTCACGCGAGAGATCATCGACAGCGCGGCCGGCAGCTTCCTGTTCACCGAGGACGGCCGCCGGATCCTGGACTTCACGTCCGGCCAGATGAGCGCGATCCTGGGCCACTCACACCCGCGGATCGTGCAGACCGTCCAACGCCAGATCGCGAACCTCGACCACCTCTTCAGCGGCATGCTCAGCCGCCCGGTCGTCGACCTGGCCCGCCGCCTGGCCGGCACGCTGCCGGAACCGTTGCAGAAGGTGCAGCTGCTGACCACCGGCGCCGAGTCGAACGAGGCCGCCCTGCGCATGGCCAAGCTCGTCACCGGCAAGCACGAGGTCGTCGCGTTCGCCCGCTCCTGGCACGGCATGACCGCGGGCGCCGCGGCGGCCACCTACAGCGCGGGCCGCAAGGGCTACGGCCCGATCTCCGGCAACTTCGCCATCCCGGTGCCGTCCGCCGACTGGCAGGCGCAGCTCGACCTGGCGTTCGACCTGATCGACGCCCAGTCGGTGGGCTCGCTGGCCGCCTGCGTCGTCGAGCCGATCCTGAGCTCCGGCGGCATCCTCGAACCCCCGCTGGGCTACTTCGCCGCGTTGCAGGCCAAGTGCCGCGAACGCGGCATGCTGCTGATCTTCGACGAGGCGCAGACCGGCCTGTGCCGCACCGGCACCTGGTACGCGTTCGAACGCGACGGGGTGGTCCCCGACATCCTGACGCTGTCGAAGACCCTGGGCGCCGGCCTGCCGCTGGCCGCCGTGATCACCTCCGCCGAGATCGAGGAGGAGGCACACGCCCGCGACTACCTGTTCTTCACCACGCACGTGTCCGACCCGCTGGTCGCCGCGGTCGGCAACACCGTCCTCGACGTGCTGGTCGAGGAACGCCTGGACGAGCGGGCGGTGAAGCTCGGAGCCCACCTGCGCACCGGCCTGGAGGACATCGCCTCCAGGCACGACCTGGTGACCGACGTGCGCGGGCGCGGGCTGCTGGTCGGGCTGGAGATCGCCGACGAGTCGCTGAGCGCGCCGATCACGCGGAAGTGCCTGGACCTGGGCCTGCACATGAACATCGTGCAGGTGCCGGGGATGGGCGGGGTGTTCCGGATCGCGCCCGCGCTGACCGTGACCGAAGAGGAACTGGAACTGGGGCTGAGCATCCTCGACGAGGCGATCGCGGCATCCGCGTAGAAGTCCAGAAAAATGTCCGAACATGCTTTTCCGAGTATTTCCGTGGATTCGTGCGGGTAATTGCAGTGCCCGATAGGGCGTCGCGGCTAACGGAGGTGCGTGCGTTCTCGGATCAACCTGCATTGCCGAGCCTTTTCGAGCAGTGGAAGTGCACGAGCGGTGCCGTGCCGGTCGCCGACGGGAACATCGACGTGTGGCGGCAATGCCGCAAGCAGTACAACAACCCCAACGCGTCCGGCGCCCACTCGAACCTGTACAGCTGGTACTGCGTCTACTGATGCGATGAGCGGTGCGGCGCCGTGACCCCCTAGCGTGGGTGGCATGGCGCTCACCGAGGAAGAGACCGCGATCATCGCGCTGGTCCGCGAGTTCGCCGACCGCGAGGTCCGGCCGGTCGCGCGGGAGCTCGACCACACCGACACCTACCCGGAGGCGCTCATCGACCGGATGAAGGCGATGGGCGTCTTCGGGCTGGCGGTTCCCGAGCCGTGGGGACCGGTGGCGGTGTCGGCGGAGTGCTACGCCGGGGTCACCGAGGAGCTGGCCCGCGGCTGGATGTCGCTGGCCGGTGCGATGGGCGGGCACACCGTGGTGGCGAAGCTGCTGGTGGCGTTCGGGACGCGTGAGCAGCAGGACGCCTACCTGCCGCGGATGGCCACCGGGGAGCTGCGGGCGACGATGGCGCTGACCGAACCCGGTGGCGGCTCGGACCTGCAGGCCATCCGCACGACCGCACGCCGCGACGGCGACGGGTACGTCATCAACGGCGCCAAGACGTGGATCACGAACGCGCGCCGGTCCGGGCTGATCGCGTTGCTGTGCAAGACCGATCCGTCGGCCGCGCCGCCGCACAGAGGCGTGTCCGTGCTGCTGGTCGAGAAGGGGCCGGGGCTCACCGTGTCGCGTGACCTGCCCAAGCTCGGCTACAAGGGCGTGGAGAGCTGTGAGCTGAACTTCGACGACTTCCGCGCACCGGCGACCGCGGTGCTCGGTGGCGAGGAGGGGCAGGGGTTCGCGCAGATGATGCGCGGCCTGGAGATCGGGCGCATCCAGGTGGCGTGCCGGGCGCTCGGTGTCGCGCAGGCCGCGCTGGACGACTCGCTGCGGTACGCGCGGGAACGGGAGAGCTTCGGCAAACCGATCTGGCAGCACCAGTCGATCGGCAACTACCTCGCGGACATGGCGACCAAGGTCGAAGCCGCCCGCCAGCTCACCCTGCACGCGGCACGCCGGTACGACTCCGGCGAGCGCGCGGACCTGGAGGCGGGCATGGCGAAGCTGTTCGCCTCGGAGACCGCGATGGAGGTGGCGCTCAACGCCGTGCGGATCCACGGCGGGTACGGCTACTCCACGGAGTTCGACGTCGAGCGGTACTTCCGGGACGCGCCGCTGATGATCGTCGGTGAGGGCACCAACGAGATCCAGCGCACCGTCATCGCCCGCCAGCTGGTCAAGAGGGCGTCGTCGTGACCACGGAGCTGCTGCTGCCCTGGCCGGCGCGGGCGCTCGGGGCGCTGCTGGACGTGCCGGTGCCCGACCTGGCGGAGGAGGGCCTGCCGCCGCTGTGGCACTGGCTCTACCTGCTCGACCACCCGGCGCAGGCCGATCTCGGCCAGGACGGGCACCCGGTGCGCAACACCGTGCCCCTCCCGCCGCCCGGACGGCGCCGGATGTGGGCCGGCGGCCGGGTGCGGCAGTCCGGTCCGCTGCGGTGCGGCGAGACGGCGACCCGCGAGACGACCGTGCTGTCCACAGAGGACAAGCAGGGCAGGTCGGGGCCGCTGACGTTCGTCGTGGTCGGGCACCAGATCTGGCAACGCGGCGAGGTCGTCGTCGAGGAGGAGCACGACATCGTCTACCGCGAACCCGGCCCTGCCCCCGACTTCGCACAGACGGCCGAGGTGCCCGCCACCGGGGACGAGTGGGTGGTCGACGTGACGCCGACGCTGCTGTTCCGCTTCTCCGCGCTGACCTACAACGCCCACCGCATCCACTACGACCGCGACTACGCGCGCGATGTCGAGGGGTATCCCGGTCTGCTCACGCACGGCCCGTTGCAGGCGCTCGCGATGGCCGAGGCTGGACGTGCCCAAGGGCTCCAGGGCGACTTCGAGTACCGGCTCGTCGCCCCGCTGTTCGACCACCAGGGCATGGTCGTCACGCCCACGGCGGTCCGCGACCGGTACGGCCGGGTTCACGGGAGCCCTCCGGTGAACCCGCCGGTCCTCAGCCGGCGGTGACCTCGGTGGTCCCGCGGCGCCGCAGCCGCAGGACCACCGCCACCGCGAGCAGGACGGCCAGCACGCTGTAGGCCACGGCCGCGAACGGGCTCGCGACCAGCGCGGTCGGGTCGCCCTCGCTGATCTGCAGGGTCCTGCGCAGCTGTTCCTCCGCCATCGGGCCGAGGATCAGGCCCACCACCAGCGGCGCGACCGGGTAGCCGTGACGGCGCATGAAGAAGCCGATCACGCCGATCACCAGCAGCACGACGAGGTCGTCCACCACGAAGTTCACCGCGTACGTGCCCAGCGCGGCGAACAGCAGGATGCCCGCGTACAGGTAGGGACGGGGGATCTGCAGCACCTTCACCCACATCTTGACCAGCGGCAGGTTCAGCACGAGCAGCATCACGTTGCCGATGTACAGCGACGCGATCAACGCCCACACCAGCGACGAGTTGGTCGTGAACAGCAGCGGCCCCGGCTGGATGCCGTAGCTCTGGAACGCCGCCACGATCACCGCCGCCGTCGCCGTGGTCGGCAGGCCCAGCGTCAGCAACGGCACCAGCACACCCGCCGCCGCCGCGTTGTTCGCCGCTTCCGGCCCCGCCACGCCCTCGATGGCTCCGCGCCCGAACTCCTCCGGGTGCTGGGAGAGCTTCTTCTCCGCCGCGTAGGACAGGAACGTCGACACGTCCGCGCCACCCGCGGGCACGGTGCCGATCGGGAAGCCGATCGCCGTGCCACGCAGCCACGGCTTCCAGGAGCGCGTCCAGAAGTCGCGGGTGAACCACCTGCCGCCGACCGGGACGACCTCGACCGGCCCGTGCCGCAGGCGGGACGCGACGTAGATCGCCTCGCCCACCGCGAACACGCCGACCGCCACCACGACGACGTCGACGCCGTCGGCCAGCGTCGGGATGCCCAGGGTGAACCGCGACTGGCCGGACAGCGTGTCCGTGCCGATCAGGCCGATGAACAACCCGAGCGCCAGCGACGCCAGGCCGCGCACGGGGGAGGACCCGAGCAGCGCGGCGACCGTGGTGAACGCCACGACCATCAGCGCGAAGTAGTCGGCGGGCCCGAGCGTGACCGCGAGATCGGCGATCGCCGGTGCCAGCGCGGTGAGCAGCACGGTCGCGATGGTGCCCGCCACGAACGACCCGATCGCCGCCGTCGCGAGCGCCGCCGCGCCCCTGCCCGCGCGGGCCATCTTGTTGCCCTCCAGGGCGGTCACGATGGACGACGACTCACCGGGCGTGTTCAGCAGGATCGACGTCGTCGAGCCGCCGTACATGCCGCCGTAGTAGATGCCCGCGAAGATGATCAGCGCGGCGGTCGGTTCGAGCGTGTAGGTCAGCGGCAGCAGCAACGCCACTGTCATGGCCGGCCCGATGCCCGGCAGCACGCCGACCGCGGTGCCGAGCGTGACGCCGAGCAGCGCGTAGAGCAGGTAGAGGGGCTGCGCGGCGGTCGCGAAACCGTCGAGCAGCGCGGTGAGGCTAGCCATCGAGGAGTGGCACCCCCTCGAACACGCCGGCGGGCAGCGACAGGCCCAGCCCGGACGCGAACACGACCTGCACCACCAGCGCCAGCACCACGGCGACGATCAGCGCACGCCACCACACCGCGCCCAGCGCCCACGCGGCGCCGAAGAACAGCACGGTCGCGGCGACCGGCCACCCGGCGATGTCGATCAACGCCAGGTGCGCCACCAGCACGACGACCAGCTTGGCCACCGTCGCCCAGTCCGTGCGCACGCCGGTGTCGACGTCCTCGGCGTCCTCGGCCTCACCGAGCCTGCCACTCGCGGTGGCGATGATCGCCGCGATGCCGGTGACGACCAGCAGCGCTCCCACGGCGTAGGGGAAGGCACGCGGCCCGACGGAGGTGTCGGTGCCGCGCGAGGCGATCGTGGTCGCGTCGACGAGGACGAACGCCCCGATCGCCGCGACCAGACCGCCGAAGCCGTACTCCTCGGCCTTCTCCGCACTCACTTCGCGAGGCCCATCTCCTCGAGCGCGGGCTTGATCCGGCCGATCTCCTTGGTGAGGAACGTCGAGAACTCGTGGCCGGTCAGGAACGTGTCCGTCCAGCCCTTCTTCTTGAGCTCCTCCTGCCACTGCTGGCTGTTGCGCATGTCGGTCACCAGCGTGATCAGCCGCTCCTTGGCCGCGGGCGAGATCGAGCCGGGCGCCACCACACCACGCCAGTTGATCAGCTCGACGCCCTTGCCGACGCCCTTGAGGGTGGGCACGCCACCGAGCTCCGCGTGCTCCTTCGGCCCGGACGTGCCGAGCGCGCGCAGCTTGCCCGCCTTGATCTGCTCGCGGTACTCGCCGACACCGGAGATGCCCGCGTCGACCTTCTTGCCCAGCAACGCCGCCAGCGACTCGCCGCCGCCCGAGTAGGGCACGTAGTTGAGCTTGGCCGGGTCGATGTCCTTGGCCTCCAGCAGCATCGCCGCGAGGACGTGGTCGGTGCCACCGGCGGAGCCACCGGTGATGGAGACGCCTTTGCCCTTCGCGTTCACAACGTTGAGGAGGTCGTCGATCGTCTTGTGCGGCGAGTCGGCGGGCACGACGACGACCTCGTCCTCCGCGGTCAGCCGCGCGATCGGGGTGGTGTCCTCCAGGCGGGTGTCGACGTTGTTGGTCTCCACCGCGCCGACCATCACCAGGCCGGTGACCATCAGGTACTGCTCGGAGCGCTCGGTCGCGAGCTTCTTCAGCCCGACCGTGCCACCCGCGCCGCCGACATTGCTGACCTGGATCGATCTCACCAGGTTCGCGCTGTTCATGGCGCTCTGCATCGCGCGCGCGGTCTGGTCCCAGCCGCCACCGGGGTCGGCGGGCGCCATGATCTCCAGCTTCGCGAGCGCGTCACTGCCGCTCTGCGACCTCTGACCGCAGCCGGCCACCAGGAGCCCCGCTGCGGCCACCACCGCGACCCATTTCGTGCGCATTGTCGACTCACCTGTTCCCTGGGCGATGTTGGGCGGGAACGCTAAGGACGAGTGGGGCGGCACGTAAGGAAACGGTCGTAAGACTCGTATTGGTCGTTTAGTTTGTGGCGCCGACCACAGCACTTGCGTTACAACGTCAGCCATGCGCCGCCGTCGCCGCGTCTCACTGGGCGTGTCCCTGCTGGTCCTGCAGGTGGTCATCGTCCTGGTGACCACGTGCGCCGCCGGGCTGCTCGCGGCCAAGCTGCAGAGCGACCGCATCCGCGAGGCCTACAAGGACCGCATGCTGGCGGTCGCCGAGAGCGTCGCCAGGCTGCCGACGGTCGTCAGCGCGTTCGACATGCCCGACCCGGCCGCCACCATCCAGCCGCTGGCCGAGCTGATCCGCACCGCCTCCGCCGTGACCTACGTGGTGGTGACGGACCGCAACGGCGTCCGCTACGCCCACCCCGACCCGAACCGGATCGGCGAACGCGTCTCCACCGACCCGACCACCGCGTTGTCCGGCAACGTCTTCGTCGGCACCGAGACCGGAACGCTCGGCACCTCGCTGCGCGCCAAGGTCCCCATCCGCTCCGCCGACGGCCGCATCATCGGCATGGCCTCGGTCGGCGTCCTGGAGAGCCAGCTCTCCGCCGACCTCGCCGAGGACCTGCCGGAGCTCATCAGCTGGCTCGCGCTGGCCGCGCTGGTCGGCGTGCTGGGCGCCGCACTCGTGACCCAGCTGGTCCGCCGCCGCACGTTCCGCCTCGAACCTGCCGAGATCGCGCAGCTGCTGGAGACCCGCGACGCGATGCTGCACGGCATCCGCGAGGGCGTCGTCGCCGTCGACCAGCACGGCCGCCTGGTCCTGGTCAACGACGAGGCGATGCGCCTGCTCGGCCTGCACGACGACCCGACCGGTAGGCCCGCCGACGAGGTGCTCGACGCCGGCGTCCTCGACCTCGCCCGCGGCGACGACGCGACCGACCGCCTGGTGCTGGCCGGCGAACGCGTCCTCGTCGCCAACCGCATGACCGCCAAGACCGCCGGCCGCGCCGTCGGCGTCGTCCTGACGTTGCGCGACCGCACCGAGCTGCACGACGCCCTGCGCCAGCTCGACGGCCAGCGCACCGTCACCGAGGTCCTGCGCGCCCAGGCCCACGAGTTCTCCAACCACCTGCACGTCATCGGCGGCCTCGTCGAGCTCGACCGCCGCGACGACGCCGTGGCCTACATCGAACGCGTCGGCGGCGCCGGCTCCATCACCTCCGACATCGTCACCGGCGCCGGCGTGGACCCCGCACTGGCCGCACTCCTGCTCGCCAAGTCCTCCACCGCCCACGAACGCGGCGTGGCCCTGCGCCTGGACTCCGCGTCCTCGGTGGACGTCCGCGCCGGCGACGACGCCCTGACCGTCCTGGGCAACCTCCTCGACAACGCCGTCGACGCCGTGGACACCGGCGGCACCGTCCGCGTCCTGGTGCGCTCCTCCGACGCGGGCGTGCGGGTCGTGGTCGACGACGACGGTCCCGGCATCGCCGAACCGGACCGCGACCGCGTCTTCGACCTGGGCGTGAGCTCCAAGGCGGTGGCCGGCGCCCACGGCCGCGGCATCGGCCTCGCCCTGGTCTCCCGCGTCGTCACCCGCCGCAACGGCCGGGTCGACATCACGGACTCTTCGCTCGGCGGCGCGTCGTTCGACGTGTGGCTACCGGAAACGGGGAACAGATGACCGTCCGCACCCTGGTCGTCGACGACGACTTCGCCGTCGCGGCCATCCACCGCGAGTTCCTGGCCTCCCTGCCCGACTTCGAGGTGGTCGGCGAGGCCCACGGCGGCGGCGAGGCGCTGCGCGCCGTCGAGACCCTGCGCCCGGACCTGGTGCTGCTCGACATCCACCTGCCCGACATCTCGGGCCTGGAGGTGCTGGCCCGGTTGCGCGCCCGCTCCGGCCCACCGGTGGACGTGATCGCGGTGACGGCCGCTCGCGAACTGGAGACCGTCCGCCAGGCGATGTCGCGCGGCGTCGACCACTACCTCGTGAAACCCTTCACCCGCACGGCGTTCCTGGACCGCATGCAGCAGTACGCGGTGCGGCGCACCGAGGTCCTGCGCCTCGGCCGGTGGCTCGACCAGGACGAGGTCGACCAGCTGCTGCAACACCGCCCGCGCTCGGCCGGCGTCCCGAAGGGCCTGTCGGCGTTGACGCTGAAGCTCGTTATCGCGGCGCTGCGGGACTGCGAGAGCGACCTGTCGGCGCAGGAGGTCGGGGAACGGGCCGGGTTGTCGCGGGTGAGCGCGCGGCGGTACCTGGAGCACCTGGTGAGCATCGGGAAGGCCGAGGTCCAGCCGCGGTACGGGATGGCGAACCGACCGTCGCACGGCTACCGCCTGACCTGACCGTTCCGCATCATCCGGCAAAGCCGCGCCAGTGCTCACCCGTTTTCGAACGCGGCCGGCTCACATCAGGTCCGTTGAGATCAGCTCGTTCAATTTCGCTATTCGTGCAAGAGCCGGTCGACCAGCAGCTTCACATCCGGCTCGCCGAACCCCCGCGGGAGTTGCACGTATTGCGCTGAGACGAGGTGCGCCAACTCGGGCGGAAGTGTCGCGGCGTTCAGCTTGAGCCGGGCACCGAGCAGCACCGGAACCACCGGCACACCGCTCTCGTGCGCCAGGACGAGTTCTCTGCGCACCCAGTCCTGGGGATTCTCCAGGTGTGGCACGCCGTCGTCATCACATTCGTGTTCCCAGCGGCGGCCGATCACGGCGAGAACAGTCTGGCAATGGCGCACGTTGTCCTCGAGCGCGGCGGCGAAGTCGGGGGTACCGGGCCGGATCGAGCGGACGTCGCGGAAGACCGCCTTCTCGCCGAGGCGGCGGCTGAGCTCCCTGTGCAGCAGTTCCGGTGCCTCCTGGGCGTCGCCGGTGCGGTAGTTGATGAAGAACCTCGGCCAGGGGGCGGGCGGGTCGAGCCGCACCCGGTACGGGCTGAGCAGGTCTCGCAGCCACGGGAACTCGGTGTCGTCGTCGAGGACGTGCCGGACACCGGTGGGTGCGGGAACCGGGCAGCGGTCGTCGAAGAGCACGAGGGTGTCGCGCGGCATGTCGGCGATGGACTGCCAGAGGATGCCGTCCGCCCAGGGGACCTGGTCGTGCAGCCACGTCGCCCACTCCCTGGTGAAGGGGAAGTGCTCAGGCGGACCGACGACGAGCCTGCTGTCCTGGTGCACCTCGGCGAGGTCCTGGGCGGTGTACAGGCGGATGAGGTTCAGGTCCCTGGTGGTGCGCACCTCGGTGAGCACCTGGCCGATGAGCGAGGCCCGCGACAGCATCCGCTCGGCGCCGGAGGTGAGTGCGAACTCCCGCAGGAACCGCTCCGCGATGGTCGTCTCCGGCGCGGCCGACAGGCACACGGTGCGATAGCCGCAGGCAGCGGTCGCGTCGAACCGGCCGCCACCACCGAACGGGCCGGCGTGCGGCTTGTCGAACATGGCCGGGTCCTGTGCCGCGGCGTGCACCCGGTGCAGCACCGTGCCCGCGGGAACGGTCGCACGCGTCGGCGTGCCGGTGAGCGTCGCGGGAGGCGCGTGGTGGATCACGGGTCAGCCCTCCACCACTGCGGCCGCCGCGGCCACCAGCTCGTCGTCCGGCGCTCGGCCGATCAACGTGACCGGCCGCTCGCGCAGCCAGACGTTCGCGCTGAACCACCAGTCGGCGGCACCCCACGGGTCCCGGTGGGCGTGCAGGAGCAGGTTGATCCGCAGGACGACGTCGAGCGGTTCACCGGTCGCGTCGAACTGGAACGTCGGCACGGAGGCGCTGCCGTCGTCGCGGTGCAGCTTGATCACCCCGAGGACGTCCGGGTTGTGGCCCCGTTCGCGCAGGTCGGCCGCTGACTCCCAGTCGTTGGTCAGTATCCGCTCCTTGGCACCGCGCGGCCGTCCGCCGAGCCTGACGTCGTCGGAGAGCCGGACCAGTGCGAGGTCGAGATCGGCCAGTTGCGCGGTGCTCGCGTACCGGACGCCGGCGTCGGCGAACACGCGGTCGTCGTGCGGCAGCAGGTCACCGAGCAGCTTCGTCACCTCGTGCGCGGCCGCGGCCCGTTCCACCGGTGTGACCGCACCGCGCATCCTGTCGACCAGGGAATGCAATCGTGCGCGCCCGTTCTCGCCGAGCAGGTCGTTGATCCGATCCCAGTCCTCGATGAGCGCGTAGATGAGGTGCTGCACCGCCACGGCGACCACTCCGAATCCGTAGGGCGACATTCTTACCCGGAAAAGCGCCGGAGAAGTGGACAGAAACAGGTCAATTGCGGACGGCGTCACGGAAATTGTCGATAGTGCACGTATTTTTCCTGCACGGTCCGTTACGAGGGTCAGTCGAGAGGGCTCATGAGTTCATCCGTCGGGTACTACCTCTCGCCCGCAGACATCGAGGCACAACGCCGGCGGGCATTGCGTGCCGACATCGCGGGCGCGCTCGCGCGACTGGCGGAAATGCGTGCGCACGCCCGCTCGGTCGGGGTGAGGGTGCCCGCCGTCGCCGGTGAGCACCGGGCTGACCAGGTCACGGACATCGGCGAGCTGGAGGAGCTGCGGGCCCGGGTGTCCTCCGCGGTGGCCGACGCCGCCGAGGCGATCGACGCGGGGTGGTCGCGGCGGTGGCGCGCGACGATCGGCAAGGCCACCAGGGGAACGGCTGCCACCGGCAGCTCCGCCGGTGAGGAGCTGACCGCCAGGCGGGTACCGGCGGACCGTGAGACGGGGTCGTTGCACGAGGCGGTGAACGACGTCGAAACGCTGCTCGCCGGCAACGGCCACCGGTGCGACGAGGAAGGCCTCAAGGCGGCGCAGGCGGTGTACGAGGAGATGAAGACGGTCGAGTCGCTGCAACGGGCGAGGACGTACTCGCTGGAGGTCGCCGTGATCGTCCGCGAGTCGATCGAGCGGCGCAGACGTGTGGTGGCACAGGAGGAACAACGGGCCCGGTTGCGTGAGCTGCTCGCCGACGCGCTGGAGGAGGAGCAGCCGGGACTGCGCGACCTCGTGAACGCGGCGGCCGACCCGGACAGCGTCGAGGACACCGTCCACCGGGCGGTCGAACGCGCTGACCTCGCCCGGCACCGCGAGCGGGTCGCGGCCGCGGCGGCGGAGGCGCTGAGCGAGCTCGACTGCGTGGTGGGGGAGGAGTTCGAGTCGCTGCTCGTGGACCAGGCCGAGGCGGTGATCGCGTTCACCGGCGAGCAGCGGGGCTACGGCCTGCTGGTGCGCCTGCCGGCCGACGGAACCAGGTTGCTCACCGCCGTGGTCCGCGCCGAGGACCAGGCCGCGGTGGGCGAGCACGCCACCGCGGTGCAGTCGCGGTACTGCGACGAGACGTTGCCCCAGCTCGACTCGGCGCTGCGCGAGCGCGGGGTCGAGCTCGACGCCGCGCCGTTCCTGCGGCTCGAGCCGGGCAGGGCGGTACCGCCAGCGCCGGTTCCGTTGCCGCAGCGCAAGCGCAGTGCCAGGCACAGCAAGCGTCCCGGGGTGAACCGGGTGACGGAGGTGCGCCACCGTGAGCGCTGAGGAGCCGGACTGGGTCCGCGAACTGGACCTCTCCCTCGTCACCCACCCGCAGCTGCTGCTCGTGGGCAACGTCCGCGACCGCTACTTCCTCCCGGCGGGCAACGGGAGCGACGAGCCGGTGCCGTTCGACCTGCCAAAGGTGGTCGAACGTGCGTGCCGGGCCCGCGGGTTCGGGGCGCTGGCGGTGCTGGACATCGCCCGCGACCGCCTCGACGTGTGGCGGCTGAGCGAGGACGGCGTGGCGATACCCGAGGCGCTGCGGGAGTTCGTCGCCGACGACGCGTTGTCCAGGCCGGAGCGGGACGACAGCAGCGCACCCGACGATCTGATGCTGCGCAGGGCCCGCCGGGTGCTGCGGGAGATCGTCATGTCCCGCGGCGCCCCCATCGGTCTGCTGGTCCCGTTCGCGGCGCGGCTGGGCTCCCCGCGGGCGGAGGTCACCGGTGAGGGCAAGCTGCTGATGGCGACGGCGGAGGTGCTCGGCCACGAGGCCCGCCCGATGTCGGGTGCGGCGCCGGTGATGCCGTACAACACGGTGTTCTGGGTGGTGGAGAAGCAGGAGCAGCTGCCGGTCGAGTTCGCGACGTCGCCGCGCACGGTCAAGGTGATCACCGTGCCGCCCGCGTCCGCCGACCAGCGGCTGGCAGCGGCCCGGCACGCCGTACGGGTGGTCATGAGCAAACGCCCTGACGCCAGCGTCGACGCCGAGGCCTGCAAGGCTGCGGCGGCGAACCTCGCTTCCGTGACGCACGGGATGAGCAACGGCGAAGTGCTCGCGGTCGGCACCGTGGCGGTTGACCGGGCCATCCCGGTCAACCGGCTCGACGAGGCCGCCCGGCTGTACCGCGTCGGTGTGCGCGACAACCCGTGGGCGGTCGCGTCGTTGCGGAGCACGATCACGTCCGCCGGTCCCGCCTCGATCGGGGTGCTCGGGCAGGACCACGCGGTGCGCAAGGCCGTCGAGATCTTCATGCGCTCCGCCGCCGGGCTGACCGGCGCCCAGTCGTCCAGCTCGCCCAACCGCCCGCGCGGCGTGCTCTTCCTGGCCGGGCCCACGGGCGTCGGCAAGACCGAGCTGGCCAAGGGCATCGCCCGGATGATCTTCGGGCGGGACGCGGAGCCGATCCGGTTCGACATGAGCGAGTTCGCCCAGGAACACGCGCGGGAACGGCTCATCGGGGCACCGCCGGGGTACGTCGGCTACGACGCGGGCGGCGAGCTGACCAACCAGGTCAGGGCCAACCCGATGAGCGTGCTGCTGTTCGACGAGATCGACAAGGCGCACCCGCTGGTGTTCGACTTCTTCCTGCAGGTGCTGGAGGACGGCAGGCTCACCGACGGCCGCGGCTCGACCGTGTACTTCACCGAGTGCGTGCTGATCTTCACCTCGAACCTCGGCGTCGTCGACCCGGACGCTCCCGCCGGCACCGCGCCGCGACTGAGCTACCGCAGCGACGTGGCCGAGGTGCGCAAGGTGCTGCAGCAGTCGTTCGAGCACTTCTTCGACCACCGGATCGGCCGGCCGGAGCTGCGCAACCGGCTCGGAGACGCCTTCATCGCGATGGACTTCATCCAGCCCGAGGTCGTGCCCGCCCTGCTGGACAAGGCGCTGCGGTCGGTGGCGCGACGGATGGAGCTGGTGCACCAGGTCCGGCTGGAGGTCGCGCAGGCGGCGAGGAGGACGTTGTACGACCGCGCGATCGAGAACCTCGACCACGGCGGCCGTGGCGTGAACAACGCGGTGGAGTCGGCGCTGATCAACCCGCTGTCGCAGATGCTGCTGGTCGATCCGCCACGGCAGGGCGAGACGTGGCGGGTCGACCAGGTCGTGCCCGACCCGCAGGGCTGGCGGGCGGAGGTGACCCGGTGCTGAGCGGCCGTGCGCTGAGGACGAGCCGGGTGCTCTACCCGATCACCGCGCTGGGACCCGGACGGCGGCTCGGCATCTGGCTGCAGGGGTGCACGCTGGCGTGCAAGGGGTGCATGTCGCGGGACACCTGGAACCCCGGTGGCGGAACCGAGGTCGCCGTGGACGACCTGCTGCGGATGTGGCACGACGCGGTGCGTGCGGGTGCGGACGGGCTGACGATCAGCGGCGGGGAGCCGTTGCAGCAGGCGGCGGTGCTGGCCGAGTTCCTCGCCGCCGCCACCGTCGCGGACCGCGATGTCCTGCTCTACACGGGATACGAGCTGGACGAGCTCGGCGAACAGCAGTCCGGCGTGCTGGAGCGGGTCGACGCGGTGATCACCGGGCGGTACTCGGCGGGAGAGCCGACCAGGCTGATCTGGCGGGGGTCGGCCAACCAGCGGCTGATCCCGCTCACCCCGCTCGGTGAGCAGCGCTACCGGCCGTTCGTCGACGTGTCACCGCCGCGGGCACCGGTGCAGGTGCGGGTGGACGACGGCTTGCTGTGGCTGGTCGGGGTACCGCCGGCCGGCGCGCTGCCCAAGGTCGAGCGCAGCCTGCGGGAGCAGGGAATCGTCTTCGAGGAGGCCGCATGGCGACCGTGACCTACGAGTGTCCCGACGACCCGGACGGCTGTCTCCGTGCCACGTCACCGGGCTTCTGCACCAGGCATCCCGCCGCGGAGCTCGAGGCCGTGCGCGTGACGGCGTTCGCGGACGCTCCGGCCGCGGAGCCGGCGTCCGTGCCGATTGAGGCATCGGTGGCCACGGCGCAGCTGAACCTGCGCTTCCGCGACCGGGTGCTGCCGATTCCCCCGTCCGGAATGGACATCGGGCGGGAGTGCGGCCCGCTGGCCGACCTCCCGGGGATGGCGGAGCTCACGCAGGTGTCCCGGCAGCACGCCAAGGTGTACCCGTTGAACGGGCACCTCTACGTCAAGGACGCCGACTCGCTCAACCACACCTATGTGGACGGCCGGTTGGTGGAGACGCCGCGGCGGCTGCGGGCCGGGCAGGTGCTGCGGCTCGGCCTGGACGTCGAGCTGCACGTCGAGGCCGCGGAGTTCGACGAGTTCGGGTTGCCGTTGTGACGCGCGTCCACGTCGCGGCGATCACGTGCCGGGGGTTGGTCAGGGAGCACAACGAGGACAGCGTCGGCGTCTTCGGCTGGCTGGCGCCGCAGGAGATGAGCGCACCGGTCGTGCTGGCGTGCAAGAGCCCGGACTCGGCGCTGGTCGTGGTCGCCGACGGGCTCGGCGGGCACCGGGCGGGCGAGGTCGCGAGCCGGTTCGTCGTCACCCGGTTGATCGAGGCGTTGCCCGAGCTGGTCGACGGCGAGTCGATCGCCCGCGTGTTCGAGCGCGCGCACGAGGACCTGCTGAAGTCCGGGCGGGACAACGCGGACCTGACGGGGACGGCGACGACCGCGACCGCCCTGCTGGTTCGCCGCGAACGGGTCTTCCTGTGCCACGTGGGTGACAGCCGTGCCTACTACGCGGAACCCGGCCTCATCGTGCCGCTCACCGAGGACGACGTCGCCGAGGACGCGTCCGGAGCGCTGACGCAGGTGCTGGGCGGCCTGCCGGGGCACGGAGTGCGGCCCCACCTGAGGGTGGTCGAACCGGCTGAGCGGCAACGGTTCCTGCTGTGCACCGACGGCCTGCACTCCTTTGTGGACGCCGATGTGCTGAGGGAAGCCGCGGTGCTGGACACGGTGCACGAGGCCGCAGAGGGCCTGCACGCCGCGGCGATGGCCGCCGGCGCGCCCGACAACGTGTCGTTGTGCGTCGTGGACGTGTGGCGCGAGGGAGAAGACCATGACTGACCCGGTTCGGCGTCCGAGCAACCCCACCGTGCAGCAGGGCACCACCCGCAGGCCGGCACCGACCGTGCAGCAGGGTGCCGCACGGGAGTCCACGCCGACCAGGCAGCAGGGGTCGACCCCCACGGTCCAGCAGGGCACCGTTGCACCGGAGGTGGCGGACGGCGGCGGACCGGTGTTCCCCGACCAGCTGCGTGACCGGTTCGAGCCGGTGCGGGTGCTGGGCACGGGCACCGAGGGCGTCGTGTGGTGTTGCCGCAGGACGGCGGGCGGCGACGAGGTCGCCGTCAAGGTGCACTGGGCCGGGCATCCGATCGACGACGAGCTGTTGCGGCACCTGGACACCGAGAGGTTCCGCAGACACGTCCCGCGGCTGTTCGGCCACGGGACGTTCTTCGGGCCCCACGGACAGATTGGCTGGGTGGCCATGGAGCTGCTCGAGGCGACGCTCGACCAGGTGGCCGCCGGGCGTCCGATGTCCGGGCGGAGGGCCGGGGAGGTGCTGCGGGAACTGGCCACCGGGCTGCACTTCTGGCAGCAGGTGGTCGGCCGCAACCCCATCGACTTCAAGCCGGACAACCTGATGTGCCGGGTGAACGGCGAGTTCGTCGTCGCGGACTTCGGCGGTGTCACCGGGCTCACCGCGAGCAAGCAGATCGGCGGCACGATCATGGCCGCCGTCGCGTACACGCCGCCCGAGCAGCACTGGGAGGAGAAGGGCTGGCCGTGGCCGTGGTGGAGCCTCGGTGAGATCGCCTACCTGCTCCTCACCGGGCACGGCCGGTTCCAGCGGCGCACCGGCGAGATGCTGTCCGACCAGGCGATCAAACGGATGCGCACCCTGGGCGAGCTCGACCTCTCCGAGATCACCGACGAGCGCTGGCGGTTGCTGATCAGCGGCCTGCTCACGAAGGACCCGCAGAGCCGGTGGGGCTGGCCCCAGGTGGAGAGCTGGCTCGGTGGCGGCAGCCCGCCGGTGGCGATGACCGCACCCGCGGCGACCGGGGAGCCGGCGCATTCTCCGATCACGTTCGTCAACGGCAGGTCGTTCACCGATCCCGCCGAGCTGGCGGTGGCGATGCTCGACGACCCGCACGCCGCTGAACGCTGGCTGACCGGCGGTGGTGCGCAGCGGCTCATCGACTGGATCGCCGCGGAGGAGCTGCGGAAGCGGTTCGACACGATGCGGCTGACCGGTCTGCACGGAAACCCGGCACGGCTGCACAGCGCCGTGCTCGCGTTCGGGCAGGCGTTCGCTCCGGAGGTGACACCCCGGTACCGGGGACGTCCGGTCGACGCCGACGGGCTCGTCGCCGCACTCGCGCAGCCGGACGGCTTCGAGTTCGCGGGCGAGGTGGTGCTCGGCGACCTGCTCGGCATCGCGGGCGGATACCGGTGCCGGCACGCCGGCTGCGGGTCGCGGTGCGCGGTGCTCGACCAGGCGGCGAGTGAGCTGCCGGTCCTGGTCGAGAGCTCCGAACGACTCGTCAACGAGACCGGGTCGGGCGGGTTGAGCACGGGTGAGCGGCAACGCCTGCACGGCATGGCGTTGTTGTTGGTGCTGAACCGGCGGCAGGCGGCGCGTGCGCTGCAGCCGTCGGTCCGGTTGCGCCTCGCGAACGTGCCGTGGTGGCGCCCGCTGGCCAAGCGGTTCGCGGACGTGGACACGCGCGAGGGCCGGGTTCTCCTGCTGGCACAGGGAGTGCTCCAGGAGCGGGTGGTCCGGCACCGCCCTCCGATGCGCACACCGGTGTCGCTGCGGACCGTGGGCCGGAAAGCCGGCGCGGTGGTGCTGCTGACGTTCGCCATGACCGCCATCGCCTGGGCCGTGGTGGTGCTGCAGAACGGTGAGGCGGCTTTCGGGGGCGGACCGGACGGTGCGCGTGCGGCGGCCACCCTGGCGGCTGCCGCGCAGCTCGGCCTGATGCCCCAGTTCGCGGTGCTCGCGATCGAGCTGGTGCTCCTGGTGCGGACGAAGGGCGCTGTGGTCGGGGGCATGGTGCTCGCTGTCGGACTGGCGTTCTTCGCATCCCACCTGCCGCTCTTCACCGCCGCGTCACCGCCGGACCTCGTCGCCGAGCAGGTGCGTTCGCTGGCGGACAAGTGGGCTGACGGCCTGGTCGTCGGGCTGGTCGTCACGGTTCTGGGGAGCTTCGGCCTGTGCCTGTGGGCACGGTCCTGGTTGCCCGGGTCGGCGCCGGACAACCGGAGGTCGCTGCCGCTCACCCCGCTGCGCCGCGTCGCCGTGTTCGGCCTCGCCTGGGCCGCGCTCGGGCTCGTGTACTGGTCGGCGACGGTGCTGCGGCTGACGATCCACTCCGAGGACCTGGCCGTCCCGGCACCGGAGTTCGGCCTGCGGGCTGCCGCGCTGCTGAGCGGGTACCTGCTGCTGCTCGGCGTCGTCGCGGCTGTGGCGACGTCGTGGCGGGCGAACACCTCCGGTGTCGTGACGATCGGGATGCTCGCCGTGCTCGTGGCCGCCGCCTTCGCGCAGGTGGTGCCGCAGACGAAGGCCTTCTGGCTCCCGGTGCTGGAGGACCCGTTGACCTGGTCAGCCGGCCTGTGGGGTGCGGGTGCCTTCTGGGCCGCCCTGCTCGTGCACCTGCCGCTCGCCGTGGTGTGCCTGCGCACGATGCGCCGCCTGACCGATGCCTGATGGAGAGTGAGTTCCGCGCCCGCCTGGAGGCGGCCGAAGCCCTGCTGACCGAGTTCGAGTCCAGCCTGGACGACTCCGCTCCGGTCGACCTCGGCGTGGTCGAGGACATCCGCTACTACCTGGACTGGGTGCTCGCGGTCGCGGAGCGGTCGTCGTTCGACTGGGTGTGGGCCCAGTACCTGAGCGCCGGGTGGTTCCGCTGCCAGGGCAGGGCGCTGGCCGACCCGTCCCGGTTGGACGAGGCGATCACGGCGATGCGGATCGTCGTCGACCGGCTCGACGACGTGCCCGGTTTCCGCATCGACCTCGTCGACATGCTCCAGCTGCGGTACAGCACGACTGACGTCGGTGACCGCGAGCTGCTCGCGGACTCCGTGCACGAGCTCCGCCGGCTGGTCGAGATGGAGCTCGACGAGGAGGACCGCGCCCTGGCGGAGGCCGTCATGGGCATGACGCTGCGGGAGCAGTTCCGCAGGGCCCGCGCCGACGACGAGGACCCGCCGCCGGAACTGCTCGACGAGGCACAGCGCTACCTCGACAACAGTCTCGACCTCCCCGGCATGGACGACGGGCTGCGCGTCGAGACCATGCTGGAACTGGCCCGCCTGCGGTCGTTCCGCTCGGTCATGGACGGCACGCCGTACGTGCTGGACGCCGCGGTGGAGGAGGCGGAGGCCATCCCGCTCTACGAGCAGGTGGCGCCCAACGACCCGAACGCCGCGTTCGAGCTCGCCGAGATGATGGCCTCCCGATTCCTGACCTCCGGTGACCTCAGGGAACGCAACGGCGCCCTGCGCTGGCTGACCAGGATCGAAGGCGATCCGCGGCTGGACAGGGACCCGGCCGAGGTCGCGACGCTGCGCGGTGAGCTGCTGCTCGACCGCGCCAAGCGGGCGCGGGACGAGCTGCCGGAGCTGATCACCTACCTGTCCGCGGCGGTCGAGGCAGCGCCGGGGCACGGCCGGCTCGGCATCGCTCTGCTGGAAGCCCACTACCTGGACAGCGACGTCGACGGCATGCTCCGGTCGCTCGAACGCCTCGCGGCGGCAGGCGAGGACGGGCCCGAACCTGAGGTCCTGCTGCCGCTGCGTGCGCTGGCGCTCGCCACCAAGGCACTGCGCGGGGAGGGTGACCTGGCGGAGGCCGGGCGCGTGGTCTGGGCGGCCTCCCGCGAACCGACCAGCTCCGGCTGGACGAAGAACCTGGTCATCGTGCTCGCCGGGGTGGTCGAGGTCGTCCAGGAGCGACCCGGTGTGGAGCTGGGGGACGTCGCCGGGATCGGCATGTCCGAGGGCTTCAGCCCGGAGCAGGCGAAGCCGCTGCTGGCATGGCTGCTGGCGCACGAGACGGGTGGTGTCGGCCGGCGATGCGCCGTGGCGTTGCTGAGGAAGCTCGTCGCCGAGGGGCAGGACGAGCAGCTGGCGGCGATGCGCGCGCTGGACGAGGTGCGCCGGGAGCTGGACGAGTCGGACGACGTGGCGTTGGTGCTGCTGTTCCAGCAGGCGCTGGTGTCGTTCGACGTGGCATACCAGACCAGCGACGGCGAGCGGGTGGCCGCCACGGTCAGGTTGCTGGACGAGTTCTTCGCGGTCGCGGGTGAAGGGCATCCGTTGCGGTCGGTGGCGTTCGGCGTGTACGGCTCGACGCTGTCGCTGGCCCACCTGGTGGGTGGTGTCGCGCCGCCGAGCAGCCATGCCGTCGCCGCGTTGACGGCCGCTGTGGCCGACGAGGACGACGAACCGGAGATCAGGGCCAGGTTCCTCACGGTCCTGGCTCAGGCCGAGCTCCTGCAGAGCGTTCAGGAACGAGGGGACCTGTACGAGTCCGCTGCGGGACACTGCAGGCAGGCGATGAGCTTGGTGCGGCCGGGAACCGAGGAGCACGACGCCGCCTGGCAGGCGTTCGCCACCGTGCTGCTGAACCGGTTCCAGGAGACCGGTGACCTGCGTGACCAGCAGGCCGGGATCAGCCACCTGCAGGCCCTGCGGGCCTCACTGCTCGCCAGGGGAGCCGACGTCACCGAGATCGACGACATCCTCCACCGGTGGCGCGTCGTGAGGGGCGAGACCGGCGAGGACGACGACATGGCGGCCCTTCGGGCGATCGCGGAACGGCTCGCGCGAGTGGGACCGCAGATGGACGCCGTCACGCTGGCCGGGGAGCGGGCGCTGCTGGCGCAACGGCTGCTCAACCTCGGAGCCGAGCGGGCCGACAAGGCAGCGCTGGACGAGGCACTGGGGCAGCTCTCGAAGACCTTGGACGGCATCGACCGCAGTTCGGCGATGTTCGCTCCACTGGCCCTGTCCGCCGTGCAGGGCAAGATGGGGGTCGCGGTGCTCCGGCGCGACTGGGTGTTGTTCGACGAGGGTGTCGCCCAGCTCGAGGAGATCAGGGACGACCCGGAGGTTCGCGCCGTCTACCGCTCCGGCGCCGTGCTCGGCATGGCGGTGATGTGGCACGGCCGCCACCTGATCACCAGGACCAGCGCGGATCTCGACGAGGCGCTGCGCCGCTACGAGCAGGTGGAGTTGTTCTCGCTCGGGAGCAGGGACGTCACCGGGCTGCTGGACTCGTTCGCGGACAGCTGCTGGAAGCTCGCCTCCCTGGGCTACGGGGACAACGCGATCTCCATCGGGTTCGACTCGTTGCAGCGGCGGGCTGGCGACGTGCTGCTGCAGAGCGACAGCGAGCACGCCGTGGAACGGGCGGCGGACGCGGCAGCGCGAGGTCAGCGGGTGGCGCTGCGCTGTGCCGTCTCGGGTGAGCTGGAGCGTGCCGTCGAGGTGGTCGAATGGGGCCGCGGCCTGGTGCTGCACAGCACGACCACGTTCTCCGGCATCGGGGCCCGGTTGCGCGCACTCGGCCACGACGATCTCGCGGAGGAGCTGCGCCGGCCACAGCCGCGGCCGGTGGTGGCCTCGCCGGTCGAGTTCGAGCCGAGCGACCTGCGCAGACGGGTGCTGTCCGCCCTCGGCGGTGAGTTCGACCTGCTCAGGCCGCCGCCGGTGGCGGACATCGCGAAGGCGTTGCGCGCATTGGACGCCGACGCGCTCGTGCACCTCGTTCCGGGACAGGAGAAACACGACGGCCGTGCGTTCGTGACGACGTCGGAAGGCGTCGTGCGGGAGGTGCTGCTGCCCCTTCTCGTCGTGGACGGGGAAAGCGAGGTGGGGCGCTACTCCGCAATGGACGACCAGGAACGCCGGCGAGCGCTGCCCTCGTTGTGCGCGTGGGCGTGGCGAGCGGTCGTCGAACCGTTGCTGCGGGCGATCGGGCGTGCGCAGCCGTGGCTCGTCCTGGTGCCGACGGGTGTGCTCGGCGTCGTCCCGTGGCACGCGGCCGCGGGAACCGACCGGGTCGCGATACAGGAGGCGGGTTTCACCTATGCCACCTCGGCGAAGCAGTTGTGCGACCTGGCCCAGCGACGCCACCTGCCGGTCGACTCGGCACCCGTGGTCGTGAGCAACCCGGACGGCACGCTGGTGGCGGGCCAGTACGAGGCCCAGTTCCTCCACCGCCTGCATCCCGCCGGCCGCTACTACGGCCAGCCGGGGCCGGGCGTTCCGGTGAGCGGCACGGGCACCCCGGACGAGGTGCTGGCGGCCTGGGACAGCGGTGTCTCGCTGTTGCACCTGGGCTGTCACGCCCGCGCCGGCGCCACGCCCGCCCAGTCCGCACTGGTGCTGGCACGCGCGGAGCTGTCGGTCGACCGCATGCTGCGGCACGCCGCCGGCCGCGCCGCCGACACGGCCGGTGGGCTGGTGGTGCTGGCGGCCTGCGAGAGCGACCTGACCGCGGGACTGCACGACGAGGCGCTCACCCTGGCCGCCGCCTACGTGGCGATCGGCGCGGCCGGAGTCGTCGGCACGAAGTGGAGGGTGGACGACATCGAGTCCGCGCTGCTGATGTGCGTCTTCTACGACTTCCTCCACCGGCGGGGCATGCGACCGCGCGACGCGCTCAGGGCGGCTCAGCTCTGGGCTCTCGACCACGACCGGAAGGCGCCGGAGGGCGTCGACACCCTGCTGCGCGGACGTGCCGGCGACCGGTCGCTGACCGACCCGGTGAAGTGGGCCGCCTTCGCCCATCACGGCTGGTGATGCTGTGACGTGGCTCACTTTGTCTCCCTCTTTCTGTGACCTGAGGTGAGATGCGCCGGTCTCCGTTTGCGAACGGGAGACGTCGGCGAAGTGAGGGTGTTGGTCGTGACGGTGCGGGAGTGGCTGGGGCAGGTGTCCCCGGAGCTGGTGGCGGCTGCGCGGGAGGGGGACCGGGCGGCGCTGGACGCGGTGGTCGAGGCCTACCTGCCGCTGGTCTACAACATCGCTGGTCGCGCGCTGTCGTCGGACGCCGACGTCGACGACGTGGTGCAGGAGACGATGGTGCGGGTCATCCGCGGCATCGGCGGGTTGCGGGAGCCGGAGCGGCTGCGGTCGTGGCTGGTGGCGGTGACGGTCAACCAGGTGCGGGAGCACCACCGGCGGCGGGAGCTGGCGCCGGCGTCGTTGGAGGAGTACGACCGGGCGGATCCGGACGCGGAGTTCGTCGAGGTCGCGTTGTCGCGGTTGCACCTGCTGGAGCAGCGGCGGGAGGTCGACGAGGCCGCGCGGTGGCTGGACCCGGCCGATCGTGAGCTGCTCGCGGTGTGGACGCTGGAGCGGGCCGGGCAGTTGAGTCGTGCGGAGGTCGTGGACGCGCTCGACCTCAACGCGCACGCGGTGACGGTGCGGGTCGGCAGGTTGAAGGGGCGGCTGGAGACGATTCGGCTGCTGGTGCGGGCGTTGCAGGACGAGCCGCGGTGCGCCGGGCTCGTGCGGGTGGCGCAGGAGTGGAACGGGCAGCCGAACCCGTTGTGGCGCAAGCGGTTGTTGCGGCACGTGGACGAGTGCGGGCGGTGCCGCCGCGGGGTCGCGGACGCCATGCCGGTCGAACGGATCCTCACCGGTGCGGCGTTGCTGACGGTCCCTGCGGGTTATCTGCCGCTGCTGCTGGAAAACCTCAGCCGACCGGCGGTCGCGCCGGTGGCGCACCTGGTGGAGATGACCGTGCTGCAACGGATCGGTGGGTTCCTCGCGGCGAAACCCGCGCTCACGGTCGCGGCCGCCGTGGTGGTCTGCGCGGCGGCCGGTGTCACGGGTGCCTGGGTCTTCACGCCCGGCGACCCTCCCGCACCACCCGCGGCACAGGCACCGCCCGCCGCACAGGCACCGGTCACGCCGACCTCTGTGGTGACCACGTCGGCGGCAGCCCTCACCAGCTCGGTGGCTCCCAGCAGCTCCGCCGCCGCGTCGCCCAGTTCCGCGGCCCCGGCGCCACCGCCACCGCCGCCTCCCGCGACGCCCGCCGAACGGGTGCTCGCGCACCTCAACGCCGCCAGGGCGGAGGAGGGGCTGCCGCCGTTGACGATGGACCCGGCGCTGGTCGCGGCGGGGGAGCGGCACAACCAGGCGATGACCGCGGGCTGCGGGCTGTCGCACCGCTGCTCCGGCGAGGCCGACCTGGGCGACCGGATCACGGCGGCGGGCGCGAGGTGGAGCTCGGTCGGCGAGAACGTCGGGATGGGCGGGCCGGTCGCGAACGCCGCCGACCCGATCTCGGCCATGGCGATCAAGCTGAACCAGGGCATGATCGACGAGAAGCCGCCGAACGATGGCCACCGCAGGAACATCCTGAGCAGGTCGTTCACCCGCGTGGGCATCGTCGTCACCCGCGACGCCAAGGGAACGGTCTGGATGACCCAGGACTTCGCCGGCTGAGCAGCCGGGCCGCCGGGCCGCCGCCGGAGATCACCGGGTTCCCGCGGGTGGACCTGGCCTGAGGCGGTCGAGCACGAGCGCGGTCTCCGCGGCGTGGTCGAGCTCGGCGATCACGAGCGCGGCGTGGCGCAGGTCGATGGCGCGCACGTCGTCCTGGAGACCGGGCGGGAGGTCGAGCTCGGGTTCGGGCAGCGCGGCCACGCAGTCGGCCGGGGTCAGCCTGCGGGACGTCATCGGGGGTTCCTCCCGTTCTCGTGGAGCAACGACCTGCCGAGCAGGGCCAGCAGTTCGGCCTCACGGCGCTGGACCGACCGCGCGGAGTCCACGAGTGCCGCCGTGTCGCGTTCGAGGTCGTCGGCGAGGTGGCGGGCCGCGTCCAGGCCGGGGGTGCCGGCGGCGAGCAGCTGGGTGACGCGTTCGCGGAGAACGGCGCTGCGGTGACCGAGGTCGGTGATGGTCGGCGCGGTGTGCGTGGTGGCGAGGTCGGGCCTGCCGTCGCGGTCGCGGGGTTTGCGGAAGCGCGGCATCCGTTCGGTGAGGGCGGCGCGCACCTCGGCGAGCACGGCGTCGTCGCCGCCGAACGTGTCGAGCACGTCGAGGTACTCGGCCACGGCGGGGCGGCCGCGGTACGCGGCGATGATCCGGCGCATCTCGGGCTCGCGCGCACCGAGCTTCTGGGCGTGGCGCAACAGGGCCACGCCCTCCTCGGTGTCGCCCAGGCCGTACCGCAGCAGACCGGCCACCAGGTACACGTCGCTGAACTCCGGGTCGTGCGCGCGGGCACGGGCGAGCCGCCTGATCGCGGCGGTCAGGTCGCCGTCGCGCACCGCCGCCATGCCGCGCAGGAAGTGGATGTTGCGCAGCACCACGTCGCGTTCCCCGGACGCCGTCGCCAGGTTCTCGGCCGCGGTGCCCTCGGGCAACGGTGGCCAGTCGGCCTCCAGCGCGCCGCCGGGGTCGAGCAGCCGGGCGCTCTCGGCCAGGAGCTGCTCGACGCGCTGGGCGGAGCCGGAGGACGGGTCGAGCCACTCCGCGAGCGCGAGTCCGAGGTGGACGGAGGCGAGCCGGGCGGGTTCGAGCGCGGCGGTGCGCAGGTTCTCGAAGTGGTCGCGTGCGACGGGGACGTCCTTGTCGAACAACGCCTGCGTGCCCAGCGCGAGGTGCCGGTCGCGCAGGTCGGCGGGGATGTGCTCGGTGAGCTCGCCGAGCCGTTCGACCTTCGCGAACAACTCGGCGGCGGCGTCGAGGCGACCGTCGGACACGGCCTCGGCGGCACGCTGGAACTTCACGACGGCGTAGAGCTTGCGGATGCGCCGCCCGGTCAGCAGGCCCTCGGCCATCGCCGCGTCCAGAACGGCCTCGGCGCCCTCGTGGTCGCGGCGGGTGACCCGCAGGTGGGCCAGGAGGTACAGCACCGACGGGTCCGCCGGGTTCTCGCGGTGCAACGCGGCGAGCCGGTGCTCGGCCTCGTCGAGCGAGTCGATCTGGAACAACGCGAACGCGATGTGGAACCTGGCCTCCGCGCGCAGCCGGGCCGGCAGCTGCCCCTCGAGCCGGGTCAGCGCGGGGAGCGCCCTGCGGAACTCACCGGCGTCGACCTGCGCGAGCGCCCGCTCGTAGGCCTGCCTGCGCCGCCTCGGCAGCAGAATCCGGAAGTACGCCAGTGCGGCCACACCGAGCAGCAAGGCGCAGGCCAGCACGACGGTGAGCGCGGAACCCGACTCGGCGGGAGCGACGACCAGCGTGGTCCGGACCTGACCGCCCGGACCGGACACCACCGCCTCGTAGCTGCCCTCCGGCAACGACGTCTCCGCCGGCAGCGTGATCTGCGGGCCGGACCCGCACGCCACGAGCGTCGCGGCCGTGCCGGCGATCAGTGCTGCCGTTCGGCGAACCGCGAACGCCACAGCTGCGCCTCCTTCGTGGTGAGCATCTGGCTGTCCTCCATGCGGCCGATCCGCCGCAACGCCTCGGTGAGCGTCTGGTCGGCCTCCGCGGTCCGGTCGAGCTCCAGCCAGCACCGCCGGTACGACAGCAGGACGTCGAGGTCGCCGGGCGCCAGCTGGTTCGCGGCGTACAGCGCCTTGGCCGCGTCGGCCGGGTTCCCGCGCAACAGGTGCACCTGGGCCGTGCGCTTCAACGCCGTCAGCCGTTGGGCCCGGTCACCGAGCCGGGCGAGCCTGGCCAGGTCGTCGAGCAGCTCGTCGGTGAACCTGCCGAGCTGCCAGCGCATCGAGGCCCGTGTCCGGCGCAGGTCGAGGTCGTCCGGCGCGATCGGGACGGCGAGGTCGAGGTACCGCAGTGCCAGGGCCGGGTCCGCCGTCGCGCTCAGGTGCTCGGCGATGGGCACGATCCGCGGGTCGTCGCCCATGGCCCGCAACACCTCGATCACCCGGTCGGGCAGCAGCGCCCCGGCCAGGCCGTGCAGGTCGACCATCGCCTCCAGCGCGACCAGCAGGTCGTCGGCCCCCTCCGGCCGGGCCTGCGGGTGCGGGTGCCGGTACCGCTCCACCGTCCGCAGCACGGCCTGGAACTGCGGTGTGGTGTGCAGGAACGACGGCACGCGGGTGCCCGTCGACGACAGCAGGACCCCGCGTGCCTGCGCCTCGACCCGGCCCTCGTCGTCGTGGCTGCCGGTCACCGGCCCGAGCACCTGCGCCACCAGGGTGCCGAGCGCGTAGCTGTCCGGCGCGGCCGTGGTGGTGCCCCTGATCAGCTCAGGTGCCAGCGGGGCCAAGGCGGTGGCGTCGAGGCCGAACAGGTCGCGCGGCGTCGGCCGGGTGACCGGCGGGCACGGCACCAGCCACGGCAGCCACCGCCCGGCGTGCCGCATCAGCACGACGTTGCGCAGGTTCAGCCCGAGCGGGCGCAGCGGGCTCGACCGCCACAGCTCCACCGCCCGGCACACGTCGGCGGCCAGCGCGACCCGTTCCGGCCACTCCAGCGGACCCGCCAGCCGTTCCTCCAGCGTCTGCCACGGCGGTGCGACGGCGTAGGAGACGTAGAAGTGGCCGCCGGTCCAGCCCTCGCCGGTGATCTCCAGCATCCGCTGGTACCGCCGCTGCCGCAGCCGTACCAGCGCCTCCCGGAACGCCTCGTCGCACAGCCGCGGTTCCACGACCCGCAGCACCGTGTCGTGGGCGCGCCACAGCGAGCCGCGGTCGGTCACCCCGACCATGTCCTGCAACCGGACGCCGTGCGGTCCCTGCACGGCCTACTCCGGCGGCTTGGGCAGGCCGGCCATGACCGCGCCGATGTGCGCGGCACCGCGTTCGATCGCCTGCCGGCTCGCCCGCACGGTGCACTGCAGCTCGGTCTGCCAGACCTGGTCGTCGTTGAGGCACTTGACCGCCGCGCCGAGCAGCCCGTTCCGGTCGATCGTGAACGTCACCTCGAAGCGGTAGAAGCCGCGTTCGCGCGCTTCCGGCAGGTGGATCGGGAGCTTGCCGATGAGGTCGTTCTCGAACGCCACGGGGTGCTCGCCCTGGAAGATCAGCACGTCGACGCTCGTGTACGGGCCGCCGTTGATGAAGTTGCCCCTGGTCATGGTGCTGGGGATGCCGCTGTCCCTGGGCAGGATCGGGATGAAGTCGGTGCTGTTGGCGAGGATCCCGAGGGTGTGGCTGGTGACGTCGAACAGTTCCAGCCGGTCGTCCGCGGTGTCGTGGCCCGGCTCCTGCGGCGTCATGGGGATGACCGCGCCCTCGTAGCCGTCGGACTCCGGGAACTCGCGGGCGACCATGCCGGCGCCCCTGGCCACCACCTCGTCCGGGCTGATGTCGGCACGGATGTCCCTGAGCTCCAGGCCGAGGTGCTCGGCCAGCAACGGGCGCACGCACGCGATCCGGGTCGACCCGCCGACCAGCAGCACCTGCTCGACGTCGTCGGGTTCGACGCCGTTGCTCTCCTGCGCCGAGGCCAGCGCCTGGTCGAGGCAGTCGAGCGAGCGCCGCAGCAGGTCCGCGATGAGAGCCTCGAACGTGTTGCGCGACAACGGGACGTTCACGCTCAGCGTCGGCGTCAGGTACGGCAGGTTGAGCGTGGTGGCCTTGGCGACCGACAGGTCCCGCTTGCGCATCTCGGCCTCGCGCTTCACCCGCTGCCGCACGAGCGGGTCGTCGCGCAGGTCGACGCCGTGCTGCTCGTGGATGTGCGCGAGCACGTGGTCGGTGATGCGGTCGTCGAAGTCGCCGCCGCCCAGCCGCGGGTCGCCGCCGGTGCCGACCACGCTGACGTTGCCGGCCCTGACCTGCACGATCGACACGTCGAACGTGCCGCCGCCGAGGTCGTAGACGGCGTAGGTGTGCGTGCGCCGGTCCTCGACCTTGTCCGCGCCGAAGCAGACCGCGGCGGCGGTCGGCTCGTTGAGCAGGCGGTGCACGTTCAGGCGGGCCATCCTGGCGGCGTCCTCGGTCGCCCCGCGCTGCGGTTCCTTGAAGTAGGCGGGCACGGTGATCACCGCGTCGTGGATCGGTTCGCCGACGAACTCCTCCGCCTGCCGCTTGAGCTCGGCCAGGATGAACGCGGAGATCTCCTGCGGCAGGTAGTCCTGGTCGCGGAACCGGATCCGCCGCGGCACCCCGGGGTCGTCCGGCCCGGACGGCGGGCGTTCGTACACGCCCATCTCGCGCTTGACCTCGATGACCGTGTTGGCCGGGTCGCCCGCGAGGTTGTTCTGGGCGGGGGTGCCGACCACGACCTGGCGCTCGTGGTCGAGGCCGACGACCGAGGGCACCGTCCGGGTGCCGAAAGCGCTCTCGATGATGCGGACCTCCCTGCCGTCCCAGATGGACACGGCGGAGTAGGTGGTGCCGAGGTCGATGCCGATCACCTTGTGGAAGGGCACTATTCGTCTCCTTGGGCCAGCAGCGCGTCGAGCAGGAGGTTGGGGGAGTGGTCGGCGGTGAAGTCCGTCCGGTCCACATCGGACAGCGGCGGGAGCTCGACGCCCTGCGCGGCCAGGTGTTCGCGGAGCACCCGGTGCAGCACGGCGACGCGGTCGGCCGGCTCGGTGAACATCGGTGCGGCGGCCCGGCGCACGGTGAAGAACCGCAGGTGCGCGTTGTCCCGGTCGTACTCGGCCCTCCTGGCGGGACGGGCGAGGACCTCGCTCGTGGAGTTGACCACCTTCTGCTGCTCCTCCAGCTCACCGCGCCGGGTGGGCTCGCGGCGCTGGCGGGCGCGCAGCTCGTGGATCAGCCGGAACCGCGCCTGCCTGATCTCCGCCGCCGTCGCGTCCGGCGCGACGCCCAGCAGCGAGTAGTAGGACCGCGCACCGGGGTCGATCATGAACATGGCCGGTCACACCTCTCTGGTCTGCAGTTCGCCCTCGATCTCGCCCAGCAGGTCCAGATACCGCTCCAACCGTGCCGCCTCGCGCTCCAGACCGGCGCGTTCGGCGGTGGTGAGCGCCTGCGCGACGTCGTCCTGGGCCTGCCGGACCTTGCGCAGCGACTCGCGGGCCATACCGGAGTGCCGGGCCTGGTTGTACTCGTCGACGGCGGCAGCGGCCTGGTCCCGTGCGGCGGTGAACAGGGCGATCACCTCCCGGCGGGCCGTGTCCACCTCGGCGGCCTCGCCGGTCCGGGCCAGGCCCCGCTCGAACGCCTGGCGCTGCTCGTCGGTCACCGCGGTGGCCACCCCCTCGGCCAGCAACCGCTCGGCCTCCGCGATCCGGTCCGCGCCACCGAGGACGGTGAGCCACCTGGCGAGGCGGCCGCGCAACGGGTCGCACCGCGGGAACCGCGCGAGCGCCGACCGTGCCGCCTCGACGAGTGCTTCGCGGCCCGTCCGGTCGCGGGGGTCCCGCAAAGGCTCGGGAATCGCGTCCATGCCGATGTCGTCGAGCACGGCGACGAGGTTGGCCCGCAGTCGCACGTCCGGTTCCGCAACGGGCAGTCGCAGCGCCGCCAGCGTGGCCGCGTAGGCCTGGTCGAGCCGGCCTTCGCGGTGCAGCACCCGGCAGCGGAACACCTGAGGCGCCAGCCGGTGGGGAAGGAGCTCGGCGAGCCTGTCGAGAGCGGCGAGCCGGGTCTCGGTGGCGGCGAGGTGGACGAGATCGTCCTCGAAGAGCCGGACCAGGTCGAGGCCGGGCTCGACGAGGCCGCGTTCGGCGCAGAGCGGCCCGAACTCCCGCCACGGCAGCGCGAACAGGTGCCGTGCGATGAGCAGACCCAGGTCGAGCGGACGGCCGTCCTCGGTGAGCAGCTGCAACATGCGGCGCAGGAGCATCGCGCGGCGGAACAGCTCGTCGGTGAGCGCGTCCGCGCGGGCCTTCTCCAGTTCGAGGTACTCGTCGGGGTGCCCGTGCGCCTCGGCGAAGCTCGCCGCGGCCAGGTCGCAGAACGTGCCCATGCCGGCCCAGTTGCGGGGGCGCAGCTCGGAGTCGAGGTGCCGGATGAGCGCGTCCCGCGCGGCCGTCGTGCAGACACCGAGGCGGTAGGTGGGCGAGCGGAAGCCGAGGCGGGCGTTGAGGTAGTAGCAGTCCCACTCGCGCAGCCACACCTCCAGCGCCTCGGTGTCCTGGAGCCGGGCGCGCAGCTGTGCGTCGTCGGGTCGTTCGCGGCCGAGGACGTGCTGCCCGCTGCTGTTCTGGCTGACGGCGCGGTGCAGCGTGGTGCGTTCCTCCAGCGCGACCTGCACGTCACCGGCCGCGGCGGCGTGCAGGTAGAGCAGCTCGGCGAGCCGCGCCCACGCCGGGCCGTACTCCTCGGCGGACCTGGTGTGCGCGGCCAGCAGGGCGAGGTTGACCGCCACCGGGACGCGGTGCGGGTCGAGCGGGATCGTCTCGCGCCACAGGAGCTTCGCCTCGTCCAGGCGCTGCTCGGTCCACGCCTTGCGCGCCCCCGCGTCCAGGACGGCGATCTCCAGCTCCGTGAAGCACTCCAGGGCCTTCACGTCGTCGGGGTAGCGGTCGAGCAGCTGGAGCGCGTCGAGGGCGGGGAGGTCCTGGTACCGCGTGAAGTGCAGGCAGCAGACGAGCTCGATCGGGAGCGTCCGCGTCCTCAGGTGGCCCGTCGCGGTGGAGACGAACGCCTCGGGGTCGTCGGCCGCGAGGAGCTCGCGGACCGCGTCGAGCACCGGATGAGCCGGTCCGCACGGCTCCACGTCGTGGTCGGTGGTGGCCAGCACGAGGACGGCGGCCACGGCGTACTCGGCACCGGTCGCGTGCTCGGCCGCCACGCGCAGGCAGGCGGCGACGCGGTCGTGCTTCCGCGTCTTCCCGGCCAGCTGGTCCAGCAACGTGAGCAGCCAGGTGTCCGGGGTCGGCGCCGTCCACCTCCTGGTCTGGCCCAGCTCCTGCTCGGCCACCGCGACGAGCCGGTTGACGCGGCGGCTGTCCGGCACCAGCTCCGCCGCCCGCCGGTACTCGCGCAGGGCCGCGAAGTACCGGCCCTGGCGGTGGAGCAGCCGGCCCAGGTGCAGGAACACCTTGGGCTGGAACGGATCGGCAGCGGCTGCGGCGCGGAGCAGGTCGACCGCCTCGTCCGGGCCGGTCCGCAGCGCGAGCCGGAACCGCGCCTCGGCGAGCGCGACGCGCACCTCCGCGTCGTCGGGACGGGCGCTGAGCTCGGCGATGGCCGCCCGCAACGCGTTCACCCGGCCACCTCGTACAGCTCCACGGCACCGGTGCGGGTGACCACGAGCTGCCGGCCGTCCGCCGAGAGCACCGCCGACAGGGCGTCCGGCCACAGGTGGCGTTGCGCCCCGCCGTGCCAGTACGCGCATCCCTCCGATGTGGACACCGTGAGGCCGCCGGGTGCCGCGGAGATCACCGTGTGGCCGACCGGCAGCTCGGCGTGCAGCAGGTGCCGGTTGGCGTCGTCGACCAGCCACGCCTGCTCGTCGGTCACCAGCAGGCAGGTGCCCCGCACGTGCGAGGGCAGCAGCTTCCGCGCGCCCGGTTTCCGCTCGCGCGCCGTGAACGTGCCGTCGAGCCGCATGCTGGTCAGCTCGCCGTCCTGGGTCAGCACGACGAGCCGACTGCCGGCGAAGGCGATGTCGCCGACGAAGTCCAGCTCCGGGTGGTCGGCGGTCCGGCGGATGTCCGAGTACAGCGCGAGACCGCCGGACAGCCCCGACACCGCGAACCGGTCGCCGTTGGCCGTGATCCGGTGCACGCCCCGGTCCACGGCCAGCAGCTCGGTCCGCTGGTCGGAGCTGCTCAACCGGACGAGTTCGCGTTTCCACGACCCCGCGACGAGGTCCGCGCCGACGAACGTCAGGTCGCCCACCGTGCCGTCGAGCCGGTGGGTGGCCGGTGTGTCGCCGCCGAAGTACCGCACCGCGCCGTCCCACCCGCCGATGCCCACCCGGCCGTCCCCGCCGACGACCCACCTGCGCACCGGCACCGCGTGGACGTCGCGCCAGAGCAGCTCCTCGCCGTCGAGCACCGCCAGCGTGTCGGACCCCATCTCCCAGATCAGCACCCGGCCGTGCGACAGCGGCCACGCGGTGCGCGCCTGGACCTCCACGGCGTGCACCAGGATGAGCCCGTTCGTCGCGGTTTCCGTGCGCTGCGCGGGAATCCGCGCGTGGCGGTTCACCGCGTTCAACCGGGTGGTCGCGGGCAGGCCGTTGGCCTTGCGCTCCAGCACCGCGCAGGCCTCCTCGGCGGTCGCGCAGTGCCTGAGCGGGGAGGCCCGCACGTCCTGCGCGGTCGGGTACGTGCCGGTGAGCAGGAAGTGCAGGACGCCCCGCAGCGCGAACAGGTCGGTCCGTGGGGTGAGTGGCGCGCCGGTGCGTTGCTCGGGGCCGGCGAACAGGAACGAGTCCATCCGGCTCGCCGCGGTGCCGTCCACGTCGTCCACGGGCACGTCCGCCATCTCCCGCGCGACGCACAGCACCCGCACCGTGCCCAGGCGGCTGACGATCACGTTCGCGGGGGTGATGTCGCCGTGCACGACCGGCGGCCGCGCCTCGTGGAACGCGGTGAGCGCACGCGCGATGCCCAGGCACACCTCGTAGGCGGCCCGTGCGGGCAGGGGGCCGTTGCGGCGCACGAGGTCCTGCGCGCTCTCACCGTCGATCGACGGCATGATCACGTAGAGGCAGCGCCGCTTCCCGTCGACCGAGACCGGCCCGGCCGCCACCGGTGACACCACCGCGGGGTCCGTGAACCGGGTGAACCGGGCGATCTCCGCGAAGAACGCCTCGTCGCGGTCCTCCGGGAGGCCGACCAGGTGCACCGAGACCGGCTCGTCGCGCAGCAGGTCGTGCCCGGCGTAGCGCGGCCCGAGGCTGGTCCGGCCCCGCTGCGGGGCGCGCACCGTGAACGTCGTGCCGGGCACCAGCTTCGCCCCGCCGACGTGGTCCGGCAGCCCCTCCCACACCTCGTCCCACGGGTCCGGCGCCTGTCCGGGGAACGCCCACTGCGCCAGCACCTTCAACGCCGACAGCGCCGGTGCGACCGACCGGCTCGTGATCACGACGTCGTCCTCGTGGCTGCGCGCGTAGGCCTGGACGGTCGCGAGCGGCGCGTGCAGGTGCGGGGGCACCTCGCCGGAGTCCGCCAGCTGGTCGAGCGTCGGCCCGCCCACGGTGCCCTGGTGCCGCCGCAGCGCCGAGACGGCCTGGTAGGTCTTGAACAGCGCCACGCCCGGCTCGTCGAGGTGCTGGAACGGCGCGACGCAGGCGTCCTGGAGGCTCTCGCCGCCCGTGGCGGGCACCTGCCGGCGGAGGGCTTCGGCGATCTTGCGGTACTCCGCGTCGTAGGTCGCGACGGCCGTGAGGTCGCAGGTCGCCAGGAAGCGGATCTCCGCGGGCAACGGGACGGTGAGCCGGTCGAACAGCACCGGGATCGTGCGCCCCAGCCGCCCCGACGGGTCCAGGTAGCGGCTCACCTGCAGCTCGAAGTCCGTCCACGGCCGTTGCAGGTAGGCGTCGGTGAGGCACGCGACGAGGTGCGCCGAGTTCTCGATCCCCTCGGCGAGCTGCTGCATCGCCGGCCGCCCGCCCGCCATCCGCTGCTCGTCGAACCAGATCCGGAACCCGTCGGCGCGCAGCCGTTCGACGAACGGCCTGACCAGGGCGCGGTCCACCGTGGCGTAGCTGACGAACACGTCGAACTGCTCCATCACCTCTCCGGATGCCGATTCCGATTCGGAAAGCAAACTCCGGCGAGGCGGCCCCCGTGCCGTTTGGCCAGGAACTGTCCACCTTCTGGCCACTGAACGCAGTTCCGGCAACCGTCAAGATCCTTCGACGGTACCGCCGCACGTTCCCGCGTCGGTGAGATTCCGGTGTGCCCGGTCACCCCTGCTCGGCCGGGCCGCACCGGAGGAACCATGCGAAGTCTCATCCCGGTCGTGCTGACAGCACTGCTGTCGGCCGGCCTGCCCGCAACCGTCGCCGCCGCCCCCGCCGCGGCCGCCGCGGCTGCCATCACCGAGACCGTCTACGTCGAGTCCGGTGTGGACAGCGACGGTGACGGTGTGCGCGACCGCATCGCCGCCGACGTCATGCGCCCCGACCAGGCGGCCAAGGTCCCGGTAGTCATGGAGGCCAGCCCCTACTACGGCCTCGGCACCACGTCCGCGTTGAACGTCCCGCGCGGTTTCCAGCGCTGGTACGACGAGTACTTCGTGCCACGCGGCTACGCCGTCGTCGAGGTCGAGATGCAAGGCACCTCGCGCTCCACCGGCTGCCCGACCACCGGCGGCCCGGAGGACACCGCCAGCGTCCGCGCGGTCGTCGACTGGCTCAACGGCCGCGCCACCGCCCGCTACGCCGACGGCCGCGCCGCCGTGGCGTCCTGGAGCACCGGCAACGTCGGCATGCTCGGCGTGTCCTACAACGGCACCCTGCCCAACGCCGCCGCGGCCGCGAACATCCCCGGCGTCAAGACCATCGTGCCCATCGCCGCCATCTCCAGCTGGTACGAGTACTCCCGCGACCAGGGCATCGGCTACCGCGGCCACACCAGCGACTACCCGACCACCCTCGCCAACTACGTCATCAGCGCCGCGCAGAAGACGAAGTGCCGCGCCGTGCTGGACGGCATGGCCCGCAACGACGGTGACGAGACCTACGACTACACCTCGTTCTGGCGCACCCGCGACTACCGCCCGTCGGCCGCCGCGGTGACCGCCTCCGTCTTCGTCGTGCACGGCCAAGCCGACTGGAACGTCAAACCGTCCCAGTTCGGCCGCTGGTGGGACGCGCTCGCCGCCCAGGGCGTGCCCCGCAAGCTGTGGCTGCACCGCGGCGGCCACCTCGACCCGATCTCGTTCCGCCAGGCCGAGTGGCAGCGCGTCATGGGCCTGTGGATGGACCACTGGCTCAAGGGCGCGGACAACGGCATCATGACCGAGCCGATGGCCGACATCCAGCGCCCTGACGGCTCCTGGGAACAGCATGCCTCCTGGCCCCAGCCCGGTACCGCCGCCACCACCCTGCACCTCGGCCCCGCCGCCGGCGGCTTCACCGGCTCGCTCACCACGGCACCCACCGGCACCGGCCAGACGCAGCGCCTGGCGGACAACACGAACCTCACCGAGTCGGCCATGATGGCCAACCCCGACACCACCGACACCCGCCGCCTCGCCTACGTCACCGCACCCCTGACCCGCGAGGCCAGACTGTCCGGCGAGGTCCAGGTGACCGCCCGCATCACGGCCAACCGCACCTCGACCCCGCTGACGGCCCTGCTCGTCGACTACGGCCCGGCCAGCCAGCCCGTCCTCTCCGAACGCACACCCCTGCAGCTGTCCACCGAGAAGTGCTCACGCGACGACCTCCGCAACCGCACCGGCTGCGCCCGCCCACCGGACGTCTCGGTGCAGGCGGTCACGGCGACGATGCTGACCAAGGGCACGATCGACACCAAGAACCGCGCCTCCCTGGAGTCCGCGACCCCGTTGCCCACCAACACCGCCGTCGACGTGACGTGGAAGCTCCACGCCCGTGACGCCGTCATCCCGGCCGGGCACCGCATCGGGATCGTGCTGGTGACCAACCACAGCGGGTACGTCGGCGTGGACACCGGGTCCGCCGGGATCTCGGTGAACGTCTCGCTCGGGGTCAGCAGGGTCGTGCTGCCCGTGGTGGGCGGCTCGATCGGCGTCTGACACCGTCGACCGGAACCGTTGCCCGCCCCGCTGCTTGTACAGCGGGGCGGGCAACGCGCTTCCGGTGCGCCGAACTTCCTGGCGCACCGAACGGCTCGACGTGCCGAACGGCTCGGTGCACTGAACGGCTCGGCGCAGCGAACTTCTCGCGTGCCGAACCTGTCAGCGCAGCGCAGCGCACCGCTTCCCAGCGAGCCGACCGCTCGGCGCGCCACCGTCTCAGGTCACCAACAGCGCCTCCAGGGCCAGGGCGGTGTCCGGGTGGCGGCTCAGCAGGGCCGCGCCGGACGCGGGGGTCTGCCAGGAACCGGTGCAGCCCAGCAGGGCCGCCACCGCGTCGCAGGTCGCCGGGTGGGCGGCCAGCAGTGCCATGCCCTGGGACGTGGAGGCGCGTGGGGGTGTGACGGGGTCGGGGGTGGCGAGCCAGGGTGGGGTCCAGGCGTCGAGGGCCGGGAGGCGGGACGGGAAGACGCGGGCTGCCTCGCGGATCAGGAGGGGGACGTACTGCGCGCCGCGGGTGCGCAGGGTGGTGATGAGGGTGGGGAGCCACGGCAGGAGCAGGTGGTCCGGGAGGTGGGCGAAGGCGGTGGAGATGGTCTCCACCACGAAGTCCACCAGGGACGGGGCCGGTTCGAGGGCGTGGACGAAGCCGCTGAGGTAGCGGGGGTAGGTCGGGAGGGTCAGGGGGTTGGTGAGCAGGTCGTGGCAGCGGGCGCGCAGGTCGGCGCGGGTCAGGCGGCCCAGCTGGACCTGGGCGGCCCAGAGCAGGGCGACCTTGGCCGGGTCCTCCGGGTGGGACTGGGCGACGGCGAGCTCGAGCTGGGTGCGGTCGCAGCCCAGGGAGAGGGCCAGTGACTCCATGCTGAACAGGAAGCCGAGGGTGGCGGCGACCTGGTCGACGGTGGCGTCCTCCTCGGTGAAGGCGGTCGGCAGCAGCGTGCAGTAGTGGGCGTAGCCGGTGCGGACGAAGGACTCGATCCACGGCGGCAGGGCCGGGTGGGCGGTGCGGTGGTAGGCGAGCAGGCGGCGGGCGCGGCGCAGGACCTCGGGGGCACCGTCGACCGTGCGTTCGCCGGACAGGACCTCCAGGGCGCGGGTGCCGAGCTCGGCGGCCAGGCGGGGGCTGTGCAGGTAGCGGATGGCGTCCTCGACGGCTTCGAGGACGCGTGCCGTGGTGGCCTGCGGGTCGTGGGCGGCGCGGCGCAGGCGTTGTTCGACCACCTGCTCGACGCTCACGCCCTCGTAGCCCAGTTCGATCAGCGCGCGCTGGTGGTTGCCCAGCGCGACGTCCCAGGACTCCTGGATCGGGCGTTCGCCGAGGCTGCGTTCGCCCATGATCGGGCGGACGGCACCGTGGGGCATCAGGTAGCGCAGCAGCCACAGCAGGTCGGAGCACGCTTCGAGCTCCGGGCGCCCGGCGATGTCGAGCAGGGCGCGCCGCACGCCGCGCTGGTCCAGCACGAGGTTGAGCGGGGCGAGGCGGTCGTGGACGTCGCGGGCCAGCGGCGGCAGTGCGTCGTAGCCGACCTGGCCGATCCGGTCGCCGCCCATCATGATCTCGACGAGGCGGCGGACGTCGCGGCGGCCCGGCACGACGTCCTTCTCGATGCACGTGACGGCCGCGTCCTGGAAGTCGTACGGCGTCGGGCGGGCCCGGTCACGCAGACCGGCCAGCAGGATCGACGTCTCGAAGACGGCGATCGCGTCGGCGGTGGAGGAGAGGTAGCCGTTGCGGCGGGCCGCGCGGACGATCTCCACCGACCAGCTCAGCAGCTCGGCCTCGTCGAGCCGGTCGAGCACCGGCGGGCGCTGCAGGAAGCCGGAGAGCTGGTCGGCCGCGGCCAGCTCGGCGACGGGCCCGGCCTGCGGCAGCGCCTTCTTCGGCTTCCTGGCGCCGGCCTGGCCGGCCAGCGCGAACGGCTTCACCTTGGTGCGCCGCAGGTTCTTCGCCCACTCGGTGGCCGCGATCGACACCGAGCCCGGCGCCAGGCCGAACTGCGCCTCGATCGCGGCGTGGCTGGACGGGATCAGGCCGTACTGCCACCTGGTCGCGCTGCGCGGGCTGATCTCGAAGTCGCCGGAGCCGCCGACGCCGAACTCCGCGACGTGGCTCGCCGCGTGGAAGGCGCCGCAGACGTACAGGCACTCCGCCGGGTCGGCGCCGCTGGCCGCGAGGTGCTCCCGCATCCGCGTCCACATGTACCGCTCGCGGTCCTCGTCCACGGTGACCCGGTGCGGGTCGCCGGGCGCGAGCCGCCGGAACAGGCTGCCGATCAGGAACATCACCTGGCGGTAGGTGTCGTGGTCGCTGTCGCCCAGCGGCTGTTCCACGTACTGGTGCCACCACTCCGACCAGTGCCGCACCTTGCCGTGGTGCAGCAGGTGCTCCTCCAGCTCGGTGAAGCGCGGGCGCAGGTCGCCGATGTCGACGCCGACCGCGTCGCCGTGCAACGCCTCCCCGTCGGCCGGTGCGTCCTCCGGCACCTGCCACTGGAACACGTGGTCGGACGAGCGGTCGACCAGCACCAGCTCGACGCCGGGCGTGTCCAGGGCGTACGAGATCGCCTGGTACTCCGCCGACGCCTCGGTGATCGGCGCGACCACCGACAGCGGCGCCCACTCGACCGGGAAACCCGCGACCTCGCTCGCGAACGCCTGCACCGCGACGGGCAGCCGGCAGTTGCGCAGCTCGGTGAGCAACGGCGCCATGTCCTCGCACAGCTCCAGGTACACGACCTTCGGCTGCTTCTCCCGCAGCCGGCGCGCCATCGCGACCGCCGAGGCGGGGGAGTGGTGGCAGACCGGGAAGATCTCCAACGGCTCCCGCACGGCGCGGTCGACGTCGTCCACCATGCCGCGCAGGATGCCCTCCAGCGCGCCGGGCCCGTCGGCGAACTCGGTCGCGGCCTCGTGCAGCTGCGTGCGCAGCGCCTCGAAGACGCCGGTCACGACAGGGTGGCGATCGTGTCGCGGCCGCCCGTCAGGAACTCCGGCCAGTGCCCGCCCTCGTCCTTGCTGCGCGGCTCGACGACGCCGTGCAGGTACTTGTTCAGGATCGCCAGGTCCTCCGGCGCGCGCCGGGTCAGCGAGCCGACCAGCGAGGAGCCGAGAGTCTGTGCCGTGAGCGCGCGTTCGCCGAAGAAGTTGCTGTGCAGGATGGCGTCCTCCAGCACGCCGATCTGCTCGGCCGTGGACAGTGCCGACTCCAGCTTCTCGTCGTCGCTGCCGGCCGAGGCCGAGGCGGCGCGCAGGTCGGCGAAGCTGCGCAGCAGCACGTCGAGCAGGGTCGGCGGCACGTCCAGCTCGATCTGGTGGCGGCGCAGCAGCTCCTCGGTGCGGAAGCGGACGATCTCGGTCTCGCTCTTCTTGTTCGTCACCACCGGGATGCGCACGAAGTTGAACCGCCGCTTCAACGCCGACGACAGGTCGTTCACGCCCCGGTCGCGGCTGTTCGCGGTGGCGATGATCGAGAAGCCGGGCTTGGCGAACACGATGTTGTCGCCGCCGCCGCTGTCGAGCTCCGGCACGGAGATGTACTTCTCGGACAGGATCGAGATCAGCGCGTCCTGCACGTCGCTGGTCGAGCGGGTCAGCTCCTCGAACCGGCCGATCGTGCCGGTCTCCATCGCCGTCATGATCGGCGACGGGATCATCGACTCCCGCGACTGCCCCTTCGCGATCACCATCGACACGTTCCACGAGTACTTGATGTGGTCCTCGGTCGTGCCCGCCGTGCCCTGCACGACCTGGGTGGAGTTGCGGGAGATCGCGGCGGCCAGCAGCTCGGCCAGCCAGCTCTTGCCGGTGCCGGGGTCGCCGATCAGCAGCAGGCCGCGGTCGGACGCCAGCGTCACGATGGCCCGCTCGACGATGCTGCGGTCACCGAACCACTTCTGCGCCACCTCGCGGTCGAGGCCGTCGGACCGCTCGGCGCCCAGCACGAACAGCCGGATCATCTTCGGCGACAACCGCCACGCGAACGGCTTGGGACCGGTGTCGATCGACTCGAGCCAGTCCAGCTCCTCGGCGTACTTGAGCTCGGCGGGGGCGCGCAACAGGTCGGACATGGTGATGTGGTGCCTTTCAGAAGGTCAGGAAGGTCTTGAGCTCGTGGACGAGCTTGCGGACGTGGCCGGAGACCACGGGGGTGCCGAGGTCCTTGAACCGCTCGCGGAACCACGGGTTGACGCTGCCGCGGCCGGAGCTCGTCACCGAGCCGACCGGGATGAACTTCGCGCCGGAGCGGTGGATGGCCGCCATGGCCTCGAAGAGCTGCTCGATGCGGGTCTCGTAGAAGTCGGAGATCCACACCACGACTGTGTTCGCCGGCTCGGCGATCTTCGCCTGCGCCAGCGCCATGGCGACCATGCCGTCGTTGCCGCCACCGAGGTTCGTGCGCAGCAGCGTCTCGAACGGGTCGCCCACCCACGGCGTGAGGTCCAGCGCCTGCGTGTCGTACGCGATCAGGTGCACGTCCACCTTGGGCAGCCCGGCGAAGATCGACGCGAGGATCGCGCAGTTGACCATCGAGTCGACCATGGAACCGGACTGGTCGACCACCGCGATCAACCGCTGCGGCGTGGTCTTGCGCGCCGTCTGCCGGTAGTAGAGGCGGTCGACGTAGAGCCGCTCCTCCTCCGGGCTCCAGTTCGTCAGGTTCTTCCAGATGGTGCGGTCGAGGTCGAGGTTGCGGAACACCCGCTTGGGCGGCACCGACCGGTCGAGCCTGCCCACCGCGGCCTTCTCGACCTCGGTCCGCAGCACCTCGGCCACCTCGTCGACGTACCGGCGGATGAGCGACTTGGCGTTGGCCAGCGCCACACCGGACAGGTTGTCCTTGTCCCGCAGCAACTGCTCGATCAGCGACATGCTCGGCGTCAACTGGGCGGCCAGTGCCGGGTCGGCGAGCACCTCGCGCAGGTGCATGCGCTTCACCAGGTCCGCCTCGATCGCACCCAGCTCGGGGCCGATCTCGGGCAGCAGCGTGCTCAGGTCCGGTGCCGGCGCGCCACCGCCGGTCCCGCGGCCGCTGCGCCCACCGCGCAGCTCGCCCGGCCGGCAGCCCAGCGCGCGTTCCAGCCACCCGGCGTCGGCCTGCCAGCGGCTGAGCTGCCCCGCCGTCACCGTGCCCGACCCGGTGCCGAAGACGTTCAGCAGCACCTTCGACACCAGCGCCGCACGCCGCACCTCGGCCGCGTGGTCGCGTTCCTCGCCGGCGTCGCGGACCATCAGCCCGTCGAACTCCGCCTCCAGGTCCGGGTGGCGCTGCACGACGTTGTCGACGCCGGTGTACGGGTCGAGCAGGGCGGGCGGCAGGCCGACGTCCTGCACGACCGCGAGGCTCGCCGACTCCAGGGAGGACTGCTCCTCGTGGTCGAAGAGCCGGGACAGCAACCGCCAGTAGAGGACCTGCCTGCGGTTGGCGTCGTTGGCAGCACCGCCGGTCGTGGCCGGCGCAGTCGTGTCGGTCATGTGCGCAGCAACCTTCCCGCGCGCTCCCGCAGCACGGCCACGGCGTCCGTGGCGGCCTTCTCCGCCTTGACCCCGGCCTTGTCGGTGCCCGCGCCACCAGCCCACGCACCGGCGTGCAGCGCCACGGACTTCTTGCGCGCCACCGCGAGCACCGCCAGCGGCTGGACGCGGAACGTCCCCGCGTCCCAGCGCAGCAGGCCGATGCACTCGCTCGACGCGGCCACCGCCTCCGGGGTGAGCGGCCCGGCGGCGGGGATCCGGTCGGCGTCCACCGCGATTCGCTGACCGGACACGGTGAACGCCAACGGGTCCGGCTCCACGCCGTACCCGTCCAGGAACACCGGCGCGGCGATGCGGGCCGGATGCCGGTCCAGCGCCGCGGTGGGCAACGCGCTCGCGGTCGGCAGCACCACCCGCGCGGTCGTGAACGGGTCGGCCGGCTCGCCCATCCGGGCACACGGCTCGGCCCACAGCAGGTCGCCCTCGCCGGTCATCGGCATGTCGGTGAGCTCCATCGCCCGCCCCTCGCTGACCGCCGTCAGCAGGGTCAGGTGCGGGCGCAGCAACTGCCAGATCCCCGCTCCCACCACGGAGTCCGGCTTCGGCGCCGACACACTGGCCCGCACCAACAGCGGCGCGCCACCGTCCGCGGGCTCCAGCACCGCGTGCACCTGGGCCTGCGCGGCCGTCGGGTGTTCCTGGAGGTCGACGCCCAGCGGCAGCAGCCGCCCGCTCACCGTCGTCGTGCCCGTCCGCAGGGCGCCCGGCAACGTCAGCAGGACCGCCCGCGACCACAGATCTCCCCAGCGCCGCACGGGAACCCGCTCCAGCGCCGAACCGGGACACGACGCCGCCAGCTCGGCCGCGAACCCGTCCAGCAGCGTGGCCAACCGGCGCAGCTCCGGCACCGGCAGCAACGCCGAGACCACCGGCGCGGCACCCGCCACCAGGTCGTGGTCGATGCCCCGCCATCCGGCCCGCGCCAGGTCCGACAGCCAGGACCTGGCCGCCAGCAACAGGTTCAGCGGCTGGTCGGAGCCCGTCGCCGGGACCAGCTCCTCCGCGCGGCCGCGCCCGGTCGCCTGGTCGACCCGCTGCAGCACCGCGTCGTGCACCGACCCGAACAGCGCAACCCGCGCCGCCGCAAGGGAAACGAAGTGCTCCTCGCCCGCGGCGCCGACCGCGACCTTCTCGGCCGCCTCCGCCACCCGCTCCGCCAGCGGCGAGCCCACGACGGCATCCGCCAGCCCCGTCACCCCGGCGACCTGGGCGGCCTGCGGGCGCACCAGCCCCGCCGCCAGCGCCTGATCGGCACCGTCCACCGCCGCGAGCGCCTCGTCCAGACCCTCGATCGCGTCCGCCAGCAGATCGGCCCGCATCACACCACCGCCCTGGTCGGCGGGAACCACTGCATCTCCGGCAACGGCGCCGTCGTCGGCGCGAGCTCCAGGTACGCCAGGTGCCGCAGGAACCGGCTGAACACCTGCGCCGCCGCCGCACTGTCCCCCTGGGACGGTCCACTCGCCTGCATGGCCGCCACGATCGCGCCCCCGTCAACGCCTTCGACGCGCAGGTACCGCGCCACCCGCTCCGCGCCGTACTGCAGCACCGCCTCGCCGATCAGCCCGAGGATGTGGTTGCAGAACCCGCCCCTCGCCCCACCGCAGGGCCGGTTGTTGTTGGTGCTGCAGGAGAACGCGAACGTGCCCGCCGCGACCGACGACACGTACACCCGCTCGACGTCCGAGCCGCTGGAGACCACGCCCTGCAACCGCCCGTCCGCCAGCTCGACGAACGGGACCTTGGCGAGCTTGCGCGGCCGCGCGGGCCACAACACCCGCGCCGTGCTCGAACTTTCCCAACCTGACAACGCGTCATCTCCTTGCCCACGAGGCCCGATCCGAGCGGTCCGGCCCGACAGGAGAGACGTTAGCGACCACCACCGACAATTTCTGACGATCACCGAAGACGTGCAGGTGGTGAGCCCGCGACCACGTGGCGTGGAGGTGGTTCGAGGGGCTCGGTCAGTGCAGTGACTCGAGCTCGGCCACGGTGATCCCGTGGCGGTCGAGCGCGTCCGCCATCGCCTCGACCGCGTGGTCGAGCACGAACTCGCAGCGCGCCAGCAGCACGGCACCCGCGTCGGTGCGGTGGTTCGGGCGCTGTGCGGTGAGCTGGACGGACAGCGGCCATTCCGCGTCGTACTGCCACAGCTCGGCGGCCGGGGTCAGGAGGATGCCGATCTCCTTCCCGGCGCCGCCGTGCGAGCTGCGCGTCGTCACGGTGTGGATGAGCCAGCCGGTGGCCCGCCTGGTCTTCTCGCCGCCGACCCGGTCGAAGAGGGTCTGGTCCGCGGGGATGCCCCTGCGCCGCAGCAGCGTGACGACCTTGCGCGCCCAGGCCGTGATGTCGGCGGTCCGCGCGGCCCAGATCGCCGCCGCTTTCTCGTCCGCGCGTCTGCGTTCCTTCATGTACGTCAGCAGGTCGTCCACCGGCCACCAGTCCGTTCCGTCGTCGTCTCGACCTCTGTCGAGCCGCTCCGGCCGGCCGTTATGCGCCGGGAAGCCGGGGACGTCCGCGGGCTATCGGCACCAGGACTGCACGGTCTCCGCGAAGTCCGGGAACTCCGCGCGTGCCGCGGCCAGCACCTCGGCGGGCGTGCGCGGCTCCGTTCCCGAGTACCGCTCGGCCACCGCGCGCAGCTCGGGGTGGGGGACGCCGGTGTCCTCGCCGAACTCGACCGCCTCCTGCGGTCCGACGCCGCCGGCGAGCAGCCACAGGAACGAGCCCAGGTCCGTGGCGACCACGCCGACCTCGCCCTCGGAACCGAAGAACGCCACCGGCTGCTCGGTCAGCGGGCGGCCGGGCCGGACGAGCCAGCTGGCCACCAGGCCGCCGGTGCCGTCCTGCGCGAACACGCGGAACGCGTCGCCGTCGAGCTCGTCGTTGCCCGTCCAGGCGTGGATCCAGTCGGCGGTCCGCTCGGCGGAGTCGAACTCGGCGTAGGGCTCGTAGTCGATGTTGGTCGGTGCCGCGCCGTCGGACTTCTCGTCGTGGTCCCAGGGGAAGTCGATGCCGACCAGTGCCGCGAGGGCGGGCGGGAAGGTGCTGTCGATGATCTCCACGCGCGCACGGTACACAGGAGGGCGGCCGCGGGTGCAGGGAACAGCGCGACGCGGATCGTCCACAGTGGAGAAGGGGTCAGGGCGTGCTGACGGTCGGGTTGCCGCGCACGCGTCCGGTCGTGCGGGGGAGGCTGACCGCGCACACCCCGAGCGCGCCCGCCCACGCCGCCAGCACCGCGGTCCAGCTCGGCTCCCAGCCGGCCTGGTCGAGCCGCAGCACCCAGCTGGTGCCGAACAGCACGAGCACGGCCGCGATCCCGAGGTCGCGCACCGACGTGTGCTCCGACGGCTCCGCGAAGATGCGGTCGAGCCACTGCGCCGCCGCCACGGCGATGCCGAGCAGGAGTCCGGCGGTGATCAGGTGCCACGCCAGTGCGGCGACGGCGGAGCTGCCGGTGAGCAGGTGCAGCGCGTCGAGGCAGGCCGCCAGCACGAGCAGGACCAGGGGCAGCGCGGCCATCCGGCGCATCGGCCTGGACGAGGGCATGTCGGTGTTCCTTTCCCGGGGAGCAGGGAGGTACCCGGAAAAGGGCCGGTTCAACCCGCCGAGGGGGCGGCCAGTGCGGCCGAGCGCGGCAGTGCCGCGGAGCCGCCCACCCAGCCGGCCACGGCGACCGCGCGCAGCCCGGCGTCGCCCTCGGTGAGCTGGCCGTGCGGGCCGAGCACGGCGGTGGTGTCGTCGCCGTCGTGCCAGCGCACCGGCACCCGGTCGTGGCTGTGCAGCAGGGCGGCGAGGCCGCGGGTCAGCTTCGCGCGGCCGATGTGCACCCAGCGGCTGGGGAACACGTCGAGCACCTCGGCGAGCGACCTGCCGATCTCCGGCACGACGGTCACGCCGTTGGCCAGCGCGTACTCCACGAGCTCGCGCAGCTCGTGCTGGTCGCCGTCGGGCCGCAGGTGCAGGACGTTGAGCTTGTAGGCGGCCATCCGGTCGATGGTCTCCCGCATCTCGCCGGGCGCCAGCAGCGGGCTCGACACACCGCGCCACGCGAACGCGGGCGAGTCCTGCACGTCGGCGGCGCGCACGGTGCCGTCCGGAGTCATGAGCTGGCGGAACGACTGCACGCCGTGCCGCAGGCCCGCCTGGGTCCGCGCCCGCAGCATCACCGCGTTCGGGCTGACCAGCAGCGCGTAGCCCTCGGGGCCGAGGCCGCGCAGGGCCGGGTCGAGCGTCACCATGAGCGTGCCGTCGGGCGACTCGGCGAGCGTGTGGCCGGTCTCCCGGAAGATGAGCTCGCGCAGCATCGCGGCCGCGGTGCGGGCCTGACCGGTCACCCTGATCGTGACGTCTTCGGCCAGTGCGAACGCGCCCGTGCGACGGGGCGCGATCGAGGGCATGGGGACGATCACCGCGTTCCTCTCGAGCGGACTGCCTGCACCCGCTCAACGCGGCACGGCTCAGGTGAGTTCCACGTGACCCGGCAGCCGCACGGTGAACGTGGTGCCTTGACCCGGCGCGCTGGTCACGTCGACGGAACCCGCGTGCGCCTCGACCAGTTTGCGCACGATCGCCAGTCCCAGTCCACTTCCGCCCGTACTGCGGGAACGGGACCGGTCGGCCCGCCAGAAGCGGTCGAACACGTGCGGGAGGTCCGCGGCGGCGATTCCGGAACCCGTGTCGGTGACGGAGATCACCACGTCGGCGCCCTCCTGAGCAGCGTCGATCGACACCGACCCGCCCGGCGGCACGTACCGCAGGGCGTTCGCGACGAGGTTGTCGAGGACCTGCCGCAACCGCAGGGCGTCCGCTGTGACGGTCACCGGGGCGGACGACACCGAGAGGGTGACGCCGGCCTGGGCGGCGCGGGCCTCGTGCGCCGCGCGGACCTGGTCCAGCGCCGGTGCGAGCGCCACCGGACCGAGCGTCAGCCGCAGCGAGCCCGCGTCGGCCACGGCGAGGTCCTGCAGGTCGTCCACGACGTGCTGCAGGACCAGGGCCTCCTTGAGCAGCAACGCGACCAGCGCCGGGTCGAGGTCGCTCACCCCGTCCTGCGCGGCCTCCAGCCAGCCGCGGATGTTGCTCAGCGGGGTGCGCAGCTCGTGGGCGACGTCGCCGACCAGCGCCTTGCGGGCCTGCTCCAGCTGCGCCCTGTTCGCGGCCATCGTGTTGAACGCCCTGGTCAGCCCCGCGATCTCGTCCTGGCCGCGCACCGGCACCGGCGGGATCTCGCCGCCGCCGGACATGTGCTGGGCAGCCGCGGTCAGCGCGCGCAACGGCCGGGTGATCCGGGCACCCGCGTACGCCGCCACGAGCAGGGCGACCAGCAGGACGGCCGCGGCGGCACCGGTGACCTGCCCGCCGTTGCCGGACAACGAGATCGCGGCGGTCGGCGGACCGGTCGGGTTCGTCAGGTACAGCAACGCGGGCGGTGCCACGTAGGGCGTGAGCTGTTCGCGGCGGGCCGCCGCGACGCAGGCGGCGACGGCGGGTTCGTCGGGTACCGGCTGGCCGCTGGACTGCTTGCGCGCGGGCGTGTAGTCGGGGTCGAGCTCGGCCGGAGGCAGCGACCGGCGCGCCAGGCACGCGTCGACCAGGTCTTCGAGGTCGAGCAACGCGTAGAAGTCGGCGGCGGTGTCGAACTCCAGCTCGGTCTCCCGGCAGTCCTGCGGCCCCGGCCGCTGGTGCTTGCGGGCACGCAGGCACTGCAGCGACCCGGTGCGGTCCTCCCGGTCGCGGAAGTCGATCGGCGTGCGGAACGGTCCGAGCACCCGTTCGTCGATCCGGTCGGCGGGCGCGCCGGGCACCAGGACCGGGTCCACGGCGAGCGGGTCCACCACGGCGGCGGCCGTCGCGGGCAGCTGGCCGCCGTCACCGCCGCGGTCGGCGATCGTGCGGCCGTCCTTGGTGTGCAACGCGATGCGGCGGTGCGGCTGCTCGGCGACGAGCTCGTCCAGCACCCCGTCCACCTCGGACCAGTCGCGGTGGCCGGTGGCGTGGGTCAGCAGCACGGCGTAGATCTTGTTGTCGGCCGCCAGCTCACGGCCCTGCTCGCGGGCGATCGATGCCTGCGTCAGCTGGGTCGCGAGCCACGCCGTCGCGGCGACCGAGCACACCGCGATCAGCACCACGACGACCAGCAGGCGGGTGAAGACGCTACGCCGCACCGGAACCAGCCGTCAGCTTGTAGCCGATGCCGTAGACGGTGACCAGGTGCTGTGGCGCGCGGTGGTTCGTCTCGATCTTGCGCCGCAGGTTCTTCACGTGCGTGTCGATCGTGCGGGTGGTCAGGTAGCTGTCGATGCCGTGCATCCGTTCCAGCAGCTGCTCGCGGGTGAACACCCGGTCCACCTGCTCGGCCAGCACCTCCAGCAGCCCGAACTCGCCGGGCGTGCACTCCACCGGCGTGCCGCGCACGGTGACCTCGTGCCGCACCGGGTCGACCACGATCGGCCCGACCCGCAGCAACGGTGCCGCGCGCACGTCCGGCCGCCTGCGCAGCAATGTCCGCACGCGCGCCACGAGCTCACGCGGGCTGAACGGTTTCGTCATGTAGTCGTCCGCGCCGAGGCCCAGGCCGTGCAGCAGGTCGTCCTCCGTGGACCGCGCGGTGAGCATCAGCACCAGCACGTCCGAGTCGGCCCGCAACGCCCGGCACACGTCGAGCCCGCTCAGGCCGGGCAGCATCAGGTCCAGCACGACCAGCGCGGGCTCCCTGGCGCGGACCACGTCGAGCGCCCGGCGGCCGTCGTGCACGACCATCACCCGGTGGTGGTCCTGCTCCAGGTAGCGGCGGACGAGCTCGGCCTGGTTCTCGTCGTCCTCCGCGACCAGGATCAGTGCGCTCACGGGCCGATGATAGGGACGCCCTCCGGCCGGTCACCGGTTCGACACAGGATCCTCACAAGTGCCGAACAAGATCCACGCCATGCGCAACACCGTCATCGCGGCCACGCTCGTCCTCGTGGTCGCCGTCACCGTGGTGCTGCTCGTGCGGTCGCGTCCCGACGAACCCGCCGCAGCACCACCACCCGCGGTCAAGACCACGACCGTGCGGAAGGGGGACCTCACGAACACCCGGACGCTGCAGGCCGACCTCGGCTTCGGCGCTGCCCGGCCGGTCAAGGGCGGCACCGGCACCGTCACGGCGCTCCCGGCCGTCGGCCAGGTCACCGAGCTCGGCAGGGAGCTGTACCGGGTGGACGACCAGCCGGTGGTCGTGTTCTTCGGTGCCACGCCGCTGTTCCGCGCACTGGACGCGCCGGGGCTGAAGGGCTCCGACGTGGCCGTCGTGGCCGACAACCTGGCCGCGCTCGGCTACCAGGTCGGTGTGCGGGCGAAGGACCCGGCGAAGGCGGAGCTCACGCCGAAGGTGGTCGACGCGGTGAAGCGGTGGCAGAAGGCGCTCGGCGTCGAGCAGACCGGCGTGCTGACGCCGGGCCGGGTGCTCGTGCTGGGCGGACCGGTGCGGGTCGCGTCGGTCAAGGCCCAGCTCGGCGCACCGGCGGCGGAGGAGCTGTTCGAGGTCACCCCGACCACGCGCCTGGTGACGACGCGGGTGCCGGTGGCGGAGGCGGGCGCGCTGAAAGCGGGCACACCGGTGGCGGTCGTGCGCCCGGACGGCCGGGAGGTGCCGGGCAAGGTCACGTCGGTGGCGGCCGCGGCCGCCGGTGACAACGGCGGCGGGCCGAAGGTCGACGTGGTGGTCACGCCGGACGACCCGGCGGCCGTCGCCGACCTCGACACCGCGCCGGTGCGGTTGAAGATCACCACCGAGAGCCGCGCGGGTGTGCTGACCGTGCCGCTCGCCGCGCTGGTGGCGTTGAAGGAGGGCGGGTACGCCGTGCAGCGGCCGGACGGCACGCTGAAGGCGGTGCGGACCGGGCTGTACTCGCAGGACCGGGTGGAGATCTCGGGTGACGGCGTCACCGACGGCCTCGAAGTGGTGGTGGCGCAGTGACCCCGGTGCTCGCGCTGCGGTCGGTCAGCAAGCACCACCCCGGTGGGGTGACGGCGCTGGACGACGTGTCGCTGCAGGTGGCGGCGGGGGAGCTGGTCGCGGTGGTGGGGCCGTCCGGGTCGGGCAAGTCGACGTTGCTGCACCTGGTCGGCACGCTGGACCTGCCGTCGTCGGGGACGGTGGAGATCGACGGCCAGGACGTGTCGGCGCTGCCGGACCGGCGGCTGTCGGCGTTGCGGGGCAGCCGGTTGGGGTTCGTGTTCCAGCAGTTCCACCTGTCCGACGGGCTGACCGCCGCGGAGAACGTCGCCACGGGCCTGCTCTACGCGGGCGTGCGGCGCCGTGACCGGCGCGCGCTGGCGATCGGCGCCCTGGAACGGGTGGGGCTCGGCCACCGGGTCTCGCACCGGCCGGGGCAGCTGTCCGGTGGTGAACGGCAACGGGTCGCGATCGCGCGTGCCGTGGTGAACGAGCCGTCGCTGGTGCTGGCCGACGAACCCACGGGCGCGCTCGACACGGCCAATGGGCAGGCGGTGCTGGAGCTGCTGACCGAGCTGAACCGGCAGGGCACGACCATCGTGGTGATCACGCACGACCGGGAGATCGCGGCGTCGCTGCCGCGGCGGGTCGAGCTGCGGGACGGGCGGATCGTGGCGGACTCGGGCCGGCCGGGGGAGCGGGTCGAGATCCGCGGTGGCCGGGCCGTGGTGGACGTGGGCCGGGTGGTCGAACGGGTCCGGTCGCGCACCGGCGGGAGCGCGGGCCCGCCGACGGAGCGGATCGAGGTGCGTGGTGCGCGACCGGCCGACCTGCCTGGCGGGCGGGGCAGGGCGGAGGCGGGCCCGCCGACGGAGCGGATCGAGGTGCCCGGCGGGCGGGGCAGGGCGGAGGCGGGCCCGCCGACGGAGCGGATCGAGGTGCCCGGCGGGCGGGGCAGGGCGGATGTCGGCCCGCCGGTGGAACGGATCGAGACCGCGGACCGGGCACCCGAGGTGCGGCGGCGGAGGATCGACGGCACGGGGAGCGGGCGATGAGACGGCTGGCGTTCACCGACCTGCTCGCCCTCGGCGCCATCGGCGTGCGCACCCGCAAGCTGCGCGCGGCGTTGTCCGCGCTCGGCATCGCACTGGGCGTCGCCACGGTCGTCGTGGTCACCGGCATCCCCGCGTCCAGCCAGCGGGCGTTGCTGGACGAGCTGACCGCGCTGGGCACCAACACGTTGCGCGCCCAGCCCGTCCAGCGCATCGACGACCCGGTGCTGCTGCCCGAGTCGGCGGTCGCGATGGTCGAGCGGATCGGCCCGGTGACCGCCGCCGCGGCCGTGGCGAACACGCACGCCCGCGTCCGGCGCAACGACCTGCTCGACCCCGGCCACAGCTCCGACCTGACCGTGCTGGCCGCGACCCCGGGCCTGCTGGAGGCTGTGAACGGGCACGTCCGCAGCGGGCGGTTCCTGCCGCGGCCGGACTTCCCGTCCGTCGTGCTCGGTCACGTCGCGGCGGGCCGGCTCGGCATCGCCAGCGCCGACTCCCAGCCCGCGGTGTTCGTGGGGGACCGCTGGTTCACCGTCGTCGGGGTGCTCGGGCCGATGCCGCTGGCGCCGGACGTCGAACGCTCCGTGCTGGTCGGCTGGGAGGCCGCGCGGACGTCGCTGGGCTTCGACGGGCACCCGACCGTCGTGTACGTGAAGGCCCGCGAGGAGTCCATCGAGGACGTCCGGAAGGTGCTGCCGGCGACGCTGTACGGCGAGGTGCCCGGTCTGGTGCAGGTCAGCCGGCCCTCGGACGCGCTGGCGGCCAAGCGGGCCACCCAGAACTCCTACAGCGCGTTGTTCCTCGGTCTGGCCGGGGTGGCGCTGCTGGTCGGCGGCGTGGGCGTGGCGAACACCATGGTGATCTCCGTGCTCGAACGCCGCAGCGAGATCGGCCTGCGCCGGGCGCTCGGCGCGACCCGCGGTCACATCCGCGCGCAGTTCCTCACCGAAGCGGTCCTGCTGTCGTCGCTGGGCGGTCTGGCCGGCACCGCGCTCGGTGCGCTCGGGGTCGCCGGCTACGCCACCCTGCACGGCTGGCCGCTCGTCATCCCCGCCACCGTCCTGGTCTGCGGTGTGCTCGCGGCGCTCGTCGTGGGCGCCGCGGCCGGCCTGTACCCCTCCCTCCGCGCCGCCCGGCTCACGCCGACGCAGGCGCTCTCCTCGTGACCTGGAAGGAAACCCGTGAAGAAGGCACCGCTCGTCCTGCTCCTGGCCGTGGCCGCCTGCTCGGCGCCGGACACCCCGCCGCAGGTCGCGTCCCTGTCGACGCCGAGCAGCACGGCCGCCTCCCCGGCCGCTCCCACCGAGCAACGCCCGCGCGAGCGGCTGGACATGACGCCGGAGGACCACGAGGCGTTGAACGTGCCGTTCGCGCAGTGCATGGGTCAGCACGGCCTGGACTACAAGGGCCGCCCGCTGGAGGGCAGTGGCCGCCAGCCGGGCAAGGAGGAGGTCGACAAGGCGCTCAAGGACTGCGAGTCGAAGATCCCGCTGCCGCCGTGGGAGAAGGACGCGAGCAACCCGGAGGCCGTCGACTTCGCCAACCGCGTCGTGCAGTGCCTGCGCGAGAAGGGCGTCCGGTACGTCGAGGTGGTGAACGAGCCGGGGGCCACCGCGATCAGCTACGCGTTCGGCGGGCCCAACAACGACGCCGCCTCCATCTCGCTGGGCCTGGAGCACGCGCAGGAGTGCGAGATCGCGGCGTCAGGGCGGTGAAGAACTGGACTGTAGAGTCCACACTGTGAAGCTCACGGCGAAGGGGCGGGCGACCCGGCAGCGCATCATCGAGGGCGCGGCCGAGCACCTGCGGGGCGACGACCCGGCCGGTGCGACGCTCGACGACATCCGGGCGATCACCGGCACCAGCAAGGGGCAGCTCTTCCACTACTTCCCCGGCGGGAAGGAGGAGCTGTTCCTCGCCGTGGCCCGTTACGAGGCCGGACGGGTGCTCGACGACCAGCAGCCGCACCTGGGCGCGCTCACGTCGTGGCCGGCCTGGGAGCGCTGGCGCGACTCGGTGGTCGCCCGCTACCGCGCGCAGGGCCGGTCCTGCCCGCTGGGCACGCTGCTGAGCCAGGCGGTCACCACACCGGGCGCCGCCGAAGTGGTCGGCACGCTGGTGGAGCAGTGGCAGGCCCACCTGCGCACCGGCATCACCGCGATGCAGAGCGCCGGTCTGGTCCGCGCCGGGCTCGACGCCGACCGCGTGGCCGGCGCTTTCGTCGCGGGCATCCAGGGTGGTGTCCAGATGCTCCGCTCCACCGGTGAGATCTGGCACCTGGAGGCCGCCCTGGACACGCTGATCGACCACCTCAGGGCCTGATTTTCTGGACTTGCCGGTCCAATTTTCGCTGCCTAGCGTCGTTGCCATGTCACTTCGTCTAGAGGGCAGGACCGCCCTCGTCACCGGTTCCACCGCCAACATCGGCCGCGCGATCGCGGTCGCCTTCGCCGCGGAGGGAGCGCACGTCGTCGTCTCCGGCCGCGACGACGCCCGTGGCGCCGCCGTCGTCGCCGAGATCGAGGCGGCCGGCGGCCGGGCCGACTTCGTGCGCGCCTCCCTCGACGGCAGCGCCGCCGCCAGCCGCGCGCTGGCCGAGGCCGCCACCGACCGGCTCGGGCGGGTCGACGTCCTCGTGAACAACGCCGGCATCTACCCGGCGGCCACGACGCCCGCGACCGACGAGGAGACCTTCGACCGGGTCTTCGGGGTCAACGTCAAGGCACCGTTCTTCCTCACCCGGGCGCTCCTGCCCGCGATGGTCGACGCCGGCGGCGGTGTCGTGATCAACCTGGGCTCGTGGATCGCGCGGCTCGCGGTGCCCGCCGCGCCCGTGTACAGCTCGACCAAGGGCGCGGTGGAGACGCTGACCCGTGCCTGGGCGGCGGAGTTCGGGTCACGGGGCGTGCGCGTCAACGCGATCTCGCCGGGCGTCATCGCCTCGTCGGAGTGGGATGAGACGACCCGGCGGATCAGCGACCGGATGATGGTCGGCAGCCCGGCGGGTCGGGCCGGGGACCCCGGCGCGATCGCGGCCGCGGCGGTCTACCTGGCATCGGACGAGTCGGCGTTCGTGCACGGCACGGTGATCGACGTGGACGGCGGCCGGACCGGGGTCGCCGTGGTCGCGGGCACGTGAGCCGCAGGTTGCCCGACTCCCGTCTGAAGAAGATCATCCTCAGGTAGGACGCGCGGCCACGACCGCAGGGTGACGCGGGACGATCCGCTCGCACAGCAGTGTCTCGTGCGTGCGGACGTCAACGGCGGGTTCACCCCGGCTGCTCTCACCGGTCACTGCCCTTCCCGCCGCGGAGGTGCTGCGCTGGACCGGGTTCGGCGGCGCGGTGCTGCTCACCGGCGGGGCCTGGGCGGTCACGGCGAGAGCAGGCGCTGCCGGGCTGGCCGCGGCGGTCGCGGGCGCGGGCCTCGTCGTGCTGGCGTGGGCACTGCTCGGCCGTGCGGAACCGGCCGCCCCGTGGCTGCGGCGGACGCTGGCCTGGTGGTGTGCCCCGCTGGTGGTGGCACCGCCGCTGTTCAGCCTCGACGTCTTCAGCTACCTCGCGCAGGGCGAGGTGGCGGCGCGCGGCCTGGACCCGAACGTCGTGAGCCCGGCCGCCGGTGCGAGCGCCGAGGCCGTGGCACGCGTCAGCGGGTACTGGCGGGAGACCGCGTCGCCGTACGGGCCGTTGTTCGGCACGGTCGAGCGCGGGATCGCCCAGGTCACCGGCGGTGATCCGGTCGTGGGCGTGGCGTTGTACCGGCTCGCGGCGGTGCTGGGGCTGCTGCTCGTGGTGTGGGCGGTGCCGCGGCTGGCCGCACGGGCCGGTACGTCGCCGCGCACGGCGCTGTGGCTGGGCGTGCTGAACCCGCTGGTGCTGTGGCACCTCGTCGGCGGCGTGCACAACGACGCGCTCATGCTGGGACTGATGCTCGCGGGCACCGTGGTCGCGCTGGAGGCGCTCGACGACGCCCGGTGGTGGCCGTTCACCGCCGGGATCGTGCTGATCGCGCTCGGGGCCCAGGTGAAACTGCCCGCGCTGGTCGCGCTGGCGGTGGTCGGCACGGCACTGGCGCGCCGCTTCGGCGGTGGGCTGGCCAGGTTCACGCTCAGTGGCGTGGCCATGGTCGCGGTGGCCGTGCTGGTGTCGGTGGTGACGTCACTGGCCGGCCGGGCGGGATTCGGCTGGTTGCAGGCGCTCGGGACGCCGTCGAAGGTGGCGAGCTGGCTGGCGCCGAGCAACTGGCCGGGCTTCTTGACCGGTGCGGTGTTCGGTGCGGAGAGTGGTCGGGCGATGATCTCCGCGGGACGGGTCGCCGGGCTCGTGCTGATCCTGTGCGCGATCGTGGTGGTGCTGGCGCGCCAGCTGCGTGGCGGGGTCTCCGAGGTGATGGCGCTGGGGCTGATGATGGGCGTGATCGTGGTGCTGGGCCCGGTGGTGCAGCCGTGGTACCTGCTGTGGGCGGTGGTGCCGCTCGCGGCCGCCGGGGTGTGGCGGTCCCAGGTCGCCGCGGTGGTCGCGGTGTTCGCGTTGCTGGTGCCGCCGCTCGCGGGCGACTTCGCCGGACGGGTACCGGAGCTGGTGCTCGGCTACGCGGCCGGGCTCGCGGTCGTGGCCTGCGCGTTCTTCTTCCTGCGGCACGTCGTCCTGCGCCGGGTGTCCGGTGCGCGGAGCTGACCTGGGCCGGTACGGCGCCGCGGCGCTGGCCGGCGGTGTCCTCGCGGTGAGCTTCCCCCCGCGCACGCTGTGGTGGCTGGCGGTACCGGCGTTCCTCGTGCTGGGGCTGACGCTGCGGGGCGGCCGGCCCGGACGGCTCGGGTTCGTCTTCGGGCTGGCGTTCTTCCTACCACACCTGTGGTGGATCCAGCACTTCCTCGGCAACGACTTCGGGCCGTGGCCGTGGCTCGTGCTGTCGGCACTGATGGCGTTGTTCATCTCCGCCGCGTTCGCGCTGTACCCGCTGGTCGCGCGGCTGCCCGGCGCACCGGTGTGGGCGGCGCTGCTGTTCGTGCTGCAGGAGACCGCGCGGGCGCTGATCCCGTTCAACGGCTTCCCGTGGGGCCGGGTGGCGTTCGGTCAGGTCGACGGTCCGTTCGGGCGGCTGGCGTCGCTCGGTGGCGCACCGCTGGTCACGTTCGCGGTGGTCGTGACCGGGTTCGGGCTGGCCGCGTGGCTGTCCAGGCCGCGCGAGTGGCGGCGGGCCGCGGCGTTGCTGCCGGTGGCCGCCGCGCTGGTGGTGACCGTGCCGGTCGACGCCCAGAACGGCACCCGGACCGTCGCCGTCGTGCAGGGCAACGCACCCGACATCGGTCTCGGCCTGCTCGCGGCCGGCGCCGAGCTGCGCGCCAACCACCTGCGCAAGACCGCCGAGCTCGCCGCCCGGCCCGGACCGCGGCCCGACCTCGTGGTGTGGCCGGAGAGCGCGACCCGCACCGGCGACCGCGACCCGGTGCTCGACCGGATGGTCGACGGCCTGGGCGTGCCCGTGCTGGTCAGCGCGTTGCGCGACGACGAGAACTCGGTGATCGCGTGGCGGCCCGGCACCGGCGCGGGGGAGTCGTACGCCAAGCAGGAGCTCGTCCCGTTCGCCGAGCACATCCCGCTGCGCCCGCTCGCCCGGCTGGTCACGCCCTTCGCCGACCAGCAGGACCTGAAGGCGGGCAGCGAACCCGGCGTCCTGGGGGTCGCGGGCACCAGGGTCGGCATCGGCATCTGCTACGAGGTGGCCTACGACTACGTGCTGCGCGAGTCCGCGGCCGAGGGTGCCCAGCTGCTCGTCGTGCCGACCAACAACGCCTGGTACGGCCGCGGCGAGATGACCTACCAGCAGCTTGCGATGGCCCGGTTGCGCGCGATCGAGCACGGCCGCGCGGTCGTGGTCGCGGCGATCAGCGGCGTGAGCGCGGTGGTGCTCCCGGACGGCCGTGTCGTGCAGTCGACGGGGATGTTCACCGACGACCTGATGGTGGGCACCGTGCCGTTGCGGTCGTCGCTGACGATCGCGACGAGGTTCGGCGGTGCGTTGCACGTGGCGTTCACCGGTGCCGCTTTCGTGGCATGCGCGGTGGGGTTGTGGACGCGTCGGCGTCGACGGGGAGTGACCGGCGATCACACGATGCGGTCGTCGTCGGTCGAAGCCGGTACCCCGTCCTGACACCAGGGTACCTGTCGGCCGTCTGAACACTCCACAAAGGACGGCGACATGAAGAAGACCGCTCTGGCCGCATTGTTCGCGACGGTCCCATTGGTGCTGGCACCCACTGCGGCGAGCGCGTTCGCCTGCTACGACAACCTTTCCGGCGCTGTGGGCACCATGACCTCGATCGTGCGCGACGAGTTCATCACACCGGTGTGCAAAGCCCACCTGCAACCAGGGACAGACCGGCGCGACGTGACCCAGCTGAGGGAGGTCGTCATCCCGCAGGCGATCGCGAACCTCGCCGGGATGAAGCTGATCTACGAGCGGTCGAAGCCGGTGCTCGACGGGCTGGTGGAGAAGTGCTTCTCGCCGGAGGACTACTGCAACCCGGAGGCGATCGGGCGCGCCGTCAGGTGCATCAAGGCCGAGCTGCCCGACGTCGCGATGGCGTCGCTGGGCCCGGACACGCTCACGGAGTCCTGTGACGGGTTCGCGGCCGTTGCCAAGACCGATCCCGAGGGACTCCGCGAGCGCGCCCGCACCGCGGCCGAGTCCTACATCGCGTACCTGCGCACCTAGTTCCCGTGCGGGTCGGTGGCGTTGAGGGTGGCCACGACCTGGTCGTAGTCACCCCGCGCCTCGGCGTAGCGCAGGAACTTCACCCGCTCGACCTGGATCTCCGGCGCGTCGGGCCGGGCCTCGATGATGCTCATGACCTCGGCGACGTAGTCCGCGAGCGGCATGGCGTGGTCGTTGTCGGCCTGGCCCGGCAGCAGGTCCGTCTGCACCGAGGGCGGCTCCAGCTCGGTGACCTTCACCGAGGTGCCCGCCAGCTGCAGCCGCACCGACTCGCTGAGCATGTGGATCGCCGCCTTGGTGGCGTTGTAGCTCGGCGTCACCTTCAACGGCGCGAACGCGAGCCCGGACGACACGGTCATGATGGTGGCGTCCGGTCGCGTCCGCAGGTGCTCCACGAACGCCGCGATGAGCCGGATCGGGCCGAGGAGGTTCGTCGTCACGGTGGTCTCCGCCGACTCCAGGAACGTCTCGGGCCGGCGCCAGTCCTCCACGCGCATGACGCCCGCCATGGTGATCAGCACGTTCAGCTCGGGGAAACGCGCGAGCACGTCCTTGGCCGCGTCCGCGATGCTGCCGGCGTCGGCCGTGTCGATCCGCACGGTCTCGACGCCGGGGTGCTCGGCGGCAATCTGGTCCAGCAGCTCCGTGCGCCGGCCACCGACGATCACGGTGTTGCCGCGCTCCCGCAGCGCGAGGGCGAGCGCCAGGCCGATGCCGCTGGTGGCGCCGGGGATGAAGACGGTGTTTCCGGTGATGTTCATGGTCAGAGCTTCTGCCGTGCGCGGGGGATGCGGCAGAGAGCGCTTGTCGGGGGATCGGCAGTCCCTGGTTCACGGCGCGAACGGCCCGATACTGGAGCCATGGATCGTGCGGAACTAGCGGCCTTCCTCCGCCGCCGACGTGAAGAGCTCCGGCCCGAGGACGTCGGTCTGCCCGTGGGCGCCCGTCGGCGGGCGGCGGGCCTGCGGCGTGAGGAGGTCGCCGCGCTGGCCACGATGTCCACGGACTACTACACCCGCCTCGAACAGCAACGCGGCCCGCAACCGAGCGAGCAGATGCTGGCGGCGCTGGCCCGCGCACTGCGGTTGAGCGACGACGCCCGCGACTACCTGTTCCAGGTGGCCGGCCGCAACGCCCCGTCGCCGTCGGTGACCAGCACCCACGTCGCGCCCGCGTTGCAACGGGTGCTGGACCGCCTGACCGACACACCCGCGCTCATCCTGTCGAACCTGAGCGAGGTGCTGATGCAGAACCGGCACGCGGCGGCGCTCTACGGCGACTCGTCGAAGTTCACCGGCCTGGCGCGCAGCGGGATCTACCGCTGGTTCACCGATCCGGACGAGCGGCTGATCTACCCCGAGCACGACCGCGCCCGCCAGAGCCGCGCGCAGGTGGCGAACCTCCGTGCCGCGTACGGCTCGATGGGACCCAAGTCCCGTGCGGGTGAACTGGTGCGAGTGCTGTCACGGGAGAGTGCCGAGTTCGCGGAGCTGTGGGAACGGCACGAGGTGGCCAGGCGGTTCGAGGACCACAAGGTGCTCGTCCACCCACAGCTCGGGGAGATCGAGGTGGACTGCCAGGCGCTGTTCACCGAGGACCAGTCGCAGGCGCTGCTGGTGCTCACGGCGCCGCCGCGCACGGAGGCGTTCGACAAGATCCAGCTGCTGGGCGTGCTGGGGCACGAGACGTTCGAGGACGTGCGGTAGGGACGGCCCGCCCGCGGGCCGTCCCCGTCAGCGCCTAGAAGGTCAGCTTCCAGGCGTTGATGTAGCCGGTGTCGCCGCGGTAGGTGTCCCGCACCTGCAGCTTCCACACGCCGTTCGCGACCTCGCTGGACGCGTCGGCCGAGTAGGTCTCCACGACGTTGTCGGCGGAGTCGGTGGTGCTGGAGTTCTTCAACCGGTAGGCCGTGCCGTCCGGGGCGATCAGGTCGATCACCAGGTCGCCGCGGAAGGTGTGCACGATGTCGACGCCGACCTTCAGCGTCGCGGGGGCGTTGCCGGTGACGCCGGAGACGGTGATCGAGCTGGTCACGGCCGAGCCGAGGTCGGGGATGGCGACGTCGGCGGTGTTCTCGAAGGTCTGGCCGGGCGGGGTGGTGCCGCCGCCGACCGCGGCCAGCGCGTCGACGCGGCCCTCACCGAAGAAGTTGTTCTTCGCGGTGGTGCCGCTGCACCGGTTGTCGGAGCAGGCCAGGTCGTCGGCCTGGGTGGCGAGCAGGGTGCGCAGCTGGGCGGGGGTGGCGGTCGGGTTGGCCGACTTCAGCAGTGCGGCGACGCCCGCGACGTGCGGGGAGGCCATCGACGTGCCGGACTTCGTGCCGTACCGGCCGCCGGGCAGGGTCGAGTAGACGCTGTCGCCGGGGGCGGCGACGTGCACCTTGTCGGTGCCGAAGTTGGAGAACGACGACTTGGTGTTCGACGAGGTGATCGACGAGACGCTGACGACGCCGGAGACCTCGCCGGGCACGCTCAGGCAGCTGTTGCTGATCGTGCGGGTGGCGGGCGTGGAGTCGTTCGGGCTGGTCGTGTCGGTGGTCTTGGCCGCGAGGTTGTAGTTCTCGTTGCCGGCGGCGGCCACGTTCAGCACGCCCTTGCCCTCGGCGTACGCGACGGCGCGCTTCACGCCCTCCAGGATCGCGTCCTGGTCGGCGTTGTCCGGGCAGTTGAACAGCCACGGGTCGGAGTAGTAGCTGTTGTTGGTCACCTCGAAGCCGCGGTCACCGGAGAAGACCATGGCGCAGATGGTGTTCTCGGCGAAGAACAGCCCGGAGGGCTTCTCCGCGATGCGCACGGAGGCGATCTTCACGCCCGGCGCGACGCCGACCACGCCCTTGCTGTTCTTGGCCGCCGCGATCGTGCCCGCGACGTGCGTGCCGTGCGTGTCGGTGTCGCGCCACGAGCCTGCGCGCGTGTCGAGCTTGCCGTAGGCGCACGACGCGGAGTTGGCCGTGTCGAAGTTCGCCTTGAGGTCGGCGTGCAGGTCGTCCACGCCGGTGTCGAGCACGCCGACGGTGACGTTGGGCGAGCCCTGGTTGACCGCCCACGCGCGGTCGGCGCCGATCTGGCTCATGTCCGTGCGCACCGGTTCGCCGTCGGTGGGCGTGACCTGCGCCGGAGCGGTCGGGATGGCCGGGTTCGCCGCCTCGGCGGGCACGTCGGACGTGCGGGTGGCGCCGACCTTCTGCACGCCGCTCACCGACCGCATCCGGCTCGCGAAGTCCGTCGAACCGGAGTGGGCGACGATGACGCCGATCGCGTCGTACGAGGCCCACACCGTGCCGCTGTTGCTCGCGACGGCGCTCTTCGCGCCCGCCGTGTCGCCCGGCGCGGTGATGACCAGGTACGACCGGTTGCCCGCCGCGGGTGCCGCCGTCGCCGGGGTGGCCGCCGCCAGGACTCCGGCACCCACGACCGCGGCGATGACCACGGCACGCAGGCGTGTTCTTGTGCGCACGAACACTATTCCTCCAACACTCCTCGCGGGCTGTCCCCGCGCACGTGCGCGGGGCGCAGGGGCCCGTTACGAGCAGAAGAGGAGCAACGGCGGCGTCAGGGACGCGCGGCCTTCGGAAACCCTACGAAAGTCGTGTCAGCCGGTCGGCCAGCCAGGCCAGCGAGAGCGGGTAGCGGTAGTCGATGCCGCCGTGACCCGCGTCGAACAGCTCGAAGTGGATCCGCTCGTCCGGCACGCCCACCGCGGCCAGCTCCGCGCGGAACGCCTCCGCGCCGAGGTCGAGGTGGTACTCGTCGCTGCGGCCCGCGTCGATCCACACCGCGCGCAACGACCGCAGCGCGTCGGCGTGCGTTGCCGCCATGCGCACCGGGTCCCAGTCGAGCCAGCGCTGCCACACGCCGGGCCGCAGCACGCCGGTCACCGGGTCGAACGGCAGCTCCGGCGTGCCGTCGTCGAGGGCGGAGAAGCAGGCCGCGACGCCGAGGGTGCTCAGCAGGGTGGCGTCCTCGGGCTTGGTGAACGCCGGCCGACCCTGGAAATCGGCCCACCACGAGCGGATGTCGTGGTCATAGGCGCGTAGGAAACGCACGGCCTTGGCGAAGTCGGGCAGGTAGCAGTACTCGTAGAGCGTGTCGCCCGCGTGCGTGGCCAGCGCGCCGAACAGGTCGGGCCGCAGCATCGGGGTGATCATCGCGCCGAACCCGCCGGAGGACTTGCCGCTGATCGCACGGGACGCGGCGGCCGGGATCGTGCGGTAGTGCGCGTCGACCCACGGCACGATCTCGTCGCACAGGTACGAGTGGTAGCGGCCGGTGCCGGGGGAGTCAACAAACTGCGAGCCGCCGTACGTGGTCCACGCGTCGACGTAGACCACCACACACGCGGGGGCACCGCCCGCGAACACGGCGTCGGCGGTCTCGATGAACGGCTGGCGGAACGGCGTCCGGTTGGCCCACATGCCCAGGTGCCCGGTGTAGCCCTGGATCACGTAGACGGTCGGGTAGCGCTCGTCGGACGAGTCGTAGCCCGGCGGCACGTACACCCACAGCGGGCGCTGGTGCGGGTCGCCGAGCGGGTTGCCGCGCAGCAGCTCGGATTCGACGGTGTGCCGGTCGAGCCGGCCGGCGAGTTCGCCCTCCCACGGAAGCATGGCGTCGAGTCAACCACGATCTTGCTGCCGGCTCGCGAACCGCGCGACGCCCGCACGACCGCCGACGACCGTGTTGCCGCAGATGTGAACGGGTGATCGGGATTTACCGTTAGCCTGGCCGGGGTGACGACCTTGCTGCACCTCAGCGACCCGCACCTGGACGGCTCGCCGGAGCGCGCGGACCGGCTCACCGCCGTGCTCGACCTGCTGCCGCCCACCCGGCAGCCGGACGCGATCGTGCTCACCGGCGACATCGCCGACAACGGCACCGCTGCCGAGTACGCGCAGTTCAGCGCCGTGATGGAGGGCCGCCTGCCGTGGCTCGCGGTGCCGGGCAACCACGACGTCCCCGCGGCGGTCCCGTCGGTGCCGGTGCTCGACGCCGGTGACCTGCGGGTGGTGGGTGTCGACGTGGTCGTGCCGGGCGAGAACCACGGCGTGCTGCGCCCGGAGGAGGCCGACCGGGTGGCCGGGCTGGCCGCCGGTGCGCAGCGGACGGTGCTCGCGTTCCACCAGCCGCCGATGCGGATCGGCCACACCTACGTCGACCCGATGCGGCTGCTGAACGCGGACGCGCTGGCCGAGCTCGTGGAGCGGATCGGCACGGTCACGGCGATCCTCTGTGGACACGTTCACACGGCGTGCGTGGCGTCGTTCGCCGGCGTGCCGGTGCTCGTGGCACCGGGGGTCGTCTCGGCCGCGAACCTCGACGGCGACCACCCGACCGCGAACCGCGAGCACCCGCCGGGCATGGCGCTGCACCAGTTCGGCGCGAACGGGGTCGTCACGACGTTCCACTACGCGTGCTGAGCCAGGGTTGCCGTGACTCCGCTGCCACGGCCTGAGGCCGCTACACGGGACGCCACAGCCGCAGTTGCAGCATCGCGGCGAACCGGGCGTCCGGGTCGGTGAGGTCGAGCTCGCCCACCTCCGCCAGGCGCCGCAGCCGGTAGCGGAACGTGTTGGGGTGCACGAAGACTGCGGCCGAGGCGGCGCCCACGTCGCCGAACGCGTCCAGCCACGCGCTGAGCGTCTCGACCAGGTTGCCGTTGTGCCGGCGGTCGTAGTCGATCAGGCGGGCGACCGGTCCGGTGAGGGTGTCGCCGCGTTCGGCGATCAGGTCGGCCAGCTCCAGCAGCAGGCCCTCGCTGTGCACGTCGGACACCCGCGCGACCGGCCGCGTCGAGCGCCCGGCGCGCAGCACCCGCAGGGCCAGGTCGGCGCCCGCCTTGGACCGGGCGAGCGTCAGCCCGTCCGCGACCGGGCCGACGCCGACGACCACGCGGTCACCGATGCGGGTGCGGAAGTCGGTGGCGATGCGCAGCGCCCGGTCCTCGGACTCGACCGGCAGGATCGCGTACGCGACGTCCCCGACCAGCGCCGCGGCCGCCCGTGGGTGCACGGCGGTCAGGTGCATCGCGAACGCGTCGGCGACCTGCTGGCGTTCGGCCAGCAGCCGGGCGTGCTCGGCGGGACCGTCCGCGTGCGAGTCGGCGAGCGCGAGGACGAGCACCACGCACTCCTGGTCGGTCAGCCCCAGCCGGCGCACCGCCTCCGCCGCGCCCGCGCCGCCCTCGACCGCGGTGCTGACCAGGTCCGCGCGCAGGCGGCGTTCGACGTCGGCACCCGCCCGCTGCCGCATCAGGTGCAACGCCACCAGCTTCGCCGCGTCGCGGAACGCCAGCGCCCGGTCGGCCGGTAACGGGGCGTGCACCGCCGCCCAGATCGAGCCGAGGACCTCGTCACCCGCGCGCACCGCGACGGCGACCCTGGGCAGGCACCAGCCGCCCTCGTCGTCGGGCAGCCCGTCGATGTAGACCGGCTGGTCGCTGCGGTAGAGCCGGCGGAACACCCCGCGTTCCTCCAGCAGCTGCGAGTACCGCGCGGGTACCTGCCGCCCGAGGATCGTCTCGACCCGCGAGGGGTCCGCCTGCTCCTGCCGCCCGGAGAACGCGAGCACCCGCGAGCTGCGGTCCTCGATCGTCACCGGCGCGCCGATCAACGACGCCACGGCGTTGGCCAGCGCGAACAGGTCACCGGCCGGCATGCCGCCGAGCGTCTCGGAGTCGGTGGACACCTCGCCCTCGGCCAGCAGCGAGCGCAGCAGCGCGGCCAGCTGCGTCCACGACGCACCGGGCGCGAGACCCAGCAACGCCACCCCCGACCGGTCGGCGGTCGCGGTGACCTCGTCGGTCACCGCGACCGGACCGCGCACGACGAGCGCCGCCGCGCCCCGTTCGCCCAGCTCGGCGAGCCGGGCGCTGATCTGCCCCGGTTCCCGCACGCCGACGCCGAGCACCAGCGCGCGGGGCGGCAGCACCTGGTCGTCGTGCGGGTCGTCGATCACCACGCCGCCGATCCCGCCCACCCGGCCGGGGTCGCCGCGGACCAGGTCGATCAGCGTGGTGCCCAGGTCGTCGAGCACGCGGGCGAGGCCGGTTCGGTTGCTCACCGCGCCACCGTGCCACGTGGACGGTCCGCAGTGGAACGCCCCGGAGACGGCGCGTGGTGGGCGCGTGCCCCGGCTAGAGCGAGATCCACTCGGTCTTCACCGTCACCTCGTCGAGCACCTCCTGGATGGGCTCCACCCCGAGGCCCGGCCCCGTCGGCACCCGCAGGTGGCCGTCCTCCAGCACGAACGGCTCGGTGACGTCCAGCGCGTAGTAGCGGTCCGACGCCGAGGTGTCACCGGGCAGCGTGCACCCCGGCATCGCCGCCAGTGCCACGTTCGCCGCCCGCCCGATGCCGGTCTCCAGCATGCCGCCGCACCACACCGCGATCCCGTGCGCCGCGCACACGTCGTGGATGCGCCGCGCCTCCAGGTACCCGCCGACCCGGCCGGGTTTGATGTTCACGATCTGGCAGGCGCCCAGCGTGATCGCGTCGGCCGCCGACCGGGCGGAGGTGATCGACTCGTCCAGGCAGATCGGCGTGCGCACGACCTTCGCCAGCTCCGCGTGCGCGAGGATCTCCTCCTCGTCCAGCGGCTGTTCGATCAGCAGCAGGTCGAACGGGTCGAGCCGGGCCAGGTGGCGTGCGTCGGCCAGCGTGTAGGCGGTGTTCGCGTCGACCTGCAGCAGCACGTCGCCGAACCGTTCGCGCACGGCCCGCACCGGCTCGACGTCCCAGCCGGGCTCGATCTTCAGCTTGATCCGGACGTACCCCTCCTCCACGTACCCGGTGACCGCGTCGAGCAGCTCCGGGATCGAGTTCATGATCCCGACCGACACCCCGCACGGCACCCGGTCGCGCGTCGCGCCCAGCTCACGGGCGAACGACACGCCCCGCGAGCGCAGCTCGGCGTCCAGCACCGCCATCTCCAGCGCGCCCTTGGCCATCCGGTGCCCGCGGAACTTCGCGAGCCTCGGCGCGACGGACACCGCGTCGATCTCACCGGCCAGCGCCGGCACCAGGAACCGCCGCAGCACGTCGGCGCAGCCCTCGGTGTACTCCGGCGAGTACACCGGATCGGCCATCGCGACGCACTCGCCCCAGCCCTCGCCCACGTCCGTGACAGCGCGCAGCAGCATGAGCGAGCGCACGGTCTGCGTGCCGAACGACGTCCGGAACGCCCCCTTGAGCGGCATCTCGATCCAGCGGAGCTCGACCCCGGTCAGTTTCACGACTCGATCCTCACTGCGCGGTCCTCACTGCTCGGTTTCTCGACGACGTACCACCCGGCTCGGTCGAACCCGGTGACGCGGGCGCCCGCGGCGAGCAACCCGCCGAGCACGTCCCGCACGGCGTGGCGCCACTGCCTTGCCGCGGCCGGGTTCGCCACCCGCAGCGCCTCGACGTCCGGCGGCACCGCGACGAGCACGGTCGAGCCACCGGTGCTGCCCGGCACCGGCAGGCCGTCCGGGGAGACGCCCAGCCCGACCACGCCCCTGGCCTCCACGACCCGCGGCCGCCCGGCGCACACCTCGGCGACGTCCGGGGCGGCGACCCGCCAGCGCACCAGCAGCCGGTCGCTCTCGACGCCGCCGTTGATGCCGTCGCGCATGTCGCCGTAGAAGTCCGGCAGGTACTCGACGGCGTCGGCGCCGAGCTTGGTCAGGTTGAAGTAGGCGTTGCGGCGCACCAGCGGGTCGAAGGTCCAGGTGATGGTGCTCAGCCCGCGGTCCAGCGCCCACGCCCGCTGGTCGAGCTTGAGCGCGTAACCCACGTTGCGGCCGCGCATCCGGGCCGCAACCCCGGCGATGTGGCTGTGCAGCGACCCGGCCGCCGGCGGCGAGCAGAAGCCGATGCACGCGCCGACCAGCTCGTCGCCCTCGAACGCACCGGCGACGTAGCTGCCCGCCTTGGTCATCGCCCGCAGGAGCTCGGCGGTGACCGGGGGAGTGTTGCCGCTCGACCGCCAGATCTCGGCGTACAACCGCTCGGTGGCCACGAGCTCGGCCTGGTCGGTGAGCTGGCGGACCACCACGTCCTGGGCCAGCAGCGGTTCGGTCATGTGGTCAGCTCCCTCACGAGTGCCGAGAGCAGCGCGGTGCGCGGTGCCAGTTCGGCCACCAGCACGTGCTCGCTCTCGGCGTGTGCGCCACCGCCGACCGCACCGAGACCGTCCAGCGTCGGCACGCCCACCCCCGCGGTGAAGTTGCCGTCGGAAGCACCGCCCACGGCGGCGGACCGCAGCGGACCGCCCAGCCGGGACGCCAGCGCGAACAGGTCGGCGGACATCGCGGCCTCCAGCGGCGCGCGGTTGGGGCCGCCGGACACCTCGATCTTGGCGCCTTCGAGCACCGGTTCCAGTGCCAGCATGGCCTCGTCCACCCGCGTCTGCTCGGCGAGGTCGCACACCCGCACGTCCACCATGAACCTGCCCTGTGCGGCGACGGTGTTCGTCGTCGTGCCCGCGGACAGCACGGTCGGCGTCACGGTCGTTCCCGCCGCGGCGTCGGACAGCGCGGCCACGGCCAGGACCTGGTGCGCGGCCTCGACGGTCGCGCTCACGCCGCGTTCAGGTTCGAGCCCGGCGTGCGCGGCGCGGCCGTGCAGCGTCACCTCGTACATGGACGTGCCCTTGCGCTCGGTCTTGAGCGCGCCGCCGTCGGCCGACGCCTCGGTGACCAGCACGGCCCGGTGCTCCCGCGCCTCGGTCTCGATCAGCCCGCGCGACGACGGCGAGCCGATCTCCTCGTCGCCGGTGATCAGCACCGTGACGCCGTCGGGCGAGTCCAGCGCCGCCACGGCGTGGAAGATCATCACCACGCCGGCCTTCATGTCGAAGCAGCCGGGACCGCGCAGCACGCCGTCGCGCACCGAGAACGGGATCCGGTCGAGGGTGCCGATCGGCCACACCGTGTCGTGGTGGCCCAGCAGCAGCACCCGCCGCGGCCCGTCTCCCAGCCGCCACCGCAGGTGCGTGCGGCCGTCGAGCACGATCCGCTCCGGGGCGGCGCCGAGCAGGGCGGTGCCCACGTCGGCGGTGACCTCGGCGCTGCGCGCGACCGCGGCGAGGTCGGTGGACGGGGACTCGCAGGTGACGAGGCGTTCGATGTCTTTGAGCACGTCAAGACACCTTAGGCGTGGCGCGGACACCCATGTGGAGGTATTCCTCGCCGGTGGGCAGCCGGTAGAACACCAACGAGGTCCAGCTCTCCTGCTCGGAGTCCCGGAACACGAACAGCTCGTCGGTGACCGGCACCAGGTCGACCTCCGGCGGGTCGGGCACGAGCCCGGCCAGCGACCCGGTGACCGCCATCTTCAGCCGCAGGCCGCGTTCACCGGTGCTCACGTCCAGGCGGGAGGAGGCGCGCTCGTAGCGGCCGACGTACCGAGCGGTGTCGACCTCGACGGGGTCACCCGGCTCCAGCGGGCGCGGCATCGCGACGGCGGCCAGCTCGGCGAAGATCTCCCGGTACAGCTCCAGGTACAGCTCACGGGCGTGGCCGCCGTTGGTGAGCAGCGTGACGGCGAGACCCTGTTCGGGGAGCAGGCGCAGGAACGCCGACTGGCCGATGGTGTTGCCGTCGTGGCCGATCAGCCGGTGGCCGTCCCAGCCGAACCGGATCCAGCCCAGGCCCCACGAGTCGCCCAGCGCGTTCGGGTCGGGCACGTCGGTCTGCTTCTCGGTCATCGCCGCCGCGGTGGCCTCCGTCAGCACGGACCCGCCGCCGTCGAGGTGCATCTTCGCGAACCGGAGCACGTCCGCGGTCGTGGAGAAGATCGTCCCGGCCGGTCCGACGGAGCGCGGCAGCGCCCACACCGGTGCGGGCACCTGCTTCCCGTCCTTCTCGACGTGGCCGATGGCGGCGCGGTGCAGCAGCGCCTCCTCCGGCAGCGTGCCGGTGCGCTCCAGGCCGAGCGGGCTGAAGAGCTTCTCTCGCATCGCCGCGTCCCAGGTCTGGCCGGTGAGCTTCTCGATCACCCGTCCGGCGAGCACGAAACCGCTGTTGCAGTAGGAGAACGTGGCACCGAGGGGGTGGTTCTGACCGGCGTCCACGAGCTGCTCGGTGTAGCGCTCCAGGCAGTCGTCACCGCGGCCGGTGTCGGTGAACACGTCACCGTCGATGCCGCTGGTGTGCGTCAGCAGGTGCCGCATCGTGACCTTCTGCGCCACGACCGGGTCGGACAGGCGCAGCTCCGGCAGCACGTCCGCGATCGGCGCGTCGAGGTCGAGCAGGCCCTCGTCCACCAGGCGCATGACGACGGTCGAGGTCCACACCTTGCCGATCGAGCCGATCTGGAACACCGAGTCCTGCGTGACCTCCACGCCGGTCGCCGTGCTCAGCACGCCGTGGCAGGCCTCGGCGACGTCGTCGCCGCGCAGGATCCCGAGCACCGCGCCGGGCACGCCGTGCTTCTTCGCGAGCACGGAAAGCCTGCGCTGCCAGTGCTTCGCGTCCAGCGCGCGCCCCTCGCCGGTGTGCTCGCGCACCCAGTCGACCACGCGCCGGTTGAAGTCCTCGCGGTGCGACGGCGTGCCGTTGAGGATGAACAGGTGCGAGGCGCCGGGGTAGAGCACCAGCCGGGCCGGGACGTCGTTCTGGCGCAACGCGGTGAACCACTGCTCGGCCTGGCCGACCGGGCACCGGTCGTCGTTCGCGCCCTGGTAGATCAACGTCGGTGTGCGCACGTCGTCGACGAGCGTCAGCGGCGACAGCTCGGCCAGGTGCTCACCCGCACCGCCCAGCTCCAGCGCGGTGAGCGCGTGACCGGCGTCGGACGTGCCCGCCATGCTCGTCAGGTCGCTGACCACGCCACCCGCGACGGCGGCGGCGAACCGGCGGTCGCGGCTGGTGAGGTAGCAGGTCATGAAGCCGCCGTAGCTGTAGCCGGTGACGGCGAGCCGGTCGGGGTCGGCGGTGCCCTCGGCGACCAGCTGGTCGATCGGCTCCAGGAAGTCGCGTGCGTCGGCCTTGCCCCACGCACCGAGCGCGGCCTGGTAGAACGCCTCGCCGTAGCCGTCGCTGCCGCGCGGGTTGAGCAGCAGCACCGCCCAGCCGCGCCGTGCCAGCACCTGGTGGTAGAGGTGCACGGGGTCGGCGGAGCCGTTCCACGCGTTGTGCGGGCCGCCGTGGATGTCGAGCAGCAGCGGCAACGGGCCGGTGCGCTCCGGGTCGCGGACGAGCCAGCCGTGCACGACCGTGCCGTCGGAGACGGTGAACTCGCGCTCCTGCGGCACGAACCGCTCGGTGTCGGGGTTGTGTCCGGTGTGGACGGTCACCTCGCCGGAGGCCAGGTCGACGGTGGCGATCTCGCCGTACGAGGTGGCGGTGCCCAGCACGACCGCCGCCGTGCCGCCGCTGACCGACAGCCCCGACACGACCTGCGAGTCACCGCCGACGAGCAGCCGCGGCTCGTCGTCCACCACGTACAGCTGGGTGCAGCCGCGGTCGCGGGCGCAGAAGACCACGCCCTGCGGGCTGAGGGCGGGCAGGCCACCCGGATAGCCGGCCATGCCCGGCATGACGTTGCGGTCCAGCGCTTCGGCCAGGTTGCGCACCTCGCCGCCGTCGAGCGGCACCCGCAGCAGACCCAGGTGACCGGTGTCGGTGGTGGTGCGGCCGGTGACGAGCAACGCGGTGCCGTCCTCGGTCCACGTGATCGTCGCCGCCTGGCCGGACGCGAGCCCGACGAGCTTCGGCTCACCGCCGGCGGCGCTCACGACGTGCACGGGCGCGCGGAACGTCAGGTCGGCGTCGGAGTCGGTGGCCGCCGCGAAGGCCAGCTGCGTGCCGTCCGGCGACCAGGCCGGCGGACCGGCGTGCCAGTCGCCGCCGGTGAGCTGCCTGACCTCACGGCCGTCGAGGTCGAGCACGTGCAGGTGGCTGCGGATCGTGCGCAGGAACCCGGAGCCGTCGGCCTTGTAGTCGAGCCGGTCCGCCACGACCGGCGCCTTGGCGTCGCCCTCGTCGACCGGTGCGCTGAAGGCGACCGCGGTGCCGTCCGGGCTCCACACCGGCGCGCCCGCGCCGAGCGGCAACGACGTCAGCTGCTCCGGTTCGCCGCCGTTCGCGGGCAGCAGCCAGAGCTGCGCGGGCCCGTCCTGGGCGCGCAGGAACGCGATGCGGGCGCCGTCGGGCGACCACGCCGGTGCCACGTCGGTCTCGCCCCTGGTGAGCTGCTCGGCGTTGCCGCCACTCACCCGCCACAGCGACTGCACGTCGCGGTCCTTCTCCCGGTCGGTGGTGCGCAGGACGTACACGATCTCGCTGCCGTCGGGGGAGATCGCGGGCTGCTCGGGCAGCGCGAAGCCGTACAGGTCCTCGATGGTGGTCACGGTGCAGATCCCCTCGTCAGTGTTTCGGCTTGCCGAGCTCGGCGCGGAACAGGTCGAGCACGTTCGCGCCGAGCACCAGCGCGATGTCGTCATCGGGCCAGCCGCGTTCCAGCAGCGCCTCGGTCACCAGCGGCAGCCCGGCCGGTCCTTCGAGACCCGGCAGGAACCGGTCGGTGGGCACGCCCTCGATGAACTGCGTCTCGCAGCACGGGGGAGTGACGTCGGCCAGGACCTCCTTCACGAAGTCCGGTCCCAGCCCGACGTGCCGGATGCCCATCACGCCCGCGATGTGCTCGATGTGGTCGACCAGCCGCTCGATGCGGAAGTCGCTCTCGTGCAGGAACGGCGCGAAGAAGTTCACGCACACCACGCCGCCGTTCGCCGCGATGCCCCTCAGCTGCTCGTCGGTGAGGTTGCGGTGGTGGTCGCGCAACGCCCGTGCCGACGAGTGCGTCGCGATCACCGGCCGGGTCGCGAGCTCCAGCACGTGCTCGACACCGGCCACGCCCAGGTGGCTGACGTCGAACATCATCCCGAGCCGTTCCATCTCGGCCACGGCCGCGACGCCCGCCCTGGTCAGCCTGCTGCCGGAGGCGTCCTCGCCGCTGCCGTCGGCCAGCGCAGTGCGCCCGAAGTGCGCGAGCGATGCGACGCGCACGCCGAGGCGGAACAACGTCTCCAGCAGCTCGACGTCCTCACCGACGCCCGGCGCGCTTTCGAGTGCGAGCACGAGTGCGATCCGGTCGTCGGCCAGCGCGGCGTCGATGGCCGTGCCGTCGTGGCACAGCCGCACCTCGTCGACCTCGGCGATGCGGTGCGCGGCCTCGATCATCCGCAACGTCTGCCGCAGCGCGCCCTCCGGCCGGTACGCGTCGTCGATGAACACCGGCAGCACCTGGAGGTTCACCCCGCCGGCCCGCAGCTGCGGCAGCCAGCGCTCGCGGAAGTGCGGCACCCAGGCCTCGACCGGCCGGTGGACGATCGCGTCGAGCAGGTCGTTGTGCGTGTCGGCGACGACACTGCGGTCGTGCAGGTCCCTCACAGCGCCTCCAGCAGGCTGGTGTGCCGTGACGGCGCGGCCGCCAGCAGCTCACGGGTGTACTCGTGCCGCGGTTGTGCCAGCACCTGGTCAGCCGTTCCTTCCTCCACGAGCACGCCGTGGCGCATCACCGCGATGCGGTCGCTCACGTAGCGCACGACGGCGAGGTTGTGCGAGATGAACAACATCGAGAGCCCGAGCCGGTCCTGCAGCTCGCGCACCAGGTTCAGCACCGCGCCCTGCACCGACACGTCGAGCGCGGAGGTGATCTCGTCGGCGATGATCACCTCCGGCTGGCCGGCGAGCGCCCTGGCGAGCGCGACCCGCTGGCGTTGCCCGCCCGAGAGCCTGGCCGGCAGCGCGGTGGCACGGCCGGGGTCGAGGTGGACCAGCTCCAGCAGCCGGGCGACCTCGGCCCGCCGGTCGGTGCCCTTCGGCATGGCCTCGGCGATCGACTCGCCGATGCTCATCCGCGGGTCCAGCGACGAGTACGGGTCCTGGAACACCATCTGCAGGCCGCGTTCACGGCCGCGCAGCCGCCGGACGTCCACGCCGTCGAGCAGCACCCGGCCCGCGCTGGGGGCGACGAGGCCCACGGCGGTGGCGGCCAGCGTGGACTTGCCGGAACCGGACTCGCCGACCAGGCCGACGACCTGGCCCGCCGGCACGGTCAGGCTGATGTCGTCGACGGCCCGCAGGCCGGTGCGCTGGTGTCCGTAGTGGACGGTGACGCCCTCGAACCTCAGCTCGCTCACGCCGTGCCTCCCTGGTTCGCGCTGTCCGGCTCGCCGCCCGTGGCCACCAGCTCCGGTTCCACCCGCCAGCACGCCACCCGGTGGCCGGGATCGATTCCGGCCAGCACGGGTTCCTCGGTCCGGCACCGGTCGACGGCGAGCGCGCACCGCGGTGCGAACGGGCACCCCGCCGTGACCTCGCCCGGTTCCGGTGGCCGGCCGGGGATGACCGCGAGCGGCCGGTCGCGGTCGGTGTCCATGCTCGGCACCGCCGCCAGCAACGCCGTCGTGTACGGGTGGCGGGCCGCGGTGAACAGCTCCGCGGTCGGCAGCTCCTCGACGATCCGGCCCGCGTACATCACGAGCACCCGGTCGCAGGTCTGCGCGACGACGGTGATGTCGTGGCTGATCAGCAGCACCGCCGTCGACCGCTCGGCCCGGATGCGGGCCAGCAGCCGCAGCACCTCCCGCTGCACCGTCACGTCCAGCGCGGTCGTGGGCTCGTCGGCGATCACCAGCCGCGGGTCGCCCATCAGGCCCATCGCGATCATCGCCCGTTGCCGCATGCCGCCGGAGAACTCGTGCGGGTACTGCCGGGCGCGCTGCCCGGGCACCCGCACGGACTCCAGCCGCTCGACCGCCCGCTGCCACGCCGCCTTGCGCGAGAGGCCCTGGTGCTGCTCGGACACCTCGGCGAGCTGGCCGCCGATGCGCCGGGTCGGGTTGAACGAGGTCATCGGGTCCTGGAACACCATCGCGAGCGACGTGCCGAGCTCGCGGTCCGGCGTGCTCTCCACCGGCTTGCCCAGGAACTCCAGGCGGTCCGCCGTCACGACACCGGGCCGCTCGACCAGCCGGGACACCGCCAACGCGGTGAGGCTCTTGCCCGACCCCGACTCGCCGACCACGCCGACCATCTCGCCGTCGCGCACGGCGAACGACACCCCGCGCACCGGCGTGACCCAGCCGTTCGGGCCGGGGAACGACACCCGCAAGTTCCGCACGGTCAGCACGCCCTCGTCGGCCACGTCGTCCACAGTGGACGGAACCGTGAGCTTCCCGCGGCGCACCGCGGGCTGCCGGTGGCCCAGCACCGCCGCGGCCGCCTCGCCGAAGAGGTTGAACGCCAGCCCGGCGACGACCACGGCGACGGCGGGACCCAGCGCGGGCGCGGGGGAGATGTAGATCCGGTTGAGCCCCTCGCCGAGCAGCCGGCCCCAGTCGTAGGACGGCGCCTGCACGCCGATGCCCAGGAACGACAGCCCGGCGAACGCGGTCAGCGCCGACCCCGCCGCCAGCGTCGCGTTGATCACCAGCGGTTCCGCGATGTTCGGCAGCACGTGCCGCAACAGGATCCGGAACCGGCCGACACCGGCCACCCGTGCCGCCGCGATGTAGGACCGGCCGCTCACCGACGCGGCCAGCGTCTGGGTGAGCCGGGCGAACGACGGCGCGATGGCGAACGCGATCGCGAGCACCGCGCCCGTGGTCCCGGTGCCGAAGATGACCGCGAAGAACAACGCCAGCAGCAGACCGGGGAACGCCACGGCGATGTTCACCGCCGAGGTCACCAGCCGGCCGGCCCACCGGGGCAGCACCGCGGGCAGGGCACCGAGCACCACGCCCGACCCCACGCCGACCACGGTCGCGAGCAGCGCGAGCCCCACCGTGAGCCGGGTCGCGACCAGCACCCGGTAGAGGATGTCGCGCCCCAGCGCGTCGGTGCCGAGCGGGTGCGCGGCCGAGGAGCCCTGCTGCAACGCGTCGGTGTCGATCGCGCCCGCCTGCTCACCCCACAGCACCGGGGCGAACAGGGCCAGTCCCGCGAGCAGGACCAGCAGCACGGCGGACGTGGCACCGACCGGTGTGCGGGCGACTGCGAGCCAACGGCGCATTACGCCTCCCGGATCGTCGAACGGGGGTCGAGCAGGGCGAGCACCACGTCCACGGCCAGGTTCACCAGCAGCACACCGGTGCCGTAGACGAGCACGATGCCCTGCACGGCCGGGTAGTCCTTCTGCTGGATCGACCCGACGATCGTGGAACCCAGGCCCGGCCAGGCGAACACGTTCTCCACCAGCACGGTCCCGGCCACCAGCGCGGCGAGGATCATCGCGCCGAGCGTGAGCGTCGCGGTCAGCGCGTTGGGCAGCGCATGCCGCAGGTAGACCAGCCGCGCGGGCAACCGCTTCGCACGTGCGGTGCGCACGAAGTCGTTGCCCAGCACGGAAAGCAGCTCGACGCGCACCATCCGCGCCAGCACCGCCGCCGGGCCGAGCGCCAGCGCGAGCACCGGCAGCACCCACGAGCCCGCCGCGTCGTTGCCCGCCACCGGGAACCAGCCCAGCGTCACCGCGAACAGGCTGACCAGAGCGACCGCGAGCAGGAACTCGGGAATCGCCGCGATCACCACGCTCGCCGACGTGAACCCGAGCTCGCCACCGCGGCGGCGGCCGCCCTTGGTGAGCACCGCCATCACGACGCCCACCGGCACCGCCACCACGACGACGACCAGGAACGCCAGCAGCGCGAGCTGCACGGTCGCGGGCAGCCGGTCGCCGATCAGGTCCGCGACCGGCGTGCCGCTGACCAGCGACGTGCCGAAGTCGCCGCTGACCAGGTCGCGCAGGTAGTTCCAGTACTGCACGGGCAGCGGGTCGTCGAGTCCCAGCGCCTCCCGCCGCGCCGCCACGACCTCGGGCAGCGCGGTCATGCCGAGCGCCTCGCGCACCGGGTCGCCGGGGATCAGGTGGATCATCAGGAACGCGGCCGTCACCAGGGCCCACAGCGAGGTCGCGAACCGCAGCGCGCGCCGCCGCGCGAACGGTAGCCAGGAGGTGCCGCTCGACGCCGTCGTGGCCGTGGTCACGAGGCGAGCATCCGGATCGAGGTCGGGTCGATGCTCTCGTCCAGGGTGAACCGCGCGCCCTTGACGAACGTCGGCACCACGGCGTCGAAGTACGGCAGCAGGTCGGCGTTCTTGACCAGTGCGGCCTCGGCCCTGTTCCAGTTCTCGCAGCCCGCGCTGCCCGCCTTCGTGGCCGCGATCTTCGTCTGCTCCTCGAACTCGGGGTTGGTGATGTGGTTGAAGTTCACGCCCTGCGGCGGCACCGGACCGGACGCGAACGGCACCAGCTGGCTGGGCAGGCCGAGCGTCACCGGCGCCATCGACACGTCCCACGCGCCGGTGCCGAACAACGTCTGGTTGAGCCCGGCCGCGTCGACCGGCTGGATGGTCACCTGCACGCCGATCTCCTGCCAGGCCTTCTGGATCAGCTCGGCGGTCGCGGTCAGCGTCGGCCCGAGGACGGTCGGCTGCATCAGCCGGATCGTCAGCGGCCTGGTGTCCTTCGACCAGCCGGCGGCCTTCAGCGCGTTCTCGGCGGCGGCCTTGTCGTGCTTGGGGAGGTTCGCGGTCACGTTGTCCCCGGTGCACGGCCGGGGCTCGACCGTCACGAAGCTCTGCGACGGGCGGCCCTTGCCGCTGGTGAGCACCTTGCCGACCTGCGCGAGGTCGAGCGCCTGCAGGAGCGCCTTGCGCACCGCGGGGTCCTTGCCGGGCAGGCCATCGGCGTGGTTGAAGCCGAGCATTCCCAATGGGGTCGCGTAGTCGACGTGGTCGACCTTCTGCGCCAGCAGGCGTTCCTGGTCGGGGCCGGCGACCATGGCGGCGGTCAGCTGACCGGACAGCAACAGGTTGACCGCCGTGGTCTCGTTCGGGATCACCCGCAGGACGACCTTGTCCGGCAGGCCCTGCTGGTCCTTCTTCCAGTCACCGGGTCCCCACGCGAAGTCCTTGCGGCGCGTGAGGGTGTAGTGGTCGTTCGGCACGATCTCGGAGATCGTGAACATCCCGGTGCCCTGCTCGCCCTTCGCGAGCAACGACCGGTCGGCCATGCCCTTCGCGCAGACGATCGGCAGCGTGCCGACGTTGGTCAGCAGGAACGCGTCCGGCGCGCCGCTGGTGACGGTGATCGTGCGGGTGGCCTCGTCGGCGGTGGCCGTGGTGCCGGGCGCGACCTGCAGGCCCGCCAGCGGCGACTTGTTCTGCGGGTCGCCGACGAAGTTGATGTTCGCGGCGACGTCCGCGGCGGTGAGCGGCGTGCCGTCGGCGCACGTGACTCCGGACCGCAGCGTGAACGTCGCCTTGGTGACGTCGGCGTCCCACTTCTCGGCCAGGGCGGAGACGATCTCGCCCGACGAGGTGCGTCCGACGAGGCGGCCGTAGAGGAACCGGCCGACCTGGCGTGCGGAGGACAGCACCGTGAGCGCCGGGTCGAGGGAACCGGGGTCGGCGCCGACGGACAGCGTGAACGTCCTGCCCTCGGCCAGGCCACCGGAGCCGGTGCTGCCTGATCCGCAGCCGGCCACGACCAGTGTGCTCGCGGCGAGTAGGGCGACCGTGCGCTTCATGAGGTGCTCCGGAGGTGGTCGACGGCGAGACGTCCGGCGCGGCCGATCACCGCGTCGACTGCGGGCTGGCGCGGGACGACGGAGTCCGCGCGGGTGAACACGGCGACGGCGTAGGCGCGGCCGTCGGGGTAGGTGACGACACCGGCCTCGTTGCGCACGCTGGGCAGCGTGCCGGTCTTGGCGGCGACCTGGACGTCGGCGGGGAAGCCGGAGCTCAGCCGGTGCGGCCACACCTGCTGGGCCATGATCGCCCTGACCTGTGCGCACGCCTGCGGTGCGGCGGCGCGGTCGGTCCAGATGGCGTCGAGCAGCGTGGTGATCTCCCGCGGTGTGGAGGAGGTGGTGCGCTCCGGGTCCACTATGGACAGCTTCTGGACCACGTCCCAGCTGGGTGCTTCGAGCACGGCCTCGGCGTCCTGCGCGCTCGTGGCGAGGTCGGCGGTCATCGAGGCGAACAGGTCCTCGCAGCAGCCCATGATCCGGGTGCGGTGCAGGCCCAGGTGCGCGAGCACGGCGTCGACGGCGGCCTGGCCGACGCGGTGGAAGATCACGTCGGTGGCGGCGTTGTCGCTCATCGTCATCATGAACAGCGCGAGGTCGCGCCAGCTCATCTCGACGTCGTCGGCGCACCCGGCGGTGCCGATGCCGCCGATGCGGTACCGGGACGTGACCCTGGTGCGCTCGGTCTCGTCGAGCCGTCCGGCGGCGACCTCGGCGGCGTAGGCGACGGCCACCGGGATCTTGAACACCGACGCGAGCACGACCTGGTCGTCCGCGCCCACGGCCACCTCGGGCCCGTTCGCCACACCGATCTCGCGGGCGTGGACGAACCCCTCCGCGCCCGCCGCGGCGAACGCCTCCCTGATCGCGCCGGTCACGGGGCCACCCGCCGGTCGGCGCGGCCGGTGTGCAGGAACAGCGCCCGGCCCTCGCCGTCGTCGCCGACGAACGCGTGCGGGAGGTAGACGCCGAGCGCCGGCTCCGCGGCGACCAGGGTGTCGCCGTCCCACGGGAACAGCTCGGTGCGGCCGGCCCGTTCCGGGCTGATCTCGGCCATGATGCCCTTGGGCACCACCTCCATCCAGATCCGGCCGTCGTCGTCCTGCGTCACGACGCGATCGCCGACCGAGGAGGTGTAGGTGCCGACGTACCGCGTGCCGTCGAGCCGCTCGCGAGTCTGCGCGGGCTCGGGCATGGCGGCCAGCTCGACGCCGGTGAGCTCGCGCAGCACGTGGCCGACGACCTCCCGGTACAGCTCCAGCGCGTTGCCGCCGTTGGTCAGCAGCGCGACGGCGACGCCGTGCTCCGGCACCAGGCGCAGGAAGGCGCTCTGCCCGATCGTGCCGCCGTCGTGGCCGATGACCGTCGCCTGCGGGTAGTGGAACAGTTCCCAGCCCAGGCCCCAGGTGTCGCCCATCAGCGCGAGCTTCGGCACTTCGACCTGCACCTGCCGCATGGCCTCGACGCTCTCCGGCGAGAGCACCCTGGTGCCGTCCGCCGCGACGCCGCCGTTCATGTGCATCCGCGCGAACGTGAGCAGGTCGCGCGGACTGAGCGCGAGCATCGAGCCGGCCGGGGCGTTGGAGCGCACGAGCGACCACACCGGTGCCAGCTGCGGGCCCTGCTCGGGGTCGTGCGTGAGGTGCCCGGCAGCGGCCCGGAACATGATCGCCTCGTAGGCGTCGGCCGCAGCGTGGGTCAGGCCCAGCGGTGCGAACAGGTGCTCGCGCAGGCAGTCGTCGTAGGCCTTGCCGCGCACCGCCTCCACGACCCGGCCGAGCACGGTGTAGGCGGCGTTGTTGTAGCTGAACATCTCGCCCGGCGCGAAGAGCTGGGGCGTGTCGTGCAGCGTGGCGACGTACTTCTCCACGCAGTCGTCGCCGCGGCCGGTGTCGGTGAACAGGTCGCCCTCGAAGCCCGACGTGTGGTTCATCAGCTGTCGCACGGTGATCCGCTGCGCCGCCTCCTCGTCGGCGATGCGGAACTCCGGCAGGTAGGTGCGCACCGGTGCGTCGAGGTCGACGAGGCCCTCGTCGACGAGCTGCATGGCGAGCGTCGTCGTCCAGACCTTGGTGATGGAGCCGATCTGGAACACCGAGTCGGTGGTGGCCTCCACACCGGTGTTCCGGTTGAGCACCCCGGCGGCGGCCTCGGCCAGCTCGTCGCCGGCGACGACGGCGGCGGCCGCACCCGGCACGCCGTGCCGTTCGACCAACTCGGGCAGGTTCTGCCGCAACCAGTCGTTGATCTCGTTCAGCCTGGACATGCGCGCGCCCCATCCCGTCGACGTGACTCCGGTCACGGGCAACGCTAAGGTCGGCGCCCCCGTGGCCACCTCGTCCGCGCCGACGAATCTGACGGTGCCGATTCGTCCGCGCCGACGAACCGCGTCCGGGGTGGAGCAGGCTCTACCCCGGGCCGGGCAGTCTGCGTGATCGTTTCGGGTGGGGTGCCGAACCTAGGTTTCTCCTCAGTGAGCTTGGACCTACCGAGGAGAACGTGATGAGGGCAGACGCGCTGTCGCTGCAGGCGGTGCGCAAGGTGTACGGCACCGGGGGTGGTGCGGTCACCGCGCTGGACGAGGTGACCGTCGCCATCCGGCGCGGCACCTTCACCGCCGTGATGGGGCCGTCGGGCTCGGGCAAGAGCACGTTCCTGCACTGCGCGTCGGGCATGGACAAGCCGACCTCGGGACGGGTGCTGCTGGGCGAGACCGACCTGGGCGGGCTCAAGGAGGCCGCGCTCACGAAGGTGCGCCGCGACCGGATCGGGTTCATCTTCCAGGCCTACAACCTGCTGCCGTCGCTGACGGTCGAGCAGAACATCACCCTGCCGCTGCGCCTGGCCGGTCGCACGACCGACCGCCAGTGGCTGCGCGAGGTCGTCGAGCGGGTGGGGCTCGGTGACCGGCTCGGCCGCCACCCGGCCGAGCTGTCGGGCGGCCAGCAGCAACGGGTCGCGATCGCCCGCGCGTTGATCGCCCGGCCGGAGGTCGTGCTGGCCGACGAGCCGACCGGCGCGCTGGACTCCCGCACGGCGCACCAGGTGCTGACCCTGCTGCGGTCCATTGTGGACGTGATGGGGCAGACGGTGCTGATGGTGACGCACGACCCGGTCGCGGCCTCGGCCGCGCACAGCGTGCTGTTCCTGGCCGACGGACGGCTGGCCGGCGAGCTGGTCGCGCCGACGCCGGAGAAGGTCGCCGAGCGCATGACGCACCTCGGGGAGTGGTGAGCCGTGCTGATCCTGGCCTGGCAGACCGTCAAGGCCCGCACGAGCGGGTTCGTCGGTGCCTTCATCGCCGTCCTGTGCGGCACGGCGCTGGTCGCGGCGTGCGGCATCCTGATGGAGTCCGGGTTGCGCGGTGGCGTGCCGACCCAGCGGTACGCGGCGGCCGACGTCGTGGTCAGCGGTGACCGCACCGTCCGTCCGCCGGGAGGGGACATCCTGTCGTTCGAGCACGCCAGCGAGCAGCCGCCGGTCCAGGCGGAGCTGGTCTCGAAGATCAAGGCGGTGCCGGGGGTGCGGGCCGCCGTGCCGGAGCAGACGTTCCCGGCCACGGTCGTCGGTGCCGACGGCCAGGTGCTCGCGGACAAGCCGTCCTTCGGCCACAACTGGAGCTCCGCGGTGCTCGCGCCGTTCACGTTGACGCAGGGCCGTGCTCCGGCGGCGGCCGACGAGGTCGTGCTCGACGCGGGACTGGCCGCGCGGGCGGGGGACAGGGTGCGGATCGCGACCCGGTCCACGCCCGTGACCTACCGGGTCGTCGGGGTCGCGCAGGGCGTCGGGTCGCGGCAGGCGTCGGTGTTCTTCAGCGACGCCAAGGCCGACGAGCTGGCCGCGCGGCCCGGCAAGGTGAGCGCCGTCGGCGTAATCGGTGGTGACGGGTCCGCCGGTCTCGCCGACCGGGTCGAGGACGCGCTGGCCGCCGACCACGTCACGGTGTCGACCGGTGCCGACCGCAGCGCCGCCGAGTTCGACGACGTCAGCCAGACCAAGTCGATCCTGGCCCTGATCGCGGGCTCCTTCGGCGGCTACGCGGTCCTGGTGGCCATCTTCGTCGTCGCCAGCACGCTCGCGCTGGCCGTGGAGCAACGCCGCCGCGAGTTCGCCCTGCTGCGGGCCGTCGGTGCGACCCCGCGCCAGGTCCGCAAGCTGATCGGCATCGAGACCCTCGTGGTCGCCGCGGTCGCCGGCGTGCTCGGCAGCCTGCTGGGCATCCTGGTCAGCAAGGGTCTGCGCGGCGCGTTCGCCGACATCGGCGTGGTCCCCGCGGACTTCGAGCTGACGATCAGCCCGCTGCCGCTGGCCGCCGCGCTGCTGATCGGTCTCGGCGCCGCCCGTGTCGCCGCGTGGAGCGCGTCGCGGCGGCCGTCCTCGATCAACCCGGTCGAGGCGCTGGGCGAGGCCTCCCTGCAGAAGCGCGAAGCCGGGCGGATCCGCTTGGCGATCGGCTGGGCCACCCTGGCCCTCGGCGTGGGCGCGACCGCGCTGCCGCTGTTCCTGCGTGGCCAGCTCGGCGCGGCGATGTCGGTGATGGCCGCACTGGTGATCATCATCGGGTTGGCGCTGGTCGGTCCGAAGGTGGTGGGCCGCATGATCGCGGTGGCCGCACCCGTGCTCGGCCGGGTCTCGCGGGTGAGCGGGCACCTGGCCGCCGCCAACGCGGTGAAGAACTCCCGGCGCGTGGCCGCCGCGGTGACGCCGTTGATGCTCGCCATCGGGTTCGCCGTCGTGAACTTCTACAGCCAGACGACGTTCACCGCCGCCGTGAACCAGGAATCGGCGCGCTCGATCACCGCCGACCAGGTCGTCACCGGTGCCGCAGGGGTGCCGGCCGAGCTCACCGGTGCCGTCCGGACGCTGCCGGGCGTGACCGGCGTGACGCCCCTGGTGCGCACCGAGGTGATCACCGCCAGCAGGAGCGGCGAGAGCGTGGAGGTCAACCGCGGCCCGGCCCACGGCATCGACGGCGACGCCGCGGTCGACCTCGGGATCACCGGCGGCAGCGTCAAGGACCTCACCACGGGCACCGTGGCGCTGAGCGACACCTACGCGTACTGGAACGACAAGAAGATCGGCGACACCGCCGAGTTCTGGTTCGCCGACGGGCAACCGGCCCGGCTGAAGGTCGTGGCGACGTTCAAGCACGACCTCGCGTTCGGCGACCACGTGATGTCCGCCGCCGACGCCCGTGCCCACACCAACGCCGGCATGGACAGCGCGGTGCTGGTGCGGACCACCGACCCGGCCCGGCTGAACGAGCTGATCGGCCGCTATCCGGGCCTGGGCGTCACCGCGGCGCTCGGCGGGCCGGACCGCAGCGACCAGCGCACCCAGTTCCTGCTGAACCTGGTCGCCGTCGGCGTGATCCTCGGCTACGTCGCGATCTCGGTGTCGAACACGCTGGTGATGTCCACGGCGCAACGCCGCCGCGAGTTCGCGTTGCTGCGCCTGGTCGGCACCGGCCGGCGCCAGGTCGTGCGGATGATGCGGGCGGAGGCGCTGCTCACCGTCGGGATCGCCGTCGTGCTCGGGACGCTGGTGTCCGCGGTGCCGCTGGGCCTGCTGGCCATCGGTCTCACCGGCACCCCGCTGCCCTCCGGACCGGTCTGGGTGTTCCCGGCCGTGCTCGCCGGTGCCGCCTTGCTGGGCACCGTCTCCATCGCGGTGGCGACCCGGTTGTCGTTGCGCAGCAAGCCGATCGACACCATCGGCATGCGGGAGTGACGATCGGTAGGCTCGGCCGGGTGCGCATGCTCTTCTCGTGCCGCCCGGCCTACGGGCACCTGTTCCCGCTGGTCCCGCTCGCCAGGGCGGCGCGTGCGGCCGGTCACGAGGTCGTGTTCGCGACCGGCCCGTCGTTCGTGGGAACGGTGCGGGGCCTCGGTTTCACCGCCCACCCGGCCGGGATCTCGGTCGCGGAGGCGGAGACCGAGGCCCGCCGGCGGCTCGGGAACGCGGACGTCGTCACGCTGATGATCACGATGTTCGCCGACGTGCTGCCGCGGGCGACGGTCGCGGACCTCACGCCCGTGATGCGGCAGGTCAAGCCCGACCTGGTGGTGTACGAGCAGAGCGACGTCGGTGCCGCGAAGGTCGCGCGGGAGGCCGGGATCCCGGCCGTGTCGCACGTGATCGGCCGGTCGATGCCGCCGGAGGTCCAGGCGGCCGCCGCGGACGCGATGGCGTGGCTGTGGGACGGCACGGCGCCGGCCGACCCGGTGCTGGGCGACACGGCGGTCGACCTCTGGCCGGACGCCGTGCGGGACCCGGTCGTGGCGGCGCTGCCGACGGTGTTGCGGCAGCGGCCCACCGCGTTCGACCCGGACGTGCCGATGCCGGCGGTCGACGCGGCGAAACCGCTGGTGCACCTCACTCTCGGCACGGTGGCGTTCGGCAACACCGAGGTGCTCGGGGCGGCGGTCGACGGGCTGGCCAGGCTGCCGGTCACCGTCCTGGTCGCCGTCGGTCCCGGTGACCCGGCGCTGCTGGGCGAGGTGCCGGACCCGGTGCACGTGGCCGGGTTCGTGCCGCAGGCGCGGGTGCTGCGGCGGGCCGCACTGGTCGTGCACCACGGGGGCACCGGCACCGTGCTCGGGACGCTGGCGGCGGACCTGCCGCAGCTGGTGCTGCCGCAGGGCGCCGACCAGTTCGTCAACGCCGACGCGCTGGCCGGGGCAGGGGCGGGCGCCAAGCTCGTCGGACCGGAGATCACCGCCGCCGCGGTCACCGAGCGGGCCCGCCACCTCCTGCACGACCCCGCCGCGCGGGAGGTCGCCGAGAAGGTGGCGGGGGAGATCGCGCAGCTGCCCGAGCCCGCCGCGGTCGTCAGGCAGCTGGCCGCGCTGGTGTCTTGGCCGCAGGCTTCACCTCGGGCTGCAGGTCCATGCCGGCGGGCAGCGAGGCGCGGTAGATCGGCATCGCCGCGGCGGTCGTCACGATGGCGACCGCCACCAGGATCGCGAACATCTCCGGTGTCACGAGGTCGTACGCGAGCCCGATGTTGATGAAGATCAGGATCATCAGCCCGCGCGCGTTCATCAGCCCGCCGACGGCGGAGGCGTAGCGCCACGAGAAGCCCTGGGCGCGCACCACCAGCCCGCAGCCCAGGTACTTGCCGGCGAACGCGACCAGCATGACCACGGCGAGCTGCCACCACAGCCGGCCACCCGAGCCGAACCCGGAGACCTGGGTGTTGAGGCCGCTGAACGCGAAGAACACCGGCAGCAGCAGGATCGAGTTGAGGTCGGTGAGCTTCGTTTCGAGCTCGTGCCGCAGCACCGCCGTCTTCGGCATCGCCAGTCCGGTGATGAACCCGCCGAACACCGAGAACACGCCGATCCAGTCGGTGAACCAGCCGGCCACCAGCACGACCAGCAGGATCACCGCCATCGCGTCGCGGCTGAGCTTGCCCTCGCGTTCGGCCCGCTCACCCAGCTTCGCGAGCAACCTGCGGCCGATCGTGAGCATCAGCACCGCGAACACCGCCGCGCCGAGGATCGTGCGCAGCGCACCGCCAGGGCTGCCGGACGCGCCGACCGCGATGATCAGCGCGAGGAACGCCCACGCCACCGCGTCGTCGATCGCCGCGGCCACCAGCGTCAGGCCGCCGATGGGGGTGTTCGCGATCCCGCGTTCCTGCAGGATCCTGGCCAGCATGGGGAACGCGGTGATGGACAGCGCGCCGCCGACGAACAGCATGAACACCCACAGGCTCGACCCCTGCGGTGCCAGCGAGTCGAAGAAGACCATCGCCGCACCCGCGCCGAGCAGGAACGTGGGCACGATGCCGGACACCGCGAGCACGGAAGCCCTGCGCGCGTTGGGTCCCGTGGTGAGCTTGTGGTCCAAAGAGGACCCGACGAGGAACATGTAGAACGTCAGCCCGATCGTGCTCAGCACGTAGAGCGTGCCCTTGACGTCGGCGGGGAAGAGCTGGGCCTGCACGCCGGGGGCGACGGCACCGAGCAGCGCCGGTCCCAGCAGCACCCCCGCGACCATCTCGCCGACGACCCTGGGCTGCTTGACCAGCATGGCGAGCCGCCCGCACACCGTGGTCGCGGCCAGCACGACGGCGAGCGCGGCGAAGACCTGCAACGCGAAGTGGATCTGGTTCACCGGGGATCTCCTGGAGGTTGGTGCCGGACCGGGCAACCCTGCGGTTCGTGCGTCTCGAAGTACCGCCCGGCCGGCCGCAGCCGGTGGGCGTGCAGCACCATCGCGGTGCCGAGCACGAGCTGGACGACGCTGCGCCAGACGTCCTCCCAGCGGTCCCGCACGCGCAGCCACGCGAGCCGCAGGCGTGGGGTCGAGCCGTCGCCCACCAGCAGGCACGGTCCGCGGCTGGGCAACGACCTGGTGTGCGTGACCGAGGAGTGCGGCCGCACCCGGCGCAGCACCTCGCGGGTCGCGGCCCGCATCGCGATGGGCGAGAGCCGCCACGCCGGGCACGGCCGGTTCGCGGCGACACCGAACGGGATGTGGTGGGCGCCGCGGGCCGCCGTGCGTTCCCAGCGGCCCGGGTCGAACACCTCGGGGTCCGCGTAACCGGTGGCGTGGTAGGCCGGGTAGTTGAAGCACAGCACCGAACCCGCCGGGAACGTCGTCCGCTCGTCGAGCGTGATGTCGGCGGTCGTGATGCGGTGCGCGATGCCGAACAGCGGGTACAGCCGGAACGTCTCGTCCAGCACGTGCGCGAAGTACCGGTCGTCGGCGGGGTGCTCCGCCAGCCGGGCCGCGACGGACGGGTGTTGCGCCAGCGCCAGCAGCAGGTGGGCCATCGCCTCCGACATCTGCACGACGGCGGTGTTGAAGTAGGTGCCCTGCAGGTAGTGCACCTGCTCGGTCGGCGACAGCGTGGCGGGCAACGGGTGCCGGACGTCCGCGAGCCGCCCGGCCAGGTAGCGGGTCAGGCGGGCGCGCCGGGCGGGGTGGCGCAGACCCGTGCACTTCAACGAGGACACCACATCGTCGGCGTGCCCGACGATCAGGTCACGGGCCGCGCGTGGACAGGGCTCGCCGAACACCAGCTCGTAGAAGTACTCCGCCCACACCGGCATCATCAGCTCGCGCAGCCGCACGTGCGTGACCGGCCCGGTCAGCACCTCGTCGAGGACCTTGGCGGTGCACCGGGTCGCCGCCTCCGCCAGCTCACTGCCCGGCCCGGCCAGGAACGCACGGGTCGTGCGGGCCACGTCGTCGTAGCGCGGCCCGTCCTCCAGGTGTTCCTGGTGCACCTCGGGGCCGGGGGAGAGCCAGTACCAGAACAGGTCTGACAGCCCGGCGCCCCGGCTGCGGCCGTTCGCGGCGGGGTGGCTGTAGAGCTCCTGGAACCGGTCCGGCCCGACCTGCTCGTTCGGGAACGTGATCGCGTTGTCGCCGTTGACCTTCTCGAACACCTTGACCCGCAAGGCGACCACCCGCGCGGGCAACCAGCTCAGCACCGGGCCACCACCATGTCCCTGGTCAGCTCTCCGCCGCACAGCGCGAGAACGTGCTCGAACTCGTCGCGCAGCACGCCGAGCACCCGGCGCACCCCCGCCTCGCCGTCCGCCGCCAGCCCCCACAGCACCGGCCGGCCGATGCCGACCGCCGAGGCGCCCAGGGCCAGCGCCACGGCGATGTCACCGCCGCCGCGGACACCGCCGTCGAGCACCACCGGGAGCTGACCGGCGACCGCGTCGACCACGGCGGGCAACGCGTCCACCGCCGCGGGGACGAGGTCGAGCTGACGGCCGCCGTGGTTGGACACGAAGATCCCCGCCACGCCGTGCGCGACCGCGAGCGCCGCGTCCGCCGGGTGGAGGATCCCCTTGAGCCACACCGGAAGTGACGTCGACGCGCGCAACCGGTCGACGTCCTCCCACGTGAAGGCCGCCATCTCGATGTCCCGCACGCCGGTGACACCGGCCAGGTCGCGCATGTTCTCCGCCGCCAGCCCGGCCGGGAGGTCGTGGAAGCCGTGCTGGAGGTCCCTGCGGTGCCGGCCGAACACCGGCGAGTCGACCGTCACCACGAGCGCGGCGCAGCCGGCCCGTTCGGCCCGCCGCACCAGCTCACCGGTGACGGCGGGGTCGGGTTGCAGGTACAGCTGGAACCACACCGGCCCGGTCGCGGCCGCCACCACCTCGGCGATCGGCACAGTCGAGGCCATGCTGGACACCAGGACCGATCCCTCGGCGGCCCGTGCCGTGGCCAGCTCACCGTCGGGGTGGGCCAGCCGGTGGAACGCGGTCGGCGCGACCAGCACCGGGAACGTGGTACTGCCCAGGGTGCCGCGCAGCACCCTGGGCAGCAGGGCGAGCCGGGCGAACGCGGCCTCGTTGTCCGCGAGCACGACCTCGTTCCCGACCCCGCCCGCGAAGAAGTCGTAGTGGATGGGGTCGAGCACCGCGCGTGCCTTGTCGTGCAGGTCCGCGAGCAGGGGGTTCACTTGGCGGACGCTCCGAGGAACCTCGTCAGCGGCGCCCGGTGCACCTCGTCGCTGTCCCACTCGTTCTCGAGGTTCTCGGTGAGGTGGTGCTCGCCGAGCAGCTCACCGGCGCGGAACCGGCGCACGACCGGGTGCAGGTAACGGCCGTCGAGCCCGCTGGTGTCGTCCTGCGGCGTCCGGCCGGCGGTGATGTCGAACGGGTTGATCTTGTCGTGGTCGGCGCCGTACTCCAGCGTCACCGTCAGGTACGACGCCACGTCACCGAAGTCGCCGCGCGCCACCGCCTCGTGCAGGTGGTCGACCGGCACCTCCTCGGCGTAGCGGACCGTGCCGTCGGAACCGAACAGCACCGCGTCCGCCATGAACGTGAACAGCTGCCACAGCGCGGAGGTGCGGTTGACCCGCTCGATGATCGCCTCGGTGACGCCGTCCGGCGTGAGCTCGCGGCTGGGCCAGTCCACGCCGTGGTAGCGGTGCTCGGTGATCCGGTGCAGCGCGCGCACGCCGTAGCGGAAGCCGTGGATGAACCCGCTGGTGGACTTCTTGAAGTCCCTGGCCTGGGTGATCGTGCCGGCGAAGAACAGGTCGGGCACGTTCACCGACTCCCACGCCGCGGTCTGGTCGGGGAAGCGGTCCTTGATCGTGAGCTGCGGCCGGCACTCCGGTGCGAAGATCGAGGCGTCGAACCGGAAGCCGGTCGCGAGGACGACCCGGTCGTAGCGGATCTCCTTGACCACCTCGTTCACCCGCTGGAAGCTGACCTTGACGTAGAAGTCGTCGCCTTCGCGCCGGATGCCCGCGATGTGCCCGTCCAGCACCGCGTTCTGCGACTTGAGCTGGTAGGTGTCGAGGAAGTTGTTGTTCACCGCGCGCAGGTGGCCGACGAAGTGCGTCTGCCAGGCCAGCTTCAGCGAGCCGGGGCCGGCGACGTGGATGACCGCCGCGGTCTCGACCAGGTTGTCCGCGGTCTCGAACGCCGAGTTCCCGCGCCCGATGATCAGCACCCGCTGCCCGGTGAAGTCGGCCGGGTCGACCGACACGTCGCAGTACGGCTCGGCGTGCTCGACGCCGTCGATGTCGGGGATGTACGGCTGGGAGACGCCGGTGGCGACGATGAGGCGTTTCGCGCGGTAGCCGGTGCCGTGCTGGTCGCGCAGCACGAAGTCGTCCGGCCGGGTCACCGAGACGACAGTGGTGTCGTAGCGGATCGGCAGGTCGTTCTTGACCGCGAAGTCGCCCAGGTAGCGGACCATGTCGTCGGCGCCGGGGAAGTAGCGCGGGGTGTAGGCGGTGAACAGCAGCTCGGGGTCGTCGCTGAGCAGCGAGTTCCAGTCGGTGCGCAGGTTCAGCTCCGGGTCGTCCCAGCCGGTGTGCACCTTGTTGATGGAGATCAGCATGCGGTGGCGCGGGAAGCGGGTGAAGAACGTGCCCGCCGCGGCACCGGCCTCCAGCACCAGGTGGTCGCGCCCTGCCTGCTTGAGCAGGTACGAGGCCTGCAGACCGGCCGGACCGGCGCCGATGACGAGATACTCGGTGGAAACCTCGCTGGACAAGGCGTTCTCCTTCACGCGGTGGTGAGCGGTGTGGCGAGCCGGCGCTTGTCGGGTTTGCCGCTGGGCGCCACGGGTGGTTCGGCGATGGCGGTGACCCTGACCGGTGCGCAGGCCGCGCCCAGCCGTGCGGTCACCAGCTGTTGCAGCTCGGCGAGCGCCGGCACGCGATCGGCCCTGGGGACGACGAACGCGTGCACGGCCTCGCCGGTGTCGTCGCTCGGCGCGGCGACGACGTAGGCCTCGGCGACGTCCGGGTGCTCGGCGAGGACCTGCTCGATCGGGCCGACGTGGTGCAGGGTGGCGTTGACGATCACCACGTCCCGCACCCGGCCGGTGAGGCGCAGGTGGCCGTCGGCGTCGAGGTGGCCGAGGTCGCGGGTGCGGACCCAGCCGTCCACGAACACCTCGGCCGACTCGGCCGGGTCCCCCCAGTACGCGGTGGCCTGGCCGGGCGTGCGGACGAACAGCTCGCCGTCGCGGACCTCCACGTCGACCGGTGGGCGGCCGACCGTGCCGGGCGGGTCGGACGGCGTGGCCATCGAGATCATCCCGGTCTCGGTCTGGCCGTAGCCGTGGAACAGCACCGGGCCGAGCGTGGCGAGCGCCTCGCGGTGGCGTTCGGCCGTGAGCGGCGAGCCGGAGACCAGCAGCGCGCGCAACGTCGACAGGTCGGCGGGGTGTTCGCGCTGGTGCTTCACGAGTTTCGCCAGTCCGGGCACGGTGATGACGCGGGCCGTGGCGCGGTGGCGGGTGATCGACTCGGGTAGCGCGGGGGTGTCGGCGACGACGACCGTGCTGCCCGCGGTGAGCGTGAGGACCGCGTACTCGAACATGACCTGGCTCGACAGCGACCCGAACACGAGGTACCGGTCGAGGCGGGTGGCCAGGTCGCGGATCGCCGGCGGCCACGCCTGCGGCCGCGCGGTCCACGCCCTGGTCATGGCGGCGTAGGTCTGCGCGCAGGCCTTGGGTGCGCCGGTGCTGCCGCTGGTGTGGATCAGCCGGGCGACGTCGCCCGGCCGCCCGGAGCAGGTCAGCTCGGCGCTGCTGTTGCGGCACAGCGGTTCCACGTCGTCGTCGGTCAGGACGGTCTTGATGTCGAGGCCGAGCAGGTGGCGCACCTGGGCGTCCGTGAGTCCCGGCCGAACGCCCACGACGCGCGCGCCCACCGCGTGCCCCGCGAGGATCGTCGCGAAGGCCTCCGGGGTCACGCCCAGCAACAGAGCGAGCCCGTCACCGGGCCCGAGTCCCTTGGCGCGCAAGCCGTTCGCGATGCGCGCGACGAGGTCGAGCAGCTCCGCCCCGGTCACCACGCGGGTGCCGTGCTCGAAGACCGGCCGGTCCGCTGCGGCGGCGAGCACGTCGAGCACCGCGCGCGGGAACGGCTCGGTCTCACGCGCCGGCAAGGCATTCCTTCACGAACACGGCCAGCGGCTGCTGGTGCACGGTCGGCAGGTCCCAGTGGTTCTCCAGGTTCTCCGCCAGGTGGTGGGTCGCGGCCAGCTCGCCGTCGCGGTAGTGGCGGACGACCGGGTGCAGGTAGCCGGCGTCGGCGGCGTGCACGGCGTCGTTCTCGGCGACGCGGGGGACGTCGATGTCGAACGGGTCGACGGTGTCGTGGTTCGGCCCGTACTCCAGGGTCGCGATGAACCGGTGCTCGGCCTTGCCCAGGCCGCCGTCGTGGACGTACGCGACCGGCACCTCCTCCTCGTACCGCGCGGTGCCGCCGTCCACCGTGACGACGTCGCCGATGACCGCGAACTGCTGCCACAGGCACGACGAGCGGTTCAGCCGCGCGATGAGCGCCTCGCTGATCGACTCCGGCGACAGGTCGAGCTGCTGTCCCGGCCACGGGGCGCCGTGGTTGCGGGTCGCGAGGATCCGGTGCAGCGCGCGGGCCCCGTAGCGGAAGCCGTGGATGAACCCGCTGGTGGACTTCTTGAAGTCACGCGACTGCGTGATCGTGCCGGCGAAGTAGAGGCCGGGGACGTTCGTCGACTCGAACGCCGGGGTGAGGTCGGGGAACCGGTCGTCGATGACGAGCCGCGGGCGGGCGCTGCCGGCGAAGATGCTGCTGTCGAACCGGAACCCGGTGCACGCGATGATCCGGTCGTACTCCAGCTCACGCAGCCTCTCCGTGGTGCGCGCGTACCGGAACCGGATCCGGAAACCGCCTTCCGGCCGGCGTTCGATCTGCTCGATCGTGCCGTCGATGACCGCGTTCTCGGACTTGAGCTGGTAGGTGTCGAGGAAGTTGTTGTTCACCGCGCGCAGGTGTCCGACGTAGTGCGTCTGCCAGGCCAGCTTCACCGAGTGCGGGCCGGCGACGTGGATGACCGCCGCGTGCTCGACCAGCGCGTCCGCGGTCTCGAAACCGGAGTTGCCCTTGCCGATCACGAGCACCCGCTGGCCGGTGAACCACTCGGGATCGGTGTCGAAGGTGTCGTAGCGTTCGACGTGCTCGATGCCGGGGATGTCCGGCACGTGCAGCTGCGAGACACCGGTGGCCACGACGAGGTTCGCGGCCCGCCAGGTCTGTCCACCGTGGTCGGTGACGGTGAACCCGGTGTCGTCCTTGGCGATCTCGGTGACCTCGACGTCGTAGTGCACCCGCAGACCGGCGGCGACGTCACCGAGGTAGCGGACCAGGTCGTCGGCCGACGGGAAGTACCGGGGGCTGTAGCGGGTGAACAGCAGGTCCGGCTCGTCGAGCAGCAGCGAGTTCCAGTCCATCCGCATCCGCTGCTCCGGGTCGGTGTACCCGGAGTGGACCTTGTTGATGGAGATGAGCTTGCGGTGCCGCGGGTAGCGGGTGAAGAACGTGCCGGCCCCGCTGCCGCGTTCGAGGACGGCGTAGTCACGACCGTCCCGCTCCAGCAGTGCCGCGAGCTGCAAACCGGCCGGTCCCGCGCCGATGATCAGGTAGTCGTACGCCATGGCCGAGGAAGCTACCCACGTGATCTCAGAACTCTCTGAGATCGACTGCCTACCTTTCCGGGGGTGACCACGACCGCTTCCCGCACCACCGTGGACCTCGGCGCACCGCTGACCGGCGAGCACCTCCTCCGCGCGGCCGCACCCCTGGAGGTGCTCGCCGGCCCCGCCGTCGCCACCCGTCTCCAGGAGGGCCGCGACCACCTCCGCAGCGTTCTCGCCGACGACGACCGCCCCGTCTACGGCGCCAAGACCGGATTCGGCGCTCTCGTGGGCTTCGCGGGCCGCGCCTCCGAGGCCGACCAGTGCGACAACACCCTCGCACACCTCGGCGCGGGCCAAGGACCGGACCTCCCGCCGGACGTCGTGCGCGCCGCCCTGCTGGTGCGGACGTGGTCGCTGGCCCAGGGCCTGTCCGGCGTGTCGGCGCACGTGGTCGACGGCCTGTCCGCGATGTTCGCCTCGAGGTTCGTGCCCGCGGTGCCCCGCTTCGGCTCGGTGGGCGCGAGCGGTGACCTGATCCCGCTGGCCTACGCGGCACAGGCGTTGCGCGGCAGGGGATTCGCCTATCTGGACGGCGCCCGCCTGCCCGCGGCGGAGGCGCTGGCGTCGGCCGGCCTGACGCCGTTGTCGCTGGACGGACGCGACGCCTTGGCCCTGGTGAACGGCACCTCGGTCACGACGGCGGCGCTCTCGCTGGCGTTGTCGTCCGTGCGCGCGTCACACCGCGCCGTGCAGGACCTGACCTGTCTGCTGACGGACGTTCTCGGTGCCGACCCGGGTTTTCTGGACCCACGGCTGATCGCCGCCTACGGCCACGGAGGCGCCCGCGTGGTCGCCGACCACATGCGCGTACTTCTGGACGGCACTCGGCCCAGCGGCGACCGCCCGTTGCAGGAGCCGTACAGCATCCGGTGCTCGCCACAGCTGCTCGGCGCCTGCGAGGACGCGCTGCGGTACGTGGACGGCGTGGTGGCCGCGGACCTGTCCGGGGTGAGCGACAACCCGTTGTTCTTCCCCGGCGACGACCTCGTGGCCCACGGCGGCAACTTCTTCGGCCAGCCCGCCGCGTTCGCCGGCGACCTGCTCGCCATGGTGACCACCTCGCTGGGCAACCTCGCCGAACGGCAGCTGGACCTGCTGGTCGACCCGGCACGCAACACCGGCCTGCCACCGATGCTGGCCGCGGGACCGGGCCAGCAGCACGGACTGCAGGGCGTGCAGCTGGCGACCACGGCGTTCGTCGCGGAAATGCGCCGTTGCGCCGTGCCGGCCAGCACGCAAAGTCTGCCGACGAACCTGCACAACCAGGACGTGGTGCCGTTCGGCACCCAGGCCGCCTTGCGCGCGTACGACCTCGCCGAGCTGTTGCGGCTGCTGTGCGGATCGCTGGCTTTGGGACTGCGGCAGGCGGTGCACGTGGGCGGACGGCGGCCGACCGCGCCCCGGTGCGCGGAGCTGCTGGACGCGCTCGTCGCGGCGATCGAGCCGGTGGATCCGGACCGGCCGCTGGACGAGGACGTGCGGGTGGCGGGGGAGGTGGTGACGAGCTGGGATCGTCAGGTGCGGTGAGCCGGCACCGGCCCGTGCAGCGTCACGGGCACGCGGTCACCGCCTGCGTCGCGACCTCCCGAGGCTGCTGTCCGGCCATCGGCAGCAGCAACGTGAACCGCGCCCCGCGCCCCGGATGCCCGACGGCTTCCACCGCACCCCCGTGGCTCGTCACGATCTCCCGCACCAGCGCGAGGCCGAGCCCGAACCGCTTCTCGCCCGCCCCGTGCTGGAACCGTTCGAAGAGCCGCTCGCCCATGGCCGGGTCGAACCCCTTCCCGGTGTCGGCGACCTCCACGGCGGCGTACCCGGCCCGCGAGCCGACCCGCACGTCGATCCGCCCGCCCTCCGGCGTGTGCCGCACCGCGTTGGCCAGCAGCTCGTCCACCGCACGCCGCAACGCCGTCTCCACGCCGACCACGACCACCGGTCCCGCCGGGTGTTCGAAGCCCAGCGCGATCCGGCGTTCGGCGGCGCGGTCGGCCTCACCGGAGACCGCCGCGGCCGCGATCTCGGCGAGCTCCACCGGGCGGCCGTCGAGCTCGCGGCTCAGCCGCGCGGACAGCAGCAGGTCGTCGACGACGTCGCCGAGGCCGCGGATCGACCTGGCCAGCTCGTCCAGGCTGTCGCGGTGGTCGCCGGGCAGGTCGGCGGCCGCGGCCAGGCGGACCAGCACCTGTGCGCGCGTGTACGCCCGTGCGATCGGGGTGCGCAGCTCGTGGCTCGCGTCGGTGACGAACCGGCGTTGGCGTGCCAGGGCTTCGGCGAGCGGTGCCACGGTGCGGCGGCTCACGCCCAGGCCGACCAGGGCCGCGGCGAGCAGGCCGCACACCTGCGCGATTCCCAGGGCCCGCAACAGGTGCCGCCGGTCGGCGAGCTGGTACCGCGTGTCGAACACGGCCTGGACGGTCGCGCCGTCGGGGCCGGGCTGGGTGAGCACGAGGTACTCGGTGTCGTTGGCCACCACGGAACGTTCGATCGTCGAGCCGGACGTGCGGACGGCCGCGATGTCGTCGTTCACCGGGAAGCCGCGCGGGACGTCCAGCAGGCCCACGTCCAGGACACCGTCGCGCAGCGAGAACACCCAGGCGCACCGGGGCGCGGTGCCGGGGACGCCGAACCTGACGTTGTACCGGAGCTCCCGGCTCACCAGAGACTGCTGCGCCTGTGCCATCACGGAGTACGCGATGCCGCCGACGAAGGCGATCATCAGCGTGAGCGCCACACCCACCAGCAGGCTGATCCGCAGCCGTGCCCGGCGCAGCTCGGTCCGTTCCGCCTCGGCCCACGCCCTCACAGGGCCCCCAACCGGTAGCCGACCCCCTGGACCGTTCGCACCACCGAGCGCCCCACCTTGCTGCGCAGGTAGTGCACGTAAGTGTCCACAATGGATGGTGATGGCGCGTCGTGGAAGACCGTCCGCCGCAACGCCGAGCGCGTGTGCACCGTCTCCGGATGCGTGGCCAGTGCCCGCAGCAGCGCGAACTCCCTGGTGGTGAGCGGAACGCGTTCGCCGTCGGGCAGCACCACCTCGTGCTGCTGGAGGTCGAGCTGGCCGGAGCCGATGCGCAGCACCGCGGCCAGTTCCGCCGCACGGCGGCACAACGCTCGCAGGCGTGCGATCAGCTCGCCCAGGTCGAACGGTTTCACGAGGTAGTCGTCGGCGCCGGCGTCCAGGCCGTCGATCCGGTCGTCCACCCCGCCCATCGCGGTGAGCATCAGCGCGAGCGTGCGGACGGACCGGGAACGCAGCCGTGCCACCAGGTCCAGGCCGTCGATCACCGGCAGGCCGCGGTCGACGACCACCACGTCGTAGGGCCGGGTGAGCGCGAGGTGCAGGCCCCGTTGCCCGTCCAGCGCGACGTCCACGGCATACCCTTCGGCCCGCAGCACGGCGGAGAGCAGTTCGACCAGCTCCCGGTCGTCGTCGACGAGCAGCAGCCGGAACGCGTGTGCCTGTCCCGACCTGGAGTTTTCCCGCACGTCGCCAGAATCGCACGCGGTTGTGACGACGGACAGATCACCGGCCTGGCGCTGAGGTGTCGATCTCCGTCCCGCCGCGCGACCGGACGGCCGTTCGGCCACGTGAAAGCCCTTTCCTGGCTCTGCCACAGCGGTCGACCGGTAATTTCACGGTGAACGAGCGGACGCTCGTGACCAGCGGTGTCGCGGTCACTGTGAACGGTGATGCCGGCAGACGGCGGTTCAAATCACTCAATAACTTCAGTGCAGGTCGAGATTAATTCCCCGGCGCGGTGCTTGTATTGCCGACGTAACGACTCGGTCGCCCGCGGAGACATCAGCCTTGGTGTCCGCACGACGTGAGGTGTGCCGATGAAGATCGACCTGTTCAACGAGATCCAGAACCCCGGCCCGGCCCCCGAGCAGTTCCGCTTCCGCCAGGCCCTCGACCAGGCGCGCCTGGCCGACGAGCTCGGCTACGGGTGCTGGTGGCAGGTCGAGCACCACGGGGCGGGGGAGTTCAGCCTGTCCTCGGCGCCGGAACTGATGCTGGCCGCCCTGTCGCAGCAGACCTCCCGCATCCGGCTCGGTCACGCGGCCGTCCTCGCGCCGGGCCGGTTCAACCACCCGATCCGCGTCGCCGAGCGTGCCGCCACCCTCGACCACCTCAGCGGCGGCCGGGTCGAGCTGGGGATGACCCGCTCCACCATCCCCGAGTGGAACCTGTTCGGCATCGACCCCGCCGACGCCCGCGCCCAGACCGCGGAGGCGTTCGAGATGGTGCCGAAGATGTGGACGACCGACCGCTTTTCCCACAGCGGCCCGCACTACGAGGTCTCCGACGTCTCGATCGTCCCGAAGCCGCTGCAGTCGCCGCACCCGCCGCTGTGGCAGGCCGCCGCGTCCCCGACGTCGTTCGAGGAGGCCGGTCGCCGCGGTGTCGGCGTGCTCGGCACGACGATCTGGGAGTCCATCGACCGGGTGGCCCGCATGATCGAGCTCTACCGCGCCGCCGCGGCCGAGTGCACCTCGCCGGTCGGGGAGTTCGTCAACAACCAGGTCGCGTACTTCACCTTCGTGCACTGCGCGGAGACCGGCGAGCAGGCGATGCGCAACGGCGCTGCCGCGGCCGCCGCCTGGTACACCGTCACGGCGCTGCGCTTCTTCAACGCCGCGGCCGAGTTCGCGGCGACCATGCAGCGCCACCAGGACATCCTCGCGGCCGGCGACGGTGGTCTCACCGGCGAGTTCCTGCGTGCCGAGGCGGACGCGGCGCCGACGGAGGCGCAGCTCGTGATCGGGCGGGTCCTGCAGGGCGAGGACGTGCCGGAGGACGAGCTGTTCGAGGTGCTGTCGGCGCAGCAGTCGCTGATCGTGGGCAGTCCGGACACGTGCCGCAAGAAGCTGCGCCAGTACGCGGACCTCGGGATCGACCGGTTGATGTGCCTGCAGCAGATCGGGCCGATCGGGGCGGACGAGGTGATGACGAGCATCCGGCTGATCGGCGAGCTGATCCCGGAGTTCGACCGGGGCTGAGTCCCGGCACCCCGGTGTGGCCCGCGCGGTCACACCGGGGCGGGTGTTCGCCGCCGTTCGCGGCGAGCACCGCACGTCACCTGCGGTGCCCGGGGGAGGCGGTGGTGATCACGCCGAGCAACGCGGTCACGGCCATGACGACACCGAAGCCGATCGCCGTCATGGCGACGCCGACGAGGCCGACGACCAGGCCCGCGACGACCGCGGAGACGCCCATCGCCACGTAGCCGGCGACGTAGATCGCGGTGAAGAGACCGGCGCGCTGGTGCGGTTCGACCTCGGGGACGAGGCCGCGGGTGGTGCCGGAGAACGACGCGCCCAGGCCGAGTCCGGAGAACAGCGCGGCGGCCCAGAGCAGCGGCAACGCGTGCGCGCCGATGGCGGCCACGAACAGGACCGCGCCGAAGGTGAGCGAGCTCGTGCCCAGCGTCCGCAGGAGGTGCGGGCGCACCGCGGAGGTGAACGCGGCGGCGCCGGTCGCGGCGGCGAACGTCACGAACGCGGCCAGCGCCCCGAGGAAGGGGCTGTGCACGGCGAACACGGCCACCAGCACGACCGGCACCAGGCCCATGAACAGCGTCATCATCAGGAACGAGCTGACGATGCCGGGCAGTGCGGCCAGGTACAGCCCGCGGACCTGGACGGGCAGCGACAGCCGCGGCCGCAGCGACGCCAGCGCGCCGGGCTTGCGGGTCGCGGTCTCGGGGGTGACCAGCGTGAAAAGCGTGCCCAGCGCCATGACCACGGTCAGCACCAGCCACACCTCGAACGCCGCGTCGGACGCGAACTGCGCGAGCAGGCCGGAGAACAGCGCGCCGATGCCCAGGCCGGCCAGCGGGGCGAGGCTGGTCATCATCGCGCCGAGCTTCTTGCGGTGCGCGGGCGCCAGCTCGACGACGGCGGCGCTGAGCGAGCTCGACGCGGCGCCGGTGGCGACGCCCTGCACCAGCCGGGCGACGACCAGCCAGCCGATCGACGGCGAGAACAGGAACGTCAGCATCGCGACCAGTTCGAGCGCGAGGGCGGCGATCATCAGCGGGCGGCGGCCGACGTGGTCCGACAGCGACCCGATCACCAGCATCGCGACCAGCAGCGAGAAGGCGTAGATGCCGAACGCCAGGGTCAGCTGCCACGCGGGGAAGCCCCAGCGCGCCTGGTAGATCGGCAGCAGCGGCGTGGGCGCGCCCGCCGCGACGAGCACCGCGACCATCGCCGCCGAGATGCCCGCGAAGCCCGTGGACCTGCTCACGGTGGGCCACGGCGTGGATCTGCGGCGGGGCGAGGGGGATCCGGTCAGCGTCTGGTCTTCCTGGACAGCGGTCATGGTGGCGAAGGTAGCCGCGTCTACTTCACTTTTGCAAGTAAACTTCTATGAACAGTCTGAGCATGTTTTATGCAAGCTTGCTATGGTGAGTGGGTGAAGCGACGCGAGTTCGGTCAGTACTGCGGCATCGCCCGCGCCCTGGAGCTGGTGGGCGAGCGGTGGGCGCTGCTGGTCGTCCGCGACCTCATGATCCGGCCGCGCAGGTACACCGACCTGCAGGAAGGGCTCGCGGGCATCCCGTCGAACGTGCTGTCCACGCGCCTCAAGGAGCTGGAGCAGTCGGGCATCGTGGAACGCCAGGTCGCACCGGCGCCGCAGCGCGGCGTGGTCTACGCGCTCACCCCGCTCGGCCAGGAGCTGGAGCCCGCGCTGCTCGCACTCGGCCGCTGGGGCAGCACCCAGCTCGGCGACCCGCAGCCGGGGGACCGCGTCACGCCGGACGGCGCGACGTTGAACCTGCGCGCCAACTTCCGGCAGGAGGAGGCGGCCGGGCTGACCGCGTCCTTCGAGCTGCACGCCCGTGACCTCGTGGTGCACGCGGTGGTCACCGACGGCAAGCTCACCTCCGGGATCGGGCCCGCGCCGGAACCGGCCGACCTGGTCATCACCGCCGAGGTGCCCGACGACGTACCGGCGTCCTACCGGGCGATCGTCCGCGCCGCCCGGCTCGGCCAGGTGGAGCTCAAGGGCTCCAAGAAGCTGCTGGACACGTTCCTGCGGGTGTTCACCCGTCCCTGATCCACCACCTCCGAACCGGACCGGATCGCGCCAAGTCGCGGTCACGGGGCCGCACCCTCGCTAGGGTCGGGTAGCCGCTTGGTCACCGACGGTCACCCGAGGAGATGCGATGAAACGGCTGAGCCTCGCGCTGGCGGGCGCCGCCAGCGTGGCCTTCCTGGTCGGAACGTCGGTGGCCGCGCCGCCACCACCGCAACCGGTGCCCGACGGGCCGACCTACGTCTACCGCGTCCCGGCGCCGCTCGGGCAGAAGGCGCAGGACCTGCTGGCCCGCGGGTTCGACGTGCTCGAACAACGCGACGGCGACGACCTGTTCGTCCTGGGCACCCAGGACGTGCACCGCAGGCTCGCCGACGTCGGTTTCGCCGGAAGCGTCGACCAGGTGATGTCACCGGCGCGGTTCGCGCCCGGCACCCGCGGCACGGGCGTCAACGAGACGTACTACGGCGGCTACCGCACCATCAAGGCGCACTACGCGCACCTCGACCAGACCGGCTGGCGGTACCCGCGGCTCGCGACCGTCGTCGACTACGGCGACTCGTGGCGCAAGACGCAGGGCGCGGGCGGCTACGACCTGAAAGCCATCTGCATCACCAGGAGGACCCCCGGCGACTGCCGGCTCACGCCGACCGCGCGCAAACCCCGGTTCCTCGTGTCCGCGCAGGTGCACGCGCGGGAGATCACGACCGGCGACCTGGCGTGGCGCTGGATCGACCACCTCACCACCGGCTACGGCCGCGACCCCGAGGTGACCGCCCTGCTCGACACCACCGAGGTCTGGGTCATCCCGATCGGCAACCCCGACGGCGTGCAGATCGTCCAGTCCGGCGGTGACACGCCGAAGCTGCAGCGCAAGAACGCCAACCACACCAACGGCCCCAGGCACTGCCCGACCACCCAGGACCCGAACGCGCAGGCCGGCATCGACCTCAACCGCAACCTCAGCGCGCAGTGGGGCGACAACGGCACGTCGAGCGACCCGTGCAGCCAGGTCTACCGCGGCCCGAAGGCCGACTCCGAGGTGGAGACCAGGGCACTGGAGCGGTTGTTCCGCTCGCTCTACCCGGACAAGCGCGCGCCCGGCGACACCGCGCCGGCCGACCCGGACACCCGCGGCATGGTCGTCACGATGCACAGCGCGCTCAACGTCGTGCTTCTGCCGTGGGGGTACACGACGACGCCGTCACCGAACGACGGCCCGTTGCGCGCGATGGCGCGGGACATGGCGCAGCTCGCCGGGCCCGGCTGGGAGTACGGGCAGCCGGGTGAGCTGCTCTACACCGCGGGCGGCTCGATCGACGACTGGGTCTACGGCGAGCTCGGCGTTCCGCACTACACCTGGGAGATCGGCAACTGGGAGGGCGACTGCGCCGGGTTCCTGCCCGCCTACTCCTGCCAGGACGGCCACTGGGCGAAGGTCAAGCCGATGCTGACCTACGCCGCGCGCAAGGCGGCCAACCCGTACGGCGGGGCCTGAGAGGTCGCGGCTCACTCCTGCGGCGATGTGTTCGCCCAGCGCACGGATTCGTCCAACTGATCGACGCCGGACCGCCGATGCGGAAAGGTGATCGAGGTGGACCTGGACCGCACGACCACCCGCCTGGCCACCCGCTGGGGACTTTCGCTCGGTGCGCCGTTCGAGGGCGGCTCGGCCGCCACCGTGATGCGCTGCCGCTGGCCCGATGGCACCCCCGCCGTGCTCAAGGTCGGCCGGGACCGCGACCTGATCGCCGCCCAGGCCGCCGCGCTCGCCCTGTTCGCCCCGTCCGGCCGGGTGCCGGCGGTGCTCGCGTTCGACGCCGACGCCGGCGCGGTCGTCCTGGAGGAGGTGCTGCCCGGCACGGCGGCGGAGGACCTGCCCGCCTACGCCCTTCCCGCGCTGTGGGCGGACCTGCTCGCCGCGCTGCACGGCGTCGGCGTGCCCGAGCAGCCGACCGGCACGCTGCGGGCGCGGTGCGAGGAGGCCTTCGCCCGCGTCGGCCGCCGGCTTGGCGACCCCGCCGTGGCCGCGCGGATCGGCCCGATCGACTGGGCTCGGGCGATGCAGCGGTGCGCGCGCCTGCTCGACACGACCGGTGCGCCCGTGCTGCTGCACGGCGACCTGCATCCGGGCAACGCGCTCGACGCCGGCCCCGCGCGGGGGCTCGTGGCGGTGGATCCCAAGGCGTGCGTGGGAGATCCGTGCTTCGACGCGGTCGACCTCGTGCTCACCGGCGCCGGGCAGGAGGGCGTCACGGCCCGGTGCGCGGCGGTGGCGGCGGCGTGCGACCTCGACGGGGACCGGCTGTTCGCCTGGGCACGGGTCATCGCGCCGTTCTTCGTGGTCGCCCGGATCGGTGCGGGCGCCGCGGAGCCGGTGGTCGACGAGCTGGTGGACCTGGTCAGGTAGGACGCCGGTGCCCGCCGGTGCCCGCCGGTGCCCGCGGTGCCCGCGGTGCCCGCGGTGCCCGCCGGTGCCCGCGGTGCCCGCCGGTGCCCGCGGTGCCCGCCGGTGCCCGCGGTGTCCGCCGGTGCCCGCGGTGTCCGCCGGTGCCCGCCGGTGGGGAGGTGCGCTCATGCCGACCGCCGGGCAGGTCGACCGGTGGCAGACCGACCCCGGCGGCCGCTTCGCCATCACCCGCCCGCGACGCTGCTCACCGCTGCGGCAGCGCGACTTCCGTTCCCTCCCAGCGGTGTCGCAGCCAGCGGTCGTGACTCGCGACCACGATCGCACCCGGCCCCGGCCCCAGCGCGTCCTCCAGCTCGTCGCACAGCGTCGGCGACAGGTGGTTGGTCGGCTCGTCGAGCAACAGCAGCTCCGGCGGGTCGGCCACGAGCACCGCGAGCGCGAGGCGGCGGCGCTGGCCCACCGACAACGCCCCGACCGCCTTGCCCAGGTCCCACCGGTGCAGCAGCCCCAACGACTCCAGCGGCACCCGCGCGGCCCGTTCCGCGCCGACCGCACGCCCGTAGGTGGCCCTGGCGGTGCGGCGGGGGTGCTCGAACGCGGTGTCCTGGTCGAGCAGGCCCACCCGCAGACCGGACCGGCGCCGCACCCCCGTGACGTCCAGCCGACCGGCCATCGCGAGCAGCAACGTCGACTTGCCGGAGCCGTTGGGGCCGGTCACGAGCAGCCGGGCGCCTTCGGGCACGTCGAGGAGGTCGAGGGTGAGACGGCCGGGCACGTGGACCTGCCGCAGCGACAGGAGAACGTCGTCCGCCGCGGTGGCCGGCTGTGGTCGGGCCGGGCGGTCGTCCGCCGTGGCGGGCGGCTGTGGTCGTGCCGGGCGGTCGTCCGCCGTGGTGGGCGGTTGCGGTCGTGCCGGGCGGTCGTCCGCCGTGGCGGGTGGCTGTGGTCGTGCCCGCGCGTCGGCTGCGGCGCGCGGTTGCGGTGGGGCCGGGCGGTCGTCCGCCGTGGCGGGCTGCCGCGGTCGTGCACGCTCGTCGGCTGTGGCGGGCGGCTGCACCGGTGCCCGGCCGTCGGCCGTCGACGCCAGCTCGGCGTGGAACCGCAGCGGGCGCGGCGGAGCGGGCACGGCCCGGCGTTCCAGCTCCTCCAGCCGCCGGGCGGTGTTGCGGACCCGCCGGGAGATCTGGCTCTGCACGCGGTTCGCGCGCACGCCGTAGCCCATCTTGTCGCTGTCGCGCATGGCCCGGTTCGGCGCGACCCGGTGCGCGGTCAGCTCCAGGTCCGACCGCAACGCGGCCAGCTCCTCCTGCTCCTCGGCGTGGCGGCGTTCCCAGCGTTCGCGGTCGGACCGCTTCTGCGCCACGTACTCGCTGTAGGTGCCGCCGAACCGGACCGGGCCGTCCACGGCCGGGTCGAGGTCGACCAGGTCCGTGCACACCGCGTCGAGGAACGCCCGGTCGTGGCTCGCCACCACGACGGTGCCGGGCAGCTCGCGCAGCCGTGCCTCCAGGAACGCGGCCGCGGCGTCGTCGAGGTGGTTGGTCGGCTCGTCCAGCAGCAGCGCCAACGGCCTGCGCACCACGAGTGCGGCCAGCGCGAGACGGCGGCACTGGCCGCCGGAGAGCGAACCGAGGGTGCGGTCCCAGGACACCTCACCCAGGCCGAGTCCACCCAGGACGATCTCGGCGCGCCGGTCCGCGTCCCACGCCTCGTGCCGCTGCGCCTGGTCGAGCTGCTCGGCGTACGCGGCGAGCAGCTCCTCGTCGTCGGGCGCGTCGGCGAGCAGCACACCGAGCCGGTCCAGTGCGGCGAGGTCCTCGCGGGCGTCCGCCAGCGCGTCGGCGACGACCTCCGCGACCGTCGCCGACGCCGGGAACGGCATCTCCTGGTGCAGGAAACCCAGGTCCCGCGGCCGTTCCACCCGGCCGCCGTCGGGCTGGTCGACGCCCGCGAGCAGCCGCAGCACGGTCGACTTGCCCGCGCCGTTCTCACCGATCAGGCCGATGCGCCGGCCGGGGGCCGCGGTGAGCGACACCCCGTCGAGCACCCTGCGGCCACCGAACACGCGCACCAGCTCGTGCGCCACCAACGCCTCAGCCACGAGCGGTCTCCAGCAGCTTGCCGTCCGCCAGCCGCAGCCGGCGGTCGATCCTCACCTCGCTCAGGAACCGCTCGTCGTGGCTCACGACGACGAACGCGCCCTGGTAGGCGTTCAACGCGCTCTCCAGCTGCGCGGCGCTGACCAGGTCGAGGTTGTTCGTCGGTTCGTCGAGCAACAACAGCTGCGGCGCGGGTTCGGCGAACAGGACGCACGCCAGCGTCGCCCGCAGCCGCTCCCCGCCGGACAGCACCCCGACCGGCAGGTGTGCCCGCGCGCCGCGGAACAGGAAGCGCGCCAGCAGGTTCATCCGCTCGGCCTGCGGCATCTCCGGTGCGAACGCGGCCAGGTTCTCCGCCACGGTGCGGGTGTCGTCGAGCAGGTCCAGGCGCTGCGACAGGTACGCGATCCGGCCGTCCGCGCGTTTCACCTCGCCGCTGTCGGGCGTCAGCGACCCCTCGACCACCCGCAGCAGCGTCGACTTCCCCGCGCCGTTGGGTGCGGACAGGGCGATGCGTTCCGGGCCGCGGATCGCGAGGTCCGCGCCGTCGAACAGGTCGCGCACCCGGATGTCCGTGCCCAGGAACAACGTGCGCCCGGCGGGAACGGCGGTCCGCGGCAGCTCCAGGCTGATCTTCTGGTCTTCCCTGAGCGAGCGCTCGGCCTGGTCGAGCCGGGTCTTCGCGGCGCTGAGGCGGGCCGCGTGCGTGCCGTCGGCCTTGGCGGCGGACACCTCGGCGTTGCGCTTCATGTTGCCGGCGAAGATCTTCGGCAGACCCGCGTTGGAGAGGTTGCGCTGGGCGTTGCTCGCACGGCGGGCGGCGCGTTCGCGGGCCTGCTGCATCTCCCGCTTCTCGCGCTTGACCTCCTGCTCGGCGCTGCGGATGTTCTTCTCCGCGACCTCCCGCTCAGCGGCGGCCGACTCCTCGTAGGCGCTGAAGTTGCCGCCGTGGAACCGGATCTCGCCGCCGTCCAGCTCAGCGATGCGGTCCACCCGGTCGAGCAGCGCGCGGTCGTGGCTCACCACGAGCAGGCAGCCGCGCCAGTCGTCGAGCACCGAGTAGAGCCGCCGGCGGGCGTCCAGGTCGAGGTTGTTGGTCGGTTCGTCGAGCAGCAGCACGTCCGGCTGCCGCAGCAGCTGGGCCGCGAGCCCGAGCGACACGACCTGGCCGCCGCTGAGCGTGCCGAGCCGCCGGTCCAGCCCGACCTCGCCGAGACCGAGCCGGTCGAGCTGCGCGCGGGTGCGTTCCTCGACGTCCCAGTCGCTGCCGATGACGGTGAAGTGCTCCTCGCCGACGTCACCGGACTCGACCGCCTTGATCGCGCGCAGCACCGCCGCGACGCCGAGCACCTCGGCCACGGTCAGCTCCGCGGTGAGCGGCAGGTCCTGCGGGAGGTAGCCGAGGACGCCGTCGACGGACACGCTGCCGCCGGACGGGGTCAGCGCACCCGCGATGAGCTTGAGCAACGTCGACTTGCCCGCGCCGTTGGGCGCGACGAGACCGGTGCGGCCACCGGGGAACGTGACGGACAGGCCGTCGAAGACCTGGGTGTCGTCCGGCCAGGAGAAGGACAGGCCGGACACGACGACATAGGCGTCGGAAGACATGGGTGAGACCTCGGGATGTGCGTGCGCGCGGCCACCCGCGCGGGTGGAAAAGGGGACGACGAAACGGCCACCGCCGACGATGGCCTGTCACATCCCGGGCTCACCCGGAGATGTCGTCTTCACCCACCAGCACGCCGAGCTCCTTCGAGGAGGTTGATCTCTACCCCTCCGAGGTTAGCAGCCGACCCGGTTGCTCCGCTCGGTGGAATTCGGCACATGATCCGACGTGCGGGGCAGCGTTCCCGGCGGGGGGAGCGGCTACGTTGATCACGTGGACTTCGACGAGTACCGCAGGTATGACGCCACCGGGCTGGCGCGACTGGTCGCGGAGAAGCAGGTGTCGGCCGCCGAGCTGCTGGCCGTGGCGCAGGAGCGCACGGAGGCCGTGAACCCGCGGCTCAACGCGATCGTCCGCGGCGTCTCCGCGACGCCGTCGGACGACCTCACCGGCCCGTTCGCCGGCGTGCCGTTCCTGATCAAGGACCTCGGCCAGGACTACGCGGGCCTGCCCACCTCGAACGGGTCGCGGTCGCTGCGGTCGCTCCCGGCCACCGAGCACTCCACGGTGGTGCGGCGCTGGCTCGACGCGGGCCTGGTGATCTTCGGCAAGACGAACCTGCCGGAGTTCGGTGCCAAGGCGATCAGCGAGTCGGAGGTGTGGGGGCCCGCACGCAACCCGTGGAACCTCGACCACACGCCCGGCGGGTCCTCCGGAGGGTCGGCGGCGGCGGTCGCGGCCGGGATCGTGCCGTGCGCCGGGGCGAACGACGGCGGCGGCTCGATCCGGATCCCCGCGGCCTGCTGCGGGCTGGTCGGGCTGAAGCCGGGGCGCGGGCTCACGCCGTTCGGGCCGGGGACCGCCGAGATGATGCACGGTGCGGCCGTGCAGGGCGTCGTCTCGCGCACGGTCCGCGACACGGCGGCGATGCTCGACGTGATCTGCGGCGGTGAGCCGTACGGGCCGTACACGCCCGGGATGCCCGGTGCGTCATACGCGTCGTGCGTCAACGAGGAGCCGGGCAAGCTGCGGATCGGCGTGCGGGTGCCGTCGGCGATCAACCCGGACCCGCACCCCGAGGCACGGGCGGCGGTGGACACCGCGGTGAAGGCGCTGACGTCGCTGGGCCACGAGGTGGAGGAGCTGCCGGAGGCGCCGTTCGACGACGCGACGCTGGCCCACGACTTCCTGCTGAGCTGGTTCGTGAACCTCGCGTGGAAGGTCGCCGAGGCCAAGCGGCTCACCGGGGCCCCGGACGCCGCGTTCGAACGCGACACGCTGCTGATGGCCGCTCTGGGCAGGGCGACGAGCAGCGTCGACTACGTGGACGCGGTGCAGCGCCGGCACGAGCACACCCGGCGGCTCAGCACGTTCTTCGAGTCCTACGACCTGCTGCTCACGCCCTCGCTGGCCACGCCGCCGCCGAAGATCGGCGCGTTCGAGCTGCCGGTCACCCTGCAACGGGCCACCGACGTGCTGCTCAAGACCCGCACGGCCCGGTTCCTGCGCAACACCGGGATCGTCGACGGCATGATCCGCGACAACCTCGGCTGGGTGCCCTACACCCAGCTCGCGAACCTCACGGGCCGGCCGGCGATCTCGCTGCCGCTGCACTGGACCGCGGCCGGGCTGCCGCTCGGTGTCCAGTTCGTCGCGCCGCTGGACGGCGAGTCGCTGCTGATCAAGCTCGCCGCCCAGCTCGAACAGGCGCTGCCGTGGGGTGACCGTGTCCCTGCGCTCTGAACCCGTCGCACCGCTCGTGCGCGGCGCCGCCGAGCTGGAGCGGACCGAGCGCGGCCTGCGCCCGCACCGCCTGCCCGCGTGGGTGCGGGAGCGCTACCCCGATCCGCAGCTGCTGTCGGTGGAGAGCCACCCGTCCGGCGTGCGGCTGGTGATGGAGACCGAGGCCCGCACCGTCGAGCTGGTCCTGCACCCGACCTGCACGGCCTACCGCGGCCTCGACCGGCCGCGCGGCAGCGTCGACGTCGTGGTGGACGGGACGCTGACCGCCAGCACCGAGCTCGTCGGCGGTGACGTCAAGGAGGTCGACCTGCGCACCGGCGAGGCGGAGCTCTTCGCGGGCCCGCCCCACACCGAGCGCCACGACCTCGCCGAGGGCACCAAGGTCGTGGAGATCTGGCTGCCGCACAACGAGGTCGTCGACCTGGTCGAGCTGCGCGCGGACGCGCCGCTGCGGCCGTTCGACCCGCAGCAGCGGATCTGGCTGCACCACGGCAGCTCGATCAGCCACGGGTCGAACGCCGCCACGCCGACCGCGATCTGGCCCGCCGTGGCCGCCCGGCTCGGTGGCGTCGAGCTGCACAACCTCGGCCTCGGCGGCAGCGCCCTGGTCGACCCGTTCACCGCGCGGGTCATGCGCGACCGCCCCGCCGACCTGATCAGCGTGAAGCTCGGCATCAACGTCGTGAACTTCGACGCCATGCGGCTGCGCGCGTTCGTGCCCGCGGTGCACGGGTTCCTCGACACGATCCGCGACGGCCACCCCGAGACCCCGCTGGTGCTCCTGTCGCCGATCTTCTGCGGCATCCACGAGGACACACCGGGTCCCGGTGCGCTCGATCTAGACGAGCTGGCGGCCGGTCGGCGCGCGTTCATCGCGACGGGCGAGCCGGAGCCGGGACGGTTGACGCTGCGGGTGATCCGCGAGGCGCTGGCGTCCGTCGTGGAGCGCCGCGCCGACCCGTTGCTGCACCACCTGGACGGGACCCGGTTGTACGGACCCGACGACGCGGTCGCGCTGCCGTTGCCCGACGCCCTGCACCCGGACACCGAGACGCACCGGCTGATCGGCGAACGGTTCGCGCGGTACGCGTTCGCGCCGGGCGGTCCGTTCGGCTAACGCCCGGTCGTGCCGTCGACCAGCTCGCGGAGGACATCGGCGTGGCCCGCGTGCCGGCCGGTCTCCTCGATGAGGTGGGTGAGCGCCCAGCGCACGCTCGGTCCCCGGCGGCCGGGCAGCGGTGCGGCGAGGTCGGTGCACCCGTCGAGCACCTCGTTCGCGCGTGCGACCGCCTCCCGGTAGCGGGCGACGACGTCGTGGTCCGGTGCCCGGAACGTGGCCTTCCAGTTCGTCACCACCTCGCCGAGGAACGTCGCCCGCTCCACGAACGCGAGGTGGTTCAGCAATCCGGCCAGGCTTGTGCCCGACGGCACCAGCGCCGTCCTGGCCTGCGGTTCCGGCACGCCCTCGACCTTCGCCGCGACGGCGGTGCGCAGGTAGTCGAGGAACCCGCGCAGCACCTCGGTCTCGGTGGTGCCGGTCCTGGGCGGTGGTGTGTCCCGACGCATGACGCCAGTGTTCCCAGACGGCGCGACAGTTGACACGAAAACTTGCCACCCTGGCAAGATGGCCGCCCGTGACCACTGACGAGGTGCTCGACGGCGTCGGACCGCGGTTGCGCGCACTGCGCAAGCACCGCGGCATCACCCTCGCCGAGCTGTCCACGACGACCGGCATCTCGGAGAGCACCCTGTCGCGGCTGGAAAGCGGGCAGCGCCGGGCCACGCTGGAGCTGCTGCTCCCGTTGGCGCGCACCTACGACGTGCCGCTCGACGACCTCGTCGGCGCCCCGCGCACCGGTGACCCGCGCATCCACCTCACGCCGATCCACCGGTTCGGGATGACGTTCATCCCGCTGTCGCGGCGGCCGGGTGGCGTGCAGTCGTTCAAGATGCTGATCCCCGGCCGGCTGCGCGAGCCGACCCCGCAGACGCACGACGGCTTCGAGTGGCTCTACGTCCTCAACGGACAGCTGCGACTGGTCCTCGACGACCTCGACCTGACGTTGCCGCCCGGTGAGGCCGCCGAGTTCGACACCTCCCAGCCGCACTGGCTGGGCAGCGCGGACGGGCACGCGGTCGAGCTGCTGATCCTCTTCGACCCGCAGGGCCTGCGCACGCACGTCCGCGGCCCCGGTCAGAGGGCGTAGACCTGCCCGGTCTGCTGCCCCTCGATCGACCGGACGTACGCCCGCACCACGTCGGCCAGCGGCACCGGCTTCATGCCGGGGAAGAAGTCGCCGTAGACGTCCAGCGACTCGGTGAACACCGTCGGGCTGACCGCGTTGATCCGCTGCGGCGCCAGCTCGATCGCCGCCGCGCGGACGAACGCCTCGATCGCGCCGTTGGCCAGCGACGCCGCCGCCCCGGTGACGATGGGCTCGCGCGCCAGCACGCCGGTGATCAGCGTGAACGACCCCCGCGGCGACACGTGCGAGAGCCCCTCCCGCACGAGCGCCACCTGCGACAGCACCTTGCCGGTGAGCCCGGCCTGGTAGTCGGCGACGGTCAGCTCGGCCAGCGGCTTGTACGGCACCGACCCCGCGGCCGCCGCGACGGCGTCGACCTGGCCGACCGCCGCGTACAGGTCGGCCACCTGGGCCGGGTCCGTCACGTCGTACTGCAGGTCACCGCCCGTGCGGGCCACGGTGACGACGTCGTGCTTGCGTTCGGTGAGCTCCTGGTGCACGGCGGTGCCCAACGTTCCGGTCGCTCCAACCAGCAAAATCCTCATGCCGTCGACGCTAGGCGCGTTCGCGGCGTTGCGGAAATGCCGCTCGTGCAGCACTTATGATCGGCAGTCATGAATGTCGAGCTGCGCCACCTGCGGGCCCTCGCCGCCATCGGCGACCACCGCTCGATCACCGGTGCCGCCCTGGCGCTGCACGTCACCCAGCCCGCGCTGTCACGCACCCTGGAGCAGCTCGAACGCCGGCTCGGCGTGCGCCTGGTCGAACGGACCACCCGCCACGTCGCACTGACCGACAGCGGACGACGCCTGTGGGAGCACAGCCACCGCATCCTCACCCAGCTCGACACCGCGCTCGCCGAGGCCACCCAGCCGCAGCCGTTGCGGCTGACCTTCGCGTGGGCGGCGCTCGGCCGGTTCACCATCCCGTTCCTGCGCGAGTGGCGGGCCGAGCACCCGGACGTGCTCGTGCGCATCCGCCGCTCCGACGACCCGGAGGCGGCACTGCGGCGCGGCGAGGCGGACGTGGCCGTGCTGCGCACCCAGCCGGAAGGCGCCGACATCGGCCATGTGGCGCTGATCGAGGAACCCCGCGTCGCCGCCGTCGCCGAAGACCACCCGCTCGCCTCCCGCGAGGCCGTCGCGCTCGACGACCTGGTGGGCGAGACGGTGGCCGTGTGCGAGACGGCGGCGACGACCACCGCCGACCTGTGGCCCTCCGGCGCACGCCCGCGGACCGTGGACGTGCCGGGCGTGGAGGAGTGGCTGACGTCGATCGCGACCGGCGTGACCGTCGGCGTCACGGCCGCCGGGACGATCCACCACCACCCGCACGCCGGCGTCACCTACCTGCCGCTGACCGATGCCGACCCGATCACCGTCCACCTCGCGTGGCCGGTGCCGCCGCCGCATCCGTCGACGGCGGCGTTCGTGGAGCTGGCCCGGCGCCACCTCGACCGGTCGGACCCGCGATGAGGCGCGGCCTCGTGCGGTGCACCGGCCCACGCCCGGCGCCGTGCACCGGCCACACGTCCGACGTCACGCTGCGCGCCCACGCTCGACGCCATGCGGCGCGCCCACGCCCGGCGCCATGCGGTGCGCCCACGCTCGACACCATGCGGTGCGCCCACGCCCGGCGCATGCGGTGCGCCCACGCCCGGCGGCACGCGGTGCGCTCACGCTCAGCGCCGCCTCGGCAGGCCGGGCCCCCGGAGTGAGGCGACGCGTCGTGCAGCGCACCGCCGCCGCCCGGCGCCGCCTCCGCAGGTCGGGCCCGGGAGGAGCCACGCGTCCTGCGGTGCACCGGTCCCGGCGCCCAGCGCCACCCGCGAGACGCCGACTCGGCACCCGCCGACACCGCCTCACGCGTACAGCCGCAGTCCCGACAGCTGCCCCGCAGGCCACCCGGTGTTGCCGCTGAACACCAGCCGCACGTACCGGACCTGGCTGCCTGACAACGACACCGTCACCGAGTTCCCGCTCGCCGGGTCGAACACGCGCCCCGCCGCCGCGGCGAGCGTGCCGAACGACCGCCCGTCCGCGCTGCCCTCGACCGCGACCACCTGCGTCCGCCGCCCCCACGCCGGGTCGGGTGGGAGGGTCAGGACCGCGCGCCGCACCGCCACCGCGGACCCGAGGTCCACCTGGACCCACTGGGGGAAGGCGTTGTTCGCACTTTCCCAATAGGACCGCGGGTCGCCGTCGACGATGAACGCGCTGCCGTAGTGCTGCGTCTGCGAGCTTTGCGCGGTCGGCCGTCCCGCCGCCAGGTCGACGTCCGGTGCCGGTGGGCCCGCGACCCACGGCGCGGTCGGCCGGGTCGCCGTCAACGCCAGCCGGCCCTTGAGCATCCGCCCGCCGTCGGCGGTGAGGCGGAGGTAGTAGTCGGCGGAGCAGCGGGTGCCGTCCTCGTCCAGCGCCAGGAATCCGGAACCGGCCGGCACGTCGGCCTGCGACTCGGCGGTCTTCGCGATCTGGTTGCCCTCGTTGTACTCGTCGAACATCGAGATGTAGATGCCTTGTGCCCCGAGGCGGACCATGTTGTAGAACTGCCGCCACATGAAGTCGCCGTGCGCCCGCTGCCGCTGACCGAGGTCGCCGGGCAGCACGCACGGCTGGTAGTCGATGCCGCGCGCGTTGCACTCGGCCTGGTCGGGGGTGTTCACGTTGGCGTAGAAGCGATCCGAGTCGGCGGCGGTGCCGATCCGGCCGACCATCCACGGTGAGATCATGTCGAACGACCGGTATACGTTCGCGAAGCCTTGCCGGGAGTCCTCGGTCTCGGTGCGCCAGTGCGTCGGCACCCCGCCCATCACGTAGCAGCCGCGTGCCTTGAACCAGTTCACGACGTCCTGGCACGGCTCGGGACCCCACGGCCGGCCGGGGTCGTTGAAGCCGAAGCCCCAGATGCCGACGACGGGCTTGCCGTTCTGCCGGGCGTAGGCGGGCGACGAGGTGTGCGCCGACATCTTGTCCTGCCAGTCGGCTTTGATCTCCGACTGCATGTTCTGCCAGTTCGTGACGTCGTACATGATGTAGAACTTGCGGCCGGTGGCCTCGGCGGCGCCGCGCACGTGGGTGGTCACGGCGTCGCGGATCGGGCCCTCGCCGCCGGTCGGGTTGAAGCGCTGCAGGGCAGCGGTGTCGCAGCCGTTGTCGCGCATCCAGGCGAAGTGGACGTCGACGGTCTGCCGGTCGTAGTTCGAGAACAGGGTGGCGGGGCGGCCGTCGCCGAGGTCGGCGAAGCCGGTCCGGTAGGTGCGGGCGTACTCGCGCACGTCGGGCCAGACCTTGACCGAGCTGGTCGGCGGGGCCGGTGGCCGGCTCCAGTCGTCGTTCCAGTGCCACCAGCCGTCGATGGGGGAGCCGTCGCCCCGGCAGGCGAACCAGCCCTGGTACCCGACGGTGATCTTGCCGACCACGTCGCCCGGCGGGCTCGCCGCCCGTGCCGCGGCCGGCAGGAGGCCCAGTGCGGGGGCGGTGAGCGCGGAACCGAGCAGCGTGCGACGAGACAGGGACATCGCGAACTCCTTTGTCGGCGAATCTCCTCCAGACTGCAAGAATTGACCAGGATCACGCAATAACTTGACGAACCGGAACTTCCGGAGGCGTCCGGTGTGACTCGTCCGGACTGCGGTCAACTACCGTGCGGGCAACGGTGGAGGAGGACGCGATGCTGGACCTGAGCCCGCAGCCGGGTGACCTGGAGCCGATCGAGACCGCCTCGGTCGACGAGCTGCGGGCGTTGCAGCTCGAACGGCTGCGGTGGTCGGTCCGGCACGCCTACGACAACGTGCCGCACTACCGCGCGTCCCTCGACGCGGCCGGTGTGCACCCCGACGACGTGAAGTCGTTGGGCGACCTGGCGAAGCTTCCGTTCACGACGAAGGCCGACCTGCGCGAGAACTACCCGTTCGGCATGTTCGCCGTGCCGCGCGAGGAGGTCCTGCGCGTCCACGCCTCCTCCGGCACCACCGGGCGGCCCACCGTCGTCGGCTACACGAAGGCCGACCTCGACACCTGGGCCCAGGTCGTCGCGCGCAGCATCCGCGCCGCGGGCGGCCGTGCCGGGCACGTGCTGCACAACGCCTACGGCTACGGCCTGTTCACCGGCGGTCTGGGCGCGCACGCGGGCGCGGAGCTGCTGGGCTGCACGGTCGTTCCGGTGTCCGGCGGCATGACCGAGCGGCAGGTCCAGCTGATCCGCGACTTCGAGCCGGACATCATCATGGTCACCCCGTCCTACATGCTGTCGATCATCGACGAGATGGAGCGCCAGGGCGTCGACCCGCGCTCGACGTCGTTGAAGGTCGGCATCTTCGGCGCCGAGCCGTGGACCAACGACATGCGCCGCGAGATGGAGCAGCGCCTCGACATGCACGCCGTCGACATCTACGGCCTGTCCGAGGTGATCGGGCCGGGCGTGGCCAGCGAGTGCGTGGAGACCAAGGACGGCCTGCACGTCTGGGAGGACCACTTCTACCCGGAGGTCATCGACCCGGTCACCGGCGAGGTGCTGCCCGACGGCGAGGAGGGCGAGCTGGTCTTCACCTCCCTCACCAAGCAGGCCATGCCGGTCCTGCGCTACCGCACCCGCGACCTGACCCGCCTGCTGCCCGGCACCGCCCGGTCGATGCGGCGGATCGAGAAGATCACCGGCCGCAGCGACGACATGATCATCCTGCGTGGCGTGAACCTGTTCCCGACCCAGATCGAGGAGCTGATCCTGCGCGTTCCCGCGCTCTCGCCGCACTTCCAGTGCGTGCTCCACCGCACGGGCAACCTCGACGACCTGACCGTCGTGGTCGAGCACCGCGAGGACGCCGTGCCCGGTGACGCGGGGGAGTCGTTGCGGCGGCTGGTGAAGAACTCCATCGGCGTCACCGTCGCCGTGGACGTCGTCGCGCCCGGCGGCATCGAGCGCTCGGTCGGCAAGATGAAGCGGATCGTGGACCGGCGCCCTAAGCGCTGACCAGCCCGATGAGCGTGGCGACCAGCTCGTCCGCGCTGGTCCGCCACCTGTCGGCACCGAGGTGCCCGCTGTGCTCCAGGCCCGCGATGCCGTGCGCGCCGGCCAGCAGCAACGCGCCGTGGTGCCGCGCCCGGTCCGCGCCCACGACCTCCGCGACGACGCCCAGGAACTCGTCCTGGAACCGCCCTGCCGCCCGGTCGGCCGCCTCCGGGTCACCCGCGGGCCCGCACACCTCCCGGTGCAGGCGTCCCAGCGGCCCCGGCCGGTGCTCACGCCACCGGAACAGCATCGTGTAGAGGTGCGGCTGCTCGCGGCCGACGCCGACGAGCGCCCGCAGGGCCCCGCGCAGCTTCTCGACCGGCGGTAGCTCCGCGGTCCGCAGCTCGTGCACCTGATCGGCGAGCTGCTCCCACCGCTCGGCCGCGACGGCGGTCAGCAGGCTGTCCTTGTCCGCGAAGTGCCGGTACGGCGCTCCCCGCGTCACGCCCGCACGGGCCCCGACCTCGCGCAACGTGACCGCCTCCTGGCCACCGAGGTCGAGCAGCTCGGCAGCCGCGTCGAGCAGGGCGCGGCGGGTGGCGGCGGCGGACTCCGCACGGGTGACCATGGCTTCCATCCTACAGTTGACGTTGTCATCTGATAACGTCGTTCAGGTGACACTGTCATCTGAAAGTCAGAAACTAGTCGTCGTGACCGGAGCCTCCACCGGCATGGGCGCGGCCACCGCCCACGCCCTGGCCGCCCGCGGCTTCCACGTCCTGGCCGGCGTGCGCCGCGACCACCCCGGCTCACCCGGCGTCGAGCCGGTCCTGCTCGACATCACCGACACCGAGCACGTCGAGGCCCTCGCCGCCCGCGTCGCCGCCGACGAGCGCCCGTTGCACGCGGTGGTCAACAACGCCGGCATCCAGGTCAACGCCCCGGTCGAAGCCCTCCCGCTGGCCGAGTGGCGGCACGTGTTCGAGGTCAACCTGTTCGGCCACGTCGCCGTCACCCAGGCCCTGCTGCCCGCGTTGCTGCGCGGCGGCGGCCGGGTCGTCAACATCAGCTCGGTCGGCGGCAAGGCCGCCATGCCCACCTACGGGGCCTACGCGGGTGCCAAGTTCGCGCTGGAGGCCGTCAGCGACGCCCTGCGCCGCGAGGTGGAACCGCTGGGCGTGCGCGTGGTCGTGGTGGAACCCGGCGGGGTGCGCACGGAGATGGCCACCCGTGGCATCGCGACGGCGAACGACCTGGCCGGCCGCATGACCCCGGAGCAGGACCGGCGCTACGGCGGCCTGGTCCAGGCGATCAACTCGCTGATGGCGTCCGGCACGTCGTCCGGCGTGACCGCCCAGGCCGCCGCCGAGGTGATCGCGAAGGCCGTCACCGCACGCAGGCCGCGCACCCGGTACCCGGTCGGCCGGGACGCCGCGGTGCTCACCCGGCTGGTCCGGGTCCTTCCCGACCGCGCGCTCGACCGCGTCATCGGCGCGACGGTGCGCCGCCACCACCCGAGGGTGGCGTGATCGGGCAGACGCGGCCGAGTGGTGCCATCACCAGGCCGTGACGGCGCACGGAAGAACCCTGGGGCGAGCGCCGGCCCAGCGCGTTCCGACGTCCGGAGCAGCGGGGAGATGATCATCATACGAGCAGGTGATCGGCGGTGGCCGCGCCCTGCCGTAGATTGATCGCGAGCGGGCGGCGGCAGTCCGCGGCACCGGTGGTCGATGCCCCGTGCGCTGCCGCGGACGAAAGGCAGTGTTCGGCATGGTTGCGGTGTCAGGCGGGGAGCCGACGGGGGCGGGTTCGGCCGTGGACGGCGATCTGCGCGACCTGTTCGGCCAGTCCATCGCCGTCTTCGCGTCCCTCGCGGGTCCGGAGCACGTGGTGGAGTCCGCGAACCCGGCGTTCTTCGCGACCATCGGCGAGGAGCGGGCCCGCACCGGGCTCCCGCTGGTGGAGCTGGTGCCGGAGCTGGCCGGGCAGGGGTTCATCGGCCTGCTGGACGAGGTCCACCGCTCGGGTGAGCCGTACACCGGCCGTGACGTCCGCATCGTCCTGGGCACCGGTCCGACCGCGCGTGAGGCGTTCTTCGACTTCACCTACGAGCCGCGCCGTGACGGTGACGGCACCGTGGTCGGGATCCGCGTGATCGGGGTGGAGACCACCCAGGTCAAGCACGCGCAGCTGCTGATGGCCGAGCACCGCGCGCTGCTGGAGCAGATCGCCAGGCAGGCACCGCTGGCCGAGGTGCTCGACGGCATGGCCCGGTGCATCGAGAACCTCGCGCCGCAGGAGCTGCTCGTCTCCGTTCTCCTCGCGGACCCCGACGGCCTGCACCTGCGGCACGGCGCCGCGCCCAGCCTCCCCGCCTTCTACAACGAGGCCATCGACGGGATCGCCACCGGTGAGGGCGTGGGCTCCTGCGGCACGGCCGCGCACCGGCGGGAACCGGTCATCGTCACCGACATCGGGACCGACCCGTTCTGGGACGACTTCCGGGAGCTGGCGCAGCGGGCCGGGCTGGCCGCGTGCTGGTCCACGCCGATCCTCGCGCGCGACGGCAGCCTGCTGGGCACGTTCGCCATGTACCACCGCACCCCGCGGGTGCCGCGGGACAGCGACTTCGCGCTGATCCGGGTCTTCGCCGGAACCGCTGCGCTGGCCATCGAGCGCCACCACAGCGAGCAGGCGCAGCGTGCGGCGGAGCAGCGGGCGGAGTCGGCCATGGCCGAGCTCGCGAAGGCCGTGCGCGCCGAACAGGAACTGCGCACCGAGGCCGAGCAACGCGCCGCCGCCGCGGCCGAGCTCGCCGACCAGATGCGTGCCGCCGCTGCCGCGCACGCTCCCGCACCCCACCCGGAAGGCTGCCAGCTCGGCGGTGCCGCCGGGTGCACCGCGCCGGCCGAGATCAAGCTCGCCGACTCGTGGGGCGACTCCGCGTGGGGGTGCACCTCCCACACGGAGGAGGCGCTCATCCACGTGCGGTCGGCGTTCATCGCCAGTGAGGAGCTCGGCGGCCTGGCCGCGTACCGCGACCGCTGACCGCCGCGTCACGTCGTGCGCCCGGTGGTTGAACCGGCACGGCGCCGGGCGCGTATCCCGCGGTGATGGAAGCCGACGCGATCGACCGGCACGCGGAATCTCGCTGTACGCGGCGGGTGGAACGTGCTCACAGTGGCTTCGTGGATCCTGTCACCGGGCGGAACCGGGTTGCGTGGGAGGCGGCGTCGCGCAAGCACGTCCGCGAGTACGGGGAGCTGCTGGAGCAGGCCAGGAACGGGTCGGCGCTGCTCGCGAGCGAGCTCGACCTGCTGCGCCCCGTGCTCGGGACGGCACCTGACGTCGTCCACCTGCAGAGCGGACATGGGCTGGACGACATCGCTCTCGTCGCCGCCGGCGCCAGGACGGTGCTGGGCGTCGACTTCAGCGAGGTCGCCGCGACCGCGGCGCAGCGCAGAGCCGACGAGCTCGGCGTCGCGTGCCGGTACGTGGTGGCGGCGCTGCCGGGTGCTCCGCTGCGCGACGGGTGCGCCGACCTCGTCTACACCGGCAAGGGGGCGTTGATCTGGCTGCCCGACCTGCGGGCGTGGGCGGAGGACGTCGCTCGCCTGTTGCGACCGGAGGGGTACCTGTTCGTCCACGAGGCGCACCCCGCCGTGCCGCTGTGGACCTGGGACGAGGACGAACCCCGGATCCGGCCCGACCGCGGGTACTTCGCCCGTTCCCACGTCAACGACACGTTCCCCGGCGGGGGAGCGGTCGAGTGGCAGGCGAGTCTGGGCGAGGTGATCACCGCGGTGATCTCCGCCGGCCTGCGCGTCCAGCACGTCGCCGAGTACGCCGAGCCGTTCTGGCGGCCGGACGACGTCGCGGCGGCCGCGTGGCGGGGGCAGCTGCCGAACTCGTACTCCCTTCTGGCCCAACGGCTTTGAACCCACGTGGTCCGCCGGACGACGGCCGCGCCGCCGGCGGCGTGAGAGGAGCTTTTCCGTGAACAGCCCCCATGCTCAGATCGCGTTCCGCGCGGCCATCGCGCTCGCGGCCGTGGGACTGGGCGGAGCCCTGCTCGCCGCGCTCGTGGGGGTGGTGCTGTCCGCCGCCGGCTCGTCGGAGGCCGCCACCACCCGGTTGTGCGGCAAGGCCGACACCGCGCCCGCCGGTGGACGGGACTACCTGGCGCAGAACAACGTCTGGGGCGCCGACACCCCGCAGTGCGTCTCCGTGGGGGACCAGTCCCTGACGGTCGAGAGCGCCGGCCACACCCGGCCGCCGGAGGGTGCTCCGGCCGCGTCTCCCTCGCTGGTCAGGGGATGCCACTGGGAGGAGTGCACGGACGTCGGCGACCTGCCGGTCCAGGTGTCGGTGCTGCCGGCGCTCACGAGCGACCTGGTCACCAGGCAGGTCGACAGCGGGATCTTCAACGCCGCCTACGTCGTGTGGTTCCACAGTGGACCGGTCGCCACCGGCACACCGGACGGCGCCGAGCTGGTGATCTGGATGCGCAGCAGGGGCGGCATCCGGCCGGGCGGGTCGGTGGTGGCCGAGAACGTCGAGATCTCCGGCGCCCGGTGGAACGTCTGGCTCGCCCGGGAACGCGACCGCGTGCGGATCACCTACGAGCGCGTCGTCGAGGTCACGGCGGTCAGCGGCCTGGACATCCGGGCGTTCACGGTGGACTCGACCCGGCGCGGCCTCGTCGACCCGCGGTGGTACCTGGTCGCCGTCGAGGCGGGGTTCAACCTGTGGCGCGGTGGTGCGGGCAACGCGATCGAGAGCTTCTCGGTGTCGGTCGGCGACCGGACGCCCTGACCGCCGGGCACGACACCCCCGACGGGCCGGGATCGCCCGCCGGGGGTGCGGTCAGAACGCGTGCCGCGGCACCGGATCAGGTCGCCGGCAGCACCTCCACGTACCCGTCGGTGCCGTTCACCCTGATCCGCTGCCCGTCCTGGATCAACCGGGTGGCGTTCTCCAGCCCGACGACGGCGGGTAGCCCGTACTCGCGCGCCACCACCGCGCCGTGCGTCATCAGGCCGCCGACCTCGGTCACCAGGCCCGAGATCGCGACGAACAACGGTGACCAGCTCGGGTCCGTGTGGGCGGTGACCAGGATGTCGCCCGGTTCCAGGTCGGCGTCAGCCATGTCGAGGACGACACGCGCGCGCCCTTCGACCGTTCCGCTCGACACCGCCAGGCCGACCAGCGCACCTTCGGGCAGGTCTTCGCGGTTGTACGCGCCGGCAACGGCCTCGCCGTCCGAGGTGAGCACGCGCGGTGGCGTGAGGGCCTCGTACGACCGGAACTCCTCCCTGCGGCGGCGGACCAGCTCGTCGTCCACCTCGTTCGTCCGCACGACGTCGTGGAACTCCTGCAGCGTCAGGAAGAACATGTCCTCCTCGGTGCTGAGCACGCCCGCCCGCACGAGCCGGGCCGCTTCCGCCAGCAGGGCCTGCTTGTAGACGAAGTAGCGGCTGATCATGAAGTACTTCGGGTACTCCCGGTACCCGATGAACGTGCGGACGCGGTCGATCATCCGCTTGGTCTCGGCCGCCTTCGCCTCCCCGTCCGGCAGCGCGCGCAGGCGTTCCAGCAGCTCCTGCTCCTTGGCCCGCGCCTCCTCGCGGCCCTGCTCGAAGCGGCGCGCTCCGGCGCCGGCCTCGAAGTTCCGCACGTTGGTGAGGATCATCGGCAGGAGCGCGGCCGGGCGTTCGCTCCACCGCGGCCGGGTGATGTCGATCTCGCCGACGCAGCGCATGCCGTACCGGTCGAGGTAGGCCACGATGGCGTCCCGTGCCGCGGCCCCACCGGGGAGTCCGTCCAGCTCGTCCAGGAAGTCGTCCTGGGCGTCCTGCAGGAACGCGACGACCTCGCGGTGCGGCCGGATCACGTCCGCGACGTCGAGCAGGGCCAGGCCCATCTCGGACGTCACGTTGTGCGGGGCCGACAGCGTGAGGGTGTCCGCCGCGTTCTTCTCGCCGAGCCAGTCCAGCAGGTTGTCGTTGAGCCACCGGGTCGCCTGCATCCCGGCCATGACCGCCTGGCTGCTGCGCGCGTCGAACAGGACCCGGCGCAGCTCCTGGAAGTCGCCGAGGACGAAGTCGACCAGCTCGGCCCCCGACTTGCTCGCGATGTCGCGTTTGAGCGCGGCGACGGAGGCCTCGGCCTGCCCGATCAGCTCGGTGACGACGTCCGGGTCGGTCTCGATCGTCGTCGGTGCCGCACCGGGGATCGGCGGGACGGCGCCCTCCTCCAGGGGCGGCGGCAGGAAGCCCTCGCGGTCCATGACGGTCCGCAGCGCGTCACCCGTCAACGGGTCGGAGCCGCCCGCCACGCCCAGGAACGCCGCACGGCTGCTGGGCGTGGCCAGGATGGCGGTGACGTCGACGAACAACCGGCCGCCCGCCTCCGCCATGCGCCGCGGGGTCGTCAGCTGCCACACCGACAGGCCCAGGGGCTTCATCGCGTCGGTCATCATCTGCTGGTGCCCGACGGAGACGAAGACGTGGTTCCCGTCGTCGCCGGTCTCGGGCACCGGGAACAGCGTGGTGATCGGCCTGCTCTGCACGACCTGGAACCCGTCGCCGGCCAGGCACCACTCGATGTCCTGTGGCCGGCCGAAGTGCGCCTCGATCCGCCGGCCGAGCCGCACGAGCTCCAGCACCTGCTCGTCGGTCAGCGCCGGCTGTTCGCGGCGGTCCGGCTCGACCTCCTGCTCGCGCGTCCCACCGCCCGGCAGCGCCTCGATGGCGAGGTCCTTGGCCGCGACCGCCCTGGAGACGATCTCGCCGTCGCGGACGCGGTAGACGTCCGCGTTGACCAGGCCGGAGACCAGCGCCTCGCCGAGCCCGAAGCCGGCCTCCACGCACGCGACCCTGCGGTTGGACGTGATCGGGTCGGCCGTGAAGAGCACACCCGCGGCCTGCGGGAAGACCATCTGCTGCACGACCACGGCCATGTGCACCCTGTGGTGGTCGAAACCGTTGCGCAGCCGGTAGGTGACGGCCCGCTCGGTGAACAGCGAGGCCCAGCACCGGCTGACGTGCCGCAGGACCGACGCCGCTCCCACGACGTTGAGGTACGTGTCCTGCTGACCCGCGAACGACGCCGTCGGCAGGTCCTCCGCCGTGGCACTCGACCGGACGGCGTAGGCGACCTGGTCACCCAGCCGGGTGAGCTCGCCGGTGATCGCCGCCGCCACGTCGTCGGGGATCGGGGCCGCCTCCAGCGCCTGCCGCACCTCCGCGCTGCCCTTGTCGATCTCCTCCCGGTCGTCCGGCCGCAGCCGCGACAGCCGGTCGAGCAGCTCCTCGACCGCCGGCACGTCCTGCAGCACCCGCCGGAAGGCGTCGGTCGTCACGCAGAAACCGGCGGGCACGCGGATGCCCCCGATCCGCGCGAGCTCGCCCAGCTGCGCGCCCTTGCCGCCGACGACGCCGACCTGCGACCGGTCGATCTCCTGGAGACCGAGCACGTGGCTACCCATCTGTGTTGCCTTCCCCCGTCTGCCGACCTGTGGACACAGCGTCCTCTCGATGCCGTGTTTCCGCAGGTTCTGGCTTCGGCCGCAGATTCTGCGGCACGACGGGGGGCTTGCCGCAAGGCCCCCGGTGCGCTATATGTTGAAGTGGGAAGGAATGGGGTTCTGGATTCCCCGCCTCCCGGCAGGTCCCGGAACGGCCCGTGGACCCGGTGCCGGACCCACGAGCCGCACCACCCGCTCAGGTCGCGGGCAGGACGTGCGCGCCGGAGCGGTCGGTGCTCAGGCACAGCGAACAGATCTCCCCTCCCCGCGCGCTCGCGGCCATGTCGGGCCGTTCGTAGGGCTCCCCGCACACCACGCAGCCGTACGTGGTCCCGCTCGGGTTGCCGTCCGCGTCCAGCAGCGGTTCGGCGATCCCGTCATCGGTGCGGCGCAGGTAGAACCGCCCGCGCGTGAGCACCGCCATCAGCGGCGTCACCACGATCGGGATGCCCACGGCCACCAGCGGCGAGTACGGCTGGACGGCCGCGCCGAACAGTCCGAAGTAGACACCGATCGACAGCAGCGACGAGGCCAGGAACGACACCACGCCGACCGGGTTGACCGCGTAGAGCATGCCGCGGCGGAACTCCGGCTGCTTCGGCGACAGCTTGAGCACGTACTTGTTGATCGCGATGTCCGCGGCGACGGTGACCACCCACGCCATCGCGCAGTTGGAGTAGAAGCTCAGGATCTTGTTGAGGAAGCTGAACATGTCCGCCTCCATCAGCACCAGCGCGAACGCCAGGTTCACGCACACGAACACCAGCCGCCCCGGATACCGCCTGGTGACGCGGGTGAACGAGTTCGTCCAGGCCAGCGACCCGGAGTAGGCGTTGGTGACGTTGATCTTCACCTGGCTCAGCACGACCAGCACCAGCGCGAGCGGCACGACCAGCCACGGCGGCATGAACTGCTTGAACACCCCGGTGAACTGCTCGATCGGCTCGACCGCGGCCGCCGCACCGACCGCGTCCAGCACGTAGACGGCCATGAACACGCCGATCGCCTGCTTGAGCGCACCGAACACCACCCAGCCCGGCCCGGCGAGCACCACCGACGTCCACCACGCCCGCTTGTTCGCCGCGGTGCGCGGCGGCATGAACCGCAGGTAGTCGATCTGCTCGCCGATCTGCCCCATCAACGACAGGCACACGCCGGCGCCCAGCATCACCGCGGCCGTGCTGAGCCCGTTGCCGCCGCCGTCGTAGGCGAGCCACCGCCGCACCGACTCCGGCTGCGTGACCACGAGGAACAGCAGTGGCGCCACCATCAGCAGCAACCACAGCGGGTTCGTCCAGCTCTGCAGCTTGGCCAGCACCCTCATCCCGTAGATCACCAGCGGGATGATCACCAGCGTCGACAGCAGGTATCCCAGCCACAGCGGCAGGTTCAGCGCGTACCTCAGCCCCTGCGCCATGATCGAGCCCTCGAGCGCGAAGAAGATGAACGTGAAGCTCGCGAAGATCACGCTCGTGAGCACGGACCCGTAGTACCCGAAGCCCGAGCCGCGGGTGATCAGGTCGAGGTCGATGTTGTACCGCGCGGCGTAGTACGCCAGCGGGAAACCGGTCACGAAGATCACCAGCGCCGCGAACCCGATGGCCAGCAACGCGTTCCCGGTCCCGTGCGTCAGGCCGATGCCCGCACCGATCGAGAAGTCCGCCATGTAGGCGATGCCACCCAGCGCCGACGCGCCGACGACCGCGGGGGTCCAGCGGCGGTAGGTGCGCGGCGCGAACCGCAGGGTGTAGTCCTCCAGGGTTTCCCCCGAGGTACCGGAAGTCTGGCTGCGCTCCACCACGTCGGCTGTCACGACCGGCAACGCTAGGAAGGCCGCGTTTCGTGCGGGGGAGAGCTGTGTGACCGCCGTGTTACCCGCTGTTCACGGCCCTGGCGACGTGGAATCGCGGTAACGGAGGATTCCACGACGGCGATGTCGTCCCCGTGCTGCGACGATCTGGTGTGAAACGGGTTTCCGGGCCCTTCCGCAGCACCCTGCGGGTACGGCTCGCCGTGGTGCTCGTCCCGTTCCTGGCGGCGGTGTGGTGGTTCCACTTCGCCAGCGACGAGTTCGGTGACGCCGCGAGCGTGTCGGCGATCGTGCTGATCGTCGTGGGGTTGTTCGCGGCGGTGCAGGTGGTCTGGTTGCGCGGCACGCTCGGCCCGGCCGCGGTGTTGTCGTTCAACGTGCTGATTCCCGCCGCCACCGGGCTCACGCTGGGCACACTCACCAAGGGCGAGACGGTCGAGGGCGGGGTGATCGGCCTGCTGCTGGGGGTCGTCAGCTTCCTCGTCGTGGTGTGGCTGGGTGACGACGCCATGCTGCGCCGCAAGCCGAAGGTCTTCATCAGCTACCGGCGGGACGACGCGGAGCAAGCCGCGACCCGGTTGTACGACCGGCTGGTCGCCGGGTACGGCACCCACCGGATCTTCCTCGACCGGCGGTCGCTGCCGCTGGGCCACGACTTCCGGCCCCGCCTGGTCGACGTCCTCGGGCGGTGCGACGTGGCGCTGGTCGTCATCGGGCCGCGCTGGCTGGAGCTGTTGCGCGAGCGCGCGGGCCAGCGGGAGGACTACGTCCTGATCGAGGTCGAGACCGCGCTGGCCACCGGCAAACCGGTCGTTCCGGTGCTGGTGGACGGCGCCGCCCTGCCCGCGGCCGAGGACCTGCCCGCGAGCATCGCCGTGCTGCCGCACCTGCAGTCCGCGCGGCTGCGGCCGGGAGAGCACTTCTCCGAGGACGTCCCGCTGATGACGGCCCAGCTGGAGGAGCTGCAGAAGCAGCACCTGCGCGACTCGGTCACACGGGTGCCGCGGCGGACCCACCGGCTGGGCGTCGCGGTGTTCGTGCTGGCGCTGCTGGCCCCGCTGGGCTGGAGCGGCCTGACCGACCTCACCTACCCGGCACGGGCGCTGAGCGGTGCCGAGCTGTCACCCGACGGCCGGTTCGTCGCCACCGTCTTCCGCGGCGAGCTGCGCACCTGGGACGTCGGACGCCGTGCGTGGAGCACCCCGGCCGGTCACCTGGCCGACCTCGGGGAACGTCCCGCGGACCTGGTGCGGTGGTCGCCGGACGGGAGGTGGCTGGTGACCGGGAACGACTACGACGGGAGGATGTACCTGTGGGACGCCACGAGCCTGCGGGTCGCGCGCCGGTTCTCCGGGCACCAGGGACTGCTGGACGACATCGCCTGGTCGCCGGACAGCAGCAGGATCGCCACCGGTGACGGCGACGGTGTCGTGCGGATCTGGCGGATCGACGCGGAGCAGCCGTTCGTGGGCAAGGCGGTGTTCTCCGGCCTGACGCGCCGGGTGAGTGCGCTGGCGTGGGCGCCGAACAGGTCCGACACGATCGCGGCGGGCAGCTGGGACCACACCGTGCGCCTGCTGCGGGTCGGGGACCGGGACCTGAGCGAGCTGGACTCGTTCCAGGGCCACCGGAACTTCGTCAAGCAGGTCTCGTGGTCTCCCGACGGGAGCCGGCTCGCCACGGTCGCCCTGGAGTCGAGCCTGGTGTTCCACCGGATCGCCGACGGCCGGTTCACCTCCAGCACCGATCTGGGCTTCCAGCGCGGCTGGAACGCGATCGACGACCTGCGGTGGTCACCGGACAGCGCGTGGCTGGCGGTGGCGGACTCGACCGGAGGCGTTGTCCGGCTGTGGAAGGCGGAGAGCGGCGAGGCGGTACCACCGCTGGCCCTGCACCCCACCGGTTCCTCGGCGGCGTCGCTCGCCTGGTCACCGGACAGTGCGAGCATCGCCGCCACCAACAGGGACGACGTGCGCGCGTGGTCGGTGCCGGACGGACGGGTGCTGACCGACACGGCGCACGGCCAGGACGAGGCCCTCGACGGCGGTGTCCACCTCGTCGGCTGGACCGGCGTCGGCAACCGGGTCGTGTGGACCTCGAAGCGGCCGTTCGAGATCAGGCTCATGACCGTCGGCAGCGGGGAGCAGACCGTGCTGGGCCAGGTCTCCCTGCCCGCGTGGCTGGTGGACCGGGTCAGCCCGTGATCAGCGCGGCCACCCGGTCGCGCAACGCGTGCGCGACGGCGTCGAACCCCTGCTTCACCCACGCTCCCTGTGCGGCCACCACCGCGTCGGCGTACCTGCCGCTGAACGTCTCACAGGTGTGGTAGCCGCACCGCCGCGGCCCGAGCGCCGTGATCCACTGGTCGCGCACGCCGAGCAGGCCGGGGAACGTGTCGCCGGTGTCGTAGCGCAGCAACCGCGGCGGCGCGACGGCGCGGACGAACTCGCGGCTCACGAACGTGCCCCCGGAGCCGTCCGGGCGCGGCAGGGTCAGGTCGATCGGCGAGCCGATGTCGAGCGTCGTGGCCACGCCCAGCGTGTAGGGATTCCACTGTGGATAGTTCGGGTAGTCGACCAGCACCTGCCACACGAACTCGGCGGGCGCGTCGATCTCCACGACGACGGACTCGATCAGGTGGGTTCCGGTGGGGTGCGTCATGCCGGCATGTGCTCCCCGCCGTTGACGTCGAGCGTCGCGCCGGTGACCTCGGAAGCCAGCCGGGACAACAGGAACAGCACGGCACCCGCGCACGCCTCGTCGGTGGGGATGCGGCCCAGCGGGTTGCGGGCGGCGATCTCGTCGTAGACGTCCTGCTCGCTCACGCCGCGCGACTCGGCGGTGAACTTCAGGTAGAACCGCACGCCGGGGCCGTCCAGCCAGCCCATGACGGCCTGGTTGGCGCGGATGCCGTGCGGCCCGAGCTCCAGCGCGAGGAACTGCGTCGCCGTGGCCATCGCGGCCTTCGCGACCGCGTAGCCGCCCTCGCCGCGCATCGGCTTGCGGGTGGTCATCGTGCCGATGTTGACGATCGAGCCGCGCCCGGCCGCCTTCATGTGCGGCACGACCTCGCGGGTCACGTTCAGCGCGCCGAACAGGATGATGTCCATCGAGCGGCGGATCGCCTTCTCCGGCGTCTGGAGCAGGTCGGAGAAGCCGGGGTGGCCGAACGCCGAGTTGACCAGGCCGGTGATCGTGCCGAACCGGTCCACGGCCGTCTCGACCAGCCGGGCCACCTCGTCGGGCCTGCGGACGTCGCACGCCACGCCGACGGCCTCGCCGCCCGCCGCGGCGACGTCCTTCGACACCTGCTCCATCACGCCGGTGGAGCGTGCCGCCATCACGACCTTCGCGCCCTCGGCGGCGGCGCGGACGGCGAGCTTCGAGCCGAGGCCGGGCCCAACGCCGGTGATCACCACGACCTCGTCCTGGAGCATCACAGGTAGACCTCGGAGTAGAAGGCGAAGTCCCGCCTGAGCCGGTCCTCGGACAGGCCGAAGTCCTCGGGGGAGTAGGAGTGCGAGCCGTGCCGTTCCGCGCGGTTCTGCCGCAGGTAGGCCGCGAACGCCTGGCCGTCGGCCGTGGTCGGGGGCAGCCCGAGCGCGCCGAGCACGTCGTGGGCCACGACGAGCGGCTTGGCCACGGTGTCGGCGAACCGCACGTCCACGAACCGCTCCGGGCGGGCCTGCCGTGCGGCGGCGAAACCCCGCAGCGTCGCGGCGAACCGCCCGGACCAGTAGCGGCCGATCCACAGCGGGTCGACGTCCGCGCTGTACTGCAACGACATCGTGCGCACCATCGAGGCGTACGACGGCACGGCCCGCTCCGGCGAGCGGTGCGTCATCACGATCTTGCAGCCGGGGAACGCGTCGAGCACGGTGTCGATCGCGGTGAGGTGGTGCGGTGACTTGAGCACCCACGGCCGTGTGCGCCCCTCCTGCTGCCACTGCAACACCTGCAGCCACTCGCGCAGCTCGCGGTAGGCCGGCGTCTGGTCGGCCGCGCGCAGCCAGTCGCCGTAGGAGGGCACCCGGTAGAACGAGTCGTAGCTCATCGACACGAACGTCCGGTCCAGCAGCAGCACGTCCTCCTCCGGCCCGTCCCACACGACCGTGTGGAGGTCGCCGAAGTCGGGGGAGAGTTGAGCGAAGACCTGCATGCGTTCCTGCGCACGGCGTTTGCGTTCCGCGGCGTCCGGACCCTCGCCGGGGAACGGCACCGGGTAGGCGACCTCCCACGACAGCGTCGAGGTGAGCTGCGGGGACGCGGCCAGCAGCCGGTGCAGCAGCGTGGAACCGGTGCGCGGCAGGCCGCAGATCTCCGCCGCCACCCGCACCTCGACGTCGCGGACCTCCGGGTGCTCGCGCCGCAGTGCGCGCAGCCGCAGCCGGTCGGCCAGCAACGCGGTCAGCCGGTGCGCCGTGAGCTGCAGACCCGCCGGGGACAGGGACGCCTCGGTGTTCAGGCTCGTCACGAGCACGTCGAGCGGTTCGCGGAACCAGTCGTCGCCGAAGTCGTCGAGACCGGTCTTGGCCGCGGCCCTCGTCAGCAGCTCGTCGACGTTCAGCTCGGTGGTGACCGTCATCGAAGTTCCTCCAGGGCGACGACACGGCACTTCGGGATCGGGTGTTCGGTGGCGCCGAGCCAGCGCAGCAACGCCGTGCCGGAGCTGTGGCCGCAGGTGTCGATCCAGTTGCCCACACCGGGATCGCGCTCGGCGACGACGATCGTGAGGCGGCCGTCGTGGTCCAGCACGGCGGTGTGCCTGTTGACGGTGATCCTGCGGCGGTGGTCGAGCGACTCCATCCACCAGTTGCCGAGCTGGAAGTTCCAGTACGGGCAGTCGGGCACGTCGGTCTCGACCACCCACGCCTGGCCGGGCCGCAGCTCCCAGTAGCCGTGCAGGTAGAAGATCTCCGGATCACCGCCCGCGCGCTGGAACATCTCCTGACCGAAGTCGGGCAGCTCGTTGGGGCGGGTCATGAACGTCCGCGTCCAGTGCGCGAACGTGGCCGCGGTGCCGTGCACCGACAAAGCCACGCGTTGCAGGGCCTTCGCGAGGAACTCGGGCGTCAGCTCGGCTGGTTCCGCCGGTCCGCCGACCTGTTCGACGTGCCACCGGCCGGGCACCTCGGAGGTGCGGTCCAGGTAGGTCTGGCGCACCACGAGCCCGGTCGAGTCGGGGGCGAGCGGCAGCCAGTTCGGGCCCTGCTCGCGCTGGCTCGCGATGATCTCGACGGTGCCGTCCGGTGCGACCACGAGGTCGGCGTCGGACAGCTCGCCGGTGGAGGCCATCGTGCCGTCCTTGGCGTAGCGGTTGGCCTTCGAGCCGATGCTGAAGTACGCGATGCTGCCCCGTGTTCCGGTGATGCGGTACGTGCGGTCGCCGCGGATGTTCGCCGACAGGTAGACGTTGTCCGGGTTGTCGGCACCGATCTTGACGAGGTCGAGCTCGTGGAACCGCGGGAAGTCGGGATCGGCGTTGTCCAGGCAGGAGTACAGCATCTCGCGGGTCAGCCGGGCGAGGTAGCGGTAGCCTTCCGCGCGGTCCAGCGGCGTGTCGGGTGCCTGCTCCGACAGCACCACCTGTCCGGCCTGCTCCAGCGCCCGGCAGAACCTCGACCACGCCTGATCCGGCACACCGACCTCCCGATTAGAACGTGTTCTAGGCAATGTACCGGATTTTGGACAACGTTCAACAGACGCCGAGCGCGCGCAGTCCGGCCAGCACCTCCGCCGCGGCGGCCTCGGCGGTGAGCACGGTGGTGTCGACCCTGACCTCGGGGTGCTCCGGTGGCTCGTAAGGGGAGTCGATGCCGGTGAAGTCGGCCAGCTCACCGCGCCGGGCCCTGCGGTAGAGGCCTTTCGGGTCGCGTTGCTCCGCCACCGCGAGCGGGGTGTCCACGAACACCTCGCAGAACTCGTTCTCGCCGACGAGACCCCTGGCCAGCGCGCGTTCGGCGCGGAACGGCGAGATGAACGACACCAGCACGATCAGCCCGGCGTCGACCATCAGCGCGGCCACCTCGGCGATCCGCCGGACGTTCTCGACCCGGTCGGCGGCGCTGAACCCGAGGTCGGAGTTGAGCCCGTGCCGCACGTTGTCGCCGTCCAGCAGGAACGTGTGCCGGCCCTGGGCGTGCAACGCCCTCTCGACCAGGTCGGCGATGGTGGACTTGCCCGCGCCGGACAGCCCGGTCAGCCAGACCACGCACGGCCGGTGACCGTTGCGCTCGGCCCGCGCCCGCTTGTCCACGGTCAACGCCTGCCGGTGCAGGGTGCGCGTCGTGAGGGCGTGGTCGATCATCCCGGCGCCGACGGTCGCGTTCGTCAGCCGGTCGAGCACGACGAACGAGCCGAGGTCGCGGTTCGTCCGGTAGCTCTCGAACGGCACGGGCGCGTCGAAGTGCACGTCCGCCGGACCGATCTCGTTGAGGCCGAGCGCTTTCGTTGCCGTACAACCGACCGTGCGAGCGCCGATCTTGGCCAGGTACCGCCGGCCCGGCAACAGGCCCGTCTCGTTCAGCCACACCAGCTTCGCGGAGAACGCGTCCGCCGTGCCCGGCGGGTCGTCGGCCGCGGCCAGCACGTCGCCGCGGCTCGCGTCCACGTCGTCGGCGAGCACGACCGTGACCGACGACCCGACCGGCGCCCGCGGCAGGTCGCCGTCCATCGTGACGATGCGGTCCACAGTGGACTCGCGTTCGCCCGGCAGGACCCGGATCCGGTCACCGGGCCGCAGCGTGCCCCGCAGCACCCGGCCGGACAGTCCGCGAAAGCTCGCGTCCGGCCGGTTCACCCACTGCACGAGGAACCGCGACGGCCCGTCCGCGGTGTCGCCCACGTCGACCGACTCCAGCCACCGCAGCAGCGTCGGCCCGTCGTACCACGGCGTCAGCTCGCTGCGCGCGACCACGTTCACGCCCTCGGTCGCCGACATGGGTATGCAGGTGGTGCTCACGAAGCCGAGCTCCGCGGCGAACACGGCGAACTCGCCGCTGACCGCGTGGAAGAGAGCGGGGGAGTAGCCCGCGAGGTCGAGCTTGTTGACCGCGAGCGCGACGTGCCGGATGCCCAGCAACGACACGATCCGCGCGTGCCGGCGCGTCTGGTCCAGCACGCCCTTGCGCGCGTCGAGCAGGATCACCGCGGCCTGGGCGGTCGACGCGCCGGTGACCATGTTGCGGGTGTACTGCTCGTGCCCAGGGGTGTCCGCGACGATGAACCGGCGTGCGTCGGTCGTGAAGAACCGGTACGCCACGTCGATCGTGATGCCCTGCTCCCGTTCCGCTGCCAGCCCGTCGAGCAGCAACGCGAAGTCGAGCTCGCCACCGCGGGTGCCGACGCGCCGGGAGTCCGCTTCGAGAGCGGCCAGGTGGTCGGCGTGGAGCAGCTTCGACTCGTGGAGCAGCCGGCCGATCAGCGTGCTCTTGCCGTCGTCCACGCTGCCGCAGGTGATGAACCGCAGGAGCTCCATCAGAAGTACCCCTCCTGCTTCTTGCGCTCCATCGACCCGCTGCGGTCGTGGTCGATCACCCGTCCCTGCCGCTCCGAGGTCGTCGCGGTCCGCATCTCCTCCACGACCTCCGCCACCGTCCTCGCCGCACTGCGCACCGCACCCGTCAGCGGGTAGCAGCCCAGCGTGCGGAACCTGACCAGCTCCTCGCGCGGCTGCTCGCCGGGACGCAACGGCATCCGGTCGTCGTCCACCACGATCAGCGCGCCGTCGCGGTCGACGACCGGCCGTCTCGCCGCGAAGTACAGCGGCACCACGGGGATGCGCTCGCGTTCGACGTACCGCCAGACGTCCAGCTCGGTCCAGTTCGACAGCGGGAACACCCGGATGCTCTCGCCGGGCGCGGTGCGGGTGTTGTAGAGCCGCCACAGCTCGGGCCGCTGGTTCTTCGGGTCCCACCGGTGCTGTGCGGTGCGGAAGGAGAACACCCGCTCCTTGGCCCGTGACGCTTCCTCGTCCCGCCGCGCACCACCGAACGCCACGTCGAACCGGTGCTCGTCGAGCGCCTGCCGCAGCCCCTGCGTCTTCCACAGGTCGGTGTGCCGCTCCGGGCCGTGGTCGAACGGGTTGATCCCCAGCGCCACGCACTCCGGGTTGCGGTGCACGATCAGCTCCAGCCCGAGCCGCCGCGCCGTCTCGTCCCGGAACGCGATCATCTCGCGGAACTTCCACGTCGTGTCGACGTGCAGCAGCGGGAACGGCGGCCGGGACGGGTGGAAGGCCTTGCGCGCCAGGTGCAGCAGCACCGAGCTGTCCTTGCCGACCGAGTACAGCAGTACCGGTCGCTCGGACTCCGCGACCGCCTCGCGGAAGATGTCGACGCTGTCGGCCTCCAGCCGGTCGAGGTGGTCCACGCACCGACCGTAGCAACCAAACCGAACAACGTTCAATATGAATCTGAACGTTGTTCAACGTAGGCTGGCCGCTGTGAGCACCGAGCAGACGACGGCGTGGGGTGACGCGGAGGGCCGGCGGCGGGACATCCTGGCCTCCGCGGAGCACCTCCTGGAGGAGCAGGGCTACGCGGGCCTGACCATGCGCGCCATCGCGGTCGGCGCCGGCGTCAGCTCCGGCACCGTCTACCAGTACTTCTCCGGCAAGGAGGACGTGTTCGCCGCCCTGATGGAACGCCGCCTGGACGCCCTGCGCGAGACCCTCGCCACCGTCGACCGCACGCTCGGCATCGCGGGCGTGCTGCGTGCGGTCCAACCCCAGGTCACCGAACTGTGGCGGCGCTTCGGGCGGTCGGCCGCACAGTGGGAGGCGAAGGTGCTTTCGGGTGGCCCGCGCGGCAAGGAGGTCACCGGTTCCGCGCAGGTCTACCGCAAGACGATCAAGGCGCTCGGTCAGGCGCTCGCCGAGACCGCCGAGGCGTGCGGGCAGGTGCTGATCGACGACCCGGCGCTGCCGCACTGGGTGTGGGACTCGTTGATCGGGCTCGCCGACGACCTGCTGCTGCAGGGAGCACGCACCAGCCGCGTGAAGCCCGCGCACCTGATCGAGTTCGCGGCCGGGGCGATCGAACGCGGCGTCGTGCGGCCGTAGGGCGGCTCGAACGACGGCCGCCGCGCACGCTGACCTCGAACGCGTCCCGGTGAGTCACTCCACACGCCAGCTTCGAACGCGTCCCGGCGGGACGCCGCGCACGCCGGCCTTGAACGCGTCCCGGCGCGTCACCGTCCAGCCTTGAACGCCTTCCAGCAGCGGCCGCCCCGGCCTCCCCGACGACGGCACGCGGCGTCGTCGGTCACCGGCTCAGGTGCGGTCCGCGATGCCGCGCGCGATCTTCAGCTCCACCAGGTCCTGCGGCCGCAACCGCAGCTGGTCGGCCGTCTCCCGGGCCTGCGACGGGTCGCGTTTCAGGATCGCCGCCGCCAGCTCCGGTGAGATCACCGCGAGGTAGCTGTCCGGCGTCACCCACGTCCGGTCCGGCGCGGCGAACGCCAGCGCGCCGCCCGACCCGCCCTCGCCGATCAGCAGCGTCGTCACCGGCACGCGGGCGGACGCGACGGCGGTGAACATGTCCGCGATCGCCGGGCCGACCCCGGCCTCTTCCGCGGCGGTGTCGTTGGCCGCACCGGGGGTGTCCACCAGCGTCAGCACCGGGATGCCGAGGCGGTCGGCGAGGTGCACCAGGCGTGCGGCGGTGCGGAAACCGGCCGGGCGGGTGGGCGTGCCGCACTGGGCGGCGTAGGCGACCGTCGCGCCGTCGCGGAAGCCGAACCCGCACAGCACGCCCGGATCGACGCCGCCGCAGCGGTCGCCGCTGATCGGTTCGTGCCAGTCGAAGTAAGTCGAGAGGTACTCCCGGGCACGGGGACGGTCCGGTGCGCGGGCGCGGTCGACCGCGTCCCAGCCGCTGTCCGGCAACGTCAGCGAGCCCAGCGCGGGCGGCACGGGAGCGGGGCCGTTGGCGGGGGTGGTGAGCAGTCGCAGCCACCGTTCCAGTCGCGCGCGCAGCTCGCCGGGGTGCACGAGCTGGTCGACCGACCCGGCCGCGAACTGCTGCGCCACCGAGTAGCCCGGCGGCCGCACCCGAGAGCCCGCGAAGCCGACCTGGGCGTCCCGCAGACCCAGCACGACGTCGGCGCCCGCCCCGAGCGTCGCCCAGCCGCCGCCGGTGCTGGGGTCGCGCAGCACCGAGAGGTGCGGCACGCCGGCGGCGCGGGTCAGTGCGAGCTGGCGTGCGATCCGTTGCAGCTGGGTGAGTGCGGGCGTGCCCTCCTGCATGCGGCTGCCGCCGGTCGCGACCAGGGACACGACCGGCACGCCGAGCGAACGCGCGTGGGTGAACGCCTGCTCGATCCGGGTGCCGGTGCGGGTGCCCAGCGAGCCGCCGAGGAAGCCGAACTCGAACGCCACCACCACGGCCGTCACACCGCCGATCGACGCGACCCCGCAGACGACCGACTCCTGCTCGCCGGTGCGTTCGGTGGCACGCCGCACCGCGTCGCCGTAACCGGGCCAGCCGAGCGGTCCGTCCGAGGTGGACGGCAGCTCGCCCGGCAGCTCGGTGAACGACGACGTCACCGCCGACAGCAGCGCCCTGACCGGCTCACGTCCGGAGGGCACGCTTCATCACCTTGCCCATGTCGTTGCGCGGCAACGACTCCACGAACCGCACCAGCCGTGGGCGCTTGTGCGGGGTGAGCAGCCGGGCCACGTGGTCGACGAGCTCGCGCTCGGACGGGGCGTCGCCGGCGGGCACGACCCACGCGATGATCCGCTCGCCCAGGTCGTCGTCGGGCTCGCCGGTCACCGCCACCTCCTTGACGCCGGGGTGTTCGAGCAGCGCGTTCTCGATCTCGCCCGCGCCGATCTTGTAGCCGCCGCTCTTGATGATGTCCGTGGCCTTGCGGCCGACGATCCGGTAGTAGCCGTCGGGGTCGCGGGTGCCGACGTCGCCGGTGCGGAACCAGCCGTCCGCGAACGCCTCGGCCGTCGCGTCCGGGCGGTTGAGGTACTCGGTGAACAGGTTCGGCCCGCGCACCTGGATCTCGCCCACCGCGCCGGTCTCCTCAAGCTGCCCGCCGTGGTCGTCGACCAGCCGCACCTGCACGCCGGGCAACGGCAGGCCCACCGCGCCGGGCTTGCGGTCGCCGTCGGCGCGGACGCTGGTGTTCATCAGCGTCTCGGTCATGCCGTAGCGCTCCACGACCCGTTGCCCGGTGGCCGCGGCGATCCGCTCGTGGTCGCGCACCGGCAACGCCGCCGAGCCCGACACCAGCAGCCGCGCTCCCTTCAGCGCCGCGGCCAGCGCCGGGTCGTCGCCGACCTCCTCGGCGATGCGGTGGTACATGGTCGGGACGCCGAACATCATCGTGCCGTCGCCGGAGAGCGCCTCGGCGAGCGCGGCGGTGGAGAACTTGCCGAGGTGGTGCAGGGTCCCGCCGAGCCGCAAGGGCCCGAGCACACCGAGGATCAGCCCGTGCACGTGGAACAGCGGCAACGCGTGCACCAGCACGTCGTCGGCGGTCCACTGCCACGCGTCGGCCACCGCGTCCAGGGTGGACGTGATCGCCCGGCGCGGCAGCACCACGCCCTTGGGCGACCCGGTCGTGCCGGAGGTGTAGACGACGAGCGCCGGCGCCTCGTCACCCGGCTCGGCGAACGACGCGTCGGAGCGGCCGTCGAGCGTCACGTCGAGCCGGGGCACCGGCCGCAGGCCCTCCGGCAGCGCGGCACCGGGTGCGGCGAGGACGGCGGCGGGGGCGCTGTCGGCCACGATGTGCGCGAGCTCGCGTTCGCCGACCTTCGGGTTGAGCGGCACGGCGGGCACCCCGGCGAGCAGCGCCGCGACGACCGCCACGCACGTCTCGATGGCCGGGGTGGCCCACACCGCCACCCTGGGCAGCCCGGCGAGCTGCCGGGCGAGGGCTCCGGCGCACGACGCCAGCTCGGCGTGGGTCAGGGTCTGCTCGCCGAAGCGGAGCGCGACGCGGTTCGAGGGCGACGAGAACAAGGCACTCACCAGATTCCGGGGACGACGAGGGCGAGCCAGACCAGCGGCGGCGCCGCCGCCACCATGATCCCGCCGTAGACCATGAGCTGCTTGAAGAACGTGTCGCGATCCACGTCCTGCGCACCGGCCAGCACCAGCGCGCCGTTGGTGGAGAACGGGCTGACGTCGACCACGGTCGCCGACACCGCGAGTGCCGCGATCAGCCCGGCCGCGCTCACGTCACCGCGCAGCAGGAACGGCACGGCCAGCGGGATGAGCGCACCCATGATGCCGACCGACGAGGCGAACGCCGACACCAGCGCGCCGATGTAGCAGATCAGCAGCGCCGCGACCAGCGGTGCACCGACGCCCGCGACCGAGTTGCCCGCCCACGTGATAGTGCCCATCGCCTGCAGCACGCCGACGTAGGTGAGGATGCCGCAGATCAGCAGCACGGTCGGCCAGGTGATCTGGTTGATCGCCTGCCTGCTCTGCTCCGGCCACACCACGCTCAGCAGCACCGCCACGGTGATCGCCGCGAGGCCGACGTCGAGGTCGAACACCAGCGCGGCCACCACGAGCGCGACCAGGCCGGCCAGCGTGGCGATCCGGGGCGTGGTGAGCGTGATCCGCTCTTCTGCCTCCAGCACCTCGCCGCCGCCCGTGCCGTTGACGGCCACGCCACTGCCGCTCGAACCATCCGCGCCGCCACCGGCACCACTGCCGTCGCCCGCGCCACTGTCACCACCGGTGCTCACGAGTGAGGGCGTCGGTAGCGGCCGGCGGGCGAGCTTCATCCCACCGCACACGACGAACACCACGGCCGCGATCAGCAGGTTCACCACGAGGCTGGCCAGGAACAGCACGACCTCGTTGCCCGGCAACCCCTCCTTGGCCACGATGCCGTTCACGATCGTGCCGTAGATGCTGATGGGGGAGAAGCCGCCGGCCTGCGCGCCGTGCACCACCATCACGCCCATCAGCAGCGGGCTGATCTTGTAACTGGCCGCGAACCCCATCGCGATCGGCGCGATGATCGCCACCGCCGCCGGGCTCACCGCACCGATCGCCGTCAGCACGCCGGTGATCGCGAACATCACCCACGGCATCAGCGCGATCCGCCCGCCGACCAGCCGGATCGCCATGTGCACCAGCCAGTCCGTGGTGCCGTTGGCGCGGGCGATGGCGAACAGGAACGTCACGCCCACCAGCACGACGAAGAGCGAGCCGGGGAAGCCCTTGAAGATGTCGTCGGCCTTCATGTCCGCGACCAGCGTGCCGACCCCGAAGGCGGCGGCGAACGCGAGCGCGCCCATGTTGATCGACCTGGTCGTGGCGATCACGAACACCACGACCAGCACGAGTGTCGAGATCAGTTCGGCGGACATGCGGGGCTCCCGTCGTTGGGGCTGTCCGAGTGGCCAAGTGGCTGAGCCACTTTCCGCCCGCCGTCCACCGGCTGTCAAGAGGTGGCTCAGTGGCTGAGCCACTTGGGCGGTTATCCTGGACCGATGTCCGAGGCATTGCGGCCCATGGTCAGGTCCCGCCTGTACGAGCAGGTGCTCGAACGGCTGCGCGCCCACGTGACCGAGGCGGGCCTGAAGGCGGGGGACCGGCTGCCCGCCGAACGCGACCTGGCCGCGAGCCTCGGCGTGAGCCGCGCGTCGGTCAAGCAGGCGATCGTGGTGCTGGAGGTGCAGGGCCTGGTCGAGGCCCGCCACGGCGGCGGCACCTACCTCGTGCGCGACACCCTCGACGTGGAACCGGTCGAGCAGCTCGTCGAACGCCGCAAGCGCCTCCCGGACGTGCTGGAGGCCCGCGAGGCGCTGGAGACCAAGCTCGCCGAGCTCGCCGCCGAACGCCGCACCGACGCCGAGCTGGCGGACATCCGGCTGGCGCTCGACTTCATGCGCGACGAGATCGCCGGTGGTGACTTCGGCGTGGAGGGCGACCGCCGGTTCCACGCCGCCGTCACGGCCGCGGCGCACAGCTCGCTGCTCGCCGAGTTCATGAAGACCATCGCCGCGCAGATCACCGAGAGCCGCACCGAGTCGTTGCGCCAGCCCGGCCGCCCGTCCCGCTCGCTGGCCCAGCACACGGCGATCTACGAGGCCATCGCCGCCGGTGAACCGAAGAAGGCGGCGATGGCCATGCGCAGACACGTCCAGACCGTCGCGAAGGTCCGGCTGCTGGACTGGGTGCCAGAGGACTGATCAGCAGGGACTGATCAGCGGAGGACTGACCAGCGCGGGACCGGTCAGCGGAGGTCGATCACCACCCGCTGGTGTGCCGACTTCGCCATCGCCCGCACGGTGCGGGTGGTGCCGTCGGCGTTGTGCACGACGACCTTCCAGTCCCGTGTGGACACCTTGCCGGGGAACCAGCCGCGAGCCGGGTCGATGGTGACCTTCCCGTTCTCCTGGCTGATCCGGGTGCGGGCCGACAGCTTGCGGTTGTCGTCCTCGTAGAGCGTGAACGCGCCCTTCGCACCGGCGGTCACGTGCACGGTCAGCTCGTCGGCGGCGTTCTGGACGTGGTTGGTCACGTTCTCGCTGCGCTCGACCAGGACCCCACCGGCCCGCAGGAACACCGGCATGGTGTCCAGGCCGGCGCTGACGGTCGCCCAGGTGTTGCCCTGGTAGACGCGCCCGGTGAAGTAGTCGGTCCACTGGCCGGGCGGGAACCACACCCGCGTCTCGCCGACCTCGCCGGGCGTGGTGATCGGCGCGACCAGCACGTCCGGCCCGAGCAGGAACTGGCTGTCCACCGTGGAGTAGGCCTCCGGACTGGCCGGGTACTCCAGGTAGGCGGGCCGCACGAGCGGGACACCGGTCCGGCCGGCCTGCTCGGCCAGCGAGTAGATGTAGGGCACCAGGCGTTCGCGCAGGTTCAGGAACTTCGTCGCCGAGGCCTGCGCCGCCGGCCCGTACTGCCACGGCAGGCGGTCGCCGTGGTTGCTGTGCAGGCGCGTGATCGGCTGGAACGCGCCCAGCTGCACCCACCGCGCGTACAGGTCGTCCGGCAGCTTGGAGGTGTAGCGGACCTGGCCGTTGTCGAGGTAGGTCTCCGAGCCGCGCAGCCCGGTGGTGTCGTTGTGACCGCCGATGTCGTGGCTGATGTTGGACATCCCGGTCGCCACGCCCTCCGCGGAGGTGAGGCCGATGGTGCCCTTCATCGCGCCCCACGTCGACGAGGTGTCGCCGGTGAAGTGCAGGGTGTGCCGCTTCTCCGCCCACGGCCCGGTGGGCAGCGGGCCGGAACCGCTGTAGCCACCCGCCTGCAGCGAGCCGTAGCCGCGGGAGAACGCGAACCCGCGGTCCAGCGGCGACAGCGCCGCGTACTGCTCGTTGATCACCGTGTCCGGCGTGACGCCGCGCTGCGACGAACCGGAGCCGTCGCAGCACCAGTCGAGCCACCAGAAGTCGGTGGACATCGGCCGGTGCAGGTCCAGGTACGCGCGCAGCTGGTCCGGGTCGGCCCAGTCGAACACGTAGCTGTCCACGCCGTTGCGGCTGCCGTTCCTGGTGAGCTTGCCCTTGGCGGTGGCCTGCGCCTTCGCGAAGTCCGGGTCGTCGCCCTGGATGCTCGGGTGGATGTTCAGCGTGCTGTGCAGGCCCTGACCGTGCACCCAGTCCTGGAAGTCGGCAGGGAACTTCGCCGGGTCGATCCGCCAGCCGTTCCACGTGTTGTGCGCCTTGAAGTCCGTGTCGACCACGAGGACGTCCAGCGGCACGCCGTTCTGCCGGAACGCGGGCAGGATCCGGTCGCGGAAGTCGGCCGCGGTCCGGTCGATGTACTCGGAGTACCAGACGCCGTAGGCCCAGCTCGGCAACAGCTTCGGCCCACCGGTCAGCTGCGCGAGGTCACCCAGCGCCGCCTTGTAGTCCTGGCCGTAGCCGAACACGTACCCGTCCTGGTACGGCTGCGCGCCCCGGTCCGGTCGTGGCGTCTTGCCGTTGAGCAGCGCCGAAGCCGTGTCGTCGAGCAGGTACCAGCCGTCGCGGTGCAGCAGGCCGGCGTACAGGCGCGGCGGCCCGTCGTTGCCGGTGTAGCCGTCCAGCGAACGCCGGTAGCCGCCCAGTGCCAGGTGCTGCGTCGTCGAGTTGACCCCGATCGTGTCGAGGTTGACGTGACAGCCGGTGGCCGGGCAGGTGATCGTCAGGTCGGAGGTGCCCGCCGGGAGCGGGACCTGGGCCGTCGCGGTGCCCCACGTCGCCCAGTTCTCCGTCGTCGGCAGGGAGACCGCCTGGCCGTTGACCAGCACCGTGCGCGCCTCGTGCTTGCCGTCGCCGCCGACGCCGTTGGCGTAGCGCAGCTGGACCGCGTACGTGCCCGCCGCCGGGACGCCGCTGACCCGCTGGCTCAGGCTCGTGCCGCCGACCAGTTCGGCGACGAACCCGGTGCCCGCGTACCCGGCGTGCTCGTCGGCGATGTCCGCGTTGGTGCTGCCGTTCTCGGCCTCGCAGGTGGTGCCGAACCGGCAGTCGTCGACCGCGCGCTGGCTCGGGAACGCCTGGCCGGGGGCCAGCAGCGCGAGGCTGTCAACGTTGACATTGCCCGTGTCCGAAGCACCGCGCGTCAGCGTGACGCGGTGTTCGCCCGCGGTCAGGTCGACCTCGGTCTCGGCCTGCCGCCAGTCGTTCCAGTCGCCGGTCGCCGGCAACGCCACCTGGCGCGGCGCCTTGCCGTCGACGCTGAGGCCCAGCGTGCGGCTCTCGTGCTTGCCGTCGCCGCCACGCCCGTTGGCGTACTTGACCACGACGCGGTGCTTGCCCGCGGCCGTGGCGCGGACCGTCGCCGTGACGCTGTTGTTGAGGTACTGGAACCCGGCGGCGAACCCCGCACCGGTGTGGCCGGGGTGGTCGGCGGCGATGAGCATGCCCTCGCGCTGCTGGTCCTCGACCTCGCAGAGCTGCCCGGTCGCGCACACCACCCGCCGCCACGGTGACGCGGTCGTGCCGTTGGCGGTCTCGAGCTCGAGGTTGTCCGCGCGGAACGGGCCGGAGTCCACCCGGTAGCGCAGGGTCAGCGCCGAGGTGGTGATGACCAGCCAGCCGTTCTCGGTGCGGGAGCGGTAGGCGGTGCGCGGGAAACCGGTGCGGTTTACAACGTTGTAAGTGGCCGCGTTCTCGAACCGGCGGTCACCGGCGTACTCGGTGCGGACCAGCGTGGGGGACAGGACCTGGAACCTGGCCTGCCCGGACACGACCGTGTCGGTCGGCTGTGCGGTCGCCGACGTCGGCAGGACCAGGCCCAGTAGTGCCAGCAGCGGTAAGGCTGTCGCGCGTTTGCGCATCGGTTCTCCTCGTATGACAACGTTGGCTCGCGAGGTGGTTCAGACATCTCCGAACCTCACCCTGGCCTGTCGAGGTGGACCGATCAAGGGGGCATTTGCCCGATGACGTGACCGGCGAGCCCTAGACCACTCCCGTTCCGCGCTGCGCCTGAGGCACCACACCGAGCGCCGTCTCCAGCTGCTCCCAGCGCGTCACCAGGTCCGACATCATCAGCATCAGCACGTCGGGGAACGCCTGGAGGAAGCTCTGGTACCGGTAGTGGTCGAGGTAGAACACGACGACGTCGTCGGTCAGCGCCGTGGCGGACGTGGTGCGGGCGTTGAAGAACAGGTCGTGGTGACCGAGCAGCGCGCCGCGGCCCAGCCGGGCGCGGTCGTAGATGCCGCCGAAGTCGACCTCGACCTCGCCGCCGCCCACGAGGAACACGCCGTGCGCCGGTTCGTCCTCGTGGAACAGCGCGTCGCCCGCGCCGAACGGGATCTCGTCGAACATCGACGCCAGCGTCTCCAGCTCGGCGTCGGAGAGCGAGGCGAACAGGCGGACGCCGTACGGGTCGGCGCTCTCGCGCAGGCACGCCACCCGTTCGGTCAGCTCGGGCTCGCTCAGGTGCGTCATCCGCATCCGCGCGAACCGCAGCATCCGGTCGGTGCCGCGGGACTGGCGGCGTGGTTTCCCGGCGCTCGGCGGGGTGAACAGCTCCGCGCTCCCGCTGATCCGCGCTGCCTCGCGGCGGCCGGACTCGTAGGCGCTGTGCACGCAGCCCCAGTGGTAGTGGTTCGTGCCCTCGCCGGCGAAGTGCAGCCACTCGCCGACCGGTTCGGCGAGCGTCGCGATGTCCTTCGCGGACGAGCCGACGCCGATGCACGTGTAGGAGCCGCGGGCGAACGGGTCGGCGGTCCACGCGGTGCGCGAGACGTGGTCCGGTGCCGGTGCGTCCGCGCCGAAGATGTCCCGCACGACCGTGGTCGCGTAGTCCTCGGCCTCGGCCGCCGACCAGGTCTCCGCCTCGCGGCCGAGCGAGGCGCCCAGCAGCATCACCAGGACCGGCTTGCCGTGCGACTTCCACATGCTGATCACGACCGTGGGGTAGCGGTCGGTGTCGCGGCACAGGTAGCCGAACACGTACTGGTCGCGGGGCCAGAACGGTTCCGGGTAGTGCAGGGCGATCTTGTTGAGCGTGCCGAAGCCCAGCCGTGCGATGGCCGACCGCTTGTCGCTCGGCAACGGCGGCTCGAACCGCACCGCCCCCGCCTTGAGCACCCCGAGCGGCACGGTCACCAGCACCTTGTCCGCCTCGAACACGCCCCGGTCCGTCGTGACCCGGCCCGGCTCGACCAGGCAGACCACGTGTCCCAGCCGGACGTCGAGCCCCTCGGCCAGGGCGTCCACGACGCACTGGTAGCCCTGGTGCAGGGTGCTGTCGCCGTAGCCGTAGACCAGGTAGCCGTCCTCCCAGAACTGCAACGACAGCTTGTCCGCATCCTCCGCGGCGTCCTCGCGCAGCAGCACGTTGAGGTGGTAGCGGACCGCCTGCTCGTCGAAGCCGCCGGTGTAGGCGCTGTCGCCGCCGACGTAGCTGAACGGGAGGCCCAGGTCCTCGACCAGCTCGGTGATCGGGTTGCCGTCGGTGCCGTGGATCCAGTGCGCGCCCAGGTCGACCCCGTGCTCGTCGGTCCAGATCCGCCCGCCGACCCGGTCACGCGCCTCCAGCACGGTGACCCGGTGCCCCAGCTCGGTCAACGCCCGCGCCGCCGCGAGTCCCGAGATCCCCGCTCCCACCACGACCACGCTGGCTCTGTCCGGCATCGCACGATTGTCCGGCGGTGGTGCGCCATCGAACATTCCTCGATCGTGTACCGCACTGGATCGTTCGGGTCTTGCTGTTCCGGCAAGTTCTCGTGCCAGCCCGGGATCGGCGCGGCAAGACTCCGAACCATGATCCGCGTTCTCGCCCTCGTCCTCCTGCTCGTCACCGCCTGCGCCACACCACCCGCCGCCGTGCCCGACTACGCCACCGCCACCGGGCACGACCCCGCGTTCACCCGCACGTTCCGCCACGAGTTCGCCGACGTCGACGGCGTGCGGATGCATTATGTGACCGGCGGGAAGGGCACCCCGGTCGTCTTGCTGCACGGCTGGCCGCAGACCTGGTACGGCTGGTGGCAGATCATGCCCGCGCTCGCCGAGCACCACACCGTCTACGCCGTCGACCTGCCCGGCCTCGGTGACAGCACCGGCGTGCCCACGAGCTACGACAAGGCCACCCTCGCCCGCTACGTCCACTCGCTGATGACCCGGCTCGGCGTGCGGGACGCCAACGTCGTCGGCCACGACCTCGGCGCGGCCGTCGCGTTCCAGTACGCCGCCCGGTTCCCCGCCGACACCGCGCGCCTGGGCTACCTCGACCTGCCCCTGCCCGGCCCGGCGATCGACGCGGCCACCTACCGTTCGCTGAGCTGGCACATCGCCTTCCACATGCAGCCCCGCGTGCCGGAAACCGTGGTGGGCAACGACGTCCGCGACTACCTGGCGTTGTTCTACCCGCAGGTCTCCTTCGGCGGCAGCGCGTTCGGTGGCACCGCGGACCGCTCGCCGTTCACCGACGCCGAGATCGACGAGTACGCCCGGACCTACCGCAGGCCCTCGGCGTTGTCCGGCGGCTTCGACCTGTACCGGACCCTCGACCGCGACGTCCGCGACACCACGGCGGCCGCACCCGTCGCGGCACCGACGTTGCTGCTCGCCGCACAGGGGCAGGCCGACGCGATCCGCGCCATGGCGGCGACCCGGATGGCCAACATCGTGCGTGCGGTGGACGTTCCCCGAGCCGGGCACTGGCTGGTGGAGGAGAACCCGGAGTTCGTGACCGCGGAACTGCTGCGGTTCCTCGGCGACGGCTGAGCCGGCGAACCACAACGCGCTCTGCGGAGAGGTTCACACGGTCGTGTGAACGATTTGATCTTCCCGCCTGCCGTGCCCCACTCTGCCGCAATCCGACGACGTTGCGAGCGAGAGGTGCCATGGAGCACGAGGCGAACTGGTTCAAGGGCGCTGTCTTCTACGAGGTCCTCGTCAGGGCCTTCAGCGACTCCAACGGCGATGGCACCGGCGACCTGCGCGGCCTCGCGTCCAGACTGGACTACCTGCAGTGGCTGGGGGTCGACTGCCTGTGGCTGCCGCCGTTCTACGCCTCGCCGTTGCGGGACGGCGGGTACGACATCAGCGACTTCCGGGCGGTGCTGCCGGAGTTCGGCACCGTCGAGGACTTCGTGTACCTGCTGGAGGAGGCG
>NZ_LGDY01000068.1 GCF_001279525.1 Nocardia sp. NRRL S-836 | reverse complement strand
ACCACGTGGTAGGTCAGGATCTTCGTCAGCAGGGCGTCGTCGGTCTTGAGCTTCTCGATGGTGGCCGGGTCGATCTTGGCGAACGCCGAGTCGACCGGGGCGAACACCGTGAACTCCGCGCCGTTGAGCGTCGATACCAGGTTGACCTTCGGGTTCAGCTGGCCCGACACCGCCGCCACCAGCGTCTTGAGCAGCGGGTTGTTGCTCGCGGCGACCGCGACCGGGTCGGCGGCCATGCCGGACACGGAACCGGAGCCGGACGGGACCTGCTTGGCGTAGTCGGCACAGCC
>NZ_LGDY01000067.1 GCF_001279525.1 Nocardia sp. NRRL S-836 | reverse complement strand
GCGTCGCGGTCCTGCAGCCAGATGTTGTCGCCCATGCCGATCTCGTCGCCGTAGTACAGCACCGGCGAGCCGGGCAGCGACAGCAGCAGCGCGGTGAACAGCTCGTGCTGGTTGCGGTCGTTCTCCAGCAGCGGGGCCAGGCGGCGGCGGATGCCGATGTTCGCCTTCATCCGCGGGTCTTTGGCGTACTCGGAGTACATGTAGTCGCGCTCTTCGTCGGTGACCATCTCGAGCGTGAGCTCGTCGTGGTTGCGCAGGAAGATGCCCCACTGCGAGTTCTCCGGGATCGACGG
>NZ_LGDY01000066.1 GCF_001279525.1 Nocardia sp. NRRL S-836 | reverse complement strand
GATCAGGAAACGGGCTGCGAGCGCTCACGCCACGTGAGGTGCGGCAGGAAAATCTGAGACAACCGGGCGATCCCTGACCCGTACAGGATCGGGGCTCTGTCGGAGGGGGCGGGCCTCGCGCAGGCTTTTCCCCAGCGCCCGTTTGAAGGGGGGGGCCGGTCGCATCCCGATGCCCCGCCGCGGCGGGCCCGGCCGCAACGCACCGGTGCCCAGCGACTGCTCGACCGAGTCGATCACTTGTTCGACGTCGATCCCCAAGCCCCGCAACGCTTCCGCGTCCGCCTTGGTCAGCCCGCCCT
>NZ_LGDY01000065.1 GCF_001279525.1 Nocardia sp. NRRL S-836 | reverse complement strand
CGTCGTCGAGCGCTGCTCCAAACGGTCCAAGCAGTTCCGCACATCGGTTCAGCGAGAAACTACGACGTGATATGGCGGGGTCCCCCCCCTCGGTACCGCCGCCCTGCCCGACCGCCCCGCCCGGCCCCCGCCCCCGCCGCGAACCCCCCCTCCGGGTCGGGGGTGCCACCGTTTTGGGTGGCGGGGGCCCGGGGGGGGGTTGGGGCGGACGGCCGTGTTCCACGGGGGGGAACCCGCCATATCACGTCGTAGTTTCTCGCTGAACCGATGTGCGGAACTGCTTGGACCGTTTGGAGCAG
>NZ_LGDY01000064.1 GCF_001279525.1 Nocardia sp. NRRL S-836 | reverse complement strand
GAACACGCTGTGGCTGGTCGCGTTCGTGGCGGTCTGGGCGGCGGCGTCCGAGGTCTTGGGGTACGTGCTGCTGGGGGTGAGCCGCTTCGGCGCGCTCTCGCCGGCCCTGGTCAACACCTCATACGCGATGGCCGTGTCCTCGGCAGCGCTCCTGGTGGTCGGCTGGCCTCTGGCATTGCTGTTCACTGTGCTGTGGGCGCGGCGGGCGCGCCACGTCGACGCGACGATCGTCGGTTAGGGGCCGTCCCGCTCGGACCGCTCCGCGCTGCTCAGCCTGTTCGGGCCCGGCGTGAACCTCGT
>NZ_LGDY01000063.1 GCF_001279525.1 Nocardia sp. NRRL S-836 | reverse complement strand
CCCTCCAACCTGGCCGCCGTGACGAGGCGCCCCGGGGACTGCTGCATACACAAAGAATAACTCGCGGCACACGGGACACCTTGTCCTTCAAAGACACGAAGAATTGATGTGCTGCGGCAACCCGTTCACCACCGGCTCCCCCAATCCCCGGGTGCGGAAGAGGGGATCCCACCGGTTAGCACCACCCGGGGCGGCCTGCCATCGAGCGGGGGGAGGATCTGTAGGCGCCGTTGGTGGGGGTGCGGGTGCTTGCGCGCCGTGAACTGCATCAGGGGTTGGGCGCTGCGGAGCCGCCAGACCG
>NZ_LGDY01000062.1 GCF_001279525.1 Nocardia sp. NRRL S-836 | reverse complement strand
CCGCGCACCGGGTCGTAGGTCCAGTTCGACGTCTCGGTGTCGACGAAGATGATCCGCGCGTCGCTGTAGCGCGAGTCGTCGTCGCTCCACACGTAGTAGTCGCCGTACGGACCGTCCGGGTTCTGCCGCGACTCCTGGAACCACGGGTGCGCGTCCGAGGTGTGGTTCAGCACCAGGTCCGTGATCACGCGGATCCCGCGCCGGTGCGCCTCCTCCAGCAGGTACACGAAGTCCTCGACGGTGCCGAACTCCGGCAGCACCGCCCGGAAGTCGCTGATGTCGTACCCGCCGTCCCGCAACGGCGA
>NZ_LGDY01000061.1 GCF_001279525.1 Nocardia sp. NRRL S-836 | reverse complement strand
CGACGACGGGCACGCCGTCGACGTCCGGACCCACGCGGCCGCGGCCGTCGAGCGTGCAGACCGCGTCCACGCGCCAGCCCAGGTGGGCCATGCGGCGGGGGCGGGGGGTGAGGTCCTCCACGGGCTCCAGGTTGCCGGGGGCGGGGGCGGGGGGGAAGAAACCGCCTTCCCCGCGGCCCCGGGGGCGGGGGGGGCGCCGTTGGTCCGGGTTGGGTTGGCGGCCGAAGCCCCGGGGCCCCGCCTGTGGGTCTTCGGGGTCTTTCCCGCGATCGCCATGGTCGCCTTCCCCCTCCGCTACGTCCTGCGC
>NZ_LGDY01000060.1 GCF_001279525.1 Nocardia sp. NRRL S-836 | reverse complement strand
CCCCTGTAGCACGCACCGCGGCACCGGCAGGAGCCCCCGTCGTCACCGCGGGGGGCCCCCCCGGGGGGTGGTCTTTTGGAGGTCCAGAAAACACGGGGGGGGGTCGGGGGGACTTGGGGGAAATTCCCCCAAATTGCCCCGGAGCCCGCCGCCGCCTTTTTTAACCGGCAAAAGGCCCCGCACGGGGGGGGCCCCCCGCCGTGACGAGGGGGGCTCCTGCCGGTGCCGCGGTGCGTGCTACAGGGGCGCGTTCGCGAGCAGCGCCGGATCGGTGCCGGACGTCCAGGCGTCCATGGACGGCTTGATG
>NZ_LGDY01000059.1 GCF_001279525.1 Nocardia sp. NRRL S-836 | reverse complement strand
GCTCGACAGCGACCCCGTCGCTGCGTGCATGGTCGCGGCAAGGGTCGAGACCGCGGGGCTGGACCCGTGGCGCCTCGGCGGTGAGGTGTGGGGGGCGGAATCCCGTGACCAGCGCCGGGACCGCCATCGAGGGCATGTTCCCGGACAGCGACTTCAACGACCCCACCCGCCCGGGGTCGCTCTCGGGCATCGGGAACGGCCCTCACACCTCCTACTTCAATTAGGTCGTGCTCGTCGACCACGCGCGCTCCGCCAAGCCCCAGCACTTCATCTAGGGTGCCAGATTTAACCTGGGTGTGGAATCAGCAGAC
>NZ_LGDY01000058.1:144924-244888 GCF_001279525.1 Nocardia sp. NRRL S-836 | reverse complement strand
ACGCCGACAGCACAGCGACACTCGACGCGCACATCACCGGCCCGGACGGGACGCGGACCACCCAGGCCTCGTTCACCGTCGCGCCCACGTGGCTGACGACCACCCAGGGGACCGCGGTGCGGGGCTCCTTCCCGGTGCAGTTCCTGACCACGCAGGGCTACTACGACCTGCACGTGGACCACCTGGCGAAGCCAACGGATCATGGTTACCCCCTCTTGTCCTCTGCGAGCGAATGTTGTGCCGACGACGGTGCCCGGCAGACCCTGCGGCAACCTTGCGGGAACCCTTGAAACCCCACCTCAGGCCGGAGCGCGCAAGAAGCCGGGGGAGCGGAGTCGGGGACTTCGGATCCTCGACGGCGAACCGGAATCGCTGCGCTGGCCGGCTGGAACATCGACCACCACGCACAACATGATCTACCACGGGGCACGTGCCGTTGCAGTAGTAGAAGCGTCTCCTGTGGTGCTGACCTAACCTCACGCGGGTGAGCGATGCGTGGCAGGAGTTCCGCCGTGAGGTGTTCGGAGATCCGTACCTGGTGTGGCACGACGGTGCCGACGTCGGCGTGCTGGTCGCCGAGCACGAGCGTGGACCGGAGCGGGCGGAACGGATGCTGCGTGCCGGTGTCGGCGAACACGACCACGTCGCGGTTGAGTCGCTGGGTGCTCTGGCACGCTCCGGCCGTGCGCCGTCGGACGCGGCCGCGTTGCTGCGGTCCGCTCTTCCGTCCGCGGACGGCGTGTTCCGCGTGCGGACCGCGCAGGTGCTGTGCGAGTTGACCGGCGACGACGAGTACACGTCCGAGGTGGCCGCGGTGCTCGAAGGGGTCGGGCATTGGGGAGACCGGATCGACGCGGCCCTGGCGCTGCCCCGGCTGCCGATGACCCCGCGGTCGCTGGCGGCGTTGCACCGCGGAGTGCTCGACGAGGAGTCGTTGGTGCGCCAGCACAGTGCGAACGGCCTGCTCGGGCTGGCCGGGTGGAAGGCGGACATCGCCCAGCATAAGAGGTTCGCCCAGGTCACCGGCGAGGATCCGGCCGGGTGGCGTGCCGTGGCCGACGGCCTGCTGGGCGCGTTCGCCAAGCGGGCCGCCAGGGTCCACGGGGACAAGGCGAGCTTCGCCATCGAACTGGGTGCCGCCGACTACCTCGTGCCGCACCACCGAGTCGCGCGGGCGTACCTGGACGGCACCCGGCTGCCCGGCCCGGACCGGTCACACGTGCACGCGCTGCGCAACATCGGCGTGCACACCACCCATCCCGACCGCCCGGCCAGTTACCAGAACCTGCGCCCTGCGCTCGAACAGCTGGGCTTCGCCGATCTGCCCGAGTCGGTCGCGCTCGACGAGGACGCGACCGCGGCCACATTGGCTGCCGTGGCTGCGGCGCTCGACTTCGACATTGACGTTTCTCGTTGGTGCGCAACGGATCTGCTGATCGGTGACCGCACGCGCATCGCGTTCGAGGTCGGATCGGCCGACCCGGACTCGCCCCGGCTGCGCACCTGCACGTTGTGGCTGGACGGCAGAATCGCCACGCCGTTCGACAACACGGCGTATGTGCCGCAGTTCGCGCACTCGCTGCGCACGGACGCCGCCCGCTACCGAAGGGGGAGGTCGCCGGACTTCGCGGACTGGGGTCCCACCACCGACGACCTCAGCGCGGACCTGCAGCCCGACGGCACGCTCCGGTACCGGCTGCACTCGCGGATCGACGGCGTCGGCGACCGCGAAGGCGTGGTGCGGCTGGACCTTGACGAGATCATCGCCGTTCTGGAGGAGACCGCCGACGCGCTCGGTGAGCGGTCAGTCGAGGCCGGGTGAGGGCAGGTTCAACACGATGGTCGGCGCGTCTGGCGGATCGCCTTGTCGGCGCCCCCTACCTGCACGGCAGGGGATCGGTACTGCAGGGATGCATTCGAGACATCGCACCCTGGGGCCACCAGCGGTGCGCGTTCTCGATCGTGTCGTTCGTGCGCTCGGCGAAGTCGTGCGGGCGTCGACCGCACGCGCTGGACCGGGGTGGGTCCTCAGGCCAGGGCCCGGCCTGCCCACCAGTTCCCGGGCGAGTCGGGGTCCGTGCTCGTCCAGTAGTCCACGCACGCCCGGACGAACTCCTCCGCCGTCAGCAACCCGTCGCTGTCGAGGTCGAGGTGGTCGAACGCCTCCGCTGACTCCTCCTCGGTCAGGTCCGGGAAGTGCCCTTGCTGGAAGGTCCGGAACTCGGCCGGGCTGACGTTGCCGTCCGCGTCGGTGTCGGCGATCGCCAGGAAGGCCTTGGCGAGCGCTCCCACGGTGGCGGAGGCGGCCTGCGGGTCGTCGGCGAGGCTGCCGGTGGAGGTGAGGAACTGCTCGCGGCTGATGGCCTGGCTGCCGTCGGGGAGGTGGGGTGCGTGCAGGTCGCGCCAGATGTCCACGTAGGCGTCGATGATGCGCTGCTCCTCTGCCGAGCCGGAGGCGTGGCCCAGGGCTTTGGCGGTGCGGCGGCCCATCAGGACGTGGTCCTGCTCGGTCAACAGGCCGTCGCCGTCCACGTCCAGCTGGGCGAAGCCGTGGTTGATCTTGGCTTTGAGCAGGTCGGTGAGAGGCACTGCTTCCTCCGGACGGTGTGGTGGGTACCTGGGCCTGCTCACAACATCGGAGGGCCGGGCGCGGTTGCGTAGCTCCGATCGGGTTGGGTCACCACACCGCCGGGTGGAAGCGGAGGGTGAGCGAACCGAAGGGATCGGTGGCCAGACCCACCGATCCGACCTGGGCGAAGTGCCGCCGTTCACGCCGCTGCACTGGCCGCCCTGTTGCTGCCCCGCTGCACCGGCCGACTTCCTTTCCACGGCTGGAGAAGGCCGGAAGCTGCCAGTGGCGTCCGGTTCCGGTGGTCGGCGCCGAAACTGGCCCGCATGCGTGAACTCATCTCGGCAGTGACCGTTGCTCTCGTGGCGGCCGGGTGTTCGGCGGCCGGACCGGACTCGGCCCCGGCCGCACCACCGCCGCCTCCGCCCACCCGGCAGCTGGTCGAGTGGGCGACCGTGGTGTGCTCGCACGAGAAGGCGCTGGAAGACGTCGTGAAACCGGCGGACTCCAGTCCCTCCTCGTACGTGCGGTCGGTGGTCAGCAGCGTCGACGACGCGACGAAGGCGCTCAAGAGGGTGAAGCCGTCGAAGATCGCTGCGGCGGACGAGCACGTCGCCGGGCTGGTCAAGGCGCTTGAAGGTGTCCGGCCACAGCTGCCGGCCGCGGATGACAACTCACTGATGACCTTGCCGGAAGCCGACGCACAGGCGAAGAAGAAGCAGGTCGCGGAGCTGGTCTCCGGCCTCGGTCCGGTGCGGCGGCAGCTCACCGGTGTCGCCGAGAACACGCCCGAGCTGCTCACCTCGTACAACCTGACGCCCGCCTGCGAACCCGTTCGCACCGTGAAGTTGCCGGACCCCGCGCCGACGCGGGAACTCGTGACGTGGGCGGACCGGATGTGCGCCACCGTCACCTCGATCACCGGGCTGAGCACCGACACCGCCGACATCGTGGACGACGATCCCCGGTTCGCCTCGTACGAACTGGAGGACTACCTCAGGACGACGAGCTCGGCGATCAGCGGTGGTGCCGCGAAGATCGCCGAGCTGACGTCGACCGGTGTCAAGGAGGCGGACACCTTCCGCGACACGCTGCTGACCGCGCTGCGGGAAGAGGCGGGGAAGCTGCCGAAGGACCACCGCGGCCTTGCCGACCCCGAGCAGCTCGCCGGCTTGCCGGACCAGGTCGCGCTGGCCAAGGCCGCTGCCGCCGCGGTCAAGCCGAAGGCCGAGGGGCTGGCCGCCGCCGTGGGGCACGGCCCCGCGCTCGCCGCGTCCCACGAGCTCGCGCCGTCGTGCTCCCCGCGCGACGGAGCGGCGGAACCGAAGCAGCCCCTGGCCGCGCGCAACGGTACTGATCTCGCCGCCTGCAAAGCCGGAGCCTGCCAGGTGCTGATCACCGGCAGGACCGACATCACCGTGGGCGACCTGACGGTCACGACATCGATCCGCGGCGGCAGACTGATGCTCGCCACCTCCTTCAGCCGGATGTCGATCAGCCAGGGCGGTACGGGGAAGATCGGTACCGCGGACGGGCGCGGCACCGTGTTCGTGCTGTCCGACGTGGAGGGCACGACGGGAGTGCTCGACATCAGCACCGAGTAGGAACCTCTCCGCTGCGCCTGGCCGGGATCGTGCAGGCGAACCGCGCGATGGTGCGCTGGCAGCAACCGGCCAGAGCGCGGAAACCCGGGAGACGCGGCCCTAACTTCAGAGCATGCCGATCAGCCAGGACAGGGGCCGCGCAGCCGAGGCGAGGCTGCGTGAGATCGCAGGGCCGGACCTCTACCGACGCAACCCGTTCCGCGTCATCGGACTGGCGACCGATGCCAAGCCCGCCAGGGTGCGTGCGCAACGACACCTCCTGCTCGGTGCGTTCGACCTCGGCGCGGTTCCCGGCGATCGCAGGCTTCCGCTGCCGCAACCACCGTCCACACAGGACGTCCGGCAGGCGTTCGACGCGGTGGAGCGGCCCGAGCAACGGCTGGTGGACGAGTTGTTCTGGTGGTGGGGCGATCCTGACGGGTGCGGATGTCCGCGAGAGGTGCACGAGCTGCACGACAGCGCGGTGGAGGCGCACGCGAAAGCACTCGACACGGTGACGGACGACGATCTGTGGGTCGACGCGGCGGACGGGTGGATGGACGCCTTGGACCATCCGCGGTTCTGGGACCACGTGCGGCATCGGATCGGGGCACTGGCCGATCGCAGGATGGACGAGTCCACCGTCGGGAGCCTGCGTGAGGCGTTGCCCAGGGCGTTGCTCGCGCCGCAGGTCGCACTCGCGCCGGCCCGGCCGGAGCTGGCGCGCCTGCTCAGCAGCTGGGACGTGCCCCGGTCGCTCATCGATGACGGGCACCGGATGGCCGCCGAGCCGACCTCCGGCCGCATCGACGCACTGATCAACGAGGTGGTCGCGTTGCTGGACAGCGGTTCCGGGCCCGCCGCGGCCACGAAGGCGGAGGGGCTGCCGGCGCTGGCGAACCTGCTCGAGTCGCTGGCACCGCACGCGCAGCACCGGTGGTCGGCCCGGCAGCGCAACCGGACCGCCGTGGTGCTGAACAACTGCGCGCTCGCGCTGGGCAAGATCGACCAGCGCCGGTCACGTGCGTTGCTGCGACAGGCGCTCGGGTTCGCGGTCGAGGACCGCGACCGGGACACGATCGAGCGCAACATGGCGAGCCGGTCGGCCTCCAGCTGGGAAGCGGACGTGGTCGAGCAGCTGCGCGCGGGCAACAGGGCCGAGGCGCTGCGCAGGCTGCGGCTCCTGCGGCAGAAACAGCTGAGCCCCTTGGAGCTGGCCGAGGTCGAGGCGATGCTGCACCAGCTGACGACTTCCGCGCTTCGCCCTGCCCTGTGGCCGTCGAACCTGATGTTGTGCGCTCTGTTCGTCGCGGCGGTGGTGGTCTGCGTCAGCGGGTTGTTGGGCTGGCCGACGTGGGTGGCAGCGATCGCGACGGCGGCGCTCTCCTGGATGCCGTTCACCGTCATCGGCGCGGGCTGGTACCGGTCGCTGATCGGAGGAACCGCGTCGGCCGTGATCGGCTTCGCCGGGTTCGCCCTCGGCTGGAACGTGGTCGAGAACCTGCCGCCGGAGGCCCTGGAGCCGTTCCTGTGGAGTGGCGGGGTCTTCGTGCTGGCGTCGCCGTTCGCCCACGCGGTGGCGGTGGCCGGGAAGGAGTTGTGATGATCGGGCGGGGACAGCGCAGGTACCACCGGCAGTTCCGGATCGCCGCTCCGCGGTGGCCGGATCCGTTCTCGCTCAGCGCGTTGGTCGAGCAGTCCACAACGGACACCGGACCGCCGCTGGACGACAAGGACCTCGCGGAGGCGGCGACGAACCTCTGGCGTGCCCGGCGCCGGCTGGGCCGCCTGGCCGAGGAGGACGGGCGGGAGGCCAAACGCGTGGGGCGCTACCTGCAGGCGACGCAGCGGGCGCTCGACGAGGCCGGGTTGACGATCCAGGACCACGACGGCACCGACTTCCACCCCGGCCTGTCGCTGGAGGTGCTGCTGACGCAGCCGGACCCGGAACTGAGCCGGGAGGTCGTGCGGGAAACCGTGCGCCCGACCGTCTACCTGGCGGGCAAGCGCATTCAGATGGGGCAGGTCATCGTCGGCTGTCCCGGCGACACCAAGGGGGAACCAGATGCGTGACACCATCGACTTCGGCATCGACCTGGGCACCACGAACAGCGCGATGGCCGTCGTGCGCGACGGAGCGGTGTCCGTGGTCAAGAACAACGAGGGCTGGGACTACACCCCGTCCGCCGTGTGGATTCCCAAGGCGGGCGTGCTCCAGGTCGGCCACCGCGCCCGCGGCAAGATCGGCGACGATGTCGGCAACGCGCACGGCGAGTTCAAGCAGGAGATGGGCCTCGACGGCGCGATCCGGATGTTCCGGAAAGCCGGCGTCGCGCTGACGCCCCAGCAGCTCTCCGCCGAGGTCCTGAAGTCGTTGCGCGCGGACGCGGCCAGGAGGTTCGGCGAGGCACCGCAGGCCGCGGTGATCACCGTGCCCGCCGCGTTCCGGTTGCACCAGAACAACGCGACGAGCGAGGCCGCCGAGCTCGCCGGGTTCGGCAACTGCCCCCTGGTGCAGGAACCGACCGCGGCCGCGTTCGCGTTCGGGTTCGGGTTCCAGAACGAGAGCACCGACGCGTGCTGGATGGTGTTCGACTTCGGGGGCGGCACGTTCGACTCGGCTGTGGTCAGCACGCACGACGGCGAGCTGCGGGTGCTCGACCACGCCGGCGATCCGCACCTGGGAGGCAAGCTGATCGACTGGGCGATCGTGGAACGCCTGCTCGTTCCCGCTGCCGAGTCCTCGCTGGGCCTGCGTGACCTGCGCCGGGACAACCCGTTGTGGCAGCGGAACTTCATCATGCTCAAGGCCGCCGCCGAAGAGGCCAAGATCGAGCTGTCGCACTCGGAGACCGCCCAGGTGCTCGTCGACCTCGACACCGGGGGCGGCCACGTGGAGACCTTCGAGTGCACCCTGCGGCGCGACGACGCCGACCGCGTCGCCGAACCGTACTACCTGCGGGCGATCAACCTCTGCCGGGAGGCGCTGGCCAAGGCGGGACTGGGCAGTGCCGACGTCGACCGGCTGCTGCTCGTCGGCGGTCCCACGCTGGCACCAGGGTTGCGTGAACGACTCGCGGATCCCGGTGTGGGCCTGGGGATCGAGCTCGACCACAGCCAGGACCCGTCCACGGTGGTCGCGCGAGGTGCGGCGGTGTTCGCGAGCACCGTGCCGCTGGACCGTCCGAGGGCACGTCCTGCCGCCGGCGAGTTCACCGCCGACCTCCGGTACCCGCGCACCACCAGCCTGCGCACGGTGCCCGTGCAGGGCCGGTTCGAGAGCACCTGCCGGCAGGACTGGAGCCGTTTCCACGTCGTGCTCGACAACGGGGGCGGTACGCCGCCGTTCCGCACTCCGCAGGTCAGCCTGGACGGGCAGGGCACGTTCGTCACCGAGGTGCAGATCGACGAACGGGCGACGTCCGCCTTCAAGGTGCTGCTCGTCGACGGTGACGGCGTCCCGCGCAAGGTCACCCCGGCCACGGCGTCGATCACCCACGTGACGAACGAGCTCGGCGGCCAGGTGCTCACCAACTCGATCGGACTGTCCGAAGCGGACGGCACGTTCGCGCCGGTCCTGCACAAGGGCGCCCGGCTCCCGGCCGTCGCGGGCAGCACCTTCTACACGACGATCGCCCTGCACCGCACCGACTCCGACGCGGTCATCCGCATCCCGATCGTGGAGGGCGAGCGCGCGCGAGCCGGTCGCAACCTGCGCGTCGGCCTGATCGAGATCAGGCCGAAGGACGTCCGCGTCGACCTGCCCAGCGGCAGCGAGGTCGAGATCACCATCGAGGTCGACGACTCGCGCCGGGTCACCGTCGTCGCCGACGTGCCGCTGGTCGACGAGCAGTTCGAGGCCGAGATCGACCTGTCTCACGTGCAGCCGCCCGACGTGGCCGACCTGGAACGGGAACTGCGTGAGGTGAACGGCCGGCTCGCCCGGCTGGGGGAGAGTTCCGGAGCGTCCGCCCTGGCACGGCGCAAGCTCGACCGGCTCGAGAACGAGCAGCTCCTCAGCCTCGCCCGTGACGAGGTGCGTGCCGCCGCCACCGATCCCGGCAGCGCCGCCGCCGCAGACCAACGCCTGCGCGACGTCCAGGCCGTCCTCGACGAGGTGGAGGACGAGCAGGAGCTCCACGTCCTCCTCGACGAGCTCGACGACTCGATCGAGCACTGCAAGGAGCTGCTCGACCGCAAGGGCGCGGCCGACGACCTCCTGGAGCTGGCCGACATCGAACGCCGGGCCACCGACCTGCGCCGCAACCCTCAGCGCGACGCCGCCGAGGAGCTGATCGGCCGCGCCGCCCACCTCTCGACCAGCGTGATGAAGCGCGACGAGACATTCGACATCAGCCTCTTCCAGCACTTCCGCGAGAACCTGTCCGGGCTCTCCCAGCCGGTGCGCGGCCGTGCCCTGATCGCGGAGGGCAACGTCGCGATCGCCGAGCAGAACTGGCGCGCGCTCTCCGCGGTCAACCAGGAACTGGCCACGCTCTGGCCCACCGGCTCATCGGAGCGCATGCCGGGTGGCGTCCGCAGCCTCAACGGACGGCGCCGATGACCATCGACACCCGCGTGCGCGCATTCGACCGCGCCCGCGCCGCAGAGCTGGCACGGTCCGGGAACCACGCCGGAGCCGTCCGGCTCCTGGAAGAACTGGGTCAGGAGCACGACACCCTGGACCTGCTGGCCAGGGTGCACGCGCAACGCGGTGACCTGGCCGCTGCCCACGCGACGTGGAGCCGGGTGCTGGCGGACGATCCCGCGCACCCGTCCGCGCTGGCCGGAACCAGGCTGATCACCGAGATCACCGAGGGCAGCCGACGCGCCCGTCCACTGCCGGTGGCGGTTGTCGCCGGTGCCGCGGCAGTCGTGACCGCCGCGGCACTGGCCGCGCTGATCTCCTTGCCGCGACACGAAGAACCGCCGGTCGCCGCCCTACCGGCGCGGGTGACCACGCAGCCGGTGGCGCAGACCCCCACCGCCCCGGATCCCCGCCCTGCCCTGGTGGCCGAGCTGACCAACCCCGACGTCGTCCTGCAACCGCACGCCGACGGAGTCCGCGTCGTGTTCCGGCACGGGATGTTCCCGCCTGACAGCACCGAGCTCGGCCGCGAAGGACGGCGGCAGCTGGAGCAGTGGGGCCGGTTGTTGCGCGGCAGGAACGTGCGCGTGACCGTCTACGGCCACGGGGTCGTCGTGCCCGGTAGCCCCGCCACGGGTGGTTCGGCGACCGCCGTCGAACGGGCGGCGGCCGCGGTCGAGGTGCTCACGAGCGCGGGTGACCTGCCGGCGACCGCGTTCGTCGTGCGCTCGGCCGATCAGGCGGAGGCTCCGCACGTGGGCGCCGACCCGTCGCTGAACCGCACCGTCACCCTCGTGGTGACGCCGGGCTGACCCGTGCCGGCGCACGACAGTTCACGCCAGAAGCCGGCCGGTCCGCCGCTACGAGGCGCCGCACCGTGCGCGACCTCGCTGGGCAGTGCAGCTACGGATCGATCCGGTACCCCACCTCGGGCACCGTGTGGATCATCGGCGGCTGGTGCAGCTTGCGCCGGAGCTGGCCGATCAGCACCGGCAGCACGTTCGACCTGGGCGTGACCACCTCGTCCCACGCGTGAGCGATCAGCTCGTCGTGCGTCACGGGCTTTCCCTGCTGTGTCACCAGCAGTTCGAGCACGGCGAACTCCTTGGCGGTGAGCGTGAGCAGCACGCCGGCCCGCCGCACCTGGTGCCGTCCGAGGTCGATCTCCAGGTCACCGCACCGCAGCACCGCCGGACGTCCGGAGCTCACCCGCCTGCACAGGCTGCCGACCCTCGCCACCAGCTCGGCCATGGCGAAGGGCTTCACGAGGTAGTCGTCGCCGTGTTCGAGCCCGGCGACGCGGTCGGCCACGCCGTCACGCGCGGTGAGGAACAGGACCGGCACGGTCGAGCCGGCCGCCCGCTGTGCGCGCACGTAGGCCAGCGAGTCACCGGCCGGGAGCATGCGGTCGAAGACGGCGCAGTCGTAGGAGTTGACCCACAGCGCCTGGTCGGCGGCGGGCAGGTCGCCCACCGCGTCCACGGCGAAGCCCGCGCCGCGCAACGAACCGCTGAGCGCCAACCGGAGGTTCTCGTCGTCCTCGACCACCAAAACACGCACGAACACGCACAGTAGCGTGCCTACAAGCAGGACGTGACGTCTTCGACGAGCAGGCCGCGCAGTTCGTCGGTGTCGGGCATCCGGCCGAGGGCGCGCAGGCGTCGTGACTGGGCCTTGCGCATGCCCTCGAAGAGCTTGCGGGCCTCGCGGGCGTTGCCGAACGACGAACCGCCGCGGATGCGGGCGAAGTGGTCGAGCAGCACCGGGTGCGTGTCGGGGTGCAGGCGGTAGTCGCCGTCGGTCGCCATCCGGTCGATGATCAGCAACAACTCGTCGGCCTCGTAGTTCTCGAACTCGATGGTCTTCGCGAACCTGGACGCGAGACCCTGGTTGGCGGCCATGAAGCCGTCCATGTCCTCGGTGTAGCCGGCGACGATCACGGCCACCCCGTCGCGGTGGTCCTCCATCAGCTTGACCAGGGTGTCGATCGCTTCCTGGCCGAAGTCGCCGCCGTTGCCCGACGAACGGGACAGCGTGTAGGCCTCGTCGATGAACAGCACGCCGCCGAGGCACTCCTCGAACACCGTCGCCGTCTTCTCCGCGGTGTGACCGATGTACTGGCCGACCAGGTCGCGGCGCGACACCTCGCGGAACTGGCCCCTCGGCAGCACGCCGAGTGCCTTGAGCAGCTTGCCGTAGATGCGCGCGACCGTCGTCTTGCCGGTGCCCGGTGCGCCGGTGAAGACCAGGTGCTGGCTCACCGTGCCGACGGTGAGGCCCGCGCCGAGCCGCCACTTGTCGACCTGGATCTCGTCGACGACCGCGCGGACCTCCGCCTTCACCGCGGCCAGCCCGACCATGTTGTCGAGGTCGCTCAACAGGTCGTCGAGGTCGTCGCCGCCGGAGCGCACCGCGCGGACGGCCTCGGTGATCGTGGGGGCGGCGCCGTCGGCGAGTGCGATCGCGGGTTCGGCGGTGTTGGTCAGCCTGCACTCCAGCACGGAACCGGCGCAGTCCGCGCCGAAGGAGATGCCCGCGCCCTGCACGTCGTGGATCGTCGTGCGCCGGATGACCGGGCGGCTGTGGTTCGCGACGGCGATGCCGTCGTGCGCTGTGCCGGAGATGTCGCAGGCCTCGATCGTGGGGTGGGCGTACTGGTAGACGTACACGCCCCGCTGGCCGCAGCCGAGAATCGTGCAGTTGGCGATTTCGGGGTCCGCGCCGAGGCCGATCACGAGGCCGTCGCCCGCCACGTTCTCGATCCGCGTGCCGTCGATCCGGCCGGACGAGCCGTCCACCGTGATGCCCTGCGCCGCGCCCGAGACCTTGCACCGGCTGATGGCGAACCCCTGGCTGTCGCGCACGCTGATGGCCGGGCCGCGCCGGGTCGTGACCGTGCAGAGCTCCACGGTCAGCGCCACACCCGCGGCGACGATGCCCTCGGCGTCGGCCTGGATCCGGATTCCCTGCAGCGTCAGCGATCCGCCGCGCACCCGCAGTGCCGGCCAGTCCGCACCGGTGCCGTCGATGGTGACGTCGGCGCCGTCGTGCGCCCGCAGTGTCAGCCTGCGGTCCACCAGTTCGAACGTCTCCGCGTAGGTGCCGCCGGCCACCGAGATCACGCCGCCATCGGGCGCGTCACGGATCGCGTCGCCGATCGTCGGGTACGCGCCGTGGCGGTCCGGTACCACCTGCAGGACACGGGAGGTCGTCACGGTCATCAGCCCGTCCGTTCCATCAGCCAGCCGCGGTCAGCGGCCTTGACGCCTGCCTGGAAGCGGCTGCGCGCGCCGAGCCGGTTCATGATGTCGGAGACCATCCGGCGCACGGTCCGCACCGAGACGCCGAGGCGTGCGGCCGCCTTCTCGTCGGTGCTGCCCGAGGACAGCAGCGAGAGCAGCTCCCGTTCCCTCATCCCGAGCTCCGCGCTCACCGGCAGGTCGTAGGCGGCCAGCGGCACACCGCTCGTCCACACCCGCTCGAACAGCTCGACGGTCGTGGTGACCAGACTGGGCAGCCGGAACATCGCGACGCGCCCCGCCGACTGCTGCTCGGCGGGCAGCACGACCACCGTGCCGTCGATCACCATGGCGTCGGTGGGCACCTCGGTGACCGTGCGGACGTCGGCGCCCGCCAGCGAGAGCATCCCCAGCTGAGGGCCGAGCACCGGCGCCGTGCGTGCGTCGTCCGGCACCACGAGCCGGTAGCGCACCCCGCGGCGGAGGTTGTCGTGGTCGTGTCTGCGGACCACGCCGAGGGGGTGGTTGACCGCGGTGGTGAGGCTGCTCATCACCAGCACCTCGTGCTGGGCGGCGGCGAGCAGCGCGGTGATCCTGGTTTCGGCGGGCACGCGGCCGATGGGCAGCACCGGGGCGAGTGCGGTCCTGGAAGTGGTCATTGCGGAAAGCCTCCGATCGGAAGAGAAGCGGCCACCGCGGCCACCTGTGAGCCGTCGAGCCGGACCAGCCGGACGCCGTAGGAGGCGAGCGGCCGTGTGAGGTAGGAGGTGGCGGCCTCGACGGCGGACTCCGTCGGTGCCGCGAGCCGGAGCACGGCGGTCAGCGGTGGCACGCCGGGAGCGGACTGCGCCGCGATGGTCAGGGTGACCGCGATCCCCGCCGTTCGTGCGGCCAGCCCGGTGAGCAGGTTGTTCACCTCGTGCTCGGCGAGCCGCTCCCAGCCCGCGAGCCGGAAGCACGTGTGCGTGACCACGCCGGTGCGCCAGAAACCCCAGTCCTCGCGGACCTCGGTGCGTCCACCGGTCACGTGGCCGAGCGCGGCGACGGTGGCGAGCGCGGCTTCGGCGGGCATCGGCTCGGCAGGCACACCCGCCCGGTTCAGCGACCGGACCACACGCCGCACCGCGTTGCGCAGCACGGGTTCCAGCTCGGTGTCGGTGGGCGCATCGACCGTGCGCGACGCGTGCACGGTGAGCCAGAACCTCGCGGGCTGGTCGGACCGGGCGCCCGAGTGGAACACCAGCTGGATGCCGAGGTGGTGCGGTGTGCCGTCCGCGGCCGGGAGCAGCGACGTGGGCAACGGCGGCGGTGCCTGGGTGCGGCCGGTGGAGCGCGGCCGGACCAGTGCGGTCAGCCCGCCGGCGTGGCTGATCACCAGCGCCGTGCCCTGTCCGGTGTGGACGGTCACCGTGGTGGACCCCGGCAGGAGCAGGCCGAGCAGCGCGAGGGCTTTGCCGTCCTCCGGCAGGTTGTGCCGCCGGGTGCGCAGCAGGAACCCGGCGCTCGGCGCCAGCACCTGGTAGAGCCACCGGCCGCGGATCCGGAGCGCGGTGACGGCCAGCAGCGCGGCCGCGCCGACGCCGGCGCCGGCGGTGACCGGCCACGGCCGCCCGATCGACAACGCGACGGCGGTCACCGCGATCTGCCAGCAGACGACCTGGAGCGCGGTGATCCGGCGGACGACCGGGTTGCCGCGCCGCTCGGGTCGCCGCGCGGGTGCGGGCGGCCGGACGGCGTGCTGCTGAACGGGAGTCGGAGCGGTGGGTGGGCGAGGTGGTGGCGGGGCAGCGACGACGACCGGTGCGGGCGCCGGCCGTGGCACGACCGGGCCGGCCGTCGCGGCGGCGGACACGACCAGCTTCGGTGCGGCGGCCTGGTGGGCGTGCTGCTGGGCCGCCACAGCGGTGCCGGGTGCGTTCAACGCCTGGTGGTTGTGCACGAGGTGCTCCTTGGATCAGGCGATCCTGGCCGGGCGCGCGGGCGGCGCGGCGTGGACGAGGTCGCGGACCAGCGGGTGCGGGGCGAAGCGGTCCGCTGCCGGCTGGGTCACCAGGCCGAGGTCGAGCAGGTCCTCCAGCAGCAGCTGCTCGTGGCTGTCCAGGTGGACGGCGGTGTCGGCGGCGAGCGCGGACAGCACCCGTTGCGCGGCAGGGGAGAGGTCGCGGTAGGCGGCGGCGAGCTGGTCGGCCGCCGGGCTCAGGTCGCAGATCCGGGCGCTGCCGTCGGCGAGACGGGCGGCCAGCCCCGCCACCGTCCACATCGGACGGCTGTGGAGCCGGTCGGCCGCAGCGCGGAGTGCGGCGGGCAGGTTGCCGCACAGCCGGAGGACCTCGGTGACCGCGGTGAGGTCGGCGGCGCGCCGGCCCCGGCGCGCTGTGGCGAGGTCGTCGGTGCCGTGCGGTTCCCCGCGGAGCGTCGCGAACAGGTGCGCGGCCTCACGGGCGGGCATCGGGCCGAGGGTGAGCCGGTGGGCTCCGTCGACCAGCGGTGTCCGCACGCGGGTGGTGACCAGCACGAGGCTGTCTCCTCCGCCCGGCAGCAGCGGCCGCACCTGGCGGGCGTCGACGGCGTTGTCGAGCACCAGGAGCACCCGCCGACCGGCGAGCTCGGCCCGCCACTGCGCGGCGCGAACGGCCGGGTCAGCGGGCACCACCGCGCCGACAGCACGGAGGAGGTGCTCCAGCGCTGCCGCGGCCGGGAGCTCACGCAGGTCCAGGTACAGCGCGGCGTCCGGATAGCGCGGTGCGAGCCGGTGCGCCACGTGCACGGCCAGCGCGGACTTGCCGGCCCCTGCCACGCCGTCGACCACCACCACGCCACCGCCGCGGGTTCCGCCGGGCTGGGCGAGGGACTCCAGCCGGTGGATCTCGGCGGCCCTGCCGGTGAAGTCGGGCAGGTCGCGGGGCAGGTCCCGGCGAGCGGGCCGCACGGCCGCGGTGAGGCCCGCGGTGGCGACGTCACGTGCGGCGGTGAGTTCCCGGCCGGGTTCCACGCCGAGCTCGCGGCGCAGGAACGCGCGGACCCGGTCGTGCACGGCCAACGCCTCGGTGTGCCGTCCCGCGCTGTTCAACGCCGTCATCCAGCGCGCCCAGTGCGTCTCGGTGAACGGGTCGTCGTCGACCAGCGTCCGCCACACCGCGATCGCCCCGGTGAGCTCACCCAGCGCGGCGTAGCTCTCCGCCAGCACCGCCCGCAGGTCCGTGCGCAGCTCGCCGAGCCGGGCGGAGGCCCCGCGCAGTGCCTCGACGTCCACCCCGCCGAACGGCTGGCCCCGCCACCGGCCGAGCGCGTCGGTCACCGCCGCCACGGCCGTGCGCGGGTCGCCGTTCCGCAGGGCGTGCCGCGCGGTCGTCGCGAGCCGCTCGACGTGGTGGACGTCCAGCTCGCCCGGCTCGACCCGCAGCCGGTAGCACCCGGCCGCGTGCTCGATCCGGTCCGCGGGCAGCGCTTTGCGCAGCTGCGACACGTAGGTCTTGAGGTTGGCGTTCGCCGAGGCGGGCACGTCCTGTTCCGGCCACGTCGCCTCGATCAGCGTCCCGGCGCGCACCCAGGCGTTAGCGTTCACCAACAGGACGGCCAGAACGGTGAGCGGTTTGCGGGCACGCGGGCCGGGCGCTTCGGCCGGTCCGAGGGTGACCGGGCCGAGTACGGAGAACAGTGTGCTGGAGCGCATGGCCCTACGATCTGCCGGGGCACATGAGGATTTGATGACATGGGGCGTGCGGTGCGGGTGATGGTGGTCGAGGACAACGAGGACCTGCGCGTCGCGGTGTCCGTCGAGCTGGGTGCCGCGGGGTTCGAGGTCGACGCCGCGGCGGACCTCGCCACCGCCGACGCCGCACTGGGCAGAGGTGGTCACAGCTGCGTCGTGTTCGACCGCATGTTGCCCGATGGTGACTCGATCGCCTACGTGCACCGGCGCCGCCAGGAGGGCTGGAGCGTGCCGGTGCTGTTCCTCACCGCGCGCGACAGCGTGGACGACCGGGTCGCCGGTTTCGCCCACGGCGGCGACGACTACCTGGTGAAGCCGTTCTCGGTCGCCGAACTGGCCGCGCGGGTGCGCATCCTGTGCCGCCGCGCGGGGTACGGCCGTCCGTCCGTGCTGCGCCTGGCCGACCTGGAGATCGACTGCGCGCGCCGGGAGGTGCGGCGGGCCGGGGTGCTGCTCACGCTGTCCGGCAAGGAGTTCGCCGTGCTGGAGTTCCTGATGACGCGCGCCGAGCAGGTCGTCGGCCGGGCCGAGCTGATCGAGCACTGCTGGGACGCCGAGAACGACCCGATGGCGAACGTGGTCGAGGCGGTCGTGAAACGCCTGCGCGCCAAGCTCCGCCAGCCGGAGCTGATCCACACGGTCCGCGGCCGCGGCTACCGGTTGGCGACCGAGGCGTGAAGGGCTCGTCGGCCGATCGGCTGCGCAGGCTCCGGCTGCTGATGACGTTGCTCGTGACGGTCGTCAACGCCGTCGTGCTGATCGTGCTGGCGGTACTGGTGATCGGCAACGACACCGAGCAGCGCGAGCAGGGCGTCGACGCCGACCTGGAGGTGGTGACGTCGTCGGTGCTGCGGTTGGTCAAGGACGACGGCCGCGGCGAGATCTCGACCGCCGCCGTCGCCGCGGACGAGCTGAACGACGGGTGCCCGGGGTTCGCGGTGCTGCCCGGCGGTCCCGGCCAGTTCAAGGGGTTCTTCAGCGCCGGCGGCTGCCCCCCGGTCAGCGCGGCGAACCTGGAGGTGCAGGTCCAGGCCGCGGTGAAGTCCGGCAACCTGCTGCTCGGGTACACCACCGCGGCCGATGGCCGGTCGATGCGGTTCCGGGTCGAGCCGTTCCGGCACGGTGGTCGGTACGCGGGTGGCGTGATCGCGGTCGCGGACGTTTCCCTCGCCGAGGCATCACACGATCGGCTGACGTTGCTCGTGGTCGGCGGCTGCGTGCTGCTCATCGGTGCGCTGGGGCTGGCGGGCCACGTGCTGTCCGGTCGCGCGATCCGGCCGGCTGCCGCCGCGTTGGAGCAGCAGGAGGTGCTGCTCGCCGAGACCGCGCACGACCTGCGCACCCCGGTGGCGGCACTGCGGGCGCTGGCCGAGACGGCGCTGCGCAACCCGTCGGAGCGCGCGGACCTGTTGCCGCGCACCGTCACGCTGGCCGCTCGGATGGGCAGCATCATCGACGGCCTGCTGGTCAGGGCACGCCTCGCGGCAGGGGTCGACCAGCTCGCGGTGCAACCCGTCTGGCTGGACCAGCTGGTGGCCGGCCTCGTCGAGGACACCCCGGCCGGTGGCGCGAGCGTGACGGTGACGACCGCGCCCTGCAAGGTGCTGGCCGACCCGGCGCTGATCCAGCGGGCGATCGGCAACCTGCTCGACAACGCCCTGCGTTACGGCCGCCAGCCGGACGAGCAGGCGGTCGTCCAGGTCATCGTCGCGAACGGCCGGGTGACGGTCGCCGACCACGGCCCCGGTGTCGACAGCTCGCTCGCCGACGCCGCGTTCGACCGGTTCGGCACCGGCGGCGGTTCGTCGGGGCTGGGCCTGTCGATCGTGCGGTGGGTCGCGCAGGCGCACGGCGGCACGTTGAGCGCCTACAACGCGGAGGAGGGCGGAGCGATCTTCGAGCTCGCCCTGCCGGTCGTGGCGGGCGCGTGACCTGGGTGTACGCGGGCTGGATCTTTTTTGTACCCAATGCATTACGCTCGGTCGCCGAGGAGGGGGTTGTTGGTGACCGCAGTTGACGAAGGGGTGCGCGTGTCGACCGCAGGCGAGGTCTACCGGCTCATCTCGAACAACGTGCAGACCGTGTTGCGCGGTAAGCCCGAGCTGGTGCGGCTGGCGATCGCGGCGATGCTCGCGGAGGGGCACCTGCTGATCGAGGACGTTCCGGGGCTCGGCAAGACGACGCTGGCCCGGTGTCTCGCGCGGAGCATCGGGGGGAGCTGGAACCGCATCCAGTTCACCCCGGACCTGCTGCCCGGCGACATCACCGGCGTGCAGGTCTACCACCAGAAAGCCGAGGAGTTCGAGTTCCACCCCGGCGCGGTCTTCGCCAACGTGGTGCTCGCCGACGAGATCAACCGGGGCACGCCGAAGACCCAGTCGGCGCTGCTCGAGGTGATGTCCGAGCGGACGGTCACCGTCGACTCGGTCCGCCACGAGGTGCCGCGTCCGTTCCTGGTCGTGGCGACGCAGAACCCGATCGAGATGGAGGGCACCTACCGCCTGCCCGAGGCCCAGCTCGACCGCTTCCTGATGCGGCTGTCCGTCGGCTACCCCGACCTCGGCACCGAGGTGTTGGTGATCATGAGCGACTGCGCCGGCGTCAGCCCGGACGAGCTGTCGCCGGTCGTCGACACGGCCACGCTCCGGGCGGCGGTGCGGGAGGTGCGTTCGGCGCACCTCGACCCGGCGGTCGTCGAGTACGCCGCGCGGCTGACCGCGGCGACCCGTCAGCACGTGGCGTTGCGCTGCGGTGCCAGTCCTCGCGGCAGCATCGCGCTGGTGCGGGCAGGTCAGGCGCTGGCGGCCACCTACGGGCGCGGTTTCGTGACGCCGGACGACATCAAGCAGGTCGCCCAGCCCGTGCTGGCACACCGGTTGATCCTCACCTCCGAGGCGGAGCTGAACCAGCGCAGCGCCGCGGACGTGGTGAACGAGGTGCTGGCGGCCACCCCGGTGCCCCTGGTGTCCTAGCCTGGCCGGTTCCGGTCGCACGGTCCTGTGCGGCGGCGGACTGGCGGACCATGGAGGCATGACTGCGGTTGTGGCGAGGATGGCAATGGCGACGATCTCCGGTGACGTGATCGGTGACGGGCCGGTCGCGACCGTCTACTCCGGATTCTCCGATGGCGTTCCCGTTGCCCTGAAGGTGTTTCCCAAGGGGTTCGGCAAGCGCACCCTGGCGGCCTTCGAGCGGGAGCGGACCGCTCTGTCGCGCCTGTCCGCACCTTCCGTCCTGCGCGTGGACGGCGTCGAGACGTTGTCCGGCGGCAGGCACGCGCTGCGGATGGAGCTGTGCGCGCAGTCCCTGGCGGCTCTGGTCTCCCGCGTCGGCCCGCTTTCGGCCGGCGACGTCGCCCTGCTGGGACAGGCGATCGCTGCCGGTCTTGCCGCGGCGCACTCCGCCGGCGTCGTGCACGGCGGGGTCTCGCCGCACAACGTGTTGTTCCGCGCGTCCGGTGAGCCCGTGATCGCGGACTTCGGTGTGACGCTGCGGCACGCTTTCCCGCGCGATCCGTTGCACGTCATCGAGTTCATGCCACCTGAGGCTTTGCGCACCAGCGTGCTGGACGAGCGCACGGATCTCTACGGCCTTGGTGCGGTGCTGCACTTCGCGTTGACCGGGCGGTCACCACACCCCGGCCGGCTCGGGGAGCCGGAGAACGAGCGGGTGCTGCGGGTGTTGCGGACACCGGTGCCCGCTATCGCGCGGCCGGACGTGCCGGTGGCGTTGTCCACGCTGGTCGGGCGGTTGCTGGCGATCGATCCGGCTCATCGACCGGCGGATGCGGGGACGGTCGCGCGACAGCTGGCGGCTTGGGGGCCGGGAACTCCACCTCCTCCGGCCCCGGTGGCCGAACCGATCGCGATGCCACCGCTGCCACCCGTCCCGGTGGCGCCGGAGCCGATTGTGATGCCGCCGCTGCCGGTCGCGGCTCCGCAGCCGCCGGTGGGCGGCGGGAACGACCCATCGGGTGCCCGGCAGCCGTCAACGGCGGACCAGGGCGAGTTCGACGACTTCGACCTGCCCGCCGTGACCGCCGCACCGGTCGGGCGCGAGGAGTTCGACGACTTCGGTGCGGCGCCGGCGCACTGGGCGCAGCGAGCAGGGGAGCTCGACCTCGACCGGCCGCCCGCACCCGGCGAGGCGCCGCAAGCCCTCACCCCGGAACCGTCGGCTGCCGCCGCCTCCCCCTACGCACCGCCGACCCCGTCGGCCGCGCCGTGGCCGGACGGTGCGGGCGAGTTCGACCCCGGCTCGTCCTCCGTGTCACCGCACCAGGCACCCGCGCCCTTCACACCACCGCCGCCGGCTCCGTCCGGGGCGGCCGTGGTCTTCGACACCGAGGGCACCCGCTCCCGGCGGCGCGGCGTGCGGTACGAGCTCGTGGCCGGCGGGGCGTTGCTCGTCGGCCTGGTGGCGTTGTTGGCGGTCTACCTGACGCCGCCCAGCGTCGACTCCGGGGCGGGGCCCGTGCCGGAGCGGCCGTCGTCAGCGCAGGACATTCCCACCGCGGCGGTGGTCGAGCTGGAGCTCTCCGAACCCGTCGACCAGGACGACAGGGTCGAGCTCTCGTGGCGCAGCAGCGCGACGCTGGAGTTCGGTGTCGTGGTCGCGGGCGAGGGGCAGCAGACCAGGACGCTGGTGGCGCACCGCAACCTCACGTTCACGGTGCCGGTGGAGCCGGGGCGCAAGTACTGCTTCCTCATCCGCGCCACGGATGGCAACCAGCTCTACGAGAGCGAACCGAAGGCCATTCGCGGCGCGACCTGCCGCAAGTGAGGCGTCACGAGTCCCGCAGCACGGCGAGAGCCTCCCGCCACGCGCTTTCCGCCGGCGTGTCGGCCTGGTAGCCGCAGGCCGCCATGTGTGCGATGAAGTCGGGTTCCGGTGCGATGCCGTGGACCTCGACGTAGTAGCGCAGTGCGGCGCCCCAGATCCAGATGCCGTCGGTCAGCGTCGACAGCGGTACGACCTCGGGGCGGGCCGGGTCGAGGCGGTCGACGTCCAGGCCGGGGACGCGCACGACCACCTTGCCGGACCGCAGGAAACCCGCGATCAGCGCGCGTTGCACCGGGTCTTCGACGCGGGGGTGGTCGGGGGTGAACACCAGGTCGCCGGTGGCGTCCCTGCCGTCGAAGAGCCGGGCGATCCTCATCTGGTCTCCTTGTTCCTCGGGTGGATTGTCCGCCAACGGCCGTCCGGTGGTGGCGCGTGCCCGTGCGCGATCTCAAGCGTGCCGGAAGAGCACGTCAGGAACGCCTCGACCACCGCACGGTCGGGCACCCACACCGGAACGCCCACCAGATCGGTGAACCGCTGGAGGAACTCGGTGTCCAGCGAGCCGTCGTGCACGGTCAACCTGATCGGGTCCTCCGTCCACTCCGGACTGGACGTCACGGTGTCGGCCAGCTCGTCCGGCCACAGCCGCTCGGCGCCGGTGTACAGCGGCCGCATTTCCCCGAACCGGATCTCCTCGTGATCGGGGAGGTGCAGGTTCGGCCGCAGGTCGGGCTTCGCGGGCGGGCCGTCAGGAGCGTCGCGCAACCGAGGTGAGTGGTCGGTGTGCCCTTCCCATCCGTCTGTGTGTCCCTGTGCGGACCGGTCTGTTTCCGGGTTGTAGTGGAACTTGGGCACGTTGCTGCGCACGTCGTGCAGGATCGCCGAGCAGTTCGGGCAGAACGGGGCCTGGGGATAGCCGGCCTTCAGGAAGACGACATCGGCGGCGAGATCGGACAGCAGCGCGTCGGGTCGCGCCGCCAGTGCGGCGTCTGCCGCGCGCACCTCGGCGTGCCGGAACGGTGAGTCGTAGCCGGGGAACTGGCGCCGTTCCGTTGGCGGGTGACCGCGGTACTCCGGTCCCGGGTACCCGTGCGGTCGACGGCGGATGGACTCGATGCGCAGCTTGATCTCGGCTTGGAACTTGTGCCAGATGATCTTGGCACCCTCCCTGCCGTTGGTGGCCTCGAAGACCTCGCCGGTGACGAGGTCCAGCTGGAGGGCGAGGCAGGCACCGGTGGCCTTCTTCGGGAGGGCCTTCTCCAGCTGGTCCAGCTCGTCGATCTTCTTGAGCAGGATCTTCATCTCGTGCCGGATCTCCTCCCGCTCCAGCCCCCTGCCGGCCGGGGTCTGCAGCTCCCTGACCAGATCCCGGTACCTGTCCTTGAGGTCCTTGCGGAGCTGGGCGTTGTCCGGCGACCAGTACAGCTTCGCTCGTTCGACGGTGAGTTCGCGCAGCACCTCCCGGACGGGCACACCGAGGACGTGCGTGATCAGGCCGGCCTCGTTGCGGGTCAACCCCGTGGCGAAAATGCCGATGCGGTGCGCGCCGACCTGCGGCGGGGGCAGTTCGGAGACCCCGATGACAGGAGGCTCGGCCGACGGGTGGGCGACCGGTCCGGGTGTGTAGGTGTTCTCGATCCGGGCAGGCAGCTCGGTCACGGGCTTGTCGAGGGTGACCGGGGTGGGGGTGAAGGTCCGCCAGTTGCCGTCCGGTGGGATCTTCGGCACCAGCCTGCCGCTCTCGTCGGCGCGCGCGGTCGCCACGAACGGCCGGCCGTCGGCGAAGGTTCCCGCGTAGTCCGATGGTGCGGTGACGGGGACCCCGAGCCGGTCGGCGAGCTGTTGCGCGAAGCCGTTGTCGTCGTGTCCGGTGTTGCACGACAGCAGCCTGATCGGCTGACCCTGCCAGTTCGGGTCGGCCTCGATGATCGCGGCCAGGTCATCGGCGGTCAGGCGCTCCGTGCCGATCCGCACGGAGGTCGCGTTGCCGTGCACGTCGACCGTGTAGGAACCGGGCTTCGGCGGCACCTGGTCCGCGTCGGCCAGCATCTCGTCGCCCGCCTGGTAGAAGGCACGACCCGCGGGGGTCACCGTGCTCTCGTCCAGGATCTGCTGAAGTCGTTGCGGCAAAACGTTCTCCGCCGCGTCGGAACCGGCGCGCAGGCGGGTGGCGACGTGCAGCTCGTGGTCTGTGGGCATGGGCGTTCCGTCCTGCACGAGCTCGTGGTAGGCGCTCCACAGAGCGGCGAGGTCGTTGCGAGCTCGCACCACCGGCGCGCTGCGGCCGGTGCGATGGTCGTGCGCTGCGAACTCACGCACCCGCACGGCCATCCGGTCGATGCGCTGCAACGCGGCCAACCGGGCGCCGAGCAGCGACCACGGCCTCGGCTCGCGCAGCATCTTCTCCCGTTCGTGCGCGGTCAACGCCTCGATGTGGCCGGGGTACCTCGGATCACTGCGGTCCAGGGTCCTCGGCACCCGAGGAGCGGCGGGCAGCGGATCCACCTGACCGGTGACCGCTGCCTGCACCTCCCTGGCCATGAACCGCTGCAGGAACTCGTGCAGTGCCACGGTTTCGGCGGCCTCAGCGGTCTGCTCCCGCGCGCGTTCCGCGTTCGTCCGCTCGTCCGCCGCCAGCACCTCGGCGCGGCGGAACAGGTACTTGAAGGGGACGCTCGCCACCAGCATGGCGGACGCCGTGGCGCCGACGACGACCGGGAGCAAGCCCTGGTCGAACACCCACGCGCTGCCCGCGATCGCGGCCGTGGTCGCACCGGCCCTCTTGATGTTCGCCTTGCCGGTCCCCTGCCGGCTCCCATATCCGGTCGGGCGGCCGCTCCGGTCCTGCCGCCTGCTCGGCAGCCGATCGCGCACCTGTTGCGCGGCTTCGGCCGCGGTGAGCCGGCCGTCGGCTTCGGCGAGCAGCGCGTCGAGCACGGCCCGCTCCAGTGCGACGTGCTCGTCGAGCTCGGCGGCCTGGTCGAACTCGAACTGGTCGATCAGCTCCTGTTGCTCGCTGCGCAGCGATTTCCGGTCGAGGAACGCCGCGATGGCCATGCCGAGTACGGCACGGACACCACCGTTGAGCAACGCGTTGGCCGCGCTCTCGCCGAAGCGGAGGGCGTCCAGCGCGGCGGCACCACCTCTGGCGAGGTCACCGACCGCGTTCGGCACGGCGTTCGCGGCGAAGTGGTGCAGCCCGGCGTCGTGGCTCTCGGTCGTGGAGGAGGACTGCGTCGTCGGCGCGGTACCGGTCGGTGCGGAGCCCGCCAGCCGGTCGACGCGGTCCAGCAACGCGCTCAGCTTCGCGGCGAAGGCATTGTCGTAGTCCGCAGCCTCGGCTGCGAGCTCCTTCGCGACCTCGTCGAACTTCGCCCACTCCCGGCGCGTCGTCCTCGACCTCAGCACCTTCTCCAGGTGCGGCCCGGCCAGGGCGGCCGCACCGGCCACCGCCAGGTAGGCCGCCGCGTACGTGAACCCGAGCCCACCCAGCATCGAGACACCGGCCGCAACGCCACCCGCCGCCGACGACAGGCTCTTGCCGACCACACGTGCGCCCAGCGACTGGTGGTCGGCAGGCCGCTCGCCCGTCGGGGCGGGCTCGGCCGGGCCGGTGTCGCTGACGTCGATCCCGGTGGACCTGGCCCTCGCCCACAGCGGGTCGAGCAACCTCTTGCGCCGCTGCGCCGCGTCGTGGGCGCGTTGGGCGGCGAGTTTCTCGTGGCCTTCGTCGACCAGCGCCCGTTCCCTGCTGTCGTACCAGCGTTTGGCCAGCGTGCTCGTGACGCTCGTGCTGACCGTGATGGCGCCGACCCCCAGTGCGAGCGTCGGGTGGCCCGCCCCGAGCAACGCGGCCGCACCACCGACGCCGGGCATCGCCTCCGTGACGAGGTGTGCGAGGAACGCCTTCCCCCGCGGGGTGCCGGTCGGTTCACCGGCCCAGCTCGGCCTGCGCGCACCGGGACCGGCGTGCTTCGCCAGGATCGCGCGGACGGCGGGGTCGAGCAGCGCCTGGCGCTGCGGTCCAGCGGGATCGTCCGCGTGCAGACCGAGGTGCTCGACCAGCGCCAGCACCTCGGCCGCGATCCGTCGCCGCCGGAGGAACCGCACGCGCGCGACCTCCTCGTGCTCCCGTGCGAGGGCGCGGAGCTCTGCCTGCCTGCCGTGGTCGGCGGCGGAGAGGTCGGTGTGGCTGCCCGGATGCCGGTCGGCGCCCAGCCGGTCCGCGGCCACCTCGTTGCCGGCCAGGCGCTCGGACACCTGCGCGAGCGCGTTGGCCACCGCCCTGGCGATGATGGGTGCCCCGGCCTGCTGTGACACCCGGATCGTCGGTGTCCCGTGCACGGGGACGACCGCCTCCGCGGGGTTCGTGCCGTTGGTCTCGCCCGCGACGACCTTGACGACGAACGTGGAGCCGTCGGTCCTGGTGACCAGGAACCGGTGGCCGCGCAGCCGCCGGACACCGGCCACGCCCGCGTCTTCCTGGACCTGTCCCATGGCCTGCAACGCCCGCACGAGCGCGTCGGGCCGGTTGGGCAGCGCGGTGGGGTCCGCGTGGAACCGGGAGTGTGGCACCGGGCCGACGGGATAGGTCCGCGGCGACCGTGCCGGGGCCGTGTCATCGGCAGCGCGCAGCCTGGGCGTGGGAGGGGAGACCTCCGGGCTGTTGTCGCTGGGACCGCGTCCTTCGTCGGCGGTGTGCGGCGGCGCCGGAGGAGGGTCGTCCCGCTGACCGCCGGCCTCCCACCCGGTCGGGCCGTCGACCGTGCCCTCGACCGGGTGGTAGACCCTCTTGCCGCCGTTGCTGCGGACGTCGTGCAGGATCTCCGAGCAGTTGGGGCAGAACGCCGCCGGGGCCAGCGGCTTCTTCCCCTTGGCGCCGGTCCACACGACATCGGCGGCCAGGTCGGCGAGCTCCGCGTGCGGGTTCTTGGTGAGCGCGGCGTCGGCGGCACGCACCTCGGCGTGCCGGAACGGCGAGTCCAAGCCCTTGAACCGCCGCTTCCCGGTGGACAGCCCGTTGACGGTGTTGCCGCCGAACCCGTCGGGGTGGTGGAACATCGCCATGATCCGGGCACGGATCGACGGCACGAACTTCTTGAGGACCACCGACGGGTTGGTGCCGTTGGTCGACTCGAAGACCTCGCCGGTCGTCAGGTCCACGACCAGCGCGACGACGCCGCCGGTCCTGTCCCTGCCCAGTGCGGTGCCGGGCTGTCTGCGCAGGTCGTCGTAGAGCTTGGCGCGCTCGTGTGCGAGCTCGCGCAGCTTCTGCCGCACCGGCACACCGCCGATGTGGGTGATGCGGCCGGAGCTGTCGCGGCTCAGGCCCTTCGTGAACGCGCCGAGGCTCTGCGGTCCCGCCTGGGGAGCGGGCAACCGGCCGGACTCGATGCCCGTCGTCTCGCCGGTGTCGCCGACGGGCGCGGGGTTCGCGGTCGCCGAGGGAGCGGTGGTGACCTTCGTGTGGGTGGGGGCCGCCCTGGGCTTGTTCTCCTGCCGCGGGGCGGCCGGGGGCGGTGTGGCGGCGGTCGCGGCCAGCACCGCGCCTGCCGGGGTGGCGTTGACCTGCGGCGACGCGGCGGTGGTCTCCTGCGCCTGAATCGGCGACGACTCGTCTTGGGCTGGTTCGGCGGTCTCGGTTTCCTCGGCCCGCTTCGGCGGTTCGGACTTCGGCGGTTCGGACTTCGGGGGCGCCTTGGTGGTGGTCTCCGGTCCGGACGACGAATGCACCGGCGCCGCACGGGTCGGCGCCGGAGTGCCCTGTGCTGGCCCTCCTCGCACCGGCGTTCCCTGCACCGGTGTTCCCTGCACCGGTGTTCCCTGCACCGGAGCTTCCTGCGTCGGCGCGTCCTGGGCCGGGTCGGCCGGTCCCGGCTCCGCCGGGGCGGGCGCGTTCAGATCCTGGGTGGTGCCGGCGGTTTCCGTGGTGTCCGCCGGAGCGGCTGCGTCCGCGGTACCGGTGGCGTCGACCGCCTCGGCGGGAGACGCGGTAGCCGGCGTCTGTTCGACCGGACCGTGCTCCGGCGCCGAGGTCTTCTGCTGCTCGGCGGGAGCCGCGCGGCGGTCCTGCTCGCCGGGGTGCTGGTCGGCGATCGGCGACTCGCTCCGCAGCGGGCCCTGGTGCGTCGTGCGGCCGCCCGTGTCCACGTCGATTCCGCGTCCACCCGGTGGGGTCGTGGAGCGTTCCGTTTCGGACGGGTGCTCCGAGACGGACCTGTTGTCGGTCGTCGTCCCGTCCGCCACCGGTGCGCCGTCGGGGGAGTACCGCTGCTGCGGGGCGGTGGCCGGATCCGTCTGCGCCGAAGGCGCTGTGCCCGGTCCGCCAGAGAGCTCGCCGTCGCCCGGAGGGCCGCCGCCGTCCCCTGGAGGGCCGCCGTCCGGTGGGGCCGGTGTGCCGACGAGCCGGTCCGCCCAGGCGTCGGCCTGGGCCGCGTGTCCGGGGTTGCGCTGCTGCACGAGGTCGATCGCCATCGAGCGAGGTGCTCCGGCCAGACCGGCGGCGATGCCGCCGTCGGAGATGGCCTTGCCGTAGCCGCTCAAATCGGCGAGCGCCCCGTAGTTGCCCCAGTGCTCGGCGATGTACCCGGCGCTGGGAGACGTGACGGCGTTGTTCAGCCCCGAACTGAGGCCCACGTTGAGGGTGCGCGCCAGCCCGCTGGTCGGAGCAGTCGGCAGTGACGGCAGGGCCTTGCGCACAGCGGTGTTGCCGAGCTTCATCGCCTTGCCCAGTCCCTCGCCGAGCACGCCGCCGATGCCACCGGTGAACGTCGCCTGGCCGAGCTCGCCGAGCTTGAACTCCTTGCGGCTGCCGACCAGGATGCTCGTCAGCTGGGTGGCCGTGTTGTTGAACGCCTCGTCGAACGACTCCTTGACGATCTCGACCCCGAGCTTGGCGAAACCCGCGGCGATGCGGCCGGCCATCCCGGTGATCATCGCGGTGAGCCGGCCCGCGACCGCGCGCGACAGCGCGGCGGCGAGGAACCCGCCGCCGGGAATCCAGCTCAACGCCACGAAGAGCCCGATGTTGACGGCGAGCTCCCACAGGATGGAGATCCGCGCCTCGTGGAGCTGGTCGCCGTACGACTTCACGCCGTCCGCGAGGAGCTTCATGTTCGCGGCGAGGTTGGTGTAGTTCGGGGGCATCGAGTTGACCGCGCTGGTGAACTGGACGCCCGCGATGTCGAACCAGGCGCTCGGCAGTCGCGTGCCCGCTGTCTCCCAGGCCTTCGCGGCGGTCTCCATCACCGCGGCCGCCTCGTTCCACGCCTCGGCCAGTGCCCACGCGACGTACTCGTTGTCCGGCGGCCACAACGTGTCGATCGACTTGTCCTTGACGGACTCCCAGAAGCCGAAGTCGTCGTGGGGTTCCGGCATCGCCATGGCAGACCGCTCTCAGCCGCTGAAGTTCTTCGCGGACCCCTGGTCTGCGGCGACGTACTCGGGAACGGTCTTGGTGCCGTGCGCCGCGAGCTGCTCCGCCTGTGGTTGCACCAGGTCGACGCCGCCCTCCCGGACCTGTTTCACGCCCTCGTTGTACTGGTGGACCATCGGCCGGCCGAGCGGGCCGTTGCCGAGCTGGCTGTCGAGGCCCGCGATCTTGCCGATGGCGCGGTCCCAGCTCGTCTTCACGTCGCTGGCGGCCTTGGTCAGATCGGCCATGATCGGTGCGGCACGACCGGGGTACATGTCGATGCCGCCGCCGTCGGCGTCAACGCCGCCCGTCCCGCTCATCGCCGCACACCGGACTCGGGGCCGTTGTCGAGCAAGCTCAGCACGGGGCCGAACATCGGGTCCACGTCGCCGGTCCTGCGTTGCGGCATCAGCTTCTTGGCGATCTCGACCGCGTCCTGCTCGGCCGCGGCGGCCGCGTCGCGGACGGCGGCGACGATCTTCTCCGCCAGCGTGGCCGCGTCCTGGTCGCGGAAGATCCGCTGGTCGAGGTCCAGTTCCAGCAGTTCGCCACGACCACCCACGACGGCGCAGACCAGACCGTCGTCCGAGCACGCGGTCGCGCGGATCTCCGTTATGCCGTCCTGCATCGAGCGCAGACTGCTCGCGAGCCGCGCGTACTCGGCGAGCCTGCCGGTCAGGTCCGTGTCCGAACGGTTCATGGTGCTCCCCTTGTCTCCCGGTCGATCCAGGATGACCACCAGCGCAGGGGAGATCAGCACGCTGACCTGTTCCGGCCACGTCGTGCGGCGGTGCGGCGCGCGGTCGCAGGATGTGGTGGCATGAGACCTGTTGCCGTCATGCTGGTCGCGGCCGCGATGGCCGGACCGGCGCCTGCCCTGGCCGCGCCTCCCGACGGTGCCTGCCGCAGTCCGGGCCCCACCAGGGAGGTCGTCGCCCCGGTGCCGTGGACCCAGCAGCTGCTCGACCTCAAGAACGCCTGGACGCACAGCACCGGGGCGGGCGTCACCGTCGCCGTCGTCGACTCCGGTGTCGACGCGGACCACCCGCAGCTGCGCGGAAAAGTGCTGTCCGGCAGGGACTTCGTACTGCCCGGTGCCGGGCGGGGCGACTTCGACTGCGCGTCGCACGGCACCGCGGTCGCTTCGATCATCGCCGCGTCCGCCGCGCCGGGTGTCGGTTTTCGCGGAATCGCACCGGATGCGCGCGTGCTCCCGGTGCGGGTCACCGAACGCGAGTTCTCCGACAGCGGTGATCCCATCCCGCTCAACCCCGATGCCGTCGCGAACGGCATCCGGTTCGCCGCCGACCAGGGCGTCAAGGTGATCAACCTGTCGCTGTCGGGCTACGGCGACTACACCGCGATCCGCGACGCGGTCGCCTACGCGCAGTCGAAGGACGTGCTCGTGGTCGCGGCGGTGGGCAACCGCGCGGAGCTCGGCCTCGTGGCGTCCTATCCCGCGTCGTACGACGGTGTGCTCGGCGTCGGCTCGATCGACATCGAGGGGGCCCGCTCGCGCAGCTCCCAGACCGGTGCGTACGTGGACCTGGTGGCACCGGGCGAAGACGTGCTCGCGGCGGCTGGCAGGGCCGGTCACAACTACTGGCAGGGCACGAGTTTCGCGGCTCCGGTGGTGGCGGGCACCGCGGCGCTGGTGCGGTCGAGGTGGCCTGATCTCCCCGCACCGCAGGTGGCCGCCCGGATCGTCGCGACCGCCGATCCGGCCAGGGGAGGCCGGGGCAGCGCCGAGTACGGCGCCGGTGTCGTGGACCCGTACCGCGCGGTGACCGAACGGCTCACCGACAGCAAGCCCGCCGTGGTGCCCGCGGTCGTCCCCGTGCCGCCGGACCCGGTCGCGCTGCGCGAGGCCGCGTGGTGGAGCCGAACAGGTTGGGCGGCCAAGGCCGTTGCCGGTCTGGTGCTGCTGGGGATCGCGGTCGCCGCGGTGGTGTTCTGGGCACTGCCGCGCGGTCGTCGCCGTCGTTGGCTGCCGGGCAGGGCCGAGCCGGTGGCGCGGAGGTCAGGCCGGGGCGAGCCACCTGACGAGATCTTCCTGTTCCCCGTTGGGGAATAGCGTTCGGCCCCGAGTCCCAGGCGGGACTCGGGGCCGTGGCCGGTCGGGTCAGAAGCCCGACATGGACCGCTGGACCGCGCCCATCAGGTTGTGCTTGGTGGCCTCGAGTGCTCGCTCCGTCGCGTTGAGGATCTCCTCGATCTCCTCTCCGAGCTGCTGGTTCTGCTGGTGGCGGGCGAACTTCGCGCGGAAGCTCTCGTCGTCCCAGTTCTGGTTCTCCGTGTTCAGGGTGTAGGTGGCCTGGTTCGTGCGAGCGGTGTTCAGCTGACCTCGCGCCTTGGCGATCGCCGCACCGAGGTTCTCCAGGTCGGCGAACTTGACCGAGATCTCGTCAGGGTCCATGGACATGGTGCTCTCCGTTCCTCAGACAGACTGCGGGGTGTTGTGCAGCAAGATCTTGAGCAGGTCGGCGCTGTCGGCGTCGCCCGTGATGTAGTTGGTCTGGGCGTTGCGCGTCTGGTCGGCGATGTCCTGGCCGTCGGCGTGGTTGGTCGCCTGCTGGGCGTCGGTGAACTCGGTCAGGCGGGCGAACGCCAGCTTGGCCTGACCGCCCCAGACGGCCTGCGCCGCCAGGGAAACCTCCTCGATGCTGCTCCTGACCGCGGCCATGTCGGCGTTGGTGCCGTCCTGGTGATCGGCCGCCGCGCCCATGTAGGTCGCATGGCCCTTGATCCCGTCGACCATCGGGTCCTCCTCCTGTGAGTGCCTGGGTTTCGACGCTAGGGGCCGGAGCCGGCGCCGGGGTCGCGCTGGCACCTTCATGCCAACGCCCGCACGTGCTCCACGGCAGCGGCCACCATCGAGCCGGACAGCAGCTCGTGGAGGAGGTCGTCGTGGCGACGGTGTTGGTGCAGAGGCCGGTGCGGCGGCCGTCGCCGGAGATGCCGGAGGGCGAGCTCGTGCTCGACGCACCGCCGGAGATCCCGGCGCCGGCGGGCCGGCAGTGGACGCAGGCGCTGATGGCGTTGCCGATGGTGCTGATGATGGCCGCGATGGTGCTGATGTTCAGCGGCAGTGGCGGTCAGCTCGGCACGAGCGGCGCGCTGCGGTACGTCACCATGGGGCTGTTCGGCGTCGCCATGCTGGCCATGGTCGGCGTCGCGTTCCTCAACGGCGGCGGGCCGAGCAAGCGCGAGATGGGCCACGCCCGCAGGCTCTACCTGCGCGGCCTCGCCCAGCACCGGGTGCGGGTCGGCCGCGCGGCCAGGCGGCAGCGCACCGCGCTGTGGTACCTGCACCCCGACCCGGCCACGCTGTGGTCCGTTGCGGACAGCTTCCGCCTCTGGGAACGCCGTCGCGGCGACGACGACTTCGGCGTGGTGCGGGTGGGGCTCGGACCGCAGAGCCTGGCCACCACGCTGATCACGCCGGACACCAAGCCGCTGGAGCAGCTGGAACCGTTGTCCGCCTTGGCGTTGCGCCAGTTCATCACCACCTACACCGAGGTGCCCGACCTGCCGCTGGCCATGGCGGTCAACGGTTTCAGCCGCGTGCACGTGCTCGGAACCGGTGCGCACGGCCTGGTGCGCGCCATGATCGCCCAGCTCGCCGTGCTGCAGTCGCCCGACGACCTGCGGATCGCCGTGTGCGTGAGCCCGGAACGGCGCGCGGAGTGGGAATGGCTGAAGTGGCTGCCCCACGCGCTGCACCCGGAGCGGAGCGACGCACTCGGCCCACTCCGGCTGGTCGCCCCGACCATCACGATGCTGGAGGCGGTGCTCGACGACCTGCTGGCCGACCGGCCGCGGTTCGACCCGGAGGACGGGAGCACCAGGGTGGCGGGGCCGCACCTCGTCGTGGTCGTCGACGGCGGCGTGACCGCGGGGTCGGACCACCTGCTGGCGGGCGCGGGCGTCGAGGGCGCCACGGTGATCGACCTGACCTCGCCGGCGCCGAGGATGCCCGACCTCTCGGCGGTGGTGCTCGACGTCGCCGATGACGGCGCGTTGAGCATCAGCAACGCCGACGGTGACGCCGACCTGGGGCGCGCGGACAGCCTCTCCGTCGAGAGCGTGGAGGCGCTCGCGCGGCAGCTCGCGCCGTTGCGGCTCACCGAGGGCGGCCACGGTGAGCAGCCGCTGAGCTCGGAGCTGGGCCTGGAGGAGCTGCTCGACCTCGGCGACCCGTACGCGTTCGACCCGGAGGACACCTGGGTGCCCCGGCCGAGTCGTGACCGGCTGCGCGTGCGGTTCGGCATCCGGCCCGACGGCACCCCGATCGAGCTGGACCTCAAGGAGTCCGCGCAGGACGGCATGGGCCCGCACGGCCTGCTGATCGGCGCGACCGGCTCCGGCAAGAGCGAGCTGCTGCGCACGTTGGTGCTGGCGCTCGCGGTGACCCACCCGCCGAGCGCGCTGAACTTCGCGCTGATCGACTTCAAGGGCGGTGCCACGTTCGCGCGCCTCGACCGGTTGCCGCACACCAGCGCCGTGATCACCAACCTGGCCGACGAGCTGCCGCTGGTCGACCGGATGTCCGACGCGATCAACGGCGAGCTGTTGCGCCGTCAGGAACTGCTGCGCGCGGCGGGCAACTTCGCCTCGCTGCGCGACTACGAGAAGGCCCGCGCCGCCGGTGCGCCGCTGCCGGAGGTGCCGACCCTGTTCGTGGTGTGCGACGAGTTCTCCGAACTGCTGTCCGCTCGGCCGGACTTCATCGACAACTTCGTGCAGATCGGCCGGGTCGGCCGCTCGCTCGGCGTGCACCTGCTGCTCGCGAGCCAGCGGTTGGAGGAGGGCCGGCTGCGCGGGCTCGACGCGCACCTGTCCTACCGGATCGGCCTGCGCACGTTCTCCGACATGGACAGCCGGACCGTGCTCGGTGTGTCCGACGCGTTCTCCCTGCCACGCGCGCCCGGACACGGTTTCCTGCGCTACGGCGACGAGCCGATGAGCAGGTTCCGCGCCGCCTACGTCTCCGGCGTGCACCGCGCCGACCAGGCGGAAACCACTCCCGCAGGAGCGCCACAACCGTTGGGGCTCAACGAGTACACGACGACCTACCACGCGCCCGCGGTCGAGGAGGAGCGGCCTGCCGACGTGGTGGACGACGTGCACGACGACGCGGTCGGCGAAAGCCTGATGGACATCCTGGTGGACCGCTTCGCCGGTCGCGGCACGCCCGCGCACCAGGTGTGGCTGCCCCCGCTCGACCGTGCGCCGACGATGGACCAGCTGTTCGGTGCGCTGACCGCCGACCCCGGCCGCGGTCTGCGACCGGTCGACCCCGAGTTCGTCGGCGGTCTGCGCGCGGTGTTCGGCGTGGTCGACCGGCCGCTCGACCAGCGGCGCGACCCGCTCGTGTTCGACCTGTCCGGTGGCGCGGGCCACGCGGTGATCACCGGCGGGCCGCAGTCCGGCAAGAGCACCGCGGCCCGGTCGCTGATCGCGGGCCTCGCGCTCACCCACACCCCGCGCGAGGTCCAGTTCTACTGCCTGGACTTCGGCGGCGGCTCACTCGCGTCGTTGCGCGACCTCCCGCACGTCGGCGGGGTGGCGAACCGGCAGAACGTTCCCGCCGTCCGCCGCACCATCGCCGAGGTGGCCTCGGTGCTGACCGAGCGCGAACGCCGGTTCGCCGCAATGGACATCGACGGCATGCAGGCCTACCGCGCACTGCGCGCGAACGGCACGATCACCGACGACCCGCACGGCGACGTGTTCCTGGTCATCGACGGCTGGGCCACGCTGCGCAAGGACTTCGAGGACCAGGAGGAGATCGTCGCGAGCATCGCCGCACGCGGCCTCGCCTACGGCGTGCACCTGATCGCGACCACCGCGCGCTGGTTCGACCTGAAGATGGCGGTGCGGGACCTGTTCGGCAGCAAGCTCGAACTGCGGCTCGGCGACCCGATCGACACCGCGATCGACCGCATGGGCGCGGCTCGCGTGCCGGACAACTCGCCCGGCCGCGGGCTGGGGCAGAGCAAGCACCAGGTCCTCACGGCGTTGCCGCGCCTGGACGGCGTGGACACCGCGGAGGACCTCGCGGGCGGCGTGGCCGGGTTGGTCGAGGCGGTGCGGACGGCGTGGACGGCCGACCCGGCGCCCGCCGTCCGGATGCTGCCGGAACGCCTGCCCTACTTCGCGTTGCCGGCCGGCGACGACCCGCAGGGGCACCGGTTGTCCGTGGCGATCGCGGAGAAGGACCTCGAACCGGTGCCGCTCGACTTCGCCACCGACGCCCACCTGGTGCTGCTCGGCGACGCCGACTCCGGCAAGACGACGTTCCTGCGCACACTCGCCCGCCGCATCGTCGACACCTACACGCCCGACCAGGCGCGCGTGGTGCTGGTCGACCACCGGCGCGGCCTGCTCGGCGAGGTGCCGCGAAGCCACCTCGCGGCCTACGGCACCGACGGCGCGACCACGGGGAAGCTGGTCGAGACGGTCGCTCACGCGATGCGCCAACGACTTCCCGGTCCGGACGTGACCGCGGAACAGCTGCGCAAGCGCAACTGGTGGACCGGCCCGGAACTGTTCGTCCTCGTCGACGACTTCGACCTGGTGGCCACGCCGATGAACAACCCGCTGCACCCGCTCGTGGAGTTCCTGGCGCAGGGCAGGGACATCGGCCTGCACGTGGTGGTCACCCGTCGCAGCGGCGGCTCCGGCCGGGCACTCTACGAGTCGTTCCTCTCGCGGATGCGCGACGTCGGCTCGATCGGGCTGCTGCTGTCCGGCGACAAGGCCGAGGGTGCGCTTCTCGGCGGGGTGAAAGCGGAACCGCTGCCGCCCGGCCGCGGCAAGTTGGTCACCAGGCGGGGTGGGACGCAGCTCGTGCAGCTCGCGTGGGTGCCGCCCGCGGAGTGACCTCCCGGCACGTCAGCTAAATCAGGAAGGAGAGAGACATGGCGGAAATCGAAGAGATCTCCATGAACCCGTGGATGATGGCGAGCTACAAGGCCGCGAACCTCAGCGCCGTCGAGCCCGGCGAACGGATGCAGGGCGTGATGGAGGAGAGCATCAGCTGCGCCACCGTCGACGGTGTCATCAGCAAGATGCTCCAGGACATGGTGAGGGACGGCAACGAGTTCATGCGGTCGTGTGAGCTCACGGCGCAAGAGTCCACGGCCGACTACTACGTCGCCGACAACGACAGCGCGACCGTCATCGACGGCGTGCTCAGCCAGTAGGGGGAGTCGATCGCGTGGACTACCGGAGCATGCCGTTGCGGGAGCAGGCCCGCGTCATCGGCGAAGAGATGCGCAACGAGGCACCCCTCACCAAGAAGGGGGACATGTGGGCGGCGGCGGAACGAGAGCTGCCTTCCGTGCGGGACGCGTTCAAGAAGGAGACCAACAAGGCCCGCGAAGCCAAGTGGGACCAGGACGCGGCCGGCAAGCAGTTCGTCGCCACGTCCGAGCGGGGCCAGAAGATTCTCGACGACTGGAGCGAGCGGGTCACCGGCGCGCAGCCGTCGGCCTACCTCAGGGTCGTCGCCAGCGCGCTCATGCCCACCTTCGACGCCGTTCGCATCCAGGTCGAGGAGTACAACAAGGCGTTGTTGCTGGCGATGAGCTCCCCGCAGACGGAGGAGTCCCTGGAGGCGCTCGAGATTCCGTTCCGGATCAAGGCGGGCGAGGCGATGAACCTGCTGGCGGGGTACTACCGCGACGCGGAACGGACGCTGGCCAAGATCAAGGGTGCACCGAGCTTCCAGGACAAGAAGACCGGACGGAACCCGGGAGGCCCCAGGGCGGGCGGCCCGACCGGCGGACCTGACGCGGGAGCCCAGCAGTCTCCCGCGGGTGGTCAGGAGGGAGGGCCCGAGGGTGGTGCGGCCGGTGGTTCCGAGGGCGGCGCGGCGGGCGGTCCCGAGGGCGGGGCGGCCGGAGGTCCCGAAGGCGGGGCCGGCGGTGGTGCGGCGGGTGGAGGTCCGTCGCTCAGCGGAGGCGTGAGTGCGCCACCGATCCCGACGCCGAAGCTGCCTGCCATCCCGACGCCGACCCTGCCGCCGGTCTCCTCGCCGTTCATCCCGCCGATGGTGCCCGGTGGCCACGCCGGCTCGGCGTTGCGGCCCGGCGGCATCGGCGGTACCGGTGGTGGGCGGGTGCCGGGGGTGCACCCCGGCGGCGGTATCGGCGGCATGAGTGCGAAGTCGTCGTTGCCCGCCGCGTCGTTCGGTGCGCCCGCCAGCGCCGCTCCCGGCGGGGTGGCGCCGACCTCGGCGCCGCTCGGTGGCCCGGCGGGCGGACCCGCGGGTGCGGGTGGTGTCCCGCCGATGATGCCGCCGATGGGTGGTGCGGGCATGGGTGCCGGTGGCGCGGGCAACGGGCCCGGTTCCGGTGCGGCGCAACGGCGTGGCAACAGCCGGACCAGGCGCAGGGACGGCGCCACGCCCGGTCTGCCGTCGATGCTCAGCGGCAAGGCGGGCAGGGCGGACGCGAACTCGTTCGCGGTGCGGGGCCACAGGTCTGCCGAGCCGGTTGTGCCGGCCACGGCCCACGTCGTGGACGAGGACCTCTGGCGGGTCGACCAGTGGGCGTCCTCGCAGGACGGTGCGATCAAGCCGCGCCGGCTGCACTGATCAGGTACGGCGCGGAAAGGTCCCGGGGACGACGTCTCCGGGACCTTTCCGCTGCGAGGTGTTCGCGCGGGATGCCTGCGCACGCAAGGCTCCAGGAGCCGCTGACGCGATGCGGACCGGGGCCCCTGGGGACACGACGTTTCCAGGGCCCCGGTCCGCGGTGGTCAGCGGCGGAGCGCGGCATCATGGCCGAGGCCGGAGCCGGAGGGGATCCTCGCGACCAGCCCGGCGGGCATGCGGACGGGTTGCACGCCCGCGAAGCCCAGCACCTCCACCACCTTCGGGTCGGCCAGCGGGTAGGCGATGCCCTGGTCGGTCACCACGATGACCGTTCCCCGAGGCGCGTCCGGGGTGGCCACGGCCTCGACGAGCGCGGCCTGTCCCGCGGGCACCAGCACCCGGTCGGCCAGCACGGCACCGCGGTCGGTCCGCTTGGGCGTCGACGTCAGCGGGTCGGCCTTCGGCATCGGTGGGTCGAGCGTCACCGTCGGCACACCCGTGCCCGCGCCGAAGGTCAGGCACAGCGTCGCGGCGTCACCACCGGGGGCGAACTCCGGTCGCACCGTCGGCGGGTCGCCCGCTTTCGGTGGGACGACGGGGGTTTGCGGGGCGTTGCCCGCTTCGATCAGCCCTATCGGCAACGCTTTCGGCTCTGCGCCCGGATATGCGGCGGCGGTGGCCTGGTGTGCGCGCTGGATGTCGTACTGGAGCTCGGTGATCGGCCGCAGCCTGCCCTTCTCGGCCAGGTAGTGCTGCACGCCGCCGGAGGTCCGCACCGCGAGGAGCTGACCGGCGAGGAAGGACCCGATGCCCGCCGGCTTCCCGATGTCCGCCACCGGAATCGGTGCGACGGGTGCGCCCTGCGGGATCGCCTCGACCACGGCGGGAGCCACCTGGATCGCGGGCGTGGCACCGAGCGCCACCCCGACGGCGGGCACGTCGGCCTTGTCGACGAGGTGCCGATATCCCCTGTGCACCAGGTAACGCGCGCCGGTCTCCGGCACGTCGGCGAGCACCGCGCGGTCTCCGAGCTCGGCGCCGCCAGGTGCCTGCTGTCCCACCATGAGCGCGGACGTCGGTTTCACCGCGCCCGCTTCGTCGGCGGTCGGCTGCGAGCACAGCGTCCAGCCGCCGGTGAGCAGGCCGTCTTTGTCCGGCAACGCATCCGGTGCGTCCGGGATGCCGATGCGAGGGCCACGCGGCACGCCGGTCAGCGAGTCGCGGGACACGCTGAGCGTCGGTGCGTGCTCGTCCATCGCGAGCAGGGCCGAGGCGTAGTTCATGACCGGGTGGAGCCGTTGGTCCAGGTACACGTACCTGGTGCCGGTCTCCTTCTCGACGATCACGGACTTGCCGTCCTGCCAGCCCTTGTTGCCACCGGGGTTGATGATCCCGTAGATGCCGGCTCCGGCGAGCGCGATCACCGCGATGGCGATGCTGCCGAACACGGCGTTGCCCGGGCGGCGGAACGGTGGCTGCTCGGGGTCGGTCTCCCTGGTCACCAGCGCGGAGGTGACCCGCTGGGCCGAGAACTGGTACGCCTGCAGCTGATCGTGCTTCGACGCCATGTCAGCCACCCAACCCGCGCAGGTGACCGTAAAGACCGAGCACGGAACACAGCACCGGGACGATCGCCAGCACCACGACGACCTCCAGCACCTCGGCGTACCGGCCCAGGTGGGGATTCGCCTCCTTCCTGCTGTGCACGATCCCCAGGCCAACGGCGAACGCACCGGCCACCAGCAGGACCGGAGCCGCCATCTCCAGCAGGAGAGCGCGGTCGGACATCAGCGGCCACAGCGCGAGGCACGCCGTGCCCGCGAGGCCGACGGTCAGCAGCGCCGCCCGTTGTCGCACGATCGGGTAGAGCCTCGCCCTGAGCAGGAACCCGGGTGTCAGCACGAGCACCAGGATCAGCGCGGCCGTGCTGTCGCTGCGGATCAGCAGCACGAAGCAGACGACGACCGCGAGCGCGAGCCCGCCGACCATGCCGGTGAGCAACGCGTCCGCCCGCACCACCGCCGCGTACACCGCGGCACGCGGCGGCCGCGGGCTTTCGCGCAGCAGATCGGCGGCGTCGCGCGGCAGCACCGGCAACGGCACGCGCGCCAGCCGGATCGACAGCGGTGCGAGCAGCGGCGAGAGCGCCAGACCGCACCCGGCGACGAGCCCGGCCGCCTCGTGCCCCGCGTACGAGTCGGACGTCGCGAGCCAGCCACCGAGCAGCCCGAGCGTCCCGGCCGTGGCCGCGCCCACGAAGAACGCGGCCCTGTCGACCACGCCGAGCAACGCGATCATCGCGGCGAGCAGCAGCCCGGCGCTCGCGGCGACCAGGTGCGCCGCACCGAGTTCCGGCAACGCGCGGTGGCCGGCGAACACCAGCCCGCCGCCCACGAACGCGAACGGCAGCGCGGCGGCCGCGACCGCCGCACCGAGCCCGGCATCGCCCGCGGCCCTGGCGAGCAGCACCGCCGCGCACAGCAGCACGACAGCGGCGACGATCGACCACCACGCGGCCGCCGGCCACGGCGGCCCCGACCGCAGCACGGCGACGAGGCCGAGCCCGGCGCCGAGCGCACCCGCGGCGAGCCCGCCCAGCCGGGTGTGCCGAGGCGCCCACGCCCCGCCGGTGCGCGCGGAGCCACCGGCGATCGCGTCGACGACGTCGTCGTACTCGAGCTCGGGCCAGTCGGTCTGCGCCGGTGTGAGGTGCAGGACCTCGCCATCGCGGATTCGTTGCGCGGCAAGCGTCCTGGCGGGGTCGAGCGGGGCGCCGTCCGCGCGCCGCAGCACCCAGCCGCCGACGCTCGCGCCGGCGTCGGCGAGCGCGTCACCGGCATGGGCCAGCAGTCCCGGCAGCAGCTCGGCGAGCGGGACCCGTTCCGGTAGCGCGAGGTCGATGCGACGGTCGGGCGCGGCGACCGTCAGCCGCACGAGGCCGATGGTGTTCATGTGGTCTTCCCGGGGTTCGTCCTCTGTCGGCAGCTTGCTGCCGACAGAGCTACCAGTGCGATGGACGCGCCTACGCTCGCCGAAGCGCGACGCTCGGGGAACGGGCTCGGCAGCTAGCGGACATGCCAAGGAGGCGGCGGTGCACGAGGTTCTCCCGATAGGCCACGAACTCGGCGCGCGGCACGACGGCGCCGGCCGGCAGACCTGGCAGGTGCGGATCGGGGCGGAGGTGGCCGATCTCGACGAGGCCCGGTTCGCGGCGTGGAGCGCGGCGCACGGTGTCTCCGGTGACGACGGCGTGGTGCGACCCGCGACGGCCGAGTCGCTGCGGCAGGACCACGGCGCGGAGGTCGTGGCGGACCTGCTGGCCAGGAGGCTGCTCGCGGTGCCGCACCCGGCTGAGGAGTTCGCCTCCCGCCACCGGCTGCTCCCGCTGGTGCTCGGCCTCGGCAGCACGGCGCGGGAGCCGTGGCTGTTCTCGGTGGGGCTGCTCGACCAGCCGGTGGTGACGATGACCGGAGCGCTGTACGACCTGTGGCAGTGGGCGCACCTGTCGCCGGACCTGTGGACGGCGTGTCAGGAGACCGCGCGGGTCGCCGCGGCAGCGGGCGTCACCGAGGCCGAGGAGACGGAGCCGGAGCGGGTGCTCGCCGGTGCGCTCGGTTCGGTGGCACCGCTGCTCGCCGCCAGGACCATGTGCTTCGACGTGCGGATCGAGGGTGTCCGATGAACGTGTTCCCGGTCGGCCACTACGTCGGCGAACGCCACCCCGAAGCGGTGCACCTCGTGCGGGTGGGACTGGCGCACCGGACGTTGAGCGAGGCGGAGTTCGGCGTGTGGGTGCTGGCGCACGGCGTGGCCGAGAGCCCCGCGTGGACGCTGGAGAACCTGCTCGCCCTGGCGGAGAAGGCCGGGCTGCCCGGTGCCCGTGCGGCCGCCGACAGGCTGGCCGGGACCGGTGTCCTGGTGATCGGGAACGAGGTCGCTCTCGCGCGAACCCACCGGTTCGTGCCGTTGCTGGTCGGACTGGGGAACACGGAGCCGCACCCGGACCGGTGCGCCGTCGGCCTGCCGGGTCAGCCGGTGGCGGTGCTCGACGAGAGCAGCTTCGAGCTGTGGCAGTGGGGGCACCTCGCCCCGAGCCTGTGGCACACGTGCGAGGTGCGGGCGGAGGTCGCGGGGTCGGCGAGCGCGCGGGAGGAGCTCGACGGCGTGCTGCGCGACCTGCGGCCGTTGCTGGTCGGCGGGTGCGGTTACCTCGACGTGCTCCACCCCGCTGATCAGCGACTGTACTGATTCTGGACCACCTCTGTACGCGCCTGGCTACCCTGCGTGCGTGAAAAGCGGCATCTGGGGACGTGCGCGTCGCAGGATTTCCGGGCAGCCCGGCCGGGCTTCCCGGTGGCCGGTCGTCGCGCTGGTGGTGGTCTGCCTCGGCGCGGTGACGACCGCGCTGACCGGAGCGGTCAGGCCGGTGTCGGGTCTCGAGTTCCTGCAGAGCGGGCACTGGGTCGTGAACGTGGCGCTCGGCCAGGCGGTGCACGTCGACGGTGCGAACAAGAAGCCGGACGGCCAGGTCGCGCTGCCGAAGGTCGACCGGGGCAGCCAGGTGGTGCAGAGCCCGACCAGCGGTTACGTGGTCGGGTCGAACGACGTCACCGAGTTCGACAGGTCGACGCTGGAGGTCGAGCGGACCGTTCCGCTGCCGTCGAACGGCGAACGCCCGACGGCGGTCGAGGTCGCGGGCGGGCCGTACCTGGTCTACGCGGAGTCCGGACAGGTCGTGCGCATGGGCGGTGGTGAGCCGAAGGTGCTTTCCGCCGGTCGGGGGCTCGGGGCTCCGGTGACGACCGAGGACGCCACGCTGTGGGTGCATCGTGCCGAGACCGGTGCGATCTGCGCGTGGGCACGTGGTGCGGACCAGTTGTCCTGCCCGGCCAGCGCACCCGCCGGGCACACCGGTGGACTCACCGTGAGCGGTGGCAAGCCGGTGTTCGTCGACGCCACGGCCGGCTCGATGAGCACGGTGGAGGCGTCCGGTCTGGGCGAGCAGACCCCCCTCGGCCTCAGCCTGCCGCCCGGCGTGCGGGTCGCGCCGGCCGACGTGGCGGGGAAGATCGCCATCCTGGACCCGGACAGAGACCGCCTGCACCTGGTCGAGCCGGGCGGCACGCCGGTGACCGTCGACCTGCCGGCCGGTGACTACGCGAGCCCGAGCGTCACCGGCACGTCGGTGGTGCTGCTGGACCGCGGCAAGAACGTGCTGCGCACCTACGGCGGTGACGGTCGTCCGCGCAAGGAGACACCGATCCCCGCCGAGAAGGGTGAGCCGCGGCTCAGCCGCGGTGAGGACGCGCGGGTCTACGTCGACGGCGCCGAGGGCAAGCACGTCGTGGTCGTCGACGGCGACGGGTCGATCACCCCGGTCGAGGTCGAGGGCAAGGGGAAGAACGAGAAGCCCCAGCCACCGACCGCGCAGCCGCCGACTGCCCAGCCGCCGCTCGCGTTGCCCGATCCGCAGCCGCCGATCGTTCAGCAGCCGCCGGCCGGGCGGACCCAGCCACCGGTGCGGCAGAACCCGCCACCGGCCACGCAGGCCCCGCCGCCCGCCATTCCGGCGACCCCGCCGGGTCTGTCGGGCAACCTGGCCGTGAACATCACGAGCAACGAGACCGCCGCGACGGTCACCTGGACCGCCGCGCCCGCCAACGGCGCCCCGGTCACCTCGTACCGCCTGAGCTGGGCGCGGGACGACGGGTCCCGTGCCGGTTCGGCCACCGTGTCCGGGTCGGTGTTCACCCACGTCATCCCCGGCATCTGGTCCGGAAAGGACCTTCCGTTCACCGTCACGGTGGTCGCGGTCAACAGCGCGGGCCAGGGGCCGCCCGCCTCGCAACGCACCGTGCCGAACACCCAGCCCACGATCACGATCTCCCGTGGTGGGCCCGCGCCGGAATGCAAGGAGCCGAACTGCGCCTGGATGCGGGTGGTGATGCGCGGGTTCGAGCCGAACACGTACATCGACGTGATGCCGCACTCCACGGATCCGGGGTATTCCAACCCTGGGCATGGAGCGCAGCTCGACAGCGAGGGGAATGCCGAGCTCGAGGCGTTCTACTACCACGGGGTCGGGCACACGGTGTGGGTCACGGCGCAGGGCGTGACCTCGAACCGGCTGAAGTGGACGGCGGGGTGAGGTCGTGCGGTTGACCCGGCGCGGTGTCGCCGTGCTGATCGGCTCCCTCCTGCTCGCGGCCGGCGGCCACTGGGCGGGCTACGAACTGCTGCGCGTGCTCGGCGCGGTCGGTGTCGGCGCGGTGCTGGGCGCGGTCCTGGTCACCGCGCGTGGCCCACGCGTGGAGGTGACCCGCGACGTCTACCCCGGCCGGGTCAACCGCGGAAGTCCGGCGCTGGCCAGGCTGCGGGTGCGCAACGCGGCCTCGTGGCGGATGCGCGGGTTCACCGCGGTGGACCGGGCCGGGCAGAACGTCCGGCCGGTGGCGGTGCACGCGCAGGAGCCCGGCGCCGAGGCCACCTACCACTACGAGCTGCCGACGACGACACGCGGACGCATGCCGGTCGGGCCGCTCGCACTGCACCGCGAAGACCCGTTCGGCCTGGCGCGCAACAGGATCGCGGCCGGGGAGAGCGCGACGCTGTGGGTGCACCCGAGGGTTCATCCCGCATCCGCGCGGATCAGCGGATATCCGCGCCACCACCACGAGGGGTCGGCGACCGACGACGCGTTGCGCGGGTCGCTCGACCTCAGGGAGGTGCGCGAGTACCAGCCCGGCGACGAGGTGCGCAGCCTGCACTGGAAGGCGACCGCGCGCACCGGGCGGTTGATGGTGCGCGACTCCGCCGATCCGGTGCAGCCGAGGTTCACGCTGCTGCTCGACACCCGTGCCGTCATGCCACCGGAGGTGTTCGAGGAGGCGGTCGACCTCGCGGCCTCGCTGCTCAGCGCGTCCGCGCTGGCAGGGCACCACAGCAGGCTCGTCACGTCGTGCGGGGCCGACCTGCCGACGGCGGGCGGCGCGGTGGCGGCACGGCAGTTGCTCGACCGGTTGTGCCTGCTGGGGCAGAGCGACGTCCGTGAGCTCGTGCCGCCCGTGCTTTCCGCCGCGGGACAACGGGGTGGGTGTCTGACGGTGGTGTCGTCCGGTGCCGCGGACCTCCGGGCGCTCGCGGGGCTGCGGTCGCGCTACTCGTCGCGGTACGTCCTGGCGCTGGGCTCGCGCAGCGCGCCGGTTCCGTCCGCGCTGGTGATCACGGCCGTGGATGCGCGGGATGGTGTGCGCAGGTGGAACGAGGTGTCGCGGTGAGCCGGGTTCCCGTCGTCTGCGTGGTGCTCGCTGCCGCGGTGGCCGGTCTGTTCTTCGCCCCCGTGTTCGGGATCCTGCCGCTGCTGCCGCCGATCGCCGCCGTGGCGGTGGTGGCGTGCGGCGTGGTGGAGCTCTGCGCCCGCTATCGGGCGCTGAGCGCTTGGCGACCGCTGCTCGTGACGCTGGCGGGGCTCCTCGGCATCACCGAAACCCTGTTGTTCCCGACCACGTCGTCCGGACTGCCCACCGGCGAGACGGTCGCGGCGCTGCGGACCGGGATCACCGAGTCGTGGCAGCAGACCCTGCAGTCGACCTGGCCCGCGCGTCCGGACGCCGCGCTGATGCTCTTCGTGCCGCTGCTCGTGCTGCTGGCGACCGTGCTCGGGGTCGAACTGGTTCTGCTGTCGCGCAAGCCGTTGCCCGCGCTGGTGCCGAGCTTCGCCGTGGTGGTGGTCAGCCAGCTCTACCTCCCGGTGTCCGGCCTCGCCGCTGTGGGCGGCGCGCTCGGCTACGCGGCCGTCGCCGGGACGCTGGTCGCGGTCAGCCGGTCCGATCGCGCCCAGGGCCAGGGCGGGCTGGTGGTGCCCGCGTTGCTGTTCGGCGTGGTCGCCGCGCTCGCGGTCGGGCTGCTCGTGCCGCCGCCGCAGCCGGGGTACTCGCTCAAGCAGGACCAGGCGGCACAGGTGAACGCACGGGTCACCAGCCCGCTCGACGACATCGCCTACCGGCTCGGGCACCCCGACGAGCCGGTGTTCACCGTGACGGGACACCGGGCCGAGCGCTGGCCGGTCGTCGTGCTGCCCGCGTTCGACGGCGTGAACTGGACGCCCGGCGGGCGTTATCGCCGACTCGGTGTCGAGCTGTCGCCCGGCCCCGTCGTGCGCGTGCCCGTTCACCGGCGTGACGCGAAGGTCGTCGTGCGGGGGCTCGGCGGGCGCTGGCTGCCCAGCCAGGCCTGGCCGGCGGCGGTGACCGGGGTGGATCCGCTGGTCGAGGAGTCACAGGGAACCCTGCTGGCGCAACGGCCGATGGGCGCGGTGACGGAGTACGGGCTCGGCTGGTGGGAGCCCGAGGTCGGGGTCGCGAACCTCGACGGCGCGGCGGTGAACCCGTACGCGGAAGGCGGCACCGGAGGCGTGGGCACCCCGCCGCCGGGCGTGCAGGAGCTGGTCGCGGAGGCCGTGCGCGGCATGCGCCCGAGCTTCCAGTCGGCGTTGCAGCTGGAGCGCCACTTCAAGGAGAACTACAGGCTCGCGGTGGGCACCGACGTACCGAGCGGGCACGGCTGGCCTCAGCTGCGGCGGTTCCTGCTCGACACGAAGCAGGGCACGAGCGAGCAGTTCGCCGCGGCGTACGTCGCGATGGCGCGGATGGCGGGGATCCCGGCCCGGCTGGTCGTCGGTTTCCGCACACCGGCCGGTGCGGGCGGCGAGTACGTGGTGCGCAACAGGGACGTGCTGGCGTGGCCGGAGGTCGCGGTGACCGGAGTCGGCTGGGTGCCGATGGATCCGAACGGGTCCGCGGGCAAGAGCGAGGGCAACGGCGAGGGCCTCGCCGCGGCGGTGGCGCGAGCCCGGGACCAGCTGCCGCCCGTCGAGCAGCTGCAGGACCCGCCGGTCGCCCCATCGGGCAACGGCGACGGGCCGGGCACCGGCCTCGACCTCCGGTTCCCGTGGGAGCTCCTGCTCGCCGGCCTCGCCGTCGCGGTTGTCCTGTGGCTCACCGGGATTCCGCTGGCGAAGCGGGTCCGCGCCTGGCGCAGGCGACGACGGCCGGGCAACGGCGCGGTGGTCGGTGCGTGGCACGAGGCGCGCGACCGGTTGCGCGAGCACCAGGTGCCGCTCACCGAGGGCATGACCCCGCGCGACCTGGCCGCCGTCGCGGCCGGCGTCGGTCTCCAGTCCACAGTGGAGGGACTGCGGCAGCTGGGGTTCGCGGTCGACCAGGCGATGTGGTCCGGCGCCGAACCGTCCGACGAGGTGCGGCTCCGCGCGTGGCAGGCGGTCGGCCTGGTGCGCCGGCGGCTCGCGGAACGGGGCCTGCGCGCCAGGATCCGGGCCGCCGTCGACCCCGGCACCCTGATCAGGCCGCGTACTCGCGAATCCAGTCGATCTCCAGGGTCGAGGTGGTCACGGTCCCGCCCGAGACGAGGTCGAGCTTGACGGTGGGGCTCATGGCGCCCGGCGGCAGCAGGCTCTTCTCGGTGGTGCTGTACCAGACCTCGCCGTTGACGTAGGCGGTGAGCCGGTCCTCGGTCCACTCGACCGCGAAGTGGTTCCACGTCGTCAGGTCGACCTCCCGCACGCCCGACAACGGGGTGGGGCTGGCCGCGCTGTAGAGGAAGAACCTGGCTTCCTGCCGCAGGGCGTCGAACGCCTCCAGGTAGACGATCTCGCCGCCGGCCGGGGGGTTGTTGGCGTCCGGCCAGAGCGTGAGCACCGGCCGGTAGCACGCGCACCCGGCGGGGACCTTGACGCGCGCCTCCCAGCGCCCGTGCTTCCTGCCCGGTGACCGGGCCAGGAACCCCGTGTCGCCGTTGGGCAGGCCGGTGATGACCGCGACGCCGTCGTGCACGCTCACCTGCTCCGGCAGCTGGCGGCCCTTGCCGTCACGTCCGCTGCGCGGTCCGACCGCCGTCCACCCGCCGTCGAGACCGCTGGTGAACTCTCCCGCGTGCACCGGCTCGCCCCAGCCGAACCGGGCCGCCGCGGTGGTGGCGGCGGTGTTCTCCCGCGGGCTCTCCGGCCGTTGGGCGACCACGAAGCCAACGACGAGGACGATGACGACCAGTGCCGCGAGCGCGATGAGCAGCACCGGAGACCTTCGTGGCGCGCTCGCTCGGGCCACGGGAACGGGTGATGGCGCCGGCTCGGCCGGCCCAGCGGCGTCGGTGTCGGCGGTGTCGGCAGCGGTGGTGTCGGCAGCGGTGGTGTCGGTGTCGGCGGTGTCTGAGGCGTCGGCGTCGGCCCGCAGGATCCGCGCGTGCAGGTCGCGCAGGTCGGGTCCGGGGTCGATGCCGAGGTCGGTCACGATCGCGGCCCGCGCCTGCTGGTAGGTGGCGAGCGCCTCCGCCCGGCGGCCGCCCTCGTGCAGCGTCGCGATCAGGCGGAGCCAGGTCCGTTCGCGCAACGGGTCGTCGGCGGTCATCGCACGCAGCAGCGCGATCGCCTCGTCGTCGCGACCGGCGGCGACCAGCGCGTCGGCGAGTGCGGCACGGGCCGACCACCGCAGCTCGGTCAGGCGCGCGCGTTCGAACCCCGCGGCATCGGCGTCCAGCGACTCGAACGGCTCACCGCGCCACAGCTCCAGCGCCTCGCCCAGGTGCCCGGCAGCCGCCTCGGCATCGCCGCCCTTGAAGGCGGTCCTGCCCCGCTCGACCAGGTCCTCGAAGATCGTGGTGTCCAGCTCGTCGCGGGCGACGGTCAGCCGGTACGCGCCCTGCCTGCGTTCGACGCGCTCCGCCGAACCGAGCTGCTGGCGCAACTGGCTCACGTAGGTCTTGAGGTTCACCGAGGCGGAGGCGGGCGGTCCGGACGACCACATCGCGTCGACGAGCTCGCTGTCGCTCACCCAGTGGTTGGCCTTCAGCAGCAGCATGGAGAGCATTCGACGTGGTTTGTCCGCGGACATCCTGAGAGGTTCACCGGATCTGGTGACCTCCAGCGAGCCGAAGACCCGAAACAGCATTCTCGCCCCTGTCATCGCTTCACCGAAAAATGCTGGATGCAGCGGAATTCCCCTTTTGTGCGCACCCCGCCGAACGAGCATAGAGCCGCCGACCTCGCGTTGTACTTCCCCTGATCGATCGCTGTACGACCTGCTCCTACCGTCCGAGCCGTGAACTTGAAGCCGAAACTGGTGCTCGCCGTCGTGGCCACCTGCGCGGCAGGCGCGGTCGCGGCGGCCACGGGCGCGATGAGCTCATCGGCGGGGCCCGGTTTCGTCCTCTCCGGCCACTGGGTGTTCAACGCCGCGCTGCGCCAGGCCGTGCACGTCGACGGGGCGTCGGGCGAGGTCGGCGAACGGGTTCGGGTCGAGGCGGATCCGGGCAGCCAGGTCGTGCAGGGGGACACGGCCGGGTACGTCGTCGGTGGCGGAGACATGACGGAGTTCGACAAGTCCACCCTTGAAGTCGTTGCCACGACAGCGTTGCCCGAGGGCGAGTCGCCGTCCGCGATCGAGGTCGCGGGCGGCCCGTACCTGGTGTTCCGGCAGCTGGGCACCGTGATCCGGCTGGGCCTGCCCAAGGCCGTGGTGCAGGCGGGCGAACCGCTCGGAGCCGCGGTCGCCACCGGCGACGGCACGGTGTACCTGCACCGGCCGCGATCCGGCGCGGTGTGCCAGGTCCGGCGGGAGTCCGACGCGTTGTCCTGCCCGGTGACCGTGCCGCCGGGTCACCGGGGCGCGCTCACCGTCGTCGCGGACCGGCCGATGTTCGTCGACACCTCCAGCGACACCGTCCACGCGGTCGGCCCGGAGGCGCTGGAGGCCGGCGCGCCGCTCGGGTTCGACGCCCCCGACTCGGTCCGGCTGGCCGCGCACGACGTGTCCGGGCGCATCGCCGTGCTCGACTCCGCGGCGCACAAGATGCACCTCGTGGACGCGGTGAAGCCCGCGCAGGACGCGGTCGAGGTGTCGCTGCCGCCCGGTGACTACGACGAGCCCGCCTCCACCGGTTCGCACGTCGCGCTGATCGACCGGGCCACCGACACCCTGTTCACCTACGACAGCTTGGGCAGGCGCGGCTCCAAGCCGATCCCCGCCGAGACCGGCGAACCCAGGTTGACCAGGGGAGAGGACGCCCGGCTGTACGTGGACGGCGCACAGGGCAAACACGTGCTGGTCGTCGACCACGACGGCGCCGTGGCCGAGGTCCCGACCGCGGAAGGCGAGCCGAGCGACCGGACGCAGCCCACGCAACCACCCCAGCGGCCGCAGGACCAGGCGTTGCCACCGGCTCCCGTGGTGAACCCGCCCGTGCGGCAGCAACCGGTACCGCAACGGACCACCGCCACCCCGCCCGCGCGGCAGACGCCACCACCCGCACCGGCCACCCCGCCAGGCGCACCGGCGGGGGTGTCGGCGACGGCGGGCAACCGCGCCGCCACCGTGACCTGGGGTACCGCTCCGGACAACGGCGCCCCGGTCAGCGGCTACCTGGTGTCGTGGACGGCGGCCGACGGCGCCACCGGTTCGGTCGCGGCAGGCGGGGCTCAACGCAGCACCACCGTGCCGAACCTGGTCAACCGCGTCGCGCACACGTTCACCGTCCGCGCGATCAACTCCGCGGGCCAGGGCACCAGCGCGGCGGCGAACCCGGTCACCCCGTACGCCCCGCCGTCGATCACCCTCACCCGCGGTGCCCCGGTCGAGTGCCGGAACGAGGACGACATGCCGTGCAACTGGATGCACGTCGTGATGACGGACTTCGCGCCGAACACCTCCTACAGGGTCATCGCCCGCCGCGCCCAGGACGGTTGGAGCAACGACCACGAACCGAACCGCCTGACCAACGCGAACGGGCGTGCCGAGTTCAACGGCTTCTACTACTACGGGGTCGGTCACACGGTCTGGATAGAGGCCTTCACACCGGAGGGGGTGGTCACCTCCAACCGGATCGTGTGGTCGAGTTCCTGACCGCACATCGGTGGCGCAGCGAAAACCGCGCACGCATCGGGAACGCTGTGGTGCATTGATGAGGGGTATGCACCACAGCGTTCCCGATGTGTGTGCGGCAACTCGAGGTGGTGATCACCTGGTCGTGCAACCTTGGCCGGATAGTGACCGCACGCAGGTCGGCGTGACCGACCAGACCGACCTGTTCCACACCACCAGCCGCGCGCTCTCGTTGCGCTGACGGCACGCCAGGCGCGCGAACCGGTGGGTACGACGGGTGCCCCGGCCGAAGCGGCCGGGGCACCCGGTCATCCGTTCGTCAGGGGCAGTTCGTGCTGCGCGCGAGGTTGCGCGTGCCCCAGTAGGTCGGGTTGCCGTCCCGGAACGTCACCCGCTGCACGGAGCCGTTGAGCTTCTGCTCGTAGTGCAGGTGCGGGCCGGTGGAACCGCCGGTGTTGCCGACCCGGCCGATCATCGTCTTCTCGGACACCGACTGGCCGACGGACACGTCCTGCGAGCTGAGGTGCGCGTACAGGGTCTGCCAGCCGCCCGCGTGGTCGATCACGATGTAGCGCCCGTAGGAGGTGCTGCCCAGGTTCGCGACCTTCGACACCGTGCCCGGTGCGGACGAGTAGACCTTGTAGCCGTTGTCCTCGGGGTAGTGGTTGAGGTCGACGGCGTTGGCCGGGCTGTGGTTGCTGCGGGTGCTCGCCTCCCAGGTCTCCCCGCAGGGGAACGGCAGCCAGAAGCGGCCGGTCGTGCCGGGGTTGAACTGGTGCGAGGCGTTGTTGTTCTTCAGCGTCGAGTTCAGGTTGGTCTTCGCGCCGGCCGCGAAGTCCTGGCTGGCGCCGGCGTAGCCGGAGTTGTAGTACACCCGGACCGTGCCGCCGGTGCGGTTCCACACCGACGCGGCGTTGTTCTTGACGCACAGTCCCTGTCCGGCGCCCGCGCTCTTGAAGTCGTAGCAGGAGGGCTGGGTGGAGCCGTAGTCGGGGACCGACCCCGCGAAGTCGGAGATCGAGCCCGCGCGGTCGCTGTTGTAGAAGTAGCAGAACTCGCCGCTGTCGCAGACGCCGTCCCTGGCCGCCGCGGCCGCCGGGGTCGCCGTCAACGCGGTGAGGCTCGCGGCGGCGAGCGCCGTGGCAGCCGCGGCGAGGGCCAAACGTGTCCATGTCCGTGGTCTGGGCATGTGTTTCCTCACTGGTGTGGGGTTTCTTGAGCGGTCAGGCGGCGCGGAGGTCACACATTCTCGGCCAGGCACATACAAAACAGATATAATTTCCGATCGCCCCCAGCCCGCGCAGGCCGTTCACCTGGAACGATGCCTGTCTCGCGCAGGGTGGCACACCGCTCGCGCGGGGGAGGGCGCGAGGACGGGCTTCAGGCGGGCACCCGGTAGTACCCGCCCGCCGTGGTCAGCAGGTACGGGTGCAGCGCGTCCGAGGCCAGGCGGGACTGCGCGCGGGCGAAGCCGTCCTCGAAGGACGACTGGAACGCCATGAACACCACACCGGTCTCGGCAGGGGTCTCCTGGTAGATCCACGAACGGCGCAGCATGCGCGGCGCCGGGGTGCCCTCGGTGCGCGGGTTCATGGTGCGCACGTGCGAGTTCAGCGGGATCGCCGCGCCGTCCGGGTCGCCGGCGTAGTCGGGGACGCGGCCGGCCGGGGTGCCGTCGAGCCAGGTGCCGTCCGGGTGGCGGCCGATGATCCTGGCCTGCGCCTCGGCGCTGTCGGCGTCCCACAGCGGGTGGGCCAGCCGGATGACGCGCAGCGCGGCGAGGGTGTCGCCGTCGGGCAGCAGCACCGACTGCTCGTTGGTCTGCCCCTCGACGAAGCCGAAGGGGTTGCGCTGCAGGGGTTTGCCGTCCAGCGGCGCGGCGACGTCGCGGTGGACCGGCACCGTCCACACCGGAGTGAGACCGGGCAGTTCGGCGAGCACCTCGGCCAGCCGGGCCGCGCAGTCGTCCCGGTCGTCCCCCTCGACCTGGACGAACGCGTCGGTGCGGGAACGGTCGCGGTCCAGGGTCTCGCCGGGGAAGTCGGGCATCATGGGCACATCCGCGAGCGTCGGGCCGAGGCCGACCATCACGTCGTCGCCGCGCACGCCCAGCAGCTGCGCCCTGGCGTCCGTCCCGCGCGCCCGCAGCAGGGCCAGCGCCCCGGCCGGGCGCGGGGTGCGCAGCGCCGGGTGGGTGCCGGGCGGGTCGGTGGTCGGCGTGCCGCAGCCGGACAGGCCCAGGCACGCCAGCAGCGTGCCGAGGCCGGCGCCGACCAGCAGGTCGCGGCGGTCGATCACCGGGCGACCGTGACCACGAGGTCGTCGAACGAGGGGTCGTCGTAGCCGTCGCTGCACCGCAGCACCGCCCCGTCGCCGGTCTCCTCCACGACGATCCCCGCGTTGCCGACCCACGCCTGGTCGACGCCGGCGTCGTCGACCCAGGTGTTCCACATCCGCACCAGCAGCCCCCCGCGCCCGGACCGGCGCACGGTCAGCTCGACCAGCGGTGGCGCGGTGTCGGTCCACAGCACCACCTCGGCGAGCCGCTGGCCGTTGACCTCCAGCACCCCGCCCCTGGCCTTGACCACCAGACCCTCCCGCCGGTCCCGGCGTGCGCCGGTGAACGCGATCCGCAGGGTCTGGCCGTCGGCGGGGTCGGGCAGCTCGTAGGTCATCGTCACGCGCTGCCCGGCCACGTCGAGGGGCGCACCCCGCCCCTCGGCGAACAGCTCGCCCAGCTTCTTGGCCATCACAGTCCCTCGTCAGTACCCGGGGTGCCGGAAGGGGTCTCTGGCCGCGTGGTCCTGCGGCCAGCGCGGCACGACCCGCTTGCCGCCGTCGCGCATGGGGATCGGCTCGTGGGACAGCTCCATCGACTCCATGCCGCCCTTGTCGGGATTGTAGCGAGTGGGCGGTTGCCCGGACCGCATCCTGGCGAGGTCGGCGTCGGACCACTGCCGGCTCGCGCTGGGGTGCTCCGCGGCGTTCTTCCAGTACCGCGACCGCACGGTCGACCAGGCCGGGTCGTTGCCCGCCGCGGTCTTGGAGTAGATGTCCTGACCGCGTTGCCAGCCCTTCCCGCCGGCCGCCTTCCACCCGTTCTGGATGTCGCGCAGGTCCGCGGCCTTCGACAGCCACTTGCCGATCCCGGCGCCGAGCATCCCGCCGAGGCACCCGGCCGCGGCGGCGCCGCCGACACCGCCCCAGCCCCAGTCGACCTTGCGCCCGGACAGGCGCTGCCCGGCGTAGTCCATCGCCGCGTCCATCGCGGCCCCGCCGAGGCAGCCGAGCAGCAGCGGGTTGGTGCCGGTCGGGTCGGTGGCGTTGGCCGGCGAGTTGCCGACGTAGGCGTAGAGGTTGCCGCCGCCCTGGTAGCCGATCGGGTCCTCGGAGATGAACCGGCCCAGCGCGGGGCTGTAGTACCGCTCGCGGTACTGGAGCAGGCCGGTGCCGTCGTCCTGCCGCCCGGTGAACGACAGATCCGAGCCGCGGGCGTCACCGGTGGTGGCCGGCACGCCGAACGGGTCGTAGGACTGGGTCGCGGCCAGTGTCCCGTCCGCCCGCCCGAGCGCCAGCGGCGACCCGAGCCCGTCGGTCAGGACGCTGTCGGTGATCCCCGCCTTGGCGCGCCCCGCCCACCTGTCGGTGCCCACGGAGAGCAGCCCGGCCGACAACGTGCCCGCACCGTCGAGCTCGGCGGCGGCGTTGGCGCCGTCGTAGACGAACCGGGTGGTCGCCGAGCCGACCGTGCGGGTGTCCCGGATCCCGGTGGGGCCGTAGACGTTGGTGCTGCTCAGCCCGGACCGGCTGGTGCCGGCCAGCTCGCCGCGCGCGTTCCACGTGTAGGCGGTGGTGCCGTCGGAGAGCAGGTTGCCGTCGTTGTCGTAGGTCAGCGCCGTGCCGTCCGCGGAGACCAGCCGGTTGCCGTTGTCGTAGGCCAGGTTCGACCTGGCGGCCGGCAGCGCCACGTTCGCGAGCGAGCCGGTGACCGAGGTCCGCCTGCTCACCGCGTCGTAGGTGTAGCCGAGGTCGCCCTTGGCGGTGCCGTTGTGGCTGTAGGCGATGCCGGTGACCTGCCCGATCGCGTCCCGGGTGAAGGTCTGCCGCCAGCCACCCGGCAACGCGACCGCGCTGGCCCGGCCGGCCGCGTCCCGCGCCACGGTGACCGTGTCGCCGCCACGGGTCGCGCCGGTGAGCTGGTCGGCGTTGTCGTAGGTGTAGGTGGTGGCGGGCAGCCCCGGCACCGTGACACCGGTCGTGCGGCCGAGGACGTCGTAGGTGTAGCCGACCGTGCCGTTGGGGCCGGTGGTGCTGGCGAGCCGGTCGAACGAGTCCCACGTCTGGCTGGTGGTGCCGCCCGCCGTGTCGGTGAGCGTGGTGAGCCGGTCCAGGGCGTCGTAGCCGTAGGTGATCTTCGACTGCTGCGTGGCCGAGCCGGTCACCCCGTACCGGATGCTGACCGGCCGGTTGAGCTGGTCGTAGGTCATCTCGGTGCGCAGCCCGGCGCGGCTGACCGTCGCGGTGACCCGGCCGGTGCCGTCGTAGGTGGTGGTGTCGGTGCGGTTGAACGGGTCGACGCGGGTGACCGCCCGGTCGGCCTTGTCGTAGGTCCACGAGGTCGTCTTGCCGCGGGGATCGGTGTAGGCGGTCCGGTTGCCGTTGGCGTCGTAGGTGAACGTGCTGACGCCGCCGAGCGCGTCGGTGACCTTCACCGGGTTGTTCAGCGCGTCGTAGGCGACGAGCTTGCGCGCCCCCGCCGCGTCGGTCCACAGCACCGGCCGGCCGGCCGCGTCGTGGAAGGTCGTCGCGGTGCGGCCGAGCGCGTCGCGCACGCCGGTCAGCGTGCCGGACTCCCAGGTGAACGTGGTGGTCGCGCCCGCGGGGTCGCGCAGGGTCGCGACCTGCCCCGCCGACGTGCGGGTGGTGGTCGTGGTGCGGCCGAGCGGGTCGGTCGCGGTGAGCAGGTTGCCCTTCGCGTCGTAGGTGAAGGTGCTGGTGCGCCCGGCCGCGTCCTTGGTGGTCGTCGGCTGGTCGAACGCTCCCCAGGTGGCCTCGGCCGAGGTGTACTCGCCTGCGGTGTCCGCGAGGCCGGTCGCCTTCACCACCCGGTCCGCGGCGTCGTAGGTGTACTCGGCGCGCCGGCCGTACGGGTCGACCACGGCGTCGAGCCGGTTGCCGGCGCCGCGTTCGTAGGTGGTGGTCCGCGCCAGCGACGTGCCGAAGGCGGTGGTGTCGGTGGCGACCATCCCGGTGGCGGTGAAGGTCACCCGACGCACCGACCCGTTCGGCTGGGTCACCCTGGTCTCGGTGACCTGGTTCTGCGCGTCGAGGGTGTAGGCGAAGGTGAAGGAACCGCCGTCGGCGATGTCCTGCCGCGACACCCTGCCGTTCGCGTCGTAGGCGACGCTCAGGTAGGTGTTGCCGCGCCCGTCGGTGATGCCGGTGACCCGGTTCGCGGTGTCGTAGGTGTAGGTGGTGACCTTGCCCGCCGGGTCGGTGACGGTCGCGAGCCGGCCCGCCGTGTCGTAGGTGTAGCCGACCTGGCGGCCGATGTTGTCGCTGGCCCTGATGACCCTGGCCGAGGCGTCGTACTCCAGCCCGATCCAGCGGCCGTTGGGCGAGAGGATCTGGGTGACCTCGCCGTTGGCGCCGCTCGGCCGCACGAACGTGACCTGGTTGCCGTTGCGGTCACGCATGGCACGCGGCCTGCTGTACCAGGGGAAGAACCACTTGGTGCCGTCCCGCAGGGTCAGCACCCAGTCGCCGTTCTCCTGCGCGATGGTGGAACCGGTGTAGCGGCCGGGGGAGCCGACCGCGGCGAACACCGCGTCGCCGTAGCCGGTGCCGGGCGAGGTGCGGACGTAGTGCGCGCGCCCGCCGCCCGGCGTGTAGAGGTCGACCTCCTGGTACTGCTGTTCGGAGGCCAGGTACATGTTGTGGTCGGCGCCGGAGTTCAGCCCGAAGTCGCGGCTGTGGTTGTCGCCCTGCCAGTACTGCCGGTTCAGCGAGATCGGCAGGGTGTCGTCGAGGCCGAGATCGGTGTGGGTGTCGGTCAGCAGACCGGTGGACAGGTCGACCGGGTCACCGGAGAGCTTGTCGAGCAGGTCCTGCCACCACGGCTTGTCCGGCTTCGGGTTGCCGCCGGTGTTGAACATCGCGCCGTCGAGGGTCCACAGCTTGGTCTTCTCGTCCGGGATCACCCGGCTGGCGTCCGCGTTGACCTTGCCGTGGCCGTAGACGTACCACTGCTTCTCGGCCGGGTCGTAGTTCCAGAAGTCGACGACGGTGCCGGCGGGCAGCTTGGTGTAGTTCGGGTACACCACGCTCGCGCCGTCCGGGAAGATCGTCGCCCCGCCCGGCTGGACGGTGAAGAACGTGGGCACGATGCCGTTGCGCGGCAACGGGTACGGCGGCCGGTCGATCGGGATGGCGGTGATGCCCAGCTCCGTGACGACCTTGCCGTCCATGTCGCGCACGACGGTGCCGGCCGGGATGTGGACCTCGAGGCCGGGGATGGCCGGCGTGGTCAGGACCGTGTCCTTCGCGGTCGGTGCGGCGAGCTTCACCGTGTGCGCCATGTCCAGCTTGGGCAGCCACACCGGCGCGTCCAGCGGCGTCGTCGTGCCCCGCTCGACCCTGGCGTGGATGCGGAACGTGCCGTACCTGCTCTTGCCGGTGTCCGCCGCGTACCCGTCGACCACGATCATGGTCGCGTTGGCGCGGACGCCGGACAGCAGGAACCGGCCGCTCGCGTCGGTGGTGGTGCGGATCGAGTCGACGCGCACCGGAATGCCGGCCAGCGGCCTGCCGTCGAGCCCGAGCACGTGCCCGCTGATCGCGGTGACACCCCGGGGTGCGGTCAGGTCGGTCACCGGTGTGGCCGGGCCGCGCCGGGTCAGCCAGTCACGGCCGTCGAGGTTGCCCGCGTCCGGCGTCCAGGCCGCGTCGAGCCGGTCGTCGCGGACCAGCGTCGCGGCGTTCGGGGAGGCCGGGTCGGGGTCGACCCGCAGCGAGTCGTCCCGCAGCCGCGCCGGCAGCAGCTGGGGCTTGGTCCTGGTCTCGTGCTTCGGCTCGGCGACGGCCGCGGGAGTCTGCTCGGTCCGCTCGGCCTGCTTGGCCGGTGGTGCGACCGCCGCGGCGACGGCGGTGACGATCCGCGCGGTGAAGGTCGTGGCGCCGGTGTTCGTGCCGTAGGGCCCGAACCACACCTTGTACGTGCCGGTCTGCGGCAATACGCGCCCGGTGACCTCGGTGTTCATGTACTGGTCTGTCAACCGCTGTCCGTCCGGCGCGATGATCTGCCAGGCCGCGCCGCAGCAGCCCAGCGAGCCGGAGGTGTTGCTGGACCCGACGGTGACGGCCTGGCCAGCCGTGCCGGAGAAGGTGGCGAAGGCGTCCTGGCCGGGGTTGGTGACGGTGACGGTCTTCGCGGTGCCGTCGAGGGCGAGTGCGCCCGCGTCGAGGTCGGCCGGGACGGTCCACGCCTTGAAGGTCGTGGAGCCGGTGTTGGTGCCGTAGGGCCCGAAGGAGATCTTGTAGGTTCCGGTCTGCGTCAACGTCTTGGTGTCTACGGTGGTGTTCATGTACTCGTCGGAGATCCGCGTGCCGTCCGGGGCGAACACCTGCCAGGCTGCGCCGCAGCACCCGAGGTTCGCGGACGTGTCGGTGGACTGGAAGATGACGCGCTGGCCGGTGGTCCCGGAGAAGGTGACGTAGCCGTCCTGGCCGGGGTTGGTGATGGAGATGGTCTTGCCGGTGCCGTCGAGGGTGATCGTGCCCGCGTTGACGTCGGCGGGCACGGTCCACGCCTTGAACGTGGTCGAGCCGGTGTTGATGCCGTACGGCCCGAACGAGATCTTGTAGGTGCCCGTCTGCGGCAGCGTCTTCGTGTCGACCGTGGAGCTCATGTACTCGTCCCGAGGTTCGCGGACGTGTCGGTGGACTGGAAGATGACGCGCTGGCCGGTAGTCCCGGAGAAGGTGACGTAGCCGTCCTGGCCGGGGTTGGTGATGGAGACGGTCTTGCCGGTGCCGTCGAGCGTGAGGGTGCCGGCGTTGACGTCCGCCGGGACGGTCCACGCCTTGAAGGTGGTCGAGCCGGTGTTGGCGGCGTAGGGGCCGAACGAGATCTTGTAGGTGCCGGTCTGCGTCAACGTCTTGGTGTCGACGGTGGTGTTCATGTACTCGTCGGAGATCCGCGTGCCGTCCGGGGCGAACACCTGCCACGCGGCGCCACAGCACCCCAGGTTGGCCGACGTGTCGAGGGACTGGAAGATCACCCGCTGGCCCGTGGTCCCGGAGAAGGTGACGTAGCCGTCCTGACCGGGGTTGGTGATGGACACGGTCTTGCCGGTGCCGTCGAGGGTCAGGGTGCCGGCGTTGACGTCGGCGGGCACGGTCCACGCCTTGAACGTCGTGGAGCCGGTGTTGGTGCCGCGCGGGCCGAACCAGATCTTGTACGTGCCGGTCTGGGGCAGCGTGCGCGTGTCCACAGTGGAGTTCATGTACTCGTCGGACAGGCGCGTGCCGTCCGGTGCGATCACCTGCCAGCTCGCGCCGCAGCAGCCCAGGTTCGCGGACGTGTCGAGGGACTGGAAGAGCACGCGCTGGCCCGTCGTGGCCGAGAACGTGACGTAGGCGTCCTGGCCGGCGCTGGAGATCGTGACGGTCTTGGCCGTGCCGTCCAGCGCCAGCGTGCCCGCGTTGAGGTCCGCGGGCACCGACCACGCGGTGAGCGTGACCGAGCCGATCAGCACCGAAGACGGGTCGGCCACGATCCGGTAGGTGCCGGTCTGGGGCAGCGCGATCGTGTCGAGGGTGTCATTGGCGTACTTCGTGTCGCCGACGCGGGTGCCGTCCGGTGCGACGAGCCACCAGTACAGGCCGCAGCAGCCGAACTGCGACGAGGCGTTCGCGGACTGGACGACGACCCGGTTCCCCGCCGTGCCGGCGAAGGTCGTGTACGCGTTCTGGCCGGGCTTGGTGAAGGTGACGGTCTTCGCGGTGCCGTCGAGCGGCTGGGCGCCCGCGTTGAGGTCCGCCGGGACCGACCACGCGCTGATCGTGACCGACCCGGTGTTGGCGCCACCCGGATCGAGGAAGACGCGGTAGGTGCCGGTCTGCGGCAGCGTGATCGTGTCGAGGGTGTCGTTGGGGTACTTGGTGTCGCCGACGCGGGTGCCGTCCGGTGCGACGAGCCACCAGTACAGGCCGCAGCAGCCGAACTGCGACGACGCGTTGGTGGTCTGGACGATGACGCGGCCGCCCGCCGTGCCGGAGAAGGTCGTGTAGGCGTTCTGGCCGGGGTTGGCGACCGTCACCGTCTTCGCGGTGCCGGACAGGGACTGCGCGCCGGCGTTGAGGTCGGCCGGCACCTTCCGCACGGTCACGGTGGTGGTGCCGGCGGTGTCGGTGTCGTTGCGGAGGAAGATCGTGCGCAGCCCGGGACCGCTCGTGGGGCCGGTGTCGATCCAGCCGCCGGTGCCGACGCAGTCGCCGGTGGCGGTCTGCCGGTTGCGCTCGTCGTGGACGCGGGCGTACAGCCCGCAGGAGCCGAAGGTGCCGTCGCTCAACGAGAACGCGAAGCGATCTCCGTCGGCGGCCGAGAAGTACCGCACCGCCCACTTGCGCGCCGCCACCGGCACCTGGGTCGCGGTGCCCACGGTGATGGCCGCGGCGGTGTCGATGCTGGCCGGGTCGATGCCGGTGGGCGGCACGACCAGGACGGCCGAGCTGGTGCCGGTGCCGGCCGGGGTGCTGAGCGACACGGTGCCGGTCGCGGCACCCGGCGGGATCCGGACGGTGAGGGAGCCGCCGGAGCGTGCGGTGACCGCGGCCAGCATCCCGTTGACCCGCACCAGGTTGTTGGCGAACTCGGGGTCGGAGTTGGTCGTGGTGACGGTGACGGTCGACCCGGCGGCGGCGATCTTCGGCGTGACGTCGGTGACGGCCGGCTTGTCGTTGCGGACGACGGTGACCACCGGGCCGGTGCCGGTGCCGCCCGACGTGGTCACGGTGACCGCGCCGGTGGTAGCCGACGTCGGCACGGTGACGGTCAGCCGGTCGGCGGCGGCCGTCTTGACCGTCGCCGCAACGCCGTTGATCTTGACGGTGTTGGCCGCCGCGGTGGTGCCGAAGCCCTTGCCGGACACCACCATTACGTCACCGGGCCGCACGATGCCCGGCACTGTGGACAAGACAGCGACGGCCGGGGTGCCGAGCCGCTCGACCGCCAACGGGTTGCCCGCCGGGTCGTAGGTGTACCGCGCGACCGAACCGTCGGCGCCGACCATGCCGGCGACGCGCCCGAGCGCGTCGTACGCGTAGGTCGCGGGACCGGGCGGTGGGTCGACGAGCGGTGCCGCCACGCGGGGCGCCGCCACCTCCGTCCGGGCAGGCAGGTCACGGGGAGCGGCCGCGACGGGCACCCCGGTGGCCGTGACCACCGAGGAGACCACCGCCACCACCGACACCAGGACCGAGTACTGCCGCAGCCTCGTGTGCACGTCGTCTCCTCGACCGCTCGGCGCGGGGTCTGCCGACTCCCCACGGCACTATCGCCGGTCCCGCCGCCCGTGTATCCACGCAAACCGGAAATCCGCGAGAATTACACGTTCGTCGTAGCGATCGGGAGGAAAAAGACCAACGAGGCGGCCGATTGGATCATCGTGTCCGCCTATGGCGAGTTCATCAACGGCTATGGCTACGTCTTGACAATCTGGCGCCAGCAGGGCCGCACTGATGAGTGCCAGCGCGCGGTCGACAGCCAAGTCTTTCAACGCTTCTGTGGCCAGGCGGACGTCCCGCACGTTCACACCGCCCTCGTCGATGACCGAGTGGGCGCTCACCGCCTCGGGTTTGCCGTGGGCGGCGCTCAGGAAGCGGAGCAATGCGAGGACGCCGCACAACAGCGACAGGCCGGTCAGCGCGCCGAGTCCGATGCGCATCTACGTGTCGTAGGCGGCCATGTTGTCGCGGTCCTTGAACAGCAGGGTGGCGACCTCGGGCACCCCCACGACGTCAACGCGAAGTTGTCCGCGGTCCGCACCTCACGCGTTCCCACCTCCCAGTCGTCGATGAGCGGAGCTCGCACAGGAGAGGCCGACCAGTCGAGCAACGTCGCGATGCGCCCCACCGTCTCGTCTTCCGGCGGTGCGGGTGGCTCCTGTGGTCCGCGCACGATGTAGTTGCCCGCGAACGCGCGGGCAACCGGTAGAGGAACAATGCGAGCCCGCGGTTGAACATCACCAGGTGCAGCGGGCCGACAGCGACCGTCACCGCCTGGGCCGGCGCGGCGACATCGTTCGCACGACCACGCGGTCCGGTCTGAGCGAACCGCGGTGGTCGAGGCCGTCCACAAGACGAACGAGGCCTCGGCCCACCACGAGGTTGTGTTGCGCGGCAACCAGACTGGCCGGAGCCATCGGATGACTTCTTCGAGGACGGTGTGTTCCTGCGAGCGCTTGACCTGAACCTTTGTTCAGCTATTAGCGTCATCACAGCGGGTGGCCGAGCGGCTACGACGTGACCACCAAGGGGGACCTGTGACCGCAGAACCACCACTGAAACTCGCCTTGATCATCGGCAGCACGAGAGAGGGCCGGTTCGGCACGACCGTGGCCGACTGGATCCTCGACCACGTCCGGCGACGAGAGGACCTCTCGGTCGACGTCATCGACCTGGCGGACGTGCCGCTGCCCACCGTCCAGCAGGCCACGCCGGTGGTGACCGGGGTGTACCCGTCGCCTGACGTGCGGGCGTTCGCCCGGCGGATCGGCGAGGCGGAAGGGTTCATCGTGGTGACGCCGGAGTACAACCACGGATACCCCGCCTCGCTCAAGCTCGCGATCGACTCGGTTTACGTGGACTGGAACGCCAAGCCGGTCGCGTTCGTGTCCTACGGCGGACTGTCCGGCGGTTCGAGGGCCATCGAGCAGCTTCGACAGGTGTTCGCCGAGGTGCACGCGGCCACCATTCGGGAAACGGTCTGCTTCGCCATGGCGCACTCGCAGTTCGATGAGCACGGCCGACTGCGAAATCCCGACGGACCCGACCTGGCCGCGAAATCACTGCTCGACCAGCTCACGTGGTGGGCCGGTGCGCTTCGCGACAAGCGCGCGAAGCACGTCTACAACGCCTGAGCACTGCTTGGGGGATTGCTCAAGAACTGGCTGTGACCGGAATGGACGGAATCGTGCCCATTCCGGTCCTGACCGTGCGCTCATGAGGAGAAACGTGCGAAAGAATCCGACAATAGTGCTCGTGGTCGTTCTGCTTTCGAGCCTGTCACTACCGATCACGCTGACCGGCGCGTCGGTGGCGTTGCCCGACATCGCGGCCGACCTGCAGGCCGACCTGCCCGCCGTGCAGTGGGTGGTGAACGGCTACATCGCCGCCTTCGCCAGCTTCATGCTGGCCACCGGCTCGCTGGCCGACATGGTCGGCCGGCGGCGGGTGTTCGGCACCGGGGTCTCGGTCTTCGCCGCCGCGGGCGTGCTGAGTGCGCTGTCGTGGAACGTCGTGGTGCTCGACGTCCTGCGGGTGCTCGCTGGCATCGGTGGGGCGGCCGCGGCCGCCAGTTCGGCCGCCATCCTCGCGTCGGCCTTCAGCGGCCGGGCGCGGATCCGGGCGTTCAGCTTCTTCGGCACGGCGCTGGGCGTGGGGCTCGCGTTTGGACCGACCGTTGCCGGGTTGCTGATCGAGGGGTTCGGGTGGCGGGCCGTGTTCGCCGGACCGGCCGTGGTGAGCATCGTCGTGCTCTGCCTCGTCCCGAGCCTGCCGGAGTCGCGGGAACCCGGTTCCCGCAAGGTCGACTGGGCCGGGACGGCGACGTTCACGCTCGCGTTGCTGTTGCTGATCGCCGGCTTCGTGCAGGGGCCCGCGTGGGACTGGTCGTCGCCCGCGGTGCTCGGTGCGTTCGCCGGGTCGCTGGTGCTGCTGGTGACGTTCGTGGTCGTGGAACGGCGCCAGGCCCAGCCGATGTTCGACCTCGGCCTGTTGCGCAACGGCAGGTTCATCGGGATCTCGTTGGCCGGTGCGGTGATCGTGTCGGTCCCGCTGCCGCTCATCGTGTACCTGCCCGCGTACTTCACCAAGGTGCTGGACATGTCGTCCGGCGAGGCGGGCGTCACGCTGGTGCTGCTGACCGGGTTGACGCTGCTGCTGCCGCCGGTGGCGCCGCTGGTCACCAGGATCATCCCGCCACAGGGGGTCGTGGTGCTGGCGGTCGCCTTGGTGGGCGTCGGCGCGGCCTGGTTGACGGTGATCGAGCCGGGAGCGTCGGTGCTGTCGATCGCGGGGCCGCTGCTCACCATCGGCGCCGGGTTTGGGATCGCGACCGGGCTGATCGACGGGGTCGCGATCGGCAGCGTGGATCCTGCCCGTGCCGGGACCGGCGCCGGCATGTTCAACACCGTGCGGCTTGCGATCGAGACCATCGCCATCGCCGTCACGGGTGCCGTGCTGGCCACGATGACCGATGGCCGGCTTGCCGAACCTGGTTACACCAGCGGCTTGCACGTCGTGCTGTGGTGGATGGCAGGTCTGTCCTTGGCGCTGGCCGCGGTGCTGGTGAGGGTGCTGCTGTCTCCGTTCAAGGCACCAGTGCTCAGTCCAGCCGCCGCGGACCGGGACCCTGCAGGCCCAGGACGTCGTCCGGGTTGGCGAGCAGGCACCGGTCGATCGACAGGCAACCGCAGCCGACGCATTCCGTGAACTCGTCGCGCAGCTGCTGCAACCGGCGGATCCGCTCGTCCAGCTCCGCGCGCCACTGGGCCGACATCCGTTGCCAGTCCACACGGGACGGCACCCGGTCGTCGGGCAGCGAGGACAGCATCTCCCGGATTTCGGCGAGCGAGATCCCGACCCGTTGCGCGATCCGGATCAGCGCGATCCGGCGGAGCGTGTCGCGGGAGTAGCGGCGCTGGTTGCCCGCGGTCCGGCGGCTGGAAATCAGGTTCTGCCGCTCGTAGAAGCGCAACGCGGAAATGGGTACGCCGCTGCGGGCCGACAGTTGCCCGACCGTGAGCTCCGCCGAGGGACGATCCATTTGGTCATCATCGCAAGTCCGTGCAGCCCACGACCGTGGCGGCCTGCTCGGCGTGCTTGACCGCCGCCTCGATCGCCTCGGCCCCGGTGTTCGCGAACACCGCCTGGCAGCACTGGTCGCGGAACCGGGGCCGGAGGGAGAATGGGTCAGGCGGGAACCTCGATGCTCTGGCTGATGCCGCCGTCGACCGTGAGGCGCTCGCCGGTTGTGTAGGTGGCGTCGAAGCCGAGGAACAGCACCGCGTCCGCGACCTCGTCGACCGAGCCGTGGCGCTTCATCGGGGTGATCTGGTCGCCCGTCTGCATGAAGGCCGCGCGTTCTTCGTCGCTCAGGCCGATGATGCCCATGGTCGGCGTGTCGATGAAGCCGGGGCAGACGACGTTGACGCGGATCTTGCGCGGGATCAGCGCACCGGCGATGCCGCGGGCGAGAGCCATCACCGCCGCCTTGGCACCCGAGTACGTGACCAGTGCCGACGTGCCGCCGACGTCCGCGACGGACGAGGTGAACACGACACCGCCGCCCTCGTTGATGATCGGCGCGAGCTTCTGCACGGTGAAGAACGCGCCCTTGGTGTTGATGTCGAACGCGAGGTCGTACGACTCCTCGGTGACCAACTCGAACGGTTCGAGGGCGGCGAGACCCGCGTTGTAGTGCACGAAGTCGATGGTGCCGAACTCATCCGCGACGGTGGCCGCGAGCTGCTCGATCTGCGCGAGGCTGCGCACGTCGGAGCGGACCACGTGAGCGCCCTCGGACGCGAGCTCCCGCCTGGCGGCCTCGACGTTCTTCTCGTTGTTGCCCGTCAGCAGCACCTCGGCGCCGCCCTTGAGCAGCTTCTTGACCACCGCGAGGCCCATGCCGTGAGTACCGCCGACGACCACGGCCTTCTTGCCGGCGTAGCTTTCCACAATTGCTCCCCATGAATGCGGACGAGGTCGCTTCGTTCGCGTGCAGAAAATTGTTCGAAGATATTTCAGCTGACCGGTGCGTGAGCTCGTCACATCGGCGGCACCGGCATCTTCGTGCTGATTCGACCGTAGTTCGAGGTCAATGTCCGGGCAAGTACGAACAAAAAAGTAAGTGTGCCCGGTCGGTGCAGGAATTCTTACACGCGGTGGATCAAGCCGTCCGGGTTCTGCTGCGGATGGCCCCGGCGCTGCCCAACGCCGAACGCGCCTCCGCCGAGACGCTTTGCCTGCCGCAGCACCAGTCGCTCACCGACGAGGACCTGCACCGCGTGGTTGCGGAACTGCGCAGGTCGCTGGCCGCTCGCGCGTGACCGGTGGCGTTCAGGTTCTGGCCGACACGCACAACGATGTTCAGCCGAGCACGACCCGGCGGCTCGCGGCCGTCTCGACGACCGCGGCGCGGGTGCGGCCCGACGCCGGTATCGCCCGGTCGCGCAGCTGCCTGATCTCCTCGACCTTCTCCGGTGCCGACCGCAGCAGCGGGATGACGTTGCGGAAGCAGCTCAGGTAGTAGTCCCTGCCGACGTTCTGGTCGCCGACGCGGATGGCCTCGTGGCAGATCTCGGTCACGGCCGACTGGATGTCGGAGCCCGCGAAGCCGTCGCTGATGCGGACGAGCTCGTCGACGAGGTCGGGCTCGACCGGGGTGCGCAGGTACTTGCGCAGGTAGATCGAGATGATCTCGCGCCGTTCGTCCGGCTCGGGCAGGTCCACGAAGAACATGTCGTCGAAGCGGCCGCTGCGCAACAGCTCCTGGGGCAGAGAACGGACGTCGTTGGCGGTGGCGACCACGAAGACCCTGGCGCGGGACTCCTGCAGCCAGTAGAGGAACTGGCCGACCAGGCGGGTGGTGACGCCGGTGGAGTCGGTGCCGGAACCGGCCAGGCCCTTCTCGATCTCGTCGATCCACAGGACGCACGGGGCGACCGTGTCGGCTGTGGCGAGGGCTTCGCGCAGGCGTTTCTCCGACTGGCCGACGTACGCGCCCAGGACCGAGCCCATGTCCAGGCGGTAGAGGGGGAGCTGCCAGTCCGAGGCGATCGTCTTGGCGGACAGGGACTTGCCGCAGCCGGGCACGCCCACGAGCAGGACGCCGCGCGGGGCTCGGATGCCGCGGTCGCGCAGGTCCATGGTGAGCAGGTCGCGTTTGCGGTCCAGCCACTGGCGCAGGCCGCTGAGGCCGCCCACCTCGTACTCGCCGGGGCGCAGCTCCACGCGTTCGATGCCGGAGAGCTCGCTGAAGATGGAGTCCTTGGCGCGGCTCAGTTCCACGAGGTCGGCCTTGGTGATCTCCTTCTTCACGACGAAGGTGGCGAGGATGTTCAGGGCCTCGGTCTTGGTGACGCCCGCGAGGATCGACGCGGCCTGCTCGTAGTCGGCCGTGCTCCACTCGATGTGGATGTCCGTGGCGTACGGGCGGAGGAACTCCCTGATCGCGTGGTGCATCTCGTCGAAGTCCGGCAGGTCCAGCCGCACCGACATGCCCATGCGCTGCAACGTGCTCCAGACCGGGTCGGACGTGATGATCACGATGCAGCCGCCGTGCTCCTCGGCGAGCGCGGCCAGGTCGGCGAACCGGCGGGAGACGTCGTTGTCGTCGGTGAGGTGCTGCACGTCGGTGAAGACGACCGTCAGGTTCGACCTGGACTGGAACCACTCGCCGGCCAGGTCGAGCGCGCCCAGCAACGACTTGTCGTCGCTGATCACGTTCCTGGTGCGCAGGTCGCGCAGGCCCTGGCTCAGGGTGTGCACCAGGACGTCGAGCTGCTTCTCGCGGGCCAGTTCACCCAGGGCGTCCAGCACGCGGGCGCGTTCGACGGTGCGGATGGAGACGAACGGGATCCGGGCGAGCAGGTACGACTCGACGCGGGCCTTGGTCTCCGTTCCGTTGGGCATGTGGTTCTCCGATGCTCAGATGATCACGCGCCGGCCAGGGCTCTGCCTGCCCGGCGCCGGGGGAGGGGGCGGTGCGGTCGTCAGCCGGGTGTCGCGCACCACCACCTGCAACGCGATCGGCGCGTGCCGGACCGAGTCGTCGAGGCTGCTCTGCGAGGACCGCACGGTCTCGTCGAGGGCGGAGGTGAGCTCGTCGCGCAGCGCCGGTGGCATGGCGGGGGACGCGCAGAACCTGCGCAGCGGCGCGAGCCGGGTGCGGGCGCTCGCCAGCGTCGCCGCCAGCGCGTGCACCGGATCGCCGGCCAGGGCGCCGAGGTCGCGCTGGAACGTGTCCGCCCAGCGGCGTTGCCGTTGCGCGAACGCCTCGGCGATGTGCCGCATCAGGCGTTCCTGCACGTGCGGGCCCATCTGCTCGCAGATCGGCGCGAGGTGCTCCGCGGGCAGGTCGGTGCCTTCGGCGAACGCGTCGAGCCACGCGCGCCAGTCCGCGTACGGTCCGGGAGCCTGCCGCACCGGACTACCGCCGGCGCCGGCGGTCGAGGAACTCCGCGGGAGGCATGAGGTCCCACGCGGGCAGCTCCAGGGCGATGTCCCGTTCGGCGGCACCGTGGCGTGGTGCGGCCGCCGGTTGTGGCAGGCGCTGGTCCTGCTCCTGGCTGTGGGCTGGGCCGGGCATGGTCAGGCTCCTCGCAGCTGGTCGGGTGCGGTGGCGACGAAGGCGGTGGCGGTGAGCCCTTCCGCGAAGGCGCGCAACGTGCCCGCCTTCGCGATCTCCCGCTGCCACTCGCCGCGCAGGTCGACGAGCTCGGCGATCGCCCCGCGCAGCCGCACCACGGCGGCGACGCGGCGCTGGTCACCCTTGCGGCGGATCTCCGCGCGACGGGCGGGCAGCGCCCTGAGGTCGAAGACGGCCCACGCGCCCAGCGCCGCCGCCACGAGCAGCAGGAACACCGCGAACCCGCTGGCGCCGCCGACCGCCGAGAGCAGCGCCACCAGCAGCGCCAGGCCACCGAAGATCGAGGCGGCCTGTGTCGCACCGCTCATCCGCACCTCGCTGACGGCCTTCGCCGTCTCCCGGTCGATGTGCTCGGACAGCGAACCGACCAGCTGCTGTTCGTCGGTGGTGCCGTCGACCCAGCCGGTCCAGCCCTCGGCGCGCAGTTCGACGCGGGCCGGCATCGCGGCGATGTTGGCGGCTTCGAGTCTTCCCGCGCCCTGCACCAGCCAGTCGCGCGCCAGCGCCAGCGTGAACCGCTGCGTGCCGACCGAAGCGCCGGCGCGGTCACCGTGCAGGGCGGCGTTGCTGAGCAGCGTGAGGAAGTCGACCGTCTGCTCGTGCAACGGGTCCTCCGCGGCCATCTTCCGGTCGGCCACGTCGTGGTCGCCCTTCGCGTCCACGACGGCCTGCAGCCACGCTTCCCTCTTGCGGTACGGGGCTTCCTCGGCGTCGAAGTCGCGGACCAGACCGTCGAGGATGTCGTCCACCCGCGCGTGCAGGTCCTGGCTCTGTGGAACGGGACCCTCGAACGAGGCGCGCAGCATCTCCTCCGCCGCGCCGTGCACGGTCGCGCCTTCGAGCAGGTCCTTGAGCTGTGGCCAGGTCGGGCTGAGCACGGGCAGCAGCTCGTAGCGGGCGTCGGCCGGGCGGCGCATCGTGTCGATCATCTTCGCCCAGCGTTCGACCTGTCTGTCCACTGTGTCCTGGTCCTGGCTCAGCCGCCCGTACCACTCGGACATCTGCTCCAGCAGCATCGGCTTCGCCTCGCGCCCGAACGTGCCGGTCGACACCGCGTCCAGCACGACGACGAACTCACGGGACAGCTTCGCCGGGTCCTGCCGCGCCGCGTACTGCCGCACCCACGCCGCGGTCGCCCGATCGCGCTGGTGGCGGCGCAGCACGAGTGCGAAGAACAGCGACGCCTTGTCGTTGTCCCTGCGCAGTGCCTCCCCGATCGCCTTGGTCGCGAGCTCCGGCTCGTCCCTGATCCAGGCGGCCACCGCGATCAGCGCGGGCGCGAGCCAGTAACCGGGCGTGCGCAGCATCAGCTCCTCGGACAGGTCGCGGATGGCGCCCTGCGAGACGATGCCCGCGTCGAGCGCCTGCAACGTGCCGGTGGCGAGCTCGCGCACCTCGGCGAGCTTGCCGAACCTGTCGTTCAGCTCGCCGCGCACCTCCAGGATCTGGACCTGGGCCAGCTGGAGGTTCTGCCGCAGCTCGTCGCGCCGGACGTACTCGACGAACTGCGCCTTGAGGTCCAGGAGCTCCTGCTGGGTGCTGTCCTGGTTGCGCTGCACGGCCGACATGGCGTTGTGCAGGACGACCTGCTGATCGCCGAGCGCCTGCTGGTTCCGCGTCACCTGGCGCACCGCGTTGACCAGGCCGGAGATGTCGGTCGTGGAAACGTTGGTCGTGTTCACCGGTCACTCTCCAGCAGAACGGTCGAGCCGTCGGGGCGGACGCACAGCAGGCGGTCCGGGTAGACCTCGATGGCGAGGTAGCGCTCGGACTCCGCGAGGGATCGCGCGCGGTCCATGCCGTGCGGCAACGGTTCTCCGGCGCGGTAGTGCGAGATGATGGAGCCGTCCAGCGCGAGCGTGTGCACCTCGTACGGTGCGCCGAGGTAGCAGCGCGAGACGATGCCGAGCGGCGTCGTGCAGAACTTCTCGGCGAACTCCCGGTGCACGGCGCCGACGAGCTCGTCCACGTCGGCCGTGCTGACCTTGCCGGAACCGTCGAGCGCCCGCAGCGCTCGCAGGTAACGCGCCGACCGGCGCTCGGCGAGCACCTTCGTCCGGGCCGGGGCGGCCGGCCCCGTCGTCCGTCCGGTCCAGCTCACGGAGTCGGACCTGTTGTTCATCAGTGGCCTCGGCACGCCACCAGCTCCCTCATGTCCATCGAGGACGTCACACGTTCGATGCCGGTCTCATCGAACGCGGCCGGGGAACCATTACTCCGTACGGGACTTCCGTCGAACAGTCACTCGACCGGAGCAACCGCTCACCGCGAGAAGACCAGCAACCAGGCGACCGTCAGCGCCGCCGCCGCCCACAGCACCACGTTCAGCACTTCGGCACCGCGCGAGATCCGTTGGGGCAGCGGCAGCCTGGGCCGCCAGGCCTGCCCGCCGTCCGTGACCAGCTCCCGGACCAGCACTGATCCGGATTTGCCCACCCGGCCGTACACCTCGACGCCGGTGCCCTCCACCGGCAGCCCCTGCGTCATCGATCCCCTGATGCGGCAGGGGTGTTCTACGCCGGTCACGTCCTTGACCCAGAGGGGATGCACGTCGACGACGTCCGGCTTCGGCGTCCAACGGCGCACAGCGAACGCCGCCGCCGTGACCACTACGGTGACCACAATCGCCTTGGCCAGCAACGACATCCCGCCGGCCACGGGACTGAGCGCCACCCCGGCGACGGTCAGCGCGGCGCATCCCCACGCCGCGAGGGTCAGGCCGGTTCTGCTCCCGAACGGTTCCTGGCGGACGGTGCCGATCCGGGTGACGGTGCCGACCGCCACCCGGCCCGGCACGCGCTGGTGCGCCAGGTCTTCTGCCGCGGGACGGTCGCCGGTCATCGTGCTCTCCTCGTCATACGAGAAACATCGCGCGACGTGGTGGCGATTGTTTCCGGTGGACGTGGTCTCGGGAAGGACGGACCGGAATGGATGACGCCGAGAACATCGATGTGACGAGGGCGAACGCGGATCCGCCGCGAGGTCCGCTGTGGGGCCCGGCGCCGGTGCGGGGCACACCGGCGCCACCTGCTCCGCCGGTGGAGCGGGTCTACGAAGAGCCGCCGGCTCGGATCGTGAGCGAGCCTGTCGCGGCGGCTCCCGCACGGAAATCCGTGACAGGCAAGGTGATCGTCGCGGCCGCGGTCGTGTCGTTCGTGGCTGTTGCCGCCGTGGTGGTCGTCAGTTTCATGCGCACCGACAAGGAATATCCGCTCAGTCAGAACGTGCGTGGCGCACCAGTCCCGGTGACGTCGAATGGTTTCGTCCCGGTCACCACGACCACGACGCTGCCGCGGCTGAGCTACCCGCCGGCGACCACTCGACCGTCCACTTCGGTGTCCGGTTCTGTGTCCACTCCGGCGGGCTATCGCACGGTGACGGGTCCGAACGGCGTCTTCGTCTCGATCCCGCAGACCTGGTCGGTCGCTGCGGGCAGCCAGCCGACCAACCACCAGGCGGACGATCCGGCCACGCCCGGCGCTGTCGTCCGCTACGGCGCGAGCGCCTCCGAGGCCCGGCCGCTCTACGACGCGGTCGCCGCCAACGAGTCCGGGGTGAAGACCGGCTACCAGCGGATCAGGCTGGCCACCGTGTCGTCCGGCGCGGAGGTCGTGGAGTGGGAGTTCCTGTACACGTCGGAGGGTGTTCAACGGCACGCGTTCGCGCACTACTGGCGGCGGGCGGGCCTGGACTACATCGTCTACGGCGCTTCGAACGCCGCCGACTGGAGCGTGATGCGGCCGGTCGTCGACGTCATGGTGTCCACGGCCGGCCCCGCCGCCTGATCAGCCGCTGATCACGCCGATGGCGATGCCGAGCATGGCGGTGTTGTAGATGAACGAGAGCACGCCGTGCGCGAGGATCCGCAGCCGGATGCCGGAGGTGCGTGACTCGACGTCGGAGACGGCGAACGTGGTGCCGACGGTGAACGAGAAGTACGCGAAGTCGATGAACGTCGGGTGGTCGGTGCCCGGGAACACCAGCACCTTCTCCGGCAGCGCGCTGTAGTAGGCCTGTGCGTAGCGGTCGGCGTAGCCGAAGTGGAGGATCGCCCACGCCAGCAGCACGGCGGGGACGCCGGCCGTCTTGCCGAGCAGCTCTGCGTGGGTGCCTTCCTCGGTGAGCACGATGGTCAGGCCGGACATGATCCCGATGAAGCTGGTGAACAGGGTGAACAACGTGCCGCTGCGGCGGCCCAGCGCGCTCTTGACCCACGCGCCCCGGTCGTCGCCCGCCCGCTTGCCGCGGCTGAGGCGGATGACGCGGATCGCGAGGTAGACGACGGCGATGAGGTCCCACAGGGCGATCCACCTGATGTCCTCGGACAGGAAGATGGGGACGCCGAGCAGGACGAGGGTGGCCTCGATGATCCGGGACAGCACGGTTGACGGGCTGAAGCGCATGACTTTCCTTCGTCGCAACGGCAGGGTGGTCGTCGCCCACCTCGTCCGGGCGACGGCGGTCAGTCCGCGGGAGCGACGGGCGAAGGTTATCGGCCGGTCGCGGCAGAAGCCCGTGGTTGCGTCTCAATCGGTCGGCCTGGACATCCCGTTCGTCTACAAAGGATCTCAGGTGGCGTGGCATCCCACGCCTACCAGGTCACGCGGTGGCGCGTTGCCGGCGGAGGTGGCCGGACGCCGCCTCGATCAGCGCGTCGAGGTGACTGCGGGTCGTGAGCATGGCGGAGATCTGCGCGTCGATCCGCTCCCGTTCACGCTGCATCACGGTCAGCGTCTCCTCCGTGACGTCCTCCGCGGGAGCGTCGACGCACGGCAGGAGCGTGGCGATCGTCTCGCTCGACAGACCGGCCTCGTACAGCCGGCGCAGCAGGTACACGCGGTCCACCGCGGCCTCGGGGTACAGCCGGTGCGCGCCCGTCGTCCTGGTCGAGGTCAGCAGGCCCTGCTGTTCGTAGTAGCGCAGGGACCGGACGCTCACCCCCGCGCGGGCGGACAGCTCCCCGATGCGCATCAGGGCGTCCTTTTCGGTCACTGTAACCTCCACCACTTCGACTTGAACCTGACATCAACGTCAGATTCTACCCTTCGGTTGGAACCACAACGGAAGGACGGCATCATGGACATCCAGGGATCGGTCGCGCTCGTCACGGGGGCCAACCGCGGCCTCGGCAAGGAGTTCGTCGGCCAGCTGCTCGAACGCGGTGCCAAGAAGGTGTACGCGACCGCGCGTGACGTCAGCACGATCACCACGCCGGGCGTCGTGCCGCTGGCGCTGGACCTGCTCGACCAGGCGAGTGTCGAACGGGCGGCGCGGCAGGCCGGGGACGTGACCCTGCTCGTCAACAACGCCGGGATCTCCACCGGCCAGAACCTCGTCCGCGGTGACCTGGCCCAGATCCGCCGGGAGATGGACACCCACTTCTTCGGCACGCTCGGCGTCACCCGCGCGTTCGCCGACGTGCTCGGGAACAACGGCGGCGGGGCGATCGTCAACGTCCTTTCGGCACTGTCCTGGTTCTCCTGGAACGGCGCCACGTCGTACTCGGCCGCGAAGGCGGCGGAGTGGAGCCTGACCGCCGGCACCCGCGTCGAGCTCGCCGGGCAGGGCACGCAGGTGCTGGGGCTGCACCTCGGTGCCGCCGACACGGACATGATGGCCGGTTACGAGGGCCCGCTGCTCAAGACGAGCGATGTCGTGCGGGCAGCACTCGACGGCCTGGCCGCCGGTTCCGCCGAGGTCCTCGTGGACGACTGGAGCCGCATCGTCAAGGCCGGCCTCGCCGAGGACCCGGCCGAGTTCTACGCCAAGGTGGCCGCGAACCAGCTGTGAACCGGCCACCGGGCACCTCGCCGACGAGGCCGGGCCGGATGCGGTCGAGCTGCTCGAACACCCGTGGCAGGCAAGCGAAAACGGGCACCGGCCGAAAGTACTAGGCGCCGTGGACACCGCGCCGAGCGGACTGGTCGGATGGGCGTTGCCCGGATTTTCCCTGCCACGAAAGGACTGCCGTGCGCAGCAGCTCGACCGCCGCCGTGGTGCCCGCCGTCGTCACAGCGCTCGTCCTCGCCGTCACGGCCGTGCCCGCCGCCGCCGCCCCCGACCCGTTCTCCCGTTATGCCGGACAGCAACTGGCCTGGGGGTCGTGCGCGTTCACCCCGCAGCCGGACGCGTTGCCCGCCGAGTGCGCGCTGATGACCGTGCCCAGGGACTGGGCGGCGCCGGAGGCGGGCCGGGACCTGGTCGTCTCGATCAGCCGGGTCGCCGCGTCCGGGGAGCACCTCGGTGCACTGCTGCTCAACCCCGGCGGTCCCGGTGGTCAGGGCACGTCACTGCCCGGTGCGCTGGCCGCCCTGCAACCGCAGCTGCACGAACGCCATGCGCTGATCGGCATGGACCCGCGCGGCACCGGTCAGGAGGGCGCCACCGGGCCGGAACAGCTGCCCGAGACGTGCGACGTGCCCGTCGGCCGTCTTTCGCAGCGCACGGACCTCGACGCGCGTGATCGTTCGGCCGGCAGCATCGCCGAGCACCTCAAGCTGCCGCGCGCGGTCGCGGAGGCGTGCCAGAGCGAGGCCGTCGCGCCGTTCCTCACGACCTGGCAGACCGCGCACGACATTGAGCTGGTCAGGATCCTGCTCGGCGAGTCCACATTGGACTATCTGGGATACTCCTACGGCACGTGGCTGGGAGCGAAGTACGCGTCGCTGTTCCCGCGCAGTGCGGGCAAGGTGGTGCTCGACTCCAGCACGGACTTCCAGGGACGGCTGCAGGCCTCGTTCGAGGCGTGGCCGCAGATCAACCAGCGGACGTTCGAGAGCTCGTTCCTGCCGTGGATGACACGGCAGTTCCCGGACGAGGTCGGCGCGACGACCGAAGAAGCCGCCGCGAACTGGGAGCGGGCCCGCAAGTTCTTCGCCGGCGCGGGCGTCAGCCCCGACCAGATCGACACGATCTTCACGGGGATGGGCTCATCGCTGCGCTGGGTGCTGGGCGCGGTGGTGTTCATGCTGGGAGTGCGCGGCGCGAACGGCGAGACGGCACCGGCGGCGACCGGCTCCGCTCTCGCGCCACAGCTGGACGCCAGGGCCCGCGCGGTGTTCGGCACGCCGCTGGCGTCGCTGACCCCGGCGGCCGGGGCACGCGCACTTGCCGACGACCCGGCGGACTACCGCCGCTTCTCGGCGACCCGCTACGCCGTGGCGTGCGGTGACCAGCCGACCCGTTCGGCGGCCTGGTACCGGCACCTGTCCGACCGGCAGGGCCCGCGGTACCCGCTCTTCGGCTGGCAGTACGGCCTGAGCGAGCCGTGTGCCTTCTGGTCCGACGCGCCACGGCAGGACCTGCCGGTGCTCCCGGCCGAGGTCGCCGGGCGGGTGCTGGTCGTGCAGGGCGAGCTCGACCCGCAGACGGGCTACGAACAGGCCAGGTCCGCGGTGCGAGCGGCACCGGGCGTGAGTCTGGTGTCGGTGGCGGACAGCCCGTTCCACGGCCAGTACGGCTTCGGGGGCAACCCGTGCGTCGACGGCGCGGTGAACGTGTTCCTGCTGCGGAACTCCCGTCCCGGCAACCTCACCTGCCCCGGCGTTCCGCTGCCGAACGAGACCGAGGTCCACCCGGTCCCCGGCCCGGTCGGCACCGCACCGGTCACCGCCGCGACGACGGCCACCCAGCCGCCGTTGCCCGCGCTGCGCGAGTCCGTGCGAGCGATGATCAGCGACATGAACACGCCGTTGCGCTGATCTCGGGGCCTCAGCCGATGTGCACCACCCGGGCCCACTCGGGTGGTGCGGCGGGCACGTAGTCGGGGTCGTGCTCGTCGACCCTGGGCGGCCGGGGGAACAGACCCACCACCGTCCGGCAGGGCGGCTTCGACTTCGGCCAGGGGGTCTGGCCGTCGGTCAGCGCCACGACGACGTCGGGCTTCCGGTTGGCGCGCATCGCTTTGTCGAAGCCGGCCCGCAGGTTGGTGCCGCCACCGCCTATCAGCGTGATTCCCTCGGCGCCGCACAGCTGCTCCGTGAGGTGGGCCGCGGCGTCGCACGACAGCACGGAGACGAGATCACGGCGGCCGCCCACGGCACGGACGATCGCCGCGATCTCGACGAGCGCGCTGCCCAGTTCGGAGTCGCTCACGGACCCGGACGTGTCGACGATGACGACGACCCGCGGTGGCCGCCGGCGCAGGCTGGGCAGGACGACTCCGGGCAGGGCGGACGACCTGCGCGCGGGCCGGCCGTACGTGTAGTCCTCGCCCACGCCGGGGCCGGACACTGCCGACCGGACCGCCGCCCCCAGCAGCTCGCGCCACGGCTGCGGGGGCTGGAACGCCTCCTCCGCCCACCGCTGCCAGCCGCGGGGCGCGTCGCCGGGGCGCGCGGTGATGCCCTGTGCCACCCGGAACCGGACCGCGTCGCGTTCCGGGGCGGTGAGCCCGTGCGCGCCATCGGGACCCAGGTCCCAGTCGCGGTCCAGCCCGTCGGCGCCGCTGCCGCAGTCCAGCCAGGCCCACCCGGCCGTCTGCGGCCCCAGCCGGAACTGGCGCAGGTAGTCCTCCATCAGCTCACCGGGGGACAGCCTGAGCGACACCGGGTGAACGGCGCCTTCCGGGCACACCAGGTCGTCGCCGAACACGTCGTCGTTGATCTCGCAGTCGGCGGCGATGTTCATCCGCAGCCGCTCGCCCGGCCCGGTCAACCCGTGCGCCACCGCGAACCGGTCGCCGCGCCCGTGGTGGTCGCGCAGCAGGTGGGACACCTCGTGCACCCACACCCCGGCCAGCTCCTGCACCGGAGTGCGGTCCACGAACGCCGGTGACACGTAGCAGCGCCAGTACCGGTCCACGGCCATCGTGGGCACCTGCCGCGACTCCACCACGTGCAGGGCGAACAACGCCGTTGCCAGATAAGGCCGGCACCGGACCGCGTGCAGCCGGGCGGCGAACAGCTTCTCCTCGTCCAGGCTCACCGGCCCGCACCCGCCGGGATCCGGTCCGCTCGCCGGGCCAGCGACACCGCGCCCGCCAGCCGGTCGATCGCGGCGGGCACCTGCCAGCCGTCCTGGCGCAGCGCGGCGAGCGTGGCGGCGGGAACGACCACCAGGTCGGGCGCCCCGGTCTCCAGTGCGAGCACCAGCACCGACCACGCCGCGTTCCACCGCGTCTCGTCCGGCCGCTCACGCACCGCCGCCACCACGCCGTCGAGCACCGCCTGCCGCAGGTCGCCGCGCTCGGGCAGGACCGCCGCGGCCGGGTCCGCGAGCAGCACCTCGGGATCGGGCAGGTCCATGCGGTCCATGCTGGACAGCAACTCCAGGCCGGGACCATCGCCGACGGTGCCGCGCACGAGCAGGGACAGCACCTCCCGCGAGGTGCCCGCCGCGGTCGCGAACGCCACCAGCCGCAGCACCATGTCCCAGCTGCGCGGCGAGGGCCACGGACCGCCCCTGCGGGCTTCGGTCTTCGGCAGCTGGTGCACGAGGTTCGGCCGCACGGCCAGAAGCCCGCACACCGACCGGCGGGCGAGCGTCACGGCGTCGGCCAGCCGGTGCGGGTCCAGCCGGGGCAGCGTCGCTTCCGGCCACGTGCCACCGAGTCCGCGCACCACCACGTCGTGGTCGTGCACCCATTGCAGGTGCACGAACCGGTTCGCCAGCGGCGGGCTGAGCTCCCAGCCGTCGGCCGCGGAGGAACGCGGGTTGGCGGCGGCCACGATCCGGACGCCGGGAGGCAGCTGCAGAGCGCCGATCCGCCGTTCCAGCACCACCCGCAGCAACGCGGCCTGCACCGCCGGCGGCGCGGTGGACAGCTCGTCGAGGAACAGCAGGCCGCGACCGGCCCGCACCAGCCGCACCGCCCAGTCCGGCGGGGCCATCGGCACGCCCTGCGTCGCGGGGTCGTCGCCGACCACCGGCAGACCGGCGAAGTCGGACGGCTCGTGCACGCTGGCGATCACCGTGGTCAGCGGCAGGCCGAGGCTCTGCGCGAGGTGGGTGAGGGCCGCGGTCTTGCCGATCCCCGGCTCACCCCACAGCAGCACCGGCAGGTCGGCCGACACCGCCAGCGTCAGGGCCTCCAGCTGGGTGTCGGCACGTGGCTCGGTGGTCGTGCGAGCAAGCAGGGCAAGCAGGTCGTCGGCGGTGGCCAGTGGCGTGGCAGCGGAAGAAGACATGGGTGATCACCTTGAGGTCGGATCGGGGCCGTGCACCGGCCGGGTGAGGGGTCAGGGGAGAGCGAGGCGCCGCATGTCCTCTTTGGACGGAGCTGGGCCGGTCCTGCTGAGCCCGGCGCGGTAGAGACCGTGCAGGACCTTGCGGTGGACGGCTTCCTCCAGCTCGTCGCGCAACGCTCCGTCGCGCAGCACCACGTCCGGCCCGAGCAGGTGCTCGACGGTCGCGAGGGCGCCGGCGGTGTCGCCGTGGTCCAGCCGCGCGCGGACGTCGTCGAGCCCGTCCGGGTGCCGATGCGCGGTGTCGATCGCTTCGAGGCAGGGCAGCACGGTACCGCCCAGCGCGAGCAGCAGCTCTTCACGGCGGATCTCGTCGGCGTCGTGGTCCAGCGCGACCAGCACGCCGTCCACCACGCCGATCCGGTGCGTGCTGCCACGACACTCGACCAGCCGTGGACCCGTTGCGCTGTCCGGACTTCGCGCCGCGGCGGGCCGGTGGCCCGGCAGGAGTGCGGCCACGACGAGCGGGTGCAGCCGGTCGGCGTCGATCAGCCCCGCGTGCACCAGCTCCAGGTCCGGCAACGTCCACGTGGCCGCGTCGGGCAGGACCGGCGACCCGCGGCCGGCCGGCGGGCCCGCACCCAGCACGACCTGGTGCCGCGCACTGAGTCGCACGGTGACAGGACCGTCCGCGAGCCCGTCGGCGCGGAGCAGCAACGCGGCCTCGGCCGCCCACCGGTGCACGGCGCGGCCGTCGCGTCCGGGATCGGCGGGCCACTGCTCGGCGCCCGAGCGCTCGCGCAGTTCACCGGTCCTGCGCGCGTCCCAGAGGTGGCGGTGCAGGTCGAGGCGGAAACGCCGGTCCGGGCGGGGGTGCGGGTGCCCGCCGGCCCCGGCGAGCGGCCGCACCGGATCCCACAGCGCGAGGCTGATCCGTTGCCCGGCATCCGCCCACGCAGGCGGTGTGCGCGCCACGAGGTGCGTTGTCCCGTCCGCGGTCGGATAGCGGGCCAGCGACACGGTGAGGGCGGGTCGCAGCAGGCCGTCCGGCCTGATCCGCGGGAAGTGCCAGCGCAACAGGTCGGGCACCAGGTGACGCAGGTCGGTGCGGACCAGCGCCGCGAACCGCGAGCCGCACCGGCGTCCCACGGCGCGGAGATCCAGGTCCACGTCGACCCGCGCCGCGGCACAGGCACCCGCCCAGTCGCCCGCGGCACGGCGGGCGGCGGCGGACTCGATCATCGACGTCGGCACGGCGAACCTGCGCACGTGCGACCAGAAAGCGAGGCGAGAGCGTCCATTCACGGTCCGGTGGTGCATCAGCACTCACCTGTGGTGAACGGAACCCCCGATCTGTGCGAGTGGATGTTCATCGCGGCCAGCGTAGCAAGATCGGCAAGTGAGTTCCGCCGTTCGCCGGTTGTGCGGGAACTTCGCGCGAGAGCGGCCACGGCCGGGCGCCAGTGCGGCGCCGGCACGGGCAGGGGGAGCGGGGCCCGTCAGCGCGGGGGTGGATCCCGCAGCGCGTCGCGCAGGAAGGTGCCGCCCTGCCGCACGGCCGCCCGTGCCGCCGGGATGTCGCGGAGGGCCCGCAGCGACACGAAGTCGTGGACCGTGCCCGGATAGCGGGTCGTGGTGACGGGCACACCGGCCTCCGCGAGGTGGCGGGCGTACTGCTCGGCCTCGTCGCGGACGACGTCCGCCTCCGCGGTGACCACCAGCGCCAGGGGCAGGCCGCGGAGCTCGCCGGTGGTGGCGCGCAACGGTGCGGCGGTCGGTTCGGCGAGGTCGCCGGGCCGGTCGGCGTACTGGTGCCAGTACCAGCGCGCCTGGCCGCTGCTCAGCAGGTAGCCGGTGGCGAACCGGCGGTGGGACGCGCCGGCGCACAGCGGGTCGGTCAGCGGGTAGTACAGCAGCTGGGCCAGGACGCGCGGGCCGCCGCGCCGTTTGACGAGCATGGTCAGCGCCGTGGCCAGGGTGGCACCGGCGCAGTCGCCCGCCAGCGCCAGCCGGGACGGGTCGACGCCCAGGTCCGCGGCGTTGCGGTCGACCCAGGTCAGCAGCGCGTAGCACTCCTCCAGCGCCACGGGGTAGCGCGCCTCGGGCGTGCGGGTGTACTCGGGCACGACGAACACCGCGCCGGCGAGGGTGGCGAGGTCGCGGACGAGGCGGCCGTGGGTGCGGGCCTCGCCCAGCATCCAGCGGCCGCCGTGCAGGTAGAGGACCACGGGCAGCGGGCCGGTCAGGTGGACGGGCCGGAAGAGCCAGAAGCCGACCGGGCCCTCCGCCGTGATCGGCGCGACCGCGAACTCGGCGTGCACCCGCTCGTCGCCGGTCGTGTCGTCCTGCGCCTCCAGCAGGGCGAGCCGACCGTCGTCCGGGCCGAGCTCCTGCAGGTGCGGTGGCGCGGCCGCGGCGCGGACGTAGCGTTCGACCACGGGGTCGAGCACCACCACCTCCTGCCCGGCAGCACCGTCGCCGTGCGGGTCGACTCCCATTGCCTCACCTCTCGGTGGTCGTGGAACGGCCCAGGTCCGCCCGGCCGGGACCGCGGGCGGGCTCGACTAGAGTCGGCGCGGCAAGCGCTGTTCGAGTTCGGAGGACTCCCGTGGATCTGGTCGGCCGGGGCCACGAGCTCGACACCGTTCTGGACGTAGTGGATCACGCCCGCACCGGGCCGGGAACACTGCTGGTGCTCGGCGACACCGGCGCGGGCAAGACGGCGTTGCTCGACGCGGCGGCCCACCGGGCGGCGGAGTCCGGGTACCGGCTCCTGGCCGCGCAGGGATGCGTCGCCGAGGCCGAGCAGTCCTTCTCCGCCCTGCACCAGCTGCTCGGACCGGTGCTGCCGGCGCTCGGCGGGCTGGCGGCGCACCTGCGCGAGGCGGTGGAGGTCGCGCTGGGCAGCACCCCCGCCCCCGCCGTCCCTGACCCCGCCGACCTGCGGATCGCCGTGCTGACGCTGCTCGGCGCGCTGGCCGCGGACCGGCCGGTCCTGCTGCTCGTCGACGACGTGCACCTGGCCGATGGCGACTCCCGCGACGTGCTCACGTTCGTCCTGCGCAGGCTCACCACCGAACACCTCGCCGTGGTGCTGGCGGGGCTCGGGCCGCTCCGGCCGGCCGGGGTGGACTCCACGGTGCCGGTGCTCACGCTCGAACCGCTGTCCGACGCCGCCGCGGCACGGCTCGTCGACAGCCTGCCCGCACCGCCGACCGGCCGCGCCCGGCTGGAGGTGCTGCAACAGGCCGCGGGCAGCCCGCTGGCGTTGCTGGAGCTCGGCCGGGCCGCCGCGCGCGGGGGCACGTCGGTGCTGCCCGGCCGGCCGCTGCGGGGTGATCGGCGGCTGGCGGCGATGTACGCGGACCAGCTCGGCGACCTGCCGGAGGAGACGCGGCGGCTGGTGGTCTACGCGGCGGCGGCCGACGGCGCCGACCTGGCCACGACGATGGCGGCCGCGGGTACCGGCGACCTGGCGGCGTGGACGCCCGCGGAACGCGCCGGGCTGCTCGCGGTCACCGCGGAAGGGGTCGTGTTCCGCCACCCGCTGGTGCGTGCCGCGGCCTACGAGTCCGCGCCGGCCGAGGTGCGGGCCCGTGCCCACGGCGACCTGGCCGCCGTGCTGCACGGCGATCCCGAACGGCGTGCGTGGCACCTCGCGGGAGCCGCGGTCCTGCCGGACGAGGAGGTCGCGGCCGAGCTGGAACGGGCAGCGGAGCTGGCACGGCAGCGCGGCGGTGTCTACGCCGCCGCCCGCGCGTGGGAACGGGCCGCCGAGTGCACCCCCGACCCGCGGGAACGGGCCCGCCGCTACGCGCGGGCCATCCAGGAGGCGGACAACTTCGGAGACCCGGTCTGGATCAAGGAGCTGCACAACCGGATCGTGCGGCTGACCGACGACCCCGGCCTGCTCGGCGTCGTCGCGGCCGGTGCCGGGCACGCGCTGTCGCTGTCGGCGCACCAGCGCGAGGCGTTCGACCTGCTGCACGCCGCCCTGCGTGACCACCGGCCCGGCGACGGCGGCACCGCGCTCGCCCTGCTCTCGGTGCTCACCGCCGTGGCCGTGCAGTCCGGTCTGCCACGGCACCGCGCCGTCGTGGCCGAGCTGCTGGCCCGGCCGGAGCGGGACGGCGGCGACGACGACGGCGGCGGCGAGGACGTGCTGCTGCCCGCCGCCGCACGGCCGGTCATCCGCGAGAACGTCCTCGTGCAGAGCGACCCCGCCGGGCAGGCCGTGGCGGTGTTCCGCCGCGCGGACGCGGCCGTGCACCGGCCCCTCGCCGGTCCCGCCGAGCTGGTCCGCCTGCTGTGCCTGGGTTCCGTGTCGTGGTTCGCCGACGAGTCCGACACGGGCGTGACGGCGTTCCGCCAGGTGTTCGCCGCGCTCGGTTCGCGGACGTCGCACGGCATGGTGGTGATGTGCGGTCCGGCGTTCGTCTCCGCGCTGATCGCCACCGGGCGCTGGAGCGAGGCCGCCGACCTGGTCGAGGAGCTGCGGGCGGCTGCGGCCGTGCACCACCTGCGGTACCTGGCCGTCGACGCGGAGGCCCTGCGCGCCGAGCTGACGGCGCTGCGGGGCGGGCCCCCGGCGGACCGCGCGGCGCTGGACGCGGCCTGGGCGTCGATCGACCTCACCGAGAACCTCTTCACCCACGCGCGGCTGCGGCGCGCGGCGGGCCTGGCGGCCTTGACGGCGGGCGACCCGCAGGCCGCGCACCGGCACCTGCGGGAGCTCTTCGCCGCGGACGGCACCCCGCACGACGTCTTCCTCTCCAGCCGTTCGGTCGCCGACCTCGCCTTCGCCGCCCGGCTCACCGGTCAGGGCGCGGACGCCGCCGAGGTGGTCGCGGCGGTGCGCGCCTGCCACGGCGAGCACCCGAGCGTCCGGATGCGGCTGCTGCTGCACCACGCCGACGCGCTGGTGGCGGAGGCCACGGCCGGGCGGGCCGCCGACGTCGAACGCGGCTACCGGCTGGCCGTGATCGACCCGGCCGGCGAGCAGTGGCCGCTGGAACGGGCCCAGGCCAGGCTGAACTACGCCCGCTGGCTGCGCAGGAGCCGCCGCCCGCTCGACGCGCGGCCGCTGTTCACCGCCGCGCTGGAGGCGTTCACCCGGCTCGGCGCCACCGGTCTCGCCGACCTCGCGCGCGGCGAGCTGCGGGCCAGCGGCGCCGCGATCGCCGGCCCGGTGGAGGCCGACCCGCTGGAGGCGCTGACCTCGCAGCAACGGGAGATCGTCCGGCTCGCGGCCCGCGGGCTGCGCAACCGGGAGATCGCCGAACAGCTGTTCCTCTCGCCCCGCACGGTCGGCTCGCACCTGCACAACGCCTACCCCAAGCTCGGTGTCAGCGGCCGCCACCAGCTCCGCGACCTCCTCGACGGCTGACCCGGCGGTGTGGCGCGGAAGGTCGCCTTCCGCGCCACACCACCGGTCAGAGCGGGATGTTGCGCAGGTTCTGCCGCGCGAGCTCGTAGACCTTGCCGATGCCGCCGCTGAGCACGGTCTTGCCCAGCGACAGGGCGAAACCGCGGGCCTCTTCGAGCGTGACGTGCGACGGCACCTCCAGCGCGTCGGGCGTGGTGACCACGTCCAGCAGCGCCGGGCCGTCGTGGGCGAGCAGCTCGGCCACCGCGGCGCGCAGCTCGGCCGGGTCGGTGACGCGCCGGGTGTGGAACCCGGCCGCGGCGGCGATGGCGGCGTAGTCGACCTCGTCGTGGTCGGTCTCGAACGGCGGGTCGCCCGCGACCATCATCTCCAGCCGGACCATGCCGAGGCTGGAGTTGTTGAACACCACCACCTTCACCGGCAGCCGGTGCGTCTTCACGGTGAGCAGCTCGCCCAGCAGCATCGCGATGCCGCCGTCACCCGACAGCGACACGACCTGCCGGCCGGGGGCGGCGACCTGCGCGCCGATCGCCATCGGCAGGGCGTTGGCCATGGAGCCGTGCACGAACGAGCCCAGGATGCGGCGGCGCCCGTTCGGGGTGAGGTAGCGGGCGGCCCAGGTGCAGCACATGCCGGTGTCGACGGTGAAGACCGCGTCCTCGTCGGCGGTCTCGTCGAGGATCCGGGCCAGGTACTCGGGGTGGATCGGGCTGCGCTGGCCGTGGTCGCCGGTGTAGGTCTCGATCGAGCGGGCGATGCCGCGTTCGTGGCGGTGCAGCATGTCGTGCAGGAAGCCGTCGTCGGTGCGCCGGTCGAGCAACGGCAGCAGGGCGCGCAGGGTGGCACCGACGTCGGCGGCGATGCCCTGCACCAGCGGTGTGCGGCGGCCCAGGCGTGCGGGGTCGACGTCGACCTGGACGGTGCGGGCACCGGGCAGGAAGTCGTCGTAGGGGAAGTCGGTGCCGAGCATGAGCACCAGGTCCGCGTCGTGCAGAGCGCGGTAGCAGGCGCCGTAGCCGAGCAGGCCGGTCATGCCGACGTCGAACGGGTTGTCGTGCTGCAGGAGGTCCTTGCCGCGCAACGTGTGCCCGATCGGCGCCCGCAGGTGCTCGGCCAGCGCCAGCACCTCGTCACGCGCCTCGGCGCAGCCGATCCCGGCGAAGATCGCGATCTTGTGTGCGCCCGCGATGTGGCCCGCCAGCTCGCTGACCTCCTCCGGGTCGGGCGCCGGGACGGGGCGGCCGCGCACGAGGTCGCCGACCTCCTCGCCCGTGCCGTCGTCGGCGAGGACGTCACCGGGCAGCACCAGCACGGCGGCACCGCGCTTGCCGAGGGCGTTCTGGATCGCCAGCCGGGACGCTCGGACGAGCTGGTCGGGGCGCTGCACCTCCTCGCAGTAGTGCGCGGTCTGGCGGAACAACGCCTTGGGGTCGGTCTCCTGGAAGTAGCCGCTGCCGATCTGCCGCGACGCGATGTGCGAGGCGAGGACCAGCACGGGCGCACCGGAGCGGTGGGCGTCCATCACGCCCTGCACGAGGTGGGTGTTGCCGGGCCCGCAGCTGCCCGCGCAGACGGCGAGCCGCCCGGTGAGCTGGGCCTCGGCGGAGGCGGCGAACGCGGCCGCCTCCTCGTTGTGCACATGTACCCAATCGATACCACCGGCGGCGGCACCGCCACGGCGCCGGACGGCGTCGCTGAAGGCGTTGAGGCTGTCGCCGACCAGTCCGTAGATCCGGCGGACACCGGCGTTGACCAGGACGTCGACGAGGTCGTCGGCCGCGGTGCGGGTCATGGGTTCACTCCTCGGCTTGCTTCACGGGGTGCAGGCGGAACAGGTGCGCCACCTCGGCGGCACCGTCGGTGTGCTGGTCGACGCGCTCCTGAACGCGCTGGTCGAGGCCGGTGAGGCGCTGCTCTTGCTGCCGCCGGTGCTCGTCCCAGGACGCGACGGTGTACTGCTCGACGTGGACGTCCTCGTCACGGGCGTCGCGGTAGAGCGCCCAGCTCGTGCCGCCGGTGCGCAGCCGCGTGTCGCGCAGGTCCGCCATCGCGCTCAGGAAACCAGCCCTCTCCCCGGCCCGCACCCGGTAGCGCAGCGACACCAGCACCGGCGCGGTGGCCACGTCGGCAGCCGGCGTGACGGCCGGATCGGGCCAGTAGGCCACGGTCTCCCTGCCGGTGGTGGCGGCGTCGAGCAGCGGCCAGCGGGGCACGGTCGCGGCGCCGGCGAGCAGCAGGACACCGGCGACGACGAACGTGGTGGCCAGCCCGGCCAGGCTCGACACGAGACCCCACAGGGCCGCGCTCCCGGCGAACGAGGTGAACAGCACCAGCTGGTACACCGACAGCGCCCTGGCCCGGACCCAGCCGGGCAGGAACGCCTGCGTGGCGGCGTTCATCCCGGCGATCACCGCGATCCACGCCGCACCGGTGGGCACGAGCACCGCGAGCACGAGCGCGGGGGAGCGGACGGTGCCGACCACGACCATCGCCGCCCCGAACACCACACCGGCCCCGGCGACCAGCCGGGACGCGCTGACCCGCCGCCGCAGCCGCGGCAGCACGAGCGCGCCGCCGACCGAGCCGATCCCGGCGGCGCCGAGCAGCAGGCCGTACCCGGTGGAACCGAGGCCCAGCCGGTCGTGCGCGAGCGGGGCCAGCAGCGCCCACACCACGTTGGCGGGCACGGCGAACACCACCAGCCGCGCCAGGATCCGGCGGACCACCGGCGCGTGCCGGACGTACCGCCCACCGGCCTCGATCCCGGCGAGGAAGGACTGCCGGTCGGCGACCGCCGGTGCCGGGGCCGGGGAGCGCAGCAGCACCAGGGCGAACACCACGAACGTCGCGGCGTTGAGCGCGAACAGGCCGCCGACGCCGAGCTGGGTGACCAGCAGGCCCGCGACGGCCGGTCCGACGGCGCGGGCGAGGTTGACGCCGAGCGAGCTGAGCGCGGCGGCCGGGGCCAGCTCCCCGCGTGGCACGAGGTCGGGGACGAACGCCTGGTAGGCGGGCAGCTGGGCGGCCGAACCGCAGCCGAGCAGGAACGTGAACACCAGCAGCAGCTCCGGTGTCGTCCGCCCGGCCACGGTGGTCGCGGCGAGCGCGGCACCGACGACGACCTGGAACACCTGCGTTCCGACGAGCACCTTGCGGCGGTCGGCGAACTCGGCCACCACCCCCGCCGGGAGGGTCAGCAGCAGCACCGGCAACGACGAGGCGCTCTGCACCAGCGAGATCACCAGCGCACCGGCGTGCTGGTCCACCAGCAGCCACTGCGCGCCGACGGTCTGCATCCACGAGCCGACGTTGCTCACGAAGGACGCGATCCACAGCGCGCGGAACGCTCCCCGGCGCAGCGGCGCCCAGCTCGACGCCTCCGCGGTCACACTCCCCTTCGCGATCACGAGAGCCGATCCTCGTGCGGCCGCGGGCGCGCACGCATCGGTCGGTCGACTGGTCCGGGCGGTCCGGCGGTGGTTGCGTCGACCGACCGATGCCCCGGACCGGGCCGGTGCACCAGGGTGGGCGCCATGCCGGACACCCCCGAAGCCATGCCCGTGCTCGAAACCGCCGCGCGGGAGTTCGCCGACGCGACGAGCAAGCCCCCGTTCCTCTACGACCTCGGTCCCGTCGAGGGCCGCAAGACCGTCGACGGCGTCCAGGCCGGCGACGGTGTCGAGCGCCCCGACGCCGACATCACCGACATCACCGTTCCCGGCGGCCCCAGCGGCCAGGTCTCCGTGCGGATCTTCCGCCCGCGCGACGCCGCCGCGACCCTGCCCGTGGTGCTCTACACCCACGGCGCCGGCTGGGTCTTCGGCAACGCGCACACCCACGACCGGCTCGTCCGCGAGCTCGCCGTCCGCGCCGGCGCGGCCGTGGTGTTCCCGAACTACAGCCTCTCGCCCGAGGCCAGGTACCCGACCGCGATCGAGGAGGTCTACGCCACGCTGCGGTGGGTCGCCGAGTCCGGTGCCGAGCACGGCCTCGACCCGGCGCGCATCGCGGTGGCCGGTGACTCGGTGGGCGGCAACATGACCGCCGCCCTCACCCTCATGGCCAAGGAGCGCGGCGGCCCCGCCCTGGCGGCGCAGCTGCTGTTCTACCCGGTCACCGACGCCGGGTTCGACACGCCGTCCTACGAGCGGTTCGCCGAGGGCTACTTCCTCTCGCGCGAGGGCATGCACTGGTTCTGGGACCAGTACACGACCGACCCGGCCCAGCGCGCCGAGATCACCGCGTCCCCGCTGCGCGCCTCGGTCGAGCAGCTGACCGGCCTGCCGCCGGCGCTGGTCATCGTCGGCGAGGCGGACGTGCTGCGTGACGAGGGCGAGGCCTACGCCGCCAAGCTCCGCGCCGCGGGCGTCCCGACCACGGCCGTGCGCTACCTGGGCATCATCCACGACTTCGTGATGCTCGACGCCCTGCGCGACACCCACGCCGCCAAGGCCGCCACCCGCCAGGCCGGCGAGTTCCTGCGCGACGCGCTGCACCCGTGACCCCGCACCCCACCTCCAGGAGAACCCCCATGCCCACACCCACGGTGGTGCTCGTCCACGGCGCCTTCGCCGACGCCTCCAGCTTCGCGCGGGTGGTCCCCGAACTGCTGGCGGACGGCCTCGCGGTCGTCGCTCCGGCCGTGCCGAACCGGTCGCTGGCCGGTGACGCGGCCTACATCGCCTCCGTCGTCCGGCAGATCGACGGCCCGGTCGTCCTCGTCGGGCACTCCTACGGCGGCGCGGTGATCACCGTCGCCGGTGCGGAGGACAACGTGAAGGCGCTGGTCTACCTCGCCGGCTACGCCCTGGAGGAGGGCGAGAGCCTCGGCGAGCTGCAGGGCCGGTTCCCCGACTCCGACCTCGCCACCGCGCTGGTGACGACCTCGTTCCCGGTCGAGGGCGGCGAGGACGGCACCGACGTGTCGGTCGACGTGGCGAGGTTCCCGGCGATCTTCGCCCACGACGTCGACCCGGACCTGGCGAAGGTCCTCGCGGTCTCCCAGCGGCCACTGGCCGCGGCGGCGTTCGCGGAGCCCGCCTCGGCCGCGGCGTGGAAGACGAAGCCGTCCTGGGGCGTCGTGTCCACCGCGGACCACACGATCAACCCCGAGGTGGAGCGGTTCGGCTACGGGCGCGCCGGGATGAAGCAGGTCGAGCTGGACTCCTCGCACCTGGTGATGCTGTCGCAGCCCCGGGCCGTGGCCGACGTGATCCGCGAGGCCGTGCGCTCGGTCGGTTCCGCCTGAGGTCCGGGGGCCGGCGCGCCGGAGATCCAGCGCGCCGGCCCCGTCTCACGGTCAGCCGGTGGTCGAACTCGTCGTGGGTCACGCCGCCTGAGCGTGACGATCGCCTTGACCACGGGGACTTCTGCCTTCGACGGTGGTGCGGACGTGTGCGCGTTGGTGGCGGAGTCGCCGCGCGAGGACCCAGAACAGGCTGGCGGTGACCACCTGGACGCCGAGCACGACCGCGAAGGCGTGCGTCCAGCCGAGCGACGGGGTGAGGGCGCCGAAGACGCCGCCGATGATGGCGGTGCCGAACCCCATGGCGGCCTGCTGGGCGGTGGTGAACAGGCCGCCGGCCAGGCCCGCGACCCGGTCGGGCACCGCCGCCATGACCGTTCCGACGAGGGGGCCGTACTGGCTCGCCTGCGCCGCGCCGATGAAGACGCCGACGACCTGGAAGCAGCCGACCCACAGCGCCGCGCCGTGGCCCTGGGCGAACCACGAGACCAGGGCGAGCGCGACGAGGGCGGCGGCGAGCACGCCCGACGCCAGTTCCATCGTGCGGTCGCCGAACCGCGCCACGACCTGTGGCATCCGCAGCCCGGTGAGCACGAACGCGCCCGCGAACACGGTCAGCGCGAGCCCGGACTGCACCGGGGTCAGCCCGAGACCGACCTGGGTGAGCATCGAGTACTCGAAGCTGAACGCCCCGTAGCCGGCGAAGAGCAGCACGACCATCAGCAGGCCGTGCCGCAGCGCGGACAGCCGCAGGACGGACGGCGCGACGAGCACCGGACGGCCCGCCAGCTCGCGCCGTCCCTGGTTGAGCCAGAAGGCGCCCAGCCCGAGCAGGCCCAGCACGATCAGCGCGGGTGTCCACCAGACCCAGCCCGTTGCCGGGCCGAGCGACACACCGGTGACCAGCGCCAGCAGCGAGACACCCACCCGCAGCGCGCCGCCGAGGTCGGGCCGTTCGGTGCTCGTCGGCGGGTGGACCCGCAGCCGCCGCGCGCCCAGCAACGCCACCACGCTCGGGATCGCCGAGGTCAGGACGGCGCCCCGCCAGCCGGCGACCGGCAGGCTCAGCCCCATCACGAAACCGCCGACGACCTGACCCGCCACCGTGCCGACGCCGGAGGCCGCGGTGAACACCGCGAGCCCCCGTGCACGGGCGGTGGCGTCGCCCGAGGTCTGGATGATCGCGAGCGTCTGCGGCATCACGATCGCCGCCGTCGCACCCTGCAGGACGCGTGCGGCGACCAGCCACCACAGTCCGGGTGCGGCCGCGGCCAGCGCGGAGGCCAGTGCGAGGGCGAGGAGCCCGATGGTCAGCAGCCGGCGCCGGCCGTACCGGTCGCCCAGCCGCCCGGCGAGGATCAGCCCGGCGGCGAAGGACACGGCGAACGCGGCGAGCACGAGCGCCGTCTCACCCCGGTCGGCGCCCAGGTCTGGTCCGAGGCGTGGTGCGGTCACGTTGCCGATGCTGAACGTGTACGTCGCACCGAACGCCGCGACGAAGATCGGCCATGTTCGTTGCATGGCACCCACCCTGCGCGTCCGCGGGGGCGCTACCCAGACTGCCGTGATGGTGGTGGTCGGACCACCACCCTGAGCCCGGCCCGCGGTGGGATGATCGGTGGCATGGCCGATGTGCGTTCCCGCGAGCTGGGTGCCTACCTGCGCGCCCGGCGTGACCGGCTCTCCCCGGCGGACGTGGGGCTGCCCGGTGGTGGCGGCCGGCGGCGGGTCAAGGGGTTGCGCCGCGAGGAGGTCGCGGTGCTCGCGAACGTCGGGTCGACCTGGTACACGTGGCTCGAACAGGGCCGTGACGTGCAGCCCAGCGTCGAGGTGCTGGCGGCGATCGCGGACGCGTTGCGGCTCTCGAACGACGAACGCCGCCACCTGTTCCTGCTCGGCGGCCACCGGGACGTGGACGAGCCCACGAGCTGTGAGCGGATCAGCGGTGCGGTGCGGGCACTGCTCGACAGCCTCTCCCCGCACCCGGCCGTGGTGATGAACCCGTGGTTCGAGCCGCTGGCGTACAACGCGTCGTTCCGGTTCATGATCGACGACCTGGAGGCGCTGCCGGAGGCCGACCGCAACTGCGCCTACCTGCACTTCACGCACCCCGACTGGATCGCGGGCCATTCCGACCACGAGCAGGAGTGCGCCGCCGTGGTGGCCAAGCTGCGCGCGTACTACGGCGAGACGGTCACCGACCCTGGCTGGGAGCCGCTGCTGAGCCGGCTCCGCGCCGAGTCGCCGCTGTTCGTGCGCCTGTGGGACCAGGCCGACGTGTCCACCCACCCCCGCCGGGTGAAGCGCATCCGGTCGCTGCACGTCGGCAACCTGTCCGTGCGCACCCTCACGATGCTGTTGCAGGAGAACCCGCGCAACCGCGTCGTCGTGTACCAGCCGGAGGATCGCACGACCCAGGAACGGCTGGAGGAGCTGGCGGCCCGGATCGCCCGCGGTGCCGTCGACGGTCCGGCGACGGTGCGGCGGCTGCGCCCGGCGACCTGACCGCTACTCGGGCAGGACGGAGACTCCGGCGCGGGTCACGATCTCCTGCAGGGCAGCGACGTGCTGTTCGAACGCGGTCCGCCCCGCGGGCGTGAGCTGGACCGAGGTGCGCGGGCGGTTGCCGACGAAGGCCTTGTGCACCGCCACGTAGCCCGCCTCCTCCAGGGTGGTGAGCTGCTTGGACAGCGCGGAGTCGGAGAGGCCGACGCTGTCGCGGACGAACGTGAAGGTCGCCCACTCCGAGGCCGCGAGCAGGGCGACGATCGAGAGCCTGGTCGGCGCGTGGATGAGGTCGTCGAAGCGTGGCTCGCTCATGCCCCGGTGCCTGCCCGGTGGCTGCGCATGGTGCGCCGGATGTACCGCATCAGCACCGGGCCACCGATGATCATGACCACCCCGCTGACGGCGGTGACGATGACGGCGGCGTGGGGCACGTCGGCGGCGTCGAGGAGGAACGCGGCCGGCAACGTGACGGCGAGGATCAGCGCCACGAACGCGAGGACGGCCAGGACACCGTTCGCGCCGACCAGGTTGTTGCGCACCTGGGCGTGCCGCAGCGCGTTGGTCACCAGCGTGCCCGACACCACGACGGTGCCCAGCACGAACAGGCCGGTGCCGATGCCGATCACGAGCGGGGTTTCCGACTCCAGGGCGGCGGTCAGGGCGACGTTCAGGCCCGCGACGACCCACCAGAACCAGTCGGGGACCAGCGTCTTCTCGATCACCTGGTCGGCTCTGCGGTTGATCTCGTCGAGCGCACGGGCGGCGTCGTCCGCGCTGACGTTCTCGTACATGACCTTCCCCCTCCGCAAGTACTTTCCCGCTAGGAAAGTAGCACGCACTTTCCTAGCGGGAAAGTAGTTTCCGGAAGGGCAACCTAGAGGTCACGCCGTCAGCACCGCGGGCAGGCCCGCGGCCGTGACGAGGGCGGGGTCGGTGAACTTGACCGCGTGGGAGAACCGCCCGTCGGTCACCTCCAGCACCAGCAGGCCGTCGGCGTGCAGCAGACCGGACACCGGGTCGAGGCGGTAGCCGGCCGCGGCGGGCTGGCCGTTCGACCGGGTCGGCAGCAGCCGGACGGTCCCGCGGGGCGCCGCGAACGCGTGCCGCTCCAGGAACGGCAGGCAGACGTCGAGGCCGCGGAACCACACGGGGTGCGGGATGGCTTCGAGGCGGTAGTCGTCGTGGATCACGGCACGGATGGCGGTGACGTCCGCGCTCTCGAACGCCGTGATGTAGCGGTCGAGCAACGCGCGTTCGAGCTCCGGCGGCGTGGCGCGCGGTTCGGGCACCTGCTGCTCGTCGAGGCGTTTGCGGGCGCGTTGCAGGAGGCTTTTCACCGCGGGGACGCTGACGCCGAGCGTCTCCGCGATCTCGGCGGCCGACCAGGACAGCACCTCCCGCAGCAGCAACGCGGCCCGTTGCCGCACCGGCAGGTACTGCAGTGCCGCGACCAGCGCGAGCCGCACCGACTCCCGCCGCACGACCACCTCTCCCGGATCGCCGAGCAGGGCGTCCGGGAGGGGTTCGAGCCACGGGACGGACTCGTCGTCGAAGACGTGGGCGTCGGGGTCGTCCGACGGCCCCCCGAGGCCGGCGGGCAGCACGCGCCTGCTGCGGTGGTTCAGCGCGGTGATGCACGTGTTGGTGGCGATCCGGTAGAGCCACGTCTTGAGCGACGAGCGCGCCTCGAAGCCCGCCACCGCGCGCATCGCGCGCAGGTACGTGTCCTGGACGACGTCCTCGGCGTCCTGGTACGAGCCGGTCATCCGGTAGCAGTGCGCGATCAGCCCGGCCCGGAGCCGTTCGAACTCGTCCTGCCACCGGTCACCGCTGACCGGTGAGATCGTCTCTGCGGACACGGCACACTCCTGCTCGCGGGGGCGTCGGCAAGCCTGCCTCGTCGAGCCAGGCTATGGCTTGGACTCCGTCCGGAGCGAAAAGGAATCGCTCTCCCTCAGCAGCTCCTCCAGCGTCGCGCGGAACCCGGCGGGACCCTGCCGGTAGAAGCGCGGGCCGAACGACACCCGTGCCACGCCCAGCGCCGCCAGCGCGGCCAGGTCCAGCGAGTCCCTGGTGTTGCCGTTGACCGGTCCCGGCACCTCGGCGACCACCCGCCCGACGGCCTCACCGGACGGCGCACCGATCGGGTAGAGGCAGTCGGCACCCGCCGTGCGGTAGCGGCGGCCCCGTCGGACCGCCTCGGCCACCGGGTCCGCGACCCCGCTCGACGGCAGGAAGACGTCGATCCGCGCGTTCACGACGACCGGCACACCGGCCTCGTCCGCGGCCGAGCGCACGGCCGCGAGCCAGTCCGCCTGCGCCGCGGTGTCCACGAGACCGCCGGCCCGGTGGTCGGTGTCCTCCAGGTTGCACCCCACGGCACCGGCGCCGAGCAGCTCGGCCACGAACTGGTGCGGCTCCAGGCCGTAGCCCGCCTCCGCGTCCACGGTCACCGGGACCGGCACCGCGGCCGCGATCCGGGCGGCCGCGGCGAACATCTCCCGCCACGGCGCCCGTTCGCCGTCCGGGTGGCCGAGCACGTCGGCGACGGCGGCGCTGGACGTCGCGACGACCGGGAAACCGGCCTCGGCGACCAGTTCCGCGCTGGCCTCGTCCCACGCGTTCGGCAGCACGAGCACCGTGCCGTGGTGGAGCTCGCGCAGCAGATCGGCCTGCGCCTTGAGATCGGACATCGAACTACCCCTTCCGCGGGATGACACATCCGGCCAGCACCCCGGCGACCGCCAGGCAGGCGCCCGCGACGAGTGCGGCCGTGAAACCGTTGACGAACGCGTCCGGTGACGCGTAGCTGCCGGTCGCGGCGAACGCGACGACCAGAACCGCGACGCCGAACGCGCCGCCGAGCTGCCGCATGGCGCTGAACACGCCGGAGGCCTTGCCGATGAACCGCGGCGCGACCGACGTGAGCACCGCGCTCTGGGCGGCGGGCAGGCACATCGCGATGCCGGAGCCGGAGAGCACGAGCGGTGCGGCGATCGCCCAGTAGCCGCCTGCGTGGCCGGTGACCAGGACGAGCCAGACCATGGCGACGGTGTGCGCGCCGAGCCCCGCGACGATGAACGGCCGCTCACCGAACCGGCCGACCAGCCGTCCCGTCCAGCGCGGGATGACCGTGGTGGTCAGTCCCCACGGCGCCAGCGCGAGACCGGTGGCCAGCGGCCCGTACCCGAGCCCGGTCTGCAGGTACTGGGCCAGGAAGAACATCGTCCCGAGCGCGGACGCCCAGTGGAAGAAGATCACCACGTTGCCCGCCGCGAACCTGCGGGAGCCGAACAGGTGCAGCGGCAGCATCGGGTGGGCGGCACGCCGTTGCCACGCGATGAACGCGCCGATCGCCGCCAGCCCGAGTCCGGCGGAGGCGACGACCTCCAGGCTGGCCCAGCCGGCCGTGTTGCCCTGCACGAGCGCCCACACCAGCCCGAACGAGCCCGCGCCGACCAGCACCAGGCCCGGCACGTCGAGGGCGCGGTCCTGGCCGTGGCTCTCGTCGACCCTGGTCAGCGCGAAGCCGGCCAGAGCGATGCCGAGCGGCACGTTGACCCAGAAGATCCACGGCCAGGACAGCCCTTCCACGACCACGCCGCCGAACAGCGGTCCGAGCGGCACGGCCACACCGCTGACGCTCGCGAACACCCCCAGTGCCCGCGAGCGCAGCTCCGGTGGGAAGGCGGTGGTGAGCAGGGCGAGCGCGAGCGGCATGACGAACGCCGCGCCCGCGCCCTGGACGACCCGTCCGGCGATCAGCGTCTGCACGTCCGGCGCCACCGCGCACACCAGTGACGCCAGCGCGAACACCGCCACGCCCGCCACGAACACCCGGCGGCGGCCCCAGCGGTCACCCGCGGCCGCGGCCGTCATGAGCAGGACCGCGAAGCTCAGCCCGTAGGCGTTGACGGTCCATTCGAGCTCGGTGATCGACGCGCCGAGGTCGGTCCTGATCGCCGTCAGGGCGGTCGTCACGGCCAGCGCGTCGAGCACGACCATCAGCGAGGCGACCGAGGTGAGCACGAGCACCCACGTCCGCCGCGCGCCTGCCGTTGTCCCGCCCACGTCCGCGGGGGATGTTCTGGTGGACACCTGCGTCTCCTTCCGGCTTTGCGCCGTGTGCGAAGACGTAGACCTCGTCCGGGACCGGGAGGAATCGGCGGTGGCGGAAATCGGAACGGGCCCGTCCCCGGCGCGTGCCGGAGACGAGCCCGTTCCGGGGCAGCGGCTCAGGTTCAGCCGGAGACGCCGCAGCTCGGTGCGGACCAGAAGCGGCTGGAGCGGTGGGCGACGTGCACGTGGTCGTTGTGACCGGTGTAGCCGGGGCCGAGGATCTCGGCGAAGCCATGGTTGCGGGCCTGCTTCGCGAGCGCGCAGAAGCCCTGCGCGCCGGCGCCCAGGTCGACGGCGTCACCGTAGAGGTGGCGGCTGTTGGTGGCGCCGCCGACGGCGTTGTTGCAGGAGACGCTGCGGAAGCCGCCGTTGACGGCGATCGGCCGGTCGCCCATGGCGTGCCGCATCGCCTGCAGCTTCCACATGGACACCAGGGCGTTGGCGCGTGCGGTCGCTGCGGAGACGTTGCCGCCCGACCAGTCGGAGTTGCAGTTGTTCAGCTCGTCGTAGGTGAAGTTGACCGGCGTGCAGTCGTTGTCCTGCAACGCGTAGATCTTCGCGAACGTCGCTGCCCCGGCGATGCCGTCGGCACCGAGTCCGTAGGCCTGCTGGAACCGGGTCACGGCGGCCTTGGTGGCGGGGCCGTACTGCCCGTCGAGGCCGAGCACGCCGCCGTAGCCGGGGTAGCCGGCCACCCGGATCTGCAGCTGGCGGACGTCGTCGCCCGACGCTCCCTCCGACAGGGTGCGTCCCCAGGTGTAGCAGGCGTCGGCCGCCGTCACCGGTTCCGCCGCCGCGGCGGCGGGCGCGACACCGACGCCGAGGAGCAGTGCGAGCACCGGTAAGAGGATGCGGAGTTTCATGCGGTGGCACCTTTCGGTCACAGGGAGTTGCAGCGTGTCGAGTGCGCTCGGGGCTTGTCAATGACCCACAAACTGAACTCTTAGTTCGGTGCCGGTGAACCACCCGGATAGCCGCCGCCGCGGTTCGTCTCGCGGGTGGTGCGGACAGACCGGTCGTGCGCTGTGGACGTACCGTGAGCGCGTGACCGGCTCGTTCTGGTGGGACCTGCTCATCGGCGTCGCCGCCGCCCTGGTGCTGACGTGGGCGGCGTTGATCGTCGCGCTGCTCGTCGTCCGGCCGCGGGGCGGGCTGCTGCGCGAGGCCCTGCGCCTGCTGCCCGACGTGCTGCGGCTGGTGCGCCGCCTCGCCGCCGACCGGACGTTGCCGCGGGGCGTGCGGGTCCGGCTCGGCCTGCTCATGGTCTACCTCGCCATGCCGATCGACCTCGTCCCCGACTTCATCCCCGTGCTCGGGTACGCCGACGACGCGATCATCGTCACGGCCGTGCTGCGCGGTGTCGTGCGCCGCGCGGGACTCGACGCGGTCCGCGCGCACTGGCCCGGTACCGACGACGGTTTCGCCGCGGTCGTGCGGCTCACCGGACTGGACCGCGCGTCCGGCGGCCACGACTGACACCGGCCGTGCCGGGGCCCCTTGTCCCCCGAGCGAGCTACCCGCGGATGTCCACTGCGCGGTGACGATTCGCGGCAGCGATTTCCCTAGCGTTGCCGGTGACCGCGGCGCGATGGCCGCGAACGGCTCGCGAAGGACTGGTCATGCGACTGTTGTGGCAGCTCGGGGCGGTGGCGCTGGCGGCGTTCGCCGGGAGTGCGATCGTCGGCGCGGCGGGGTGGAACGTGCCGCTCACGCTGGTGCTCGGCTTCGCGTCGGCGGCGCTGCTGCTGTTCGTCTACGGCTGGGTGGTGCGGCGGACCGAACACCGGGAGCCGGTCGAGATCGCCCGCGGGGGAGCGGCACCGGCGTTCGGCAGGGGAGTGCTGATCGGCACCGCGATGTTCGCCGCCGTCATCCTCAACATCGCCTTCCTCGGCGGGTACGAGGTGCGCGGCTGGGGATCGGTGCCGGGAGCGGTGGCGCTGCTCGGGTTCACGGCGGCGGCCGTCGTCGCGGAGGAGCTGCTCTTCCGCGGTGTGCTGTTCCGCGTTGCCGAACAACGCATCGGCACGTGGCTTTCCCTTCTGCTGACCGGTGTCGTGTTCGGTGCCTCGCACCTGTTCAACCCGCACGCCACGCTGTGGGGCGCCACCGCCATCGCGATCGAGGCGGGCTTCATGCTCGGCGCCGTCTACGCCGCCACCCGCAACCTGTGGGTGCCGATCGGTGTCCACTTCGGCTGGAACTACGCCCAGGGCGGCATCTTCAGCACCAGCGTCTCCGGCACGGACGCGCCGAAGGGCCTGCTGGACAGCGTCACCTCGGGGCCGTCCCTGCTCAGCGGTGGCGAGTTCGGGCCGGAGGCAAGCGCTTACTCGGTGCTGGCCGGTGTGGTCGTGACGGTCGTGTTCCTGTGGCTCGCCCACCGGCGGGGGAACATCGTGCCGCGTCGTCGCCGCAGGGCCGTCACCACTACGATCGCCGCGTGATCAGCCTCCGCCGGGTCTCGGACCTGTGGCGCCGCTGGGACGTCACGGTCCGGGACGTCCCGCTGGCGCTGGTGCTGGCGCTGTCCTCGCTGGTGCCCGCGCTGCACAACCGGGGAACGCAGCTCGGCGACCTGCCGACCCGCCCGATGGACGCGCTGGCCTTCCTCGTGGTCGCGGTGGAGTGCCTGCCGCTGGTCGTGCGCAGGCGGTGGCCGCTCGTCTGCTTCGCGTTGGTGTGCCTCGGTTTCGCGGCCGACCAGCTGCTCGGCTACCACACCGTCTCCGGCACCGCGCTGCCCATCGCGTTGATCAGCACCGGCCTGCACCTCGACCGGTTCCGGCGCACCGCGGCGGTCGTGGCGTCCGCGGCGTACGTACCGCTGGCGATCGGGATCCACCGGGACGGCTCGCAGGAGGGTGTGACCGGGTTCGTCACGTTCTACCTGGCGCTGGCCGCGGCGTGGGCGATCGGCGCGTGGCTGCGGCTGGCCAGGGACGCGGAGGAGGAGCGGCGCCGCCACGTGGCCGAGGAAACCCGTGCCGCGGAACGCACCCGCATCGCCCGCGAGCTGCACGACGTCGTGACCCACCACGTGACGGCGATGGTGGTGCAGGCGGAGGCGGCCCGGTACCTGACCGCGGCGCCCGACCGGCTGGACCAGACGCTCACCGCGATCACCGACACCGGCCGCCGGTCGATCGCGGACCTTCGCCAGCTGCTGGACCTGCTGAACCCGGACCACGACGGTGATCCGCGCGCACCGTCCGTCGGCGACCTCGGCTCGCTCGTCGAGCGGACCCGGCAGGCCGGGCAGCCGGTGGAGTTCGTCGAGGAGGGCGCGCCGGTGACCGGAAGCGCCGGGGTGGTGGCGTACCGGGTGGTGCAGGAGGCGTTGACGAACGCCCTGAAGTACGCGCACGGCAGCAGGACCACGGTGCGCGTGCGGCACGACGAGAGCGAGGTCGTGGTGGAGGTCGGAACCGACGGCGGCGGGTCGGCCGCGGCCTCACCCGGCGGCAGCGGACGCGGCCTCGCCGGGCTGCGCGAACGGGTCGGTGTGCTCGGCGGGGAGTTCAGCGCGGGCCGGCGCGACGGCGGTTTCCTCGTGCGGGCCCGCATTCCGGCGGTGATCAGGCCGTGACGGCCCCGGTGCGCGTGCTGGTCTGCGACGACCAGGCGCTGATCCGCACCGGGTTCGCGACGATCATCGACGCGCAACCCGACCTGGAGGTGGTCGGCGAGTGCGGCGACGGCCGGGCCGCGGTCGAGCTGACCGGACGGCTGAACCCGGACGTGGTGGTGATGGACGTCAGGATGCCGGTGCTGGACGGCATCGAGGCAACCCGCCTGCTCGCGGGCGCCGGGGTGGCCCACCCGGCCAAGGTGCTGGTGGTGACGACGTTCAACCTCGACGAGTACGTCTACGAGGCGCTGCGGGCCGGCGCCAGCGGCTTCCTGCTCAAGGACGCGCCACCCTCGTTGCTGCTGCACGGCATCCGCACGGTCGCGGCCGGCGCCGCACTGCTCGCACCGGAGGTCACCCGCCAGCTCGTCGGCCGCTACGCCGAGCGCATCCGCCCCACCGGCGGGGGACCGGCCGACGTGCCGCTGACCGCGCGGGAGCTGGAGGTGCTGCGGCTCATCGCGGAGGGCCTGTCCAACAGCGAGATCGCCGCGTCGCTGGTGATCAGCCACGAGACCGTCAAGACGTACGTGTCACGCATCCTGACGAAACTGGACCTGCGCGACCGCGTGCAGGCCGTCGTCTACGCGTTCCGGCACGGCCTGGTGACGTGACCTCGTGGCGGTGGTGACTTTCCCACCGCGACTACCTGCGACAAGGCCGCACCTCACGATGATCACGCAGTGTTTCCTTGAGATTTCGCTGTGTTACCGGTAGAGTTTATGTTCTGGGAGCGCTCCCATTCCGCCGCTGCTGTCAGTCGATCATCGGAGAATGGAGGCTCATTCATGCGTACGCGCAGCACCTCCGGGTTCGTCGCGAGACGACGGGGCGTCATCACCGTGCTCATCGGCGTGCTGGTCAGCATGTTCCTGTGGGCCCCGCCGGCCTCGGCACACGGCACCATCGTCAGCCCGGCCACCCGCGCCTACCAGTGCTGGCAGACGTGGGGCAGCCAGCACACGAACCCCGCGATGCAGCAGCAGGACCCCATGTGCTGGCAGGCCTTCCAGGCCAACGCCGACACCATGTGGAACTGGATGAGCGCGCTGCGGGACGGACTCGGCGGCAACTTCCAGGGTTCCACCCCGGACGGCCAGCTCTGCAGCAACGCCTTGTCCCGCAACAACTCGCTGAACACGCCCGGCCCTTGGCGGACCACCAGCGTGGGCAGCAACTTCACGATGAAGCTGCTCGACCAGGCGAGTCACGGTGCCGACTACTTCCGCGTCTACGTCAGCAAGAACGGGTTCGACCCGACCACGCAGCGACTCGGCTGGGGCAACCTCGACTTCATCACGCAGACCGGACGGTACGCCCCGGCCAGGGACATCAGCTTCAACGTCCAGACGTCCGGCTACCGGGGTCACCACATCGTGTTCACGATCTGGCAGGCGTCCCACCTCGACCAGACCTACATGTGGTGCAGTGACGTGAACTTCGGCTAGTCGCAGTGATCACGGACGCTGTGGACGGCGTGTCCGGCGCGTCTTCTTGATCACGAGGAAGACCTCCGTGTTGCGGTGAAGGCGTTTTCTCCTCGCCGCACACGGAGGTCTTCGGCGTTGCGGCACCGCTCCACGCGCCTGTGGCCCCGCGCGCCCGCCAGGGCCCCGGCCGGTGGTCGCCGTGGCGGGTGAAGCCAGGCATCGCAGACCCTGCACACCCCGCTCGGGGCGCGACTCGGCCGCCTCAGGCTTTCCACATCCTGTCGAGCGAAGCGAGACGAAATTCCCCTGACTTCAGGCAGTTGCACGCCCGTCGAGCGAAGCGAGGCGTTTCTACCTTCCCTTGACGGGTAGCGGTATCACGCCCTTCGTTTTGCGATTGGGGCTTGACTTTGAGGGCGGGGCGATATCCTGGTAGGGATCGGCCGGGCTCCTTATGCCCGGCTTTTGAAGGCCGACTCATCGCCCCGTT
>NZ_LGDY01000058.1:0-144915 GCF_001279525.1 Nocardia sp. NRRL S-836 | reverse complement strand
TTTTGAAGGCCGACTCATCGCCCCGTTAGAGGCTCGAAGTCAAGCCCCAATCGCGATCGTCGCGAAGCGGCGATGACCCCACAACGTCGTCCCTGCCTGCCCAACCACGGTGTCAAGGTGATCGCTCACGGACGCAACCCAACCCCGGTGCCAAGGCGACACACAAACGGACCCAACCCAACCCCACACCCAAGGCGACAGACAAACGTGCCCGCCCAACCCCAAGCAGACGATCGCGGCCCCGGCACGCGAGGTGCGCCGGGACCACAACCCGTGATCACCCGACGGAGCAGCTCATCCCGTTGAGCACAAACCCCGACGCAGCCCCCGCATCACCCGCATGCGTTGCCTGAAACCCAACACCAACAGACCCATTCGGCACGATCACAGCGTTGTGTCCCACATTCCGCGCCGTCACCTTCCCATCGGCAACCGAGTAGGTGGCGTTCCACCCGGCCGTGATGGCCTGCCCGCCAGGCAGCGTGAAGGCGAGCGACCAGCCGTTGATCGGCGCGGTTCCGGTGTTGGTGATGGAGATCTGCTCGGTCAGGCCGTTGTTCCAGGCGTTCACGGTGGCCTTGACGGCGCACGTGCCCGGCGTCGGGTTCGGCTCGCCGGTGCCGGTGATGCCGAAGAACTCCAGTGCGGCCGCGGCCATCCCGGCCGAGGGGAGGGTGTGGCCGGCGCCCTGGATGCTGTAGGCCTCGACCTTGTCGGAGTAGCGGCTGCGGTTCCAGCCGGGCCGCGGCGTGTCGGTGGACGTCGGTGTCTGGCTCAGGCCGAACACGTTGGTCCACTGCTCGATTTCCTCCTGCAGCAACGAGTACGGCACGAGGTTGTCGGCCGTGCCGTGCCACAGCTGCACCCGCGGGCGCGGGCCGGTGTAGCCGGGGTAGGCCTGCCGGACGGCGTCACCCCACTGCTGCGGGGTGCGGTTCATGCTGCCGCCGGTGCACTTGCTGGCGCCGGGCGGGTAGTCGGCGGCGCCTGCGAAGCAGTTGAACGGCACGCCCATGAACGCCGCGCCCGCCTTGAACACGTCCGGGTAGAGCGCGAGCATCTCGTTCGTCATCATGCCGCCGGACGACGAGCCGGTGGCGAACACCCGTGCCGGGTCGCCGCCGTAGCGCTGCTCGACGTAGGTCACCATCGACACGATCGAGACGGGGTCGCTGCCGCCGCCGCGCCGTTTCGCCGCGTCGGACCAGGTGTCGAAGCACTTGCCGAAACCGGCCTCCTGCTGGGCGCTCGGGTAGATGACGACGAACCCGTGGCGGTCGGCGAGCGAGGCGAACTCGCTGCCGGAGTAGAAGCCGGGGCCCGAGCCGCCGCAGCCGTGCATCGCCACCACGATGGCGGGCTTGGCGGGCCGGTTGTCGGGCACGTAGACGTGCATGCGCATCCGGCCGGGGTTGTCGCCGAAGGCGGTCACCTCCACCAGTGACGCGGCGGACGCCTGCGGTGCGAGCAGGACGCCGGCGACGGCGATCAGGATGCTGACGAGTGTCGTGAGAACGGTTCCGCGTGTGGTCATCGTCGACCTCCGGTCAAGGATTCCGGACTCCCCCAGGGGTTCCCGAAGGTATTCAGATCCGTGACGGCCGTCAATCTTTTGACGAACAAACGCGTGAGGCGTTCGACGAATAAGGTTCTTGCGATGGCGGGTCCGGGTGAGAGGGCGTGACGCATGTCGGCAGCGGTGACTCCTCCGGACGGCGGCGTGGCGGGATCCGCCGTGCGGCCGGAGACCGCGTTGCTCGCCCTGTTCGGCGACCACGTGCTCGACCGGGGCGTCGCCGTGTCGACGGTCGGTGTCGTCGCCGCGCTCGGCCGGCTCGGCATCGGTGAGCACGCGACCAGGACGGCGCTGAGCCGGATGGGCCGCCGCGGCCTGCTGCGCACGGTGCGGCGGGGCCGTCAGGCGTTCCTCGGGCTGACCGCGCACGGCACGGCGGTGCTGCGCGACGGTCAGCGCAAGCTCGACGGCGAGGTCGTCGACCGGCACTGGGACGGCCGGTGGACGCTGCTCGCGTTCTCGGTCCCGGAGAGCCGTCGCGCCGACCGGCACGCGCTGCGCACCCGGCTGGGCTGGTTCGGGTTCGGGCCGTTGCGCAGCGGCCTGTGGGTCTCGACCTCGGCGGCGGACGTCTCGGCGACGCTCGCGGAGCTCGACCTGCTCGACCGGGCCGAGGTGTTCCGCGCGGAGGCGTTCATGTGGACCGATCCCACCCGCATCGCCGCGGAGGCCTGGGACCTGCCCGCGATCGCCGCCGGCTACGAGGACTTCCTGCGGCGGTGGGCCGACGGCGCGTTCGAGCACCTCGACGACCTCGCCCGGCGGGTCCTGCTGGGCGCGGAGTGGCTGCTGCTGATCCGCCGCGACCCGGTGCTGCCGGCCGTGCTGCTGCCGCAGGGCTGGCCGGGAACCCGGGCTGCCGCGCGGTTCCGCACGTTGCGCCACGGATGGGCGCGGCGGGCGGGCGAGCTGGCCGACGACGTGCTCGACTCCATTGTGGACGAATGACGGGCCGGTTCCCGGTGACGCCACCGGGTCGCTAGTCGCGCGGCCGCGGTGCCCAGGCGATGAGGTTCGCGAACAGCGCGCCGAGCGCCAGGACCCCCAGTATGCCGCCCGCCACCCGGTGCGCCTGGTCGTTGTCGGCCAGCGCGGCGTCGATGATCCGTCCGTCCCGCAGGTCGTAGCGGACGGTCACGTGGTCGCCCGGCTGGCGGGCCGGTCCGTTCTCCGACAGCGTCGCGACCTCCCTGCGACCGTCCGGCAACGGGTACTCGACCCGGACCGAGATGCTCTTGCCCGGCCGCACCCGCTCCTGCACGGTCCCCTCGGCGCTGGCCCACGACCTCTGCTCGGTGGACGACCGGAGCACGACCACCAGCCCCACGACCGCACCCACCAGCACCAGCCCGGCCACGACCCGGCCCGTCCGCGACCTCACCGCCGCACCCCCTCGTCGCACACAAGATCGGTGCATCGGCCGCAAACGTAACTCGGTTTACAAGTTGCCGACTCTTGTCAAACTCGATTTACAACACCTATGTTTCTGTCAACCTCCCGAGGAGCGTGGCATGGGCGACAAGAACGCGACGGTCCCCGCCGGGTCGACCGAGCTGTGGACCGACCGCAAGCGCTACCTGTGGCTGCTCGGGCTGGTCGTGCCGTCGCTGGCGTTCCTGGCGATCGGCCTGCACGCGCTGACCGGCTGGGGCGGCTGGTTCTGGATCGGGCCGGTCGTGGTCCTGGTGATCGTGCCCGCGATCGACCTCGTCGCCGGGCTCGACCGCGGCAACCCGCCGGACGACGTGCTCGAACGGCTGGAGCGGGACCGCTACTACCGCTGGATCACCTACCTGTTCCTGCCGGTCCAGTACGCGGGGTTCGTGGCGGCGTTCTGGCTGATCGCGCGCGGTGACCTGACCGTCGTGGACAGGATCGGGCTCGCCGTGTCGATCGGGTGCATCGGCGGCATCGGCATCAACACCGCGCACGAGCTGGGGCACAAGAAGGAGAGCCACGAGCGCTGGCTGTCCAAGATCGCGCTGGCGCAGAGCTTCTACGGGCACTTCTACATCGAGCACAACCGCGGCCACCACGTCCGGGTCGCCACGCCGGAGGACCCGGCGAGCAGCCGGGTGGGGGAGAGCTTCTACCGGTTCTGGCCGCGCACCGTGGTCGGCTCGCTGCGGTCGGCGTGGCGGTTGGAGCGCAAGCGGTACGCCCGCCGCGGCCGGCACCCGTTCCGCCCGGGCAACGACGTGCTCAACGCGTGGCTGATGTCCGCGGTGCTGTGGGGCGCGCTGATCGCGTGGCTCGGCGCCGGGATCGTGCCGTACCTGGTCGTGCAGGCGGTGATCGGGTTCTCGCTCCTGGAGGCCGTCAACTACCTGGAGCACTACGGGATGCTGCGGCAGCGGGTGGGGCCGCCGGACCGCAGGCGCTACGAACGCGTGGACCCCAGCCACAGCTGGAACTCCAACAACATCGCCACCAACGTCCTGCTCTACCACCTGCAACGGCACAGCGACCACCACGCGAACCCGACCCGGCGCTACCAGACGCTGCGCGACTTCGCCGAGTCGCCGGTGCTGCCGACCGGGTACGCCGGGATGATCCTGCTGGCGCTGGTCCCGCCGCTGTGGCGCCGGGTGATGGACCCGCGGGTGCGCGCCCACTTCGGCGGTGACATCGGGCTGGCCAACATCCAGCCGGGCAGGCGCGCGGCGGTGCTCGCCCGGTACGGCGGCTCCGAGCACTCCGCGGTCGTCGGCGCTGACAGCCGTGGTGACGCGACGGCGGGCGGGACGTGCCCCGGCTGCGGGTACGTCTACGACGAGCGGACCGGCGATCCCCGCGAGGGCTTCCCGGCGGGCACGCCGTGGTCGGCGATCCCCGACTCGTGGTGCTGCCCGGACTGCGGGGTCCGGGAGAAGGTCGACTTCGTGGCGCCGGGTCGCGTCAGCGCGTGACAGCCTTCCACCGCACCTCCGCCCGTTTACCCACAGGCGCCCACAACCTCATTTTCGTCCACGCGGGGAGCTTTCGTGCGCTCATGACGTGCGGAATGTCCCGCGTGGGAAGCGGTGGCGTTCGGTAGCGGGGCGCGGGTGGCGCCTAGGATCAACGGCATGGGCCATCCAGCGGCGGCCGCGGGCGGCCCACGCCGGCGGCCGATCATCGAGGCGGCGGTCGAGCTGACCGCCCGCGACGGCTGGGCCGCCGTCACCATGGCGCGGCTCGCCGAGCAGGTCGGCGTCAGCCGCCAGACCGTCTACAACGAGGTCGGCTCCAAGAACGCGCTGGCCGAGGCCATGCTCACCCACGAGCTCGACCGGTTCCTCACCGCCATCCGCGCCGCCTTCGACCGCCACGCGGACAACCTCGTCGAGGCGATCCACGACGCCGTGCGCGACGTGCTCGAACTGGCCGGCGACAACCTGCTGGTGCGTGCGATCGCCTCCGCGACGCACGGCGCGGACACCGAGCTGGTGCCGCTGCTGACCACCAGGGCCGAGTCGCTGCTCGCCGAGGTGAAGAAGATGCTCGCCGACCGGGTCGAGGCCTACCACCCGGCGTTGACGGCCGAGCAGGTCGACGTCGTCATCGACGTCGTCACCCGCACCGTGCTCAGCCACGTCGTCCAGCCCACCGGCACCCCGGCGGCCACGGCCGACGGCCTGGCGTGGCTGGCGTCGCGAGTGCTCGCCGAACCCGCGCGCACACCGCTGCGCTTCGCCTGACCCACCACCGAACCGGAACAGCGCCGCGCACCACGTGCCCGTCCCGGATCCGGAACGCGCCCCGCGCCACCCGACCGCCCCGAACCGGATTTGCCCCGCGCTGGAGCCACCTCCCGCCCTGGAACCGGAACGCGTGCCGCGCGCTGCGAGCCCCCGCCCCGAATAGGGTTTGCCCCGCGCTGGAGCCACCTCCCCGCCCTGGAACGGAACACGACCCCGCGCTGCGAGCCGCCGCCCTGAACCGGAACCGGTCCCGCCGTGTGACCGACCTGACCGCCGTCGAACCGGAACACCCCCGCGCTGCGAACCACACCGGACAACAGCGGAGGAGGAACCGGTGAGCGGACTGTCCGGCGTGCTCGACCTCGCGATGGACCGGCTCGTGGTGCCCGGCTACTCGAAGTGGGGGTTCCGGCTGCGCCGCAGGGCCTGGCCGGCCGACGACCCGGAGCCGGGTGCGTTGCGCGGCGGGCTCGTCGTCGTCACCGGCGGCGGTTCGGGGCTCGGCAAGGCCGCGGCGCTCGGGCTGGCACGGCTCGGTGCGGCGGTCGTGCTGGCGGTGCGCGACGAGGCCAAGGGCAGGGCCGCGCGTGCCGAGATCGTCGCCGCCGTGCCCGACGCCGTGGTCTTCGTGCGCCTGTGCGACGTGTCGAGCCTGGCGTCGGTGCGTCGTTTCGCGAGCGAGCTGCTGGCGGAGTTCGAACGGATCGACGTGCTGGTGCACAACGCGGGCGTCATGCCGGTGCGGCGCACGACGAGTGTCGACGGGCACGAGCTGACGTTCGCCACGCACGTGCTCGGCCCGTTGCTGCTGACCGAGCTGCTCCGCTCGCTGCTGGCCGCCTCACCGGACGCCAGGGTCGTCCTGGTGTCCTCCGGCGGCATGTACACGCAACGGCTGCGGGCCGGTGACCCCGAGTACCGCGACGGCGAGTACCGCGGCGCCACCGCCTACGCCAGGACCAAACGCATGCAGGTCGCGCTCGTGCCCGTGCTGGCGCAGCGGTACGCCGACGACGGCATCGGCGTGCACGGCATGCACCCCGGCTGGGCCGACACACCGGGGGTGGCCGGTGCGCTGCCCGGCTTCCACCGGCTCACCAGGCCGTTGCTGCGCAGCGCGGAGGAGGGTGCGGACACCGTCGTCTGGCTGGCCGCGACCGGTCCCGCCCCTCGCGCCGGTCGCTTCTGGCACGACCGGCGCGAGCGGCCCACGCACTACCTGCCCACCGCGGGCGAACGGCACGCGGACGTCGTCGCGTTCTGGTCCTACTGCACGGATGCGGCGGGACTCCGTCCCTGAGCGGTCACCGTTCTTCGGCGCGTGCGGAGGAGATGAACGAGCGGTACCAGTGGTAGCTGGCCCGCGGGGTGCGGCGCTGGGTCGCGTAGTCGACGTGGATGAGGCCGAAGCGGTGCTTGTAGCCGTGCGCCCACTCGAAGTTGTCGAGCAGCGACCAGCAGAAGTAGCCGCGCAGGTCCACCTCGTCGGCAGCGGTGAGCGCGGCCGCGATGTGGTCCTTCAAGAACGCGATGCGGTCCGTGTCCTCGAAGTTCTCGTTGTCGGGGTAGACGCAGCCGTTCTCCGTCACGTAGACCGGCGGCAGCTCCGGGTGGCGGGCCTTGAGGTCCGTCAGCGCCGTGGTGAGGCCGGCGGGTTCGACCGGCCAGCCCATGCCGGTCCGGGGAACGTCCGGGAGCCGGGTCGTGTCCACGCCGATGTCGTGCGCGGTGCGCTTGGCGGGGTCGGGCTCGCGGTGCGGCGCGTCGGCCACGTGCAGCCGGTAGTAGTAGTTCAGGCCGACGTAGTCGAGCGGCTGGCCGATGACCGCCAGGTCCCCGTCGTGCCGGAACGAGAAGTCGGTGATGTCACCGAACATCGACGTCATCTCGTCCGGGTACGCCCCGCCGAACAACGGGTCGGTGAACTGCCTGCGCAGCAACACGTCCTGGCGCACGGCCGCGGCGGCGTCGGCGGGGGAGCCGGTCACCGGCACGGTCGGCGACTGGTTGAGCACGATGCCGAACTCCTGGCCCGCCGCGCCGCCGGCGCGCATCGCCTGCACGGCCAGGCCGTGGCCCAGCAGCAGGTGGTGCGCGGCCGCCAGCGCGCCGTGCCCCTCGCGCGCACCGGGTGCGTGGCGGCCTTCGCCGTAGCCCACGACCGCCGAGCAGTACGGCTCGTTCAGCGTGGTCCACTTCGTCACCACGTCGGAGAGCGCCTCGTGCACGGTGGCGCTGTAGTCGGCGAACCAGCCCGCGGTGTCGCGGTTGCGCCAGCCGCCCTCGTCCTCCAGCGCCTGCGGCAGGTCCCAGTGGTACAGCGTGACGAACGGTTCGATCCCCTTGGCCAGCAACGCCTCGGCGAGCCGCCGGTAGAAGTCGAGGCCGCGCCGCTCGACCCTCCCGCGGCCCTCGGGCAGCACCCGTGACCACGAGATGGAGAAGCGGTAGGCGTCGACACCCAGGTCGACGAGCAGACCGACGTCCTCGGACCACCGGTGGTAGTGGTCGGCGGCCACCGCACCGGTGTCACCGGACGCGACGGCACCGGGCACCGCCGCGAAGGTGTCCCAGATGGACGGTCCGCGGCCGTCGGTGCTCGCCGCCCCTTCGATCTGGTAGGCCGAGGTCGCCACACCCCAGCGGAAGCCGGCCGGAAAGTTCACTACTTCTCTCCTCTGCGAGAGGGTCAGCCCTTGACGGCGCCCGACATGATGCCGCCGACGATCTGGCGGCCGAACAACAGGAACACGGCCAGCACGGGAACGGTGCCGATCGTCGCGGCGGTCAGCACCAGCGTGTAGTCGGTGGTGTAGCCACTGGCCAACGTGGACAGTGCGGTCTGCACGGTCGGGTTCTCCGGCACCAGCACCACGAGCGGCCAGAAGAAGTCGTTCCACGCCTGCATGAACGTGAACAGCCCCAGCACCGCTGCGGCTGGCCGGGCCGCGGGCAGCGCCACGTGCCAGAACAGCCGCAACGAGTGGCAGCCGTCCATCCGGCCGGCCTCCAGCAGCTCGTTCGGGATCGCGCGCTCGAAGTACTGGCGCATGAAGAACACGCCGAACGCGGTCACCAGGCCGGGCACGATCACCGCGTGGATCTGCCCGGCCCACCCGAACTCGCTCATCATCATGTACAGCGGGATGATGCCGAGCTCGGTCGGGATCGCCTGCGTGCCGATGATGAGCAGCAGCAACACGTTGCGGCCGCGGAAGGGCAGCTTGGCGAACGCGAACCCGGCCAGCGTCGAGAAGAACACCACCGACACCGTGACCGTGCCCGCCACGATGATCGAGTTCATCAGCGCCAGCGCGAAGTCGGTGGTGTCGAAGACGCGCGCGATGTTCTCGAAGAGGTGGCCGCCCGGCACCAGGACCGGCGGCACGCTGTCGATCGCGTCCGGTGTCTGCGAGGACACCACGAACGACCAGTACACCGGGAAGGCCGACCCGGCCAGCACGGCGATCAGGGCGGCGTAGGTCCACGGCCCCGCCACCCGCCTGGCCAGCCTGCGCGCCCGCACCGCTCCTCCGGTGGGACGCGCCGGCGCCGGGCGCTCCAGCACAGCGGTCATGGTTGCCTCACTCCGTCCGGATCCGTTTGGTCACCAGGTAACCGAGACCGGCGACGATGACCGTGGCGACCGCCAGCACGACCGCGATCGCCGAGCTGTAGCCGAAGTCGTAGTTCGTGAAGCCCTGCTCGTACAGGTACAGGGCCGCGGTCTGGAACTGCCGGTCGGAGCCACCGGTCGCGGCCGCCGCGCCGGGGTTGAACAGCAGCGGCTCCGCGAGCAGGCGCATGTTGCCGGTGGTCGCGATGATCGTCGAGAAGATGATCTGCGGCCGCAGCAGCGGCACCGTGATCCGCCAGAACTGCTGCCGGCCGCTCGCCCCGTCCAGCGTGGCCGCCTCGTACAGGTTCGACGGGATGGCCTGCATGGACGCCAGGAAGATCAGCGCGTGGTAGCCGGTCCAGCGCCACACCACCATCACCGCGATCGCGATGTGCGAGGTGGCGGTGCCGGCCTGCCAGTCGACCTGCCCGGCACCGAACAGGCCCAGCGCCCAGTTGATCAGGCCGAAGTCCCGGCCGAACAGCTGCGCGAAGATGATCGTCACCGCCGCCACCGAGGTGATGTTCGGCAGGATCACGCCCATCCGGAACAGCGTCCGCGTGCGCACCTTGCGGTTGAGCAGCTGCGCGATGAACAACGCGAACAGGATCTGCGGGACCGTTGTCAGCAGCCACAGGCTGAGCGTGTTGCCCATGGCGTTCCAGAAGTACGGGTCCGCCAGCAGCTTGCCGTAGTTGTCGAACCAGATGACGTACGCGCCACCCTCGTCGAGCAGGTTGCGGTGCTGCAGCGAGACCCAGATCGTGTAGAGCAGGGGGAACAGCCCGAAGACACCGAAGATCAGGAAGTACGGCGCCACGTATCCGTAGGGCGCGAACCTCGTGTCCCAGCGGTGCCTTCTGGCCGTCCGGTCGACCACCGTCATGTCAGGCCGTCACTTCTGGACGTCGCCGACGAACTGGCGCCACGAGTCCTCGCCGTTCTGCTTGCCCTGCTCGACGCGCTGCATCGCGTTGCCGATCGCGGTCTGGATGTCACCGGCCTTCGGGCCCTGGTACTGCGGGTTCAGCTTCTTCGCGGCGTCGGTGAAGAGCTTGCCGATCGGCGCGTCGTTGAAGTACGGGTTCTTGTAGTCCACGATCGACGGGTCGTCGTAGAGCTTCGGGATCGACGGCAGCAGCCCGGCGCTCTTGAACACCTTGGCCTGCTGCTCGGGCGCGGTCAGCCACGCGGCCAGCTCGACGGCCTTGTCGACGTTCTTGCCGGACTTGGGAACCGTGAGGTACGAGCCGCCCCAGTTGCCGCCACCGCCGGGCACCGACGTGACGTCCCACTTGCCCGCGGCCTCCGGACCGGCCTGGTCCTTGATCTTGGCCATCTGCCAGGCGGGGCACGTCACGGTCGCGAACTGGCCCTGCTTGAACCCGGTGTTCCAGACGGGCGTGGAGTACAGCAGCTTCGACGAGAGACCGGACTGCACGCCGTCGACCACGAGGTCCCAGGCCGCTTTGATCTCCTTGTTCTCCCCGACGACGATCTTGTCGGACCTGTCGTAGTAGCCGACGGACGCCTGGCCGACGATCGCGTTCAGCACGGTCGGGCCGCCGTCGAACCACTTCACGCCCTCGGGCGCCTTCTCCTGGAACCTCTTGCCGGCGGCCATGAAGTCCTGCCAGGTCGGCCACAGCGCGGCGACCTGGTCGCGGTCGGCGGGCAGGCCGGCGTTCTGCAGCAGGTCGCGGCGGTAGCAGATGGCGAGGCCGCCGATGTCGGTGCCGTAGCCGATCTGCTTGCCGTCCTTGCTGAGCGAGCCCTCCCACTTCCACGGCAGCCAGCGTTCCTTCAGCTGGTCGCCGCCCTTGGTGTTGAGGTCGACGAACTTGTCCGGCGTGGCCTTGAACTGGTTGACGTAGCCGGTGTCGACCGCCTCGATGTCCGCCGCCCCGCTGTTGGTGGCGAGGTGCGCGGCGAGGTTCTTGTGGTGGTCGGAGTAGGACGCGGTGCGGTCGCTGATCTCGACGTCCGGGTGCGTGCTCGCGTACTCCTTGAGCAGCTCGGCGTAACCGAAGTTGCCGAACAGGCCGATGGTCAGCTTGGTCTTGCCGCCGCCCGCGGTGCTGCTGCCGCAACCGCTGAGCACCACGGCGGTCGCCAGCACGGCACAGCCGAGGGCGAGTGCTTTGGGGCGCATTTACAGGGCCTCCGTCGAATTTTGGGCGCGCTGAAGAGAAAAGTGGTCCGGGTGCGCTGAACCGGCGTTGTGCGGAACTGCCGGCCGAAGATGTGTGGCGCCTATGACAGCGGGGTTACGCGGTGGACGTCAAGTTACAAAACAATAAACAGATCAACTTCGACACCCGTTTGACTAGGGAAAGCACTGCTCGTACCGTGATGTAACCGCTTACGGTGAAACGGAGGGGCCGATGGCGACCGGGCGTGAGATCGCCCAGCTCTGCGGGGTGTCCGTGGCGACGGTGTCGCGCGTCTTCAACCAGCCGGAAACGGTCAACGAGGAAACGCGTGCACGGGTGCTGCGGGTCGCGAAAGAGCTGGGCTACCAACCGAACGAGTCCGCGCGGGCGCTGTCGACGAAGCAGTCCACGATGATCGGGCTGGTCTGGGACACCGACCATCGCAGGCCCGGCTGGCGGCACCCGTACCTGCAGGACCTGCTGATCGGGTTGAAGTCCGCGCTCAGCGCGCACGGCTACCACCTGCTGATGCTGGCGACCAGCGGCGACGCCCGCGAGGTCGGCGCGTCGCTCGCGGACCCGGTCGGGTACGTGAACATGACCCGCCGCCACCACCTCGGTGGCCTGGTCCTGATCGACAGCGGCTCCGACGCGGCGGCGTTCGAGGCCTTCGCGCAGTCGGGGGTTCCGTGCGTGGCGGTGGACGTGGCCGTCGACGGTCCCAAAGCGACGTACGTGACGTCGGACAACGCGGGCGGCGCGCGGATGGCCACGGGCCACCTAGCCGGGCTCGGCCACACCCGGATCGCCACGATCACCGGCCCGCGGACCAACCAGCCCGCCACGGCCCGGGTCGCCGGCTACCGCCTGGGCCTGCGGGACGCCGGTCTGCCGGTGCGCGAGGACTACGTCGTCGCCGGCGACTTCTACCGGGCCAGCGGAACCGCTGCCATGCAACGACTTCTGGCGCTCGACGAACCACCCACGGCGGTGTTCGCGGCCAGCGACGAGATGGCGGTCGGCGCGCTGCTCGCCGCCCGTGCCGCGGGCCTGCGGGTGCCGCGGGACCTGGCGCTGGTCGGGTTCGACGACATCGAGGTCGCCGCCGTGGTCGAACCGGCGCTGACCACGGTGGCCCAGGACAAGCCGGGCTTCGGCGTCGCGGCGGCCAAGGCGATCATGGCCATGATCACCGGCGGGGGCCGCGAGGAGCCCACCGTCCTGCCGACCCGGTTGGTGGTCAGGGAGTCCTGCGGGTCGTGAGGGGTGCCCGCCGCGGCCGAGGCTCCCGCGGCGGGCACCACCTCATCTCGGCGCCTACCTCGCGTTGACGTGCAGTGCGAGCGCCGTGCCCGCGCCGAGCGTCGCGGTGAACCGGCCGTTCGAGTCCACGTTCACGCGCACGCAGCCGTTCTCCTGCACGTTGCAGTAGCTCCCGGCGGGCAGGGCGGTCTGGAACGTGTGCGTGACCGGGAACGTCTCCCGGTTGATCGCCACGTACCCCTTGTTGCCACGACCGAACGCGATGGCGTCGTAGCCGTTGTCCCACCAGTTGTTCACGTCGGTGCCGGCGACGGTGTTGCGGAACGCCACCATGTTCGCGATCTGCGTCCACGCGTGCTGGCACTTCCAGCCGCTGTAGCAGACCGAGCTGCCGGGCGCGCCCGCGTCCTTGTCGCTGAACTCGTAGCCGGAGTAGACCTGCGGGGCGCCGTAGTTCCACGCCAGCATGAACACGTTGGCCAGCGTGTAGGTCGAACCGTCCTTGTAGGACAGCGTCGAGCCGTTGCGCTCGGTGTCCCAGTTGTCCACGAACGACCGCGCCTGGCCGCTGGGCAGGAAACCCCACGACTGGCCGAAGGTCCGCAGGTACGCCAGGTTCTCGTTGCCGAAGATCCGCTTGAGGTCGTAGGCGTAGCGGAACTCGTCGACGTCACCGGACCCGGTGTACTCGCCCGGCTGCACCGCCTCGCCCGCGCCGTAGATCACCTCGTGCACCCAGAAGACGTTCGGGTTGGTGAGCTTCGCCTTGATGGCGCTCAGGTCGGCGGCCGCGATGTGCTTGGCCGCGTCGACGCGGAACCCGTCGACGCCCATGCCGGTCAGCCGGTTCAGGTAGCCGGCGATCGCACCGCGCACGTACTCGCTGCCGGTGTCCAGGTCGGACAGGTTGACGAGCTCGCAGTTCTGGACGTTGTAGCGGTCCTGGTAGTTGCTGATCGCCGAGCGGCACGGGTGGAAGTCCCAGTCGCTGTACACGCCGGGGTAGTTGTACTTCGAGTAGCCGGTGCCGCCGGTGCCGGTGCCGGAGCCCGCGCTCATGTGGTTGATCACCGCGTCGGCGATCACCTTGACGCCCGCGTTGTGGCAGGCCGTGACCATGTTCCGGAACGCGGTCTCGTCACCGAGGCGGCCCGCGATCCGGTAGCTGACCGGCTGGTAGGAGGTCCACCACTGGGGACCCTGGACGTGCTCGGTGGCGGGGGAGACCTCCACGTACCCGTAGCCCTTGGGGCCCAGCACGGTGGTGCACTCCGACGCCACGCGGGCGAACGGCCATTGGAACAAGGTGACGGTGACGTCCCTGGTGCCCGGCGGTGCCGCAAGACCTTGCACGGGCGAGCACAGCGCTACGGTCAGGACGGCCGTGAGCAGGACGCGAAGAGCCGAGGAAACCACGTTGTCTCCTTGCCGCAGGGGTTCTGCACTGGTCGTACCAGGCGGCGGGGCGCACCGGGAAGCGTTGCAAGAAGTTTCGCGCCGAATTCGGCCGTGGAGCGCACGGACTAGTCCGCGGTGGGCGAGCTGGCCGCCGCGATCAGTGCGATCAGCTGTCGCCGGAAGTGCTCGTAGTCGTCCACCGCGCCCAGCAGCGCGTCCGACTCGCGTTCCTCGCGGCGTGCGGCGGCCAGTGCGCGGCGACCGGCCGGGGTGATCTTCACCGACGTCCGCCTGCGGTCCTGCGGGTCCTGGCTGCGCACGACGTGGCCGCCGCGGTCGAGGTGCTCGATGGTGCGGCTCATGGTCTGGTCGGTGACCCGGCACAGCACGGCCAGCTCGCGTTGCGACCGCGGACCGTCCGCGAGGTGGTGCAACGTGATCATCCCGGCGTGCGTGAGGCCGCGACCGGCCAGGAAGTCGTCGAACCGCTTCTCGACGACGCGGGCCGCGACCGACAGGAGCCTGCCGGTCGGCCAGGAGGCCACGTCCGCGCCCACCTGGTCCGGGCGGTGCGCCACCGCCAGCTCGTCTCCCTCGGCCACGGCCCCATCATCCCAGATCCGCCCGATCAGCCCACGTCGGTCCCGAAGGGCAGGCCGGTCACGGGGCTGCCACCCGCGAGTGCCGCGGAGATCGCTGCGGCCGCCGGCGGGTAGGCGAGCTCGCCGAGACCGCCGAGCGGGGCGTTGGTCTGCACGACCGCGACGTCGACGTCGGGTGTCTGCCCGATCCGCGCCCACCGGTAGTCGCCGAACGACGACTCCGCGACCCGGCCCTCCCGCACGGTGATCTGCGCACCGAGCACAGTGGACACCGCGTCCACCACGCACCCCTCGACCTGGGCGCGGACGCCGGATGGGTGCAGCGCCACGCCGACGTCGACCGCGGCGTGCACCCGCAGCACCCGGTGCGAAGCCGGTTCGGCGACGGCGACCACCGCGATCGCCGAGCCGTAGTCCTCGTGGCAGGCCACACCCCGTGCGGTGCCCGCTGCGGGTGGCGTGCTCCACCGCGCCTGGTCGGCAACGGTGTCGAGCACCCGGTGCAGCCGTGACCCCGCCGGCAGCAGCGACCGGCGCAACGCGATCTGGTCGAGGCCCCCACGGGTGCCGAGCTCGCTGAGGAAGTTCTCCTCGGCGTACAGGAACTGCCCGGCGTAGACCGCCCGCCAGAACCCGGTGCGCAGCGGCGCGGGCCGCACGGTGACCGTGACGTCGCCGGGCACGGTGTACGGGAAGTGGTCGCCGCTCGCCTTGATCAACGCCGGGTTGCCGAACGCCGGCAGCACCGACAGCGGCCACGTGACGACCTCGTGCGAACGCCGCGTGGGCATGCCGTCGGCGCCGACCTGCGCGGTCAGCCGGTGCACGGACATCGGCCGGTAGGAGTCGTGGCGCATGTCGTCGGCACGGGTCCACAGCACCTGCACCGGCGCCCCCGCGCGCCGTGAGCAGGCCACCGCTTCGAGCACCGGGTCGGGCTCGATGCGCCGCCCGAACGCACCGCCGGACGCCGTCGGCTCCACCCGCACGCTCGCCACCGGGAGGCCGAGCTGACGGGCCAGCTGGGTGCGCAGCCCGCCGGGGTCCTGCGTCGGCGCCCACACCGTGAGCCCGTCCGGCCGGAGGTGCGCGGTGGCGTTCATCGGTTCCATCGGCGCGTGGGCGAGCAACGGCATCCGGAAGACGCGCTGCACGCCGTCGATCGGGCTCCGCGCGGGCAGCGCGGCCTCCAGGTCGGCGAGCCACGCGCGGCTGTCCGCGGCGGGAGTGCCGTCGCGCCAGGCGATCCGCAGCGCGTCCCGGCCGCGCAACGCCTGGTGCGTCGACCTGGCGATGACCGCGACGCCGCCCTGGCCCTCCGCGGGCGCGGTGAGCGGCAGGACGTCGACCACACCCGGCAGCGTGCGGGCCGCCGTGTCGTCGATGGTGTCGGGCACCGCGCCGAGCCACGGCGGCCGGGCCACGACCGCGACGAGCCCGCCGGGAGGCCGGGAGTCGATGCCGTACCGAGTGCGGCCGGTGACGATGTCGCGGGCGTCCACCCGGCCGCCGCGGGTCTTGCCCAGCAGCCGCCAGCGTTCCGGTGGCGTCAGCTCGACCGGCACGGTGGCGGGGTCGAGCGCGGCCGCGGCCCGCACGAGCGCCCGGTAGGCCACCCGGCCCCGGCGCGGGTGGCGCACCGCGCCGTTCTCCGCGGTGCACTCGGCGACCGGGACGTTCCACCGCTGCGCCGCGGCGGTGACGAGCAGGCAGCGCGCGGTCGCGGCGGCGGTGCGGATCGGGGTGGCGAGCTGCCGCACCGAGGACGAGTTGGCCACCGCCTGGGAGCCGAAGCGTTCCGTGTCACCGTGGGCCTGCTCCAGCGTGACGTCGTCCGTGCCGACCGCGAGCTCCTCGGCGACCATGAGCGCGACGACCGTGCGCACGCCCTGACCGGTGTCCGGCCGGGGCACCGTCGCGGTGATCCGGCCCGAGCCGTCGAGCCGAACGAAGACGTTGGGCGCCAGGCCGGACGCGTCCTGCTCGGCGAGCGCGGGCACCGGCACCGCCACGACCAGTGCGCCCGCTCCCGCGCCACGCAGCAACGTCCGCCTGCTGATCACCGCTCCTCCTCGCGGATGATCCGGCTCGCCCGGCGCACCGCCGCCCGGATGCGCGGGTAGCTGCCGCAGCGGCACACGTTGTCGCGCAACGCTTCCTCGATCGCCGCGTCGTCGGGATCGGGATCACGGGCCAGCAACGCCGCCGCGGCCATGACCTGGCCGGGCTGGCAGTAGCCGCACTGGGCGACGTCGAGCTCGCGCCACGCCCGTTGCACGGGGTGGTTCCCGTCGCGGGAGAGCCCCTCGATCGTCGTGATCCGTGCTTTCGCGGAGTCGGCCGCGGTGCGCACGCACGGTCGCGCGGCCTGACCGTCCACATGGGACGTGCAGGCGCCGCACAGGCCGACCCCGCACCCGTACTTGACCCCCGTCAGGCCCAGTTCGTCGCGCAACACCCACAGCAGGGGAGTGTCGTCCTCGACGTCGACCTCGTGCCGTTCACCGTTGACGCGCAACAGATATCGGGCCACCGCGATCCCTCCCCGGTTGCTCAGTGCGCTGAACATATCACGACGAACCGTGCATAATGCTCAGCATGCTGAACGATGTGCGGCGCCCCGTTCGCGGTGTGCTCGTGTGGGGGCTGGCGGCAAGTGCGCTGCTCACGGGCCTGGTGTGGGTGCTGGGCCAGCGGCTGCACGGGGTCGAGCTGCTGCCCGACCAGGGTGCGTCCTGGTACTACTGGAAGCTGCCGGACCCGACCGTCTGGACCAGGGCGTCCGCCTGGCTGGGCTACGCCGCGCACCAGCTGGTGTCGTGGTGGCTGATCTACTACGCGCAGACCCGCGTGCGGCGCTACACCGACGGTCTGCACCGGATCAACGTGATCGCCCTGGCCGCCAACGGCGGGTTCATCGCGTTGCACGCACTGCAGACGCAGGTCTTCTACGACGGCTTGGCGCAGGACGTGTCGATCTTCAGCTCACAGGGTTCCGTCGTGCTGCTGCTCGTGTGGGTGCTGCTGATGGAGAACCGCCGCCGCGGCCTGGTGCTGACCTGGTCGGCGCCGATCTCCGCGCAGGTGGTCGCGTTCGCCCGCCGCTACCACGGCTACCTGTTCAGCTGGGCCGCGATCTACACGTTCTGGTACCACCCGATGGAGTCGACCAGCGGGCACCTCATCGGGTTCTTCTACATGTTCCTGCTGCTGGTGCAGAGCAGCCTGATGTTCACCCGCGCGCACACGAACCGGTGGTGGACGCTGACGCTGGAGCTGCTCGTGGCCGTGCACGGCACCCTGGTCGCGGTGATGAACTCCGGGCCGGACGGCGTGTGGCCGATGTTCCTGTTCGGGTTCGTGGCGATCTTCGTGCTGACCCAGATGCACGGCGTGGGGCTCAGCGTCCGGGCGCGGTGGTGGATCGGCGGCGCGTTCGTCGTCGCGGCGCTCGCGGTCTACTCGTGGCGCGGGCTCGGCCGGATCGACGAGGTGGTGCGCATCCCGTTGATCGAGTACCTGCTGGTGGCGGTGCTCGCGTTGCTGATCTGGGCGGGTGTGCGCATGACCCGGCCGGTCCGCCGGTGACCTGGGTGCGGCGGCTGGCCGCGGCCGCCTGCGTGCTCGTGCCGCTCGTCCTGCTCGTCGCTGGCTGGGGGCCGTTGACGGCGGGACACCCCGCGCAACCGGTGCTGCTCGGCGTGGTTGTCGTCGTGGGGGCCGGGCCGGCGTTGTGGCGGCGGGTGCCGTCGTGGGTCGTGGTGGCGCTGGCGGTCGTCCTGCTCGTGCCGGTGGTCTACCTCCAGCCGTTCGCGGCCACCCGCGCGGAGGACGGTTCCACGGTGCTGCGGCCGGACGGCCCGGTGCGTGCCGGGCTGGTGTTCCACCCCGGTGCGCGGATCGACTACCGCGCCTACGTTCCGGTGCTGCGTCGCGTTGCCGCGCAGGGGTTTCTCGTCGTCGTGGTGAGGGAGCCGCTGAACATCGCGTTGCTGGGCGGGGGCACGGCCGGGGTGCGCGCCGCTCATCCGGAGGTGCCGGGCTGGGCGGTCGGCGGGCACTCGCTGGGCGGTGTCGCCGCGGGCCGGGACGTGCTCGCGGACCCGTCGGTGCGCGGGCTGGTGCTGTGGGCGTCCTACCCGGTGGACGACCTCTCCGGGCGCGGCGGGCTCACGGCGTGGTCGATCTCGGGGGAGCGGGACGGGTTCACCACCCCGCGCGACATCGCCGGCTCGCGGCGGCTGCTGCCGGCGGACACCCGGTTCGAGGTCGTACCGGGCGCGGTGCACGCTTACTTCGGCGACTACGGCGAGCAGCCGGGCGACGGCGTGCCGACCGTGCCGCGTGCGGAGGCCCAGGACCGGATCGTCGCGCACACCGTGGCCGCACTCGCTGCCATATGAGCACTTCCCTGTCGTGGCAATGGTGTGAGTCCACGGCAGACAGCGCTGCGAGGTATCGGCCGCACACGTGGTGCCGGCCGGGCGCCCGTCGTTGACTGGGGTCGTCATGTCCCTGCCTGCAATGACGGAGGCGAACACATGCGGCTGAGGAACGTGTTCCTGGCACTCGCGGCGGCCACCGGCCTGGCCGTCGCATCCCTGTCGATCTCGCTGGCGGCCGTTCCCCCGCCGCAGACCGGCACCCTCGACCGGTACGACATCACCGGCACCTACGTCAGCGGCCTGTCGTCCGGCGGCTTTATGGCCAACCAGCTCCACGTCGCCTACTCCGGGCTGTTCCAGGGCGCGGGCATCTTCTCCGCCGGCCCCTACGACTGCGCCCAGAACAACCTGACCACCGCGCTGAACGCGTGCATGGACACCCTCCAGCCGCGCAGGTCGCCCGCCGAGCTGGAGCAGCTGACCAGGACCCGTGCGTCGGCCGGCACCGTCGACCCGCCGCAGAACCTGTCCGGCGACCCGGTGTGGCTGTTCCACGGCACCGCCGACCAGACCGTCGACCGCGCGGTGAACGACGACCTCGCCACGTACTACCGCGACTTCGGCGCGCGGGTGGTGTACAACAACAGCTCCGCGGCCGGGCACGCGTGGGTCAGCCCGATCGGCCCGAACAGCTGCGGTTCCACGTCCTCGCCGTACGTCAACAACTGCGGCACCGCCGACCCGGTGCGCGAGATGCTCGGCCACCTGTTCGGCTCGGTTTCCGCGCCCGCGTCGGCGTTGTCGGGCAAGCTCGTCCAGTTCGACCAGGGCCGGTACGCGCCCGGCGGCAACGCGGCGGCGATCAGCATGGGCCGCGACGGCTTCGCCTACGTGCCGAGGACGTGCGAGACCGGGCCCTGCAAGCTGATGGTCACGCTGCACGGCTGCTACCAGTACCACGGGCTGGTCGGCACCGCGTTGATGGACAAGGGCTACCTCAACGAGTACGCCGACACCAACCGGATGGTCGTGCTGTACCCGCAGGCCACGACGATGACCGGCAACCCGCGCGGCTGCTGGGACTGGTGGGGCTACCAGTCCGCCCAGTACCCGCTGAAGAGCGGTCCGCAGATGGCCGCCGTGGTGGCCATGGTGAAGGCGCTGAGCACCGGCCAGCCGACCACCACCCCGCCGACGACCACGACCACCACGACGCCTCCCGTGCCGGAGTGCGTCACCGCGAGCAACTACGCCCACACCACCGCCGGTCGCGCCTACGCCTCGCTCGGCCAGACCTACGCGCTGGGCTCCAACCAGCCGCTCGGCCTGTGGAACACCTTCGTCACCAGCAGCGTCCGCCAGACCTCGCCCAACTACTGGGTGAAGTGCTGAAACGTGGCTGTGACTGGAGGAAAGCGCTTACCGAAAGAAGCCCGGCGCGCGGTCCGCTGACCGTTTTCACCCTTGACCCCCTCCCGGTCCGGTGCTCTCATGAAGCGCGGCAAGTTTCTGGGAACGCTCCCAGAAATCGGACTCCAGGGAGAAAACGTGCTCAGCAGCGTTGGTGTGCGCGTCGGTGCTGTGACAACGGCGCTCTGTGTGGTGGCCGGAGGTGTCGCCGCCGCCGGTCTGGCGGTGGCGGCCCCCGGCTGCCAGGTCGACTACGTGGTGCAGAACAGGTGGGAGGGCGGTTTCTCCGCCAACGTCACGATCAAGAACCTGGGCGACCAGGTGGACGGCTGGAACCTGGCGTGGACGTTCCCCGGTTCCGAACGGTACGGCGACGGCTGGAACGCGCGGATCACGGCGTCCGGCGCGAGCGTCACCGCGTCCAACGTGGACTGGAACCGGGTGCTGCCGACCGGTGGCTCGGCGTCGTTCGGCTTCAACGGCACCGTTTCCGGCTCCGACGTCGGTACCCCGGCCGCCTTCACGCTCAACGGCACCCTGTGCACCGGCGGGGTGGTGCCGACGACGACCACGACAACGACCACCACCACCACCACCACTCCGGTGCCCGAACCCGGCGATCCCACCGGGCGCAAACAGGTCGAACGGCTCGACCGCGGCGTGGTCAGCGTCCGCTCGGGCAACGGCAACCTGGTCAGCTGGCGGCTGCTCGCCGGCGACGCGCGCGACACCGGGTTCACCGTCTACCGCAACGGCACGAAACTGACCTCGTCACCCATCACGGCCTCCACGAACTACCTCGACGCCGGCGGCCCCGCGGGCGCGTCCTACACCGTGCGCGCCGTCGTCAACGGCACCGAGCAACCCGCCTCCCCGGCATCGCTGTCGTTCGCCTCCGGCTACCTCGACGTGCCGATCTCCGCACCCGCCAGTGGTTACAGCGCGAACGACGCCAGCGTGGGTGACGCGGACGGCGACGGCCGGTACGAGATCTTCCTGAAGTGGTACCCGGACAACGCCAAGGACAACTCGCAGGCCGGCGTCACCGGCAACACGTTCATCGACGCCTACCGCCTCGACGGCACCCGGCTGTGGCGCATCGACCTGGGCCGCAACATCCGTTCCGGCGCGCACTACACCCAGTTCCAGGTCTACGACTACGACGGCGACGGCCGGGCCGAGATCGCGATGAAGACCGCCGACGGCACCCGTGACGGCCGCGGCGCGGTCATCGGCAACGCCTCGGCGGACCACCGCAACAGCGACGGCTACGTGCTGGCCGGCCCGGAGTACCTGACGATGTTCAGCGGCCTCACCGGCGCCGCACTGTCCACTGTGAACTACGACCCGCCGCGCGGCACCGTCTCCTCGTGGGGCGACAGCTACGGCAACCGCGTCGACCGTTTCCTCGCCGGCACCGCCTACCTCGACGGCGCCCGCCCGTCCCTGATCATGGCCCGCGGCTACTACACCCGCGCGGTCATCGCGGCGTGGGACTTCCGCGGCGGCCAGCTGGTGAAGCGCTGGACGTTCGACTCGAACGCCTCCGGCAACAGCACCTACGCGGGCCAGGGCAACCACGCGCTGACCATCGCCGACGTGGACGCCGACGGCCGCGACGAGATCGTCTACGGCGCGGCCGCCATCGACGACAACGGCCGCGGCCTGTGGAACACCCGCTTCGGCCACGGCGACGCCGCCCACCTGGGCGACCTCGACCCGTCCCGCCCCGGCCTGGAGTACTACAAGGTCTCCGAGGACGCCAGCAAACCCGGCTCCTGGTTCGCCGACGCCCGCACCGGCCAGGTCCTCTGGCAGACCGCACCGGCGGGCGACAACGGCCGCGGCGTCTCCGACGACATCTACGCAGGCAGCCCCGGCGCCGAGTCCTGGTCGAGCGCCGACAGCCAGCTGCGCAACACCAAGGGCCAGACCATCGGCCGCAAACCGTCCTCGGCGAACTTCCTGCTCTGGTGGGACGGCGACCCCACCCGCGAGCTCCTCGACGGCACCCACGTCGACAAGTACGGCACCTCCGCCGACACCCGCCTGCTCACCGCGGCGGACGTGCACTCCAACAACGGCACCAAGTCCACCCCGTCGCTGTCCGGCGACATCCTCGGCGACTGGCGCGAGGAGGTCATCTGGCCCACCTCCGACAACCGCGCACTGCGCATCTACAGCACCCCGTCCCAGACCGACCGCCGCATCCCGACCCTGATGCACGACCCCATGTACCGCGTGGCGATCGCCTGGCAGAACACCGCCTACAACCAGCCGCCGCACCCGAGCTTCCACATCGGCAACGGCATGACCACCCCGCCCTGGCCGGACGTGCACTACGCGGGCTGACCAGCCCCGGATCTTCAAGCCCTTCCACGAGGTCGCATCCTGCACACGCAGGATGCGACCTCGTCGGCTGTCACGGAGACGTCGAGGTTCAGGTGGCGGGGCTGACGGTGAAAATCGGAAACAACGCCGAGATGATTGTGTCGACAATCGTCGCCTCTGGTCCGTTCGGGGCATGTCGGGGTAAAGCCGTAACGCGGGCCTTCTGGCCTGCGAAGAACGACGCGCGGGGATCGGCGGAGGCGCTGGTTCCGCTTCGGTCCGCGTTCTGCATCGATTGTGCGCGCCGGAGTGCGAGGACGGACACGCGTCACCTGATCGAGTGCATAGGATCGCCTTACTGGCTGGTCAAGCTGGGTGTGCTGCCTTTTGACATGCTTTTGTCCACTTTCTTGGTGCGGTCTCTGGGTAGAGTTTATTGGCTGTTTCCTTTTTGAGATGAAACGCGTGGCCGCTGCCCGTAACAGGTGGTGGCCAATTGGCGATCCCGACGATACCTGGCCTCTGTGAAGTGGGTTGATCTTGTGGGAAACGCGAATGTGGACCGGCGCGGCCGCGTGGAATATCGCGGCGGTTCGAGGCGGCTGACGGCTTTGGCGGTGGCGTTGCTGAGCGCGGTGGCGTTGGTGCCGTCGCTCGCCGCACCGCGGGTCGTGGCGCAGGACCAGCCGCCCACGTTGCCGGCGATGCAGGTGGTGGTGCTGGTCGACGAGTCGGGCAGCATCCAGGACGCCGACCTCGTCCGGGAGAAGGAGGCGGCCAGGACGATCGCGTTCAGCCCGTGGGGGACCGGCACGGTGCTGTCGGTGGTGGGGTTCGCCAGTGCGGAACGGGCGGGACAGTCCGCTGTCGACGTCGTGTGCCCGCCGGCGAAGATCAGTGAGGCGCAGCAGCGGGACGTGGTGGCGAACTGCATCGGCGGGCTGCGCAAGCGTGCCGACGGTGAGGGGGACGGGACCGACCACGCCGCCGCGCTCCAGCAGGCGCTCGCCCACGTCGGTGCGGGCGGGCCGGAGAAGAAGATCGTGTTCCTGCTGACCGACGGCAAGCTCGACGTGTCGGGCAGTCCGTCGTGGGGCAGTGATCCCGACCGGCGCAACGCGGCGGCCGCCGCGAACGTGCGCGAGGTGCTGGCGAGCCTGGACAAGGCCGGTGCGCAGGTGTGGCCGCTCGGGTTCGGCGAGGTGGACGTGGCCGCGTTGGGCGGGTTCGCCAAGGGCAGGAGCTGCACGCCGGCCGCGCCCGACCCGCGGGAACGGGTCGTGCCCACCTCGGCCGAGCTGCGCACCGCGATCTTCGACGCGCTCAGCTCCGCGAGCTGTATCAAGATCCTGCCGCCGGAGACCGGTGACGTGCCCAAGGGTGGCTCGCTGGAGCTCACCGTCGACATCCCGGCCGTGGCGAGCGACGCGTCGATCGTGGTCTTCAAGCGCGACCCGCGGGTGCAGGTCGAGTACCGCGCCCGCAACGCGGCCCGGCCCGCCCCCGGCGGTGGTGGCGCGAAGTTCGAGTTCGCCGGTCAGACGACCGAGACGGAGTCGTTGCGCATCACCGATCCCGAGCCGGGGCAGTGGGTCGTGCGGCTGTCCTCCGCGGAGGTGGCCGCACAGGACGTGGCCGCGACCGTGATGTACCAGGCGGCGGTCAAGGCGGTGCTGACCACGAACCCGCCGCAGCCGGCACCCGGTCAGACCGTCGAGGTCGACATGCAGGTGTGGGCGCGCGGCAAGGCCGTCACGGACCCGCCCACGTTGCAGGGCCTCACCTTCGTCACCACCCTGACCGGCACGTCCGGGTTCGCCCCGCAGCAGGTCACGCTGAACGACTCCGACGGCGACGGCACCTACGCGGGCCAGCTGAAGGTGCCCGACAACGCCTCCGGTGACCTCACCTACACCGGCGAGGTCACCGGCATCGGCATCGGCGGCGACACCCGCACGCTCTTCGCCAGGGTGAGCAAGGGCGCCGCCGCTGTGCAGGGCCAGATCCTGTTCGATGACAACCGTTCCACCGTCACACCGGGCGGCACGGTCACCGGCACCGTCGCGATCACCAACAACTCCGGCAAGGACGCGGACCTGCGGCTGCGGCTGGACGACCTCTCGCCCGGCACGGCGGTGACCGTCGACCCGGCGGCCGTGCGGGTCGGCACCGGCACCGGCACCGCCAAGTTCACCCTGCGGTTCGGGCCGGACAGCGCGCTCGGCGTCAGCGGCGGCAAGCTGCGGCTGGTGGACGAGAAGGACGCCGTCGTCGCGGAACGGCTGTTCGCCACCGAGGTCGCGCCGGAGCCGGGGCTGCCGGAGAAGCTCTGGTGGTTGTGGACACTGCTCGGCGTGCTGCTGCTCGCCGCGCTGGTGTGGCTGCTGCTGAAGCTGCGCTCCCGCGCCGAGTCGCGCAAGGTGCGCGGGCTGACCGCACAGCTGTGGCAGGGCGGGTTCCTGACCTCCGAGCTGTCACCGCGCGACGCGCGGGCCAAGGTGTTCCGGTTCGTGGTGGTCGAGGAGTTCACCGGGCTGAAGCTGCAGCAGGCGGGTCCCGGCGAGACGAACGTCTACGAGGTGCGGCGCGTCCGCGATGGGGTCAGCCTCACGGCGCCGGGGCAGCCGCCGGTGGTGCTGACGGCGGGGCAGCGCAAGGAGATCGGCAAGGACCTCGCGGTCGGCGTCGCGGACGAGCGCGGCACCGCGGGTGCCGCGGTCTCCGGACCGCCGGGCGACCCGTTCGCGGCGCCAGCCGCGTCCACTGTGGACGCTGCACACGGCTTCGGCGCCCCGGACGTCAGCATGCAGCCGCCGCCCGATCCGTTCGGGGGCTCGTACGACCCGTTCGGCGGCTCGGCACCGGCACCGGCCGGGACGAACGGTGCGAACGGCAGCCACCCCGACCCGTTCGGAGGTGGCGGCAACCGTCCGGATCCCTTCGGTGGCGGCAGCCACTCCGACCCGTTCGGTGGAGGTGGCCAGCCCGATCCGTTCGGCGGGGGCGGCCAGTCCGGTGGGCCGTCGACGCGGCGCGGCGGCCAGCCGGACCCGTTCGCCGACCCGTACAACCCGTTCTGACAAGGAGTGCGGCGCCATGAGTCGCAGCACGAACCCGCTCGACGACCACAGCGAGGACCAGCGCAAGCGGTTGCGCCGCTGGACGTGCGGCCTCGCCTTGGTCGAGTCGGTCGCGGTCCTGCTCGCGGTCTACCACGGGTTCGAACCACCGGCGGTCCTGGTGTTCCTGCCGCTCGTGGTGGCGCTGCCGCTGGCGTGGGTGTCGGTGAACCTCTGGACCGCGGACACCGTGCACCGCAAGGCACCGCCGCCGGTCATGCCGAGGCGGCGCGCGGTGCTCGGGCTGGCGGCCGCGATGGTGATCGCGTTCGCGGCGGTCGCGTGGATCTTCACCGCCGAGGTGGCGGCGGCGCAGCGGCCGGCGGACGCACCGGCGTGGGCCGCGCAGGTCCAGCGGTTGCAGGACGAACGCCTCGCCAAGCTCGACCTGATCGACCACGGCCGGCCCGGCGCCGACGAGGACCCGGAGGTCGTGCGGCTGCAACGGCAGCTCGACGACGAGCAGAAGGAGTACCGCGAGGCCAAGCGCAACGAGCTGTGCGAGCAGGACGGCACCTGTGGCACCGGTGTGCGCGGCGAGGGCAGGGAGTACCACGCCAAGGTCGCCTACCGCGTGCAGGTCGAGCAGCGGATCACCGAGCTGACCGCCCAGCTGGCGGCAGCCAAGCAGCTGGCGAGGGGACGTGTGGACCAGAGCACGACGGCGGCGCAGGACGCCAGGACCAAGCTCACCGAGATCGACGGGCAGCTGGAACGGTTGCGCGGCAACCCGCCGCGGACCCGCGACCGGTCCTCCGCCGTGATCGAGGTCAGCAAGGACCGGCCGGCCGCGGTGATCCTCTTCTGGACCGCGGCACTGGTGGCGTTCCTGCTCGTCGACGTGCTCGGGCTGCGGCTGGTCGCCTGGCATGTGTACCGCAACGGGGCCCCGACCGGCCTGCTGGACGCCCGGATCGCCCAGCAGGCCGCCATCGACGCGCGCAGGGAGAGCGGCGCCAAGCCGTACCCGCGGGACGGCGGGCTGACGTGACGACACCGACCAGGACGCTGGGCGAGGCCGAACGCGCGGTCAACGAGCTCGCGGGCCGGATCCGCCGCCACTGGAGCACGACGAAGGACCGGCGCGTCCAGGCCGCGTGCTCCGCCGTGGAGCTGGTCTACCACTTCGTCGAACGCTGCCTGCGCAAGGAGGAGGTGGCCGAGCCGATCAGCACCGCGGTGCGGGCGGACGAGGCGTTCGCCGGCCGGTTCGCGGCCATCCACGCCACGGTCAAGGACTTCGGCGCCTGCCTGATGGCGATCGACCGGGCGGGCGCGAGCCCGTCCAGGGACAAGCTCGTGGACGACCTCACCGCGTTGTCGATCCGCCTGCGGCAGCAGCTCTCCGACGCGGTGGACGCGTTCGTCGCGGTCGTCGACGCCGTGCGGGCCGATCCGGCCGACCAGGCCAACGCCCAGCGCGTCGCGACCGACCTGCGCCAGCAGCTCAAGACCCGCGAACTGTTGCAGGAGGCCGAGGACGCGCGTGACGAGCTGCGCAAGGTCACCGGTGACGTCGGTGCGGGCGAGCTCGGCACGCACTACGCCGGGTACGCCGACGTGGAGGCGAAGCGGGCCGACCAGCTGCGGTGGGGCGTGGCCGGGCTGCTCGGCCTGGTCGCGGCGGGTGCCGTCGCGCTCAGCCTCTGGCACCCGGAGCTGTCCTACAGCACGGCGCTGGTGCGGCTGTCCGCGACGGTCCCGATCGGCGTGCTGGCCGCCTACCTCGCCCGCGAGTCGGGAAAACACCGGCAGAACGCCAAGAACGCGCGTGACCTCGCCATCGCGATGCACACGCTGCCCAGCTACGTGGAACCGCTGCCGGAGAACGGGGCGGAGCTGCGCATGGCGCTCGGCAAACGGGTCTTCGGCCCTTCCGCCGACCAGGCCGGACCCGAGCCGCCGCAGGACGACGGACTGGTCAACGACCTGCCCAGGGCGCTCGACGCGCTCGAAGAGGTTCTGCACCGCATCAAGCAAGCAGTGGAAAGGCGACCATGAAGATCTATCAACCGATGATGTTCGTCGGGCTGGGCGGGACGGGGTGCAAGGTCGGTGCCGAGCTGGAGAAGCGGCTGCGCGAGGAGCTCTGCGGCCCCGACGGCACCCGGTTGCTGCCGATCATGCAGAACCCGAACTTCCTGCCCTACCAGCTGCCGTCGTGCCTGCAGTTCGTCTACGCGGACCTGAGCAGCACCGAGTTGCAGCGGGTGCGGCGCGAGGTCGTGCCCGGCCGTGAGCACGAGCAGGCGGCGCGCAAGACGATGCACCAGATCACCGACCTCGTGCCGGCGAGCCTGGGCAACTCCGCGGACGTGGCGCAGAGCCTGCGGATCAACTCCGACGAGGACACGATCCACTGGTTGCCCTCCAAGGAGAGCGACCCGCGGATCGGGCCGCTGGTGCGCGGTGCCGGGCAGCTGCCGACGGTCGGGCGTGCGGTGCTGTTCGAGACGGTCCGGCGCAACCCGGACACCGCGACGCTCGGGATCACGAAAGCCCTGTCGGACATCAACGAGTCGGGTGGCGACCTCTACGTCGTCAGCGGCGAGCGCAACCAGCGCGTCGACACGGTGATCGTGTTCGTGGTGTTCTCCGTGGCCGGTGGCACCGGCAGCGGCATCTACTACGACTACCTGCACCTGATCGGCGACCTGATGCGGCGCGGTGGCAAGACCGCGGAGATCTACCCGCTGGTGCTGATGCCGTCGGCGTTCGACGACGGGCAGGGCGGCGGGCGGCCGGCCGACCTCAACGCGGGTTCGGCGCTGGTCGACCTGTTCCGGCTGATCGACGACCAGAACGCGCAGGGGTCGCCGGACGAGCTGGACGACAAGGGCACGCACGGCGCGGTCTCGGTCCGGTACCCGCGGCTCGAACAGGTGCAGCTGCTGCCGAACACCGTGCAGACGGCGTTCCTGTTCGGCCGGCCGGTCGGCGGGGTGCGCCGCGACGACCTCAACCGGTCGATGGTGTCGCTGATGACCTCGCTGATCGGCGCGGGCCCGACCGACCAGGACGACGAGGAGGGCGGCGCGAACCGGCCCTACCAGTCCTTCGCGGACGGTTTCATCAACAGCAAGGTCGACCGGCACGCCATCGCGGACACCGGTGTCGGCCGGCGGGGTGTGACCACGAGCGCGGTGGCGGCGCTGACCACGCCGTTGCTGGAGCTCACCGACGTGGTCAGCTCGCACCTGCTGGCCAACGCGGTCAACGAGCTGCTCGTGCCGCCGGGCGCGGCGGAGACCAACAAGCAGCACATCCGGCAGTTCATCACCGCGGCCGGGCTGGACCGGTTGCTGGAGGCCGCACCGGCCCGCATCCCGCCGACGGGCAACCCGGTGGGTTACGGGCCGGTGCTCGCCGCGCTGACCGAACGCGCGAACGCCATGGGGTACAACGTCGAACGGGGGCTGGAGGCGCTGGCCGCACCGGTCGCGGCGCTGGCGCAGGACTTCGACCCCACCGCGGCCGCCGTGGTGCTGCTGCGCAACCTCGACCTGTTCCGGTTGCAGCGCACCGTGTTCGGTCACCGCGACCTCACCGACCCGCTCGACAGGGGCGGCTTCCGGTCGTTGCTCGAAGGCTGGCGCACGCCGCCCGCGCCACCGCCCGGCATGAACAGCGCGGCGCCGCCGATGCCGAAGAACCTGCAGAAGAAGCTGTTGCAGCGGCTGCGGATCGCCGACGAGCCGGTGCAGGCGGTGATCCGGCAGCAGGACGCCTGGTACGCGTGGCAGACGCGGCGGATCTGGAACGCCGCGTGGAACGAGAGCCACCGGCTGTGGAGCCGGCCGTGGCAGGCGTTCGTCGAGCAGTTCCGCGCGATCCACGACGCGTTCGTCACCCACGCGCGCAACGACCCGACGCAGTTCGACCTGCGCTCCAAGGACCTCTACAAGGCGCGCGTCGGCGTCACGTACCTGCTGCCGCCGGAGGACCACGGCCTCGAAGGCTTCTACCAGACCGTGCTGGCCCGGTTGAAGCAGGACCTGTCGCAGCACCTGGGCCCCAACGCGCACGAGGGGCACGTGCTGAACCTGCTGCTGGGCCAAGACGGCTGGGCCGACGCGTTCGCCAGGGGCCGCCAGGACCCCGATGCCGCCGTCGCCCACATCCGCCAGCGGATCAAGGAGGCGGTCGCCGAACGGGTGCGGCCCGGCGACCGCGGCCGTCCCGCGCTCGTGCCGCGGATGGACGACCTGCTCGCGAACGCGGTGCAGCGCAAGGACAACAGCGTCACCGAGGCCGACCTCAACCGGTTCCGGCAGAAGCTCGCGGAACTGGTGCCCGGCGGGTTCGCGCCGGACGGCCACGCGCCGCTCAAGGTGCTGTTCACCTACCCCGCCGCGCAGGAGAACGCCGACATCGAACGGTTCCTGCGCCGCGAGGTCTCGCTGCCCGTCGACATGGTGGGCGAGCCGGAGTTCCGCGCGGTGCAGGCCGACGCGATGGTCGTGGTGCTCAACCGCAGCTCCATGGGCATCACCGAGGTGCCGGAGCTGCGCAAGGTGATCAAGCTGTGGGCCGAGGCGCAGCACCGCCCGCACCCGCAGGACACGCTGGCCTGGCGCCGCCGGCTCAGCCAGGACAGCGACTACCTGCTGATGAGCGACCGCGACCGCAGGCAGGTGCTCCACCGGCTGCTGTGCGCGGCGTGGGACGGCAAGGTCGTCGTGAGCGGCCGGCTCACCAGCCCCGACCACATCGTCGTGGAGATCGGCAGCAGGGAGGCCGTGTCGATGAAGCTCGACCTGGCACCGATCGGCGCGCTGTCGTCGTGGGCGAGCGTCCTGCAGGCCTACGAGCGCTGGGTGCTCACCGACGACAACCCCAGCCGCCGCAGCCTCGCCGCCCGGCTCATGTCGTCTATCCCCGCGCGTGCCAACAGCTCGCCGTTCCCGCCCGCGCCGGAGTTCTCCGCGATCGTCGACCTCGCGGACAAGGAGCTGGCGAAGATCGCCGAGGCCGAGCAGCACCGGGTGCTGAGCCAGGACCCGCAGCTCGCCGTCTTCCGGGAGTTCTGGGCCGAGGTCCTGCCCGCGGCGCTGCACCAGCAGGTCGGCACCACCACGAAGAACCTGGCCGACCTGCGTGACCACGTGCACGCCGCGCACGGACTGGGCGGTGAGCCGACCGCATGAACACCTCCGAGGTCGTGCTCGTGGACCTGCGCATCCAGCCGCCGGACCCCCGGCTGCGCGAGGTCGCCGGCGGGGTGGTGGTGCTCGACCACGCCGGCTCGCTCGTCGACCACGCCGAGGCCTACCTCTCGCTGATCGGCGGGGACATGGTGACCGCCGTCGTGTGCGTGGTGGTCGGCGAGGCCGGCACCGGCAACCCGCTCGACGGGGTCGTGCTGGCCATGCCGCCCGCGTTGCGGCACGCCACCGTGCTGTGGGTCGGTGATCCGTCCGGTGTGGACTGGGCGCCGGGCAGTGCGCCGCCGCGGCCGGTGGAGCACCGCGACGAGGCGCTCGACCGGCTGGTCACGGCCCTGCGCGTGCCGGCGCTGTTCGACCAGGTCGTCGCCACCGCGGACGAGCTGCCCGCCGCGGCGGCGAACCCGGGCATCCGGGTGGTGTCCAGCGCCGCCGACCCCCGTGAGCTGGCCGAGGCCCGCGCGGCGGCCGTGCGGTCGTTGTGCGGCACGGACCACCCGCCCTCGCAGGAGCTCGGCGCGGCGATCCGGCAGTCTTCCGCACCCGCCGGTCGCGACGGCGCGGTGCTCACGGGCGGGGTGGCCGCGGCCAAGACGGATGCCGTGCGGCGCCTGGGACACGTGGCCGGGCTCGCCCGCGTCCTGCGCACCCCAAGGGCGTTGTTCGGTTCGCAACGGCCGACCGCGCAGCTGGGCACGCACGTCGCGTGGGCGGGCCAGGCGGTCGAGAACTACCGGCGCGTGGTGGCCGAGCTGCTGCACCGCATGGACGGCCACATCCAGGTGGGGCGGCCGTCCGTCGAGGAGGTCGTGGAGCTCGGCGTCCAGCACCCGCGCGAGGCCGACAGCGCGGAGATCGCCGCGGACCTGCGCACGGCGGTCGACGCGCGGCTCGCCGGTCAGGTGCCGCTGCCGGTGCTGGCGCAGGAGCTCCGGCTCGTCGCCGCCAACAGCGGGCCGCAGGGCTGCACGGCGGCGCTGGACGACGTGAGCCGGCGCGGCCCGCTGGCACTGGCCATGCCGGGCTTCCGCAGGTGGCCGCTGCCGTTGCCGGCGCTGCCGCTGGAGTTCCTGGCCTGTGGCCTGCTCACCGTCCTGCTCGGGCCCGGAGCTCCCGGCTGGGGAACGGGGCTGCTGCTCGCCCTGCTGTGGTTCGGCGCCGGTTGGCTGCTGCTGGCACGCCGTCCTGGGCAGGCGGTGGAGGACGGGTTCGCCGCCACCGCGGCACCCGCCGTGCTCGCCTACGGGCTGCCCGCGGTGCTGGGGGTGGCCGCCGGTGTCGTGGTGACGCTGGTGGTCGCCGACCGGGTCGCGATGTTCTCCGGCGAGCTGCTCACCAGCGAGCAGTTCGGCCTCTCCAGCACGACCGGTGTCGTGGTGGCTGTGGTCCTGTTCCTGCTCACCGCGGCCGTGGCCGCCCTGAGCTGGCGCTCGGCCGTGCGGGCCTGGCGCGGTGAGCTGCGGTTGGTGGAGCTGGAGAACGCCGTCGCGGACCTGACGAGGATCGCCGAGGACGTGGCGGTGCGCGAGTGGCAGCCGATGCGGCGCCGGCTCGCGATCGCGGCCGCCGCGACCGAGGTCGCCGGTGGGCTGGAGGAGATCGCCCAGACGCTGCGGGAGGCCGGGAACCGGCTGTTCATCGCGCCACCGTCCGATGTGGACAGTGCGGTGGTCCGGCCGGTGCCGCAGGAGCTCTACGCGGTCGTGCGCGGCGACCTGACCGACGTGTGCCGCGGCGCGCTCGACCCGGCCTGGCCCGCGGCGGCGAACGCCATCCGCACCGCGGAGGGCGTCTACGCCCAGCGGCTGGACCGGTTGCTGGGCGAGTACGGCGCGGAGGTGCGGCGTCACGGCCTGATGGCCGCCGGTCGCTTCAGCCGTGACCACGCCCCGCGCGACGCCCTGATGGCCCGCATGTGGTCGGAGTCGCCGGAAGCGTTGCTGGCGTTGCGCACCGAGGCCACCGGCGACATGACCCAGCTGTGCCGCAGCGGCCAGCTCGGCTATCTCAGCACGTCGGCGGGCGCGGGCCTGGTCCGGTTCGGCCCGGCCCGGCTGCGCAGGGTGCTGGAGCACGACGGTGTCCACAGCGGACTCGCCGCCGACCCCGGCATCACCTGGGGCGAGGGCGGCGACCTCGTCGGCGCGGTGCGGCTGCTGCCGCTGCGCCCGGAGTCGGTGCGCCAGGTGCTCGGAGGTGACCGGTGACCGGTCGGACCAGGACCGTGCGCTGCCGCACGGTGTGGGGCGTGCTGATCGAGGTCGAGATCGAGGACCTCAACGAGTTCGTCACCCCCGCCGCCGTGCTGGAACAACGGCTCGTGCGGGTCAACGGCGGGACGTACGTCTACAAGTACGTCTCGCAGGCGGAGGGCAAGCGCGACCCGCGGCGCTATGACCTGCTGGACAACGAGATCCGCGCCGGCACGCGGCTGGGCCAGAGCTTTGGCGCCTACCCGGCGGAGCTGGCCTGCCTGATGGCCTACAACATCGACGCGGTGGAGCCGTTCGTCCTGCTGCGCGAGTACATCGGCGTACCGCTGGCGGGACCGGCCGCCCGCTTCACCGACGCCGAGCGCAGGCAGTGCGAACGGGCGCTGTTCCGCGCGCTGCACCTCACCAGCCAGGCCGGTGTCGTGCACGGCGCCGTCACCGCTGACGCGCTGCGCTGGGACAACGGCCGCGTGCAGCTCGTCGACTTCGAGTCGGCCGAACGCGTGGGCGAGGCCCGTCGTGCCGGCCGCGTGGCGGCGAACCGCTCGCCGGAACAGCTCGCGGGCACCGGTCTGGTCGACGCGCACGACGACGTGTGGGGCGCGGCGGTGCTGATCCGCCGGTTGCACCTCGGGCCGTCCGCCGACGCCCAGGCCGACCGCCGGCACGACCCGGAACGGTTGCGGGGCCTGCTGGACCCGGTCTTCGGCAACGCGGCCGAGCACCGGCCGACACCGGCCGAGCTGCTGAGCCGGCTGCACGGCGACAACCACCTCCCGCCCTACGACGACCCGTACGCGGTGTTCGCGCGGGGACGGGAGATGTTCCAGTTCGTCGGCCGCGGCAAGAACGGCGGCGCCGCCGTGTCCACAGAGGACCCGAAGCCCGTCAGGAAGCGCCGGATGTTCCCGTTCCTGAGCGCGCTTCTGCTGGTGTCCGCGACCATCGTGATGACGGCGGTGCTGGGATGACGACACGCGAGCGCCGGGTGCGCTGCCCGATCTGCGCGGACGAGTTCACGTGGCCGGACGACCCCACGGTCTGGACGTACAAGGAGGCCGACGACAGCTACGAGCACTTCGACATCTCCGGGCTGCCCCGGGTCAAGCAGGACGACCTGGTGCGCAACGGGTACCGGCAGTGCCCCAACCCGTCCGGCGACGCCTCGGTGCACTACCTGCCCGCGACCTACGCCGACTACAGCGACCCGCTCGTGATCGGCCTGGTCGGGGCGCCCGCCTCCGGCAAGACCCACCTGCTGACCGCGATGATCCGGCAGGCCTACCTCAACGGCCTGGCGTCGTACGGGATCAGCGTCGCGGCGCTGGACTTCCGCCGGCACGTCCACTTCCGCGAGCAGTACGTCAAGACGTTCGAACGCGGCGGCGCGCTGCCCGGCACGAGCACGGGGGTGACCGAGGCGGCCGACATCCTGCTGCTGCGCGGCACGACCGGCGAACGCCCGGTCGTCTTCTTCGACGTCTCCGGCGAGGACCTGCAGAGCACCGACGTGCGCAACCGCTCGGCGCGGTTCCTGCTCGGCGTCAACGCGGTGATCTTCGTGCACGCGCCGGAGGACCCGCTGGAGACCGGGCAGTCGGCGGAGGCGAGCGAGAACCGGGCGTTCGACCTGGCGATCGAACGCCTGCGCGCCCGGCAGGTGCCGGTGGCGATCGCCGTGTCGAAGTCCGACCGGCTGCGGTACGTGCCGCCGGCCGACCGGTGGCTGCACCGCGGTGACGAACGGGTGCTGTCCGCGGCCCGCATCCACGCCGAGAGCGCGGACGTCTACGCCTACCTGCACCACCGGGGTTCCGCGGCCTCGCTGCGGCCGTTCGAGGCGTTTCCCCGGTGCACGCTGCACTTCGCCTCGGCCAGCGGGGGAGAGGGGTTCCCCGTCGACCCGGACGAGCCGGAGGTGAAGTTCTTCCCGCACGGGTTCCGCCCGACCAGGGTGCTCGAACCGCTGGTGTCGATCCTCGCCATGACCGGGGTCATCCCCGGGACGGAAGCCGAGAAGGTGGGCAGGCCATGACCGGACCCCAGGCCGACGAGGCCGTCCAGCAGGCGTTCTTCGGGTGGTCCTACGAACTGAAGGCGCACACGCTGCTGGTCAGTTCGTTCGACGTGTCCCTGCAGGCGCGGTGGCGCACCAGGCTGCAGGACTTCGTGCGGCTGCAACCGGTCGGCATGATCGCACCGCCTGACGTCGCGTTGTCGTGCCTTGAGTTCGACGACGGATCGGTCGCGGTGGTGCGCCGCATCAACCACGGCTATTCGAGTGGCCGCGGCAACGCCCACGTGCTCATCGGCACGACCGCCACCCTCGACCCGTCGCTCGCGCTGCGCCTGGCGCAGTGGGAGGGCTGGAAGGAGTCGCCTCCGCCGGGCACGCTGGGCACGTTCGCGCCGTCGTGGCTCGTCGACGGCGCGGGCCCGGCCCAGCTGGCACCGGCCGTGGTCGCGCCGCTGGAGCGCCAGCTCACGATGGTGGTCGCCCGGCTGCTCACCCAGCCCAGGATGCCGTTGAGCATCATCGGTTGCGCCGAGCAGGACCGGCTGCCGATGGTGTGGGCGATCCGCGCCGCGGCGGAGGAATACCTGGCGCGCGCCTTCGAGGTGCGCAGGCGTTGGACGTTCTCGACCTACGAGGAACGGCACGGCGCCGGCATCGAGAACCTGCCGGAGATCGTGTTCCTGCCGGCGTTGCCGAGCACCGGTGAGCCGCACCAGCGCAACGTCGTCCGGCTCGACGCGCCACCGGCGGAGGACGCCAGGACCACCGACCTGGCCAGGCAGCTCGTCGCGGGCCTGCTCCACAACGCCCCTGCGCCGGAGCTGCCGGTGGCGGAGCCCGTCAGGGAGCTGCCACCGGCCCAGCAGCACACCGCCGTGCCGGAGCAGGCCCGGTACCGGCCGACCGAACCCGTGGCGCACCAGCGGTCCGTGCGGCGCCAGCCGCCGAACGCCAGGGAGGTGCTGGTCGAACCGCTGCTCGCCGCGAAGTCCGTGGAGGACTTCCTGACCGAGCTGGAACGGCTGGCTCGCCACCACGACCGCGCCCAGCTGCGGGCCGCCTTCGACCTGGACTCCGTGAACGAGGCGGCCGAGCGGGTGGAGATCGACACCAGGCGCACGGTGCTGACGCGGCTGCTGTGGGCCCTGTTCGGACAGGACTTCAAGGAACTGCAGAGTCCGTCCGGAAAGGCCTATGCCGCGCAGCTCGTCCGCAGCTGCCGGTCGGACGAGCTGTCGCGGCTGCTGGGGGCGATCGCCGCCAAGCGGGGCGTGGAGGAGGTCGCCGGTGCCGCCTACGACCGCTGGGCGCAGCTCGGGGGGCCGCTGCTGCAGGTCCCGCGCCGCCGGGTGGCGCCGCTGCCGTGGGTGCGGACGCGGCGGCGCAGGGTCCTCGCGGTCGTCGCCGGCGTGGTGGTGCTGCTGGCGCTGGTGTTCGCCGGTGGCTACCTGACCGGGCTGCCGTCGGCGGCCCAGCCGACCACCGTCCCACCGGCCGGCCAGACCACGGTGGTACCGACGACACCCCAGCAGCCGGCCAGGAAGTCCGGCACGGCCCAGGTGTCGGCGAACCCGGCCCAGCAGGAGGTTTTCGCGTTCATGATGACCGGAGGCTTGTACTACCCGCAGAAGGCGTGCACGGCCGTGGACGCCGGCAACGCGAGCTGGCGGTGCGAGCAGGTCTCGCAGCCGCCGGCCGGTGCTGGGTCCGAGCCGGAGCTGGTGGCCGTCGTGCTGTCGAAGGAACAGGGCAGCGAGCTGGCCTCGGTGGCGCAACAGGGTCTGGGCCTGCGGTGGCGGCCGGGCTGGGGCCAGCCCGTCCCGGTGGTCGCGGGCTGATGACCGGCGGTGAACGGTCGCGCTCACCTGCACCCGAAGGGGCTGAACAACACCACCCAGGTGGGCGACGTGCGTTGCGCGTACGGGGTCGCGTCACCACAGTCCCTGGACATGAAGCAGGTGTTGCAGCACAGGATCGACTCGACCTTCGCCCACTACGACGTCGACGGCAACGGCGTCATCGAGCTCGCCGACGTCTACGCGCTGGCCGAGCGGCTGCTGCGGGCGTTCGGGGAGCCCGCGTCCTCGGAACGCGGCCGCGAGCTGGTCGAGGCGTACGACCGGTTCTGGGAGATGCTGGTCGCGCACTGCGACACCGACCGCGACGGGCAGGTCTCGCCGGAGGAGTACCGGGAGGCGATGATCCAGATGTTCGTCACCGGCGGGCCGATCGAGGCGGACTTCCTGGAGGTCGTGCAGCAGCTGCTGGACCTCGTGGACACCGACGGCGACGGGCGGGTCGACGCGGGCGAGTTCGCCGTGCTGCTCCGGGCCCGCGGGCTCGGCGCCGACGACTGCGGGGTGGCGTTCGCGCACCTCGACACCGACGGCGACGGGGCGATCAGCGTGCAGGAGTACATCACCGCGGTGCGCGACTACTACACGAACCCCGCGCAGGACACGCCCGGCAGCTGGCTGTACCCGGAGGCGTTGCAGCGCGCCTGAGCGCGTGGCCCGAGGCGCGAGGCGGTGGACGACCTCACCGTTGACCGTCCGAAGTGGACGGCATGGACGCGGGGGCCCGGACCGGGCCCCCGCTCCCAGGTCTAGCGAACGCAGCGGTAGCTGGACGCCACCTTCGGGTCGCCGTGCACGTACCGCGAGACCTGCGGGTACGGGCAGAGGTTGCGCGTCGACCCGTCGGGCGTCGCCGCGGCGAGCGTGGCCGGGGCCCTGCCGTGCTCGACCCAGTCGACGAGCGCGCCGAGCTGGTGCGTGGGCGCCGCGCCGGTGCCGCCGGAGCAGTGGTCGACGCCGGGCGCGAGGAACAGCCGGTAGAAGTCGTCGACGTGCGCGGTGGTCCGCCGCACCTGCTCGCGGTACCTCAGCGTGCCGCCGGGCGGGATCAGCTGGTCGCTGGTGCCCACGAACGTCAGCAGCTTGCCGCCGGAGCGCCGGAACGCAGACAGGTCGGGGTTCGCGGTGCCGATGACGCCGTCGTACTCGCGCACCGACTGGCGGAACAGGTCGCGGTACTGCCGGTAGGTGAGCTTCGAGGTGTCGAAACCGGGCTGCTTCAGCAGGAAGCTCCGCACCCACAGCGCGGCGACCGGGAAGCCGGGGCCGGACGCACCGGGCAGCGTGCCGGCGAGCCAGACCGGGTCGGCGCCCTTGGGCAGACCGGGCCAGAGCGAGCGGCCGTGTTCGTCGGTCGGGCCGTCCCAGATCTTGCGCATGACGTCGGCGTCGGCCTGGGTGACCGTCACCTCCCGGCCGTCGCACAGGACCTTCGTGCCCACCAGGCGGCGCGGGTCGTAGCCGCAGCGGTCGGGCCGGTCGATGACGTGGTTGATGACGCCGTCGTCGCCGTCGCAGGCCTCGATCGCGGCCTTGCGGAACTCGGAGAGCACGCAGTTGCCCACGACGTGGCCGTCCTGGCTCTGCACGACCTGCGGCCACAGCGTCGCGACGGCGAACTGCGCCCAGTGCACGGCCGGGGCGTTGGCCAGGACGCCGTCGAAGTCGCCGGGATGGCGCTGCGCCTCGGCGTAGCCCTGGCGGCCGCCGGTCGAGCAGCCGTTCCAGTAGGAGTAGGTGACCGGGCGCTGGTAGTGCTTGCGCACCACGGCTTTGGCGACGGCCGCCGACTCGTGCACCGAGCGGGAGGCGAAGTTGGCCAGCAGCGTCCGGTCGACCTCACCGCCGCGCAGCCCCCAGCCGGTGTTGAGCCCGTCGAGCACGCCCGCGTCGGTCGACACGGCCGTGTAGCCGTCCTTCACGGCCTGCACCAGCGGTGCGCCGAAGTCACCCGCGGCGTAGGCGCTGCCGCCCACGCCCTGCAACCGGCCGGTCCAGCCCGTCTCCGGCAGCGCCACGACGACCTTCACGTGGTCGCTCCCGGTGTGCGTGAGCGTGACCGTGACCTCGCAGTACGCGGGCACGTCGTGGATCGGGGGTGGTGCCGACAGCGGCGTCCGCGGGAACTCGACGGTCCCGCCGGGCTTGCGGGCCGCCGCCACGCCCTCGACCCGCGCGCCGGCCGGGGCGGTCACCTGTGGGGCCGCGCATTCGGTGGTGCTCGCTGATGCCGACGGCGCAAGGGGGAGCAGTGCGGACAGCAGCACGCCTGTGGCGAACAGCTTCGTCAGTCGTCTCACGGCGCACGACGCTAAGCGCCCGCGTTGCCGCGTCGCGCCCGTCAGGCGACGCTGACCGTGTACGTCATCAAACCCCCGTCACCGGACCGGGTGATCGGCTTGCGAGACTTCCCGGCATGCGTGAGGTGGGCAACGGGCGCTACCGGCTGGTCCGCGAGCTGGGCCGGGGCGGCATGGGTGTCGTGTGGCTCGGCGAGGACACCGTGCTCGGCCGTGCCGTCGCGGTCAAGGAACTGCTGTTGCCCGGCAACGTTCCCGCGCACGAACGGGCCGTCTACCAGGAACGCGTGCTGCGCGAGGCCAAGATCGCGAGCCGGCTGTCCGAGCCCGCCGTCGTCACCGTCTACGACCTGATCTCCGCGGCCGGCGAGACGTTCATCGTGATGGAGCTGGTCGACGCCCCCACGCTGGACGAGTCGGTCGACCTCGACGGCCCGCTGGGCGTCAAGGCCGCCGCCACGCTCGCGGGCCAGCTGCTGGCGGCGCTGGAGGCCGCGCACTTGCAGGGTGTCGTGCACCGCGACGTCAAGCCCGGCAACGTGATGGTGCCCGCCAGGGGCACCGCGAAGCTCACCGACTTCGGCATCGCGCAGTCGCTGGACGACCCGCGGCTGACCGCCACCGGGACGTTGATCGGCTCACCGGCCTACATGTCGCCGGAACGCCTCGCGGGCGGTGAGGCGTCGCCCGCGTGGGACCTGTGGGCGTTGGGAGCGACGCTGTTCTACGCCGTCGAGGGCCGCGGCGCGTTCGACCGGCCGACCACCTCGGCGACGATCCTCGCGGTGATGAGCGAACGGCCGGTGCCCCGCGTCGGCGGGCCGCTGGGCGAGCTGATCACCGGGCTGATGGAGCCGGACCCGGCGCGCAGGCTCGGGGTGCAGCAGGCGCACCGGCTGATCGAGCGGGTGCTCGGCGACGAGCTGCGGGACGCGACCGTGCGCGTCGAGCCGGTGCCGGCCGTTCCCGCGCCCACCGGACCGGTCGGCGGAGGTCCGTTCCACAGCGGCCCGATCGCCGCGCCCCCGCCGTTCACGCCGCAGCCGTTGACACCCCCGCCGTTCGCCGCCGCACCGCCGGTCGAGGTTCCCGCCCGGCGCGGGCGTCCCGTCGGCGTGATCCTCTCCGCGGTCCTGACGCCGTTGTTCATCATCGGCGCGTTCGTCCTGCTGTACTTCACCGTCTTCAAGCCGATGTTCGACAACATGGGCCTCGGTCTGGCCGACGGTCCGGCCAGCACCCCGGCGATGCAGCCGGTGCTGACCCTGGGCGTGGACGGCGACATCAAGGACGACGGCCTGCTGGCGTTCCGGAAGGACTGCCTGACCTGGCTGCCCGCCAAGGACGCCGCGCCGATCAAGCCGCAGGACCGCGGCGGCTGCTACAAGGAGCACGCGACCGAGGTCCTCGACACCGTCGTCGCCAACTCCGAGTCGGAGAAGGACGTCCCGTACCCCGGTGTCGAGGAGCTGACGAAGATCGGCGGCACCGCCTGCACCCGCACGTTCCTGTCGGACAAGGTGACCGGCCAGGACAAGGAGAAGACGCTGAAGTACTGGGTCGTCGTCCCCACCGCCGAGTCGTGGAAGGTGAAGACGCGGGACGGCTACCGCCACTCCAGCCGCGTGATCCACTGCTTCGTGGGCAGGGCGGACGGCACGCCGCTGACCGAACCGCTGATGAAGCAGTAGCTGTCACAAATGCGCGGGCTGTGCGGTCTACCTGCTGGAAACCGACGAGAGGACAGCCGCACCATGTCTTACCCCGAGAAGGTCTACTTCGGCGAGGGCGGCGAGGTCACCGCCCGCTTCCGCCCCGCGAGCACGCCCGTCGACACCGGCACGCCCGACAACGGGATCCACTACCTCGCGACCACCGCGACCACCCGCGGCGAGTTCGGCCTGTACCGCGTGGTGATGCGGCCGCGCGCCGGTGGCCCGGCGACGCACTTCCACCGCACGATCTCGGAGTCGTTCTTCGTCCTCAACGGCGTTGTGCGCCTGTACAACGGCGACCGGTGGATCGAGGCGGGCGCGGGCGACTTCCTGCACGTCCCGCAGGGCGGCCTGCATGCGTTCCGCAACGACTCCGACGCGCCGGCCGAGATGCTGCTGCTGTTCACGCCCGGCGCGCCGCGCGAGGAGTACTTCGAACGGCTCGGCCAGGTCGCGGAGCAGGACCGGGTGGCGTTCCTGGACGAGCACGACTCGTACTTCGTCGACTGAGGCGGCGCAGTGCCGCACGCACTGCGCCGCCCGGGGTTCAGTCCTGCACGAGGATCGCGGCCGCCGGGCACACGGCGGCCGCGTGCCGCACGTCGGCGAGCCTGCTCTCCGGCGGACTGGGGTTCAGCAGGTCCACGAGCCCGTCCTCGTCGCGCTGGTCGAACACGTCGTCCGCGGCCAGCACGCACTGCCCGGACCCGACGCACTTCTCCTGGTCCACGCTCACCTTCACGCCGACCTCCAGGTCACCGGGAGCTCCGACACGCCGCCCGTGAGCGTGGCCCTGATCTCCAGCTCGGAGACGTCCTTGGCCAGCCGCAGGTCCGGCAGCCGCTTGGCCAGTGCCGCGAACACCACCTTCAGCTCGGTCCGCGCCAGCGACGCACCGATGCAGAAGTGCGCCCCGTGCCCGAACCCGAGGTGTGTCCTCTCCGGACGGTCCGGGTCGAACGTCTCCGCGTCCGAGTACACCGACGCGTCCCGGTTCGCCGCGTTGATGGACAGCACCAGCGCGTCCCCGCGCCGGATCGTCACCCCGGCGATGTCCACGTCCTCGCGCGCGTACCGCAGCAGTCCCAGGTCGCCGGGCGCACCGAGGCGCATGACCTCCTCGACCACCGCGTCGACGTGCCCGTCCGGGTCGGCGACCAGCGCGTCCCAGTGGGAGCGGTTGGTCATCAGGAACAGCACGCCGAGCCCGATCCGGTTGACCGTGGTCTCGTGCCCGGCGAACAGCAGCCCGACGCACAGCCGCACCATCTGCTCGTAGTCGAAGGCCGGGTCGGCCTCCTGCGCGCGGACGAGGTCGGAGATCACGTCCTCGCCGAGTTCGGGCCGCTTCGTCTCGATCAGCCCGATCATGTAGCGGAAGAACTCCTCCCGCGCCCGGTGCGCCTCCTCGCCGATCGCCGTGCCCGCCATGCGCTCGGACAGCGACGCGAAGAGCTCGCGGTCGGCCTCCGGCACGCCGAGCAGCCGGCAGATCATCGCGACCGGCAGCGGGAACGCGAGCCCCTGGTGCAGGTCGACGACCCCGGCGGCGTCGTGCTCGGCGACCAGCCGGTCCAGGTACCCGTCGACCAACTGTCCCATGTGGTCGGACAGCATCCGCATCCGCTTGGCGGAGAACGCGGGCGTGAGCAGCCGGCGCATGCGTGCGTGGTCGGCCTCCTCGGTCTCGAAGTCGCCGGTCGGCCCGTCCTGCACGGCGGCGGTCGAGATGCGGGACGCCTGCTCGGGCGCGGGGTGGGAGCGGCCGAAGCGCTTGTCACCCAACAGGAGGCGGACCTCCTCGAACCGGGTCACGAGCCACGCCGGGTCGCCCGCCGGTGTGGTGACCGGGGCGATCGGCGCCTCTCGGCGCAGCAGTGAGTAGAGCGGGGCCAGTTCGAGCACGTTCGGCCTGGGCAAAGGCAGTTGAAGGCGTTCGGGAGCAATGCTCATGACCCCGACCGTACCGTTTATTGGCAGTCGCTGCCATTAAACTTTCACGTCTCCGACGTGCTTGAATCGCCCGATGACGGACGTTGTGGCGGAAAACGGCGCGCCCCGCAGGGGCCGTCCGCCGGTGAGCGAGGAGCAACGTCAGCGGCAACGCCTGGAGATCTCCCGCCACGCCGTGCGCCTGTTCGCCGAGCAGGGCGTGGCCGCGACCTCGGGCGAGCAGATCGCCCAGGCCGCCGGAGTCTCCGAACGCACGTTCTGGCGCCACTTCCCCCACAAGGAGAGCAGCGTCGAACCCCTCCTCACCCGCAGCGTCGACGCCTTCTGCGCCGTCCTGCGCGCCTGGCCCCCGGAACTCGACCTCGTCGACCACCTCCGCGCCGCCTACCAGCCGGTGCTGGACGCCGGCTCGGACGAGGACGTCGAGGCGGTGCTGGAGGTCGTCCGCCTGACCCGCCACGAACCCGCACTGCGCGCCGCCTACCTGATGCTGCGCGAACGCGGCGAGGACGCCCTCGCCGAGGTCCTCGCCCACCGCATGGACCTCCCACCCGACGCGATCGCCGTCCGCGTCCAGGCAGCGGCCATGAGCGCGGTCCTGAAGGCCGCCACCGACGACGTGGCGGCCGCGGCCGCCGGCGGGATCACGTCCGAGGCGCTCGACGGCCACCGGGAGCACCTCGCCCGCGCGCTCAGCCTCGTGCTGCGCGGCCTTTCGGACGCGGGCTCGCAGCTTCGCGAAGGCTGACCGTCCTCAGCAGCGGATCCCGTGCCCAGCGCTCCACAGAGGACTGTTGCGTGGAGCGGCCGATGACCCGCCCGCGGGTGGGGCGGATCGTGACCGTCAGGCGTTTCTCGTGTCAACGGGGTGACGCACAATCCACTCGATGTGCTCCCCCGCGGCCCGCTCCGGTCTCCGATTAGGCATGATGCACGCGACAGTCGGTAGTCGGAGGGCGAACGCGGTGGTAGATGACGTTCTTGAGGTGAGCTGTGACCTCGTCGACCTGACGGAAGTCTCCCTCGACGAACTCCGGCGCACCACAGATCGGTCTGTTGAGGCATCGGTGCACGCGGTACTGCTCAGCGTCACCGACCCGGCCGTGCGCGCGGCTCGAATGAGCAGTTCCGGTAGTGACTGCAGCGGAGGCCTGCTGCCGGAGTGGCCGGAGCGGAAGACGATGCCGCTGATCACGTGCTGAGCTCCCACCGGTTGCCCTTGACCGTGGTGGACCAGCTCGCCCACGGCGGCGGTGACGCCGCCGCCCTGCGGTTGTTGAGAGACGGTCAGCTCAGCGCCCGGCTGGTCTCGCTTCGCGCCCTCCTGGACGAGGTCGTCGATCGGCCGCTCCGGTTGCGGGTCGACGACGCGTGGGATCTCCTCGTCGCCGCTCAGCGGACCTCCCCGTCACTGGTGCGCGAAGTCCTGCTGCTGCCCCAGATCGGGGTGTGGCTCGCTGACCTGCTGAGACGGCTGCGCGGGAGTGCGGAGTCAGCTCAACCGCTGTGGGTCGAGGTCGGACACCTGAGCTGCGTCGCGGCTGCGGCAGCCCATCTGTGCGGCATCGAGTTCTCCATCGACGTGCCGGTGAGTGAAGGTGTTGTTTCGTTTCCGTCGCTGGGCGTCGCGACCGTGCCGGACACGTCACCCTGGGCCGTCGCTCGCGCGGAGAGCCGAGCCGGCCTGCTCTCGGTGTCGAGGGGTGGCCGCACGGTCCGCATACCGGACGACGAGAACTGGGCATCCGTGCGACGGATCGGTGCGGGCGACTTCACGCCACTGCTGGACGATGTCGAGCCGCATCGCGACTACCGTGCCCGAGTCGCACCGAACCGGTTGACCGACGGCGAGATCTCACGATGGGCGGCCGGCCTCACCGAGGCGTGGTCGTTGCTCGGCGGTGACTACGCGGCCGCGGTCTCCGCCCTCATCAGCACCATCGTGCCGGCCTTGCCGATGAGCGACGGCCGGCCCTACAGCGGCTCGTCCGCCGACGCCTGTGGGGCAGTGGTGATGTCTCTGCCGCCAGACGCCGCCGCTTTCGCTGAAACGCTCGCTCACGAAGTGCAGCACACGAAGCTTGCCGCCCTCGCGGCCATGGAGCCTCTTTGCGCAACCGGAGGAAGCGCCCACTGCTACGCACCGTGGCGTGACGATCCCCGCCCCGTCAGCGGACTGCTGCAAGGCGTGTACGCGTTTCTGGGTGTTGCCGACTTCTGGAGAGCGCACCGCCAGACCGCCGTGTCGGATCATGCGGACTTCGAGTTCGCCTACTGGTGCGGACAGACGAGCCGGACGGCCAGGTTCCTGCGTGAATGCGGTGAGCTGACCGCACTCGGGCGTCGCTTCGCCACGACCATGGCGACGCAGTTGGCGCGCTGGAGCCGAATCCAGGTCAGCGACGTGGCCGCACACGCGGCACGGCTCGCTACCAGGGACCACCGGGCCACCTGGCGGGCACGGCATCTCGCTCCCGAGCCGGCCGCGGTCCGCCTGCTCGCCGAGGCGTGGCTCGCGGGGGATCCGCGCCCTGCTGGGGAGCTGCCGCGGGTCAGGTTGTCGCCGGGACCGACGCCGCCGCAACCCCGCATGGAGTTGCGGCGTTTGTGGCTGCGTGCACCGGCTGCGCTCGCCGCGCACTCCAACACCGTTCCTGCAACGACAGCGGCAGATCTGCTGCATGTCACCGGCGACCAGGAAGGCGCGGCGCGGCTCTATCTGGCCGATCTCGAGGCACGACCGGACGACGCGCTCGCATGGGTCGGCCTGGGACTTGCGGACCCGTGGGCCGGAGTCCTGCTGCGCAGGCCGGAGGTCGTCATGGCGGTGCACGCCGAGGTCACGCGGCGCACCGGTGAACTGTCCGATCCACGCGAGCTGGTCGCATGGATCGGGAGCTGACCGCTCAGCCGGTCGGCAGGGCCTCGATGTCGCAGTTCAGGCGATCGCTGCTGGCCGCGGCGATCGTGGTCGGGTGGTTCTTGCCCAGCACGCGCTGGAACCTGCGGATGACGTCGATCTGCAGCGACTCCGCGTCCGCGGTGCGGCCGAGACCGCGCAGGTCGAGAACGATGTTCGCAAGGCAGGCGAGCGTCGACGGGTGTTCGTCGCCGAAGACCCGTCGTGATCGTTCCAGCGCCCACTGGTTCAGTGCGTGCGCACGGTCGAAGTCTCCTGACGCCGCGTGGTCGCTCGCCCTGTTCGTCGCGCAGACGAGCGTGAACGGGTGGTCATCGCCCAGAGCGTCCCGCATCGAGACGAAAGCGTCCTCGTTCAGTGCAGAGGCCCCGTCGACATCGCCGAGCAGCCGCAACGTCACCGCGAGGTTGGTCTTGGCTGCTGACCCGTACGGATGGTGGTCCCCGACGGTGTCCGTGTACGCCCGCAGCACCCGCTCGCCGAGGTCACGCGCCTCGGCCAACGAACCTGTCTGCCGCAGTTCCACCGACAGGTTCATCGATGCCGCCAGTGAGCCGGGGTAGTTCTCGCCGTACCGCTTGGTGTACCTCTGCAGCACCTCCTCCGCGAGGTGGAGCGCACTGATGTGGTCACCTGCCTTGCGTCGTGTCACCGCAAGGTTCTTCAGGGCCTGCAGGGTGTCCGGGTGGTCGTCACCGAGCAGCCTGCGGTGCTTCGCGACCGCTGGTTCGAGCACGTCGCGGGCCTCGACGTACTCACCACATTCGCGGATGTCCAGGCACAGGTTGTTGAGGGTCGCCAGCGTGAACCGGTGATCGTCGCCGAGGAGCCGCGTGCGCCGCTCCCACGTCGCCTGGTCGATATCGCGGGCTAGCGGAAAATTGCCGACCAATCGCAGTGCGATCCCCAGGTTCTCCGCGGCCGCCAGTGTGAGATCGTGTTCCTCGCCGAAAGAGTCCTTGGCGATGACGTACGCGTTGTTGCTGAGTCGCCATGCCTTGCCGAACTCGCCCAGCGCACGCACGTCCTGTGCGACCATGTTTGCGAGGATCAGCGTGTTCTCGGCTTCGTCGCCGAGGTGTTCCTGTGCGACCGCATGTGCACGTTCGTCAACCGCGAGTGCTTCCGCGTAACGACCGAGAGCACGCAGGCAGATTCCCACCTGCTTCGCCGCATTGAGCGTGTCGCGCTTTTCCTCTCCGAACTTCGAGCTCCAGTAGTCGAGGAGTTCGCGGGAGTATTCCAGGCCGCTCTGGACGTCACCCCATGCGGCGAGGAACGTGGCGCTGTTCAACGCTGTGCGTCGGACCCGAGGTTCGTCGCATTCCTGCGTCTTCGACGCGCGAACGTGCGGGAGCAGTGCGATGTACTTCGGCCAGTTCTTCTCACTGCCCGGTCGGCGTGGATCATCGGCGGCGAGAAGCAAGTGGGTGGCGTGGCGCATCTGGGTGCGCTCCTGCGGGGTCATCCGATCGAACAACGCACCCTGCACCAACCGGTGCAGCACGATCGTGTTGGTCGTGGGGTCGATTTGGGCCAGGCTGTACCTGTTGATCTGCCGCATCGCCTCGCTGAGCAGCAGCGGGTCGCGCAAAGCTGCGGCGAGCTCGTCCGGGACCGGGATTTCGTCCAGGTCGATGAAAATGTTCCGGTCAATGGGCTCCGGTGCGAAAAAGGCGCAGGTCTGCAGCAGCTGCAGCGCCGCCGGGTTCTCCTCGCTCAGTCGATCGAACGACACGTTCCACGCCGCCGCGACGGGCACGTGGTAGTCGAGCGGCATGCCGGCTTCCAGCAGCTCCGCGCGCTTGCGGGCGAACAACGACAGGTACTCGGCGGCGTTCATGCCCGTTCCACGCAGCCAGGACGCTGCCTGTTCGATCGCCAGGGGGAGGTCTCCGAGCACGTCGGCGATCTGCTCGGCCTTCTCGTCGGTCAGGCCATGGTTTCGTCGCTGCAGCAGCTGCTTGCTCTCCGAGCGGCTGAAGAGGTCGACCTCGACGGTCTCCGCGACGTTCGACCAGTGCGAGTTCCTGGACGTCACCAGGATGTGCCCTGAACCGCCGGTCGGGAAGAACGGACGGACGTCCTCCGGTTTGTCCGCGTTGTCGAAGACGAGCAACCACCGCCGATGGGGATGGCCACATCGCAGTGATTCCCGTACCGCCTCGACCACGGTGTTGATGGAACCTGCGGTGGAGAGCCCGAGCTTCTCGGCCAGTGTTGTGAAAACCGAGCGAATGTGCGCCGGGTCGTCTGCGGGAATCCACCAGACCACGTCGTACTCGTCGGCATGCCGGTAGGCGTATTCGATCGCGATCTGAGACTTGCCGATACCGCCCAGTCCGTACAGCGCTTCGGGGAGCACGGCGGCCAGGTTGGTGACGCCTGAGTTGAGTCGCGTGTGCAGGTCCGCGAGCATGTCGGTTCGTCCGGTGAAGTTGAAGTTGCGCGGAGGAACGGACCAGACGCTCGGGGCGTCGTGTTGTTCGTGCAAGACCACGAGCGAGGCCTCGTTGTGAAGGGTCACGGTAGCTCCTGAGTCGGCCGCAGGCATTTGTGACGGCGCTTCCTCTGGATGAGGATCGGACACGGTGTGAAGTGAATCAGTGGAGTGTGTGACCGTCTCAGCCTGACCGTCCATGAGTTCGGTGATGATAGCCCTGATACGGTGGGACCGTTTTGCATAAGGTCCCGACATCGCTCGGAAGATGACCTGCTGCAGGCGAAGATGCGGCAAGGATTCGGGGGTTACGGCGGAGATTTCCGCGTCCGGGTCGTCGAGTGCTGCTTTCAGGTCTCGCACCGCCTCGGATTTCGGCCCGAACAAGTTCGCCACGGTGCGCAGAACTCGTGCGGTGTCCGCCCGCGAGCAGGTCGCCAGCAGTTCCTGGCGGAGCCCGTCCCGGAACTCGTAGGTGTCTGCGGATTCGGCGTCCCCACGCACGACCAGACCGCCGAGCAGCACCTCGGCGAGGTGGGACAGCTCGGCATCTGGAAGCAAGGTTCGGCGCACGGCTGTCATGACCGGCAGCTGCAACGGCACCGGGACAGCGGCGAGCAGTCCGGCGAGCGCGAACGCCGGTGGCGAGGCGATCGTCCGGAACCGGCTGACCAGTTCGGCGGCGTCGAGGTGCAGCAGCGGGTCGACCTCGAAGCTGCTCTCCTTGACCTCCGGGTCGGCGAAGAACGTGGTGAGGCGCACGACGGGGTCATCACCCTGAACCAGCTGGGTCCAGTGGCCGAGCCAGGCGGGACGCAGTTCGAGCACGGGCACTGGTACCGCGGTATCCGGTGGCCGCTCGTCGGAGACATCGGCCAGCCGGTATCGGATGCGGCGGTTCGGCGCACCCGCTTCCTGTACCCGCAGCTGGACCCGCGAGGTCGAGATGCCAGTCCAACTCCACAGCTCCTGCGGCAGCAGGTGCACCACGGCCACGTGCACCGAACGGCCCCAGTATCCGATCACCTTGGCGGCTGCGCCCGTGTGCCACGCCTTGCCGATGCCGTCCGTCACCACGAGCACGAGGCGGCGTCCGGTGGGGTCGAGCAGCTCAGCCGGTCCACGTGTCGGGCCGTCCGGCGCACCGCTGCGCAGCAGGAGGTCGCTTGCACTGGTTTCGTCGAAGTTGGCGAACTGGAGCCGGACGGTGCGAAAAGCGCCTTGGGTCTCCAGCAACGCCCGGAAGTCCGCGATCTCCCGCTGCCAGATGTCCAAGGCTGCTGTGTCGACGACGAGCGCGACCTCGAAGGGGTGGGTGAGCGCCGGCCGGAAGGCGGGCAGCCACATGCCGGACTCGGCGACGTGGACCGCGGTGGCCTCCTCGTCGAACTCCTCGTCACGGTCGGCGGGGACGAGCCTTCTCAGCGGGCGCAGTGCGCGCGAGATGGCGCGCGCGTTGGGCAGGGGCTCTGTGACCGGTGGAGCGGAGTCCCGCGTGTCTCCGTGCGAGGTGCCGACGATGAGCCGGGGAGGGGCCGAATGCCATTGAGCGGGAGCTGTCCCTGGTGGCTGAGGTGGCGGAAGAGGCGGTTTCGGTAGCTCTCTGGGCTTGCGCTGGGGCAGTGTCGGGATCTCGCTGAGTTCCGGCAGTTCCCTGCTCTCGGTCCACCACATGTGCCCCGCGAGCCAGAGGGCGTCCGCGAGCTCCCGCGCGGTGAGTTCGCGCTCCACCGGGCTCATTCGAACCCCGTGGTGGAGAGCCTGTGCCACAGGGCGTCGCGGAGACGTCTCCACGAGGCCCTGTCCGTGTCGAGTTTGCCGGAGGTGGCGAGCTGGACCGTGTTCAGCAACTGGTCGATGGCGAGTCCGCCCTCGGACTCGCTGCGGCGCAGGAACTTCTGGATGAGGTCGGCGGAGTTTCCCGACACGTCCCGGAAGTGTGCCGCGATCATGCTCGCGAGCTGTTCCTCGTTGGGCGGCTGCATCTCCAGTTGCAGCGTGCGGCGCAGGAACGCCGGCGGGAACTCCCGCTCCCGGTTGCTGGTGAACACGATGAACGGGAACGCCTGGCACACCACCCGGCCTTCGACGACCTGCGCGCTACCGCCCGGATCAGCCGTGTGCACCGTCACCTTCGGTGTCCTCCGGGCTATCCGGGCGAGCTCGCGGACCAGGTACTCGCCGTCCTCCAGCACGGCGAGCAGGTCGTTGGGCAGTGACAGGTCCGCCTTGTCGATCTCGTCGATCACCAGGACCCGCGGGAGCTCGTACGGGAGCAACGCCGTGCCGAGAGGGCCGAGGTGGACGAAGTCGCCGATGTCGGTCGGTTCGTCGGTCATTCCACTCGCTTTCGCGCTGGACGCATGCACCCGGCCGATGGCGTCGTACTCGTACAGACCGTCCTGTCGCAGCTTCGTGTTGCTCGTGATCGGCCACCTCAGAACCGGCCCGAGGTTGAGCTCCCGTGCCACCCGGTACGCCAGGCTCGTCTTCCCCGTGCCGGGGCCGCCGGTGACGAGCAACGGCCTGCGCAGCAACAGCGCAGCGTTGACCATGTCGATCTCGTGACGGCCCGCGGGGTAGGAACTGTCCGCGTCCGGTGCGCCGATCCGCCTGCTGTTGTCGTGCTCGTCGCCCTCCGGCAGCGGAAGCGCGGGACCGCCGCCGAACGTCCGCCACGGCGGCGGTTCCGGCAGGTTCGTCCGCAGATCAACATCGGCGCAGGGTTGGCCCGTGCCGGTGTAGATGTGCCAGTTCTCGGTACGGGTCACGGAGCGACCACCTCCTGTGGCAAGGGCTCGACCTGGCGGTCCGGGTCGTCCCAGAGGACGCTGATGTGGGTGCCGGGGTGCGCGTCGCAGTCGTCGGAACACTGGGCCTGACCGCGTAGTTTCATGGCGTTCTCCAGCAGTTTGCCCAGACCGCCGTCGCCGACCAGGTCGTCGACGGCGGCGTGGAACGCCTTGGCGGCGCAGTCGTGGCGGTGCCAGATCATCACCGGCACGCCGGACTTGAGTGCTATCGCGACCTCCATCCGGCCGATGCTCTCGCGATCAGCTGGTGGATCGGAGAGGACGAGCGCCACGACGCTCTTGGCGAGCGCGAGCCTGGCGTCGAGTTTCTGCAGGTGTCTGGGGCCGTCGAGCTGGCTGCGGTGGACGGCCTCCTCGACGGGGCTGTCGCCGGCCCTGAGCAGCGACTGCAGATGGCTCCAGCGTTGTCGCCACCGGCGGTGCTTCTCCCGGTCTCGACTCCGTTCCAGCGAGCGCAGGGACACCAGGTAGTCGATGCCGATGGGGGTGGCGACCTCGTCGGAGGCGGCCAGCCACTGCTCGACCGGCAGGTTGAGCAGGTCCTTCGGCAGGAGGAACTCGATCGAGATGGTGCTGGCGTTCTCGGCCCACCCCTCGGCCTGGCCGACCAGTTCGCCGACCCGCACCCGGATCTCGGCGAGGTTGCCGGTGTAGTCGTGGCCGCGTTGCGGTGACCAGGTCGCCGAGTTCGCTTGCCGCCACTCGGAGAGCAGGTACAGGTCGGGTTCGACGCCGTGCGGTTGCAGCCGCAGCACCAGCGATGCCGCAGCGGGCGCCACCGTTTCCGTGGCATCCGTGGAGATCGAGCCGCGTAGTGCCAGCAGTTCCCGGTGCAGGCCCATCTCCTGTGCCTGGTGCTCGGAGAACTGCCGGAGTCGCGGCGAGAGAACGTCCCCCGCGTGCAACGCCAGGTGCTCGAGCAGGGCCAGCGCGGGAGGTACACCATCCGGGCGGGCGTTCATCCGTTCCAGCCTGCCGATCACGTCGACGGTGTCGTGCCTTCCCGGCGGCAGCGGACTGGCCTGGCTGCCGGCCGCGGCCCGGTAGCAGTCGCTCAGCTGCGGGAAGTCGCTGCCCTGCAGCAGCTCGACGAGCGCCCGACGGTCGTGTTCGTCGAACAGCTCCTGGGTGGCCATTTCGTCCACGAGGCCGCTGATCTGGTCCAGCTCCGGTGCGTCTGGTTGTAACCGCCGCAAGGTGCGCAGCAGCGCGCGCATGGCTCCCGGCCGACGAGCGCAGGCGAGCACCATGGAGTAGACGTGGAGCCGGGCGTCGCTGAACTCGGTCACATCGACCCGTGGTGTCACCGAGCTGTTCAGCAGTTGGAGGCACAGCCGCCGGTCATCCAGGCGTGCCATCAACGGCGTTCTGGAGATCAGTTCGGCGAGGACGCCGAGCGTCTCACCGCTTCCCGCGACGAGGGGGTCGTCGACTTCCACGGGTGTCGCCACCGGTGCCGGTGGGGCCGCTACCTGAACCGACTCGGCGGACAGCCGGATCCACGCCGAGGTCGAAGTCTCCTTGACGGCGACCTCGACCTGCCGGTACGCCTGCGGTTCGGCGGCAGGGTCGTGCCGCAGGACGTCTTCGTAGAACGTCTTCGACACGATCACCGCCAGCACACTGGACGAGTCGGCGAGCGCGGTCTTGAGCGGAGGGGCGTCGAGCAGCCGGAAGGTGAGGTTCACGCAGTCACCGACCACGCCCTGCGCGTTGAACGTGACCTCACCGAAGTGCAGTGCGACCCGCAGCCGGATGTGTGCCTCCTGGGTGAAGGTGGCGTTGTAGCGCAACAGGTTCGCGGCCAGCCGGCGGAGGAGGAAGTCGGACAGCCGCTGTTTGGCCACGTCGGCGGTGAAGAGGAACATCGCCCCGTCACCGCGATCCTCCTGGTGCCAGCTCCGCTCGTCGATACCGCTCTCGTGCAGCGCCCGGTACAGGGCGTGGTAGAGGCCGTCGTGCGCGACGAGCTTGTGGTGGTTCGTCCGGTTGGGATCGCTGAACTTCTCGACGTCCACGGCCAGCACGGTTCGCGGCTCGGCGCGTGGTGTCTCCTCCACGGGCTCTCCCACCTGCTCAGGTAGCGGTTCATTATCCGTGCGAGAACGCGGTGTTGCCCTATTCCGGCTTTGATTTAGATCAATCGGGTCAATCGCCGTCGTGCGATTGCCGGAATCATGGAAGCATGAGGATTGACCGGTCATTCTGGGGGATGCTGGACGCCGCCGATCGCTCAGCGTTGCAGGGCGTGGCGACCGGTGTCGAATTCTCGCCCAGGTCGGTGATCTGTCACCAAGGCGACCCGTCGCACAACGTGTTGGTGGTGCTGCGGGGGCGGGTCCGGGTGAGCCGGGTCGCCGCCACAGGGGTGGAGACCTTGCTCGCCGTGCGAGGTCCTGGTGAGATCGTGGGCGAGCTCTCCGCAGTGGACGGCATGGGCCGCTCCGCGTCCGTGACCGCGATAGATCCTGTGTACGGCTTGATGATTTCCGCCCGCGCGCTGGAGGCGTTGTGCAGGACGCGGCCGGGCATCACGTGGACGGTGCTGCGCGTGGTGGTGTCGCGCCAGCGTGCTTCGGGCGATCGACAGGACCTCCGCACCGGCCCGTCGCTGTACCGGGTCGGTGCGGCGCTCGTCCTCCTGGCGCACCGCGAGGGGGACGAGCTGATGGCGACGGTGCCGCTCAGCCAACAAGAACTGGCCAGCATTGTGGGCATTTCGCGGGAGACTCTCGTGCGGACGTTGAAAGTGCTGCGGGATGAGGGAGTCATCTGCACCCGGCGCAATCGGGTAGAGATTCTTCGCGAGGAAGAATTGCGTGTCCGGTGCGGCATCTGACGCAGACTTTCCGGGGTTCTGGCGGTTACCTGGGTGGCACAGTTCGCCGAGGAACCCCCAGGAGCCGTCATGAAGCGCCACCCTCTGCCCGACCCCGACTCCCGCGCCCAGGTGCTGCGAGCCCGGCGCAAGTACACGGAGCAGATGCTGCTCGTGATCCTGTACACCGTCATCCAGCTGTGGGCCGTTGTCGCGGTCGTGCTGCTGCTCAGGGACGACGGTGTGCTGGCCGTGGCGGCGTCGGTGGTGCTGGCGGGCACGCTCGTCGCGCTGTGGGACATGTGGCGGACGGTGCTGATGTTCGGCCGCGCGTTGCGGGCGTGGTTGCCGGAAGAGCTGTCTGACGGCGATCGCGAGGCGGTGCGGCAGTCGCACCTGGTACGGCTCTGATCCCGGTGTAGCTGCGGCGGACGCGGCCGCCATCACCCGAACGTGTGAATCGAGCGGTCGTGAAGCTGTTGCTGTGCCACGGCTTCACGACCGCGGGACCAGCACGTCGAACGTAACGGTGTGGTTTCGGCTGTAGCACCTCGCCCCCGGTCGACGATGAGCACTTCGTCTGTTCGGTGGCGAAAAGGGGGAACGGCGTGGCGAACGGTGGGGCCGCTCGAGGTCAGCAGGACAAGACGGTTGATCGAGCGGTGCGGCTGTTCCAGTTCCTCGCCCGCAGCCAGCAGCTCAAGTCCAACCCGGCTCGTACGACCGACAGCTACGCGTCGGTGTTGTGGTTCGGGCGGTTGCCGGAGCACCCTGCTGTTCACCCGGCGCACCATGACGCGGTGTTCGAGGCCGGGGGCTCTTTGCTCACCGTGGAACGTGTCGCGCACCAAGACCCGCCGGAGCCTGATGCCGAGCTGAAGCCCTGGCTGGACGGGGAGTGGGACGATCCCGACGCGGCACCTCGGCTGCGTTCCACGATCGGCGAGGAGCCGCAGCTCACCGCGCTCGAGGACGCGCCAGGCATCCGGGAAGCGCATTCCGGCTGGGAGTCCCTCTGGACCACGTGGGCCGAGCGGGAGAGGAACGACCGACCGGCACGCGACGTCTACAACGAGCTGTTCACCGCTTACGTCACCGCCGCAGGGCATGCTGAGGAACTGGAGCTGGTCGTAGGCGTCGGGTGCTTGTCATGGGCGCCCCCTGGGCACTACGCGGTGCGCCGTCACCTTGCCACGGTGCCCGCTGTGATCCGCTTCGACGACGAGACCGGCCGGTTGACCCTCCACCACGCGGAGACCGCCGAGGGCCTGAACATCGAGCTCGACATGGTCGATCCAGGGCGGGTGGCCAACCCGCAGCACGTGGTGCAGATCAGGAACGAGGCCAGCGAGGTCACCGCGGCTGTGCTGTGCCGTGAAGAAGTGGGCGGTGTGCTGCGCCGGTTGGTGCACGCCCTCGACGCCGAAGCCACGTACCTCGACGAGGACGAACCGCAGAAGCCGGGCGCGCACGCGGTGGCGGCGTTCGCCCCCGCGGTTGTCCTTCGCCGTCGGTCCCGGCAGGGGATCGTCGACATCCTCGACTCGGTGGCCGGCCAGATCGGCGAGTCCGGCGTCGTGCCGGACGGGCTGCTCCCGCTCGTCGACCCGGACCACCGGCCGGCCGCGGAGAGGTCGCTCGCGACCGGCGCGCTGGTCGAGCTCGACGCCGAGCCGTTCCTGCCCCTGCCGGTCAACGATCAGCAGCTGCGCGTTCTGACCCAGGTCGACGCGAAGGCACAGGTCCTCGTGCAGGGACCACCGGGAACCGGCAAGACCCACACCGTCGCCGCGCTCCTGTCGCACCTGCTCGCACAGGGCAAGCGCGTACTCGTGACCGCGCACACCGATCGCGCGTTGAAGGAGGTGCGGGCGAAGCTGCCGGAGGCCATCGCGCCGCTGGCCGTGTCGGTCGTCGGCTCCTCGCGCTCCGATCTGGCGGACCTCAAGGTCGCCGTCGAGCGGATCAGCCACGTGGCCAGCGAGTACGACGCCGAGGCGGCTCGGAGGGCCGTTGACGAACACACGGCGGCGATCGAGGAGCTCCGCCTGCGCCGTGCCGGCTTGCACCGGCGGCTCCTCGATGCGCGGACCAGGGAGGTCACCGAGTACGACGTCGCGGTCTACCGCGGCACGCTGGCCGCCATCGCGCAGCGCTTGGAAGCCGAGCGGCAGCGGTTCGGCTGGCTGGCCGATCTCGTCGAGGTCGGGGAAGCCGCACCGTCACCGCTGCCGTCGACGGATGTCGTTGCCTGGCACCGCGGTGTGGTGGACGACGCGCTGAACGCCGACGAGCCGGAGTCTCGGCTCAAACTGCTGAACCTCGCCGACGTCCCCACGCCGGAGGAGTTCTTCGGCTTGGTGACCGCTGAACAGCGGGCCATCGCGGCGGAGGAGGGACACGGCAGTCTCACCCGGCACGACGCGTTCGACGGTGTACGGCGCCTCGACCAGGCCACCCGAACCGTGCTGCGGCAACGGCTCAACGGGTTCGCGCGGGAAGCGGAGGACCTGTCCCGGCGACGCGAGACGTGGATGAACGACGCGCTGGCGGAGGTGCTGTCGGGTCGCGCGAACCTCTGGAGGTCGCGCGGTCACCAGATCGCCCAGCTGATCGAGCGCGTCCGCCCACTGGTCGACCGGCTGGGCCCGCTCACCGACGTGCGGGTCGACCCTGCCGACATGGGGGTCCTCGTCGCACTGGCGGGATCGCTGCGCGCACACGTCGGCGACGGTGGCACGCTCAAGGTCAACCCCGACGGGTCGCCCAAGATCGGGGCGTTCGCGCCCAAGGCGGTGAAGCAGGCGCAGCCGTTGTTCCAGGCGGTACGGGTCAACGGTGTCCCGCCCACCGGTGCCGCACAGCTCGACCTGTTCCTGATATGGGCTGACGGCAGCCGGGTGCTGGAGGCCCTCGACCGGGCGTGGCCCGACTCGGTGCACGTTCCCGCCGAGGACACTCTGAGCGAACGCCTCCAGTGGCACGTGACCGAGCTGGAGCAGTTGCGCCGGGTGCTGGCGCTGGGTGAAGCGCTCGAAGCAGAGGAACGCGGTCTCGCCGGACTTGCTCTCCCACGGCCCAACTGGACCGACCTCGGCGCCGTGCAGACCTACGCGCGGCTGGTCGACGCGGCCGCCGCTTCCGACGCGCGCACCGCCGCGACGTTGCCGTTGCTGGAGGTCGTGCGAACCACTTCGGACGTGGCGCAGTGGGGTGATGCCGCACCGTGCGTCAAACACCTCGCGCAAGCCGCGGAGGAACGCGACCACGAGGCGTACGCGGTCGCACATCACCGGCTGGTGCGGCTGACCGAGGTCGCCGAGCTGACGCGGCGTCGTGACGAGGTCGCGGCCGCGTTCGCCCAGGCACTGCCCCAGGTGTACCAGGCCATCTCGAGCGACCCGCGTGATCCTGCGTGGACGGAGAGGCTGGCGGGGTGGGACGCGGCCTGGTCGTGGGCCGTCGCGAGGGCGTGGGTCCTCAACCGCGGCGACGAGGACGTGAACGCCCTGCAGACCGAGATGCTGAACGTCGAGGAACAGGTGCGCCGCCGTGTCGAGCAGCTGGCCGCCGAACGGGCGTGGGGCCACGCCGTGTCGCCGGAACGGTTGTCCGGCAGGGCGCGCGCCGATCTGCTCCAGTACGCCCAGCTGGTGAAGCTGCTGGGCAAGGGCACCGGTGTCTACGCGAACCAGCGCCGAGCCGACATCAGGGCGGCCATGGGTCGCTGCCGGCCCGCCGTGCCGGTGTGGATCATGCCCGTCTACCGGATCGCCGAACAGTTCCGCGTCCAGCCGGACATGTTCGACGTGGTGGTGGTGGACGAGGCCTCGCAGGCAGGGCTCGAAGCCACGTTCCTGCAGTTCCTCGCACCGAAGATCGTCGTCATCGGCGACGACAAGCAGGTCTCGCCGTCCGCTGTCGGCACCGACCAGCAACAGTTGCGCGACCTCGCCGAACAGTACCTGTGGGACGACCCGCACCGCGCGTCGTGGCAGGAGCCCAAGCGCAGCCTCTTCGACGAGGCGAAGATGCGGTTCGAGGGCATGATCACGCTCGTCGAGCACCGGCGGTGCGTGCCCGAGATCATCGGTTTCTCGAACCGGATCGCGTACGAGCCCGATGGCATTCGCCTGGTGCCCGTGCGCCAGTACGGAGCTGACCGCCTGGAGCCGATCAAGCCGGTGTTCCTGGACAACGGCTACGAGCGCGGCGTGACCGACAAGGTCAATCCCGCCGAGGCGGACGCGATCGTCGACCAGATCGAGAAGTGCATCGCGGACCCCCGCTACGACGGCCTGACGTTCGGCGTCGTGTCACTGCTCGGCCGCGCTCAGGCGAAGCGCATCGAGAAGCGGTTGCTGGAGCGCATCCCGCCGGAGGAGTGGAAGGCCCGCGATCTCCGGTGCGGTGACTCCGCGGACTTCCAGGGCTCCGAGCGCAACGTGATGTTCCTGTCGATGGTGAAGGCGCCGGAACCGGGCGTGCGGATCTCCTCGCTCACCCAGGACATGTACGTCCAGCGCTACAACGTGGCCGCGTCGCGTGCCAAGGACCAGATGTGGGTGTTCCACTCACTGCGCCTGTCCGACCTGGGCAACCGCGAGGACATGCGGTTCCAGCTGTTGGACTACTGCTACGCCTTGTCCGGGCGTGCGGACGGCGCGGGTGAGGACAGGCGTTCGGTCGTGCCGGACGACCGCAGGGTGGAGCCGTTCGACTCGTTGTTCGAGCAGCGGGTGTTCAACCGCCTCGTCGATCGCGGGTACAGCGTCGTGCCGCAGTTCCCTGCCGAGAGCTACCGCATCGACCTCGTGGTCGTCGGCGCCAAGGCGAGGCTGGCGGTCGAGTGCGACGGCGACGCGTGGCACGGACCGGACGCGTACGAGCGCGATCTCGCACGGCAACGCGATCTGGAAAGGTGCGGCTGGACCTTCTTCCGCATTCGCGAGTCCGAGTTCTACGTGGACCGGCCCGCTGTGCTGGCGCGGTTGTGGGACGCGTTGCACCAACTGGACATCCATCCGTCCGGGTGGACGCCGGAAGCCGACATCCCTGCCGTCGCGGCGGTACCGACGCAGTCCCCACGCGTTGAGGCAATGCCGCCTCAGGCCGCGGCTGTGGTGGCGCCGCCCGCGGAGGTGGTGCTCACGCCCGAACCGGTTGTGCGGGAACCTGCCCGGTCCGAGGTGGACGACGAGTGGCAGGCCATCGCGGGACAGGTCGAACACCGGCCGGTGACCGACGAGCAGGAGGTGGACCGAGAAGCCGCGGCCGACGTCGTTCTGGCCGCCTATGAGCAGTATGGGGGAACCGTCGTCCAGCTCGGCGATGCCACGCGTCAAGACGTGCTCAGCGGCCTCCTCCGCCTCGTCGAGGCTGAGGGGCCGGTGCTCGGCAGCCGCCTGCACACGGCATACGTTCGCGCGTCCGGTGCGGTCCGCGTCACCAAAACGGTCGCGGCCGAGCTGAACAAGGCGATCTCGTACGCGGTGCGCACGGGAGAGTTGATCGAGGACAACCCGCTTGGTGAAAGCGGTGTCAAACCGCGGACGTACCGGCTGCCAGGCCAACCGGAGGTGCGCACCCGTCAGCTGGGGCCGCGATCTCTCGACGAAGTGCCCCCGGCCGAGCTGGCGGCGCTGTTCGACCACGTCGCCGCACGAGAGCAGCACCTCGGCGAGGAGGCGCTGCAGCGTGCCGTGCTGGAGTTGCTCGGGTTGAAGCGGCTCACCGACAACGTCAAGAACCGGTTGGCGGCGGTGCGGACTCTGCGGCCCTGACCTCAGGACGAGCTCGATAGCGGTCGGCCGTCATCTTTGCGGGGTATCGTGGCGGTGTGGGACGAGCTTCACGGGCTGACGCCGCCCGGCACCGCGAGGAGATCGTGCGGGCCACCGCCAGGCTCCTGCGCGAACGCGGCAGCGCGATCAGCGTGCAGGACGTCATGGCGGCCGCCGGCCTGAGCCACGGCGGGTTCTACCGGCACTTCGCCTCCAAAGACGAGCTGCTCGCGATCGCCGCCACCGAGGCCTTCGAGTCGGTGGCGGCGCGGCAGGCCCACTTCGCCGACGAGGAGGACGGCCGCGAGCGGTTCGTCCGGCAGTACCTGTCGCCCGAGCACCGCGACGCGGCGGGGGAGGGGTGCGCGAACGCCGCCCTGGCAACCGAGGTGGCGCACTCGCCGCAGGACGCGCCCATCCGCGAGGCGTACTCCCGGGGGGTCGAGGACATGCTGCGGTTCCTGACCGGTCTCGACGGCGACCGCGGCCGGGCCGTGCTCGAACTGTCCACTTTGGTCGGTGCGATCTCGTTGGCGCGCGCCACGAACGGCACGCCGTTGTCCGACGAGGTGCTCGGCACCGTCGCGGCGGCGCTCACGGCCCGGCGGAACGGCTAGGCGGCCAGGCCGGCTTTCACCGACCGGGTGAAGTCGTCGGCGATGATCTCCGGCAGGCCCGCCGCGAAGCCGTCCAGCGCGATCCTGGCGACCTCCGCGGGCGAGGTCTTGTTCTCCTGCGGCACGTAGGACGCCATGTCGGTGTCCATGTACGCCACGTGCAGGCCGCTGACCTGGATGCCCTTGTCCGCGAGGTCGCCGCGGGTGGCGTTGGTCAACGCCCAGGCCGCCGCCTTGGCCGCGGCGTAGGCGCCGTAGCCGGGCAGGTGCGCCCAGGACAGCACCGAGAGCACGTTCAGGATTCCGCCACCACCGTTCGCCGCGATGACCGGGGCGAACGCGCGGGTGGTGGCGAGCGGGCCGTAGTAGTGCGTGTCCATCTCCAGGCGGATGGCGTCGAGGTCGCCGTCGGTGAGGTGGGTGTGCGTCGAGATGCCGGCGTTGTTCACGAGCAGCGTGGCGTCGGAGGCGGCAGCGGCCGCCGCGGCGATCGAGTCCGGCTTGGTGACGTCGAGGTAGAGGGGTTCGGCGCCGGGCAGGTCGACGTTTTCCGGGCGGCGGGCGGTCGCGTACACCTTGGCGCCGCGTTCGAGCAGTTGGGCGGCGAGCGCGCGGCCGAAGCCGCGGTTCGCGCCGGTCACGACGGCTACGGCGGTGCTGAGTTCCACGGGGTTGTCCGTTCGGGTCGAGGGGGCGGGCTCGTTTAGATTACCATCATCATCTATTTGAGGTGTGAGCCCGCGTGCACCTGTGCGGCGCGGCACCGCTACCCTCGACCGTGGGGGAATGTGGCACCACTGATCGCGCCCTGGGAGTCTGGGACCTCCCGCGTGGCGGCGCGGTGCGTTCACGGGGGAAAGCCCGTCCTCTTCCTGCTGGAACAGCGCTGGGGAGCGCTCAGGCGAGGAAGTGACCTGGGGATGTTGACCGTTGAACTGACGCTGCCCGACCTGGTCGTCGCCGACCCGGTCCGGCCGCGGAGAAGGCGAAGATGGCCGCTCATCGCGGGCGAGGTGGTCACCTCGGTCGGTGCTGCGGCGGTGCTGGTGGTGTGGGCGCGCGGGGTCGAGGTCGACCCGCTGGACCGGGTGGGCCAGGTCAGCGGACTGGCGGGCCTGCAGCTGCGGTTCGCGTTGGTCGCGCTGGCCGTGCTGGTCGCGGTCGTCGTCGCGGCACGGGTGCGGTACGCGCACGTCGTCGAACGGCTTGCGGCCGCCGCGGCGGCGGGGTTGTTCAGCGCGTTGCTGGCGGGTGCGGTGGTGGTGGCGTTGCGCGGCACCACGTACGGGCTGTACGCGATCTACGGCGACGCGGGGGTCGTGATCGACTGGGCCCGTGCGCTCGTCAAGACCGGCGAGATGCCGTGGAGCTATCCGCCGGGCTTCATCCACGCCATGGCCTGGTACAGCGAGCTGGTGGGCAGCACGCCGGAACATTCGTTGAAGGTCGTGCAGATCCTCGGCACGGCGCTGTTCGGCCCGGTCGCGTACCTGGCGTGGCGGCTGGTGCTGCGGCCGATGTGGGCGCTGGTGCTGGGCGTGGTGCCGAGCATGGTGCTCATCGAGCCGTACAAGGTCTACGCGAACCTGATGCTCGTCGTGCTGGTGCCGGTGGTGCTGTTCCTGTTGCAACGCCTGCGCAGGGCGGACCGGCTCACCTACCGCGACATCGTGGTGCGCGGCATCGGGATCGGTGCCGTGCTCGGTGTGGTGTTCCTGATCTACTCGGGCTGGTTCGTGTGGTCGGCACCGGGTGTTGTCGTTGCGGCCCTTGTGGTGTTCCCGTGGCGCACGGGCCTATGGCGTGGCCTCACGCTCATCGCGGTCACGACGACGACGTTCGTGCTGGTGTCGTTCATCCACCTGTACAACATCCTGTCCGCGTCGGGTGGCATGACGGACCGCTACTTCTACTTCGACGTCTACGCCGAACCCACCTACATCGCCATGACCCGCGGCGACATGCCCGGCGCGCTGCCGGGGCCGTGGCCACCGCCGGGCGAGCTGGGCGGGGTGGGCCTGTTCACGATCATCGCGCTCGTCGGTCTCGCCGCCGCGATCGCCGTGGGGCGCAACCGGACCGCCGTCATCCTGCTCACGAGCCTGTTCGCCGGCGCGTGGGTCGTCCGGTTCTACTACGCCTCCACGATGTACGGCCGCGACGCCGTGCAGCTCTACCCGCGCAGCACCAGCGAGCTGCTCTACAGCATGTTGCTGCTGTGCGGTTTCGCGCTCTACTTCGGTGTGCAGCGGCTGGAGAACGTGCCGAAGCTGCGGCCGTGGCTGGGCGCGCGGTCGCTGCGGATCGCCGCGCTGGCGGGCATGGTCGTGCTGATCGCGATGGTCGGCTCGGCGGTCGGCGACCGGTACATGCCGCGTTCGGACAACTCACTGGGCATGCTCGCGTTGGCCTCGCACCTCACACGACAGCCCGACGGCACGTGTCCGGCGTACGTGAAGACGCTCGGCGTGGAGTGCGCCTCGGGGTTCAAGGAGTACCGGGACCTGTTGCCGGGCTTGGCGAAGGACGCGCCACGGCCGGGCGAGCTGCCACACCGGCCGGGCGGATGAGCCGGGTCGTCGCGGTGGCGGCCGCGGTGCTCGCGGTCGCCATCGGCCTGGCCGACCGGTTCGCCGAACCGGTCGCGGTGCCGTTCGGGCAGGACCTGGGCTGGCTGCTGCCGCTGCTCGACGGGATGCGGGTCGCCACCCGGTACGAGCTGGCCGCCGTGGTGGCCGTGGCCGCGCTCGTGGCCGTGTGGCAGCGCGACGTCGTCGTGCTCGTCGCGTCGGCGGGCCTGCTCGCGTTCCTGTGGTGGGACCACCCCACGGGGCAGGGCATGGCGTTGCTCAGCCAGGAGGAGTTCGAGGCCGTGCGCGTGTACAACTACAACGGCTTCATCGCCGCCGCAGTTCTTGCCGTGGCCGGCACTCTCCCTCGGCGCACGCCCGGCCCGTAGCGCGGTCAGCGGTTGCCGACCAGCGAGTCCAGCGTCGCCGTGCCGTTCTCCTCGCAGCGGTGCCCCGACTCGCGCAGCACCTCCGGGTTCTTCACCTCGTCCTCCTTGCCCGCGTCCTTGAACAGCTTCGTCAGGATCTCGAGCTGCTGGTCGGCACCGGCGAACAGGAACTCGCTGCACGTCGACCGCGCGTTCAGCGGCCCGTCGGACGGACCGGACGCGCCGCCCGCGAAGTAGAGGCCGCCGATGACCAGGGTCATGATCAGCACGCCCAGCGCGAGACCGCCCTTGCCCGGCGGCTTCTCCGGCACCAGCCACGCCTCCACGGCCTCGATGAACGGCGCGGAGTCGGTGAGCCGTTTGTCGATCCAGAACTCCCAGTCGACCCTGGTCTGCTCGTCGGCGACCTCGAACTGCGCGTGGTCGGCGGCGAACAGCGTGCTCACCACCAGCTCACGCGGGTACGACCAGGACTGGAACGGGTCTGGCCGCACGACCACAAGGCGGTCGGGCAGCAGCAGCACGACATCGCGTGCGCCGCGGGCCAGTCGTTCGGTGTGCCCTGGCCCGATGACGGCACCCGCCAGCCAGGCCAGCACCTGACCGCGTTCGTGTTCGTCAAGGGCGTCAACGGCGATCTCAAGCAGGCCGTCGAGGTCCGGCTCCATGGGCACCACTTTCGGCAGGCGGGGACGCCTGGCTATCGTTCGGCGACCGACCCGGGGTTACCCCCGAAAGGCGAAATTCGTCCGAATGGCGCTGTCGTGACGCCGACCACGTGACGCTGTGATCACGGCCGTTCGCGGTCGGTCCACCCGCGGGCCGCGTCAGTGCGTGATCACCACCCGGAACACCGCACCCTCACCCGGCGCGGTGTCCACCTCCACCCGCCACCCGTGCGCGGCCACCAGCGCCGCCACGATCGCGAGCCCCAGCCCGGTGCCGCCGCTGTCGCGCCCGCGCGCCGAGTCGGCCCGGTAGAACCGCTCGAACACCCGCTCGGCCTGCTCCGCGGTCATCCCGGGCCCGTGGTCAGCCACCTCCACGCCGTCGGCCGACAGCCGCACCTCGACCGGCGACCCGGCCGGCGTGTGCGTCACCGCGTTGTCCAGCAGGTTCGTCAGCACCTGCCGCAGCTTGCCGTCGTCACCCCGCACCAGCACCGGCCCGCCGGGCAACGACAGCGACACGGTCCGTTCCGGCGCCCGCACCCGTGCCTCGTGCACCGCGTCCGTCACCAGCACGACGAGGTCCACGTCCGTCAGCGTCAACGGCTGCGCCGCGTCCAGCCGGGCCAGCTCCAGCAGGTCGTCGACCAGCAACCCCATCCGCGCCGCCTGGTCCTCGATCCGCCGCAGCACCTCGGCCGGGTCGGTCGCCGCGCCCTGCCGGTACAGCTCGGCGTATCCGCGGATCGACGTCAGCGGCGTCCGCAGCTCGTGCGAGGCGTCGGCCGCGAACTGCCGCATCCGGTTCTCCGAGCTCACCCGCACCGCGAACGCCTGCTCGATCTGCCCCAGCATCGTGTTCAGCGCCGCCGCCAGCCGCCCGACCTCCGACCCCGGCTGCCGCACCGGCACCCGCCGCGACAGGTCACCGGCGGCGATCTCGCCGGCGACCCGCTCGACCTCCTCCAGCGCCCGCGTCGACGACCGCACCAGCACGTAGCCGGCCATCCCGACGAGCGCCAGCGCCCCGAGGCTGATCAGCAGGAACGCCACCCGCAGGTCGTCCACCGCACGGTCCACATCGGACCGGTCGGCCGCGACGACGAACTCGGCGTCCCCGATCCGCCGCATCACGACCCGGTGCGAGCCGACGGAGACGTGCTCGCCGGGCGTCAGCGTGCCGTAGGCGGGCAGGTCGGGAAGCGCGGTTCCGGCCAGCACCCCCGACGCGTCCCGCAGCACCATCGTGTCCCGCAGCGGGAACGGCCGCGGCGCCGACACCGCCCGGTCCAGCCGTGCGTCGAGCTGGCCGAGCAGGTAGTCCTCCATGACCTTCGACCCGACCAGCCACGTGCCGAACAGCCCCGCCGCCACCAGGGCGACGAGCACGATCACCAACCGCAGCCGCAGGGTCATGGGCGGATCATGTACCCGATGCCGCGCACGGTGTGGATCAGCCGCGGCCCGTCGGCGTCGACCTTGCGCCGCAGGTACGAGATGTACGACTCGACCACGCCGGTGTCACCCTCGAAGTCCTGGCTCCACACCTGGTCGAGGATCTGCGCCTTCGACACCACCCGCCCGGTGTTGCGCAGCAGGTAGTGCAGCAACCGGAACTCCGTCGGCGACAGCTCCACCATCCGCTCACCGCGCCGCACGGTGTGCGACTCCACGTCCAGGGTCAGGTCGCCGCAGCTCAGCTGCTCCGACTCGATGCCGGGCCGGGTGCGCCGCAGCACCGCCGTGACCCGCGCGACGACCTCCTCCAGGCTGAACGGCTTGGTGATGTACCCGTCGCCGCCGATGGTGAGGCCGGTGATCCGGTCGTCCGCGGAGTCCCGAGCCGTCAGGTACAGCACCGGCACCCGCACCCCGGCCGCCCGCAACCGCCGCACCACCTCGAACCCGTCGCGGTCGGGCAGCATCACGTCCAGCAGCACCAGGTCAGGCCGGTCGCGGGTGGCCGCCGTCAGCGCCTCGCCGCCGGTCGCCGCGCTGGACACGGTGAACCCCGCGAACCGCAGGCTGGCGCACAGCAGCTCGCGGATGCTGGGTTCGTCCTCGACGATCAGGAGCCGGCCGCGTTCCACGTGGTGATCCTGCATCAGCCGTTCGACGGGCGCTGCGTGAGCGTCTGCGCGGTCACCGTGCCGTCCTGACCCGGCTGGCCCTGCACCACGACCTGCTCGCCGGCCTTGAGGTCGGTCAGCTTGCCCTCGGTGGTCAGCTGCACCTTGGTCGTGTCCGAAGTGGACACCTTCACCTCCTGGCCGTTGGGGGTCTTCACGTAGACCGTGGTGCCCTCGATCCGCTCGATGGTCCCGGTTGTGCCGCCACGGCCCTGGAACCCGCCGTTGGGCCGTTGCTGCGCACCCGACGGCGGTGTCCCGTTGAACTGCCGGGCCGCGTTCTGCCGCGACGGCGGCTGGCCGGCACCGAACGACTTCTGCACGAACACCCCGCCCACGAACGCGACGACGGCGAGCACCGCGGCCCCGAGGACCACCGTCGTCCTGCCGAGGCCGCCCTTGCGCTCGCGCAGCTCGGCGGTGATGTCGCCGGACTCGAGCGGCTGGTCCAGTGGGTTGCTCACAACGTTCTCCTACTCGTGACGCAGTGCTTCGATGGGACGGAGCTTCGCCGCGCGCGAGGCGGGGTAGCTGCCGAAGAACAGGCCGATCAACGCCGACACCCCGAACGCCAGCAGCACCGACGACGGCACCAGCACCGGCTGGATGCCCGCGATCGTGAACCGCGTGCCGATCACCCCGACCACGACGCCGAGCGCCCCGCCGAACAGGCTCAGCAGCGTCGCCTCGATCAGGAACTGCCCGAGGATCGACGACCGGGGCGCCCCCACGGCCTTGCGGATGCCGATCTCCCTGATCCGCTCGGTGACGGTGACCAGCATGATGTTCGTGACGCCGATCCCGCCCACCAGCAACGAGATCGCCGCCACCGACGCCAGCAGCACCGTGAACGTCTCCGTCGTCGCCGTCCGCGCGGTCAGCAGCTGGTCCTGGCTCAAGATCCGGTAGTCGGCCGTTTGGGCGATCCTGTGCCGCCCGTTCAGGATCGTGGTCACCTGGGCCTGCGCGTCCGGCAACGCGTCGGCCGACCGCGCCTGCACGACGATCTGGTTCAGGTTGCCGTAGCCGGTCAACGCGTTCTGCGTCGTCGTCAACGGCGCCACGGCCATGTCGTCGGCGTCCTGCAACCCGCTGGACCCCTTGGCCGCCAGCACTCCCACGACGGTGAACGGGATGTTGTTGACGAGCACCGGCTTCCCGACCGCGTCCACGCCGCCGAACAGCTGCGCCGCCACCGTCGCCCCGATCACCACGACCTTGCGCGCCTGCTGCACGTCGATGTCGGAGAACAGGTTCCCCTGCGCCACACCGCTGTTCGTCGTGTCGAAGTAACGCGGGTCGGTGCCGATGAACTGGCTGATCTGGTAGCTCGTCCCGCCGTACCCGGCGGTGGCCTGCGCGGACACCACCGGCGACGCGTACCGCACGTCGGGGGAGTCCGGCCCGACCAGCGCCGCCGCGTCGGCCGTCGTCAACGGCTTCGCGGAGCCACCGGGCTGCGCGCGCTGCGGGCTGATCGTGAGGATGTTGGTGCCCAGCCCGGCGATGCTCTGCTGCACCGCGCTCGACGCGCCGTTGCCGACCGCGATCAACAGGATCACCGACGCGACACCGATCAGGATGCCCAGCGTCGTGAGCCCCGAGCGCATCTTGTTCGCCGTCAGGCCCCGCACCGCGAACGCCGCGATCTCGACGACCCTCACACCAGCACCCCCGCAACCCGTCCGTCCACCACGCGCACCGTGCGCATCGCGTGCGCCGCGACGTCGTCCTCGTGCGTGATCAGGACGACCGTGCGGCCGCTCGCGTTCAACCGGTCGAGGATCGCGAGCACCTCCCGGCTCGACTCGGTGTCGAGGTTCCCGGTCGGCTCGTCGGCGAGCACGATCGCGGGTGACGTCACGAGCGCGCGGGCGATGGCGACGCGTTGCTGCTGGCCGCCGGACAGCTCGGTGGGCCGGTGGTGCGTCCGGTCCCGCAGCCCGACGAGCTCCAGCGCCGCCATCGCGCGCTCGCGGCGCTGGGCACGCCGAACTCCCGCGTACACCAGCGGGAGCTCGACGTTGGCGAGTGCCGTCGTGCGCGGCACCAGGTTGAAGGACTGGAAGACGAACCCGATCTTCCGGTTGCGCAGCAACGACAGCTGCTCCTCGTCGAAGTCGCCGGTGTCGATGCCGTCCAGCAGGTACGTGCCGGAGGTCGCGACGTCCAGGCAGCCCAGGATGTTCAGCAACGTCGACTTGCCCGACCCGGACGCGCCCATGATCGCGATGTACTCGCCCCTGCCGACGCTCAGGTCCAGGCCGCGCAACGCGTGCACCGCCGTGTCGCCGGAGCCGTAGGTCTTGCGGAGGTCCCTGACCTCGATCACCGGGCTCGCCGCGGTCGTCCCGCTCGTCGTGCTCACCGCGCTCACCGGCCGGTCCCGGTGAACCCGCCGCCGTTGCGCCCGCCGGTGCCGCCGGGGATCTGCCTGCCCTGCTGTTGCTGCCGGTTGTTCGTGCCGGTCGACGTGGTGACCGGCGGCAGCACGACCTCCTGGCCCGCCGTCAGACCCGACCTGATCTCCACGTACTGGTCACCGCGCACCCCGATCTCGACCGTTTGACGGGTTTCCGCGCCGTTCGCGATCGTCTGCACGGAGCTCGCCCCGTTGACCGTCTGAACGGCCGCCGCCGGCACCGCGAGCACGTTGCTCGCCTGGGCGACGGTCACCTCGACGCCGGCCGACTGGCCGGGCCGCAGTCCGGCCGGTGGTTCGCTCAACGCGAGCGTGACGCCGTACTGCACGACGTTGTTGGCGGTCGTGGGGGTGAGGGCGACCTGGGTGACCTTGGCCCGGATGGGAGTGGCCGCCATCGCGTTGACCGTCACGGTGGCCGTCTGGTCGTTCTTGAGCTTGCTGACGTCGGTCTCGGAGACGTTCGCGGTGACCACGAGGTTCTTCAGGTCGGTGACCACGACGAACCCGCCCGTCGCACCCGTCCCGACCTTCTGCCCGACGGACCCGGTGACCGACGTGACCGTCCCGTCGCCCGGCGCGGTCAGCGTGGTGGCGGCCAGTGCGTCCTTCGCCTGCCGCAGCGCCAGTTCCGCCTGCTGGTAGGCCAGCCACAGCGCGGTCGTGCCGGTGCCCTTGGCGTACGCCGTGTCGAGGTTGTTCTGGGCGACGTCGACCTGCAGCTGAGCGGCGGTCGAGTCGAGCTTCGCGAGCTGCTGCCCCTTGGCGACGACATCGCCGACCTTCACGTCCACCTCGGTGACCGTGCCGCTGGTGCCGAACGACGCCTCGGCGCTGAACGAGCTCTGCACCGTCCCCGCCGCCGTCACGACCTCGCTGACGTCCCGGTTCGCCGCCTGCGCCGTGCGCGCCGCCGTCGTCTGCGCACTGCCGGAGGAACCGAAGAACACCAGATAGCCCGCCACGCCCGCACCGAGCAGCAGCACCACCAGCAGTCCGTTGATCACCAAGGATCTGCGACGTCGAGTCATGGCCGCAGATCGTGTCCGACCAAGCTGTGGACCGGCTGCCAGATTCCTGGCAGTTTCCTGATGATCGCCTGGCTTGGGCCGGACGGATCATTTTCACCCGAATGAGCTGGTACGTGCTCGAAGAGCAACCCCTAGCGTCGGACCATGGCCACGACCACACCATCGACCGCGTACAGCAGGGACCTGGGCGACGAACTGCGCAGGCTGCGGGAGACCTCCACCAACCTGAGCGGCGCCGCACTGGCGGTCCGGCTCGGCTGGGACCCCAGCAAGGTCTCCACCATCGAACACGGCAAGTACCGCGCCAGCGAGATCGACCTGGTGCAGTACCTGTCGATGTGCGGCAAGGACATCGGCTACTTCGACGAGTTCAAACGCCGTTACCGCAACGCCTTCGACGAGTACATCGTGCAGGTCTCCGACAACATGCGCACGCTTGCTCTGGCGGAGACGACCGCGCTGTCGATCATGAGCTACGACATGCGGGCCGTACCGGGCTTGTTGCAGACCCCGGAGTACGCCGAGGGCATCTACCGGCTGACCGGCTTCGTGCCGGAGGAGCGAATCCCGACGCTGGTCCAGTTCCGCATCGACCGGCAGGCGGTCCTCCGGCGACACGATCGGCCGACTTGCTTGTTCTACATCCATGAGCGCGCGCTGCAGGAGCCGGTCGGTGACTGCCGGGTCATGGAGGAGCAGTACCTCCAGCTGCTGTTCGCTGCGCGCATGATCAGGATCGTGCCCGCAGGGGTGCCCATCGCGTGGTCCGACTGCGTGCTGTGGGAGTTCGACAAGGCGATGCCGGTGGCGTTCAGCGACACCGACCTGGCGAAGGTGTTCGTCCAGGATCCGGCCGTCATCGCCCGCACCCGGCTGCTGTTCGACCGTTTGGCTGAGGTCGCCTTGGATGAGGAACAATCGCGGAGCATGCTGGCGGAGTACGTCGGCTCACCGCGAGAGGACCTCGATGATCCAGGAACGGACTTGGCGTAAGAGCAGCTACAGCGGCGGCACGGAGGACAGCAACTGCGTCGAGATCGCGCTGGCCGGTGCCGCCCACGTGCGCGACTCGAAGCACCCCGAGGGCGCCGTTCTGACCTTCGCTCCGGACGCGTGGCGGAAGTTCCTCGAAAGTCGTTGAACCGTTCCCCGCCTCACCACGTGTCATCGCCGTCACCAGGTGAGCAGGGGGAGCGGTTCGATGGCACGCGACGACGAGAAGACGGTGCTGCTGGGTCAGGCCGGCCCGACGGTGATGCTGCCGCGTCAGGGCGCACAGCTCGTGCGCCTGCCGTGGCGCAACGCCCCGATGCGGGTCGACGTGGCCGGCGGCGGGCCGGTCGGTCTGGCGTTCGCGTGCTCGGTGAGGGCGCTGCTGGGCGACCAGGTGTCGGTGCGCGTGTTCGACCGCCGCTGGAAGCGCCACGCCGACCGCGTCGTGTGGAAGGACGCCGCGGACGGCAACAACCGCCGCGAGCAGGTGGTGACGCTGCAGAGCAACGTGTGGGCCGCCCTGCCCGCCGAGGTGCGGCAGCGCCTGTTCGCCGACGGCCGCTTCTCCGAGATGTGGCCGCTCGGCCCCGACTCGCCCGCCGAGAAGGGGCGCCCGCGCAACATCAAGATCCGCTGGATCGAGGACGCCCTGCTGGACCTCGCCGGCGACCTCGGCATCGAGCTGCTGCCGCAGGCCTACACCGTTCCGTCGCGCTGGGACGGCCTGCACGTCCTCGCCATCGCCGACGGCGCCCGTTCCGCGACCCGCGAGTCGCTGAAGCCGCACTTCGGCACGCCGTCGCGGGAACTGTTCAGTGTGGACGGTTCGCCGCTGGACGAGCGCGTGCTGGGCATCCGGGTCGTGTCGTCGAAGGTGCTCGACGAGCACACCGTGCCGTTGACCGTGGCGCAGAACCGCTTCCTGTTCAACTCGATGGGCGGCGGCTTCATCAACATGCGCCTCACCGCGGAGGAGGCCTCCGAGATCGTGGCGCTGGGCGCCAACGGACCCATCGCGTGCATCGGCAGGTTCGGCTGCACCATGCGCCCTGAGGGCGGCCGTTTCGTGTGCGACCGGCACCGCTCGGTGTTCAAGCCGTCCGTGGACAAGCTTTCCTACCTGTGGCCCCGAATCCTCGACGGCCTGCGCTTCTTCGGCGCCGGCGCGGCCGACGTCGTGGGCATCACGTCGTTCACCCTCGGCATGCAGCAGATGTCGAAGTTCACCGCCCAGCTCGCCCCGTCCACCTACGGCTTCCTGCTCGGCGACGCCGCAAACTCCCTGCACTTCTGGCCCGGCCGCGGCCTCAACACGGGCCTGAAGAGCGCCCAGTCGCTCGCCGTGACCCTCTTGCAACGGTGGAAGGGCCGCGGCTTCCGCGCCGCCGACTTCGCCCAGCACGAGGGCACCATGCAGCAACTCCAGTACCGCGAGAAGTCCCGCGCCTGGACCACGATGCTCATGCCCGACCCCGACGGCATGCCCCGCGGCATCGAGGACCGCATCCGCGACGGCCTGACCGGCCCCTTCGACCGCGAGGCACTCGTCGCCGAGATGTTCCAGCGCGTCAAGGACATCAAGGCCCGCATGGGCGACCGCATGGGCCCGCTCGCCACCGACGAGTGGTACCTGGGCCGCATCCAGGCCCTGGACGTGCGCACGTTGAAGGTCATGGTCGAGTCCGGCGCGTGGATCACCCGCGAGATCGGCGGCGACGAGGTCGTGGTCCCGACGGCCGCTCCCGAGGTTCCGGTCGGCCTGCGCCCCGGCCTGTCACTGGTCTCGTAACGCCGCACCACCGCCGCCTATGTACTGATGTCAGGCAGACCGGTAGCCGGCACGACGGGGTAGTACTCGCCGATTGCCGCAGTCATAGCGGTGACGAACTGAACGTACCCAAGCCCTTCGGGGTCGGGCTCGTTCCAGCCGAACTCGTGTTCCTTGTGCGTGGCGGGTGGATTCTTCTTGTCAATCGTGTACTGAGGGCAGCTTTTCTTCCGAGATTCCACATCGGCGTCGATCCCCGCAGGACAGCTGGGCCGGCTGGTCGCTACCGTCCACGCGGCGTGGTAGTGCTGCTCCGCGACCAGACGCTTGCACACCAGGCTCAGCCGGCCGATGTACGACCATGTGGTGAAGACCGGATCAACGCCTGCAGGACCAACGTTTCCCAGGCCGCGGTTTCCATATCGCGATCTTTCGTCATCTTCGACGACGAACACATATCCGGTCCACGGTCGAACGCTGAGCAGACCCGCCCTGTGCGCTGCGGCGAGATCGACGGCGCTGCCCAGCGCCTCCTCGACACGGTTGTTCGCGTTGTTCCCGTATGACGGACCGTTCTGGCTCTTGAGTTCGAGTACCACGATCGGCGTCTTCTCGTGATACACCACGAGATCCCATGACTTGGTCGGGCGGAAGTAGCCGGGCATGGTCAGCATTTTGGCGTGCGACTTCCTGTTGGGGTCGTCCTTCGGCGCCTTGTAGTACACCTTCTCCTTCGGTACCCCCGCAGCAATGCAGACGTTGGCGAAGAGTTGGGCGACACGGTCCAGGTGACCGCCGGCCGTTGCACCCGCGCGTGCACCCTGATCCGACTTGCCTTTGCGCTCCTGGACGATGCGAGCCTCGTCGCGACTCGTCCAGTAGGCGAGCAGGGCATTGTCGATGTCCTTCTGTTGTTCTGGCGTCACGGTTCCCCCAGGTGCCTAACGTGATCGACTTCGAACGACACTACGCGCGTGCGCGCATGCCCGTGTCCCGATCGGGTGAACCTCTGAAACTTCGCGGCGGAGATTGCCGTTCGGAGCGGGTAGGGGCCAGGGAATTGTCGGTGGCTGCTGCTGCCATGGATGGACGACACGATGCGTTGAGCAGTCGTTCGCCCGTTCACTCTGTGCCGTGAGGAGAACAACATGCGTGTGCTGATCCCGGTTGCGAGCGCAGCGGCGAAGGTCAGCCGCTTGGCAGTCGCGCGAGCCCTGTTGCCAGGTCGGCGAGCCAGGATTTCTGTCAAGCACGGCGAAGTGTTCACCCGTCGATGGGTCGTCGAGGTGATGCTTGATCTCATCGGTTACACCGTTGATCGTGATCTGGCCGCATTGCGATTGGTCGAGCCGGCGTGCGGTTCGGGGGCGTTCGTCGTCCCTGCGGTCGAGCGGCTGATAGCAAGCTCGGCGTCCCGCAGAGGTGCGCTCGATGGGCAGGCGTTGACGGCGTTGCAAGCCTTCGACGTGCAGCCGCAGCACGTCGAACGATGTCGGCAACTGGTGACGAAGATGCTCCGGAGCAGTGGGGTGCCGGCGGCGATCGCGACGGAACTCGCACACCAATGGATTCGTCAGCGCGACTACCTGCTGTCGGCCACAGCCGGTGCGAACCTGATTGATCAGGGTTGCGAACCTGAAGCCGACTTCGTCATCGGCAACCCACCGTACATCCGCTTCGACAGCATCGATGACAAGGTTCGAGCTGAGTACCGCGCGCGGTGGCCAACGATGTCTGGTAGGGCCGACATGTACGTGGGGTTCTACGAACGTGCGTTGCGATCGTTGAAGCTTGGTGGCCGGCTCGCCTTCATCTGTGCCGATCGGTGGATGCGCAATCAGTACGGCTCAGCGCTTAGACAGCTCGTTGCTCGCGACCACAGCGTTGAGGCCGTGTGGACCATGCATGACGTAGACGCTTTCGAAGCTCAGGTCTCTTCCTACCCCGCCATCACGGTCATGAGTCGTCGGGAACAAGGAGAGGTCGTCGTGGCCGAGACAAGTCGCAGCTTCGATGATGGAGCCGCGCGAGCTCTCGCGGCGTGGACGCTCAACAGTTCCGATGTAGCTGCGGAAGGTGTTGGCTACAGCGCGTTCCGTCTTCCGCAGTGGTTTTCGGGTGAAGAGATGTGGCCGACTGGCAGCCCAGCTCGGATAGCGCTCATCAAGCGGCTGAACGACAACTTCGAGTCACTGCATGACCCCGCTAACGGCACACGGGTCGGTATCGGTGTTACGACTGGTGCGGACAAGGTCTACGTACTTGAGCACGATGATCCACGACTTGACCACATCGAGAGCGATCGTCTACTCAAGCTCGCCGTCGCGTCGGACACACGATCCGGCGGCTTCAACTGGGGTGGGCGGTGGTTGATCAACCCGTGGAAGCGCAGCGGTGAGCTGGTTGACCTCGCGGACTACCCAGGGCTGAGGGCCTACTTGTTCGAACACCGAACGCGCTTGGCTGAACGGCACACCGCCATGGCCAATCCGCGGAGCTGGTACCGGACCATCGACAAGGTCAGCCACGAGCTGCTGTCGAGGGAAAAGCTCCTGATCCAGGACATGCAGACCTCGCTCAGCCCCGTGTTCGAGGACGAGGGCTGCTACCCGCACCACAACCTCTACTACGTCGTCTCGACGAATTGGGATCTGCACGTGCTCGGCGGACTGTTGCTCTCACGGGTGGCACAGGCGTTCATCGAGGCCTACTCGGTGCGCATGCGAGGCAATACCTTGCGGTTCCAGGCGCAATACTTGAGGAGGATTCGGGTGCCTCGTTATGTCGACCTGGGCGCCGACACAAGACAGGCCCTGAGGGACGCCTTCATCGCGAGAGATGTGCGGGCGGCGACAACTGCGGCCTTGAACGCGTACGGGCTTCTCGCCCAGGACTTGGACTGATCTCGCACACCGTCACGCTCGACGGTGTGCGAGCCTGATACCAGCGTTGTATCACTTCTTCCGCCGATCTTCCTCGATGATTTTCTCGATCAACGACACTCGGTCGGCGATTGCCTTTATGAAGCTCTCGGTGGACAGTTCGGGTACCGGTTCATCGGAGATGCCCTTGTCCTTCGACGTGCTGACGAAACAGGCAGCGTCATAGACGCCGTCTTGGACAAGGCGTTGACACAGCAACTGGTACCGAGCCGCGTAGGAGGAGTCCGCGAAGTCGGGATCGGCGCCGAAGAGCGCCGCTGCCTTATCTCGAACCGGCCGCAACGTCGCCTTCGTCCGCTCGAAGACGAACATGTAACCGAGCCACGGGGCAACCCTTGTGTTCGGCTTCAGGTGTGCGAAGGCACGCCTCAGATCGGTGGCGCTGCCGATCGCCTCTTCGGCCCGGTTGTTGAAGTTGTTGCCCACCGAGCCGACCTGGGATTTGCACTCGATGGCCGCCACCAGGATGTCTCGATAGGTCACCACGATGTCCCAGTTCTTGGAACGTCGGTAGTAGCCGGGCAGCGTAGCCTGCCCGTGAACCTTGACTTCGGGGGTCAAGAGGGCCAGCGGAGCGAACTGCTGTGCAATCAGCTCGCCCACAGCATCGAGGTGCTTGCCGGCGGTTACAGCGGCTCTGGTGCCGACATCGGTGGTTTCGCCTGCCAGCTGCTTCTGAGTCTGGAGTGTACGTCCCTCCCAGAAGGCGATGATCGCCGTGTTAAAATCCTTCTGGATGGAGCTCAGCTCTCGTGATTTTTCCTCTGTGGCCGGCATCAGCTCGTAATCCTTCAAATCAATTTTGTAAGCGATCGCTGCCGCGTTCGTCGCGGCTTGCACATCGCGAGCCCGGAACGCCTCCCGCAGTGCTTCCTGGGTATTCGCGTCGATCTCATCTTGTGCAGGTACTCGGATGAGCTTGAGGTACTGCGCCTGGAACCTCAGGGTGTCGCCGCGCATCCGCACTGCGTAAGCCTCGATGAAGGCTTGCGCGATTCGCGACAGCAGGATGCCGCCGAGGACCTCCATGTCCCAGGTGTCAGAGGTGACGTAGTAAAGATTGTGATGCGGGTAGTGGCCGCCTTCTTCAAGGACAGGTTGAATCGTGCTCTTCATGTCCTGCAGCAGCAGCTTCTTCTTGTCTGTGAGCGCGGCCTGCACCTTGTCGATCGTGCGGTACCAGGAGTCCGGTGACTTCTTCGCCACGAATCGGTCGCGTAGCACCGCGTGGGCGGACAGGTACTGCCGCAACCTCGGGTAGTCGTCAAGGGCGACCAGCGTGCCGTCCTCGTTCCACGGATTGACTAGGTAGTTCCCCTGCCACTGGAATTTTCCGGAGGCGAGGTCGCTCCGCATGGCCAGTGGAAGCAGTCTGTCCTGCTCCACGCATGTCGCGTCCTGGGTGATGTACACCTTGTCCGCGCCCGTTGCGATTCCGATGGCAACCTTTGTTCCGGTGTTCTCGTCGTGCAGGTGATGGAAGTTGTCGTTGAGGTGTTTGATCAGTGCGAGCCGAGCCGGGCTGCCGATCGGCCACATCCCGTCGCCCTGGAACCATTGCGGTAGCCGGTGCGCTGTCACGTCGTGGCGGACGAACTCTGTGAAGTTTTCGTCCAGAACCGCGTTCACCAGTTCTTCCCACGCGTGAGTGCCTCGGTACTCGAAGGTCATTTCAGCTACCGAGACCGGACCCTGTGGACGATTGCTCAGCACGGTGATCGCTGGGTACGCCGAGACTTCGAGTTCGAACGCGTACACGTCGTGCAACGTCCACACGTGGTCGACGGAGTACTCGCTGGTCACAAGCTTCCGCAGATCGGCTCCATACTGGTTTCGCATCCAGCGGTCGGCACAGATGAAGCCCACTTTCCCGCCAGGTGTCAGCATGCGCAGGGCTCGTTCGAAGAAGCCCACGTAGATATCGCCTCGACCTCGCATGGTAGGCCACTTGCGGCGGTACATGCTGGCCTGCAGCTCTGTCAGATCGTCGTAGCGGACGTACGGCGGATTCCCGATCACGACATCGGCTTTGAAGTCTCTGAGGTAGATCAACAGGAAGTCGGCATTGGTGACCCATTCGTCCGCCAACGCCTTGCTGGTGTCCAGATCGGCTCCGGCCTCCCTCAGGAGATCGCTGCAGAGCGTGCGAGCGATCTTCACTTGGTCAGCCTGCAGGTCGTACGCGCGGATCGCACCGCCGAGAGACGCCAGGGCGCGACCGTGCACCTTCGCACTGGAAATGAGGCGCTTCACTGCCACCCCGAGGAACGCTCCTGAGCCACACGAGGGCTCCACCAGCCGAAGCGCGCCTAGGTCCTTGTCATCGGTGTACCCGGTCAGGCTGAGCAGTGCCTCGGCCACCCAATCCCGGGTGAACACCTCGCCGTAGTTCTGGACCTGGAGGGTTGGGAGCGTCACCCGCACAGCTTAAGGACCTCGAGTCTGATTCTTGCGGTGCACCTCGCACTCGAGTCGTCCAACGCAATCTTGATATCTTCAGTGAAGACTGATCTCAGTCGAGTGCCCGTTGACTCCACTGGTTGTGACGCTCCTACCGATGTGACCACCAGCCTCGCAGAAGGCCCGTTGGATCTGCGTCTCCGACGCTGGCTCTGCTGTGCCACGCGGCGCTGGTAGTTTGTTCCCACTCGAAACGCAAGCGGAAGTCGTCCGTGCAGAGCCGGTGCCGAACCGAACGGCGCGAATCCGAAAGCGGTCATGTGTTCAGTTCAGGCTGACCGGCAACCGCTCGAACCCCCGCAGGATCCTCGTCGGCCGCCGCCCGGCCCCCTGCTCCAGCCGCAACCCCGGGAACCGCCGGAACATCGCCCGCAACCCGATCTCGCCCTCCATCCGCGCCAGCGCCGCCCCGAGGCAGTAGTGCCGCCCCGCCCCGAACGACACGTGGTCACGCGCGTTGTCCCGGGTCACGTCGAAGGTGTGCGGATCGGCGAACACCTCCGGGTCGCGGTTCGCCCCGGCCAGCACGGTCGCGACGAGCTGCCCGCGCCGCACCGGCACGCCGAGGCCGTCCGTGTCCTTCACGCACATCCGGCCGGTCAGCAGCACCGGCGGGTCGTGGCGCAGCACCTCGTCGACGGCGTTCGCCCACAGCTCCGGCCGCGCGCGCAGCACCTCCAGCTGCTCGGGATGCCGGGCCAGCAGCGAGATGCCGTTGCCCAGCAGGTTGACCGTCGTCTCGAACCCGGCCGCCAGCACCAGGCCGGCCGTGGACTTGAGCTCCCGCTCGGTGAGCCCGACGCCGTCGTCGCTGGCGGTGACCAGCTGGCTGAGCAGGTTGGTGCCGGGCTGGGCGCGCAGGGCGTCGATGTGCCCGCTGAGCCAGGCGTCGAACGCGGCCAGCGTCGTCTCCACCGTGCGGAACACCCGCCACGACAACCCGAGGTCGAGGCTCGGCGCCGCGGCCGCGCCGAACGCGAGCACCTTCGCGCGGTCCTCCTGCGGCACCCCGAGGATCTCGCTGATCACCGTCACCGGCAGCAGGCCGCAGTAGGTCTCGATCAGGTCCACCGGGTCGCTCGGGTCGAGGCTGTCGAGCAGCTGGTCGGCGATCTCCTGCGTGCGGTGCCGCAACTGCTCGACCGCGCGCACGGTGAACACGCGCGTGACCAGCTTGCGGTAGCGGGTGTGCGCGGGCGGCTCGGTGACCAGCAACGACGGCGGCTGCACGGGGTGCAGCACGTCCGTGGCCGCCCAGTCCGCGACCTTGCCGAGCACCCCGCCGCCGTAACGCGGCCTGGTGGCCTGGAAGGCGTCGCTGCCGAGCACCTCGCGCACGGCGGCGTGGCGGGTGGTGACGAACCCGATGCCGGTGGGCGCCATCGCGCCGTACGACCGGATCTCGTCGAACAACGCCGTCAGATCGTTGCCGTTGCTCGCTTCGACGGTGATGCGGCCCTGGAGGTCGCCCTTGCGTGCGGCGAGGCGCAACGCCACCCTCGGCACGCCGTGGTTCAAGCCCCAGCGGATGACCGTTTTGATGGTCGCCTCCTTCGCCCGAGAACGACGCCCAGGGTAGGCGTTCGGTCACACGATCGGGCGGCGCTCGGGCAAGCGCCGAGATGGTTTGTGGGCGTACGATCTTCAACTCATGGCACGGGTGTTCATCAGCTATGCGAGTCAGAACCTCGCCCGCGCCCTCGAAGTGGCCTCATGGCTCACCGCCGATGGCCACGAGGCGTTCGTCGACCAGGATCCCGCCCGCGGCCTGACCGTCGGCGAGGACTGGGAACGCCAGCTCCGCGACCGCCTGCGCTGGGCCGACGTCGTCGTCTGCCTCATCACCGCCGCCTACGCGCGTTCGGTCTGGTGCAGTACCGAGGCCCTGTTCGCCCGCTGGCTCGGCAGCGTCGTCGTCCCCGTGCTCACCGAGCCGGGCGCCGAACACCCGTTGCTCCGCTTCCCGGTGCAGTTCGCTGATCTGACCACCGATCAACCGCTTGCCCGCGCCCGTCTGATCGAGGCCGTCCGCCGCACCGATCAATTGACCACGGGCTGGTCACAGCGCCAATCGCCCTACCCGGGCCTGCGCGCGTTCGACGCCGGCCTGCGCAGCGTGTTCTTCGGCCGCACCGCCGAGACCGCCAACCTCGCCCGCGCGGTCCGCTCACCCGCCGCCGACGGCTGCCTGCTCGTCATAGGCCCGTCCGGCTGTGGCAAGTCCTCCCTGGTCCGGGCCGGTCTCGTGCCGGTGATCGCGGGGGAGCCGGGCTGGCTGACCCTGTCGCCGTTCACCCCCGGCACCGATCCGGAGTCCGTCCTGGTCCGCGAGCTCGTCAGCACCGCCCGCCGCAGGGGCCTCGAGTGGAGCGTCGCCGACGTGCGGGCCGGTCGGATCGCCGATCTGGTCGAGGAACTGCTGATCGGACGGCCCGGCCACCGCCAGGAGCGGTTGCTCGTCGTGATCGACCAGTTGGAAGAACTGCTCACCCAGACACCGGACGAGGACAAAGCGTCGTTCGCTCACACGCTGTCAGGTCTGGCCCGTGGCCCGGTGCAGCTCGTCGCGACCGTCCGCTCCGAGTTCGTCGATCGCGTCCTAGCCGACCCCGACCTGCACCCGCTGGCCGGGGCGACGTTCCCGGTGAGGCCCCTGGCGCGGGCGCAGCTGCGCTCGGTCGTGGAAGGGCCCGCCCGTCTCGCCGGCATCACCGTCTCGGAAGACCTGCTGCAACGCCTTGTCGCCGACACCGACGACGGCTCCGCACTCCCGCTGCTCGCCTTCACCCTGGCGCAACTGGCACGGGACCGCGCAGGCTCCGCGCTTTCGGCGGCCCGCTACGACGAGCTCGGCGGCGTCCGCGGAGCATTGGTCAAGCAGGCCGACAAGGCCTTGACCGAGGCGACCACCACCACCGGACGCGCGCCCGGCGAGGTCATCACCGGCCTCCTCGAACTGGTGACCGTGGATGACCACGACCAGCCCGTCCGTGGCCGTGCGGTCCGATCCGCGCTCCCCGGCCCGGTCGCCCGGGAGATGGACGTCTTCATCGCCCACCGGCTGCTCACCGCCGAGGACGACGGCGCCGTCACCGTTGCGCACGAGGCGTTCCTGACCGCCTGGCAACCCATGGCCGACGCCATCACCGCCGAGGCGAGCGCCCTGCGCGCTCGCGGCGCGATCGACCGCGCCGCCACCTCGTGGGACGCTCACGGCCGTCCCGCTACCCGCCTATGGGAACGCAACCAGCTCGCCGCCGCTGTCGCGGACGTCGGCGCCGAGGTACCCGGCCGGTGGCGCCGCAGCTCCGGCGCGATCAGGACGAGCCGTGTCGAACTGGGGGACTGCAGCCGGGCGTTCCTGCTCGCCGGCCTGCGCCGCGACCGCCTCCGCCGGGGCCGCCTGACCACGGTGCTCTCCGCACTGCTCGCCGTGGCGCTGGTGGCGGCGGGCGTGGCGCTCGTCCAGCAACGAGAAGCCGAGCGACAGCAACGGATCGCCACCTCGCGGGCGCTGGTGTCGCGCGCTGAAGCCAACCTCCGCGACGACCCGCAGCTCGCGTTCATGCTCGGCGTGGCGGCGCACGAGCTGAACCCCGGTCTCGACACGAGGAACAGCCTGATCGAGTCGCTCACGGGCACCAACTACGGCGGCACCATGACCGGGCACACCGGTGAGGTGCTGGCCGTGGGGTTCGCCGCGGACAAGCGCACCCTGGCCACGGCCGGCGCCGATCGAACCGTGATCCTGCACGACCTCGCGGATCCGGAGCGGCCGCGGGAGCTGACCCGGTTGACCGGGCACCAGGCCCAAGTCGCCGACCTCGCGTTCAGCCCGGCCGCGCCCCTGCTCGCGACGGCCGACATGGACGGCCACGTGATCCTGTGGGACGTCAGCGCACCCGCTTCGGCCACCCGGATCGGCCACCCGATCAGCGGCTACAACGCGGCTGTGCACACGATCGCCATCAGTCCGGACGGTCACACCCTCGCAGCGGGGGGCCGCGAAGGTGTCGTGCAGTTGTGGGACATCAGCGTGCCGGCCGCGCCACGCGAGCTCGGGCGGCTGTTCGGTCACGACCAGCCGGTGGTGGGGCTGGCGTTCCACCCCGGCGGACACACACTCGCCAGCGCCGGCTGGGACGGCACGGTGATGCTGTGGGACACGGGTGACCCGGCTCGCGCCACGGCTCTGCCTCCGCTGCCGCGCGAGCCCGACCCCCTGTGGTCCTCCGTTGCCTTCAGCCCCGACGGTCGCACCTTGGCCGGCGTGGGTGCCGGGCAACACCCGCTGGTCCTGTGGGATGTCAGCGACCGGTCCAGGGTGTCCCGCCTGGGCGCACCGCCGATCAGCGGGGCTCTGCGCGATGTCGCGTTCAGCCCGGACAGCGGAACCCTGGTGGCGGCGAGCCAGGACAGGTCCGTGTTGCGCTGGGACGTGCGAAGCCCGGCCGAACCGCGCGCGCTGCCGTCGTTCCACGGCCACGCGCTCGGCATCGCGGCGCTCGCGTTCAGCCCGGACGGCAGGTACCTGGCGACCGGTGGGCAAGACCAGAAAGCGATGCTGTGGCACCTCCGCAACCCGGCCGAGCCAGTCCGGCACGGCGAACCGCTTCCCGGTCGCACCGACCAGGTCGCGCAGCTGGAGTTCCGCTCGGACGGCCGACTGCTCGTCACGTCCGGAGGCGATGGCATGATCACTTTCTGGGACACCCTCGACCGCGCCAGGCCCGCGAAGGTCCACGAGTTCGCGTCAGGGCACCACGACGCGGTCACCGCACTGGCGGTCAGCCAGGACGGACGTCTGCTGGCGACCGGTTCGCACGACGGGTCCGTGCTGTTGTGGGACATCAGCGACCCAACCGCTCCCTTCCGCGTCGACGAGCCGGTCAGTGGACGCGGTTTCAAGGTGAGCGACCTCGCGTTCCGATCGGACGGCCGGCAGCTCGCCATCGCCAACCTCGGCGGACGGGTGTGGCTGTGGGACGTGGCAGGCCACGACCGCACCGTGGTGTCGAGCGAAACCCTTGTGGCGAACCGGGTCGCGTTCAGCCGCGACGGCACCATGCTGGTGCACGGCGGTCCGGGCCCTGCGACGTGGCTGTGGGACGTCAGCGATCCCCGGAAACCTCATGCCGTCGACACGCAGCCCGGTGAACGCAGTGGAGATGTGCAGGACTCCGCACTCGCGGGCGATGTGCTGGTGACGTCGGGCGCGGACTTCACGGCCATCCTCTGGGACCTCCGCGACCCCACCCGGCCGCTGCGCATCGGGCAGCCGCTCGCCGGACACGGTGCCCTGGTGACCAGGATGGCGTTCAGCACTGACCGCCAGACCCTCGTCACGGTGGACCACGACGGCGCGGCCATCCTGTGGAACGTAAGCGACCTGGAGCATCCCCGCCGGATCGGGCCGCAGTTGCCGTCCGGGGGCGCTGCCGCGCTCAGTCCCGACGGGCGCACGCTGGCGTTGGACGACGGCAACACGGTGGTGCTGTGGGATTTGAGCCCGCTTGCCGATGCTCGCGAACACCCGGTGGAACGCGCGTGTGAGCGAGCCGGGCGGGGGTTGAGCCGCGACGAGTGGGAGCACCACGTCGGGCCCGGTTATCGCGAGACCTGCCGGTCACCGGGGTGACGAGACCTTCCAGGTCGTTGCCGCGCACGCGACACCGGTGACCACCAGTGCACCGGCGCTGAGCATCCCGAACAGGCCCCACGGCACGGCGACGACGCCCTGCGTCCCGCCGGCCACACCGATCAGCGCGCACGCCGCGACCAGTGCCCCGAGCAGCAGGCCGATGACCGTCACCGCCGTCGACTCGATCAGCGCCGCGGTGACGACCTGGCGGCGGGTCAGGCCGGACAGGCGCAGGACGGCGAACTCGGCCCGGCGTTCGGCGCCGGCGATCACCACGGCGTTGACGGCCGCGATCGCCGCGTACAGACCGGACAGTCCCATGAGGACGGACATGATGGCGATGTTGCCGCTCTGCTGGGCTTTCGCGGCCGCGCCCGCCCACTCGGCGACCGTGCGGACCTCGCCGAGGCCGGCGCTGGTGATCGCGGCGCGGACGGTCCCGGGATCGGTGCCGGGGGTGACCTGGACGAACGTCTGCGTCGGCGAGGTCGTGAGCAGGTCGGCCGGGACGGCGTCGCGGGAGACGAGGAACTCCTCGCCCAGGGCCAGGGTTTCCGGCATGCGGGCGACGAGCTGGAGAGGTGTGTGCTGGTCGTTGTACCGCATGGTGACCGTGTCACCGGCCAGGCGTTCGCCCGCGACCGCGGGGCCGCCGGCGATCGTCAAGCCGGTCAAACGTTCAAGGCTGCCGCTGCGGGGCTGGGTCACGTGGGTCCTGAGGTAGGTGGTGGGGTCGATGGCGAACACCTGCTTGTCGTAGGTCTCGGGGACGGGCGGCTCGTCGGCCTTGGCAAGGTTCTGGACGAGGATCCGCACCGGCAGCAGGGTCTGCGGGGCGGCGACGGCGATGCCGGGGACGGAGGCGAGGCGTGCGGCCTGAGCGCCGGTCGAGTCCACGACCAGGTCGGCGCGGACCGAGCGTTCCTGTTCGACGCCGGTCAGCAGCGCGAGCGAACCCAGCGAACCGTCGATGCCCAGCACCAGCGCGACCAGGACGATCAGCGGTGCGGCGGTCGAGGCGCTGCGGCGGACGCCGTCGCGGAGGTTGGCGCGGGCGAGCTCGCCGAGGGTGCTTCCCGGCAGGACGAACAACCGGCCGGTCAACGGGACGACCAGTGGGCTCAGCCTGCTCAGCGCGACCGAACCGGTCATCGAGATGAGCAACGACGTCGTGAGCGCGATCAGCAGGTCACCGGAGCGGGCGAGCAGGATCAGCACGACCGTCATGGCGGCGTTCAGCAGGCCCGTCACCCAGCGGCCCGCGGTCATGACCCTGGCCGCCGAGCCGGTGTCGCGCAACGCGTCGAGCGGCTGGACCCGCGCGGCACGGCGGGAGGCGGACAGGACGCCGAGGACCGCCACGCCGACACCGATCGGCACGGACGCCCACAGCACCCACGGGCCGAACGGCGCCTCGAACCCGTCGGGCAGGAAGCCGAACGCGGTCAGCACGGCCGACTGCGCTGCCACGGCGGGAAAGGACAGGACGATGCCGATGGCCGTGCCGGCCGCGCCGAGCACCAGCGCCTCGCACAGCAGCAGGCGCCGCAGCTGCCGCCGGTTCGCGCCCAGCACGCTCAGCAGGGCGAGGTCGCGGCCGCGCTGGGCCACGGTGAACGCGAACGTGGAACCGACGATGAAGACCGCCAGGAACGTGGCGAGCGGCACGGCGAGCCCGAGCAGCGTGGCGGCGCCGACGTACCCCTCGCGGATCTGGTGCGCTTCCTCCTCGGTGACCCCCGGCGGCACCCAGCCGGTGCCGGTGGCGGCCAGGACGAGCAGTGCGCCCTGGACGAGCGCGACCCCCAGCGCGACCGTGACGAGGGCGCCGATGAAGAGCGGCCAGCGTTCGCGCAGCGTGCTCAGCGACAGCGTCAGCACGACTCCTCCAGGCGCGCCAGCCGGTCCGCCACGGCGTGCGTGGTCGGGCGGTCGAGGCGGTCGACCACCCGGCCGTCGGAGAGGAACACGACCGAGTCGGCAGCGGCGGCCGCGGCGGGGTCGTGGGTGACCATGATGATCGTCTGACCGGTCGCCACCAGGTCCTTCAACAGGGCGAGCACCGTGCGGGCCGACCGGGAGTCGAGGGCGCCGGTGGGTTCGTCGGCGAACAGCACGGCGGGCCGGGTGATCATGGCGCGGGCGATGGCGACGCGTTGCTGCTGGCCGCCGGAGAGCTCCCGGGGCCGGTGGTGCTGCCGGTCGGCGAGGCCCACGCGGGACAACGCCTCCGTGACGACCTGTGTGGACGGTCGTGAGCCGGCGAGCTTGAGCGGCAGGGCGACGTTCTGCGCGGCGGTGAGCGAGGCGATGAGGTTGAAGTGCTGGAAGACGAAACCGATCGCCCTGCGGCGCAACGTCGTGAGGTAGGCCTCGGGGGCCTGGGTGATGTCGGCGCCGGTGAGCAGCACCTGGCCGCTCGTCACGCGGTCGAGGCCGGTCGCGCAGTGCAGGAGGGTCGACTTGCCGGAGCCGGACGGGCCCATCACGGCGGTCCAGGTGCCGGACGGGAAGCCGAGGCTGACGCCGTCGAGCGCGCGCACTGTGGCGGATTTGCTGCCGTACTGCTTGGTCACCGCGCGCAGCTCGACCGCGAACGGTGTGGTTCCCCCGATGATCACGGCCCAGAGCAAACCGCGGACGGCGGGGTGCGGGCACTACGTCCAGCGCCCCGAACGAGGTAGGGCCAGGCCTACCCCGGCGGCAGGCCCTACCCTGGGGCCATGGGGGAGGGCGCGCCGGTGACGGTGCTCGAAGCGGTGGCGGGCCGCGGGTTCCTGGTGAGCGGCTGGCCATGGCGGGCGTGGGCGCACCTGGTCACGAGCCTGCCGGTCGCCGCTGCCGCCGCGGCGCTGCTGGCTCTCGTCGTGCTGCCGTGGCAGCTGGTCATGACAACGGGCCTTGCGTTCGGCACGGTGGTGCTCGCTGCGGTGAGCGTGCTGGTGCTGGCGGCGGTTCCGCTCGTCGCGGGGCAGGTCGCGCGGTTCGAACGGGTGCGGCTGCGGCTCGTGGACGTCCGGCCGGTCACGACCGGGGAACGTGCGAGGGGGCTGGACCGCTACGCCGAGGCGGCGACGTGGCGCGAGGTCGCCCACGTGGGGTTGCTGGCGACGGTGGTGCCGGTGGTGTGCCTGGCTTTCCTGGTGCTGTTCCTGCTGGTCGCCGCCTTCACGACGATGCCGGCGCTGGTGTTCGACGGGCCGGTCGCGGTGTTGTTCTGGCAGGTCGACACGGCCGGGGAAGCGTGGGTCTGCACGGCGGCCGGCGCGGCCGGGCTGGTGGCGCTCACCTATCTCGCGGCCGGGCTCACCGGCGTGCACGGGCTGGTGGCGCGCAAGCTGCTGTCCGGCAGTCCCGAGGGACGGCTCAGGGCCGAGCTGGTGGAGGTGGCGGCGTCGCGGGCGCGGCTGGTGGACGCGTTCGAGGCGGAACGCCGCCGGATCGAGCGCGACCTGCACGACGGGGCGCAGCAGCGGCTGGTCAGCCTGACGATCCAGCTGGGGCTCGCGCGGGTGGACCTGCCGGGCAACGCGGCGGTCGCGGCCGCGCACGAGCAGGCCAAGGAGCTGATGGCGGAGCTGCGGGAGTTCATCCGCGACATCCACCCGCAGGTGCTCACCGACCACGGCCTGGCCGAGGCGCTGGACGACCTCGCCGACCGGTGCCCGCTGCCCGTCACCGTCGACGCCGACGTGCCCCGCCTGCCCGCCGCCGTCGAGTCGGCCGCCTACTTCGTGGTGTCCGAAGCGCTCACCAACGTGGTCAAACACGCACAGGCGACGCAAGCAGAAGTCCAAGCGCGCCAAGACGACCGTTCGCTCGTCGTCGAGATCGTCGACGACGGGTGCGGCGGTGCGGACCCGGCCGGTGGCACCGGGCTGACCGGGCTGGCCGACCGGGTCGCGGTGGTCGGCGGGAGAATGCTGCTGTCCAGCCCGACCGGTGGCCCGACCCGACTGCGCGTGGAGATCCCGTGCCGATCCGAGTAGTCCTCGCCGAGGACGGCGTGCTGCTGCGCGAGGGACTCACCGGCCTGCTGGCCAGGTTCGGGTTCGAGGTGGTGGCGGCGGTCGGGGACGCGGAGGCGTTGCGGGCGGCCGTGGCGGACCACCGGCCGGACCTCGTGCTGACCGACATCCGCATGCCGCCGGACTTCGCCGACGAGGGGCTGCGCGCCGCGATCGCGTTGCGGCGCAACGATCCTGAGCTGCCGGTGGTGGTGCTGAGCCAGTACGTCGAGCACCGGCACGCCGCCGACCTGCTCGACAGCGGCGGGCGCATCGGGTACCTGCTCAAGGACCGGGTGGCCGACGTCGAGGAGTTCGTCGCGAAGCTGCGGTACGTCGTCGGCGGTGGCACGGTCATCGATCCGGCCGTCGTGCGGAAGCTGGTGCGCCGGTCGCCGCTCGCGACGCTGTCCGGCCGTGAGACCGAGGTGCTCGCCCTGGTCGCGGAGGGGCACTCGAACGCCGCGATCGCCCGGCGGCTCACCCTGTCCGAGGCCGGGGTGGGCAAGCACATCGGCAACATCCTCGCCAAGCTCGGCCTGCCGCCGGACGACGACACCAACCGCCGGGTGATGGCCGTCCTGACGTACCTCCGTTCCGGCTGACCGCCGCACGCGCGGCCGGTCGGTTCACGCGCGGATGATCGGCACCTCCAGAGCGGCTACGACCTCGTTGTCCGCGTCCGTGACGACCCCGGCGACCTCCGCGAACGGCAGCACGGAGAACCGGGACGCCGCACCGATCTTCTCCGAGCTGGCCAGCACGTAGGTGTCCGCGGCCTGGTGCGCCAGCGCGCGTTTCATCGCCGCCTCGTCCGCGTCACCGGTGGTCAGGCCCGCCTCCGGGTGCACGCCGGTGACGCCCAGCAGGAACAAGTCGGCGTGCACGCCCCGTGCGGCCTCCACGGCGGCGGCACCACACGCGACCATCGAGTGCTTGAAGAGCCGTCCACCGATCACATAGACGTCCACGTCCGGGTGGTTCTCCAACGCGCTCGCGACCGTCGGGCTGTGCGTGACGACCGTGGCGGCGAGATCTGACGGCAACGCGCGCACGACGGCCAACGCGGTCGTGCCGCCGTCGATGATCACGGTGCTGCCCGGTTCGACCAGGGCGGCCGCGGCGGCGGCGACGCGCTGCTTGCCGGAGACCGAGACCTGCCGGCGGGTCGTGTAGTCGGCGATCGCGGGGGACACCGGCAGCGCGCCGCCGTAGACGCGCTGGCACAGGCCGGCGGCGGCGAGATCACGCAGGTCGCGGCGGATCGTGTCCTCGGAGATGCCGACCTCGGTGGCGAGGTCCTTGGCGACGATCCGGCCGTCGGTGCGCAGGCGTTCGAGCAGCAGGTCACGACGTTGGGCAGCCAGCATGCACGTTTCTCCTTGTTTCTGCCGAGTGTTGCACATTATGGTCGGGGGCATGCTGATTCTGATCGCCGGGCCCTACCGGTCCGGCACCGGGGACGACCCGGAACTGATGGCGCGCAACCTCGAACGGCTGGAGGAGGCCGCGTGGCCGATCTTCCGCAGCGGTCACGTGCCGATGATCGGCGAGTGGGTGGCGCTGCCGGTGCTGCGCGGCGCCGGTGGTGGCTCGCCCGCTGACCCGATCGCCGAGGAGATCATGTACCCGACCGCCGAGCGGTTGCTCGACAAATGCGACGCCGTGCTGCGATTGCCCGGTGCGTCGACCGGAGCCGATCAGGACGTGCGGATCGCTCAGGAACGCGGACTGCCCGTCTATCACCGGATCGAGGACATTCCCGGATATCGCGCCGCCTGATGGAACGATTTTGTAAACAGAACGAAACACTGTTGCGCTGAGTAGTGGTTGACCGGGGGCGTAGGCGGCGTGTGCAACGTCCTACGTCCGCCGCCGCCCCCGGCTAGCATCGCTGACTCCCGCTGGCAATACGAATCCCCGCAGGTGAGTCGCGTTCAAGCGGGTTAAGAAGGTCACGGTCGGTTGACATGTCAACCGATTGACACCCTGTACACCCCGTGGTGTCATGAGTTCGGGCAGTAACTTTCGGTCACCACCATGCTGCCCAATCGCGTTGCAGTGTCGCAACTGGGGAAAGCCGGCAATTTCGGGGGATCTCTGGCGTGCGCTCTTTTCCGGAGCACCGCAAGGCTCCCCGACCGGGGCATGCGCAACTCACGAATTCTCAGCTAGGGGGAAACACCACCATGACCAGCTCCGTTCCCAACGCCACACCACGAATGGGCGCTGTGTTCGAGCTCCCCAAGCCGCCCGGTCTGCACTGGCGGGTGCAGGCGCGTCAGCTGATCGACTACGAGGTCAGCATCACCAGGAACCTGCTCAACCCCGACAACTCGGCGCTCGCCAAGGCCTGCGGTGCGAACGGCAGAAGGCCGACGCGCTGCCTGGTCGTGATCGACGCGGTCGTCGAGGAGCTGTACGGCCCGCGGCTCCAGGCGTACTTCGACGCCTGGCGCATCGAGCCGTTCGTGGAGCCGGTGTCCGGTGACGAGGCCGCCAAAACTCTCGACGCCGCGGTGAAGATGACCGAGGCGATGACCAGGATGGGCATCCTGCGCCGCACCGAGAAGGTCGTCGCGATCGGCGGCGGTGTCGTGCTCGACGTCGCGGGCCTCGCGGCGAGCCTCTACCGGCGCGGTGTGCCGTTCGTGCGGGTGCCCACCACGCTGGTCGGCCAGATCGACGCGGGCATCGGCGTGAAGACCGGCATCAACCACGGCCACCACAAGAACCGCCTCGGCACGTACGCCGCGCCCGAGACGTCGTTGATCGACCCCGAGTTCCTGCGCACGCTGCCGCACCGGCACGTCGTCAACGGCCTCGCCGAGATCATCAAGATGGCGCTGATCAAGGACGTCGCGCTGTTCGAGCTGCTGGAGGCGACGGTCACCGAGATCAACGCCGACGCGTTCGCCGGACACGGCTCCGCGACCGGCGAGGTGCTGTCGCGGTCGATCGCGGGCATGCTCGACGAGCTAGAACCCAACCTGTGGGAGCACGAGCTGGAGCGTTCGGTCGACTACGGCCACACGTTCAGCCCGTCGCTGGAGCTGCGCGCCGACCCGCCGCTGCTGCACGGCGAGGCGGTCGCCGTCGACATGGCCATCTGCGTCGCCCTGGCGCACAACCGCGGCCTGATCTCCACTGTGGACGCCGACCGCGCGATCCGGCTGATGTCGCTGGCCGGACTGCCGATCACGAACCCGGTGTTCACCGCGGACCTGCTCGCCGAGGCGCTGGGCGACGCCCTGAAGCACCGCGACGGGCTCCAGCGCGTACCGCTCACCAAGGGCATCGGCGCGGCGGTGTTCGTGAACGACCTCAAGTACGAGGAGCTCGTCGCGGCACTGGAGTTCGTGTACGAGCGCGAGGCCGACTGCGCCCTCGCGGCGCTGGCGTGACGACCGTCGTGGACGTCGGCGGCACCCACCTGAGGTGGGCGAGCTGGAGCGCCGGGGGCGGGCTGCGCGATCGGCGCAGCCGGCCCGCTCCCAGCTTCCGCTCGCACCCGTCGCTGCCGGTGACCGAACTGCGGCGGCTCCTCGTGGAGACGATCTGCGCGGAGGTGCCGCACGGCGCGGTGGCCGGGGTGTCGTTCGGCGCGGCGATGAACCAGCACAACGCCACGGTGTACGCCTCGGCACCGCTGTGGGGCGCGCACGACGAACCGTTCGACCTGCTGGGCGCCCTGCGCTCGGTCCGGTCCGATGTGGACTGGCACGTGGTGAACGACGTGACGGCGGCGTTGCTGCACGTCGCCTCGACCCGGTTCGCCACCGACCGGAAGGTGCTGCTCGCGACGATCAGCACCGGCATCGCGTGCCGGACGCTCGACCGCGGGCGGATCCCGTTGGACGCCAGCGGGTTGCAGGGCGAGATCGGGCACCTGCCCGCCGTGGCGCACCTGGCCGGCGCGCCGGTGGTGCTGCACTGCGACTGCGGCGAACCGGGACACCTGGCGGCCTATTCCTCTGGACGTGGAATCGCTCGGATGGCGGACGTGCTTCGGCAGCGGCGCCCGCAGGAGTGGGCGGCATCGGCGCTCGCGGACACCGGCGCGGCGTTCGAGCGGGTGTTCACGGCCGCGGTCGAGGCGGGTGACGCGCTGGCGGCAGAGCTGCTGGCCGCGGTGACCGCGCCGGTCGCGGACGTGCTGCGGACCGCGCTGTGCCTCGACCCGGACCTCGACCGGATCGTGCTGACGGGCGGGGTCGCGACCTCGTTCGGCGGGCGCTACCGCGAGGCGCTGCTGGCGCACCTGGAACGGACCGGGCTGTACCTGACCAGCAGGTACACGCCGGAGTGGGTCGCCGACCGGATCGTGGTGGTGGGACCGGGGGAGGCCGACTGCCTGGTCGGGGCGGGGATCGCGGCCAGCGCGGCGGCCGGTGCGGGCGCGTCGGCGGGTGCGGTGCTCGGCACGAGGGCGGTGGCCGTGGGCACGGCGGGCGCGGGAGCTTCGGCTGGCGCGGCCACGGCGGCGGGTGCGGCCACGGTGCTGAGCACCGGGACGGCGAGCGTGAGCACGGGCGCGGGCGCTGCGGCTGGCGCGGCAGCGGGTGTGGGCACGGCCGCTGGCGTGGTCACCGCAGGTGCGGGGGCTGTGGAGGCCGCGGTCGGCGCGGGTGCGGCGGGCGGTGGTGCCGGATGAGCGCCACCCACCGGGCCGTTGTGCGCGGCCCCGGCACGGTCTCGGTCCTCGACCGGCCCACCCCGACCCCCGGTGAGCACGAGATCCTGGTGGCGCCGACGTTCGCGGGCCTGTGCGGCACCGACATCCAGATGCTGCGCGGCCTGCGGTCCGACCCGAGTCCCGTCATCGGTCACGAGGGCGTTGCCCGCGTGGTCGCGGCGGGCGGCGGCGTCGCGCCCGAGCTCGCGCCGGGCACGCTGGTGTGCGTCAACCCGACCCACCCCGGCGATCCGGACTTCCTGCTGGGGCACAACGTCGACGGCCTGCTGCAGGAACGCGTCCTCATCGCGGGTTCCGCTGTGCGTGACGGGCTGGTGCTGCCTCTGTCCACAGCGGACAGCACGGAGCTGGCGGCGTTGCTCGAACCGCTCGCGGTCGTGCACTACGCGTTGGGCATGCTGGCCGAGCACCGGCCGGACACGCTGGTGGTGTTCGGCGACGGGATTGTCGGCCACCTCGCGGTCCGCGCGGCGGGCGTCCCGCGGGTCGTGCACCTGCACCACACCGGCGCCGGGCTGGACTGGAGCCGCGAGCACCCCGTTGCGGGCGTCGTCCGTGCGCTGCACGACGTCGACGGCGTCGGGCTGCTGGCCGGTCTGCCCGCCGGTGAACGGGTCGCGGTGCTGCTCGCCACCCCGCGCGACGCGACGCTGTGCTGCCTCGACACGACCCTGCGCAGCCTGAAGGGCGACGTGACGATCGACCTGCTCGGCGGCCTGCCGCCGGGGGCGCGGACGCCGCTGCTGCCGGGTGCGGACCTGGCCGCGATCCGGGCGGCGAACTGCGCGGGCGTACCGGACCCGGCACTGCGGTTCACCGTGCGGACCGAGAAGGGCAGCGTCCGGCTGCTCGGTCATCGGGGTGTGGCGAACCGGCACCTGCGCACGGCCGCGCGGGAGCTCGCCGAGCACCCGGAGCGCTACCGGGACCTGGTGACGCACGTCGTCGACCTCGACGAGGCCGCGCACGTGATGCGGCACCTGGCCGGGTCGCGGGACCGGACCGTGCACGGCCGACGGCTGATCAAGCTCGCGGTGCGCATCGCGCCGGAAGGGAGTGCCTGATGCTCGCAGGACAGCGCGGACTGGTGGTGGGCGGCTCCACCGGGATCGGCGCCGCCATCGCGGAAGCCTGGGCGCGCAACGGGATGGACGTCCTCGTCCTGAGCCGCACCAAGCCCGTCAACGACCTCAGGTGGGCCGCGATCGACCTCGCCGACCCGGCACCGGCGACGGCACTGGACGACCTGGGCCCGCTCGACGCGGTGGCGTTCGCGGCCGTGTACTACGGCGACAAGCGCGCGACGTTCGCCGAGACGCCGCTGGCCCAGTGGCGCCACCAGGTCGAGGTCAACCTCACCGGGCTGTGGCGCACCCTCCAGGCCACCCTGCCCGCACTCCGCGCCGGCAACGGCCTGTTCGTCAACGTCTCCTCCGAGGTCGTGTTCAACGGCGGCCCCGGCCGCTCCGGTTACGCGGCAACGAAAGCGGCGGGCGCGTCACTGGTCGACTCGGTCCGGCAGGAGGAGGACGGCGTCCGGTTCGTGTCCGTGCTGCCCGCCGGGATGGTCGACTCGCCCGGCATCCGCAAGCGCCGGCCCAGCGACTTCGACTACTCCGGCTACATGCGGCCGGAGACGTTCGGCCCGCTCGCCGTCGAGCTCGCGGAGACGAAGGGCAAGGCGCACAACGGCGACAGCCTGATCGTCAACCCGGACGGCTCGTGGGAGTCGGTCCGGCGCGGCGTCCCGGTGTCGCAGAGCGACCGGAGCCGGTTGTGACCCGCATCGGCCTGGTCGACTGGCGGCTGCCGGTGACCGGTCCGGACGCCGTCTCGCTCGCGGCCCGGCTCGGCGTCGACGGCATCCAGCTCGACCTCGGCGGACCGTGCCGCGCACCCGCGCTCGACGCGCCGGAACGGCTGCGGTCCGTGCGCAAGGCCTTCAGCCGGACCGGGATCGCCCCGCTCGCCGTTTCGGTCAACACGCTCAACGACATCGGCATCACGGTCGCCGACGCCGCCGCCGAGGTGCGGCAGGTGATCACCAGGGCCCTGCACGCGGCCGTCGAGCTTGGTGCGGGACTGGTGTTCCTGCCGAGCTTCCGGCGCAGCGCGATCACCGGGCCGCGCCAGCTCGCCAGGACCGCCGAGGTCCTGCGCTGGGCGTGCGCGGAGGCCGAGCGCCGCGGGTTGCTGCTGGCCAGTGAAAACGTTCTCCAGCCCAGCGAGCTGCGCCTGCTCATCGAGCAGGTCGGCTCGTCCGCGTTCCGGATCGTGCTGGACACCGGCAACCCGGCGAAGGCCGGGCTCGACCCGGTCGAGGTCATCAGAGCGGCCGGCGACACCCTCGCCGACCAGGTGCACCTCAAGAACCCCGACGACCGCTTGCCGTTGAGCGTCAACGCCCCCGCGGTCCTCGGCGCCATCAGGGAGCTGGAGCACACCGACGTGTTCGTGCTGGAGAACGACCACCGGGACGGCGACCTGCGCCGTCTCGGCGCGGACCTCGAGTGGGTCCGCCTCGCGTTGAACTGAGGAGATACCCGTGCCAATAGTCCTGTTCGCTCTGATGCTCGGCGTGTTCTGCGTTGGCACCGCGGAAATCGTCATCTCCGGGCTGCTGCCGGTCGTCGCATCGGACCTGAGCGTCACGTTGCCCCAGGCCGGTCTGCTGGTCACCGGATATGCGCTCGGTGTCACCATCGTCGGCCCGTTCGTCACCCTGCTGACCACCCGCGTCCCCCGCAAGACGCTGGTGCTCGGCCTGATGGGGCTGTTCGTCCTCGGCAACGTCGTCGCCGCGCTGGCCGCCGACTACAACCTGCTGATGGCAGCGCGGGTGTTCACCTCGCTCAGCCACGGCACATTCGTCGCGGTCGCGTTCAACATGGCGGCGATGCTCTCCCCGGTGGACAAGCAGGGCTCCGCGATGGCGAAGATCGCGCTGGGCTTCAACCTGGCCAACGCCCTCGGTGCGCCACTGGGCACGTTCCTGGGCCAGCGCCTGGGGTGGCAGGCCACGTTCTGGGCCATCGTGATCGTCGCGGCGATCACCGTGGCGCTGATCGCGGTGTTCGTGCCGTCCGCCCTGCCGACGCCCGAACGGCCCGCGGAGGGCGCGCTGAAGGCCGAGGTCAAGGTCCTGACCCAGGGCAACCTGCAGCTCGCCGTGCTCATCACCGTGCTCGCCCAGGGCGCCGTCTTCACCGCCTCGACCTACGTCGTGCCGTTGCTGATGGACGTCAGCGAGTTCACCGCGGGCACCGTCGCGGCCCTGCTCGTGGTGTTCGGCATCGGTGCCGTGATCGGCAACTTCGCCGGCGGCAAGCTCGCCGACGGCCACGTCATGCGCGGTGTCACGACCGTGCTGACCGCGCTCGTCGTCGTGCTCGCGCTGTTCTGGCTGGTCAGCCCGGTGCCGGTGATGTCGGCCGTCGCGCTGTTCCTGTTCGGCGCGATCGGCTTCTCGATCATCCCGTCGCTGCAGGCGCGCATCCAGTCCGTCGCGGTCGCGGCGCCGACGCTGGCCCTGTCGGTCAACGTCTCGGCGTTCAACCTCGGCAACGGCCTCGGCGCGTGGCTGGGCGGCGTGGTGATCGACAAGGGCTTCGGCGTCCGCGCGGTGCCGCTGGCCGCGTCGCTGGTGGCGGCGGTGAGCCTCGCGCTCACGCTGCTGTCGTGGCGCAACGACCGCAAGAACGCGCCGACCGGGCGGGAAGAGCTCGCGACCGCGCACGACTGACCGGCCAGAGGCGGCGGCGTCCCCGGACGCCGCCGCCTCGCACACCCTTGGGGGACCGCAGTGCTTCCGGCTACCTACTCCACGATCGAACTGGTGAACGGAACGGTGAGCGTCCGCTCGGTTCCGTTCCCGCACGACGCGCTCGGCGCCGACACCGTCGTGATCAAGCCGCGCTACCTGGGGATCTGCCGCGCCGACACCAAGGAGGTCGTCGGCTCGCGCGACATCCCCACCGACCGCGGCCCGCTGTTCGGCCACGAGCTCGTCGGGTTCGTCGCCTTCGCCGGTGCCGACACCGGGTTCACCGAGGGGGAGCGGGTCACGTTCAACCCGAACGTGACGCCGAACCGCACCACCGGGTTCGCCGAGTACCTGTTCGTGCGCGGAACCGCTCCCACGCTCGACCGGACGGTCGTCCGCTCGCCCGACATCCTCGACGACATCTGGATGCCCGAACCGTTCGCGTGCATCGTGCACGCCGTGCGCAAGCTGCTCGAACTGGTCGAGTGGCCGTCGTTCGACGGGAGGCGCGTCGGCGTCATCGGCGCGGGCTGCTCCGGGCTGATGTTCGCCATGTACGCCAAGCACCTCGGTGCGTCCGTCGTGGTGTTCAACCGCGGCGAGATGCGTCGTGACTTCGCCGCAGACCGGAAACTGCTGGCCGCGGACGAGATCGCGCCACTCGACCAGGCGGCGGGTCACGCCGGCGAGTTCGACGTCGTGATCGTGGTGCCGACGATCGCCACGCCCGCACTGCTCGCGGTCGCGGGCGGCCTGGCCGCCGACGGCGGTGTGCTGCAGGTCTACGGCGGCACGCGCAAGGGCGACCGGTTCCCCGGCACCGACGCCGACGTCGACACGATCCGCCGCCGGGAGCTGCTCGAACCCGTTGCGCACCAGGGCAAGCTGCTGCACGTGTCCGGTGCGTACGGGTGCGGCAAGGAGGACTACGAGGAGGCGTTCCGGTTGCACGCCGAGCACCCGGACGACTTCCCGCTGGCCCGGCTGGTGTCCCGGCGGATCAGCCTCGCCGAGTTCCCGGAGCTGGTCACCGCCATCGCGGCCGAGACCGTCGACCACCCCGGGAAGGTGGTCATCGACCTCGCTCGGTGAGGTTCTCGAGCGCCCTCACAGCGAGGCGAGCCGCTGCTCCAGCGCATCGGCCTCCGCGAGCCCACGCCCGCGGAACACCTCCAGCGCCTGCTTCCACGCCTGCCGCGCCCCCGTCCGGTCGCCCACGGCGGCGAGCACGCCGCCGAGCCGTTCCAGCGTGACCGCCGCCTCGAAGTGGTGGCCGACCTCCCAGAACGTGTCCGCGGACTCCCGGTAGGCGACGGCGGCCTCGGCGGGCGCGCCGCGCTGCTCGTGGATGTAGCCGATGCTGTCGAGGGTCTCGCCGACGCCCGCCCAGCGGCCGGCAGCGCGGTGGATCGGCACGGCGGCCGCGCAGTGGGCGAGCGCCTCCTCGTACTCACCGAGGTTGGCGCAGATCCAGCCGAGATTGTTCAGCGCCAACGCCTCCACGCCCGGCTCGCCGGAGACCCGGTAGAGCTCCAGGCCGGCGCCCGCGTGCTGCTTGGCCCGCCGGTAGTCGCCCTGCTGGCCCCAGACGCGGGCGAGCACCAGCTGGGCGTGGCCCTCGGAGAGGGGGTCGCCGAGGGCGGCGCTGGTCGCCGCCGACTCCTCCAGGTGGGCGAGGGCCTCGGCGTTCAGGCCGGCGCGGGCGCACATGTGACCGAGCGTGTGCAGCAGGCGGGCCGTGATCGCCTGTTCACCGGCGTTCTTCGCGGCGGCGACGGCGAGGCGCAGCACCTGCAGCGGCTCGGCGCGGTGGCCCTGCTGCCAGTGGTAGGACGTGGTGGTGGAGGCCAGCGCCCACACCCGGCGGTGCCAGCCGTGGTCGGCGGCGATGCGCTGCACCGCGAGGATCATGGCGTGCTCGGCGTCGAACCACGCGAGCGCGGACTGCTTGTCCGCCAGCGGGACCGGCACCACACCCGGTGCCGGGTCGGGCAGGTCGTAGGGCGGCCGGTCGGGTTCCAGCAGCCGTTCGCCGATGTGCGCGGTGTGCAGGTAGAGGTCGACCAGCCGGGTCAGCGCGGCCTCCCCACCGGACACGGGCTGCTCGCTGGCGTAGAGGTGGATCAGGTCGTGCATGCGGTAGTGGCCGGGACCGGTGCGCACGACCAGGTGCGCGGCCTCCAGCTCGGCCACCGCGGCCGAGGAGTCCGCCGCGGCCAGCGCGTCCAGCGCGGCGACGCTCAGGTCCACGGCGGGCGCCAGCCCCATCAGTCCGAAGAGGACGGACGCGGGCGCGCTCAACGCCCGGTGCGACCAGGAGATCGTCGCCCGCAGGCTCAGGTCACCGGTGTCCAGCGCGTCCAGCCGGGCCGACCGCAGCTCCGCGGCGATCTCGGCCAGGCCGAGGTCTCTGCGCACGGCGGCACGCGCGGCCACGATGCCCAGCGCCAGCGGCAGACCACCGCAGTGCCGCACGATGTCGGCCATCGCCTCCGGCTCCCGCGCGCCCAGCCGGGCCGTGAGCAGCTCGGACGCCTCGTCGTCGGTCAGCACGTCCAACGGCATTGGCACCGCGCCGTGCGTGGCCACCAGCCCGGTCAACGGCTGCCGGCTCGTGACCAGCGTGCGGCACGACGCCGTGCCCGGCAGCAGCGGCTCGACCTGGGCGGTGTCGGCCGCGTTGTCCAGCACCACCAGCATCCTGCGGTCCGCGACCGCGCTGCGGTACATCGCGGCGAGCGTGTCCACGTCGTCGGGCAGGCTGTCCGGCGCGGTGCCCAGCGACGTGAGGAACCCGCGCAGCACCACGGCGGGCGCGGTCGGCGACGTCGTGGGGTCGAAGCCGCGCAGGTTCACGTAGAGCTGACCGTCGGGGAACTCCCCGGCGTGCCCGTGCGCCCAGTGCAGCGCCAGCCACGTCTTGCCGATCCCGCCCGCACCCCGGATCGCCGTGATCAGCACGGTGTGCCCGGCCGACAACGCGTGCAGCTCGTCCACCCGGCCCTGGAAGTGCGCCGGTGCCAGCGGGAGCTGCCGCGGCACGTCCCGCGACGGCGCCTCCGCCGGTGACAGCAGCCGCCGGTGCAGCTCACGCAGCTCCTGGCTCGGGTCCACGCCGAGCTCGTCGGCCAAATGCCTCCGCAGGGTCTCGTAGTGCGCGAGCGCCTGCGCCTGCCGCCCGCTGCTGGCGAGCGCCTCGATCAGCTGGTGCGCGACCCGTTCGTCCAGCGGCCTGGCGGCGGCGAGCGTGCTCAACGGTGCCACCAGCTCGGCGTGCCGCCCGAGCCGCAACCGGACGTCGTGGTCGTCCAGCCGCACCGCCAGCCGTTCCCCCTCCAGTGCCTCGCGCACCGCGGCCGCCCACGTCGAGTCCACGCCGGTCAGCGCCTCGCCGCTCCACAGCCCGAGCGCCTGCGCCAGCAGGTCGGCCCGCACCTGGTCCGGTCGCCCGGCCGAGTCCGCCACCAGTGCGCGGAACCGGTGCAGGTCGACGGCCGCCGGATCGGTCCGCAGCACGTACCCGCCCGAACGCCGTGCGAGCTCCACGTCCTGCGCCCCGGCCAGCACGACCCGCAGCCGTGACAGGTAGCTGTAGACGGCGTCGCGCGGCTGCCGCGGCAACCGCTCGCTCCACACCCGTTCGACCAGCGTGTCGGCCGACACCGTCCGGTTCGCGTCGACGAGCAGCGCCGCGAGGACGCACCGCACACGTGCGTGCTTGATCGGAACCGGCTCACCGGCCACCGTGACGCCGACTTCTCCCAGTAGTTGAAACCGTGCTCTCACCGATGCCCTCCCCCCAGTGGGTTCGTGTCTATCAGACCCGTGACAGGTCCGTGCAAGGTCGGCCGAGCAATGTTCGCCCCGGCTCGGGTGTCAGAGGGAGGCATCCGGTGGCACTGGGGGCTTTGTCATGCACAGACATGTCGTTGTCGCGCGCCGTTTTCTCGCAGTTCTAGTCGTGTTGCTGCTCATCGCAACCGGTTCGACCGGTTCGATGCCAGTGTCCATTTTGTCCGGTGCGCTGCCCGCGGGCGCGTCGACCGAGGCTCCGCAGCAGGTCAGCGGCACAGCGGACGGTGTGGCGCATGACGCCCCCAACGCCGCGGCCGCGCTGACCGGTCCCCGGCGTGACCAGCCACGACCGCCGGGTGCCGTGGCGGACCGGGCAGAACTGTCCAAAGGCGACGCTCATCCGGACGTGGCCGTGCCGCAGCAGGTCACACCACAGCTGACCCGTGGTCCGGACCTGCCGGGCATCGACCCCGCCGCGAAGGAACGCCCCGGTGACCGCACCGCCACCACCGAGACGTTCGACAACCCCGACGGCACGCGCACGCTGCGCCTGCACGGCACACCGGCCAACGTCCGGCAGCCCGACGGCACCTGGCAGCCCGTCGACCTCGCGCTGACCCAGCGCGGCGACCGCTGGGAACCCAAGGTCAGCGCGGTCGGCACCGCCTTCGCCCGCACCGGCAACGGTACCGCGGCGATCGCGTTCGACGACCGCCACCGCATGGAGTTCACCCTCGACAACGCCGCGGCCGCACCCGGCCAGGTCACCGGCGCGTCCATCACCTACCCGCAGGTCCGCCCCGGCGTCGGCCTGCGCCTGACCGCCCAGCGCACCGGCCTGAAGGAAGAACTGGTCCTCGACCGCGCGGACACCGCCACCACCTACACGTTCACGTTGCGCCTCACCAACCTCGAACCCCGCCTGACCGACAGCGGCGCCATCGAGCTGCGCGACGGCAACCAGGTCGTCGGCGTCGTCCCGGCCGGCTTCATGGACGACGCCGCGGGCGCGCGCTCGACCGGTGTCCGCTACCACCTGTCCACAGTGGACAAGGGCTGGCAGCTGAAGGTCGACCTGGACCAGGCCTGGCTGCACGACCCGGCCCGCGCCTACCCGGTCGTGGTCGACCCGTCGGCCGCGCAGTTCAACGCCAACGCGGACGACCTGTACGTCCAGAAGGGCCTGAACCCCGGCGCCGGGGCGGAGGAGCTGCGCACGGGCCGGCTTTCCGGCGGCGTCGCACGGTCCTACCTGCGCTTTTCCGACGCCCTGGGCACGCTGCGCAACCAGTTCGTCCTCGGTGCCTCGCTGAACGTGTTCGCCGTCGAGTCCACCACCTGTGCGCCGCGGTCGGTCTCGGTGTTCGAGGTGACGAGGCCGTGGGACGCGAACACGACCTGGCCGGGTGCCGACGTCGGTCAGGTGCTGTCCACCAGGTCCTTCGCCCACGGCGCCGCGTGCGGCGGGTCGGCCTGGGAGGCGTTCCCCCTCAACTACGAGCTGATGACCAGGTGGACCCACGGCACGGCGGTGCCGCACGGGTTCGGGCTGCGGGCGTCCGACGAGGCGGACCCCAACGGCATGCGCTTCGGCTCGGCGAACTCGCCGAAGAAGCCGTTCCTGGACGTGCGCTACTCACCGGAGGGCGTCGGCTTCGAGGTTCCCGCGATCACGCTGCCCACCGCCGCGACCGCGGGCAAGATCACCGCGAAGGTCACCAACCTGGGCGCCACGACGTGGACGCCCACCAACGGTTTCGAGTTCGGCTACATCATCCAGCAGAACGGCGCGAAGATCCGGACCGCGCGCGGCTGGAAGGCCACCGTCGCGCCGGGGCAGGCGAACACCTTCGAGGTGCCGATCGACCCGCTGACCCCCGGTGACTACCGGGTCTTCCTCACGATGTTCAATCCGCAGGGCAACGACTTCTTCGTCGCCTACGAGGTCCCGTACGGCGAGTTCGCGCTGAAGGTGAACAACGTCGCGCCCACGTCGAACCTGCAGCAGCCCGGCGCCGGTGCCGTCGTGGAGACGCTCACACCGACGCTGTACGCCGAGGGCACCGACCCGGACGGCTGGCCGGGCAAGGGACTCACCTACCGGTACCGCGTCTGCTCCGATCCCGATCTCACCCGCGACTGCCAGGAGTCGGGCTGGACCGCCCAGTCGTGGGCGCCGCCGAACCTGTTCTGGGGCCGCACGTACTTCTGGGGCGTCAAGGTCTTCGACACCGTCAACGAGACGCCGTTCTGGGTGAGCGTCAAGGACGGCGTGCGGCTGTCGTTCACCACCCGCGTGCACCAGCCGGAGATCACCTCGCACCTCGCGGGCAGCCCGGACGGCAACGAGGGACCGGGCCTGGACCCGCAGATCGGCAACTACTCGACCGTCGTCACCGACGCGTCCGTGGCCACGGTCGGCCCCGACCTGACGATCACCCGCACCTACAACAGCCTCGACCCGCGCCGCGACACCGCGTTCGGCGCCGGGTGGGCCTCACGGCTCGACATGCGGCTGCGCCACGACGACGACCGGTCCGGCAACGAGGTGCTGACGTTCCCGACCGGGCGGCAGGTGCGCTTCGGCCGCAACCCCGACGGCGGCTACGCCTCCCCGCTCGGCCAGAACGTGGACCTGGTGTACCGCACGGACACCGGCATCTACACGATGCGCGACGTCTCCGGCAGCCGCTGGACGTTCGACCAGCTCGGGCGGCTGATCACCATCACCGACCCGGCCGGGCTCACCGAGACGCTGACCTACGACACCTCCGACCGGGTCTCGGTGATCACTAACGACGTCAGCAAACGCGCCCTGCGCATGACGTGGCAGGGCACGCACGTCACGGCCGTCACCGCGGGCGGCGACCAGACCTGGACCTACACCTACGACGGCGACAGGCTGACCAAGGCGTGCGCGCCGGGAGCCGCGCCGAACTGCACCACCTACGGCTACCAGCAGGGTTCGCACTACCGCAGCACGGTGCTCGACAACAAGCCCCGCGCGTACTGGCGGCTGGGCGAGACCGGCGGTGACACCGTCGGCAACGCCGTGGCCCGCCGCGACGGCGCGGACGCGGGCAAGCAGCACGGTGTGCTGTTCGGCGGTACCGGAGCGCTCGGCGGCACGGGGGACAAGTCCGGCACGTTCGACGGCAACAGCAGCTACGTGACGCTGCCCGAGCAGCTCACCACCTCGACCATGTCGCTCGCGGTCGAGCTGTGGTTCAAGACCGGCAGCCAGGGCACCCTGCTCAGCTACTCCGACCAGGAGTTCCCCGCGAGTGGCAGGTCGACGCCCATCCTGTACGTCGGCACGGACGGCTTGCTGTACGGCGGTTTCTCGTTGCGCGACAACGGCGGGCCGCGTCAGATCGTGAGCACGCGGCAGGTCGACGACGACAGGTGGCACCACGTGGTGCTGTCCGCGGCGATCGACCGGCAGCTCATGTACGTCGACGGCGTCGCGGTGGGCCAGGAGCTGCTCGGGTTCGTCGACCACCGCGGGCAGGGCCGGTTGACGCTCGGCGCGGGCAACGCCAAGGGCTGGCCCGCCACCAACGGCGGCGACTTCTACTTCTCCGGTGCCATCGACGAGGTGGCGCTCTACCAGCACACCATCGGCTCGCTCGCGGCCGCCACGCACTTCCGGGCGGGCGCGCCGGCCGAGCAGCTGAGCAAGATCGAGCTGCCGCAGGACCAACGCCGGTTCGCGGCCCTGACCTACGACGACGTCTTCGACCGGGTGCGCACGCTCACCGACCACGGCGGCCGCCTGTGGACGCTCGACACCCCGGTGGTGCTCGACGCCGCCCGCACCGTCACGATGCGCGGCCCGTCCGGCTACGGCGACTGGACCTACACGTTCGACGTCGACAACGGCGGCCGGCTCACCTCGCGCACCCACGACGGGGAGGTCGCGCGCTACGAGTACAACACCGCCGGGTTCCCGTCCGCGTCCGTCGACGAGAACGGGTTCCGCACCGAGCAGACCACCGACGAACGCGGCAACGTGCTGAGCCGCAAGACCTGCCGCACCGCCGGTTCGTGCAACACGGAGTACTTCACCTACATCAAGTCCGACGTGGTGCTGGACCCGCGCCGCGACAAGCTGGAGTCCTCTTCGGACGCCCGCTCGTCCGGACCGGCCGACACCCGGTACCGGACCTCCTACACCTATGACACGGCCGGTCGGCCATTGCGGGTCACCCGCCCGGTCCCGGCCGGGTACACGACCGCGCCGACCGAGTCGACGACGTACACGACCGGTGCGGAGGACGCCGCGGGCGGCGGCAAGGCGCCTGCTGGCCTGCTCCTGACCAGCACGGGGCCGCGCGGCGAGCTGACCAGGCGCACCTACCGCGCCAACGGCGACCTCGACGAGCTGACCGGACCGACCGGGCTGCGCACGCGGTACGGCTACGACCTGTTCGGCCGCCAGACCACCGAGTCGCTGGTCAACAGCGGCGACGGTGCCCTGGGCACGACCACGTATGAGTACTCGCCGCGCTCCGAGGTCGTGAAGGTGACCGCACCGGGCGTGCGCAACGAGGTCACCGGCGTCACGCACACCGCGGTGACGACACATCGCTTCGACGGCAACGGAAACCTGCTCGAGACCACCCTGTCCGACAGCACCGGCGGTGATCCGGCGCGTTCGACGAAGTACGGCTACGACGCCGCGGACCGCCTGTCCCGCATCGAGTTCGCCGACGGCGGTGTCGAGGAGCGGTCGTACTCCGACAACGGCCTGACGCAGGTCGTGAAGGACGTGCGCGGAACGTCGTGGTCCGACCGCTACGACGAGCGCGGCCGGTTGCTGTCCCGCGCCGCCTCCGGTCCCGGTGTGAACCCGGAGGACCCGGCCGCCACCTCGATGACCCTGGAGGCGCGGGCCTACGACCCGGCCGGGCGGCTGGCCTCGGTCACGGACGCCATGGGCCGGTTGACCTCCTACAGCTACTACAACGACGACCTGCTCGCGAACGTGCGCCGCACCGTCCAGGGCCGCAGCGTCACCCTCGACGAACGGGTCTACGACCCGGCCGGGCAGCTGACCGAGCGGACCACCGCGGGCGGCCGCAGGACGACGTTCGCCCACGACGCGGCGGGCAACGTCGTGACGACCGCGTTCGACCCGGCCGGGCTGAACCGCGTCACCACCAACCAGTACGACCTCGCCGGCAACGTCACGCGCACCGAGCTGCGGGGCGCGGCAGACCCCTCGCGGGTCGAGACGACCGTCTTCGGTTACGACGCCGCGGGTCTGCAGGTGCGCGAGGACGCGTTCCTCGACAGTTCGTCCACCGTCTCGGCGTCGGTGGACCGCGACGAGCGCGGTCTCGTCCGCAGCTCGACGGACCGGCGCGGCATCACCACGTTCTACGACTACGACCTCGCCGGTCAGCTGGTGCGCACGACGCACCCCGCGGCCGACGCGTGGGTCGCGGGTGTCCGCACGACCGGCTTCAGCCGTGCGGAGGTGCTGGGCTACAACGCCTTCGGTGAGGTCACGCAGACGCGGGACGGCTCCGGGAACGTGACCACGACCGAGCGCGACCTGATGGGTCGTGCGGTGTCGGGTGCGCTGCCGGACTACACACCGGCGGGCGGGCAGCCGATCAAGGGTGCCGGCACGCGCACCGAGTACGACCACGCGGGCAACCCGGTCAAGACGACCGATGCGTTGCAGCGCACCACCTCGCGGACGTTCGACCCGTACGGCCGCGTGTCGACCGTGACGCTGCCGCAGATCGGATCCTCGCCGAGCGTGCTGTCGTCGCGGTACTCCAAGGACGGCGAGCTGCTGCTCAGCACGGACGCCGGCGGTGCGCAGACGTCGTTCACCTACGACGAGCTCGGCCGCCGGGTCACCGTGACGCAGGCGGACCGCACGCCGTCGGGAACGCTCTACTACACGACCCGCACGGGCTACGACGACGCCGGCAACGCGGTGTCCGTCGAGACGCCGCAGGGCAACGTCTCCACGGCGGCCCACAACGCGGCGGGCGAGCTGACGTCCAGCACCGACGCCACGTCCCGCGCGATCAGCTACGGCTACGACATCGCCGGCCGGCAGAACACCGTCACCGATGCGACCGGGCTCACGACCACGACGTCGTTCGACCTGCTGGGCCGGGCGGTGCGGACCGCGCAGTCCGTTGCGGGTCAGGAGAAGCGCGCCTCGGTCACCGACTACGACCCCAACGGCAACGTGACCGCGACCCGCAGTGCCGAGGACCGGCTCGTGACCTTCGGCTACGACGCGCTCGACCGTGTCGTCCAGCAGACCGAACGGGTCTCCGCGACCAAGCAGGTCGTCACGACCACCGGGTACGACAAGTTGGGCAACCGCAGCCGGTTCGTCGACGGCCGGGGCAACGCGACCACCTACACCTTCACGCCGTGGGGCCTGCCCGAGTCGGTCGTCGAACCCGGTGGTGCCACCTGGACGTCGTCCTACGACGCCGGGGGACAGGCCGTCCGGCTGGCGAAGCCCGGTGGCGTCGAGGTGACCCGCACGTTCGACGCGCAGGGCAGGGTGACGCTGGAGCAGGGCTCCGGTGCCGAGTCCGAGACCGCCGACCGCACCTTCGGCTACGACGCCGCGGGCCGGCTCGCCTCGGCCGGTTCGGACCTCTACCGCTACGACGACCGCGGCAACCTGCTGACCGCGCGCGGCCCCGGCGGTGACACCACCTACACCTACAACGGCGACGGCACCGTCGCGAGCCGCACCGACGCCTCCGGCACGGCCGCGTTCGGTTACGACAAGGCCGGCCGGCTGACGTCGGCGGCCGATGCCCTGACCGGCCGCACCGCCGACTACGGCTACGACAAGGCAGGCCGCGCCGCCTCGGTCGCGGACCGCGCGCTCGGCGGCTACACCGTGCGGCGCATGGCCTACGACGAGCTCGGCCGGCTCGTCTCCGACCAGGTGCAGCAGACCATCGACGTCGGGGTGCCGCCACGGGTGCTGCTCGGCACCACGTACGGCTACGACCGCGACAACCAGGTGACGGCCAAGAACGCCAACACCTACGGCTACGACGGCGCCGGCCGCCTGACGTCGTGGACCGACCAGGCCGGCAAGGCCACCGCCTACGGCTGGGACGACTCCGGCAACCGGACCTCCGTCGGCGACCGGACGTTCGACTTCGACGCCCAGAACCGGCTGACCTCCGGCGACGGGGTCACCTACGACTACACGGCACGCGGCACGCTGTCCTCGCAGACCCGTGACGGCGCGGTGAACAGCTCGTCGTTCGACGCCTTCGACCGGCTGACCGCGATGGGCGCGGCCCGCTACACCTACGACTCGCTGGACCGGGTGGCCGCGCGCAACGGCACCGGGTTCCGCTACCTCGGACAGACCAACGAGGTGGTGTCCGACGGTGCGCGGACGATCAGCCGGCTGCCGGACGGGTCGGCGTTCTCCGACAAGGGCACCGGTACCGCGCGGATGCTCTACGCCGACAGCCACGGCGACGTGGTGGGCCGGTACCTGAGCAACACCGTGGACGGCCAGCGGTCCTTCGACCCGTTCGGTGCGGTGACCTCGTCGTCGGGTGACACGGCCTCCGTCGGCTTCCAGGGCGACTGGACCGACGGCGGCACCGGCGCGGTGAACATGTCGGCGCGCTGGTACCTGCCGGAGACCGGCCGGTTCGCCAGCCGGGACGACTGGACGCTCGACCCGACGCCGTCCTCGGCCGCCAACCGGTACGCCTACGGCAACAGCAGCCCGCTGTCCGGAGTGGACGACTCGGGCCACGACATGGCGCAGTGCCTGTACAACGTGGCCAAGGACGTGAAGACCCCTTGGGACGCGTTCTGGGAACCGGTCAAGCACACGCTCTTCGACGCCGACTGTGCCGGACGGCTGGTGAACGACGAATGCCCCCGGTACGGCTGCTACAACGCCAAGGCCGGTGGTGACGAGGACCCGATCCCGGTGGGCCGCAACTGCAGGTACTACATCGGCGGCTGCAACCGGGGTGGGCAGAAGGTCGTGCCGCCTCCGCCTCCCAACTGCCGGCAGAAGAAGACGTGCGTGGCCGGTCCCGGTGGGTACAGGGGACCCGGTGCGGGCAAGCCGAAGCCGATCTCCAGGCCCGCACCGCCGCCCCCGCCGCGCTGGTGGACCGACCTGCACAAGCCCGCGTTCCGGCCACCACCCGGCGGCACCGTCGTGCGGCCGCCGACCTCGTACGACCCGACCAGCCCGCTGACCGTCATCACCGACCTGGCGAACACCCTGATCGACATCGCGACCAAGGTGACGCCGACCGTGGTCGACATCGTCGGTGACCTGATCGGCCAGCCGTACGACGCGGTGGTCGGCGCCGACGAGAAGCGCAAGCCCGACGAGGAGGGCTGTCTCGAAGGCGATCCGGGAGTCGCGGTCAACGAGGTGTTCAACGACGACATGGAGGACATCAAGAACTGGACCGGACCCTACGCGGGCAAGAGCCGCGGCTGGCCTGCCCAGCGCGCGACCGTGGGCACGGTGTGCCTGACCGACCTCAAGCCCAAGGGGCCCCGCTACGAGCAGAAGCCGGTCGGCTACGTGCACGGGCAGCACAACAAGAGCCACCTGATCGGCTACCAGTTCTTCGGCAAGGGCGGACGCGAGAACATCGTGCCGCTGGACGCCGACGTGAACCAGACGGACATGCTCGGCGTGGAGAACGAGATCGCGGACGCGGTCAGGAGCGGCCAGCGGGTCTTCTACCGCGTCGAGGCGATCTACGCCCGGCCGGAGGACGCGGTGCCCTCCGCCATCGACATCTACGCGGTCGGGGACAAGGGCTTCACCTGTGGCCAGCGGATCTTCAACCCGCACCCGGCATCCGGCTACCCGGGAGGAAAGCTCAATGGCACACGACCCAGCTGTTGACGAACTGGCCGCACTGGTCGGCTGGCACGGCACGGTCGACGCGGACGAGGCGGTGCGGGACGTGGAACGCACGCTCGGCATCGGCCTGCCGCCGGACTTCCACGCGCTGGTGAACCGGTTCCCGACCGGGTACTTCAGCTCGTTCGTCACGGTGCCCTCGCCGGTGCGGCTGGCCAACGGGAACTCGCCGTTCCTGTGGGAGGCGCAGGACGCCCTGGCCGTCCTGCGCGAGGCGGCGGACACCGCGCATCCGGCGTACCCGGCGCCCGGCGGCCTGCTGCCGTGGGCCAGCAGCACCGAGGGGCACGTCTTCTTCTGGCGCACCGGGGACGGGGACCCGGCGCGCTGGCCGACGGTGTTCTGCGACGACGAGCTCACCGGCTGGGGCGAGTACCCCGGCACCGCGTCGGAGTTCCTGCGCGACGTGCTCACCGGCCGGTTCACCCACGAGTTCTTCGACCCCTACCTGCAGGGCGTCGAACCCGACTTCGAGCCCGAACAACAAGAAGGAAACGCATGAACCGCATGAGACGCGTGGTCGTGGGAGGTGTCGCGCTGCTGCTGGGGACGGCAGGCGTGGCAACGGTTCCGACGGCCGCGACAGCCGACGTCCCGCAGTCGATCAGCGCTCCACGACCCGGTGAGGCGGTCCCGAAGGACCGCGACGGCAAGGTCCTGCTCTACGTCGACGGCCGTGACCAGAAGGCCGTCCGCACGGCGGTCACCAAGCTCGGCGGCGAGGTCACGGCCACCCAGGGCTCACGCGCGCAGGTCGCCGTCCCGCAGGACAAGGTGGCGGCGCTGGGCAAGGAGCAGTCCATCGTGGAGGTGAAGCGGCCGGAGCGGGCGATCCCGATGGCCGTCACCTCCGAAGGGGTGCAGGCGTCGGGGGCCGACGGCTGGATCAACGCGGGCAAGAAGGGGCAGGGCGTCAAGGTCGGCGTCATCGACGTCGGCTTCGCCGGGCTCGACGAGGCGCAGCAGCAGGGTGAGCTGCCGGCGAACGTCGCCGTCGACAGCTCCGGCTGCCACGACGCCACCAGGTCGTCGAGCCACGGCACCGCCGTGGCCGAGGTGGTGCACGACATGGCACCCGACGCGCAGCTGTTCGGGGCGTGCGTCGACGGGCCGCTCGACTTCGAGAACGCCACGAACTGGTTGCGGCAGCAGGGTGTTCAGGTGATCACCGCCGCCATCGGGTTCCTCAGCTCCGGGCGCGGTGACGGCACCGGCGAGGCCGGCAGTCCCGCCGACGTGGTCCGCAAGGCCCGCGAGGCGGGTGTCACGTGGTCCGTGGCGGCCGGCAACCTGGCGCGCGACCACTTCGCAGGCAACGCGGTGGACGCCAACGGCAACGGGTTCGTCGAGTTCGACGGCACCGCGCAGAACAACGGGTTCAACGTCGCGGCCGGTGTCACGACCACCGTGGCGTTGCGGTGGGACGGCTGGCCCAGGACGAACGAGGACCTCGACCTCTACGTCATGTCGCAGCCCAAGGCGCCGACCGGTCCCACCGACTCCGCGATCGTGGCGGCGTCGACGACCAACCAGCGCGACGTCTCGGGTGGTGCGCGGCCGACCGAGGAGGTGACGTTCACCAACTCGACCGGGGCGGCGCAGTTCTACTACCTGTACGTGCGCAACCACAACGCGAAGTTCACGACCCGGTTCGACCTGTTCGTGTCGGGGCCGAGCGACCCGTTGCAGTACAACACCCCGGCCGGCAGCGTCACCGAGCCCGCCACCTCGCCGTACGTCATGGCGGTCGGCGCGACCCAGCCCGGCAGCGGCACCCTGGAGAACTACAGCGGCCAGGGCCCGACGATCGACGGCCGGCTCAAGCCCGACCTCACCGGGTTCGCCAGGGTCAGCACCGCCACCTACGGCGGCCAGAACCTCAGCGGCACCTCCGCGGCCGCGGCGCACGTCGCGGGTGCGGCGGCGTTGCTGAAGTCCGCCAACCCGCAGCTCGACGCCGCGCAGATCCAGACCGCGCTGCAGACGCGCACCAACCCGCGCAAGTCCGACAACCAGTGGGGCACCGGCGTTCTCGCAATGGGCACGCCGGACACCGTGCCGGTCGTGACCGGGTCCGGGTACACGCCGTTCCCGAAGATCTCGGTGATCCAGGGCAGGGCGTTCGCGGCCGGCGAGGTCTTCACCCTGGCGATCCCGGACATCCCCACCGACACCACCGCGGTGGCGCTCAACATCTCCCTGCGCACCAACCCGGCGTCGGGTGCGGTCGACGTGCCCAGCGGACTGGACGTGTTCCCGGAGAACGGGTCGACCAGCAAGGCCACGACGCTGCGCGTGCAGCCCGGTGACGGCTGGGTCAACGCCCTCGTGATCGCCAAGCTCGGCGCCGACCGCGCGGTGCGGCTGCGTGCCGGTGCGGGCCCGGTGTTCGACAACGTCGACCTGCTCGGCTACTTCAGCCCCAACAGCGCGTCGACCTACTTCCCGCAGCACAGCCCGGTCCGGGTGCTCGACACCCGCGGCCTGAACGGCAGCCCGCGCACCACCCCGCTCGGTCCCGGCGAGGTCGTGACCGTGAAAGCCCGTGGCGCCAACGGTGTCCCGGACAACGCCACGGCGGTCGCGGTCAACCTCACCGCCGTCGAGTCGACCCTGGGCACCGCGATGGGCCTGTTCGGCACGGAGAACGGCGGCACGGCGCTGAGCGCCAACCGCAACGAACGCCGCTCCAACGCCTCCATCGTCGCCATCGGCGAGGACGGCAACATCCGGCTGCGCAACAGCACCGGCCGCGCGCACGCCGTGCTCGACGTCGTCGGCTGGTTCGCCGCCGGTGCCGGTGGCAAGTACGTCCCGCTCGACGAGCCGGCCCGCATCGCCGACACCGCGACGGGCAGCCAGCGCACCGGCCCGCTCGGCGAGGGCGAGACCGCGCGGTTCCAGGTCACCGGCCTGGCCGGCGTCCCGGCCACCGCCACCGCCGCCGTGCTGATGCCGTCGGCCGCCGAGAACCTGCTCGGCACCGAGGTCTCGGTCGCACCGGCCGAGATCGGCTGGTCGCCGGTGACGAACCTGGCCGTGAAGCAGCGCGGCCGGTCGTCCTCGACCGTGCTGACGCCGCTGGGCGCCAGCGGCAAGGTGGCCGTGCGCAACGAACGCGGCAACGCCCAGTTCGCGCTGGACGCCCAGGGCTACTTCCTCGGCGGCACGCAGTTCACCGACGACGGCGCCTGCGCCCTGCCGGTCGGCGAGGCCGGGTACACCAGCATGTTCGACGGCCGGGCGGAGACGAACCTGTCGGCGTGGCGGGTCGCGGGCATGACCCCGTTGTCCGCCAACGGGTGTGAGCTGCAGACCACCGAGGGCAACGACGTGTCCTGGTACGCCGCGCACTCGTTCGGCAACGACTACACGGTGAAGTTCGACTTCCGCGGCAACCAGGCGCTGGCGCGGACCGGCCTGTTCGTGATGTTCCCCGACCCCGGCACCAACCCGGCCGTGCCGCGCGGCAACGGCGTGGAGGTCGAGATCGGCACCGACGGCAGCGTCGGCTCGATCACTCCGGGCAAGGCGCGCAGCGGGGAGGCGTTATCGCCGGGCAACTGGCACACCGCCGAGGTGGCGGTCGCCTGGAACACCGTGATCGTCAAGATCGATGGCGCGGAGGTCAACCGCCACACCGTCACCGACGCCGGCCGGGCGTACGTCAACAGCTTCATCGGCTTCAAGAACGACGGCGAGTACCGCACCACGTACCTGCGCAACCTCCGCGTCAAGAACAACACCGCGGTGCGCAACGGCGAGATCAGGGGCGTCAACGACCGCTGCCTCGACGTGCCCGGCTACGACCCCAACGTCGCCGAGTTGCAGATGTGGGACTGCAACAACTTCCCCAACCAGCGCTGGACCACCACCGTCGACGGCCTGGTGACCAACGTCGGCAAGTGCCTGGGCGCGCAGAACAACGGCACCGCCAACGGAACCGCCGTCGTGCTGCTGGCGTGCACGCCGGGCGAGTACTCCCAGCAGTGGGTGGTGCGCCCGGACGGCGCGCTGGTCAACGTCCGATCCGGACGGTGCCTGACCCCGGCGACCACCGACCGTTCCGCGGCGTTGCGGTTGCAGGACTGCGCGGCGCGGTCGGACCAGGTCTGGCGGCTGCCCGACCAGCACGGCCAGCAGGGCGCGCTCGTCAACGCCGCGTCCGGGCGGTGCCTGGACATCGCGAGCGGTGACCCGCGCACCAACAAGGCACAGTCGTGGGACTGCTACGGCAACGCCGCGCAGCAGTGGGCGATCACCGGTGACGGCCGGATCACCAGCAGCGGCAAGTGCCTCGACATCGTCAACGCCGGCACGGCCGCCGGCACCGCGGTGAACCCGTTCGACTGCAACGGCCAGCCCAACCAGCAGTGGCAGTCGCGGCCGGACGGCACCGTCGTCAACCCGGCGTCCGGTCGCTGCCTGACCGCGGCCGGCACCGCCAACGGGGCCGGACAGTCCATCCAGGACTGCACCGGGGCACCGGCGCAGGTCTGGCGGCTCAGCGCGCAGACGCAGTGGGTCGGCAACCTCGTCGGCATGGGCAAGTGCGCCGACATCAAGGGGGAGAACCCGGCCAACGGCACGGTGTGGCTGTGGCAGTGCTTCGGCCCGCAGGGCGAGACCTGGGCCGCGATCGGCGACGGCGCGATCCGGTCCATGGGCACGTGCCTCGACATCGGCGCGCTGCCCAACGGCACCCCGGCCGGGGTGGCCACCTGCCACAACGGTCTGAGCCAGCAGTGGACCCCCCGCCCGGACGCCACGTTCGTCAACGTCGAGGCCTCGCGCTGCCTGGACGTGTACGCGGGGCTCGTCGACAACGGCACGAAGATCCAGATCTACGACTGCGTCGGCACGCCGCAGCAGCGGTGGTCGGTGCCGCTCAGGGCGAGCTGAACGCTCTCGCCGATCGGAGAGGAGCCGGTCCGGCGGTAGGGGCTGCGGCCCCTGCCGCCACCTGCACCCAAGCGAAACATCAGGAGGAGACATGTCAAAGTCATCCCTTCTACGGCGCTCGGTCAGCGCGCTGACCGTGTCACTGCTCGTGGCTCTGAGCGTCATCGCAGGCGGAGTGTCAAGTGCGGCAACGCTCGGTGCGAGCCCAGGCGGCGTGAGTCCGCGCTCCGCGCATGACGTTCTTCAGCGCAGTGACCAGTACCCGACCTTCAAGAGCCTGGACGGAGGACTGTGCCTGGACGTCAACATGGTGGACAACGCCAGCCAGACCTGGGTTCCGCTGACGGTCTGGGACTGCAACTTCGGGGACAACCAGCGTTTCGCCAACACGACGCCCGGCGGGACCAGCTGCTGCCAGCTGATCAACCAGGCCAGCCAGAAGTGCATGGACGCCGGAGATCCCGGCAACTCCGGGCAGCTGTTCAACGGTCAGGACGTGGGGGTGTTCCCCTGCAAGGTGTCCACCCCGACGAACCAGAACTTCCGCTACCAGTCGCCGCCTTCCGGCAGTCTCGGGTACGCCGAGATCCACGCGTCCCAGGGGAAGTGCGTCGAGATACGGGTGAACCCGAACAACCCGACCGCTCAGCCAGGAGTGGGCACGAAGATCCAGCTCTGGGACTGCAACGGCCAGCCGTGGCAGCAGTGGAAGTTGTTCACGTTGTGATCGGGCTCGGCTGACCCGCACTCGTGAGTTGCACAAGACCCGCGTCAGGCCCGGCCGTCGTGCCGGGCCTGACGCGCGTCCGGGGGTCAGCCCCGAGCCACCGCGACGAACTCGCGCATGCGGCCGTGGTCCTTGACCCCGCGGCTGGACTCGATGCCGCTCGACACGTCGACCCCCCACGGCCGGGCCACGCCGACCGCCTCGGCCACGTTCTCCGGCGACAACCCGCCCGCCAGCACCCAGTTGCCCTCCGGCCGGCGTTCCGCGAGCCGGGTGACGTCCCACTGCTCACCCGAGCCGGCCACCGGCGAGTCGATCAGCAGCAGCTCCTCGCCGAACGCTCCGGTGCGCAGGTCCGTGTCCGGCCCCAGGGCGGTCGCGCGCACGAGGCTGAACGGCTGACCGCCCAGCTGGTCGAACGACTCCTTCGGGTAGTCGCCGTGCAGCTGCAACGCCCGCACGCCCGCGCGCAGCGCCAGCTCACCCGCCTCGGCGGCCGGGATGCCGCGCACGACGGCGACGCTCAGCACGTGCTCCGGCACCGCGGCCACCAGCCGCCGGGCCAGGTCCACGTCGATCTGGCGGGGGCTGGCGGTCAGCACGAACCCGACCGCGTCGGCGCCCGTCTCGACCGCGACGGCGACGTCGGCTTCGGTGCGCAGACCGCAGAGCTTCACGAACACACCCCCAAGCCTAGTGGCGCGCACGTGACGCGGCTCGCGGTGTCTCGCAGCTAACAGTCACAAGCGTCGGCGCTGTCCGGTCCTACCTAATGGAAGCAACGGGCAACGGAGGCCGCGATGACGGAACAGCAGGTAGCCACATCGGTGTTGGTGATCGGCACGGGCGGCGCGGGGTTGCGCGCCGCCATCGAGCTCGCCGAGCGCGGTGTCGACGTGACGGTGGTCGGGAAGCGGCCCAGGTCGGACGCGCACACCGCGCTCGCGGCCGGCGGCATCAACGCGGCGCTGGGCACGATGGACGAGGCGGACAGCTGGCAGCAGCACGCCGCCGACACCATCCGGGAGAGCTACCTGCTCGCCAACCCGGAGATCGTCCGGATCGTCGCGGAACAGGCCCCGCGCGGCATCGCCGACCTCGAACGCTGGGGCATGCCGTTCGCCCGCGAGGCCGACGGCCGGATCTCGCAGCGCTTCTTCGGCGCGCACACGTTCCGCCGCACGTCGTTCGCCGGCGACTACACCGGCCTGGAGATCCAGCGCACGCTCGTGAACAGGGCCGCGCAGCTGGACATCCCCATCCTCGACTCGTGCTACGTCACGCGGATCCTGGTGCGGGACAACGTCGTCTTCGGCGCGTACGGGTTCGACCTCAACGACGGCACCCGGTTCGTGTTCCACGCCGACGCCGTGATCCTCGCGGCGGGCGGTCACACCCGCATCTGGCGGCGCACCTCCTCGCGCCGCGACGAGAACACCGGCGACTCGTTCCGACTGGCGCTGCTGGCGGGCGGCCGGATCCGCGACCCCGAGCTGGTGCAGTTCCACCCGTCCGGGCTGCTCGAACCGGAGAACGCGGCCGGCACGCTGGTGTCCGAGGCGGCCCGCGGCGAGGGCGGTGTCCTCACCAACGCGCTGGGCGAGCGGTTCATGGGCCGCTACGACCCGGTGCGCAGGGAACTGTCCACCCGCGACAGGGTGGCGCTCGCCGCGTACACCGAGATCAAGGAGGGCCGCGGCACGCCGAACGGCGGTGTGTGGCTCGACGTGTCCCACCTGCCGCGCGAGCAGATCATGCGGCGGTTGCCGCGGGTCTACCAGACGCTGCTGGAACTGCAGATGAAGGACATCACCCGCGAGCGGATCGAGATAGCGCCGACCGCCCACTACTCCATGGGCGGGGTGTGGGTGTCGCCCGCCGACCACTCGACCGGTGTCGACGGCCTGTTCGCCATCGGCGAGGCGTCGAGCGGTCTGCACGGCGCGAACCGGCTGGGCGGCAACTCGCTCATCGAGCTGCTCGTCTACGGCCGGATCGTCGGCGAGACCGCCGCCGCGTACTCGGCCGCCCTGCCCGCGCAACGCCGTTCGCAGGCCGCGCTGGGGGAGGCCCGCGCCGAGGTGGACGCCCTGCTGGCCGCCGACGGCCCGGAGAACGTCCGTGCGCTGCAACGGTCACTGCGCAACACGATGACCGAGCACGCGGGCGTGGTGCGGGACGAAGCCGGGCTGCGCAAGGGTCTCGCCGAGCTCGACGAGCTGGAGCACCGCGTCGCCGAGGTCGGCGTGCACCCCGACCTCGCCGGCTACCAGGACCTCGCGCACGCCTTCGACCTCAAGGCCTCCGCGCTCGCCGCCCGCGCCACGCTCGAGTGCGCACTGGAACGGCGCGAGACCCGCGGCTGCCACAACCGCTCGGACCACCCCGAGCTCGACCCGTCGCTCCAGGTGAACCTGGTGTGGTCGGGTCCGGGCCGGATCGAACGGGAGGAGATCCCGCCGGTGCCGGACGAGATCGCGGCGCTGATGCGGGAGGTCGACACGGCCGGCAAGCTGGTCGAATGACCGGTGTGCGTGGGCGGAGCACTCCGCCCACGCACGTTCACCGCCGCACCGGCACGACCGCCCTCGGCGTCACGGCCGCGGTGCCCGCAGGTGCTTGCGCGCCGCCAGCTCCTCCGGTTCCACGACCGTCAGCATCGGCTGTCCTGGCGCGCAGAACATCGTGACCACGAACGCCGACTCCTCGTCGGCGAGGTGGTTCCCGTCCTGGTAGTGGATGACGTCGCCGCCCGGCTCCCAGAACGTCCCACCGGCCTCGACCACCCGCGCCGGCTCGCCCTCCAGCTCGAACACGATCGCGCCCTTGAGCACGTACCCGTACGCGGGCCCGGAATGCCGGTGCGGCGGCGCACCGGGGCTGCTCGGCGGCAACGTCACGAGGATCGTCATCGCCTCGGCTCCGTCCGGAACCCGCGGCGCTCCGGGCACGGTGCCGATGACGTCGATGCGCGGCGGCGGGCCGCTCTTGCCGGGGTTGTCCAGCTGATGGCTGTGTTCGTGGCTCATGCCAGCTCAGACCGGACAGCCCCGCGATCTGTGACAGCCGGTGGAACGCTTCGACGGTGGGGCGTCGCAAGGAGAATTCGCTGCCGGGAGGAACACCGGCCGGCAGCCGCACGGAATTCCACGACGAAGGGGCAAAGTGGACGGCCGCACGGCTCGCACCGGACAGGACGGCCAGCCTTCCGGCGTTCCGCGGCGGAAGGCGGACGGCCGGAAGAGGATGATCAGGACGTAGCGGACGAAGAGCCACCGAACCCGATCCGTGCCGTCAACGGATTTCCAATGGCACCAAAGGACTCAGTCTGCCCAGGTGGGCTGCGTGCCGTGCCCGGCTCGTGGTCTCATCACCGCATGACCGCCGGTGCGATGTCTCGTTTCGCCGAGCGGAACATGGGTGGCGGCAGCGTCCACACGGTGCGTACGTTGTGCTGGACGTTGCGACACCCGTGTACCGGCATCCGCCACTCGGGCTCGCATTCGTAGCAGAGTGTGATCGCACTATCGGACGGTGTTTTCGGCGCGGCGTACCGCTAGCCTGTACTCCGGTACACACTTAGACGGGGGTTCATGTATGGCTGGGACGCGACGCGTGGCCGAGCCCGCGGCGCCGACTCAGGCTGTCGGGAGGCGCGAGCGGCACAAGCGGGCGACGTACGAGAGGTTGTACGCGGCCGCGCTCGACCTGTTCACCGAGCAGGGGTACGAGGAGACGTCGATCGAGGACATCACCGAACGGGCTGATGTCGCGCGGGGCACCTTCTTCAACTACTTCGAGAAGAAGGAGGAGGTCATCGCCGCGTGGGGCACACGGCGCAGGGACACCCTGCGGGGGGAGCTGGGCGCCATCGCGGACGGCGGTCTCGACGTGCTGTCCTCGCTGGAGAACTGCATGCGCGCGCTCGCGCGGATCAACAAGTCGGAGTGGCGCACGACACAGGTCATGCTCACGGCCTGGGTGCGGTGCGGCCACCCCATCTTCGAGGAGCCGTACGCGACGCCGTTGTTCGCCGAGATCGTCAGCGCCGGCAAGGAGGCGGGTGACGTGGGAGAGCACGTCGACCCGCTCCTGGTCGGCAACATGCTGCGGGACGTCTACCTGGGCACGCTCTACCGGTACGTGGGCCGTGGCAAGCAGCCGACGACGCTGGCGAACGAGCTCGTCACGACACTGCGGCTCGTGATGAACGGCGTGCTGGTCAGGCCGGGCCGGCAGTGAGCAGGTGGTCGGCGAGCGCCCCGACGTTCTCCGGCCCCAGCAGCACGGTCGTGGGGATCGTCCGTCCCAGCGACTTCTTCAGGCGCACGGCGAGTTGCGCGGCCATCAGGGAGTCCAGTCCCAGGTCGCGCAACGCCCGCCGGGTGTCGAGCCGTTCCGGTGTCGTGCCCAGCACCGCCGCCACGTGGCCCAGCACCGCGTCACGGACGGGCTCGTCCGACGCGGTGATCACGGCAGCGGCCGGGACCGGTTCCCGCACCACGACCGGTGCCGGGCGGGGCTCCGGCCGGACGGTCCGGCTCGCCCGCAGCAGGTTCGCGACACCGCTGACCAGACCCGCGAACGGGCCGGCGGCCTCGGTCCGCACGGTCACACCGGTCAGCTCGGCGAAGCACTCGTGCCCGGCGTCGAACAACCGCACGTCGACGACCGGTTTCCCGCGCCGTTTGCGGGCCACCGCCCAGAACTCGCCGCTCGCCCTGCCGACGACCCGCACCCGGTCGACACCCATCGGGATCACCGAGGTGCCCAGCGCCAGCATCACGACCTGCATGCCGGTCTCCAGCACCACCGGGCCCGCCGCCGATCCGGGCGTGAACCGGGCCACGGCCGCGTCCGGCCCGCGCCACGCCTGCCGTAACGCGCGGAACGGCCCCTCGAACTCGTACCCGTGCCGCGTCACGAGGTCGTGGAAGTCGCTGCCGCGCACGTAGTCGCGGCACCGCGTCAGCGCCCAGTCCAGCCCGAACGCGCCGACCGCGCCGCCGCGTTCCACCTCACCGCTCACACACCGCACGCCCTCGTCGGTGTGCACGGTGAACGCCCGCGCCCCGCCGCGTTCGGGCCGGACCGTGACCGTGAGCGTGGGCAGCGCGTCGGGATCGACCGTGACCAGCTCGTGGAAGCGGATGTTGCGCAACGTGTGCGTGGTCTCCGAGCCGCGCACGACCGACAGCACCGCCTCGAACAGCACCGCGGCCGGCAGCGGCGTGAGCCCGCGGAACCGCAGGCCCCGCAACGCCTCCGCCACCCCGAGCGCCGCCACGTCGACGTCGCGGACGACCTCGGTGTCGGCGGTGAACGACTCGAACCAGTAGTCCTGGTGCTGCCACGGGTAGGCGGGCAGCGGCACGCACCGGCCGTCGCCGAGCCGGCTCGCCCAGTCGACCGGCACGCCCGCGACGTGCAGCGACCCGAGCGCCGCCGTGACCGTGCGCAGCTCCGGCTCCTCGCGCAGCAACGTCGGCACGCCCACGCCCGACCAGCCCGCGGCCGCACCGATCTCGGCGACCGCCGCCAGCAGCACCGGGTGCGGGCTGACCTCCAGCACCACCGCGGTGCGCGCGTCGGCGAGCACGCGGCGCACGGTGTCGTTGAGCCGCACGGTCCGGCGCACGTTGTCCGCCCAGTACCCGGCGTCCAGCTCGCGCCTGCCGTGCTCCACAGTGGACCGGAAGTCGACCTGCGGCGCGTTCGGGCGCAGGTCCTCCAGCTGCTCGCGCAACGCCGTCGACACCTTGTCCATCAACGGTGAATGCGATGCGACGTCGACGTCCCGCACCGGCCGGCACGCGATGCCGAACGCGTCGAGGTCCTCCGCCACGCCCGCCATCAGCTCCGCGGGACCGGCCAGCACGCACGTGCCCGGCGAGTTGTCCGCCGCCACGCAGACCTCGCCGCGGTACCGGTCGACCAGACCCTCCGCGCGTTCCGCGGACAGCTCCGCCCACAGCATCGCGCCGCTGCCCGCTGTCTCCTGCATCAGCGCGCTGCGCCGGCAGATGACCGCCGCCGCGTCCCGCACCGGGAGCGCGCCGGAGACCTGGGCCGCGGCGACCTCGCCCATGCTGTGCCCGACCACGACGTCCGGCTCGACGCCCCACGACCGCCAGTGCGCCGCCAGCGCCACCTGCACCGCCCACAGCACCGGCTGCAGCACGGAGAGCGTCTCCGGCCACGGCGCCGCACCGAGCAGGACGTCCACGACGGACCAGCCGGCCTCCTCCCGCACGGCCGCGTCGCACTCGTCGAGCGCCTCGCGGAACGCGGGGGAGACCGCGTGGAGCTCGCGGCCCATGCCGCGCCACTGCGAGCCCTGGCCGGGGAACAGGAAGACGACCTGCGGCCGTTCGGCGGCCGCGCCCGACGCCGTGCCCTTCGCCTCGGCTCCCGCGAGGAACGCCCGCAGTCCGGCCAACAGTTCCGCGGTGTTCACGCCCGTGACCGCGAGGCGGTGCTCGTGGTGGTCGCGCCGGACCGCCGCGGTGTGGCAGATGTCCCGGACCGCGTCGGTCTCGCCGAGGTGCGCGAGGAACGCCCGCGCGGCCTCGCGCAACGCCGCCCGGCTCTTGGCGGACAACGTGAGCACGCGCGGCTGGTCGTCGGGCGCGGCGGCCGGCTCCGGGCGGGGTGGCGCCGTCAGCACCACGTGCACGTTGGTGCCGGAGATGCCGAACGAGCTGACGCCGATCACCGGCCGTTCGGCGGTCAGCGGCTGGTTGCGGGTGACGACCCGCATCGAGCAGCCCGTGAGCTGCTCGGCCTGCACCTGCGCGTGCAGCGAGGCGGGCACCATCCGGTGCTCCGCGACCAGCACCGCCTTGATCAGCCCGGCGATGCCCGCCGCCGCCTCGGTGTGGCCGATGTTGCTCTTCACCGAGCCCAGCAGCAGCGGCTGGTCGCGTCCGGCGCCGGCGACCTCGGCCAGCGCGGTCAGCTCGACCCGGTCGCCGACGCTCGTGCCGGTGCCGTGCGCCTCGATGTAGTCCACAGTGGACGGGTTGACGCCGGCGTCGCGGTAGGCGGCGGCCAGCATCTCGACCTGGCCGCGCACGGCGGGTTGCAGCAGCAGGCCGCTGCCCCGGCCGTCGTTGCTGATCGCGCTGCCGAGCAGCAGGGAGCGCACCCGGTCGCCGTGCGCGACGGCGTCGGCGTGGCGTTCCAGCACGACCGCGCCGACGCCCTCGCTGCGCACGAAGCCGTTCGCGTTGACGGACCCGAACTTGCACCGGCCGTCGGGCGCGAGCATCGAGGCCTGGGAGTAGGCGATCGCGTCGTCGGGCAGCAGGATCACGTTGACCCCGGCCGCGATCGCGACGTCGCACTCGCCGGCCAGCAGCGCCTGCCGGGCGTTGTGCACGGCCACCAGCGAGGACGAGCAGGCCGTGTCGACCACGATGGAGGGCCCGCGCAGGTCCAGCGCGTAGGACAGCCGTCCGGACGTGACCGCGCGCAGCTCGCCACCGGCGGCGTGCCGCACGTCGTGGTTGCCGGCGCTGCGGCTGGCCTTGCCGTACTCGGCGGTCGCCTGCCCGACGAAGACGCCGACCCGGCGCCCCGCGAGCTCGGACGGCCGGATCCCGGCGTCCTCCAGGGCCTCCCAGGCGACCTCCAGCAGCAGCCGCTGCTGCGGGTCCATGGCGCGGGCCTCGCGCGGGGAGATGCCGAAGAACTCCGCGTCGAAGCCGCGGACGTCGGCGAGGAAGCCGCCGTGCCGGGAGATCGTCCTGCCCGGCGCGGGCTCCGGTGAGTAGTAGTCGTCGATGTCGAACCGGTCGCGCGGGATCTCACTGATCGCATCGGTGTTGCCGAGCAGCAGGTCCCAGAACTCGCTGACGGATCCGGCGCCGGGTAAGCGGCAGGCCACACCCGCCACGGCGACCACGTGGTCCGCCGATGTGGCACCCTCCGATGTGGCACCCTCCGCTGCGGGCTCCGCACCGGTCCTCCGGACGCTGAAGGCGTGACGGCGTGTCAAGTTTCCCCCGAGTGTGGGTTCAAAGTGGTTCCCAGTACAACTATGTACCCGGAACCAAGTTTAGTCACCCCTTCGGGCCAGCCGGTAGCGAAACTACGCAATTGCCGGTTTGGCCGGATACCGCCGGCAACCTCGGTCTCGCAGGATGGAACGGAGAGACCTACACTAAAACTCGGTCTTGCGTTCAAGTTTGTACTGGCGTACTCACTAGTCCGGTCAACTCTTCGGCAGGGGGGATCCGCATGGCGCGGTTCGTGGTCGAGATGGTGTTCGGGTCCGAGCACGAGCGGTTAGCCGGCGTTCGGCCCGCTCACCGGCGGTATTGGGAAGGCCTGGCCGAGCGCGGCGTGCTGGTCGGTGGTGGCCTGTACGCGGACGAGTCGGGCGGGCTGCTGCTGTGCGAGGCCTCGGACGACGTGGCGTTGCGCCGTTTGGTGGCCGCGGATCCGTTCGTGCGCGGAAAATTGTTGCGCAGCATCAGGATTCGCGAATGGTTCGAGCTCGGCCGCGGCCTGCACCGGCCGTCCGCAAAGGAGGCTGAGCCGCGGCAATTGGGAATGGCTATGGCTTCCCGCCCCTCCGGGTCGTCGTTGCGGGGCCGCCAGCTGACCGCGCACGAGCAGCGCATCGCCACGCTGATCGTCGACGGCAGGACCAACCGCGAGATAGCGAACCAGTTCCGGGTGTCGGTGCGCGCGGTGGAGCTGCACATCACCAGCATCTACCGCAAGCTCGGCATCAACCGCAGGGCGCAGCTCGCCGGCGCGCTGGCCGCGTGATGGCCGACCTGGATGTCCGCAAGCTGCGGATGCTGCGCGAGCTCGACGAACGCGGCACCGTCGCCGCGGTGGCACAGGCGTTGCACCTCACGCCGTCCGCGGTGTCCCAGCAGCTCGTGTCGCTGTCGAAGGAGGCGGGCGTCCGGCTGGTCGAACCCGCGGGCCGCCGCGTCCGGCTGACCGACGCCGCCCGCGTGCTGCTGAGGCGTGCCAACGAGATCTTCGCCGAGCTGGAACGCGTCCAGGCCGACCTCGCCGCCTACTCGGAGGGCTCTGTGGCCGAGGCGCGGGTCGCCGGGTTCGCCGCCACCCTGTCCGGGCTGGTGCTGCCCGCGGTCCGCGAGCTGCGCGACACCCACCCCGGCGTCGTGGTGCGGCTGGTGGAGTCCGATCCGCCGCACTCGTTCGACCAGCTGGTGCGCGGTGACGTGGACGTCGTGCTGAGCGTGGAGTCCAAGGAGAGCCCCGCCGCGACCGACCGGCGGTTCCACCGCGTCGCGCTGCTCGCCGAACGGTTCGACGTGGCGCTGCCGGTGCACCACCCGCTGGCGCGCGTCCCCGTGGTGCGGCTTGCGGACCTGTCGGACGCGGCGTGGATCTTCCCGACCGCCGGCACGTGCCGCGACATGTCGTTCGCCGCGTGCGTCGCGGCCGGGTTCACGCCGGAGATCGTGCACGAGATCGCCGACTGGGAGACCACGCTGGGCGCGGTCGGCCTCGGCCTGGGCCTCGCGCTGGTGCCCCGGTTGATCACCGCGGCGCCGCGCGCGGACGTGGCCATCAGGGTGCTCGACGCCGAACAGCCCACCCGGCACGTGTTCGCGGCCGTGCGAAGGGGAAGTGAGGAGGCACCGCACCTCGCGGCGGTGCTCAGGGCACTCGAGGCGGCAGCGGCGGTGACGTCCGCCGAGCGCCGCTGACCGGATGTGGCGTTGCCGGACGGGTGCAGCGTCGTTTGACCGTTTGTTCGCACAGAGGAGATCGGTGGTCGTATGAGCGTTCGATCGGACAACAGAGATTTCTGACGTGGTGCCCGGTGCACCCGGCGGTGATCGCCCACCCGATCACCGCCAGGCCGGCCTGCCCTGCTGTGCTCAGCAGCGCTGGACCCGCACGGTGCCGCGGCTCGACTCGGCGACCAGGAAGCTCAGCCGGTCCGGGTCCGCGGAGCCGAGGTTCACCCGCAGCTCGGCGTTGACGTTGATGTTGCGCCTGGCCCCGCACGGCGCCCAGAGGACGTCCTCGGTTCCGGGCCGGTAGGACGTCTGCCAGCTCTCGCTCACCGGCCCGGCGAACGGGTGGTCGACCGTCTGGTCGGCGGCCGAACCCTGCAGGTAGACGGTGACGCGTTGGAGCCCGGTCACGCCGGGCCGCAGGTGCGCGTAGCCGTTGTAGGTGGTGCGCCACAGGCCGTAGGTGTAACCGTCCGGCACGCTCACCGCGATGTTCACCTGGCAGTTCTTCCGGAGGTCGACCGGCGAGGAACCACCGCCCGCCCGCGCGAGGAACGAGTGGTAGTCGATCGTGAAGTCCCTGCCGTCGATCGTGACGTCGGCGTCGCCCGCCGCGCAGCCGGAACCGTTGACGGTCACGACCTCGATGCTCGGGGCAGGTTCTTCCGCGGTGTTCGCCGGCACGAGGGTCGCGAGCGCGACCAGTGCCGCTGCTGCCGTGGTCAGCATGGGGGAACCTCTCTGGGGTCCGGGCTCGGGTGCGGCGGCAGCACCAGGGTGCCCGGACGGGGACCGGGCCGATCTGACGTTTGCGTGACGATTCGGGACCGGCCGGGAGCTGACCCGTCAGCGCTGGTCGGCTGAGCGCCGATCGGTGGAGCGCCGGTCGGTCACGGCTGGCGCAGGAGCGCGGACTCGGGCTTGAACGGGAAGAACTCCTCCACACCGGCCCTGACCACCACGCACGTCGACTCCGGCACCTCCAGCCACACCCCGTGCAGGTCGCCCAGCGGCTCGGACACGATGAGCCGCGAGCCGTCCGCGAGGTCGTGCAGCGCCGGGTTGTCCGGGTACTGGTGCCGCAGCGTCGACACGTCCGCGCTGTGGAAGAGGCTGCGCGACTTGCCGCGGCTGGAGTACCGGAACGCCCACGTCGTCGTGCCGTCCGTGGTCGCGACCGTCATCTGGACCGGGAACTCGACCCCGTTGCGGCGCCCGACGTCCTCGACGAACGCCACCATCCGCGCCACGGCGGCCGGCGGGTCCTGCTCCAGTCCGAACCCGACGGCCAGGTAGAACATGACCTCCGAGTCCGTCGACCCCTCGATCAACGGGTACAGCTCCGGCGTGACGGCCAGCGCGAGCTCGCGGCGCACCAGTGCGAACTTCGAGATCAGGCCGTTGTGCATCCAGAGCCAGTTCTTGTACCGGAACGGGTGACAGTTGGTGCGCTGCACCGCCGCTCCCGTCGACGCGCGGACGTGCGCGAACACCCGGTCGACGGTGATCTGCGCCGCCAGCTCCCGCAGGTTGCGGTCGTTCCACGCCGGTTCGGTGCTGAGGAACAGCCCCGGCGTGCCGCTGACCGCGCCGTACCAGCCGATGCCGAACCCGTCGCCGTTCACCGCCGTCGCGCCGAGCCGGGCGTGCTTGCTCTGCATGACGAGCGAGTTCTCCGGCCGGTAGAGGATGTCCTCCAGCAACACCGGCGAACCGGAGTAGGCGAGCCACCGGCACATGTCGACCTCCTGTTGTCCCGGCGCACATGGGACCACGACGCCGGGCGCGAGTGCGAGGTTTGCCCCGGCGTGCCCCGTCGGGCACGATGGTTTGGACCCCCGACCAAAGGTGCGCACGTGACGCTTCCTCACCTGCCCTCCCGCGGGCACTTCGAGACGGTCGAGACCATGGCGCCGTTCGAACCCGTGGCGCCCTTCGAGCCGCTCGAGCCGCTGGACCAGCGCGAGGAACGCCCCGAGACCGCTGACCACATCGCCGTCATCGGCCCCATCGCCGCCGTGGTGCTGGCGCTGACGATCTGCACGCTCGTCCTGGAGCACCCGGCCGCACGCGCCGTCGCCGCCGGTCTCGCCACCGCGGGCCTCATCATCGCCGTGGTCGTGCTGCTGATGGGCAAGCGCCCCGAACGCGGGCGGCACGTGGCCCGGCACGCCCGGCCACCGCAGGACTGACGCCTCACCGGTCCCGGTGCGCCTGGGCGACCGTCCCGGCTGCTCGTGATCGGCGAGTCGCAGGCCAGCGCGGAGCGGCAAAGCCGGTGCGGCCGACCGCGGCGGGTCCAGATGCAGGACGAGGCCGGGCCGGGTGCCCCGGCCGGTGCCGCCGAGGTGACAACCCCAAGCCTGCGCCCGGCCGGTGCACCTCCATCGTCAACGCAGGGTCGCGAGCCCCGCGCGTGCGAACTTCTCGTCCAGGTCACCGCTGGGCGCCCCGCCGACGCCGATGCCCGCGATCGACGTGCCGTCGACCGTCACCGGCACGCCACCGCCCAGGAACAGCGTGTTCGGGATGTCCCGCAGCGTCGCGCCCTGACCGGTGACGCGGCCGGCGAGCTCCGAGGTGGCCGCGTTGAACGACACCGCCGTGAACGCCTTGCGCCGTGCGGAGTCCTCGGTCTGCGGGCCGGCGCCGTCACCGGCGAGCAGCACGACCAGGTCGCCGCTGCGGTCGACGACGGCGACCGTGACCCGCTGGTTCTCCTTCTCCGCGGCGTCGAGCGTGGCCTGGGCGGCGCGGACGGCGGCGTCGATCGTCAGCACCTTCTCGGTGCGGGTGGTGGTGCGCTGGTCGGCGGCCGCGTAGCCGCCGCCGACGGTGAGCACGACGAGGGTGGCGACCGCGATCTTCTTGATGTCCATGCGGTCAACGATCGTGTGTTCGGCCGGGCGGAACCTGGTGGTGACGGTTGAACGCGCGTTCAACCCATCGGTTGACCCGGTGACCGTCCGCTCTCGCCTACAGTCGCCGTCGTGTGGCTGCACCGGGCGATGCACGCGGGCTTCTACGTGCTGTTGACGGCGTCGGCGGCGCGGTACGTGACGTACCACGGCGCGGACGTGCTGGTCCTCGGGCTGACGGTGGCGCTGGGGCTCGCGTACCCGGCGGGGGTGCGGTGGACGCGTGCGTTGCCGGTCGTGCTCGCGGTGTGGCTGGTGCTCGTGTGGGTGGCCCCGAGCTTCGGGTGGTGCGCGATCCCGCTGTTCTTCCAGTGCCTGCGGCAGCTGCGGCCGCGGGTCGCGCTGCCGATCGCGGGCGTGCTGACGTGCGCGGTGGTGCTGGCGCAGATCCGGCTCGCGGCCGCGTTCGACCTCAGCCTGGTGCTCGGGCCGATCGGGGTGGCGGTGCTGACGGCGGCGGTGTTCTTCGACCGCGCCCGGCTGCTGCGCGAGGCGGGCGCCGTGCAGGAACGGCAGCGGGTCGCCCGCGAGATCCACGACACGCTGGCGCAGGGCTTCTCCAGCATCACCCTCCTGCTGGAGCTGGGCGAACACGACCGGGCGGCGGCGGTGGCGCGGGAGAACCTGGCCGAGGCACGCCGGTTCGTCCGCGACCTGGCGCCGATCCGCGGCACCCTGGTCGACGCGCTGCACCGGCTGTGCCCGCACGTGGAGGTCGACGGTGAGCCGTACCCGTTGAGCGTGCAGACCGAGGTGGCGCTGCTGCGGGTGGCCCAGGGCGCCGTCGCCAACGCCGCCGAGCACGCACGGGCCGGGCGGGTGGCGATCACGCTGTCGTACCTGGGTGACGCGGTGACGCTGGACGTGGTCGACGACGGCCGCGGCTTCGACCCCGCGGCGGTCGTGCCGGCGGAGGGACGCGGTTACGGGCTGGCGTCGATCCACGGGCGCATCACCGAGCTGGGTGGCACCGTGTCGGTGGAGAGCGCGCCGGGGGAGGGAACCGCTGTGGCCGTGACGGTGCCGACGCCATGAGGGTGCTGGTGGTGGACGACCACCCGGTGGTCCGGTTCGGACTGGTCGGGCTGCTGTCGCGCGACTTCGCGGTGGTGGAGGCCGCGACCGGCGAGGAGGCCGTCGAGCTGGCGTCCGGTGTGGACGTCGTGCTGATGGACCTCCAGCTGGGCAAGGGGATCGACGGCGTGCGGGCGACCGCCCTGATCCGCGCGCTGCCGTCGCCGCCGCAGGTCGTGGTGCTCACGACGTACGACTCGGACGCCGACATCGTGCGCGCGGTCGAGGCCGGCGCGATCGGCTACCTGCTCAAGGACTGCGCGCCGGAGGAGCTCGCCGCCGCCGTCCGCACCGCCGCCGGCGGCCAGACCGTGCTGTCCCCGGACATCGCGCAACGGTTGCTGCGCCAGGTCCGCGGACCGGCGCCGCGGCTGAGCAGGCGCGAGGTGCAGATCCTGGAGAACCTGGCCAAGGGCCTGTCGAACCGGGAGATCGCCAAGGCGTTGTTCATCAGCGAGGCCACCGTGAAGACCCACCTGGTGCGGATCTTCGACAAGCTCGGCGTCGAGACGCGCACGGCGGCCGTCACGACCGCCGTGGAACGCAAGCTGATCCGGCTCTAGTTCCCGAGGTCGGGCGGCGTGGTGGCGGTGAGCCGCGGGTCGGGCCGGCCGCCGGACATCGCGAGCATCCCCCTGAAGACCTTGAGCAGCTTGGCCAGCCCGCGCGGCGAGCGCCGGTCGATGCCGCCGATCACCTGCTTGAGCACGGTCAGCTGGTCGAAGTAGATGCGCTCGGTGACCAGGTTCTCGTCCTCGTCGAACACGAAGTACGCCGTCATCCGCGTGCGGTGCCTGCCGCCGGTCGCCGGGATCTTGCCCAACGGCCCCAGGTGCGTGCCCAGCAGCCAGAACTCGACGATCACCGCGTCGTGGCTGTGCCGGAGCGCGATCAGCTCGTGGTCCTGGTCGGGGAACGCCGTGCGGGTGTCCGTGTAGTACTGCCGCACGTCCTCGTCGCCGTCGTGCACGACCATCTGCGCGATGAGCTCGTAGTGAGGGTGGGGGAACGTCGAGAGAGTCGCGTCCCAGTCGTGCGCCACCTCGTCGTGGAAGTGGTCGAGCACGAGCTTCTCGCGTGCTTTCAGGACCTCTTCGCCGGGCATGTCGAACCGCGATCGCATGATCTCTCCTCTTTTACCCACAGCGTGGGTTAAACTATCTCCACACCGCGGGTTTCAGCAAGGGGTCGTCATGACGCGTCGGGGAAGGCCTCCCAGGGGTATGGGCGGGCTGTCGCGTGCCGCCATCGTCGAGGCAACGCTGCGGGTCCTCGACGCCGAGGGTGCGGCCGCCGTCGGCATGCGCTCCGTCGCACGCGTGCTCGGCGTGGACCCGAAGAGCCTCTACAACCACGTCGCCGACAAGGACGACCTCCTCGACGCCGTCGCCGAACACCTCCTCGCCGGCCTCGTGCCGCCCGAGCGCACCGGCGACCCCGGCCACGACCTGCGCGCCATCGCCGACAGCTTCCGCGAACGCGCCCTGCGCCACCCCGGGGCCGCGTCGCTCGTGCTGACCCGCCAGCTCGGCTCGCTGGAGGGCCTCGCCCCGGTCGACGCGGTGCTGACCGTGCTGCTCGACGCCGGCGCCCCCGCCGACGAGGCCGTGCACCTGCTGCGGATGCTGCTCGCGACGCTGATCGGCACCCTGCTGCGTGAGGTGTCGGCGGCACCGGCGTTCGGCGACCCGGACGGCTCCCGCCGGTCGGTGCTCGCGGAGTCCGGCTTGCCCGCCGTGGCCTCGCTCGCGCCGCAGCTGGCGCGGTTCGACCGCCGTGCCGAGTTCGACTACAGCGTGGCGCTGGCGGTCAAGGCGGTGCTCGACCGCATCGCCGCCGTCGCTCACCGGTTCGGGTCCACGTCCTCGTAGACCCCGCACCCACCGTTGCGGCCCCACCTGTCTTCGACAGGCGAGTTGATCAGAACCGCCGCACACTTCGCCACGTGGACTCTCGACGCTGGCCGGTGGTCGCGGCCTCAGGTTTCGTGGTGGCGGCGCTCGTCTACGTGTTCGCGGTGCTGACCAGAGCCGGTCAGACGATCGAGAACGCCGCCCTGCGCGGCGCCGACCAGGACGACGTGTCCGAAACGGACGCTGCCTGGCAGGCCCTCGGGCAGATCACCGTCTACTCGCTCGTGGCGGCGGTCGTGGCCGTGGCGCTCGTCGGTGTGCTGCGCAAGCGGTGGGACCTCGCCGCCGCCGCGGTCGGGGTGATCGTCGCGGGCCAGGCCGTGGTGCAGGTGCTGAAGCGGTTCGTGCTGCCGCGGCCGGCGCTGGTCGAGGTCACCGGAGACTACGCGCACAACAGCCTCCCGAGTGGACACACGACCATCGCGATGACGGTGCTGTTCGCGGCGGTGATCGTGGTGCCGTACCGGTGGCGGGGCGTGCTGCTGTTCTTCGTGCTGCCGTGGGCGGTCGGCATCGGGCAGTACACGCTGACCGCGAAGTGGCACCGGCTCAGCGACACGCTCGCGGCCGACGCGATCGCGCTTTCCGTTGCGGCGCTTGCGTCCTGGTGGCTGGCCCGCAGGGGAGCGCTCGAACGGTACGACGGTCCGAGCAAGAAACCGAGGGTGGTGCTCGTCGTGTTCTGGGCGCTGGCAGGGCTGGTGTCGCTCGGCCTGGGCGCGGTGCTGTGGGGCGTGCCTCTGGCCAGGGAAGGGCTCGGCGCGGACGAGTGGGTGATCTACCTGGGTGCGGGGTCGCTGGCGTCCGCGGGGTCGATCGCGGCGGCGCTCGCGTTCCTGGCGTGCTGGCGGCGGGTCGCCTGACCGTGGAGCAACCAGTTGATCTCCGAGACGTCTTGGAGGTGGAGAGGTATTGCGGGAAGGGGACAGAGCGTTGGGAGTTAACCGTCGGGTAGCGCTGGCGTTGGGGGCGGGGGCCGCGCTGGCCGTCGCCGTGCCCGCGCAGGCACAGGCCTCACCGATCACGGGCCGGTTGCGCGACCTCGAACAGCAGCACGGCGCACGGCTGGGCGTGTTCGCGAGTGACACCGGAAGCGGTCGAACGGTGCTGTACCGGTCGAACGAGCGTTTTCCGATCTGCTCGGTCTTCAAGACGCTCGTCGCGGGAGCGGTCCTGCGGCGCGACCAGGACGGCGCGTTGCTGGACAAGGTCCTGCGCTACACGCAGGCCGAGGTCGACAAGGCAGGGTACGGGCCGATCACCGGCAAGCCGGAGAACCTGGCGAACGGCATGACGGTCAGGGCCCTGTGCGAGGCCACCATCACCTACAGCGACAACGCCGCCGCCAACCTCCTGCTGCGCGAGCTGGGCGGCCCGAGCGCGGTCACCCGGTTCTGCCGCTCGATCGGCGACCCGGTCACGCGCCTGGACCGGTGGGAGCCCGAGCTCAACTCCGCCGAGCCGTGGCAGGAGTGCGACACGACCTCGCCGCGGGCGATCGGGCAGTCGTACGCCCGCCTGACGGTCGGCCACGCGCTCGAACGGCCGGACGCCCGGCAGCTGACCGACTGGCTGCTCGCGAACACCACCGGCGCCAACCGGCTGCGGGCCGGCCTGCCCGGCGAGTGGCGGCTCGGCGACAAGACCGGCACCGGCAGCTACGGCACCACCAACGACGTCGGCATCACGTGGCCACCCGGCCGCGCGCCGATCGTGGTCGCGGTCCTCGCGACCAAGCCGGCGGACCCGAAGGCCGGTGCCGACGAACCGCTCGTGGCCAAGGCCGCGGCGCTGGTCGCCGACGCGATGAGCTGACCCCGCGCGGGGTTCGTCCACGGTCTGCGGACCAGGGGCGAGCCGGGCGTGACCACGACGGAGCCCGCGTGGTCACGCCCGGCTCGCCGGGTCCCGTTGCGCAGTCTGGACGCTAGCCGCGCCCGTTCCCGTCCACTACCGTCCAACGTGAACCTCGTTCACGTTAAGGTGGCGGCGATGCGGCGATCGGCTCTCCTGGCGGTGCTGTTCCTCCTGTCGGCGGTGCTCACCCCGGCCGCCCCGGTGCGGGCGGAGTCGTTCGACGGCACCGAGCTCCGGGTCTCCGGCGGGGTCTTCCGCGACGAGCACGGCCGCGAGGTGGTGCTGCGCGGGTTCAACGTCTCCGGCACCGCCAAGCTCGCCGAGCACCGCGGCCTGCCGTTCGCCACGACCGCCGACGCCCGCGGGTCCGCCGAGCTGATGAAGCGGCTGACCGGCGCCAACGCCGTGCGGTTCCTGCTCACCTGGGCCTGGATCGAACCGCGGCGCGGGCAGATCGACCACGCCTACCTCGGGCGGATGACCGAGCAGCTGCGCGCCTTCACCGGCCAGGGGATCCGCGTCTACCTCGACTTCCACCAGGACCTGTACTCGCGTCACCTGTTCAACCCCGGCAGCTGGTACACCGGCGACGGCGCACCGGCGTGGGCGGCGAGCGGCTATCCCAAGGAGTCGTGCGGCCTCTGCGCGCACTGGGGTCAGAACATGAAGAACAACAACGCCGTCACCGGCGCCACCTACGACTTCTGGCACAACCGCGGCGGCGTGCAGGACTCGTTCATCGCGGCCGCCGGCGAGGCGTTGAAGCACGTGCGGGAAGCGTTGCCCGCAGGCGAGTTCAAGCTCGTCGCCGGCGTCGACCCGCTCAACGAGCCGTACGCGGGTCGCTACGAGCAGGGGCAGACCTCTCAGCAGTGGGAACGCGACCTCCTGATGCCGTTCTACCGGCGGTTCCGCGCCGAGATGGACGAGGCCGGCTGGGCGCACAAGGCCGCGTTCGTCGAGCCGCTCGTGTTCTGGAACCAGAACGTGGACTTCTTCGCCGAGTCCGGCGGCCTCCCGCTCGTGCCCGCCCTCGGCGACCGGTTCGTGTTCAACGCCCACTTCTACGACGGAAAAGCCCAGTCGGGCGTCCTCATGCCCGGCAAGGCGGCGGACGGCCAGTACGTGCAGGCGTTCACCACGATCCGCTCCCGAGCCCAGGCGCTCGGCACCACGGCCATCGTGTCCGAGTTCGGCCATCCGGTCGCCGGCTTCACCTCCGACAAGAACGCCTCCGTGCTCAAGGCGATGTACCAGGGCCTCGACTCGGCCGCGCCGGGTGCGCGCTGGTGGTCGGCGCCGCGCGGCACGGTGGTCTCGGGCAGCCAGTGGCACTGGGACACCAACTACGACCGCCACCACGAGCTGATGAACGACAACCCGGACAAGGTCCGCACCGACGGCGACGCGATGAACGACGAGCACTTCTCGGCGATCAGGCTCGACGCGTCCGGCAACCCCGTGCTCACCGTGGACCGCGCGGTCGTCGACCGCGTCTACCCGCAGGCCGTCGCGGGCACCACGCTCGCGTTCACCTACGAGGACCGCGTCCATCAGACCTGGCAGCAGATCCCGCTGCCCGCCGTGCGCGCCCTGGTCGGCTCGGCACCGTTCGCGGTCCTCGTCTGGGACTCGACCGGCGGTCCCGCCCCCACCGAGGTCCACCTGCCCGAGTCGCTGCGCTCACCGCTCGTGGTCACCTCCGCGAACGCCACCGCCAGCGGCGACAGGCTGCTCCTCACCGGCGGCCCCGGAAGGCAGTTCGCGCTGGTCACGGCCCCGTCGAACGGTGACGTCGCCGCGGCTGAGGCCGAACTGCGGCAGTGGCACGTAAGCTGGTGAGGTGCGGACACGGCCCACGCTGACCTGGTCGCCTTCGGGCCCTCCACTGCCGCGCACCTCCGACCTGACCGAGGTCGTGCCCCTGGTCGAGAGCGGCGGGGTCCTGGTGCTCAGCGGAGCGGGCCTGTCGACCGAGTCCGGCATCCCCGACTACCGCGGCGAGGGCGGCTCCCTGCGCCGCCACACGCCGATGACCTACGAGGAGTTCACCACCAGCGCCGCCGGCCGGCAGCGCTACTGGGCACGCAGCCACGTCGGCTGGCGCACCATCGCCCGCGCCCACCCCAACGCGGGCCACCACGCCGTGACCCGCCTGGGCAGCCGGCTGTGCGGCGTGATCACCCAGAACGTCGACGGCCTGCACCAGGCCGCCGGCACCCACGACGTCGTCGAGCTGCACGGCGGCCTCGACCGGGTGATCTGCCTGAACTGCGGCCTGGTCTCACCGCGTGTCGAGCTCGACCGCCGCCTGCGCGCGGCCAACCCGGACTTCGCCGCGACCACCGACGAGATCAATCCCGACGGCGACGTGTTCCTGCCGGAGGAGCAGGTGCGCGACTTCGTGGTCGTGGACTGCCTCGCCTGCGGTGGCGTGCTGAAGCCGGACGTCGTGTTCTTCGGCGAGAACGTGCCGCGTCCCCGCGTCGAGCAGTGCTACGACCTGGTCGACAACGCGAAGTCGTTGCTGGTGCTGGGTTCCTCGCTGACCGTGATGTCCGGCCTGCGGTTCGTCCGCCGCGCCGCCGCGGCCGGGTTGCCCGTCGCGATCATCAACCGCGGCGAGACCCGCGGCGACCAGTTCGCCGGCGTCCGCGTGGACCTGCCGCTGGGCCAGTCGCTCACCGAGCTCGCGGACGTCGTTCTGCGGCACGGAAACGGTCACTGACCAGCCGGTCACCGGTGAGCAGACCTCGGCGCGGGTGGCTAACCCTGGGAGCGGAAGCGGTCGAGCACGCGCCGTTCGCGCTTCGTCGGCCGTCCCGCGCCGCGCTCGCGCTGCGCCACCACCGGGATGTCCTTCGGCGGCGGCGGTGTGCGGTCGATGAAGCACGTCGCGGCATCGGCGGCACCGACCCGTTTCTGGATCACCCGCACCACCTCGACGATCCTGGTCCGGTCGCCCACGCGGGCCCGCACCTGGTCGCCCGGGACGACGATCGTGGAGGGTTTCGCCGGCTTGTCGTTGATGCGCACGTGCCCGCCCCGGCACGCCGCAGCGGCGTCCGGGCGGGTCTTCGTCAGCCGGACCGCCCACAGCCAGCGGTCGATGCGCGTGGACTCCACCCCGCCATCATGACACCTCCGCGGATCTTGTGGATGGACCCCGCCGCACCGCCGTGGCACGCTCGGGGGTCATGAAGATCCTCGCGGTCGCCCTCACCCTCGCCGCGTCGCTCACCCCGCTCGGCCCTCTCGGCGAGCTCACCGGCCTGGCCGTGCAGCGCGTGCGGGTCGCCGACCTGGTGGCGGCGGCCAAGTTCGGCACGACCCAGCCCATCGACGACCCGGCCCGTGAACAGGTCGTGCTCGACGGCGTGCGCGCCCGTTCCGCCGGGCTGGGCCTCGACCCGGAGAACGCGGTGCGGTTCTTCCGCGCCCAGGTCGAGGCGAACAAACTCGTGCAACGCGGCCTGTACGCGCGCTGGACCGCGCATCCCGAGGAGGTCCCGCTGCACCGCCCCGACCTCGCCACCGAGGTCCGCCCGGTCCTGGACCGGCTCACCACCGACATCCTGGCCGAGCTCCGGGACACCACATCGGTCCGCCACCCCTCGCCGCGGTGCGAGGTCCACGCGGCGCTGGCGGAACGGTCCGCGGTCGTGCTGCACCACCTCGACCGCCTGCACGAGGACGCGCTGGCCGAGGCGCTGCGCACGGTCTGCTCCTGACCGGCGCCACACCGTCCGCTCAGCCGGCCGTCACGGGCTGACGGTGTCCTGGGTGTCCACAGTGGACTGAAGGCCGAACATCCTCGCCAGGCCGGAGATCTCCAGCACCCGCAGCACCTGAGGCGAGGCCGTCGAGATCCGCAGCCCGCCGGCCGCCGCCGACGCCCGCGCGTGCCCGCGTACCAGGGCGCTCACCCCGCTGGAGTCGCAGAACTCGACACCGCCGAGGTCCAGCACCAGCCGCCGGTGTCCCTGGTCGAGGAGCCGGTCGAGCCGGGAGAGGAGTCGTCCCGCGCCGTTCGCGTCGAGCACTCCGGCAACCGTGAGGAGGGTGGAGACACCGGACGACTTCGCGGTCGTGACAACGAGCATCCTGATGGGTACCCGGTCCGGCGCCGGTTCAACCCCGGTTCGCCCATGAGGATTCCAACCCGACGCGCCCGGTCGCCGTTGTTCGAGATTGTTTCCGGCCACCTCGTATCCGCTCGGTGACGAGGTTTTGGTTCTGCCCAAAAGCTTCGACGCTAATTTCGTCCGTATGGAGACTGGCGGTGGGGCAGGCACCTGTTGGGGAACAGGTCGCTTGGATGAGGGGACACAGGGGGAAATATGAAAAGGCATTCGCGCGACAGTTTCTTCGTCGTGGGCGAAGGTGTGCTGGAATTCGACGCGAACGGCACGGCCACCGCACGCCAGCCCTCCACGACGGAGGAGCTGCGCAGGTTCCGCTTCTCACGGCTGGGGCCGAAGGGGGCGCCGACGAGCGAGGACCTCCGCGTGGCGCTGGCGACGGCGATGACGCCCGACCCGGCCGTGCCGCAGCCCGACTCGCAGAACCCGGCGGTGCCGGCGGGGTTCACCTACCTCGGCCAGTTCGTCGACCACGACCTCACGATGGACCGCACGGAGGCGCAGCTGGGCAGCGACGTCAACCTCGACGAGCTGCTGCAGGGCCGGTCGCCCGCGCTGGACCTCGACTCGGTGTACGGGCGGGGGCCGCGCGACAAGGACGACCAGGCGTTCTACGCGGAGGACGGCGTCAAGCTCAAGGTCGGCACGACGACGCCGGTGCCGTTCCCCGACGAGGGCACCAACGTGCCGTTCGAGGGCTTCGACCTGCCGCGCCGCGGTGGTGAGCTGGGCACGGCCGCCGACCGGCGGCTGCCGCTGATCCCGGACGCGCGCAACGACGAGAACCTCGTGATCGCGCAGACACATCTGGCGTTCATCCGCTTCCACAACCGGGTGGTCGACGAGCTCGCGCTCACCGGCCTCACCGGGGAGCGGCTGTTCCGCGCGGCCAAGGAGCTGGTGGTCCGGCACTACCAGTACATGCTGAAGACGGACTTCCTGCCGCGCGTCGTCGACCCGGCGATCGTGGACGACGTCTTCACCAACGGCCGCAGGTTCTTCGAGGTGCCCGGCCGCTACTACGGCCGCGACAACACGCCGACGATGCCGATCGAGTTCTCGGTGGCGTCCTACCGGCTGGGCCACAGCATGATCCGCGGCGCCTACCAGTGGAACCGGGTGTTCAACTCGACCGGTCCCGGCGGGATCGCGTCGCTGTTCGCGCTGTTCACGTTCACCGGCGTGTCCGGCAACTTCGACCCGAGCTCGCAGACGCCCGCCGACCTCGACGATGTCAACCGGGGCCCGATCTTCACGTTGCCCAGCAACTGGATCGCGGACTTCCGGCGGCTCTACGACTTCGCCGAGGCCGGCCGCGACGACCTCGTACCGCCCGCCGAGCTCGGTGGCGGCAACGTCGCGAAGGAGATCGACACGCTGCTGGTCAACCCGCTCACCGCGTTGCCGGCGGGCACGTTCGGCGGCCGCGGCACGCAGTTCAGGGAGATCGAGCGCAACCTCGCGTTCCGCAACCTGACCCGCGCCAGCATGATGGGCCTCGCGAGCGGCCAGCAGATGGCGGAGCTCATGGAGGTCGAGCCGCTCACCGGCGAGCAGGTCCTGACCGGCGCCGGTGGCGTGTCGCTCGACGCGCTGACCGACGAGCAGAAGGCGCAGCTGGTCGAGGCGACCCCGCTGTGGTTCTACGTCCTGCGCGAGGCGGAGATCAACAACGGCCGGCTGGGACCGGTCGGCGGCCGCATCACCGCCGAGGTGTTCCACCGGGCCATCGAGGGCAGCCGGATCTCGATCGTGCGCTCGCCGTACTGGCGGCCCACGCTCGGCCCGGACAGCACGACGTTCCGGATGGTCGACCTGCTGTTGTTCGCGTTCGAGGGCAAGGCGGACCTGCTGAACCCCCTGGGCGACCCGGTGGCACCGCCGGCGGGCAGCTGATCTTCCTCGCTCCTCCTGTCCGGCTGGGTGGTGGCAGCCAGACAGGAGAGGGAGATCAATGTTGCGTCCAGGATTGTCACGCCGGCACAGCGCGGAGGAGAGGTTCACCCGGTTCGCGGGTGAGGCCGGAATTCCGCTGCTGCGCATCGGACTGGGGGTCGTGTACCTCTGGTTCGGCGTGCTGAAGCTCTTTCCCGGTGGCAGCCCTGCCCAGGATCTCGTCGAGCGCACCGTTTCCGCGTTGACGTTCGGGATCATCCACGGGGATTTCGCGAGGGTGAGCGCCGCGATCACCGAAATCGCGATCGCGCTGGTTCTGCTGAGCTTCCGCGTTCCGTTGTTGAGCGCGGGTCTGCTCGTCGGTCACGTCGTGCTGGTGTCGACACCGCTGGTGCTCTTCCCGGCGGAGATGTGGTCCGGTCCGATGCAGGCGTCGTTCGAGGGCCAGTACATCCTGAAGAACCTGGTGACCGTCGCCGCCGCGGTGGTCATCGCCTCATCGCACCCGCGGGTGCGATGACACGGGAGCCGTCCGGTCGCAGGGGCCGGGCGGCTCCCGCTGTTGTAGGTTGGGGGCCGGTGCTGGGGGCACCGCTGGGGGCTCAGCGCTGGGGGTTCAGGTGTGGGAACCGTTGCGGCATCCGGCGTTCCGCTGGTTGCTCGCCGGCCGCGTGACGACCATGACCGGCAACGCGATGGCGCCGATCGCGCTGGCGTTCGCGGTGCTGGACGTGACGTCGTCGGTCACGTCACTGGGGATCGTCGTGGCGGCGCGGTCGCTGGCGAACGTCGTGTTCCTGCTGTGGGGCGGCGTGCTCGCGGACCGGTTGCCGCGCCAGCTGGTGCTCGTCGGGTCGTGCGCGGTGTCGACGGCGAGCCAGGCGCTGATCGCGGTGCTGGTGTTGCAGGGCACGGTGTCGGTGCCGTGGTTCGTCGTGCTGTCCGCGGTCAACGGCATGTCGAGCGCCTTCTCGTTCCCCGCCTCGGCCGCGCTGGCACCGCAGACCGTGCCGGCCGAGCTGCGGCAGCGTGCCAACGCGTTGCTGCGCCTGGGCTTGAACTCCGCGAACATCGGCGGCGCGTCGGCCGGCGGCCTGCTGATCGCGTTCGCCGGACCGGGCTGGGGGCTGCTGGCCGACGCGGCGACGTTCGCGGTGGCCGGGCTGTGCTTCTGGTTCGTGCGGGTGCCCGCGGCACGCGTGGCCGCCGAGCACAAACCGGGAGCGCTCGCCGAGCTGCGGGTCGGGTGGACCGAGTTCGTGTCACGGCCGTGGGTGTGGATCGTGGTGGTGGCCTTCACGTTCGTCAACGCGGCACACGCGGGCGGCACGATGATCCTCGGCCCGGTGCTGGCCGACACCACGCTGGGCCGTGAGACGTGGGGGTTCGTGCTGGCCGCGCAGACGGCGGGCATGGTCGCGGGCGGCTTCCTCGCGATGCGGGTCCGGGTGCGGCGGCTGCTGCTGTTCGGCGTGGTGTGGGTGGCGGCGTTCGGCGGGCTGCCGGTCGTGCTGGCGCTGTACCCGCGGCCGTGGGCGCTGGTGGTGGTCGCGTTCGTGTGCGGGGTGGGGCTGGAGCAGTTCGGCGTGGCGTGGGAGACGTCGCTGCAGCAGCACGTGCCGGCCGACCGGCTCGCGCGGGTGTACTCCTACGACATGCTCGGGTCGATCGTGGCGATCCCGCTGGCACAGCTGACGGTCGGGCCCGTGTCGCACCTCGTCGGTGTCGAAGCGATGCTGCTGGTCTCCGCGGCCGTGTACCTCGTGGCCACCGCCGGGATGCTGGCCAGCCGGTCGGTGCGGTCGCTGGAGAACATTCCCGCTACCGCGCCCGCGCGCTGACGTTCTGTGCGAGAGTCTGCGGTCATGGGGAGAGTGCTGGGGGCACTGGTCGGGGTACTGCTGTGCGCGGCGTGCGCGCCGACCGTGGAGGTCGTGCCGACGCCACCGCCGGACCCGCCCGGTCTGACAGTGGCCGTTTCGGGGCCGTGCGAGGTCAAGCAGCAGGTACCGGAGCCGGTGGCCGAGACGCCCGCGCCGTCGGGCCAGCCGACTGTCGGTAACCCCGCTCCCGGCAACACTGCACCCGGTAACGCGGCTCCCGGCGACGTGGCTCCTGGCCGTGCCGCTCCCGACGTCGCTCCGCACAACGCCGAGAACAACGCGTGGAAGCACCGCAGGTCGTTGCCCGCCGCCGGGGTGCAGGCGGGCCGGGACCTGATCACGCGCGTCCTGCCGGTGCTCGAACCGATCTGCGCCTCCGGCGACCTGTCCGCCGGTCCCGTCCGCAAGGCGCTCGCCGAGCACCGCGCGTACGTCGAGCAGCGGCCGACACTGGTGTTCTTCTCGATGGAGACGCGGGCGGGGGAGCGGGTGGCGTGCCTGAACGGCGACATGTCGGCGGGCGTGATCCGGCTCTTCGTCGAGGGCACCACCGGTGAGGGCAGCTGCATCGAGCCGGTGTCGCACTAGACCGGCGCGCTGTTCTGCCCGGGCCGCTGTCTGCCCGGACCGGCGTGGCGTCTGCCGCCTCCGTCGCGGTGCCGGGTCAGACCGGTGCGGTGCCGATCAACCCGTTGCGCGTCACCCGCTGCCGCAGCTCCTCCTCGGTCAGGTGCTCGGTGCCGGCGGGCCGTTGTGGCAGCACCAGGTACCGCATCTCGGCGTTGGCGTCCCACACCCGGATCTCCGTGTCGTCCGGCGGCGTGAACCCGAACTGCGCGAGCACCTCGCGCGGGTGACTGACCACCCGTGAGCGGTAGGCCGGGCTCTTGTACCAGGTCGGCGACGGCCCGAGCAGCCCGAGCGGGTAGCACGAGCAGAGCGTGCACACGATCACGTTGTGCACGTCCGGCGTGTTCTCGACCACCTTGAGCGTCTGCACCTGCAGACCGCCACCCATCGACAACCCGATCAGGGGCAACGCCTCGTTCGCGTTGTCGAGCAGCTTGGCCTTGAAGTCGCCGTCGACCCACGCCCTGGCCACGACCCGGAACCCGTTGGCCGGCGACGCGTTCGCCGCGAACGCCTCCAGCGTCTGGTCCAGCTCGCGGGGATCCAGCAGCCCTTTCTGCTCCAGCAGCGCTTCGAGCTCGCGCACCTGGGCGGCGATGGGCGCGTCGTCGTGATGGTCAGTCATCGCTGAGGTAGTCCTCCCACAAGGACAGCGTCACCGTGTGATCGCCGTGCCCGAACAGTTCCCGCGCCGTGAACCGCACCGAGTACACCGGCTGCGGCCGTGCAGGCAGGTTCCGCGCCCTGTCATCGGCCTTGGGATGCGCGCCTTCGCTCCCGACCACCGTGCCGCGCTTGCCCCGCGCGTAGCAGGGCAGCCGCGTGTGGTGGTCCGGGTCCACACCGGACGTCCGAACCCGCGCACCCAGCGCGTACCGCTCAGACATGGCCCTTCTCCCGCAACAACGTCCTGATCGCCCGGAACCAGTTCTCGTAGTACGACGACTCGTGCGACATCGTCCGTTCCACCGCGTCGCGGAACTCGTCGAGGTTGTACACCCCGCGCACGATCAGTGACCGGTTCATGGCGAACACGTGCGCCTCCCAGTCGGCGTGGAAGGGCGGCTCGTCCAACTCCTCCTCGACCGGCCCGAACGTGTCCTGCCCGCCGACGTCGTTGATCCTGGGCATCTCACTCCCTCCTGCGCCTGACCAGATTCTCCGCCGCCGGACCCCACTTCGGGTAGTGGAACTCGAACCCGGCCTCCCGCAACCGCCCCGGCACGACCCGACGGCTCTTGAGCAGCAACTCCGTGTCGCTGCGCAACACGAACGCCCCGACCTCCGCCATCCACCGCGTCGCCGGCAACCCCACCGGCACCTTCCACGCCTTGCGCAGCTCCCGCATGAGCTCCCTCTGCGGCAACGGCCCCGGCGCGGCAACGTTCACCGCCCCCTCAACCTCCTCCCGCACCAGGAACGCCACGGCCCGCACGAAGTCCTCGTCGTGCACCCACGACACGTACTGCCCACCCCCGGCCACCGTCCCGCCCAACCCCAGCCGGGCCAGCCACGACAGGTAGTCGAACACCCCACCCCGGTCCGGACTCATCACCATCGCGGCCCGCAACGCGACCTTCCTGGTCCGCGGCGTGTCGGCGTTCTCCAGCTCCGCCTCCCACCTCCTGGCGATGTCGACGCTGAACCCCCAGTACCCCGGCACCCCGGCCTCACCACCCCCGATGCGCCCGGTCGCCTCGTCGTTGGCCGCGTCGAACCGATGCTCGTAGATCGTGGCCGTGCTCATCTGCAACCACACCCGCGGCGGCCTCTTCGCGACCCCGATCGCCTGCCCCACCACCCGAGCCGACTCGACCCGCGACCGCATCATCTCGTCGAGGTTCTCCCTGGTGTACCGGCAACTGACACTCCGCCCGGCCAGGTTCACCACCACATCGGCCCCGTCGACCTCCGCCGCCCACTCCCCGAGCGTGCGCCCGTCCCACCGCACCCCTCGACTCCGGCTGACGACGACCACCTCGTGCCCGGCCCCTTCGAACGCCCGCCGCAGCACGTTGCCCACCTGGCCGGTGCCGCCAGGAATCACGATCTTCATTCCGCCCCCCGTTGCCACGTGCGCCCGGCCTCGTTCTTGTGCTCGGCCCGGTGCGTCGCGTCTTCGCTCGCCTCGTCTCTCGCCCTTTCGTTCGCTGAGGTTAGGCCGTGGTTGCTGAGAGGCTGCTCAGCGGCGTTTGGGCTGCTCACGTACCCTGTGCTTCTTGCTTTGTCGCGGTGCCTGCTGGTGTTGGACTCACTCGAACGGGTGAAGCTTGTCCGGATCTGGCCGGGCCCTCGTCTGTCTCCTGTCCGAACTCGATCCGACCGCCGCCCGCAATGAGGAAACGCGGGAGGGGCGCCCCACACCTCCGTGGTGCCGGGGTGTCGGTCAAGCCGAAGGAGACGACGCCGTGAACTTCGACCGACCCTGCCGCAGCCCTGCGGGAGCACGCTCCGACGCCGACACGGTCAGGCGCCCGCTCCACCCGCCCGGCTGGTGCCTGCCCCGCCTGGGCGTCTGACGCCCAGGTGCGCGTGGATGTGCGATGCTCGCTTCGCCTTGTCGTCTGGCGACCCGCTGGTTCTCCACCGCAGAAAGGGCCTTCCGGCTCGCCCGTCACGCCACCGGCACGCCCGCCAGGCCACCGGCACGCCCGCCAAGTCACCGGCACGCCCGCCAAGCCACCGGCACGCCCGTCACGCCACCGGCACGCCGCCGAGAAGGCACGTCTCCGGCACGGGTGATTCCCGATGCTGGAACCGTCAGGTGAGCGGCAGCGCGAACCAGCGACCCGGCTGAACCACACGCAGTTCCCCGCGGGCGGCGAGCTGCTCGCACGCGGTGTTGAGCTCCCCGTCTGCCGGAGGGTGGCATCTGTTGCTGGAGAGGAAGGACTTGATTCGCCAGACGTCGAAGGCCTCCACCTCAATGGCCGTGTGAGGGTCGCGAACCAGGTCGACGTCCACCACACGGCCGTCCTCGTCGGTCATGCGGCATCCCGCGCCGTGCACCGAGTACTCGATGCCGCCGGCCGTCCGGCTCTCGCGGGCCATCGTCCGCTGTGAACGCACCGCGACCATGATGTCCTGCACACCCGCCATGCCGGGGAGATCGGCGAACAGTCGACTCCGGATCTCGCGAAGCGCCAGAACGTAGCTCCGGACGGCATCAACAGCCGCCGAGGTGTCCTCATCCACGATGAGGATCATGCCCGGAGAGGCTGCGCTCAGTCGTCCGGTGCCCGCCTCGTGCGGCTGTCCGGCGGTCCCTTCCACTGATTCGGCGTTCACTTCGCCCAGTTGTCTGGCGTTGGCCTCGCTTGAACCACCCGGTGCTGTGCCCCAGGGTTGTGCGGCGGTCACCCCGACGGACCGTCCGGGGCCCGACCTGCCAAACCGTCCACGGGCTGGGCACGCCAGACGTCCAGGGGATCCGTCCACGAAACTGTCCAATGTGGACCCCGAGTGTGCTCAAGGTCAGGCTGGATGCCGCGCGATCAGCACCAAAGCGTCGAGCACCCGCCACCAATCCTGCTCGCTGGCCTCGACCAGCCGCCCCAACCCGGCCAGAGCCGTGATCAGTTCGGCTGGATCAGCGTCGAGCTCGGCTGCGGCTCGGCGGAACCGTTCGGTGCGGCGCAGCCGGACCAGGGACGGTGGCAGGGGAGGCGGGGGCGCGCCAGCCGGGTCCGGTTCGCCGAACTCGATGCGCAGGGTGGTGCCCAAGGCCGTTGCCAGTCGGGAGAGTGCGCCGGTGGTCGGGTTGCCGCGGTCGTTTTCCAGGTTGGCGATGTAGGGGACCGAGAGGCCGGCGTCGGCGGCGACCGAGGCAACGGTGCGGCCGGTGGACTGGCGGAGTGCGCGCAGGGTTGCGCCCAGCGAGTCCGCGGAGGATGCGTTCACGACAGTATCTTGACAGAACACAGCGTGGCTGTCTCTATCTTGTGGGTATGAGTGCCTGGGGGATTCGGGATTTTCGGTTGTTGTGGGGTGGGCGTGCGGTGAGCCTGCTCGGGTCGTGGCTGCTGGTCGTGGCGGTGCCGGCGCACGTGTACGCGGTGACGGGCTCGGTTTTCGCCACGGGGCTGACGTTGGCGGCGGAGTACCTGCCCGCGTTGCTGTTCGGGGTGTGGGCGGGGGTGCTGGTCGACCGGTGGGACCGGCGGCGGGTGATGGTGGTGGCGGACCTCGTTCGGGGTGCTGCGGTGGCGGGGATGTTGGTGGGGACGCCGACTGCGATCTATGTGGCGGTCGTGGTGGAAAGTGTTGGGGCTGTGGCGTTCCGGCCGGCCGCGCAGGGTTTTGTGCCGGCGGTGGTGGGGGTCGGGGAGCGGTTGAGCAGTGCCTACTCCTGGAACGCGGCCACCGACGGGGTGGTGCGGTTGGCTGGGCCGCCGCTCGGGGGCGTTCTGCTGGTGTGGGCGGGGTTCGAGGCGTTGGTGCTGGTGGACGTCGCGAGCTATCTGGTGTCGGCGGTGGCGGTTGCGTTGACGAAAGCACGGCCGGAGGTTGCAGGGGAAGGGAAGGCCGGGCTGAGGGAAGGGGTTCGAGTCCTCAAAGGACTGCCGGTGGCACGGGTTTTGTTGCCGTTGAGCGGGGTCTTCCTGGCAGCGAACGCGTCGTTGTCGGCGCTGCTGGTGCCGTTCGGGGTGCGGGAGCTGGGCGGGAGTGCTCAGGTCGGGGTGGTGTTGTCGGCTTTGGGGGTGGGGTTCCTCCTGGGGGCGGCGGTGGTCAGGAGGGTGGACCGGGTGCAGCCGCGGGTGGTGTTGGCGGTTGCGCAGCTTGGGGTCGCGGTGGGGTTTGTCGGGCTGTTCACGGCGCGTGGGGTGGGGAGTGCGGGTGTGGCGGGGGGGGGGGTGGGGGGGGGGGGGGGGGGTGGGGTTGGGGTGGCGGAGAGGGGTTTGG
>NZ_LGDY01000057.1 GCF_001279525.1 Nocardia sp. NRRL S-836 | reverse complement strand
TACTTCACCGAGGAGCAGCTGGCCTACATGCTCGGTCTGGTCGGCGGTGGCAACGGCCTGTGGGCCACCAACTTCCACCTGGCGATCAACGCGGTCCCGTGGTTCGTCCCGATCGGCTTCTTCGTCGGACCAGTCCTCCGCAGCGGTGTCGTTCGACATCTTCGACACGATCCTGTGGCAGCGGGTGGACCGCCCCGCGGAAGAGTTCAGGTTCATCGGAGCGGTGGTGACCGCGAGCGGGCTCGAACCCATCTTGCTGATGGACCCCCTCCCAAGGGTATTGGGCCTTGCCATCCAAAGGCACACCCGCC
>NZ_LGDY01000056.1 GCF_001279525.1 Nocardia sp. NRRL S-836 | reverse complement strand
GCCTCGACGTGGACGGCGAGGTTGTTCGCCGACGGATCGGCGCGCCCGGTGGCGCGACGTTCCGGTCGGGCGGTCATCGGAAGGCACTCGCCAGGGATGGCCGTGGCCTCCAGCAGCGATTTGACCACCGGCAGGCCCAGGGGCAGGTTCGGCAACAAGCGGTTGTCCATCCCCACGAGGTGGATCCAGTCCGACCTGGGCAACGCGGCCAGCTCGTCGGCGAGGCGCGCGAAGTCTGCGGACAGGATGCTGGGGGCGATCATCGGCGTGGGGACCACGAGGCTGATCCTAAGTGTCCAGCAGGTCGAGCAA
>NZ_LGDY01000055.1 GCF_001279525.1 Nocardia sp. NRRL S-836 | reverse complement strand
GTTCCGATGGAGTCCACCGGGAAGGTTGCCCTGGTGGGACCGGGCCTGGTGACGGTACCGGAGGAGGGGGTCGAGCACGTGCGCGAGCAGGTGCGGGTGGCCGACGGCGTGGCGTCGTGGTCGCCGCCGACCGGGAGTGCGCGCTCGACCGGCAGTCGGCCTGGGACACGACCGGCCAGTCGGCCACCGTGGTCACCGGTCTGGCCGCCCCCGGCAGGCTGGCGGTCCTGTTCGCCGGCCAGGGAACCCAGCGGCGGGGCATGGGTTCCGGGCTGTACGAAGCATTTCCGGTCTTCGCGCAGGCCTACGACGAGG
>NZ_LGDY01000054.1 GCF_001279525.1 Nocardia sp. NRRL S-836 | reverse complement strand
CGGCGAACCGCACATCCGGTTCGATCGCCGGGTTGTGCGCGGCGACTGGTCGTCGGCCGGCGGTCGGTGGGGGGTCGAGTTAGTGCGCGGCGGCCCCGGGGAGAGAGTCGCGCTCGCGGCGAACTGGATCTTCTGCGCGTCCGGCTACTACCTCTACGACGAGGGCTACGCGCCGCAGTTCGAGGGGCTCGACGACTTCCCCGGCGAGATCGTGCCCCCGCAGCACTGGCCGGCCGACCTCGACACCACCGGCAAGCGCGTGGTCGTGATCGGCAGCGGCGCCACGGCGGTGACGCTGGTGCCCGCGCTGGCGAA
>NZ_LGDY01000053.1 GCF_001279525.1 Nocardia sp. NRRL S-836 | reverse complement strand
GCTGACGAGCAGCGCGGTTACCGGCTCGAACTGGTGGTGGAGTTCGGTGTTAAGCACGGGCTCTCCCGCCTCCCCAGGCTCGTGCGCGTGGCTGTCCCCCTGTTCGACCACGCGCCCCCCGACCACTCCGCCGACTTGTCGTTGCCGGCGGCGAGGTTGACCACGGATTCGTTCTTCTCGGAGGCGCCCAAGGTGACGAGGTAGGACTCGGCGCCCCGTCCCCTGCCATTAGAAGGGAAACCCCAGCCCCATCACGAGGTTGCCCAGGAACCCGCCGAAGCCCTGGTAGAGGTGGTAAGACCCGCGCAGCACGGC
>NZ_LGDY01000052.1 GCF_001279525.1 Nocardia sp. NRRL S-836 | reverse complement strand
CGGCAGAGCTTACCGCCGTCGTCCTCCAGCTCCCCCTCCAGCGCCTGCGCCGCGTCGGGGAGGCCGTGCCGCGCGTCGGCATGCTGGGGCGGAGGGACGGGCCCGCGGAGGGGGGGGTGGTGGGGGGCGGGCTGGCCACGTGCGCTGGGTGGGGGCGGGTCGCGGGGTGGGGCGGAGTCGCGCAGAGGTGCCCGCGGGGCAGGGCGCGGAGCGTCGACAGTGGAGCGTCGCCGCGCACGGGGCCGTCGGGCAGCGTGTCGAAGCCGAGCCCGATCGGGCCGGTGGCCGCGATGCCGTCCGCGAGCAGGCCGGCGA
>NZ_LGDY01000051.1 GCF_001279525.1 Nocardia sp. NRRL S-836 | reverse complement strand
GGATGATGCCCGCGTACTCCACCTGCTTCGGGGTGAGGTTGCGGCTCGGGCTCTGCGCGAGCAGCTGGGCGAAGATCAGCAGGCTGTTCAACGGGGTGCGCAGCTCGTTGCTCATCACCGGCAGCCGCCTGGAGTCGTGGGGCACCAACTGCTCCGGCATCCCCGCCGCGGTGGTGATCTGGAAGTTCAGGCCCTTCTACGAGGTGAGCGCGACATACACGACGAAGTCCCTGGCCACCATGACCAACAACCCGCCCACCACGTTGACCAGCCCTCCGATCCTCGCCAAGCTCCTCGCGCAGACCCCGATCCGTAACC
>NZ_LGDY01000050.1 GCF_001279525.1 Nocardia sp. NRRL S-836 | reverse complement strand
CGTCGGTCTCGACGCGCTGGTCGTCCGCGTCCCCGGTTTCGGCGGCGGCGTGCTCGGTGAGGTGGCCGAGAGGCTCACCGAGCCCGCTGAGGTGCTGCGCGGTAGGCTGGGCCGCCCGCGGGAGCTGCGTGCGGCCCCGGAGGCGGTGCATTCGGTGACCCGGCTGTTCGGCCCCGCCCTGCCGTGGCCGGGGCAGACTTCCCTGACCCTGCCGTGGTGGTACGCCGCCGCGCGCGGTTCGGGCGCGGAGCTGGTGCGGCAGCTGGACCTGTTGCAGGCCGACGCCGTGCGCGTGGCCGAGCGGTTCCACGCCGCGGA
>NZ_LGDY01000049.1 GCF_001279525.1 Nocardia sp. NRRL S-836 | reverse complement strand
GTCGTGGCCTGGTCACCCGCTTTGACACGTCACCACAAAACCTACGAGGCCGGATTACGTCTGCGCGCAGCGACCATGAGGCTGAAAAACCTGACCTCACCCACATGCTCGCTGAGCGCGGCCGTAATCTGGCCTCGTAGGTTTTCTGGTTACTTGTCAACGCGGGTGGCCAGGCCGCGCAATGTCTTGATCGTCTGGAAGGAGCGTTCGACGTTGTGACGCCGCTTGTAGCGCGCGGGTTCGAACGAGACCGGTCGGCCTCCGGCGGAGCCCTTCTTCTTCCGGCTGGCCTGCTGGTCGGTCTTCTCCGGAATCACA
>NZ_LGDY01000048.1 GCF_001279525.1 Nocardia sp. NRRL S-836 | reverse complement strand
TCGGACAGGGTGTTGTAGCCGATGACGGTGTGGTGGGTCATGGAGTAGCGGCTGCGGTTGAGCAGGCTGACGACGTTGATGACCAGTTCCTTGGTGACCCGGCCGAGGAAGCCCGAGGTCGGGTAGCGGACGGTGCCGCCCTGTGCGGTGTCGGGATTGGGGATCTCGGTGAGCACGCCGGCGTCGAAGATGACCGAGTTGGCGTACGGGACCTCGGTGATGGCCAATGCGGGGTGGTGGGCCATGGTGCGGAACAGGTTGCTGGGGATGCCCCAGGTGGCGATGCTCAGCTCGTAGGCGGCTTCCACTTCGGCGTTCAT
>NZ_LGDY01000047.1 GCF_001279525.1 Nocardia sp. NRRL S-836 | reverse complement strand
GAGCGGGGTGCCGTCGGTGAGGTCCCAGACGCGCAGCGTCTCGTCGATGCCGCCGGTGATGGCGATGGGTCGGCCGTCGATTTCGGTGCACGCCACCGCGGTCACCGTGCCGGTGTGGCCGGTGTGGCCGGTGAAGGAGGCGCGCAGGGTGCCGTCGGTGAGGTCCCAGACGCGCAGCGTCTCGTCGAAGCCGCCGGTGATGGCGATGGGTCGGCCGTCGATTTCGGTGCACGCCACCGCGGTCACCGTGCCGGTGTGGCCGGTGAGGGAGGCGCGCAGGGTGCCGTCGGTGAGGTCCCACACCCGCGGTGTGTGGTCGTAGCCGCCGACGACGGCGACGGGCTGGCCCTCGATCTTGATGCACGCCACCGCCTGCACCAGGTTGGCGTGGCCGATGAGGGTGGCGCGCAGAGTGGTGCTGGTTTGGGTTCCGGTGGCCCAGCGGGGGCGCCAGGTGAGGTTGTGGGCGAGTTCGGTGGCCAGGGTGGTGTCGCCGAAGCGGGTGGCGTCGATGGCGAGGGTGTGGCGCCGTTGCTGTGGGGTGAGGGCGCGGTGCGGGGTGGTGCGATAGATGGCTCGGGTGCGCAGGGCCGTGTCACTGGTGGTGTGGTGCAGTGCGGGCAGGAGGGTGTCGGGGTCGGCGTGCACGAGGTATTCGGGGTCGGTGATGATCTCGTCGACCCGTCCGGCGCTGGCGGCGTGGGTGGCGAGATGTGCGCGGGCGTACGGGTGGGCGCGGGTCCAGTCGGTTCGGGCCTCGGGTGTGAGGGGGACGCGGTCGAGCAGGACGGTGACGAACGCGTCGTGCACCCGGCGGGCGTCGGTGTCGGTGCGGAGATGTTCGACGAGGGCTTGGTGGTAGAGCCGGTAGGCCGAGCGTCCGTGGTCGGTGTTCTCCACGATGTAGGAGCCGGCGTGGTCGCGCAGCCACAGCAGGTCCTCGTCGGTGTAGTGGCGTCCGGCGATGCGGGAGGCCAGCGGCGCCCAGATGTCCTCCCACGGCAGTCCCTGTCCCCGCGCGAAGGCCAGCGGCAGCAGCAGGTCCCGGGCCCGCTGGGTGTCATCGCCGAGCCGGGTGTCCAGGTCGCGCCGCATCGCCTCGCCGGGCAGCCGGGGCAGCGACTCCCGCCATACCCGGTTGTGGGGGTCGGTGACGACGGGCTGGGAGGCCAGCGTGGTGGCGGTGATCCGCGCGACCAGGAACGACCGCTGCGCCGCCTCGGCGACGGCCTCGGCGACCGGGAGCAGGCGGTGGCGGGGCAGGCCGCGGTAGGAGCTGTCGACGGTGGCGCCGAGCAGGTTGCGCAAGGCGTAGGCGGTGACCGCGCCGGGGTCGGCATACCGCTCGGAGTCCAGGTCCACCACGACGTGTTGATCGTCGCGATGCAGCCTCGGAGCGAGGGCGGGCAGCAGGTGCGGACGTGTGCCGACCAGCAGCCGTATCCGGCCCGCGGCGTGCTCGATCAGCGGTACGAGCAGCCTGCCCGCCAAGTCGTGCGGCGCGGCGGCCTCGTCCAGCCCGTCGAGCAACACGGTGAACAGCGTGCCCGTGTCGCGCTGCCAGGTCTCCAGCCGCTCGAGCAGCTCACCGGGTGTCTCCGCGACACCGCGGGTGCCGGCGGCCAGGGCGTGCAGAATCTGCTCGGTGGTGGCCTGCTGCGCGGTCAACCGCACGGTGATCACGTCGAGGCCGGGCACGGCGGCCTCGGGCAGCCCCAGGCTGTCGATCGGGACGGTGCGGCGTCGATCCGGGTCCGCGAGGCTGGCCAGCAAGCCCAGCACAGCCGATTTGCCTGATCCGGGATCGCCGGTGACCACCCGCAACGGGTGAGCGGGGTCGGGGTGGGTCAGCCAGGCGGTCAGGTTGAGCAGGGCGGTGTGCCGGCCGGTGAACCACCAGCCCCCGCCGGGGGCGTCGTGGCTGCCCATCGCCCGCCGCACCACGGTCTCGCGGAACGCCACCTCCCGCTCGTCGGCGTCAGCCCGCCACTGCGCGGCCCGCTGGATGGCCAAGTCCACCCCGTTGAGCGCCGGGTCGTGCCGCGGGTTGGGCAAAAACCGCGGAGCTTGTCCGGTCATACCGATTTGCTCGATGCCCACCCGCTGGTGTCCGGGGCGGGCCAGGTGCTTGTTCATCTCGCCGACCAGCACCTGCACGTCGAGCGTGTCCGGGCCGTGCCCAGCGGTGGGTATCGCCTCCACTGCGTCGCGCAGCAGCCGGGGGAACATCCCGGTCGCGGCCTCTTCGCTTGGTTGCGCCGAGGCGATCACGACCATGCCGGCGCCCGGTTCCCGCCCCCACGTGTCGGTCAGCCGGGACAGCGCCGCCGCGGCGATCTCGTTACCGCCCCGCCCGGAATGGCAGGTGTCGAGCATCAGCAGCAACCGCCGCACCTTCGTGCCGCGCAAAATCCGCCCCGTCAACTCCACAGTGGACAGTGCTCCGCCGAGATCAGCGGGGTCGGTGTCGGAGATGATCAGCACATGCTCACCGGTCTCGTCCAGCATGAGCCCGTGGCAGGTGATGTAGACCGCGAGCATGTCCTGCTCGCCGATCGGGTCCACCGCGGACGCCGAGCACACTGCCCGCAGCCCGTCGGTCAGCTGATGCCGGGTCGGATCCAGGCCCAGTTCCGTCAGGTGCCGGTAGCCGAACCTGGTGGTGAACAACTCCACGACATCCTGCCGTGCCTTGACCAGCGCGGGCCGGTCCCACGGCGGGTGATGGAGGTGCCGGGTCACCGCGGTCGCGATCAGCAACCGCCTGCCCTCACCCGACATCGCCCCGGTCGCGGTCACGCCAGTCCCTCGGCGATCGCCGTCCCGGTCAGCTGATCGGTCAGGTAGGGCACCACCGCGTGGGCTTTCGCGCCGTTGTGCACCACCGCGTTGCGCACCCGCTCACCGAACCGCGGCCGCAGATCCTTCACCAGCGCCACCACATCACCGGCATCAGCGATATTCGTCCAGACCACGTTGTCGTCACCGGGCCACACACCGCGCCCCGCCACCGGTGAGGGCTCAAGCCGGTCGAACACCAGGTTCGCGATCCCCAACGGCGAACCCAGCGTCACCAACGCCCGCACGCCGTGCCGAGGCAGCGAACACAACGCCTCGTAGGCCACGACCGAGCCGAGTGAATGCGCCACCACCACCCGGGTGTCCGCGCCGATCAGCCGCACCACCCGTTCCCGCGCAGCGACCCGCAGGACGGGATCGGTCAGATACCGGGCCACCTGCTTCAGGTCGAACACCATCGACCGCAACGCCACCCCGGCGAAGAACCGGCTGTTCGACAACTGCGTCAACGCCCGCTGCACCCAGCCCGGCACCGACACCAGCGTGTCCGCATCCGGCCCGGCCACCCGCTCGTCCACCTCGGCCGCGGCTACCCACCACGCCGCCAGCAACTCCTGCTCCAGCCCCGGCTGCACATCCCCAGGGCCCAGCACCGGATCGCCCACCGCCAGGTATGACCCGGCCGGCCGGAACAGGTCACCGTAAAACGCCATGTCCACATCCGGCGAACTCGCCCGATCGGCGACGGCCACGCCGTCTGGGCGTGACGCGGCGGTGTGCCGCGTCAGCCCGTCCTGCAACGCAGGCTGCCAGGAAGCAAGCAACGACTGCTCGCCCAGCCCCTGCTGACCGATCCCGTGGACGCACACCACCATCGCCACCACGCCACCCCCTCGCAATTCACGAACACCAGATCATCGGCCCTCGCGTCCCGGACATTGCACGGACGACAGGGATACACCCGATCGGGGCATCCGATGCGCCCGCGCGAACCGCAAGCAAGCGGAATGAGATGACGTTGACCCGGCACGACGACAACGCCACAGGTGCGGTCAACGGAGCTGAGCAGCGCCGCATACGCGAGCTGAACCAAAGCGCACCCGAGTCACAGCACGCGGCGACCCCGCTCGCATGCTGTTGGAAATCAGAGTGAGTTCGGTGTGCGCAACGCCGGGATTCTGTTCGACAGTGGCGGCGATGACGGCTGCCGGCGCGATGCACGAGTTGCCCGCCGATCTCACCTTCGAGGCGCCGGATGTCACGCAAAGTCCCTCGGGTCGACCCCCAGGGTGGTCGCGGCGGCGCGCAGGGTCGGGCGGTGCCGCTGATGTACGAAGGCGGCCAGGCGTTCCCACGGAAGGGAGCCAGCCCGGACCAGCCGCAGCGCGGGCGCGATGGCCGTGGCCGGGTAGGTGGCGCCGACCACGCGCCATCAGCCCACACTTCGTGACGAATCGTCCACACGCGACACAGAGCCGCGTGTTCGCCCGCCATGTGCTCAGGGCGTGTCGCCTGATCGCGCGTGTTCGATCTTCGGTCACCGGATCGGGGCAAGTCCCCGACATCCCCGTTGAAGCCGTTCCGGACCGGGCTCCCCAACCCTGATATTCACGGGTTGCGACAGCCTCTCCGCGATCTCATCGGTGCCGCACGTCGAGGACCGTCACGCGCCACACGCCGTCTCGGTGCACGGGGATCGGCGTCGCCGTCAGCCAAGATGACCACGTGAGTGCATGGTGGACCGAGATGGCAGAGCAGCCGAAGAAGGCCGAGCATCTGTTCGACCTCGTCGTGCACGCCTTGTACGGCGAGCGCGTGCGCACGATCAACGGCGCCGGCGGCGACGGCGGCATGGACGCGTGGGTCGGGGACATCGGCCGGGCCTTGGAGTTCAAGAGCTGGACGACGCTGAACGACTCCCGGCGCAAGCAGGTCGTCCGGTCGCTCAAGACGTGCCTGAACAAGCCGGAGATCCGCTCGTGGGTCCTCGTCGCGCCGGTGCACCCGACCCCCGGTGACCTGAAGTGGTTCCGCGGCCTGACGGAACGCCACCGCGTTCCCTTCGAGATGGTGTTCCTCGACGTGCGCTGGCTGGAGACCCAGCTGATCAACAACCCCGGGATCGCGCGGTTCCTGCGTGGTCACCACCAGGAAGCCCTCGACGCGCTCGTCACGCTGGGCAAGGAGGAGGCCCTGCTCCTGGGCGGCGCACCTGACCTGCTGGCACGGGTCTGCGCGCTGGGTGCCGTGAGCGACGAGGCGTCCCCGGTCTGGGCGATGGACTTCAGCTCGCGCGACGGGCAGGACTCGGTCTACATCCGGCCCAAGCCGAACATCCCTCCTCAGCAGGTGCAAGTCGCGCTCGCCGTCGCCGAGGGCGACGCCGCCGGCGAGCGCGTGGCACAGGACGTCGCCGCGGCCTTCGACTACGGCGCCGGCGCGGTCATCGAACCCGGCCACATCACCCGCGTCGACAACGAGGCCCTCGCCGCGCTGAACCTGCCCTGGGACAAGGTCGGCATGGTCCTGTCCGACCAGCGGTTCACCGCGGGCTTCCCGCACACCGCCACGTTGCGATCCCGTGCGGCCGACGGCACCCACGGCCGCCCGCTGTATGTGACCTTCAGCCACGCGACCGTCGGCACCCGCGGGATGCACGTCCACGGCACCGACCCGACTCGAATGCTCAAGCTGCGGCTGCTCGTCGACCGGCCCGACGGCGACAACGGCTCGAACGTCGGCATGCTGCTGCAGTACGGCCCGGACAACGTCGAGCACGCCATCTCCGCCGACCCGCAGGCACTGCTGCGCACCGTCGAAACCCTCGACGCACTCGACCGCACCCCCGGCATGGTGCTGACGCTGACCGGCGACGTCGAGCCCATCCCGCTCGACGCCAGCACCTGGGAACCGAGCGGGCACTTCGCGCCGCTCGCGACCGCCCTGACCGACTTCGTCGTCATCCGGGAGACGCTCGACGTCGTGCTGCCCCTGCCCGTCACGTGGTCGAGCGAGTACGCGCGCAATGTCGCCGTGCTGGCCGGTCTGCTGCGTGATGAGGAGGTCTCCATGCCGTTGAGCACGGTGGTCTGCCACCAGATCAGCACCGCCGAGGAGGCCCGGACCTACCTCGACTACATCGAGACCGGGCACGGTGCCCGGCTCGACTTCGAGCTCGTCGGCTGGTCGCTGTCCGTCGGCGACGTGCAGATCCCGGTCGGCCCGCTGTTCGTCGCGTTCTCCCGCGCGCGGATCACCAACGCCGCCGAGGTCGTCGCGGCTCTGGACGCCGGCGACGAGCTCGTGCCTGTGGATCTCGCCCCCGCACCCGGCTCCACCGTGCTCGGCCGCAGAACGCCGTTCCCCGGCCTTGAGCCAGCCGCTCCGTGAGGACTTACCCGTGCCGGCACACGGGCACCGAGCTGACTCATCGGTCAGGTGCGGGTGTCCGGCATCTGCACTGTCCAGTATCTGTCCTGTGCAGGACCTTGAACTCGGCAAAGTGATTGCACGATGAGGGACTCAGTCGTCCTGGCGTGGAAACGCGATCAAGAAACCCGCGGCGCCGCAGTGCCGCACGGGCTCAGCCGATCGGTGTGCCCGGCCCTTGGCGGCAGCGGCAAGCGGCACAGAGCCTGTTCAGCAACCCGATCGTCTTGAACAGGTGGGACGACGTCCGGTTCTCTTACGGCAACGGGCAACACCGCGGCCGGGCGATGCGCGACGCCGGCGTCGTGTGCACCATCACCGCCGTTGACGAACTCGTGGAGTGACGAGGCGCCCGCCGGGCCGTTCCACGCGGTAGAGGCATGACGGTCGTGGCGACTACGCCCCGTTCCGCTGGCCTCTCCTGGGCCAGCCCCGCCGTCACGGCGCTGTGTCCGGCAGCCACATCGATTCATCGTTGAAGGCGTCCGGCGTGAGGTGGCTCCGCTTCCAGCGGAGGACGGGGTGCTGCTGTGTGGCCTCGGCGCTGCCATCGTTCCCGGCCTTCTCGCCGGCGTCGCGCTCGTCGCCGGTCTTCACCTCCCGGCTGGGGGCGGGGGCCGGCATCTGCCACCACACCTCGTCCGGATCCCGCCACACGTACCAGCGGCCGCCGACGAGCACCCGCCCGCTTCCGGTGTCGGGCTTCTGGCGGAACACTTCGGCCTTCGACACGTCCAGCTCACTGGGCAGGACCTCGACTGGCTGCCACGACACATTCCTCACGAGCACGAATCGTAGCCGCGGCGGCAGGCGCCACCGACTACATCGACTCGTACAGGCCGTCGGCCTGCGAATCCTCCAGCAGCAGAGACACCAGCTCTCAGCCGCCGGATCGGCCGGCCAGTGACCGGCATACGCGGGCGGATCGCCTCGTGTGTCACGACCCCGACCCCGGCGCGGATCCGACACGCGGTGCTGACCGCGAACCGTAACGTCGTAGCGGCAGCCGCCGAATGTACGAGTGCCGGTCCGGGATCCCTCGCGACGTCCCAACGAAGCACCTCCCGGACCGGCGCCTTCCGGCAACACCACCTGGGCCGGCCGGAGGGCCGCCGCATAGGTGTTGCACACGGTGACGTTCCGGCGACGTAGAGGCATGACCGTCGAAAAATCCCCGGCCCGATCACGCTGGCGCCGCGCTGTGGACAGGCCGCGCCCAACCCGCTCAGATCCGGAAACCGACAAGCGGCTGCCGTGGTCCGTGCTGGTGCTGGCGCTGCTCGTGCTGGTGGGCGTGGTCAGTGGGGCGTTGTACCTCGTGCTGGACTGGGTGGACGGCGTCGCCGGCACGCAGGTGAAGCCGGACGCGGCGATCGGCGGCAAGGACTTCGTGGCCGCGAAGCTGGACGCGGTCAAGATCGCGTTGAGCGCCGTGGCCGGCGGGGTCGCGCTGTTCGCGCTCTACCTCGCGGTGCGCCGCCAGATGACCGCCGAGCGGGACCTGCGAGCCCGGCTGGACGCCCAAGCGCACACCGAAGACGACGCGAAGGCGCGCCGGGTCACCGAGCTCTACACCAAAGCCGCCGACCAACTCGGCTCCGACAAGGCCCCGGTCCGGCTCGCCGGCCTGTACGCGCTGGAACGGCTCGGCCAGGACAACCCCGACCAGCGCTCCACCATCGCCAAGCTGTGGTGCGCCTACCTGCGCATGCCCTACACCCCACCACCCGCGCCCTCTGCAGGAGTCACGCGCCCACCTGCAGGGGTGGCGCGTCCGCTGCTGCGCGACCCGTACCGGCGCATCGGCATCCGGATCCCTGGTCCTGACGGTGCAGTACCAGACCCCAAGGCCGCCCAGGCCGACGCGGTGCTGGAACGTGACGTCCGCGTCTCGGTGCAACGCCTTCTCGCCACGCACCTGAGCCCGCGCCCCGACGACAGCGGTCAACCTCACCCGGACTACTGGCCCGAAATCCCGGAACTCGACCTGACCGAAGCGACGCTGATCGACCTCGATCTGAGCGACTGTCACCTGCCGGCACTTCGCATAAACCGCGCGTCACTCATCGGCGACGCCATGCTCAACAGGGTGACGTTCACCGGTGACGCCGGGTTTGTCGGCGCGACGTTCACCGGTGACGCTGGGTTCGACGGCGCGACGTTCACCGGTGACGCCGGGTTCGACGGCGCGTCGTTCGCCGGCGCCGCCGTGTTCTTCCGCGCGACGTTCACCGGCGACGCCGGGTTCAACGGCGCGACGTTCGCCGGCGATGCCGGGTTCGACGACACGACGTTCGCCGGCGCCGCCAGGTTCTTCCGCGCGACGTTCACCAGCGACGCCGGGTTCAACGGCGCGACGTTCAACGGCGCGACGTTTACCGGCGTCGCCAGGTTCGACAACGTGACGTTTGCTGACGACGCTGTGTTCATCGGCGCGACGTTCACCAGCGACGCCGGCTTCTTCCGCGCGACGTTCGCCGGCGGAGCCGGGTTCGACGACGTGAGGTTCACCGGCGCCGCCGGGTTCAACGGCGTGAGGTTCGCCGGCGCCGCCGGGTTCGACGACGTGAGGTTCGCCGGCGCCGCCGGGTTCAACGGCGTGAGGTGCGTGAGGTTCGCCGGCGCCGCCGGGTTCGACGACGTGAGGTTCACCGGCGCCGCCGGGTTCAACGGCGTGAGGTTCGCCGGCGCCGCCGGGTTCGACGGCGCGAGGTTCACCGGCACCGCCAGCTTCGTCGACGCGAGGTTCACCGGCGGAGCCGGGTTCGACGACGAGGCTTTCGCTTCTGCAGCAACGTGTCGCGGGGCTTGAGTTCGACTAACAGTCCGGGAGAGGAGTTCGTGGCCGCGATGCTGGACGTTGAACATGTCCGATCCACGAGTGGATAAGAAGGGCACGTGGGATCGCTTGGTGCCGGTACCTGAGACCCTCGACGAGTCGAGCCGCTGGGATGCGTGGCTACAGCACGAGCGGGTCAACCCCGTCGGCCAGGAGATTGATTAGGTCCTCACCGCCGATGTCATGTTGATGTTCGCTGACCTGCGGGTATCTGGGCTGTCTCACGGTGATAGCAGCATGATCAGTCTCAATCAGCGTGTCACTTCCTCAGGTGCCGTTGATTGCTTCCGAAGCTTGGGCGCTCGAGAGTTACGCCCGCGGCGTAGGTGCAGGCGATGTCGGCGTACGTGTCCCACAGGGTTCTCGGACGACGATGTTGGCTGCCTGCTCGGCGCTCACCTCTTGACGCGGGCACGGATCGCGAGCGCGGCCAAGGCGAGCAGCAGGGGCCCGAACGCGCGGCCGGCCACCACGGTCCACATGCCCGGCTGGGTAAGTTTTTGGTCGGCGTCGCGGAAGATGACCGAGCCGAGCGCGATGCGTACTGCCTTGCCGGTCCGATCGATGGTCCACTTCGGCTCGTTCGACTGAATCTTCGCAGGCGCAGGGACGATCTCCAGTGTCTGCGTCTGGCCCGCGGCAGCGGGCGGAACGGTGACCTGCTGCACCGCGGTGGTGTGGGGCAGGCCCCACCCGGTGAGCAGGACCGTCAGCAGTCCGATCAGCACCATGAGTGCACCCAGCGCGCGGCCGGCCCGCTGGCCGTAGCCGGAGATCGCCCAGTAGGCGGTGAGCAGGGCGCGTTCCCCACAGCCGGTGGACGGGGCGTGGCGACGAGCTTCCATCTCGCCGTAGTAGAAGTCGCCGGCACCGGGTTCGTTCTTGGTGTCCTCGAAGGCCTTGCGCAGCGACCGGTAGAGCACGGCCAGCCGCTCCGGGCCCAGCGGTGGATCGGTGGCAGTACCGGCTAGGTCGGGTAGGGTTGCCTCCCAACCGCGGCCGCGGTGCTGCTCGGCCCGCCAGGGATGTTCCTCAGCCAGTACCCGTCGGCGGGTCCACCGCCGTGCCTGCGGCCACGCCCAACCCCGCTGCCAGCCAGCAGGAGGTAGGTTGAACGGCCCTCGGCCTTCCAGTCGCAGTTGATCCAGGTGGTGCGCGCCAGCGAAACGGCACCACCGCAGGTCCACATCGGCCAGCGTGAGGTGCTCCACGTCGGTCTGCTGCAAGCACACCAGCCACGGCACCCACGGCTCCAAGCTTGTGCCTCCACCGGGGCGGCCGGATGGGCTGGTGTTCCTGCCTGCCACCCACGCGGCGAGCTGGCCCGGGTCAGCCGCAATCACGGAGCCCGCCCTGTCCTTGAACGGTGTGGCTACGCCGCTCACTGACGACGCGGCACCGAATCTCGCACGCCTCAGGCTCATTTGCGCAAAGCGGACCTGCAACTCCACACCCTCATCGAACCGAGCATCGTCCAGAGACAACGCGCCGGCCTCCACATCGACGACCACCCGCTTCGCGAAGACCGCCGCATCAAGGCGCAAGAAGTCCGCCACGAGCGGCCCGACCACCGTCGCCGCCTCAAACTGCGCGCCGTCGAACCCGGCGTCCCCACTGAACTGCGCGCCGCCGAACCCGGCGTCCTTGCTGAACTGCGCGCCGCCGAACCCGGCGTCCTTGCTGAACTGCGCGCCGCCGAACCCGGCGTCCTTGCTGAACTGCGCGCCGCCGAACCCGACGTGCCAGCTGAACCGCGCGCCGATGAATGCGGCGTGCCTGCTGAACCGCGCGTCATCGAACCTGGCGTGGCCCCGGAACTGCGCGCCGATGAACTGGGCGTGCCCGCCAAACTGCGCGTCGCCGAACACGACGTGCCCGCCGAACTGCGCGCCGTCGAACCCAGCCTGCCCACCGAACTGCGCGCCACCGAACCCGACGTGTCCGCCGAACTGCGCGCCGTCGAACCGGGCGTGCCTGCTGAACTGCGCGCCGCCGAACATGGCGTCCCCGCTAAACTGCACGCCGATGAACGCGGCGTCCCCCTCAAAGCGGACACTGTCGAAAGGCGCATACCAGTCCGGAAATCTGCAATGGCTGAAGTCCGTCTGGCCGAAGCGGACGAGGTCGCCATCCGTTGACACAAGCCTCGATTGCACCCGTTTGAGGAGTGCGGATGTCAGAGTGGTACCTCGCAGGTCGAGATCTGCCCCTGGGCGTAGTTCTGCGAGGACAGCGTCGAGGTCGGAATCGTCCAGGTGCGCCAGACAGCGACTGAGTCCTTCGGTCTGTCGGCCTATGCACGGCTCGTTCTCATGCAGGCAGGTGTCCCAGCTTGGGACAACGCTCGGTGCTGTGTCTGCGATGTCTTCGGGCATTGCTCTGTTGTAGGCGACTGCAACCGTTACGCACGCCGCCGCTCGATCTGCCACGACGGCTATCACACGAACGGATTAGCCAACTGAGAGAAACAGGTCGGTCATCGACAGCTGGCCACACGCTCCGACACGCGCTGAGGAAGCCGCACGTGGACCGACGCCGGAAGGATCTTCGACATGGCCATTATGGTGCTCCCGCCGCAGGTGAGCCGCCGACGCATTCCCGTTCTGCACCGCACCACCGCATCCAGGTCCGACGAGGTTCGGGAGTTGCCAAGACCCGCTCGAATGGCCCAGCGATGATCAATCTCAATCCGATGGCGTACTTGCCAATCAGTTGCCAAGATCATTGAGATTTTGTCACGGGAATTGAGACCCTACTGTGCTGTAGAGTCTCGCCGCTCGTGACATGTCGATCTTGTGTGACCTGCGGATCTCCTCGTGTCTCACGGCGATGACACCATGATCAGTCTCAGTCGGCGTGTCATTTCCCCCGGTGCTGCCGCACCATGTGCTGGTGTCCGAGGAGCTCGTGGCGGCGCCCGCCGAGGCTGGGGTGCCGTTTCAGACGCTCGTTAACGACTCGGGCTGAGCGCACGCGAGCGTGGAGGGCTTGGTGCTCGACCTCGGCCGGTGGTGGGACGCTGACTCCGACACCCGGTTCGTCTCGCAGGTCACCTTCAGCGTCACCGCGAGCGAGGCGGGCAGGATCCTGGACGGCGTGTACGTCGAGGGTTACATCTGGGCAGACGGTCAGGCAACGCCCGCCGCGTGGTGCGGTGTCGGCGAGTAGGTCATGTCCAGGCCACGAGCCGACGCCTACCTCGGAGTACCGCGCTCGCCGCGCTTCTGCCGACGGGTGCAGCAGCGCAACGGGACGGCGGCGGTGCTGCTGAGCAAGCGCCCGAAGTTGTTGCCGCTGCTCACAAATGGGTTGCCGCCTGCTGCGGTGCTGCCTAGCGGACGCTCGGGACTGCGGCACCCGTAGAGCCCACACTGGTTTCGACGCCAGATCCAGGTGGTGATGGAAGCCATCAGATGACGACCGAGAGACTGGAGCCGATGTGAGGACCGAGGTCACGCTGCTGGCCGTCCAGGATGTCCAGGAGAGCAGGACTTGATCCTACGGGTCTAGCCGGGTCAGGTTCTGTTCCTCCGGGGGTGCCTCGAAGCAGAAGTCCTTCTAGGGGCAGAGCGGGAACGGCGCCACGTCGGGGAAGTATTCAGTCCAGAAGGTGGCGTCGTCGCCGGCGCCGCGGTGGCATGCGTTTGACGCCGCTTTCGTGACGCTGAGGTCGAGTTGCCTGAGCTGGACCTGGTCGTTGTGCAACACGATCACGAACATCGACTCGCGGCTGGGTGAGACTGTCAGCAGTTCGATCTTCTTGTCGGGCAGCGGGATGGAGAAGACCTTTTTGCGGGCGGCCAGGTCGCGTGGATCCCAGATCGAGATGTCGCCGTCCCAGGTCGTGGCGATCGCGGGGAGACCGAAGTCCGCGTAGTCGTCCAAGAAGGAAGCGGTCCTCATAGCACGGTCCTATACGTGATCGGCATGAACGATGGCTATCGCGCTGTGTGACGCTGCGTACACGGAACGGTCCCTGCCATAGCCGTCACGGTCGTGCACGAGCGACCGATGTTGAAGGACAAGCCATGACATCATTGAGAATTCGACGATGCGTGTGGACGACCCTGCTCGTCGTCATCGTCACGCTGGGTTACAGCACCAGTGCCGGATCTGCCGGTGCGGCGTCGGCTTCCGGCGCTGCGGAAAGCAGCAACCGAACGCAAGCGCCTGCCCCTGGCGACCGCCCGCTGGCGGCCGGTGACCGGCATGTCGCGAAGACCCCGCTGCCGGTCGATGGGCGAGCGCCGAGGTCAGCGTCCGGGGCCGAGTCACGGCGCGACTACGGCGCGCCGGAGGAAGTCCGCGCTCCTGAGCCGCCGTCCATGCGTGATCGCCGATCCGCGGCGGCCGTGTGCAGCGTCGCCGACTTCACCAGCCGAACCGGCTGGGCGCTGGTCGACAAGATCCGGAGCTCGACGACCGACTGCGTGAACTCCTTGTTCAACCTCACCGGGCCGGATGCCTACCACGCGTTCCGTGAAGCACAGATGGTCAGTGTCGCCAACGGGTTGCGCGACAACGGAACGACCTATCCCGGAAACAATTCCACGGGCACGGCGCAGTTGGTCCTGTACTTACGGGCCGGGTACTACGTGCACTGGTACAACCAGTCCACGGTCGGGACGTACGGCCCGGCCCTGCAGACGGCCATCCAGGCCGGTCTGGACAGTTTCTTCGACAGCTCGCGCGCGTTCGAGGTCAGCGACGCCAACGGCGAGGTGCTGGCCGAGGCGATCACGCTGATCGACAGCTCTGAGCAGAACGCGCGCTACTTGAACGTCGTCAAGAAGATGTTGACCGGGTACAACGCCTCGTACGACGCCTTCTGGTGGATGCTGAACGCGGTCAACAACGTATACATCGTCCTCTTCCGCGGGCATCAGGTTCCGGAGTTCGTGTCGGCGGTGCAGCGCGACAACAGTGTGCTGGACACGCTGTACAGCTTTACCTCGAGCCACTTGGGTCTGCTCTCGGGGAAGCAGGGTTATCTCACGTCCAACGCGGGCCGGGAACTCGGGCGGTTCTTGCAGCACTCGTCGATGCGCGTGACCGTGCAGCCCAAGGCCAAGGGCTTGCTCGGCATGTCGTCGATCACAGGTCCGACCGCGCCGCTGTGGGTCGGGGTGGCGGAGATGACCGATTCCTACGACAAGTCGAACTGCGCTTACTACGACACCTGTGACCTGCAGGCCCGGTTGATGGCCGCGGTGTTGCCGGTCAGTCATCGGTGCAGTTCGTCGTTGAACATCCGGGCGCAGCAGATGACTGCCGCCGAGTTGTCCGACACGTGTGCGAGTCTGGCGAACCAGGACGCCTACTTCCACAACGTGGTGAGGGATCCGGGCCCGGTGGCCAATGATTACAACACGGTGCTGGAGGTGGTGGTGTATGACTCCAGTACGGATTACCAGACGTATGCGGGTGCGCAGTTCGGTATCGACACCAACAACGGTGGCATGTACCTGGAGGGCGATCCGGCCGTGTCGGGCAACCAGCCGCGGTTCATCGCCTACGAGGCGGAGTGGCTGCGGCCGCAGTTCGCGATCTGGAACCTCAACCACGAGTACACCCACTACCTCGACGGCCGGTTCAACATGTACGGCGACTTCGGCGCCGGAACGACCACGCCGACGATCTGGTGGATCGAAGGGTTCGCCGAGTACATCTCCTACCACTACCGCAACATCAACTACGACGCCGCGATCACCGAGGCTGGCCGGCGCACCTACGCGCTGAGCACACTGTTCGACACGACCTACTCCCACGACACCACACGCGTGTACCGGTGGGGCTACCTCGCCGTGCGCTACATGCTCCAGTCCCACCCCGCCGACATGACCGCGGTGCTCAACCACTACCGCGCCGGCAATTGGAACGCCGCGCGCACCCTGCTCAAGAACACCATCGGCACCCGCTACGACACCGACTGGTACACCTGGCTGTCGGCCTGCGCGGCCGGCAACTGCGGCGGAGGCGGAAACCGAGCCCCCGTGGCGGAGTTCACCAGCACCGTCATCGGTCGCACGGTCACCCTCTCCGACCGCTCCACCGACGCCGACGGCACCATCGCCTCCCGACGGTGGGACTTCGGCGACGGGACCACCTCCACCGCCACCAACCCCACCAAGACCTACACCGCCGACGGCACCTACACCATCACCCTCACCGTCACCGACAACAGCGGTTCGACGGCGACGGCCTCCAAGCAGGTCGCCATCGGCAACGGCGGCCTGGTCGAATGCGCGGGCAGCGACCTGCGTGCGCTCGGCAAGAACTGCCAGCGCTCCAACAGGTCGGCCGGCAACGGCGACTACGACTACCTCTTCCTGTCCCTGCCCGCGGGCACGCCACAGCTGACGATCACAGCCTCGGGCGGAACCGGCAACTGCGACCTGTTGTTCAGCCCGAGCTCGTGGGCGACCACCGCGAACGCCACTCATCGCTCGGTCAGCGTCGACAACACCGAAGCGATCACCGTGAGCAACCCGTCCTCCGGCTACGTCTACATCAGCCTGAAGGGCGAGACCACCTGCTCGGGCGTCACCGTGGCAACCCAGTACTGACCAACCACCACCTGCCCGACATCACCACCGATCGAAGGTGCGGCTGGACGGGAACACGTTCCCGCCCAGCCGCACCCTCGTCACGACCGGTTCTCAGCACTCGCAGCCGACAGGGCGGTGCGGACCCCTTCTGATAATCTATCCACAAAGGCCATAGCTTTTGGAGCCTCATCGGCGACCGAGCACGACAGCGACGGACACGGGCCCCGACGTTGCCGTTCGCGCTGCCGACGGCCTCGATGACGTCAGTGCCGGGACCGCGTCGGGAGCGGTCGTCTTCGCCATCCCGCCCGCTGTGGCGTGCTGCGGCAGCAATGCAACGGCACGGCCATGCAGCGCTGGGTGATCGGGACCGCGGGTCAGGTCCCGCTGTTGCCGGACATGACCGAGGTCGGTTGCCAGGCGACCACGTTCGGAAGTTTTCCGTCTGACTCCATGAACTGCATGAGCGCGCGGCGTACAACGTCGATCGGGTACAGGGAATTCGCGGGGAAGTCCCTGCGGTTGTTCATGTAGTAGAACAACTGAGCGTCCATCGGGGATCGGGTGGAATCGGGATTCTTGCTGTAGACGCCATCGACATGTTCGTTCCCGGCGTAGCGCAGGGACCCGTGGTCGCCGCAGATCCCGACGTTGAGAATCACCCGGTACGGGGAGGCCGCGTCGAGGGCTTCCAGCAGAATGCCGTGGTCTCCGTAGTCGACGCTCCTGACCCGCTCCAGCACAGCGTCGAGTTCCCCTGGCGTCCGGATCAGCGTCGCCTCGTCGCTGTCCTCCTCGCCCCAAACTTCTAGGTCCACGACGCCGGTGCTCCTCCCGAGTAGGTCTTCCTCATGATCCTGCCGTCTGAAGTGATCCCATGAACAGTCAGGGTGCTGCCCTCGGGGAGCACGACCGGCACCAGGGCGCCACACCCGAAGCGGCCCTTGCAGGGCGTGTTGTTCAGCGTGACCGTAGCGTGCTGAATGCCGTTGCGCGCCATGTGCACGGCCAGTTTGACCTCAACATCGACAACGGTCACGGGCGTGCCCGGTAGGCCCATGTCCTTCAGGTGTTGCTTGGCAGCCTCGTACCACTCGTCTTCACCGCTGGTGAGTTCGCGGACGGGCTCGTCAGAGTTCGTGAACCAGCTGCCATGCGTCTTCTGGCCTGATCGAGGCTGCACTGGTGGTGGCTGGGCGCGTCGTAGTTGTTCGATGTGTTCTCTGCTGCCGCGCTGTGGAGCCGCCGACGCAGGCTCGGCCTGTGGCAGGGCAGCTGGTTCAGTCTGCACAGGAAGCGCGGAGGCTGCCCTGCCGAGTTCGAGACCGTGCAGGATCGCTTCGACACCGGAGATGCCGGCACCAAGAAACGCGTGCAGTTGCTTCGCGCCGCTGACGACCGCGGCGAACTGCGCGTTGGTTGTCTCCACATCGCCTTGCGCGCTGCCCTCCACTGCTGTCAGCAAGTGCTCCTGCGCTTCTTCGGCCAGTTCCGCGGCCTGTTGCAGTGCACCGCCGGCCTGCGCAGCCTTGTCGAGCACCCTGTTCAGGCTCTTGCCGACCTGATCGAGCGATGCCACCCCGGCCCCCCTTATCACGATGGACCGATCGTCGCACCCGCCACCTGCAACCGACGGTTCCGTGGGCTCGCCGGCCTGCGGAACCGTGGTTGCGGATGCCGTCCACCGTCACGCCGACCCGCCACCGCAGGGGGTGTGGTGCGCAGCGGGGCGTCTACAGCGCGTCCGCGGGAGGCCGCCCGGCATTCGAACGTGCCCGGAAGGCGGTCAAGGTCGCCCGGCACCGCGGATTTGCCGCCCACTGGGCCATGGTCTTGGTGTCCCCGTCGATGGTGATCAGCGGAGAACGACGGCCTGCACGGCGCGCCGGTGGCGCTGCCAGCGCTCGACTTGATCGTATGACGGTGCACGAGGCCGCGGGGGCGGACCGCGACTCGGCGGTGGCGCGGCTGATGCTGTCGAGCGGGCTGCGCAAGCACCGCGCCCTCAGCAGCGACGTGCGGCCGACCGTCTCGACCTCAACGTGGCGAACGGCACGCCGGCGGCGCCAACGGCCTCTGCGCTTGTGACCGCGCTCGAGTGGCGCTGCCACCAGCAGGTCCTGGTCTACCAGGGCAGAACCGCATGTCCTGTGGCTGGTGGGCGTTACACCAGGGCTACTGGCAGATGCTGCGCAACCACGACATCTACGTCCAGGTCGCGTTCCCGCCGGACCCTGGCTTCGGCCGAGAATGAGTACGGCGACCACCGGCAGATCGTGCGGCGCCGCGAGGAGCTCGCTGCGGAACCCGATACCGTTCTTCGGCGGGCTCGGGCGCGGGGGCAGCCGCGCCCGAGCCCGTGCTGCGGTCACAGCAGCCCGGCTTGGTGCAGGCGGATCGCTGCGGCGAGCACTCCGCTGCCGCCGAGGATCGCGCCGAGCAGGATCTTGACCAAGGTCACAGCGCGCTGGGCGCGCTCGCGGTCGGTGACCGCGAGCGCGACCGCTGCGGCAGCGCCGGCCGCGGTGAGCAGCACCAGCGCGATGAGCGTGATCAGCGGCGTCCACATGATCGAGCTCCTGTTCTCCGAGGGGCGCGAGCCGGACCGATCGATGCTCGCCACGCACAGCCGACCAGCCCGAGGTGACGTCCGGCACGGGCGCCGTACGGACCCGGACAGCGCCCGCGAGGGCAGGTCGGTGCAACGCCCGATGGCCTGAAAACGAAGCACAGAGCGGGGCCGTGAGTACGGTGTCCGGCAGTTGTACGGCGAGCTCTACCGGACAGCTCTAAAGAAGACAGAGAGGACGGGTGTGGATCCAGCGGACATCAACACCCTGCGTCAACTGGCTGACGCGCTCGATCAGCTTCGCCGCGCCCAGTCGCTGTCGCTGCGCGGATTGACGAATGCCGCGATGAAGCTGCCGACGCGCCACGGACGGCAACCGGCTCTGCCGCACTCGACCGCCGGTGATCTACTCAACGCCAAGTCCGTGCCCGAGCCGGAGACGGTGGAGACGTTGCTTGCGGTGTGCGGGGTTCACAGCGAGGACGCGCAGCGTCCGTGGCTGCTGGCGCGCGACCGGGTCGCCCGCCAGCACCAGCGGCGGCTGCCGGGCTCGGTGCGGGTCCAGGACGCGCGGCCGCGGCTGCTTGGAGTGCACGCCGCGATCGATGTCGAGCAGCCCGCCGGGCACGACCAAGACGGGCGCCGTGACGAGCTGCCGTCGTACGTGCCGCGCGATTTTGACGCCGACCTGCGCACAAAGCTCACCATCGCCGGACAGCACGGCGGGTTCGTACTACTGGTCGGGGACTCCTCGGTGGGCAAGTCCCGCGCGCTTTTCGAAGGGGTGCGGGCGGTGCTGCCGGATTGGTGGCTGCTGCACCCAGGCAATGCCGCCGAACTGCGGGAGCTTTCCTCCCACTCGGCAGGCCGGACCGTGGTCTGGCTCGACGAGCTGCAGGACTACCTCGACGACCCCGGCGGCGTGCCGGTGGGCCAAATCCGCGGATTCATTGAAGCAGGGGCGGTGGTGGTCGCGACGTGCTGGCCCGATGAACACAGCAAACGCGCGGCACTGCCAGCCAAAGATCAGTTGAACCCGTACGCCAACGACCGTCGACTGCTCGATCTGGCTGACACACTGCATGTATCGAGAACGTTCAGCACCGACGAGCTTCGCCGCGCTGAAGATCTTGCCGGCACTGACCGCCGGATCCGGGTCGCGCTCGACACCTCGGACGCCGGTTTTGCCCAGGTGATGGCGGGTGGCCCGGACCTGATCCGCCAGTGGAACCAGGCACCCGCTTACGCTCATGCAGTCCTCACTGCCGCGTTGGATGCCCGCCGCGTCGGCGCCCACGCGCCCCTGACGCGTGAGTACCTCGCCGACGCCGCTCCCGGCTACCTCGAGGACTGGCAGATCGCCACCGCACCCGTGGACTGGCTCGACGACGCCCTGATCTACGCCACTGCGTTGCTGCACGGCGCCACCGCTACCCTCATCCCAGTCCCCACCGGCATGGGACGCATCGCCGGCTATCGGGTCGCCGACTACTTGCACCAGCACGCCCTACGTGAGCGCCGTACCGAACACCTCCCCGACAGCGCCTGGCGCGCCCTGATCCGTCACCACCATTCCGACGACACCCACCGTCTCGCCGACAACGCCGAACGCCGCGGCCGCGCACACGAAACCGTAGCTTTCTGCCAACAACTCGCCGACCACAACGATCATCGGGCCGCCTTCCGGGTGCTGTGTGCGCTACGGGACGGGGGATTGGTAGAAGACCTGCGCGCCCGCGCCGGCAACGGAGACGATCAGGCCGCCTTCCAGTTGGCGGAGTCGCTGGTCGAGCGAGGGCAAGTCGACGAGGCACTGCAGGTTCTGCGATCTCTTGCTGTTAGCGGCAACTACGAAGCCTCCACCCGGTTGGTGAGGCTGCTGGTTGAGCAAGGGCAGGTCGACGAGGCACTTCAGGTGCTGCGCCCTCTTGCCGAACGTGGCGATGAAAACGCCTCCTTCGATCTTGCGATGCTGCTAGCGGACTACGGGATGGTGGAGACGCTGCGCGACAGAGCAGGCAGCGGCGACAGGCACGCCGCCATCGCGTCGGCGTCCTTGCTGGTCGAGCGCGGACAGGTCGACGACGCGCTGCAGGTGCTATACCCCTTCGCTGAACGCGGCGACAGATATGTGTCCACTTCGTTGGCGAGGCTGCTGGAGGATCAAGGGCGGATCGAAGAGGCACTCCAGGTGCTGTACCCCATCGCCGAACACGGAGACAAAGACGCTTCTATCTGGTTGGCGAGGCTGCTGGTGGACCTAGGGCGGATCGACGAGGCAGTCCAGGTGCTGTGCCCCCTCGCCGAACACGGCGACGAAGGCGCCGTCATCCGGTTGGCGAGGCTGCTGGTGGACCTAGGGCGGATCGACGAGGCACTCCACATACTGCGCCCCCACGCCGATAGGCGGGCCCTGAACGTCGTCCTTTGGTTCTCGGGCCTTTTGGCTGACCACGGAAAAGTGGAAGAGCTGCGCACCCGCGCCAACCGCGGAGATTACTTCGCCGATTTATCGTTGGCGGACCTGTTGGCCGCCCAGGGGCAGGTAGAAGAACTGCGTGCGCGCGCCGACCGCGGAAGCGATCGGGCCGCCTACCAGCTGGCGAATACGTTGGCCGAGCAGGGGCAGGTCGAAGAGCTAGGAGCCGTTGCCGACAGTGGCAATTCTCGAGCCGCCACCTTGTTGGCGGACCTGTTGGTTGACCATGGACAGGTGGAAGGGTTGCGCACCCGCGCCGCCAGCGGCGACCACTATGCCGCTCTCCGGTTGACGGACCTGTTGATCGACCATGGACGGGTCGATGAGGCACTCCAGATGCTGCGTCCCCACGCCGACAGCGGAAGCGGTTGGGCCGTATTCCGATTGGTGAAGCTGCTGGTCCAGCATGGGCGAGTCGACGACGGACTCCAGATGCTGCGTACCGACGCCGACGGCGGCAACTACTTAGCTGCCCACTTGTTGGTAGACCTGTTGGTCGAGCAGGGCCGGGTCGAGGAACTGGAGCGGGAGGTGACGGCGGGCACGGCCTGGGCGTTCGAAGCTCTGCGTCGCGCACAGGAACACGCGCCAAGGGGCACATGGCTGCCGTGAAGTGGTGCCGGACATTGCACCCGTCACGCTTGCCATGGAGAAGTCCCTGGTGAAGTCCACCCCACAGCGGTTCGCACCTGCGCGACGAGGGCCTGGTCGCCAAGCCGGCGTCGGCCGAGACCCTTTCTGCCGATCACCTCAGCAGTTCAAGGACTCCCGCTGGCGGCGTGCCCTGAACAAACTGCACCCTTCCCGTCCTCGGCCGACCGCCGACGCGCAGTTGCCGTGGACAGTGCCGGTGCTGGCGGAAATGATCTTGATGCTCGCGGCCGGTGTGGCGTTGTGGGTGACGCCGGGGTGAAGGTCGACCCGGTCACGGCAATCAACGGCAAGGACTTCGTAGCCGCGAAGCTGGATGCGATGAAAATCCTGTTGAGCATCGTCGCCGGCGGCGGCGCGCTGTTCGCGCTCTACCTCGCGGTGCGCCGCCAGCGCACCACCGAGCGGATCTGCGTGCGCGGCTCGATGCCCAGGCGCACACCGAGGACGGCGTCGACCTGCGCGGTGAATGTCGGCGCGATGGCCGCGTTGTCGACCGTGAGCATGCCGCGATAGTCGAGCAGCTTGGCGACCAGGCTGCACTGACCCGCAAGGTTGTGGAGGTGCCAGTCGAGGAGCGGTCACGTTCAGTCCTCACTCTTCAATGTGAAAACTGTACGACTTCAGGCTCGAGATGGCGTACTGACTATTGGAGTCGGCGCGGTGACAGAGTACGACGGAGGCCCTTCGGAGACTTGCTTCCTTCAGTATGATCACTCTGACCGCCGAAGCGATTGGCGTGCACCGGTTGGTGCAGGCAGTGACGCGAACAGCGGATGTCGATGATCCAGTCCGTCAATTCGAAGATATTGTGTTCACCCGAGAAACTGCGGCAGTCACAATCGTTACCGCGCTCAAGGGGCACAACCACGCCTCGCCGGGGAGTTGGCCACATTACCATCAGGTGTTGCTGCACGCGCAAGCTCTGCTCGGGTACTCGAAACCCGCGCCTGACACGCCGATTCTCTGTCACCGTCTCAACGGGCTCGGACTTTACCTGCGAGAACAGTTTTGTATTAAAATCGCGATTGACTACCTCGTGCGAGCTATTGACGAAAGTCGTCCGTGGCGCCACCGAAGAAGTATCCGACGAGCTGGGGCTCATGCGGTCCGGCTGTATCAAGAGTCGGGTCCGAAGCCGGTGATCCGGCAGCTGGCTAAGCCGCGGAGCCAACCACCCGCGCCGGCAATGGTCGAGACCGCGCTCAACAGGTCCGCGATCGCCGTGACAAGGGACTGGAACGCGACGTGGCGACCTGATGCGAGAACAAGGCTGGCACGTCGTCGATGCCGTCAAGGAGACCAAACCGCAGCGCCTCGGCCTGCTGATACTGAATACGGAAATCGACGCCGGTGCCGGACATGCGGACACGGATACGATCTGGTTGACGGAAGCAAAAGATCCCGTCGATGTATACGCGATCCCCAATATCCGGCGACACCTCGACCGTTTCCTCGACTCGTCGAAGAAACGGGGTGGCACCTTGTGGCCAACAATCGAACGACGCGGTACCTAAAAGAATTTCCTGTACGGATGCTGGTCAAACGCGCCGAAAAGATCATGATCTGCCACGCTTAAGATGTACTCGATGCGGTGGGTCAGTTGAATCCCTGAATGTTGCGTCGGTTGTTGATCGTTGCCTTAACCTTCGCTTCCCATGGTAGCGGGGGATCGCTTGCCTGATTGTATGCGGGAAGGTCAGGCAGGGGAGCGCCAAGCTCATAAAGCAACAGTGCCGCCTCCCTCAGGTCGTAACGACGGACATGAGGCTCCCCGTCAGCCCATGCTCTGCGATAGGCCAAGCGCGCATGCATGAGTGCCTTCTCGGACTGACCGAGCGTCTGCCAAATCAGGGCAAGCGGCGCATGCGCTGCTCTGTCTTCGGCGGCGAGGCGGTTCGCCTCCGCTGCTGCTTCAGTCAGTTGGCCTATGTGAGCCCTGGCTAGAACAAGCTTCGCCTCTGTATCCGCGTCGGAAATTTCAGAGGCACGAGCCAAACGCATCGCCACGTCGAGTTCACGAGCGGCGACTCCCCAGTCCTCGAGTTGAATGGCAAGATTTCCCCTCAATCTATGCACTTTCCGACGCAGGGCGGCGCTGTTAGTCGACCTCGCGTGCCGTTCAATCGAGATCAATTCTCTGTCAGAGAGGCGACCGGTGCGCAGCTTGAAGTAAGCGTTCACGATCTCGGCCTGTCCACTACGCTGGGCGGCGTAGTCCCAGCTATGCCGCGGATCGAGTAGAGCCCAGAGCCGTTCAGCCTCAGTCTCCTGTCCTGCGTCGATGAGGCGTTCGACCATCGAGATGCGGGCTACAAACATGGCCCTACCGTTCGGATAGAGACCGGCCAGCTCCAGTGCAAGTCTTAATGCACTGTCAGCCCGGGCAAGCCTATTCAGTCCGTCTAATGTAGTCGCAGTGTTCGCAAGATTAGCCACCGCGCGAATGGGGTTGCCGCTGTCGATGTTCTTCATCAGAGCCAGGCCATGTAACACGAGGGCATGCTCCTGTTCGCCGACACGCAATAACGCACAGGCGGCGTCGGTTGCAAGGGTGGCTACCTGTTCGGCTGTGAGGTCCGGATGCGGCTCAGTCCAAGCAAGCGGAAAAAATGGCTGCAGAAGTAACAAAACTGTCGGAAAAGCCTCAAGCTTGTGTACGAGGGTTCCAGCCATCTCGACGTATCGGATAGCGGCCTCATGCATGCGATTCAACTGCGTAAGCGTCCGCACAAGAGCTATTCCATGCCGCATTTCCTCTACGTTTTTATGCTCGGTCTGTGGTTCTGTCCATCTTGCGGAGAAATAGTCCAACATCTTCTGGACGATGTGGTGCACAGCAGCACTCTCGTCCGCCACGCCAGCGGCCACCAGAACAGCCGACGCGCGATGGACACAGCCCAACGCACTCACAGTCAAACCCCAGTCAGACGCGCCATCGAGCGCAGCATTCAGTCCCGCGTAGGGCTGCTCAGCCATGATCACAAATTGCGGAACATACACTGTCGACCCGCTGAACGCGTTCTCCGCAGGCCTTACGCCCGCAGGGGCGACTTGTGCCGCGGCACGTGGCGCAGGATGTGGTTGCCGAACTCGGTCGGTGATCTTGCTCGTATCGAGGTCAGCTGCTGACGGCCCTCCAGGACGTTACTGCAACGCGGGGTGGTCGATCCGGGGGCTGTCCGAAGTGCTCAGCTCGGCGGGCCACGAGGTGATCAACGACGACCCGGCGTTGCACCCAGCGGCGACGGCTACCAGCGAGGCGACGACGCGGCCGTTCGGTTCGCGATGTTCAACAGAGCAGGAGAACCCGATGCGTTGGTCGACGTGCGCATGGACGCGGCGACGAACGCGTCAGTGCTGTGGGATGCCGCATACGACGGTCAGACCGAGCAGGTGCGGCAGGTGCCGCTGCTGGCGGACGGCGGAGTTGCCAGGCTCAGGGGAGCGCTGCTGCGGTACCGGGTTCAGCTGAACGACTTCACCCGCGAGGTGCGCGCCGGGACCGACGTTCGCATGACGTTCGCATTCCAGCGGGCAGGCGAAATCTCGCTGAACGTCCCGGTGGAGGCGGTCGCCGACCTGGACGGCGCCGCCCAGAGCCGTCACGTGCCTGCTGTGCACCCGCAACGCGTGGAATCACACACCGTAACTGTTTGGAATATTTTGGTAACGCTACGCTGCGCGACCGGTTCGACCTGTCGGGTATCCCACGGGCGTGAACCGAGGGGCGGCCCGGTGTCCGGTTCGGTGTCGCGAGCGGGAGCCGGTGGTGAACGATGACGCGGTCTTGCATGAGAACTCGACGTGGGTGGGCGGGAACGCGGCGGTCGCGCGGGAGCCGGTGGCGACCCGGCGGCCGCGGTGGCGCGGGTGGGCCGGGAGGGTGTTGCCGGAAGCGCCGCCGAGCCCGTGGCCGCGCGGCCGGCTGGCCGTGGGCCACGTCGCGGCCTTCTTGGCCGCCACGGCCTTCCAACTGCTCATCCCCGCCGGGCGGAGCCACTGGACGCACCTGTGGGCGGAAGACGGCGGGATCTTCCTGTTCGACGCCGTCAGCTACGAGTTTCGGACCGCCATCACCCTGCCCTACGGCGGCTACCTGCACACGCGCGCGGTCCTGATCTGCCCGTGATCTTGCAACGGTCCGTCTCGGCCAGATCACTCATCCGGTGCGGCCGCGCGTCGCCCACTCGGGTTCTCCATCGCTCGTGCGCACCAGCCGATACCGCTGACGTGACTAAACCTCAACAGCAAATCGTGGGCCGCGGTAACGTTGCCCAGGCCGCGCCATCGAGGACTGCGGACGTTGTCGGTGCTGGTACGGGTCTTGCGCTGCAGATTTCCGGAAGCCCCCGCTCGACCTGGCTGTGGGCGCCTGACCAAGCGACGGTCGGCCACGTCCGCGACGTACTCGCCTACTGGAGCCCGGTTGAACGCCGAGGCGAAGTGCGGGCCTTGGTCATGGACATCGACATCAGCGTCATGGCCTACGAGACGTGCATGCGGCTCGCCGAATCGGGGTTCACGTCCAGCTGGCACGAGTCCGAACATCCACTCAACCGGGACAACTGGCCGGCGCAGCTGCCCGGAATGCCTGGCCAGAACGGGGCGGCATGATGATTCTCGACGAGACGCCCCACGACGCCGCGCCGCGTGAGATCCAGCGGGTCCTCGTCGTCGCCGGCGTCTTCATGGTGCTGCTGGCCATGCTCACCACGTTGGCCGCCACACGGGCAGGGCTTCCCCACCTCGAGTTTGGGCGGCTCTCCGCTGTCGGCGCGTACATGCTGCCGACGCTGGTTCATCTCGCCAGCGTGCACCTGACCTGCGTGGCGGCCACGACGCCCCTCCGCTCACGGCGCCGGTCTGCGCGACGCGCGCTCTACAGGTTCGCAACGATCATCGCCGTGCTCAACGGGAGCCTGATGGCCGCGGCGGACAGCGGGCTGGTAGGCATGCTGACGGCCGCGGTCTTCGGAGGCCTGGGCCCCTTCTTCCTCGCTGGGCTCCTCGACGAGGAGGCCGGTATCTGGTTTACGCGCACGAAGGCCGGAGTGGTGGACCGTGCCCGTACCGGCAGGAGCACGTGAGCACGCCGAGGTCTTGACGCCACAGGAGGTGCTTCCCCGCCGTGACGACAGTTCAGATCTGACCAGCGGTGTACGTGAGAGGGTGGCGTCCGTTCCGGACGTGTTGCTCGTGCAGGACGAGCTCGGCGGCGCGCCTCGCTCCTAGCTGGTGCTGCACGAGCTAAACTTGTCGGTGCGGACGGCAGACACGTGCTGTCGCAGGTCAAGACCGACGAGCCGTTGTGCTTGATCCCGGTGGGCATGCTGACCCGTCGCAAGCGGAGGCTGACGTGGCGGCCAGCTACGCCAACGCCTACGTCACGAAGGCGCTGACCGCTTCATGGTGTGGGCTGGTCGCCGGCCCGTCGCCGTCAGGGTCGACGATGGTGCCGCTTTCGGCGGCGGGCAGCCGGTGCCAGCCGAGCAGCCGTTGACGCACGGATGGCTCATCTCGGTGAGCACGAGCGCGCCGTCGAGTCCGGGCACCGGTTGCTGCCAGGCGACCGTGCCCTTGTCGCTGCATGACGACGCGACGTTCAGTGCACAGCTGTCGATCATCGAAGAGCACCTGCGCCCGCGTAGTCGCGGCTGATGGTGCCTGCCAGCGTGAAACAGGTAGTGATCGCCGGGATGGTCCTCAAGGCCTTCGCCGTTGGGGAACTCGGTCAGAAGACCACGGGTTTGGGCAGCTGTCTCTTCAGCGCCCGGCTTGTTCGGCGGCGCGGTGCTGAAGCTCCACGCCGACACGGCTCCAGCGCCGTGCTGCTATCCCTGTGACCTGATCGCGCCTGGCGTCGCAAGTCTTGCGGCCCTCAGCAACGTTCAACTGTTCGGGTGATTTCAACGCCTGGCTTCCCCGTCCTAACGCGACAGTGCGTAACAGCGGCAGTGGTGGTCCCGATGGCACGAGCAACTCGAACCACGATCTATCCGTGTTGGCGCCGCGCAGGTTCAGCGGTGCCAGACGAGATAGGGGGTATGCCATGTTCGCCAGCACGCTCTCAGCCATCGGGTCCTTGGCTCTACTGGTAGGGCCGGCGGTTGTTGTGCGCGCCGTGTCCACCATCGCAGAAGGCAGGATCGCGGGTCACATCGGATCTGGTGGTCTCTCGCTCCTCACGGCGTCGAAGATTTCCGCGGACACCAGCAGGAAGACCGGACCGAGGCGTCTCTTTGCCACTGGCGGTCTGAGCTGTTTGACCTCGGCGGACGAAGTAGAGGGTGGTCAAGATGCCCGCGCTTGACGTTTTCTTGTGGGGCACCGCGGGCGGCGTTGCCGGCTATCTGCTGGTCTACGTGCTGCCGCTGGTTCGTGCCCTCTCGTCAGGAGAAGCGAAACTCGGCGAGTTCACCCCCGGCCGGATCGTGGGTTTTGTGGGCCTGGCGCTTGTCTGCATCGCACTCGGCGGCGTCACCGCGATGGTGGTGCAGGCGGGCGACCTCAAGGAAGCCGTCGTCGCCGGGATCGGCTTCGAGGGAATCTTGCGCGGGTCGACGGCGAAGTACGAGAAGTAGCACGCTCCGACGAGACAACGAGGACAGGCGAAATGTCGTGGCTCCGCAAACTTCAGGGGGTGCCCGTGGCGCTGTCAGCTGGAGGGACCCGACTCACCGTCGAGCACCGACGCGCGTAGGGGCGTGTCAGCGTGCGCATGGTCCGTGACGTGCTCGGCCTGTGGCCGCTGCTCGATTTGGTCCAGCTCGGCGCCACCATGCCGAACTAGGCGCGTTGTGTGCTCGACCTGGTCGGCGCCAACCGCTCGAAGTCCGCGCGGTTGGCGCTGGACTACTTCGGCGCGTTCCACCGCGCCGAGACCGGCGCAGGGGCTTGATCTGCCGTCGATGGAAAACCTCGAGGCGGGGTGGCGCGATACCGCCGAGGTGTTGTTACCCGTGACCGGCCCGAGCACCATCAAGCGCCTGGAGCGCTGCTGGGCTCGATCCGCGCCAAGCTGCCGACCGCGCTGCTCCGGCCGTCGCCGCTGCGGCGATGCGACCCGCCGCAGACGGAGGTTGGGACGCCCTGAACGCGGCGATCCTCGCCGACCGGCTCGCGCTGGGCTACCAGCGAATCACCGGCCCGAAGGCTTGCGCGTTCTGCGCGCCTCTTCTGGCCAGCCGTGGCCCGGTCTACGAGTCGCCGCAGTCGGGCTCACGAACCCTGCTCGACGGCAAGCCCGAGCCCTATCACGACGGTTGCGGTTGCGTGGTCGAGGTTGTGTACGACGCGAACACCCCCGCTTCCGGACGCCTCGGCGCGGTCCGCCGCGCTGTGGGAGACCTCGACCAACGACCTGTCCGGCAAGGCGGCGCGCAACGCCTTCCGCAACGCCTACGAACAAGCCCGCGTCACCTGACCGAGGCCGACAGCTCACCGTGAGATGGAGCATGGGCGGTGGTCATGAGCCCCGCCGCCCACTGCTGCCTGCGCTACTACGGCTGACTGATCTCAATCGGGCCCAGGATCAAGTTCAACGGAACCAGCCACAGCGCCCCGAACACCAACACGACGACCAGCGCCACGAGTACGGCCAGCCGCAGGGTCGTGGACCAGTTGGCGATGGCCTGGCCTATCAGCCCCGCCCAATTTTGTGGACGGGTTTCATGCCGTTCACCGACCGGAGCGGGGGCCTCACCCTCTTGGGCTGGCGAGCCGCTTGATCTGCGTCCTACGGTCAAGGTGGTAGATCTCCTTCGTCAGGTGGGCGGTGCAGCGTGGCCGGGTTCCAAGTCGGGTCCACGCCGCACCTGTAGGACCAGCCCCGGCGAAGGTCGCGAACGGCCCCCTTTGTCAGAAGGGGGCCGTTTGTGCTGTTCAAGCCATCGAATGTGCCGAACTACCGGGGCTCGATCACTACCTAAGCGCACGCCGGAGCGGAACGGGGCGTCACAGCGCCCACCGGTGGCGCACCTACGGCGAACGTTGCGCGGTGTTCGTGAGGGCCGATCAGCCTCGCCGAAGGAAACTGGGAGTTTCCGCAGGTCAGCATATGTACATCATACGTACGTTTCGTGCAGCGACTCCGCCAACCGACCGACTGGCACGAGCTGTTCACGCCCGGTTTCCGGCTAACAGGGGACGGGGGCGCGCGGCGAGACCGGCCGGATTCCGGTCCCGCCATTTTTCCCGACACGGCGTGCCGTCCAACGTCGGATAACGACCGCCCGGCGCACAGAGTCATCCACACCGACACCAGTGCCACTCGACCGGTTCCGCGGCTTCCCGTCGCGCCGCGCGGCGGAGCTCCGCGCCGGCCTGTTGAACCGCCGCGTGCTCGCGCCCTCGGCTTCTTCTGCGCGCCAACCACTGCCCGCGATCCACCACGCCCACCTGTGACCCCGAGGAGGTCCGTTTCGTGATCGCACCCGACCCCGCCGCGACCAGCCCGGACGCTGTCGAGCAGGCCCTGGTCGCGCCCGAGCCGCCCGCACCGGCCGCCGCACCCGTCCAGCCGTCCGCCGAGGACACCGGCGACGGGGCGGCGCTGCTTTGTCGACCACGTAGGGGGTTGCGTCGATGATCAGCCGGCGGCTGTGCTTCTCCCGTCGTCCGCCATGATCGGCTAGGCATGTCGGGTCGGGTAGCAGCACATCGAGCTTGTTGGCAGCCCACGTGTGCGGTCATCGGCAGCCCTCGTAGGAGTTCACGTCACCGTCGACCACGCCCGCCTGCACGTCCCTAGGCGTCATGTTCTGTGCGTGCGCTCCAGATTCACCAGCAGGTGCAGACTCGGTGAACATGGCCAGCCTGGACGGATCGAAGCCCGGCACGCGGACCCATGCGTCTGAACGGTACTCCTTGTTCGTAACGCGCAGCGCAGCAAAGTCGCTGTGTCGCACCACCCGTGTGTAGTTGCCGCTGAACGCCGTCTCCAGAGCTTCGGAAGAAACGATGAGTGCGGTATTGGCGGCGTCCTCGTCGCCTTCTTCGCGGCAGCGTTGCAACAGGTTCTTGAACTCTGGTGCGTCCAGCAGCCGGAAGTGAGTGATGCAGGCGCTATCGCAGCCGTCGTCGCCGACCGGCCCTACGTGCACAGCCACGCGCAGCTTCACCTCCGGCTTGTGCCAGCGGTTGTGTTCAATGATGAGCGTGTCCAGGAGAACCGCAGCGTCGAGGACCGCGCCGATCTGGCTGCCGGGCAGCACAACCACGGCGCCGTCGCCCGGCGACTCGTAGGAGAGCACGTCGTCTCGTCCGATCCCGCTCTGTGCCAACGCGTTCTCGACCAGATGCGAAATCGTACCGGGTAGGGCAGCCCTTAGATGGCTGGGCAGCCGGGCCGACCCGACAACGTCAACGCCGAGCAATACGTACCGTTGTGGGACGGCGGTGGAATCAATCTGTTCTTCAGCCGTATCTACCGTGTGTCCACTCTCGCTCGCCTCTCCAGCTGCGGTTTCACATACCGGACCATCAGAGACACGACCCTCGGCGTCGGCTAGCACGTCGGCCAACCAGTCCGCAGTCCACATGACATGGTTGGTCGGCAAACCGGAGAACATCGCCACACTGAGCCACACGTGACGGAGTGCGTTCTGCTCCGCCTGATCCAGTTGTGGAGTTGAGGGCAACAGGTGCGATGCGATGGCCGCCTCCTCACTGATTCTCCGGGAGAATCGTGCCAGCCTTTCTTGCAGCAAAGTATCCCAACGGCTGCGAGCTGAGTCTCGCGTGCGCTCCAAGTTGTCCACGAACGAAAGGCTTGTGCGCACCGGCACGACAAGATCGGTGGCCATCGGCCGTTTGACCTCGATGAGCAGGCGGCGGCACGCGTCGAAATCTCCGGGCGTCCACATGAGCTCCGAAGGACGCTCGCCAACTACGGGCACGGCTGCGGCTGCCGCTGCGGCCTGAGCGTTCGCCACGATGGCTTCAGCGCGCCGCTTGGCCGCAGCAAGGATCTGCTCGGCGCGCTGAAGCGCACTACGAACGTTCTCCGCGACGTCGAGGGTCCGCTCAACGGCGCGCTCGCGCTCGGTGGTCAACTCCGCCTCGTTGTCTGCGAGACCGGTGCCTTCTGCGGTCTGCGTGAGTTCGGGGTCGTTAACCGCGTCCGTCAGCACGGCGACAGTTGTCAATCGCGACCGTGCGTCTAGCGCGTCGTGCGTCGCGGCGATCTCAAACCAGCCTCGAGCGATGTTCAGTTCGCCACGGGACAGGTACTCCTCACCGAGCGCCATCGCTGCCAAACCGACAGCGTGCGCGTCCAGACGTGCCTGGCGTGCGACGCGCTCCTCTGGGCTACGCGCGGACGCCCGTGACCTGATCGCCGCGAGGTCTGGTCCGGCTGCAGTGGTGGTCTCGGGGATGGCGCCCTTCATCGTGGAATCTCCCATGCCTGATGAGCAGTTGTGCTGGACTGCGTTGCCGGCCCACCGGCGTTGTTGTGAGGGGCGGCGGCGTGGCGCCGCATGCTCGTCAGCGCCTTGTGCAGCCGGGCCTGTAGAGCTCGCACGCCAATGCCGAGTTCCGTTGCGGCCTGCTGCTGCGTGGCTCCGTCGACATAGACTGCGACAATCGCGGCCCGCTGCCCTTCCTCGAGGGTGTGGAGCAGAGCACGCACGTGGCGCTTGTCGTCGATGTTGGACAGCAGGGCCAGAATTTCGTGTTCGGGATCGCTGTTCTGATCGAGGTAGTCGAGCAGTACCTCGTCGTCGGCTGCAACAAGGCTGGTGCGTCGTCGTCCCTCCTTCCGACGGTGGTCGTCGATGTCGCGTTTGATGGACTGCTTGAGGATCGCGACAGCCTGGTTCCGAGACATCTCGCCACGCTCGTCCCAGTGCTGAACCAAGTCCGCAGCAGCCTCTTGCACGAAGTCCTCGGCCAGTTCAGGGTCGGTCCACAGACGCCGGTGCGCGTACGCGTGGATCTCACACCAGACCAAAGCCAGCAGCGCAGCCAGCCGATCCTCGCCGTCCGTGTTCGAGGGCAGGTTCACGCGCCCGAGGCCTCCGTCAAGGTGCCAACGGCCGCGGGATTAGGGGTGATGGTCACAGTCCAGTGGCTTCCGTCGCCCTGAACAACGGCGACCTCACCGATTGCGCTCGAGCGGACCAACACTCTGGTGACACCGGTGATGGCCTTGCCCTGCATCCGAGCCCACTTGGTCCGGGAGCGACGATCCATGATCGTCTCGATAAGTCCGGTCACGCTGGTACGCCGAACCCGTGCCCACCCGAACTCGCTGTTGTCCGCATCGCGGCCGGCCACGATGGTCTCCTCACTGCTGATCTGTACCGGCGATGTCGCCGCTACGTAACAACTCGCGTCAGCGAGCCCGAACACGAAACGGTGCCTGATCGAGCGCTGTCATCACCAGCCCGGACACTTCTTTCGAGTGACTGGGGACGTCGAGTGTGGTGCGGGCGAGCAGTCGCGTGGTCTCGACGGCGACGCGTTTGTCGGGGCGGTTCGGGGGAGTGGGGTGATGCGTGTGCGGCCATCGGGTTCGCGGGTGACGATGACCGCGTCCAGCTCGTCCCGTAGCCGCAGCTCGGGATCCTGACCAGGGTCAATAAATGTGATGATGTGATGGTGTGGCCTGTGACCTGCGGGTTTACGGCGGTGGGACCGGTGGACCGGTCAACAGAAAATGTGTTTCGGTGTACAGTTCACATGGTCGAGCGCGGTGCGGCGCTGAACACGCCGCACCGCTCTCAGCGACAGGATCAGGTACCGGAGAGCCAGCCGAGCAACTCGATACCGATCCTTGCCAACCCGATGACGTGGGCCATGTAGGCGATCACGATGGAGTGGCTGCTCCACCGAGATTGAGCCGCTGGCCTGCGTCTCGGACCCTTCTCACGACGCAACTCGCGTCGCTTCTGTACGCGGCGCCGCTGGCGCCGCTTCCGGGGCGGACTCAACCGTAATGCCCTTCTGTAGCAACGAAAGGGCAGGCGGGATGCGCTGCCCACGTGTCGCAGGCATACCGACCTTGGAAGAGCAACCTCGGTGTGGACCTGCCGTCGCTGGCCCACGCTCAGAAGGATAGTGGGGAGCACTGACAGCTTAGGCCGGTCCCTTCCGGCTCCCTGACCTGCAGGAACTGTCTCCTGTTGGGGCATCTACGCAGGTCAGGGCATGTAGCGGATGAAGTTGCCCGAAACGACAAAGAACCGGAAACGAAAGATTATCCGCGTCTCGGACGGTATGCCAGGAATTCTTCCGGGAGCATGGTGGCTTCTGGCAGCGGCCGGTCGGCAGCGGCGGGTGGCAGGCGGCAAACTTCCGGCATGGGCCTGAACGGTGCTTCGTGCCAGCCGGAGCGTCACCGCAATGCGTCGTCGTCTGGCCTCTATCGACACCAAGTTCGTCGGGACGTAGTTCCTACGTGCCGGGAAGCAAGGCTCCTGATTTCATCCGGGAGTAGATCCGCAATGGCCAGGTGTACGAGATGCAGAGCTACGTGGCGATCATCAACGACCCCGATTCGCCGTTCACCGGCTCGCGGGTGGTCACGAACGAGGACGCGTCGGCGGCGTATTTTGCCGGGCTCATGCAGCAATACAATATTCCCGGCGTCGTGCTCGTCCGGCCACAGAAGAAGGTGTGGTGTGTCGTACCTGGTCGTGTTCGACAGCAAGACCTGGCACGTCGATGCGGACGTGCTGCTCGCCGCGCTGCGGGAGGAGTGGCCGGCTGCCGAGATGCAGCCGGCCGCACCGCACATCGCGAGCGAGGTTGGGGACGTGCACTGGTTCTACCGGACCGAAGGCGCCGATGTTGAGGCGTACACGGCCACGGACGGCACCTGTCTGTTTCTGAAGGGCGGCCTCGACTTGGTGGCGAAGTTCGCCATCTGGTATCGGCGGCTCGTGCCGGCCGATATCAAGGTGATCTTTTGCGACGAGGGATACAACTTCGACGGTGTGGTCACGTTGGACTCGACCGAGGAGGCCCTGGTCGAGCTGGCTAGCTGAATTGCAGGACCTATGGTCGGGCCGCACCGGCCTGGCAATGCGTACGCTGGTGTAGGTGCCGAGAAATGCGTCGGTGCAGGTCAGAGAGCATCGGCGGGTAGTGCTTATCGTCAGGGACGATCGCTGCTGTGCTGGTCCGCTTCACCTATCTAAGTGATCAGTTCAGAATGAGTTTGCGCAGGCAGATGATCGAACAGGCAAGGCTGAGCATGGCCTGATGGACGGCGGCTCGTCGTTCGGTGCGCATGCGGAGCCGTCGGAAGCCTTTGAGCCAGTTAAATGTGCGTTCTACCGGCCAACGGACAGTGCCCAGGCCGGAGCCGCGTTCGACGCCGCGGCGGGCGATGACAGGTGTGATGCCGCGGGGGTCCTCCGGCCGTCCGCCAACGTCGACCATGTCTGGTCCTGGTCGGGCTGGCGCCGACGACGCCAACACCAAGCTCCGCCTCAGCCACTACAAACGACGCGGCTATCCACTCACATAAGTGCCGTTGCAGTACCAAGGGTTGCCGATCATTTTTTAATTTGAGCGGCGATGAGCGTGGCGGCGATGGCAATTGTGGCGATGGTCCATGTCACAGTTTGGCGATTTCGCGCTGTTCTGTCCTTTCGGTATTCGTCTCTGGAGAGCGGTGTGATTACACAGCTTGATCCCACTTTTCGGGCTTTCGTGCAGTAGAAGCCTGCCCATGTCAAGGATAGAAGTCCGATGGTGCCGATGATCGCCGTAACCGTGCCGATTCTAAAAATGGTCAGAAAAGTGAATATTCCATATATCAACAGGATGATTGGCATCACCATGAGAGGGAAGTTGGGTGGTAATGAGTCCTCGCTGCCGAGAGTAAAGTAGATCATCTTCCGCAAATTGAGCTTTGCGGGAACGCGGCGTTCATGCAATCTGGACCACTCTTGGATTTTCGGTGCCATGCTCCGAGGCCCGCTGTACAGGGCTCTTCGGTGAGTGAGCTCGACAGTTACGTGCCCTGACTGGATCTTGAAGTAGGCCAGTTCGCGGTCTGCGAGAAGTCGTAAGTCTTCTGCTTTGTCGATGTCGCCACCAATGAATGAAACAGAAGGCTCTTCTTGGGTGTGCGTGCGGATCTGCTCAATAAGTGATTCAAAGTCATCAATTGTCAATAGTAGATGACCTAATTCTAGGGACACCTTCTCGTGATCGTCGCCGCTCGCGCTTGGTCGATGCACCGCCATGACTCATGGTTCGCTAGCCGCCCAACAGGTGTTACCCCTTCGCGCGGATGTGGCCAACTCGAAGGTCATCCACTTCTATGGAGCCAGCCTCGGCGCCCAACTCCTCGCCTGCTCGCCGAACACCCGCGTCATCCACGCACGCGTGATCAGCTCCCTGCCAATCGGTAATCGAGCCGATGATGAGCTTGTTGAGCTCTGCTCGTGCAGCTTGCGACTGGTCGACAGACGCCAACTGCATGAGCAAGTTGGGATGGAGCGTGAGCAACGTGTGGTGTAAGGCCTCCCACAACTGCTTCGGCGAATCACCTGGTTGTGGAGCGTCAGCCAGATGATCCAGGTTGTAAAACCTGCCCCGGATGGCGTATGTACCGAGCACCTCAAGAACCTGGCCAATGTGCGGGTTGCTGTCCACCTTGTCGAGCAGTTCGGCGATGAATGCGGGAGCGGTGCTGCGGGTGGGAGCGTCCTGGACGATGAGCCCTCGTACGTGGCTGTACAGCTTCACGATGTCGTGGCCGATGCCCGTCATCGTGGCCTTCGACGGCCAGCTCCCCTAGGTGTCCAACGCGTGCAAGCCGGTACTGAGCTTGAGTAGTTTCTCTGCTCCACCCGCTAGACAGACGAACACGGTGTCAGCGTCGCGGGCTGCGAAGGTGTAGGTCTCCAGCAGCGCAAGCCCGTGCCGCAGGAGCGACGCGGCGGCGTCAACCTCGTCGCTGAGCGCGATCACCTTGCCGATGGGCATCGAAGCGTCGGTCACGGGCATCATCGTGCGCCGCCGGCCGCCAGGATGGCGAACCGATTACCTGCACACCGCGGAACGGCCGCCGTGCGCTTCGCCGGATGCACCAGTCGTACCCACAGCGTGTGGCGAAGCACGGCTAGACCGTCGGCGCAGGGGGCTGCGTGGGGTCCGGAGCTGCGTTTGTGAGCGCGTGGTGGACCGAGCTGGCAGAGCAGCCGAAGAAGGCCGAGCACCTGTTCGACCTCGTCGTGCACGCCTTGTACGGCGAGCGCGTGCGCACGATCAACGGCGCCGGCGGCGACGGCGGCATGGACGCGTGGGCCGAGGACATCGGCCGGGCACTGGAGTTCAAGAGCTGGACGACGCTGAACGACTCCCGGCGCAAGCAGGTCGTCCGGTCGCTCAAGAAGTGCCTGAACAAGCCGGAGATCCGCTCGTGGGTTCTCGTCGCGCCGGTGCACCCGACCCCCGGTGACCTGAAGTGGTTCCGCGGCCTGCAGGAACGCCACCGCGTTCCCTTCGAGATGACGTTCCTCGACGTGCGCTGGCTGGAGACCCAGCTGATCAACAACCCGGGGATCGGGCGGTTCCTGCGCGGTCACACCAGGAGACCGTCGAGGCGCTCGTCGCGTTGGACAAGGAACAGGCCTCGCTCTTGGGCGGCGCGCCCGACCTGCTGGCGCGGGTCGCCGCGCTCCGTGCCGCGAGCGACGAGGCATCTCCGGTCTGGGCGATGGACTTCAGCTCGCGTGACGGGCAGGACGCGGTCTTCATCCGGCCCAAGCCGAACATCCCCCCGCAGCAGGTCGAGGTCGAGCTCGCCGTTGTCGAGGGCGACGCCGCCGGAGAGCGCGTGGCACAGGACGTCGCCGCGGCCTTCGACTACGGTGCCGGCGCTGTCATCGAGCCCGGCCACATCACCCGCGTCGACAACGAGGCGCTCGCCGCGCTGAAGCTGCCCTGGGACAAGGTCGGCATGGTCCTACGGCCGGCGTGCTGGCAGTGAGTACGCGGCGGCGAACCGTTCGCCGGTCAGCCGATGGTGCTGGAGCTGCTGCGCGACGGCCTGCTCTTCTCGCCAGAGGTCCGGGCCCTGCGCGAGCGCGGTCGCGAACGTGGTCACCGAGGTCTTGAGCTCGGTGAGCTTGGCCGGGGTGATGACACACATGTCGGGCACCGGGACCGCCCGCGCGTCGTAGAGGTCGACGCGGTGCACGAGGATCGGCACTGCGGTCGTGCCGATGTACTTGTCGGCGTTCCACTGGACGCCGCCGCGCAGCTGGTCGGCGTCCTTCTTCGCGATGCCCGTGCAGGTGGGCTTCACGCCGGTCTTGAGTTCGATGACGGCGTTGCTGGTTGCGCTGAGCGTCCACAGGTTGTCCGGCCCGGTGCCGTAGAGCCGCTCCGGGCGGGTGCTGGCGAACCCCAGATGCAGGCCCAGCTTCTCCCAAGCGGCCTCGGCCTGGTCGGTACGGTCTTCGTCCCATTCGATGTCGTCGAGCATCGCGCGCACACCGAGGACCAGGGCGGTGCTGTCGGAGTATGTGGCGCCCAGGTAGCTCGCCGCGGCACTGGCCTGCGCGGCGGCGGGCCGGGTGCGGCGCACGTCAACGCCGATCACCGGGCGCAGCACACCGGGATTCTCACCGATCGCCGCACTGACCTGCTGCTGGGCCGTGGCGGGGTCGGTGAAGTGCAGGTAGCCGGCTTTCAGCTCCCGCAGCCAGCCGCGCAACGCGGGATCAGTGGTGGCGTTGATCGCCTGCTGAACCACATCGGCGGCCTTGCTGGTCTGCCCGGTCACGGCCAGATCAAAGGCAGTGCGGGCGGCGACCGCTTCCGGGCGAACGACGCCGATGTCGTTGTAGCGCACCGAAGCCAGGGCGAACTTGGCGCGCTGCACCCACTGCGGGTGGCGGTCCAGGCAGATCGACACGGCCTCGCGGATGCCCTCAAGCCCATGGCCCTGCAACTGCAGGGCGACGGTGCGGCTGAGGTCGAGCTGGGCGCGGGTAGCGGGGGAGAACAAGTCGAGCCAGGCGCGGTCGTGTACAGCCATGCCGAGCTCAGCGCCGAGCAGCAGCACCGCGCAGTGGTCGTTGACGTCGCGGACGCCGCGGCCCATGCCCTGCTCAATGCGCTGCACGTCGCGGATGCGGCGGGTGGGACTGCCGGTCAGCGCCGCGGCCTCGCGTCGCTCGGCGGCCGACAGCGGCCGCGGGATGCCGTCCATGACCAGCAGCTCGCAGGCCGCTCCGGGCAGGTCGATGCCGTCGTACTTGTTGACCAGCACGACCAAGCCGACGTGCCCGGCCTTGAGCTCGGCGACGCCGCGCTCGAGGTCGTCGACATAGTGGACGCGGTCTGCCAGGGGCCGCCATAGCGTGGCCTTGTGCGAGCTGGGCACGAGCACGACGACGTTGACGGGCTTGGACTCCGCGATGCCGTCGCCGTCGCGGTCGCCCATGGCGAACCGTTTGGCCAGCTGCCGCACCGCGTCGTCGTCGAGGTTCGGGTTGAGTTGTACCGGCGCGAGCACTAGGCGGTCGCCGAGGTCGGCGGCGCTGCCCGGCGTGACGACCTGGCGCAGGTTCGCGGGGTTCGCCTTGAGGTTGGTGACCAGCACGCTGTCGTCGGACAGCGTCGCGGTCAGGTACACGCGCCGGCGCGCGTTGAAGAACGACGGGATCTTCTCGATCGTCGGGCACGGCGGCTCGATCTCGATGCCGCGGCTGCCGAACGTCACGGTGCACAGCTGCAGGCAGTCGCCGATCAGCGGCCACGCGAACTTGAACGCGTCGTCGCGCCGGCTGCCGTACGGGTGCAGGATTCGCCACACCTCGGTCTGTTTGTCCGCCCACGCCCAGAACGGCACCCGCACGACGGCGGTCGTGTCGCCGTCGGTGATGTCCAGGAGTGCCTTGAGGTTCTGGCTCCGCAGGTCGTCGACGAACAGGTCGAACAGCTGCCGGTACGCGTCGTGCACGACGGGGATCGTGAGGCGGAACTGCTCCTCGGTGCGGGCCAGCGCCGCGTGTGCGTCGTCGACCACCACGACGCCGAGGTCGATAGGAAGGTGACGGCCGCCGACGACGCCGAACAGTGACTGGCCGTTAATCAGCTTTTGGAACGTCGTGACGAGGATGGCGTGCTCGGCCAGGAAGCGGGGGTCGTCGTGCTGCTCCGCGGTCGGCAACCCCAGCCGGGCTGCTTCCTCACGTACCCGTGCGGCGAGGTAGGTGTCGGGTGCGAGGTAGACCGCTTTGCCGATGCCCTCGTTGAGGGTGCTCTGCGCGATCAGCAGGCCCTCGACCGTCTTCCCGCCACCGGTGTTCTGCTTGATCACCACGTCGCGATCGTGGCGGCGGGCGAACCAGCGCTCCAGAGCCTCGCCCTGCTCGGCCCGCAGGTACGGCCACGGCTTCGCAGGCAGCGCGGCGAAAATGTCACGCGGCGGCACCAGTGGTGGAGGCGTCGATCCGCCGATATGGTCCCAGTTCAGCATTGCGTGAGCGCCCTTTCGTTTGTCGGAACGAACGGTAGATTCGGTAAGGACGTGCGTCCTAGATGACAGCTGCGCCGTCTGCACTTCAGTGCCGACTTCCGACACCCACTGACGCGGCCAAGAGCAAGCTGAAGTGCACGGCGGAAAGGCATTTGCCTTCCCGCCGTGCAGTTCGTGCAGTGAAGCGAATCCGGCCGCCGCGCGTGCTGGACCGATCTACGCGCTGACCGGGCCGGACGCGGCGAGTGAGTGTGGCCAATCAGCCGATGACGGCCATCGCCGCGCGCCCATCGTGCCGCGAAGCCTGAGGACGTCCGCGCACTTGCCCTCGATCACGTCGAGTGCTTTCGTGGGCGTGAAATCATGCAGGTGCAGGAACCGCAACTGCGCGAACACCTTCTGCCGGGCAGGGTTGGCGTCGTGCTGGCGCATCCGGCCGGCGAGGTCGTCGGCCCGGTTCGACTGTCCCAGCCACCGCACTCGACCCTGAGGATCGGTGATGAGGTAGATCGCGCACACGATGCCCCCTCTGGCCAGCAGCGGGTAGTCGGCGAACGGCATCGGCGTGAGCTGGGCGCGCGTCAGCCAGGGCCCCGCCACTATGGGCAGCTTCGCCACCGCGCGGCCGAGCAGGACCGGCCCCGCGATGAGGCCCGGCTCCGACCTCATTCGGCTGCCTCCTCGGCGTACTTCGCGGACTGCGAGGACTGGAAGTCCGATGCGGTGGCGCCGCCGTACGTCATCGGCGTCAGCAGCGCCATGACGCTCATGATGTCGGCACGGACAGCCACCAGCGCCTTGCTCAACGCCTCGGTGGTCGCGTCGGCGCTGCCGGCCAGCGGAGGGACGCCCGCCTTGTCGCCGGCACGTGTCAGGTTCTCGCCCAGTCGGAAGATCTCGGCCATGACGTCGACGAGGTCGTCGGTCACGGCCTCGACGAAACGGGCCTGCGCCTGCGTGTGCTCGGTGGCCGGGTCGACCGGCTGAGCCGGTGGCGGAGCGGGCGGGGTCGGATCCGACATGCCCGAACCGGACGCCCTGGGCTTGCGGCCGGTGTTCTTGGGGAACGTGGTGTTGAGCCAGTGTCGAGTGGCGGCGGTGCCCTCGACCGGATTGCCGTGCTCGTCGACCTCGCGCGCGGGGAGGTTGAGCTCGGCCGCGTGCGCGAGTTCGCTGAGCAACCCGAAGGCCATCCGTGGCTTCTGCATCAGCGCGAGGCGGTAGTTCGACATGGTCCGCCGCACCTGCCGCTCAAGGCCGGAGTCAGCATCGGGGTCATCGTCGCCACCCGCGGCCTGCGCCCCGATGGATCCGCGGTCGGCTTCGACGAGCCCTGCGTCGGCGAGCCAGTTGATTCCGTGGACGCGCAGGAACTCGCCGAGCGGACCGAAGTCGTTGTCTGCGGCCGCCGAGCGCACGTCCTTCCAGGTCGGCATAATGACCTGGTTCGTGGTCCGGATCGCGTTGGCGGGGAGCGCACCGTCGAGCACGCGCGGGTTCCAGCGTGTGGTGTACCCGTCGGTCACCGCGGCGGCGAACATCCGCAGCCGGTTATTTACGTGCTTGCTCTGAGTCTGGGTGCGGGAGGGCTCGCTCAGCACGCGCCGTGCGAGTCGAGCCTGATCGCTGTCCGGCGGCGGGAACACGATGCCGAACAGCTCGTGGTCACGACGGTCCCGTGCGTCCACAAAAGACTCTCGTGGGCGGGCGTCGGGATCGGGTCCCTCGCCGGCAAGCCACGCGCGCTTCGCCTCGTCGAGCAACTCGTCCGTCTTGTAGGCACGCAGCAGCGCACGAAAGTCAGCGGCGGCCCGGTCGATCAGCCGGTACTCCAGTGGCGGGCGGCGGTGATCACCGCGGTTGGAGTCGAAGACGCTGGAGTGGAAGTCCTCGAGCTTTCCCTTGCCCACCAGCCCGACCACGATCTGCATCGGCACGACGGCGACGAGGGTCGCGTTCCGCGCGGCGTGGTGGCCGTAGTGCGTGGGGTCTTCGTAGGCCTTGCGCAGCAGCTCGGCCAGGGCAGGGACCCAGCGTTCGGGCTGCGGGATCGGCGTCTCCGGCGGAGGCTCCTGCCCCATCGGCCTGCCCGCCGCGATCCACAGCGCCCGCTGCGGCCGGACACCGAAGACGACGTCGAACGGCTTGAGGCCGAACAGCGTCTGCCGGGCGATGCTGCGGTTGGCGCCCTTGGTCGCGGTGAGGTCCACGACCACTCGCTCCCGTCGAGTGCCGTCCTCGGCTGGCTCCCAGATCCGCCGGAGCAACGCCACGTGCGTAGTGGCCTGCTGCTGCCCGACCAACATCATGTCGTCGACCAGTTCGTACTTACGGTCCCCGTTGACCTCGTTCAAAGCGGCGTTCATCGTCGTGAGCAGCGACGCGGTCGTCTCGTACGGGACTGGCTCGGCGGTCGTGATGAACGGAGCGGGGAGCCCCGCCGCGGTCGTGCCGGTGATCAACGGCGGCAGCGTCGGCACCTCCGAGGCGTCGCGACGCAGCGGACTGGTGTAGTGGCTGCGGATCCGTTCGTTGTACTCGCCGGCGTTACCGGCGAAGCCGTGCACATTCGCCGTCAACACCAGCTCTCCGTCGAAGCTGGTGCTCAGCGCGGTGGGCTTCAGCTCGTAGCCCTCACCCTTCTTGATCAGCAGCGACTTCGGGTGCACCACGAACGCCGCGACCCCGCGGCTGACCTCCAGCGGCATGCCCGTACTCACGGACAACGCCTCCGCGAGCCGCTCAGGCCATCCACGCCTGTCGGCGCCGGGATAGGGATTGCGGGAGGACTGGCCGTCCTCGATTCCGTCCTCAAAGGACGGTGAAAGGGTATTCGTATTCGTCATCGTCGTCTCTCGCACTGCGGCCGACCGGCGTGTCACAGGTCATGCCTCGGTGGTACCCAGGCCGACTGGCCAGGGCGGGGGCGCGACGGCCCGACCACCCGCGAGAGGGTGAATCAGTCATCCGATTCCAGCACTCCACAAGCCTTGTGGCACGACCGGATCGGGTTCCCGTTCCGCTTACCTGACCCGGCGCCGCACCTAACTGCCCGTACAGGCTCAGCTAGGCATTGCGGACATCTCCCGACCTGAGGAAACGGCCATTGGGAGAGCGAGAAGGATTACGGCATCGGACCTGATGCGTGGGCTCAGGGTAGATCTCCACGGACCGCGACGCAACTCAACACGTCACCAAGGCGAAATCGCGGCCACCCCCGCCCGGCTCACCCACGAGGTGGCAGATTCCGCTCATGCCCGATGAAGCCGATCACGAAGTGATCATCACTCCTTACAGCCCGAAGTCTCGCCAGGAAGCTGACGTGGTACCTGCCCTCCTGGAGCGCTTCGATGAACCGCCCGCCTTGTCGATCAAGTTCGTACGGTGGGGAGGTTTCAAGGTCGGCCCGTACTCCACCGCGCGGTGGGTGGCCGAGTGCCATGGCGAACCGGTCGGCTTCCTCGCGGCCAGCATCCGGTCGGATGGCGCCCACTACGGCTTGCCTAGTACGCGCTGCGCCCTGTTGGAGGGGATCGCGAAGCTGCGTAAGGAGGACCTGCCGAACTGTCCGCACGCGGACACGCACACCATCGCCTCGAAGCTCATGGACGCGTTCTACGAGTACGCCCGGCAGCGCGGGGCACGCTCGGTCGTCCTCAGTGTCGACCAGGAGGAAACCGGCTTGGCCCGGAGGGAACGAAGGTTTCGCGCGGAGGGCTTCGTCCAGCAGAGCGGGACTACATGGTGGTCGCGCGACACGCCACCCGAGGGCGCCGACAGAGTGAGTGGGTAGAGCCTGGAGTGGCCCGCGAACCGCGGTGGCGAGCTGGGGCACCCGTTGCACGGAAAGGCGTCACGTGGTGCCCGGAGGTGGTTTCTCGCGGACTGCGTCGGTCGACGCTCAGGCTGCGATCGCGGTCGTGCTGCACGCGGAGCACGTGACGTATCCCGTGTTGTGTGATCGCTCGCTGTTACTGCTAGCCTCCCGGCCATGACTTCCTGTGTTCAGATGAACACGGGATCAGTCCCGGGTTTCGGTGTTGGAATGCTTGTTCTTCGGCGACTGCGGCCGCGGCGAAGCCTGAGCCGCACCGACTGGCCAACGGGCGGCATCGCCGAGACGGGCCTAGGGCAAACCCCACGTGCGCGGCATGTCCATCGACACCACGCCGCGCACGGCACCGGCGTCAGGTCCTTCTCGGATGCTCCTGAACGGGTACGTGACTCAGCGTTGGTGTTTCGCCGCGATCGCCGTCAGGTCGAGGCGGAAGAACGCGTCGTCGATCTCCACGGTCACGTCCACGTCGACCCACCTGTCCGCGACGACCCACTGCGGTGACTGGGCGATGTCCGCGGTTCACTACTACTCGGGGGTGCCGCGCGCGATGATCGTCTGATGAGCAGAAGACGCGGCGGGGCGAGTTGGTGGCGACCAGTGCTGGTGATCGTGCTGCCGGTGTTGGCCAGTGCGGCGGCTGCGATCGTGGTGCTGTTCACCAAGCTGGCCCCCAGCACCCCGCCCGACCGGCTCGATACCGTGCGCACCGGGCTGGCCGTCGCCGCCGGGATCGGCGCCCTGATCACCCTGGCGCTGGCCCTACGTCGCCAGCAGGCCACCGAGCACGACGCCACCGAGCGACGCTTGACCGAGCTGTATGTCAAAGCCGTTGATCAGCTCGGGTCAGACAAACCCGCCGTGCGTCACGGCGGGCTCTACGCCCTGGAACGGGTCGCCCAGGACAACCCCGGCCACCGCCAGACCATCGTTGACGTCATCTGCGCGTACTTGCGGGGTCCCTTTACCCTGCCGAGCAGAACAGGCACACCCAGACTCGGCGGACTGCGTGCTCCGAGCCGTCCTGGTCGCGCCGGGCTCGTCGCCCGCCCGACCGCCAAGCCTCCCTCAGCCGTTAGTCACGACGACACCCGTCAGGAACGGGAGGTACGCCTCACTGCACAACGCATCCTGCGCGACCACCTTCAACCCCGCACCCGCACCCGCACCTGGTATCGGTGGTTCCCACGTCCCCGCCAGACCTTCTGGCCCGATATCGACCTCGATCTCACCGACGCCACCCTCATCGACCTCGACTTCGCTTACACCACCGTCCGCACCGCACAGTTCAAGCGAGCGAAGTTCACCGGCGACGCCGGGTTCGACAGGGCTCAGTTCGTCGGCGACGCCGGGTTCGATGAGGCGCAGTTCGACGGCCGCGCCGGGTTCGATAAGGCGCAGTTCGACGGCCATGCCGGGTTCTATGGGGTCCGGTTTGCCGGCGACGCCGAGTTCTACAACACGCGATTCGACGGCGCCGCCAGGTTCGACCAGGCTCAGTTCGACGCCGCCTGGTTCAATGAGGCGCAGTTCGCCGACGACACCGTGTTCAACAAGGCGCAGTTCGCCGGCATCGCCAGGTTCGACAGGGCTCAATTCGCCAGCGTCGCCGAGTTCGGCGAAGCGCGGTTCTCCAGCATCGTCAGGTTCGACACGGCTCAGTTCGCCAGCGTCGCCGGGTTCTCCGAGGCCCGGTTCGACGGCGACGCCGGGTTCATCGAGGCTCGGTTCGCCGGTGCCTGGTTCGATAAGGCGCAGTTCGCCAGCGTCGCCGAGTTCGACAAAGCGCGGTTCTTCGGCATCGCCGAGTTCAACGAGGCCCGGTTCGACGGCGCCGCCGGGTTCGACAAGGCGCAGTTCGACGCCGCCCGATTCAATGAGGCGCAGTTCGCCAGCGTCGCCAGGTTCAGCAACGCGCGGTTCTTCTCCAGCTTCGTCTGGTTCGACAGGGCTCAGTTCGCCGGCGACGCCCGGTTCGACGAGGCGCAGTTCAGCCACACGGTCCCAGAGGAAGTCAAGCCCTACCTACGTCCCAGTAGCGACACCCCACAACAAGACCCGTCCGACAACCCCGACCCCTCCGCTTAGGTCTGCATGGCTGTCCGCTGCACATCCAGGTCTACACGCCGCAGATCAGCGGCTTCTAGACCGCCGACCTAAGCCGAATGAGACGAAGCTGTTCTACTCAGACGAACTATCGATTGCCGGACTAGTTCGTGGACGCTCATGGAACAGACATCTACTGTCCTGTCCGGGCGAACGTGTCGGCGTCCGGACCTAGTTGTCGGTGTGCGGAAGTACTTGTCGGGGCCGAGGGGCTGCCTGGTGAGGATCGGCCCAATGGCCTCACCGCCACTCGCTTGGCCACTGCTTGCGCAACGTGACGCCCAAGGCGTCTACGGCGTCGGCCACGGTGCCGCCCTCCGGTGGGGTACCGCTCAGCGTCCAGGACAACGACCGCCGCCGTAACGTCGCTTCCGCTACCACCCGTCCGATCGCGGCCGGCAGCTGGTAATCCTTGGCGAATTCGATGTCCTGCATGTTCCCGTTCCATCCCCAGACCACCGTCCACAGCGCTGGTGTCAGCTCCTCCGGCGGCAGGCCGGGCTGCTCGGCCGCCTTCTCCGCGAGGTACTCCGCGTCCAACTCTCCACGCATCAACTCGGCCCTAAGCACCAGGTTCGTCATGGGGACACACCTTGCCGTCCAGCGACAAAGGCTCACCCCATACTTCACCCACATATCGCTCTGATCAGCGGCTTTGCCCACGGAATCCGCCAACTGGGCTCAGGCGACTCGATGCCGAACTGTCCGGGCGTAGTTGGTGAGCGCAGGTCAGCGGCGTCGTCTTCCGGCGACCTCGGTCGGACAGGACAGTCGACAACGCAGGAGACGACCATGACGGAGTTCGGCAAGCACCATCAGCACGACCAGCCCATCGCGGGGCTGGCAGTGGTTGACGCTGTGGCCGAAGGTGAAGATCCCGGTGCAGGTGATCGCCGGTCAGCTCATCGGCTGGGCGCTGCGCAAATGGCTCGGATAGGTGGCCCGTTTCGGCGCGGCTGGAATTGCTTCAGCCGTGGGACGGGACACGTCACCGCGGTAGCGCGGCGCACCGATCGAACCGGAGGACCATTGCGGTAGGCCTGAGCCGTGGGGGTGCTCGTACGTGCGGCATCCTCACGCCGTACTCGGCGGCCGTGGTTGTCAACGTGGGCTGATGGCCAAGTTCAAGAACGCGATCGCGGCCGCAGCGGCGCCGGCTCCGACGAAAGTGCCTGGGCGATGTGCTGCCCCGCCCCACGTGGTGAGCGCGATCGCGGCGTCGCCCGCCAGGAGGGCGAGCAGAGGATGAGCGATCATCGTCCTATGTGGATGAGATGGGCCCACGACACCCCAACTGCAGGTGCGACAGGACGGTGACCCAGTTCGGTATCGACCCGAACAGCGCCGTGCCGGTCTGCGTGAGCACTCTTTGCGTGGTCAACACAGCGACCATGGATCTGCCTTGCTGTCGAGCATGAGCATCAACCAGGGCTCAGCGGGTGTTTTCCGTCAAAGATGGATCAATCTGGAGGACTCGGCTGTCGTGCTCGTCTCCGAACGCGTGCGTTTGGTGAAGTCCGGCGATCGCAAATACGCCGTGCTGAAGGCCAAGACCGAGGACCAGGAAGTCGCCGCTCCTATCAGCACTGCTCCCGCCGGTTGGACCCCTTGGTAGAGGGCGAACACAACAATGAGGATCGACATGAGCACTTGAACGATGCCCATCGCAGGAAGCAATGCACTCCTGCGTCGAGATATTCTCACGTCACACGAATGAGCGCCTGCGCTTGTGAGAACGTTTTCTCGCGGCATGACGAGCACGGTGCCCACCGCTGGAGATTCCCGCGGTGGGCCAAACCGCACTGCGGAGTCCTCGCTGCTGGTCGCGTCGTGTCCGGAACTCACGGCGGCTTGATCGAGTTCTGCTTCGTCGCCGGCCAGGTCGAACTCGCATGCTTGCGCGTTTGCGGCAGTGCAGATCGCAAGCCAATGCTCGTGCAGATCCGCTTTCTGAGCGCTTGACAGGGTCCGAACAACGGTGACGGAGGTCCCCGTCAGGTCGGGAATGAGCCCGTCTTCACGGAGCAGCGCAACCAGATCCTGCGGCGCGACTGCCGTCATCGGCGGTACTGCTTGGATCTCCGTCTCGTCGGGCAGCACGACGACATGGTCCGGACGGCGGACAGTGCCGAACCCGGTAAGGCCCTCGACCAATTCCACCCAGCGCGCAACAGGGTCGCTGCATGACGGGTACTCGGCGCTTACCGGATTCCTGCCCAACGCCTCCACCTGACGCTCGAACTGCATGAGCGCGGCACCAAGCCATTCAGCCGGTTCCGCTGGCGGCAGGTCGCCTTGCCTCACCGGTGGCATCAGCTGGATCGGATCCGTCAGCACTCCGCCGGACGGGGAGACCGCCATCGCCGTGCACGCCTCCTGGGCCATGCCGTGACTCATCGCCTTCTCGAACAACACTCGGCGGGCCCGCAGCAGAGTCATCGCTGTGCAGGTCTTGCCGGACTGCTGTGCGCCCACCAGGACGACGATTGAGCGGTCGCGGTGCGCACCGTCCACGAATCGGGGCGTGCAGTAGTCGTCGTCCTCGATCAGCGCGGCTGCTGCCCGCTCGGCGTCCCACGCGTTCGTCAAAGTTCCAGCGACAGCGGATTCGGCGCGCGCAGGTTCCTGCTCACCGAAGAAGAAGACCTCCAGAGCATCCGCGGTGGCGAGGTCGAGCAGCTTCCTTGCGGCAGTTGTCACCTCGTCCAGCTTGGCGATCATCACCGCGCGCTCGACGGTCTGACTTACCGCAGTGGCGAGTTCGACTTGAGCAGCCAGCTCAACGCTCTCGCCCACCAGGAATGTGCCGGCTTCGACGAGCAGCCGGGCCACGGCGTCCCGACTCAAGCGTGACGCGGCCGCCAGCGTTGTCCGGAGTTCGAGAGTGAACTCCGGCGTGAAGAAGTCGCCGGGTACGGCTCCCGGCAGCAGGCTCGACCTGAGTGAAGGTGTTGGCCACGAGGCACGATCGATGTCGATCAACGTGTTGATGAGCTCGGACCAGCGGCGCGTCGGAGGCTCGGATGCCGGAGAGTACCCGGAGCTGGTGTAGTCGATTCCCAGGCGGAAATGGACGTCGTTGAGGGCGAGCAGCGCAGCGCGACTGTAGATGGCGATGCTCTGGTGCGCCGCACGGGCAAGGCCCGTCTCGATGGAGCCCATGAGTGTCACAGTCAGATCGGCCACGCAGCACACTATTCATCCTTCACACGCGCGAGCGCAATCCGGGGTGCGTTAATGTGCGTTCGGGATACGTTAACGAGAGCACGCGGCAGCACACATGCATAGAATCTCCTTGTCGTCAAGGTTCGATACGTTAATCTGCTCGACGTGAGCATCGGATTCGTTGATCGGCAAGTCGAACGGTCCCGAACGCACAGATCTTGCCTGCCGTCAAGGTCTATTACGTTAATGTGCTGCTGACGCCCCAGCGGGTTCGTCAATGAATGACCTCGCGGAGGAGGCTCGGTGATTGGCCCTACACTTTCCGCATGAGCGGCAGCGGTGAAACGCCCACCACTGGAAATGCGCAGCAACCGACCTACCCCGGCGCGGTGACCTACACGAGGGTGCCCTGGCTCCTCGTCTACACCCATGGACCGGGCTCGGAGGAGGTCGCCGACCAGCTCAGCGAGCAGTGCGCCGGCCGAGGCGTCGACCTCGTCGACGTCCGGCCCGTGGACGAGATCCGCTCAAACGACGACGTCGACGGGTACGCCGTCGCCGTCTTCGTGGTGTCCGCGCGGAGCGCCACCAGCCGGGACGCGAAGACAAAACGGCTCGTCGAGGACGCCATGGACCTGTACCGACGTCGCCGCCTCGACGGTCTCAGCGACGTGATCGCGGGCCGGCAGCGGTACGCGTGGGCGGGCGTGATCCTCCTGGTGGTGCTCGATGACCCGACAGCCACCGAGCCGGGGACCGCGCTGACGGCGCTGATGGACAAGGCGTGCGACGTACGCCACATCCGGGCTGGAGACGCCGAGCTCCCCGACCTGTTCGAGGTTTTCGAGGGCAAGGCGGAGGTGCCGCCTCATGCGTCACCCACGCTGCGCCAGATCGACCACGTCGAGGCGCTGTGGGCCGAGGCGCGCGCGTGGGGCGTCGCGACACCGGAGGAGGTGCACCACATCATCCGCCTGATCGACAAGAGGCGCCTCTACTACCGCTCCAAGAAGCACCACGCGGTCGGAGCCCAGCACCCCGACCACCCTGACCGGGGAGCGCTGGACCTGGCGCTCGACCACGTCGACGTCTGGGACGTGTGCCCCGAGGGCATGTCAGAGGCCGACTACGAGCACCGCAAGAGCAACTTCGTCATCACGGGCAGCCGCGCGGTGCGCAAGACCATCGAGCACGTGCAGGCGCAGTACCCGAACTTCAGCCGTCCCGCCGGGCGCGCGGGCACGAAGTACAACCGGCCCGCCTTCCGTGCCATCTACGTCACGTTGCGCGCGCTCCAGCGGCGGCTCGATGCCCGCGACGCCGCTACGCGCGCCGATTAACGTTCCGCCGGGCCCGTTGACGAATCTGTTGACAAACTGGACTGCGTGAATTAACGAGATGGTGAACACTCCGCCCGGCGACGTTGATAAATCCATTGACGCGCCGCCGCTGCGTTCACTTTCGGGATTGTTCACGTGTCGATCGCGCGTGTTAGTAATTGGGTATGACGAAGTGGAACAAGCGCGAGATCGCCCTTTCGATCACGGCGATCGTGCTTTTCGTGGCGACGCTGGTGTTCACCATCATACAGCCGCTGTCCGCACTGGCGATCCCGCCGGTGCTTTACGCCATCGCGAAGCTCATTCAGGCGATCCGGGGCGACGGCGGCAAGGGCACGCCCGCCTGACCTCCAGGGTCACGACCCCTTCAACGCAAAAGCCGCGTGCCTCTCTTCGACGAGCGGCACGCGGCTTTTGCGTGCCCGGCTCCGCCCGCCGACGCCGCGTCTACATCCGATCGATGACCAGTGGCTCTACCCTGCGTCGCTTACCAAACCTGGCGGTCGCGAGGGCCTTGAGCTGCTCGGTGCCGAGCTCGGCGCGGCGGGCCAGGTTGGCGAGGTCGACGAACGGACCGTCGTGGGCGCGGGCGTCGACGATGCGCTAGGACAGCGCCGAGGACATCGGCGGGACGCTGAGCCCGCCGGAGAAGCGTCGAGCCCGACCCGGCCAGCGCCGGCGGGGTCGCCGTGCGCCTCGGGCTCGACGTTGTCCGCATCATCACCACTGACACCGCCCGCGCGATCGTGGTCGTCACCGCGTCGGTCGTGGCGGGCACGGTGGTACCGAACCGGCCTACAGCAGGCTTTCGCCTGCGGGCAGCCGCGCCCGCGGGCCACGTGGTGCACGCGCCAAGCCCTACTTGCCGATCATGTCGTCGCTGTCGTCGTCCCAGATCGACCTGCTGAGGCGCGTTTCCAGTATCTCCACGACCTCATCCAGCCCCGGTGTCCGGGTCGGACGGGGGAGAGCTGCCGCTGGCTCATCCAGACCGGGCCCCGTAGGCAGGTATTCCTCGTCGGAGGCGGTGAAGCCGAGCCGCAGCAGAAGGGGTGCCGGATGGAGATATCCGCCCACCAGTGGGAGGTACCCGGCGGGGTCGGTGCTGCCGTGCGCAAGAACTTCGCGCAGGACCGTGCCGACGGCGCGGGTGGGGCCGTTGAGGCCGAAGTTGGCGAAGAACGCGACTGGCAACCAAACGGTGTTCGGACTGCGCGCAATTCTCAGGAGCGAACGATGCGGTGCCAGGTGCCCTCTCGGTCATCGATCGGTCCGTGGTCGTCGGATATTGCCCAGCCAGCGGGCTAGGCCGAGTTCCCGACCGGATGCTGCACGACTGCCTGTTCGAGCTGGGCGATCTTGTTGAACGTCGCCCCACCGAACCAGGTGATCTTGCCGAACGCCGTCCCGTCGAACCGGGCTTTCCCGGTGAACGTCGCCCGATCGAACCGGGCGGCCCCGGTGAACGTCACCCCGCGGAACCCGGCGGTCTCGGTGAACGTCGCCCCGTCGAACCCGACGGTCTCGGTGAACGTCGCCCGATCGAACCGGGCGGTCTCGGTGAACGTCGCCCCGTCGAACCAGGCTTCGCGAACGTGGCAGCCGTTGAGGTCGAAGTCGATGAGGGTGGCTCCGGTGAGGTTGAGATCGGTGTCTGGCCAGAAGGTCTGGACCGGGTCGTCGCGGCTCGGGCCGGGCTTGAGGTGGAGGGCGAGGATGTGTTGGGCGGTGAGGCGGACCTCGCGCTCTTGCAGGCTCGTGTCGTGACGGGTGCGGGTGGCCTCGTCGGCGTCGTTGGCAGGCCGGTCGCCGGGCAGGATGTAGGGCATACGCAGATAGGCGCACAGCACGTTGACCACGGTGGGGCGTTGGTGGGGGTTGTCCTGGGCGAGGCGTTCCAGGGCGTACAGGCCGGCCAGGCGAACCGGGGCCTTGTCCGACCCGAGCTGTTCGGAGGCCTTGGTGTAGAGCTCGGTGACTCGTCGGTCAGCGGCGTCTTTCTCGGTAGCCGCGGCGACGCGCTCGGCGTGCAGGCGGGTGTGGTCGGCGACGTCGCGTTGGAGTTCGTAAGCACGGGCGACATCGGCCTGGTCGCGTTCTTTCTGGACCAAGCCGACCTCGGTGGCGTGCTGGCGGCGCCAGGCCAGGTAGAGAGCGAAGATTCCGCCGCCGCCGATGCCGATGCTCAGCCCGGTGCGCAGGGCATCGAACCGGGCGGTCACGAGGGCCTGGCCGCTCAGACCGGCGGTCCCAGGCCACCACAATGCCAGCACCACCGCGGCGGTGAACACGAAGATTCCTGCGGCGACCAGCGCGATCGTGCGCGTCGGCATCGGCTGCAGCGGTTGCCGTGTCGAGGACGGTGCGGGCACCGGCAACGCTCCGGGCACCGGCGGCCGGGGTGGCAGGGCGGGAGGTTCGTCGCTCACAGGGTGATCATCGCTGCCAGGGCTGCGCATGTGACGCCCGCACTCGAACACGCGACAGGCCCGGTCGCTCGGGACCGGGCCTGTGCTGCGGAAACCTAGTCGGCAACCCCGAGGGTCGCCAGGAACGGGGCCGGGTCCGGGACGGGGAACCGGTCGGCTCCAAGAGCGTCCAGCGCCATGGTTTCCTTCAGCCAGGGAACACATTCATCCCATTTGAGGAACTGGGCGGCGAGGACGTCGGACCACACGTAGGCGTAGTAGGTCGCGTTGTAGTCACCGGTCAGGGAGTGGCGGAAGAAGCTGCTCAGGTAGCGGGGCGGGAGGCTGTCGGCCAGGCCGGCGGCGGCCAGGACCCGCTGCCGAACTCGTCCACGCTGCCGGTCTCGTCGTCCGGGCCGATGCTGTGCCAGGCAAGATCCAGCAACGCGGTGGCGACGTCTTGGACCATCCGGTAGCCGACACCGTGGCGCGTCGGGATGAGCTCGGTGATCCCGAGGCCGATGGGGATCGGCTCGCCGGTGAGGTGGTGGCGGGCGTAGTGGGTCAGGACGTGGGGGTGTAGCGCCCACATCTCGTGAATGACCGCGGGTGCTTCCACGATGTCGTGGGGAAGGTGAGCGAATCCGCTGTGGGAGGGGTAGCGGACATCGGAGACCATCGCGTGCACGACGTGGCCGATCTCGTGGAACACGGTCACGGCCTGGTCCACGGTGAGCACGACGTCGCCGCCGCCGGGCGGTATCGGGGGCAGGTTCAGGGACATGCACACCAGGGCACGCCGGCCGAGCAGCTGGGACTGGGCGGTGATCTCGGTGGTCCATGCCCCGGCTCGTTTGCCGTCTCGCTGGTGCAGGTCGACCAGGACCATGCCGAGGTGCCGACCGTCCTCGGCAACCGCTTCCCACACGCGCGCACTGGGGACGTGGACGGGAAGGTCGGTGCGCTCGGTGAGGTGCACTGCGTGCAGGTGCTGCACCAGTTTCCGCGCACCGGTCAGGACCGCGGCGAGTGGCAGGTACTCGCGGGCATCACCGGAGTGCCGGTCGGGACGACGGTGGCGTTGCCGGGCCTGCTGGGCCAGGTAGAGCCGGTCGGCGGCGATGCGGCTGTCGGTGAGGACGGCGTCCTCCTCGGCGGCTTTGCCCGCGGCCAGGGGCGCCAGCGCGTGCAGCAGGGCGGTGACGGTCTCGGCTGATCCGGCGGTCTGCCGCGACAGCACCGCCTCGGCGTGGTGAGCGAAGCCCCGCAGCCGGGCGCGGGTCGCCCGCAGCCGGTACAGCTGCACCAGCAGCTCGCGGGTGTCGTTGTCGCCGCCTCGTGAGCACCGCGAGATCGACGCCTCGTGGACGCGGTGCCGCAGGCCTCGGTGCGCGAGTCGGGCCAGGATCGGCTGCACGGTGGGCGCGGCCAGTGTCAGTACCCAGCCGGGAAGGCCACGGTCGGTGGCGGCCGCGGCCGCCACGGCGATCTCGTCGTCGTCCAGGCCTGCGAGTTCGGCGCGGTCGGTGACGTGCACGGCCGCGGCGTGCAACCCGGCCGACATCCGGGCGTCCAGGGCGCGTTCGAGCTCGGCCTCACGGACGTCGAGCACCCGCAGTTCGTGCTGCGCCGCGGGGTCGAGGTGCGCGCCTGCGTCGACGAAGCGGTCATGGATCCGGGTCAGCAGCGCGGTGTCGTGCTGGTCGAGGTCGAGCTTGTCGCGTCGGTCGTGCACGACAACCACGCGCTGATAGAGCTGGGGATCCACCCACGCGGCGGTGTCCTCCGCGGCGAGCAGCGGCGTGATCACCGCGGCCAGTTCCCGACGGGCCGGGGTGATCACGGTCTGCAGCAGCTTCTCTGCACTGATCAAGCCGACACACCGGAGCGGGCTGTGGGCTGCTGCACCGCTCGCAGCCCTCAGGTGGTCGGCGATGCAGCCTCGGAGCGTTCCTACCGCACCTCGGATCTGCTCATCACCTGTGATGTGTTCCGGAACCTCCGGTCATGCCGATGAGCAGACAGGTCAGTATCCCGTCGATGCATGGAAGACCCAAACGCTAAAGATCCACTCCCAGTAACATTCGCGCCAGTAGTCCGATCTACACCTAGGATGGACACCTTTGCAATGACGACAGGAAGTGCGCCATGGCCGGAGTTGTGGTCGTATTCGTACATGGTTTGTTTTCCAGTCCGGCGGTGTGGACGCCTCTCGCCTCCCTGATCGCACTGGATCCAGATCTCGATGACATAGATGTGAAGTACTTTCAGTATGATTCACCCGTGATTAGGCGGTGGCCGACAAGGCGAATACCGAGCATCGACACGCTCGGACTAAGGTTGCGAACCTGGCTATCCAACAATGTGTCCGAGGGCAGTCAAGTCGTGCTTATTTCACACAGCATGGGCGGCCTGGTCGTACAAAACTACTTGGCTAGCGAAGTCGCAGAAGGTAGAGCGAAAGATCTCCAGCGAATATCTTCGGTTGCCATGATCTCTTGCCCGAACGAGGGTTCGGAATTTCTCTCCCTTTTAAGGAAGATGATTCCGCTTTGGAGGCAGCCGCAGGAGCGCTCGCTACGCCCTCTTGAAAAAGAGATAGACAAAACCAGAAGAATAGTCCTTCAGTACGTGGCGTACACACATAAGCTAACGGACAACTCGTGCCCGATTCCAATCTGGGTTTACACGGCAGAGTCAGACGGTATAGTGACACGCAAGTCGGCGCTGAGCATGTTTGATAGTGGCTATTATGGCGCGCTTCCCGGAGACCATAGCAGCGTCATTCAAGTGACAGATCAGACGCATGAAACGTATCGCGCGATCAAGTCAAGGCTGGTAGAGGCTCTTGCATTCGCGACGGCGGCAGATCTCGGAATGTACGCGCGGATGACGCCGGAGCAGATACTTAACGCTCTTCGCGGCCTGCGTGAACGCTGGCAAATAGCGCCCGAGATCAAGTTGTTTCTCGGCTGCGAGTACACCGATCTTCGGCATGCAGTCGACCAGCTCAATCTTCGACCTCAACTTTCAAAGGAAGACTACGAATGGCTATTGCTAGGTGCCCTTCACGATGGCTACCTACCGCAGTCGCTTGTGCCGGAACCAAACAATGCTGCAACACTCACGGCAGCAGAGTTTTGGCTGCGCCGAACGAGTCCCAGGTTTCCGCGGTATCGCGCCGCATTGCTCCTGGAGAGAAGTAGTCTCATCGAGAGGTCGTCCGTCGCTCGGAGCGCAATTTTAGAATCACACGCACTAAACGGCGAAGCCCTTTTGGGGGCTATTGAAACGAGGACGGTAATCGGCCTTATCAACAACGCCATTCGACAACCCGAACTCATGCCAGACTTGAATCTGAAGGCTGAGCGCGACGATCGCGAGCGTCGCAGGTTGAACGACTTTTGGCATGCACTGAATGGCCAGTAGTTGACGCAGTCGCGACTGTGTCGTGTTGATGCGCTCTAACAAACATCGTTATTAAATCAGCTGGGATGCCCCGTGACCGCACTATGCAGTACGCTCACCCAGCGGCCTTGATCAACCTCCCGACCGCCTAACACGACCCGAACGGTCCACAAACCGACCGCACTCTCATTCGGCGAGGCGCGTCCTCTAGATTTGATGTCCAGGAAGGTTGGTCGCGCTCGGTGAGCACTAAGCCGCGCGAACTCGACGAAGACACCCTGACCCGGCGCCGTCGCGTCCTCGGCGTAGACCACCCAACGCCCTGCGCACAGCGCGCAACCTCGTTGCATGCACTCGTCCCGTGCCCGCATACGTGCCCGTTGGATCTGCGCGTACTCCGCCGGGGTCAGTTCGAAGCCTTGCAATGGCAGCGCTACTTGTCCTACGAGCACCGGTGGCTGCTCCTCCGCGCGGCATACGGTTGTGATCAGGAAGAGCAATACCGGCAATGATCTGACGAGCATCGGGCTCCCCAACGAGCGGGTGGCGGGCCCCCGACGAGAACCCGCCACCGTGCCGGCCTCAGATGTAGACCTTGCTGGTGTTGAACACGTAGCCGCTGACGCGGTCAGCCTCCTTCTGGCGAACGCCCAGTTCACCTGACTGAACGGCGCAGCCGAGGTGAACGCCGACGCGCTGCCTACGGGACCGTGGATGACGTGAGCCATCCGTCGCCGTACTTGCCGCACCTGACTACGCAGGTCAGAACCGACTGCGGATTTCGGTATTGCGTAAACGTGAAAGCCCCGCACGGGATCCCAGTGACCGGAAGACTTTCCACGGAAGGCTTTCCACAGAAGGGGGTCTACAGGTTGACCCAAGCGGAGCAGCCCACCCGGTCCTCGCACACCCGGAACTTGGTGATCCGGGATCCGTTTCCCGACCACGGCCCCCAGTTTCCGTCTGCGCCGTTTCCGTCCCACACCGAGTAGTGCCCGCCGTTGAGGGTGTACACGTCTGCGTAGACCCCGTTGTTGTCGTACTCGCCGTCGTAGGCTCGGGCCTGCGTGTCACTGGCTTCCGCCTTGTCAGAACCATGTGAGATCGTGGCGGCGGATGCTGACGTGGAAACCGTGACAACCACTAGCGCAGCCACCCCCAACGCAGTCCCCAGCTTGACCCGTCCGGCGCTGTTCGACGCCCTGACCGTGGCGGTGTGCGTGCTGTCACTGGTGCCACTGCTCTCATTGGCGCGTAAGGAACTGTGCGCCGAGCGCCACGTCACTCCAGCTATGGAGACGAGGTACTTCATGCTGTCCCGGCTCTTTGAGGGTGCTGGTGCAGGCGACGTCCTCGTCAACGCCGACGAGGGTGTCGCGATCATGCTGGTGGGCAACCGCGGCAAGGACGGGGTCGCACGACGGTCGGTCCTGCGGTTCGACCACGCGGAGTTCGACGCGGCCGGACTGGGTGGGACGGCGACGCCGGTGGTGTTCGAGCAGTTCTTCCTCGATCCGGCCCGCCCCGTGGTGCGACACCGGGTCAGCGTGCTCGCCATCAGCCGCACGGAGGGCGGCACAGTCTGCATCGCCGCCATGCCGGCGCGGCGGCGCAAGCGCCGCGACGTCGCGAAGACGGACCGGATGGTGGACCGCCTGGCGGCCGACATCCCGCCGGTGACCGACCTGGACGTACTGATCGACCAGGTCCAGTCGAGCACCGCCCGCGCCTAGACCCTCAAGCGCTGTGTACGGTCGACGGGAGATCAACACGAACGCTGGGGGGCGTCGTCATGTACGAAGATCGGGATCAGCTGCTGCGCATCGCACGGGACGTGGTGGTAACGGCGATGGAGGTTCCGGTCGGTGAGGACCGGATGCTCGTGGCGCTGGAGGCGATCGTGCGGCAGGTCGGTCCGTCGCGGATCGATGCGTTCTGGGTGGCGCTGATCGAGCACAGCATGGAGGCCGTACGGCCGTTCCTCGCCGTCTACGGCGACGAGCTGCTCGCGGCGCAGAAGCACGACGACGACCCGGAAGAGCCCGCGTCGCTGGGTCGGCCGGTGGACATGCTCAACGGGGCGCTCGCCTACGCCACCAAGGGAGACTACGAAGCGGTCGAGGGCGTGATCGAGTGGATGCTCGCACTTGAGGAACACGAGCGGAACACCGCGCTGGCCAACATCGTCCACGCGGCACTGACGCTCGGCCAGATGATGCGATCCCACCACTCAGGCCAGGCGTCTGCCAGTTGACGGCCCGACCCGAGGGCATGAGTGAGCACAGTCGTGGACGAGCGGCGTGATCTGCCACCTGACCGGAAACCGCCGTGTCCCCCCGATCGGGGTAACGCCGTCACCGAGATCATCGCTGCGGTGTTCGCGGAGCTTCGCCGGAACGTCCCCACAGAGCGGCGATCCGGACCAGCAGGGCCCGGTCCAGCACGGCCACCGTAGCCGTCCGGTCTTGGCCCAGCCGGTGGGCCGCCGCGAGCCTCTCCAGATCGCCCATGGCCGCCTGGACCGCCCGTGAAGCTGGGTGTCCCTTGTCGCGAAACTGCCCGCCGCCCCAGGGCAACGCCGTTGCCATCGCGTCTCGAAGTGTCTTGCGAGAAACCAAGTCCGTGGTCTGTGGAGCGAGTTGGAGCAGCAGCGCGGCGACGACGCCCGCGTACTCGTTGAGCTCGAACACGTCGCCGTCGATGTCGATCTCACGCAGGTCCACAAGTGACCTCGTATGTGTAGGTGAGCTGGTCGTGGACGGTGCGGGTGCGGGTGCCTGCAGCGAGCAGTGCGCGGACGCGCGCCACCAGCTCGACATCGGTGGTGACCGCCTCGGTGGCGACATAGTCGTCCTGGAAGCCGGGGTGGTGCCACACCACACGGCCGTCGGCGGTGAGCACCACCGTGCCGACGCTGAACGATGAGACGCCCGGCGTTCCGGGTCGAGTATCCTGGCGGGCCGGCCCTCGACGTGACGGCCGAGCCTCCCCAACTCGGCGAACACCGCGGCGATTTCCAGGGCGTCAGCGCGAACAGCAGCGGCCTCGGCGTCGGCGCGGACCTCCTGCGCGGTCGGCTCGACGATCTCCAGCGTGTACCGGAAGTTCCAGTGCGCCTGATCGGGTGCGTCCCGGTGCCAGTCGAGGTCGCAGGCGTCGTGCTCACTGGTGAACCAGATCTTCCGGCCGACGATCAGGCCGCGACGTCCGTCGCGCAATGTGCGTACGGTGCCGATCCTGCACGCCGCGCTGTTCGCGGTGACCGTGTTCATGTAGGCCGTGCTGACCTCGTGCTGCTGCACGGTGTCGCCGGTGAGGATGCGGCCGCTGTCGGCAATGACCCGGGCGGTGGCTGCTGCTTGTGCCTCGGCTGCCGCGCGGGTCTGCTCCTGCGCCTCGAGGCGCCGCTGCTCGGCCTGCTCGGCCTCGGTGCGTTCCTGTTCGACCCGCTGTTGCTCCACCCACGCGTCCAGCTCGTGCTGCAGAGCGGCGCGGCTTTCCTCACTGGGCAGCGCGAAGCCGTATCTGGCCTGATCCCAAACTGCTCCGAGCTCGCCGGCGCGCTCGAAGAACACGGCGGCGCGGTGCTTACGTGGCACCAGCACCCATCGCCCGGCGTCGAGCACCTGCTGCCTGGCCTCGACGCTGATCCTGTGACGTTCCTGGTCGGCAGTGACCAGTTCCCGTACCCGGTCACGCTTGGCCGGTGTGCCGACCCAGCGGGCGCGCTGGTCCCAGTCCCATCTCGCGCCGAGCGCGATCAGCTCCTGGTCGAGCTGGGAGCCCTTGGGGCAGCGCACGTACGTGCGCCGGCCGATGAGCCACGCGTGGTCGAGCGGAACATCGTCGTGCAGCGGTTTCTCAGTGGACACAGCGGAGGTACTCCTCATGGTCATGGCGGCCGCGCTCGACGCAGGCCTGCCCCGCATGTGCGGGGAGCGATCGGAAACGGATGTCCGTCCGAACACCGATGCGTAACGGAGAACGAGAACACCCCGCTGAAGCGGGGAAAGCAGACGCGCGTGGCGATACACGCGGCGCGCTGTCGACCATCTGTGCAACACCCCCGCGGCAGCGGGGAAGAGCGCCCAGCTTAGCACCAGTCAGTGCGAGCGCGACGCACTGGAGCCTGTCGAGCAGGGCAAGGTCGAGCGGGACTCCGTCCGCCGAGATGAACGCGACGCGGCGATCATCGCGGTGATGCCCTACGCCCACGCACGGGTCGAGGAGTGCGAAGTGCTCGACCTCGACGACGTGGCCATCACCTCGCGCACCGGCGCCATTCGCCTGCGCGGCACCGGGAGACGAGGTCCACGACGTCCCGTTGTCCGCGATCGCCCGGCCTCGGCGTGGTCGCCCAGGCTGAGGTAGCCGGACGCGGCGCGCAGGTGCGCCATCGCCGTGGCCAGCGGACCGGTCGGCTTGGCCGCGCCACCGGGCAGCGCCGTTACCGGGTGGCGGGTTTCGCCTGTACCGGGGGACACGGTGGCGGTGAAGGTGGTCAGCACCGCGTCGGCCGCCTCGTCGGCCCGCTGGTCCGGCGCGGCCACCGCGGTGTCGGCCGCGGCTGCCAGCATCGCGATCGAGTCGGCGTCCTTGGGCGGTTCGGTGGTCACGGTCAGCTACGCCAGTTGAGCGCCGGTGACTCGTGGCATGCCTGGTCTCGGGCGGGCACCGGCGTTGCCGGGTTGAGGATCGTTCGTGACAACTGCGTCGTCCCGGACGACGGAATCGCCGGTGCCCACGCTGATCGTCGACGCGGCGCGGTGTGACGGCGACCGCCTGACCGGTGGACCGGTCGTGCGTGTGGCGGTGTGCCTGCGCGAGTTCGGTCAGTATTTCCAGGTCGTGCCGGTGCCGCGGTACTGCTCGACCGGGATCGGGGTGACGCCGGCGCGCATCCGGTCGGTGTAGAGCAGGCCGTGCAGGTGGTCGACCTCGTGGCGCACGAGGCGTGCGACACCGCGGTGGAAGACGGTGATCTTAGTGTCGCCGTCGACGGTGGTGTGCTCGACGTGGATGATGTGCGCGCAGGGGACCTGGCCGCGGACGTCGAAGAACGACAGGCACCCTTCGTAGTGCTCGTCGACCTCGCCGGCGGACTCGATGATGGTGGGGTTGAGCAGGGTGATCGTCTCGCCGTCAGGGGTGCGCACGATCGCGGCGGCCCGGTCGACGCCGATCGCCATTTTGTACCGACCCAAAAGAACAGTCGGCGGTACGCCAGAATGGCCATCGAGAGCTGTGATCGTTCGCGGCGGTCGATCTTGGAAGAGGGGAAACCGGTGAGGGTCAAGGACGTCTACCTGCTTGCGTTGCACGAACCGTATGTGTCACCGCAACATCCTGTGCCGATCAACGCAACGATCGTGCATGCGTTGACCTTGCTGCACCCGGCGGTGCCACAGCCCGACGGTGGCAGGATCTACCGATGCCTCACCGAGTTTCCTGGTCGCACATCCGGCTGCCTCGTTCCGTTGTCGACATTGACCTTCGAGCTCGATGGCGGACGCCTCTGGTCGCAGGTCGGTGATTGGGAAACCACCGTGGACGCGGTGGTCGGTCTCGCCCGCAGCCAAGGCTGCGATGCGATGCCACTGGGGCTGCCTCAGCTGACGGCTCTGCTCGTAGGCAGCGGACCGAACACTGTTCACGAGCTGTACCACCCTGACGGCTCACGTTCCCAGGCAGGACCAGACGACCGCCAGCAGCACTTGGACGAGCTGACCGGACATATTCGCCAGTTCGTCGCGGAAGGTCCCTTCTGGCCGGGTGAACCGCTCGTCTCGCCTCCAGCCGAACCGCGGGCAATGCCATACCTGCCCTACAGCGGCAGATAGGCGGCAATGGGACGATTCGTCTTGCGCGAAGTGCGGCCGAGTTCGGCGAGCACGATGAGGTTGGCACGGTTGTCGTAGCCATCGGCGGGAACCTCGAGGACGCTTACGTGGCCCGGCATTGGGTATTGGACAACATCACGGCCGGGTCGAAGGCGACTTCGACCGGCTCGGTGACAGTCGCCGTGCCCGCGACCAGTACGGCCGGGCCGATCGGCGGGGTGATCCGCGGGTGGGCCTGCTCGTCGAGCGAGTCCACCCGCGGCACCTTAACCGCCCTGGATCAGCGCAGCGCGGTTAGTGGGGCGGCTTCATGAACCACCCCCTGAGGAAGCCGCCGACGAAGGTGCCGATCGTGCCGAGCAGGCCGCCGTTCCCGGGTTGCATCCGGTAAGTGCCCTGGGCAAGGCCGTTGGTCAGCCTCAACCGCCAGTTGTGCCGCCAGGATGCCACCTCGAGAACGCCTCGCCAGAACAGCTTGATCGTCGTCTTGCGCAGCCACACCGCCCCGTTGCCGATGCCGCGGATGACCGTCTTGGTGGCCCTGGCCACGGGACCGATCATTCTGCGGATCCAGCCCCACCGCTTGCCATCGAGGTCCTGCTTGTTGAGCGGGTCAGCGACGACGTAGTCGTAGTCGTTGGCGGAGCCGCCCTCGATCGGGTCCACCGACAGGAACCGGCCGAGCAGTGGCAGGTAGGGCCGGGCGCCCATCTGCACCAGGGCCAGCGCACCGGCGTGTTCGTAGGGGCGTTGGTGCTGGCCCAGCCACCCGTTGTCCAGCTGGCCCGGCTGGTTGTCGGGAACGTTGTCCGGGGCGGCGGTGCCGTCGGCTGCCAGCGGTTCGCCGAACGGGCTGTACTCATGCACCTGACCGGTTCGCTTGCCGGCCGCATCCGTTTGCAGGAACAGGTTTCCGCGCACGGAAGCGTGGTCCCAGCTCGGCTGTCCGCCGGGCTTCACAGTGTGGATAACGCCACCGGGTAACAAGAACGTCCTGGTGAGAATCGCGCCGCTCGCATCGAGTGCAAGATCGGACGTGTCACCCTCCGCGGTGTACCCGTAGCGTACGACCGCCTGTTGATCACTTGAGCTCGCGGTCCGCCGGATGATCCGGTCGGTCGCGTCGTTACGACAGGAGGACTGGCAAAGGCACTTCGGCGATCTGGCGTTTCAACCAACTTGCTGAGCCACGCGGTCCTGACCGGGCTCGCCGAGGTCAGCCGGATGGTGCAGGTGGACACGAAGCCGGTCGCCGACAGTGGCTAGGTTCTGTGCTCTTGCGGTCACCCTCGCCACCGACCAGGCGTTCGGCGGCCGGGAGCTGGGGTTGAACGCGCCGGGACCGACTGGTCGGCTTCGCCGCCCCGTGCGGCCGCAGTCGTGCTCCATGCCAGTGTCGGCACGGCAGGTGGTGAGCACTTGACAGTCCAAAATTCAGGGCTGTAGCCGTGCCCACGGCGTCTTGAGCCGTCCGGTGCTGACCGAGATCCGTTGTGGAGACGAGTCCGGCAGTTGCGGCGGGCCGAACCATTGGCCAGTGCCGCTGGTTTCGTCGAGCGGGTTCTGCTGCGAAGTCGGCGCCTGTGTTGCCAGCGGCCGCAGGCCCGGGACAGACCTGATTGCGCACCCGACAGAAATCAGGTGCGGATAGTTGGAGGAACCAAAACTGAGGCTGCCCAACCGATGACGCGGGCACGCTCGGCCGGTGTGAACTCATGCTCGGTGCGGGTCTGAACGTCGTCGGCGGTGGCCAAGTACAGACATGCCGCCATTGCGCAACCTCAAGGCCTGATTTCAGCCGCAGTTGTCCACAGACGGCGAGTTGTCCACAGGTTCCCGCAACACGCGAGACGTGAGCCACTGGCAGGCCTCAGGCTTGCCGCTGTTGAAGGGCGGTTCGCGTGTGACGCTGTCGTCTGGCACCATTGGGCGTGGGAGTCACGGAATCGCACTATCGCACTTAATTCCGTGTGGCTCGCCCCCTTCAACACCTGTTGCGTTGGATTGAAGGGAATTTGCCCATGTGGGCCTGGTTGATCGGCGGTTACGCCGTGGTGCTCGCGTTGCTCATCGGATTCGCCGGATTCGTGGCGTCCTGGGTGGACGACGAGAAGAAGCGGGCCGACGCGTTCAAGGTCGTTAAGCTGCTGGTAGTGGCCGTCACCGGCTCGGGTGGCCTGTTCGCCGCGGCGATGGCCTTGCATCAGGCAGGCTTGCTGTGACGACCGCCAGCAGTGGGTGAGCTCGGCGTCTGGTCCTTGGCCGGTCGGCCGCCGATCGGGGCGCACGCCAAGTTCTGCGGGCAGTCCAAGCTAGTCATTCGGGCTGAAATGGGAAGTGCGGGCACAATCGTCGTTGTGCCACACGACTACGTGCCCGAGTCGCAGACCGTTTCCGAAGGCGGCCAGGAGTACGCCGCCGAGCCGGACGTGGTGCCGTCCACCACCACGACCAACAACGCCGCGGATGTGTACGGCAACCTGGTGCAGGCCGGGAACATCCACGGTGGCGTCCACCTGTACTTGTCCGACAAGCTGGCTGCCGCGGACGCGGCCATCCAGGCCCCCCGCGCGGAGGAGCCGAGGTACACCGTCGGCGGCGGAGGTCCTGTGTGGGGCCGGATATTCCAGCAGGCCGTCCGCGACCTCGCCGAGCATGGTGTGACGCTCGGCGACCCGGTATCCGATGCCGACCCGATCGGCCCCGGCGTGGCGCAGCATTTCCGGGCGCCGGGGCACCAGGCGGGCTGGGTGCTGTGCGCCCAGCCCCGGCACCAGCCCGTCGCGGTCGCCGAAGAGATCTGGCAGGCGCTGTGCGAGCAGGGCAGCGGTGCTCCGGACGGCGACGCGGTGGGCGCGCTCGGATTCCCCGCCGGAGTCGCCGCGGTCACCAACGTCGTCGACAGGGATGTCCCGGCGGTGCCCTTGACCGGCGGCCGCTGGGGCCGCGGTCGGCTGGTGCGCGACCCTGTCTCCGGCGGTCGGGGCTGGCAGTGGGCACCCGACCCAGTCGCCAGCACGACGACGTCGGCGGCGACGCGCAACTGGACCGGCTCGCCGACCCCGCCACAGCTGCGGGCGCGGGTGCTGGCGATCCTGCCGTTCGCCGACGCCGACTCCGCCAGGATCACCCCCGACCGGATGGCCGCGGTGCTCCCCAGTCTCGCTTTCAGCGCGCTGGCCGGGTTCACCACGAACCTGTCGCGCCGGCGCGGCGGCGAGTTGCCCGCGGGCGTGTGGCGGCCGGGCGCCAACGGCAACGCCAGCGACCGGCTCAGCCACACCTGCAAAATCACCGGGCCGGACGGGGAGCTCGCGCTGTCAGCCGAGGTGATGATGACGCTGCCGCCGACGTCGCGCAGTTCCGCGGTCGTCACCTGCGCCGAGGTGCGCGTCGAGAACTTCGACGCCTGGGCGAAGGCCCTGCGCGATCCCGTGTCGGATCTGCTCTGGTCGGTGGACGACCTGGTCGAGTTCTTCGTCGCGGCCTGGGACACCGCGACCGAGCTGCTGCCCCAGCTGATCGACGGCGTCGAGAACGGCTCGTCGACGCGGGTCCGGTGGGGCGGAGTTCCGCAGGTCGAGCTGTCGATCGGCGCCGAGTCGCGACATGACCAGCCGACCGGAGAACAGCTGGTACTGGCCGACGTCCTCGACCTAGACCCGTTGGGGCCGAGCGATCGCCGTGATCAGCTGACCGGGCTGTTCGTCTCGGTGCCCTCGGTGCCGGGGCTGGAGGCGGACTCGCGGCGTCGCGTGCTCCGGTCGGTGCTGGTCGAGATGGCGCACCGCTTCGGCTTCATGCAGGTCCGGGAAGACACCTTCTGACCCGCGACGCCGGCCAGGACGGCGGCCCGGCCGTTAGCGCGATCGAGCCGTCAGCGCGGCGTTTGCAAGCCATCCCGGACCGGGTCGAGAGCGATGCAGAGGATGAGGCCAAGGAGCGACGGCGTCTCGGCGCCGATCGGATGGTCACCGAGGAAACGGAGCAGGACACCTGACGCAAGGGCGTGCAGACCGGTCACCCAGGTGTTGCAGCTCGACTTCGATGCCGATGAACGCCGCGAAGTCCTCGCCCGCCACCAGGCCTGCGCCGTTCGCGGGGGCGTCCGGCGTGCCGACGTCCAGATCCACAGGCACCCTCGCTGCAAGCGCCCACGACCATCGGCACACCGGCAGTGGACTGACCCTGCCGGCGCTGACGGCGTTGTTCGTGCGGTCGGACTCGGTCGTCACGATAATGACCTTGTACCCGCGGCCCGACTGGGTTGGGTTCCGCGGTGTCTGGTGCGGCGTACGGGCGGTCGTCAGGTCGCCGGGTTAGGTTGCGGTGAGCAGCCGCGCGACTCGCTGCGCACTAGCCTGCAGCCCCCCGTTCTTGAAGAACTGGTCATGCACTGGTGGTAAGCCATCGTGCCCAGGCCTTCGCATCGGTGCCCACCTCGGCTGGAATGCCCAGCATCGCGAGCGCGCCGGGGTAGAGCGCCTCGTAGTAGGTGTTGGCTGCGACCGCGAGTTCGGGTGCGCGGATCAGCCACGGTGCGGGCAATCTGGTGCAGGTCAACGTGCGGTTGAACAGGTCCGGAGTGTCGTCGAATTCGCCCTCGACGATGCCGCGTCGGATAAGGCCCTCGATCAAGTCCTGGCGCTGCTGTACCCACTTCTCGCTCCTGCGAGTCTTGGCCCATTGAGATTCCACCGAGAACATGCTCAGTGACCGCCATGCCGGCGGTGGTGTCTGGTAGGTGACGGTAGTGGCGAGCCAGGGCAGATCGAGCATGCGGGCGATGTGAACGCGATGGTTGCCGTTGGCGGACACCGTGTAGACCGGCCCGGCCCATGCCAGCGTGTGCGTCAGGTTGATCTCGTCGGTGAACAGTTCGGTGGTGAACGCGTCGAGGTCGGTCGCATCGGCGAGGCCTTGGGCGATCTGATGCGGCACGTACGGGCGATGGCCCCCGAAATCACCCCAGGTCCGGTGGTCTGTGGAGACGACCAGCCGGGTCGGAACCCACAGCGTGGTCTTGAAGTATCCGCGGTGGTCTCTGTTCACGGCATTCGGCGCGTCGAACAGGATGCGCGCGTGCTGCAGTTGCGGGGCGGTGTCGTTGAGCAGGCGGGCCCGTTCCTTGAGGTAGGCGTCGATGTCTGTCTCGCGCAATACCTCCGCGGCGCGCGCACAGGCGTCCACGTGCTCTTGGTAGGCCGCCCCGCGGTGCAGCAAAAGTTCCCGCACACGCTGACCTTCCACCGACGTGTCCGCCTCAGAGGACGGCTCGGCCAGCTGCACCGGGCTCGGTACTGGGGGATCGATGACCACGACGGGCGGGCGGTGGTGCGTGAACCCGGTGACGGTGGCGATGGCGGACTGCGGTGTGGGCGCGTATCCCCATCCGCGGTGAGGCCCGGCGTCGTTTCCGCCGGAGGTCAGCGCGGCGACGAATCCGCCGTGGGAGTAGTAGCGCACGGTCCACACCGGCGTGTTAGGTGCCGGTGCGGGAAGGGGAGCCAGCTCGGCGTCAACGACCGCGGCACGATGGCGGTTGAGCGCCAAGGAGATCTTTTCCGGGCTGTCACCACGGCCGAGCGCGACGGCAGGCGTGTTGTTGGCCATGACCAGTAAGTCGTACGTGTCGGACATCGAGCTGGCAAGCGCCCTGGCTTCCTGGGAGAGCCCGGTCAGGTCAAGACCGATGCGGGGACCGTCGAGCAGTTCCCCCGCGTGCACAACTCGGTGCTGGGCCGCGAGCAGACGCACGAACACATGATCGAGATCGACGTCGCCTCTCAGGTCGATGTCGTCATCGCGTGCCGCAGGTCGCTCGTGTGAGAGGAGCAACTCGCGGTCGAGCAGTTCGTCGATGAGGCCCTCACGGTCAGACGAGCTCACCCAGCCGGCCATGACCGGTACCGCACGTAGGACGAAGGCGGTCCGGATGCGACCAAAATGAGGGAGTCGCGCGGCGCCTTGCTGTGTCTGGCATCGCGCGCCCTGTTCCCCGGCGCAGGTCGGGCATCGCTGATCGAAGAGCCACACATCAGCACCGTAGGGCAGCGGGTCTGGGGGAGCCAGGCCTGGCTGGGGGGTCTCATCTAATACGGACGAGTCGCGCTGAAATCGCGTCGAAGTCAGACCAGCTGGCCGTCAACGGCAGACCTCTTGCGGCGAGTCACCACATTCCAGTCGAGTCGAACATATGTGCCGCCGCCGTCGGGCACGCGGCCGAGTTTCTTGACGTCGACGTGCAGCGGGTCGCTGGGCCGAGGTCGTTCGTAGCGGATGCCAGTGTGGTGGAGAAGGATCAGTAGGCCAGTGATCGGATTGGCGGGAGGGCCGCGGTCATGCGCGGTCCAGTGATATCGATCGTGATCACCTGCGGTGGTGGGAGAGTAGCGGTGCCCGCGGCCTCGGCGACGTGCCTTGTGTGCACTGCGCTGTCGGCTGCCGTGGCGCGTGATCCGCTCCCTGGAGGAAGCTCACAGCCGCGAAGTCCTCCACCAGTCCGGCGCTCCTACCAATTCCGCCACGACATCGTCCAGATCCAGATCTACCTCACCACTGCCCCCTCCGCCGGTCCCGGCCACCGCGCGGCGGGCGGGCCCGGCGAGCCGTCCACACAACCATCGCAATCCTCCTCATCGCAGCCACGGCGATGTTCACCGAGTTATCGCTGCGCGAGGCGGTGAAGCCATCCACCCACCGTCATGACGAGTGAGGCCACAACACGTACTGGAGCACATCGATGAGAAGAACGATGGCGCGGCGATATGCGCATCGGGCAGCCGGCGTCAACGTAGGTGAGAGTGTGGCTGAGTCAGTCCGATGATGGCAGTGTCGTCGACCGGCTGGCGGGTGTACCAGTGGTGCAGAATCTGGTGGACCTCGGCCGCGTACGGCCACAGGTGAGGCTCGAGACCGTTCACGAGCTCGATGAGCGACTGCTGCAGTTCAGGGTCGTGAAAGTCGGTGTGCGGTGACATTGTCAGTGTCACAAAACCCGCGGCGATTTCCAGTGGCCGTCGCCGGGCGGTGGGCAGGCCCGCCTCGGCGATGGCGCGGAGCAGCACGGTGTGGACCGGTTCCAGTTCGGTGTCGGTGGGTTGGACGCCCTGGGATTGCCAGATGGCGTTTTGGCTGTGTGCTCGCAGCTGGTCGACGGTGTCTCGCAGCGACGGCGGAATGCTGTTGCGGATTTTGTTCAGCCGGCCGCGAGCGCTGATCGATGCGTTGCCGGAGTGTTGTGCCCAGGCGGCCAGGGCGTCCAATGCGGTGACAGTGTTCTTCCCGCGACTGCTGATGCGGGTGTCAATGGCGGTCAATACCTGGTGGATTAGTTCGGGGTGGTGCCCGGTGATGCGGTGCACGACTGCCATCAGACGATTGACGGTATCGCCGGGGTAGGTGTCGAGCAGTCGCAGGGCGCGGGTGAGCAGTAGTCGTGTGTAGCGGGGTTGCTGCGCGGCGATGTCCTCATCGAGCATGTCGAGCGCGAGTCGGGCTCCAGGCATCAGCCAGCCTGCCAGGGGGTCAACGGTGTCAAGTTCCTCCAGCATGAGGATCATGTCGTTGCGCAGCGGCTCGTGGTCAGCGAAGACCCTGCTGGCGGCGAACAGCCATGTATTGCGCCAGTGTGCCGACGCGGCCAGGTGTTTGAGAGCCCGCATCAGCTCGGCGTCTCCTGCGGTGAACAGAGCGCGGGCTGCCATGAGTTCCTGCAGGCTGCGCACCTCGAATCCGATGCTGGCCTGCGACATACCCACCAGTAGCACCAAGCGGTCGGTGGCCAGTACCAGCAGCCTGCCGGCCATCCGCGCGGCTTGTTGCTCGCCGTATTCCTCCTCGACGAGCCGATCGTGGATCAGGCGTCGGAGGTCGGCTTCGGGCAGTTGTGCTTCGGCCTCGCCAGCGTGTTCGGCTCGGATCTGCAGCAGTAGTCCGGCGCGTTCGTGGATGCGGTCGATGTTGCGGCGCTGGGCGTCCATCAACCGGGAATCAGGCGTGTCTTTGCCGATCTCACGTTCGTAGAGCGTGGTGTAGTAGGCCTCGAACAGGCCATACCGGTCCTGAGGTGCGCGGGCGCGTCGTTCCAGCAACAGGGTCATGATCGTGACCTGCAGTGGGGTGCGCATCAGTCGCGCGGTGAGAGGTTCAGCGGCAGCCGTGCGCAGCCGCCGCACGAGCAAGTCGTGCATGTCCGGGTCGTCGGTGTACTGCAACTGCGCGAGGTGTTCGGCATAGTCCAGAGAGCGGTCAGCCTGCATCGGCCGCAACGTGAGCTGCCTGTAGTAGGCCGGGCTCAGTTCGCCACGGTAGCCCTGCGGCCTGGTGGTGGCGACTACCAGGAGATCGGCTTCCGCCTGGGCGGCGTCGACGAGGAAGTCGCGGACCGCGGCAAGCGTGGCCTCGCGGATATCGGGGTCGGCGACCTCGTCCAGGCCGTCGAGCACTACCAGCCAGGGCCATTCCCGCAGCCACGCTCGGGTCATCAACCCGTTGATCGGTCCGGTCGCGCGTGCCTGATCGGTGATGTAGTCCAGCAAACTGATCGAGCGTCGTTTCGCTAGCGCGTCGGCGAACTGACTCAACGCGATCCGAACCGGCCAACGCCTGCATCGAGGCGTTGGGACGTTCAGCGTGCGCAGGTGCCGCTGATAGCGGTTCAACATCTCCGGCACGTCCGGGCCCAGGGTGTGCGAAGGCCGGTCGGTCAGCAACGCCACCCGATACACCTGGCACAGCAACTGCCCCAGAGTGGTTTTGCCTTGACCGGGACCGCCAACGACCGTCAAGTGCGGCAGCGCGGCAGAGGCAGGCCGACCTCGTCGGATGCGGTCGCCGTGTCCGACGATGTGCGCCACGACGCCTTCGACGGCTTCGGAATGACCTCTGCTGTCCGGCCCTGGCTCGAGTTCGGCAGGCAGGTCGATGGCGACGTTGCTCAGTTGTAGCTTGCGGTTGGTCGACGCTCCTGCCTGCCCGAGCCGTACCCACTGCTGCGCCATCAACTCCTTGGCCGCTTGACCAGTCAGCAAGGTGGGAAAATCGGTGGACGGGACCTGCTCGGCCGTCAGTGCAACCAACGCCCGCTGGGCATCAGACAACACGTCACCCGTAAGGGTGAAGCCAGCGTACGTGCGCCGCACTCCGTCGTGGACATCGAGCAGGCGGCAGATTCGATCGTGGTGCCACACAGCCCACCCCTCGAGCTGTAAGCCCTTTTCCGTGACGTAGTGGCGAATGAGCTCGTCGACCTTGTCGATCCCACCGCGGCCAGGATCGGGTGATAGCACGACGTTGGTGCTGAGGATCAGGTATTGCGGGAGGCGTCCCCGCATGACACGTCCGGAGTCCTTTTTGATCCAGCCGTTGAGTTCCTTACGGACTTCGTTAAGGAACCACTCGGTGTCCGGTCCGGTCTGGGCGGCGGTGCGGCGGAATTTGGCCTGCAGCACCCCGTAACCGTTCCACGGCCCAGTGTCAGGCTCGGGCTGCGGATATCGCATCAGCCCTTCAAAGGTGGCTTCGCGACCACCGTCAGGTCCGGAACCGAACACGGACACCGCGCCACCTAGTACGGCAATGGCGAGCGCCTGCGACATCTCCTCAAATTCCTGGGTGCCCAAACGGGTCAAGTCGTACCGCACACACGTGCCCTTCCTTCCCAAGTGCGCGCCCGACGGATCCGCCGAACCACCATGCACCCTACTTCGTGAGCGGTGTGTGTCAGCCCCGACGCACGACGATGAAGTCACCTGTACGTGGATGTGCTACGCGATATCAACTGGGTGCCGAGCGCACCGGGCGAACACTGCACCGGCAGCACCGTGGTCGGTCACCGACCTCCTCCGCGCCGTCGAGCAGGCCGGTGGGCGCCGAGAAGGCCGCAGGCAGCGCGTCGGCGACATCGCTGAGCCGGTGGCGCGGGTGCGCGAGGCAGCATGATCATGTCTTGGGCCTGTTCGATCACCGGCCGCCGGTCCAACACTCCAAGCAGTTGCTCGACTGCGGGGGTGGGACACCAGCCCGTCGTGGGTGTTCACCGGTTAGGTCCGCCTGAAAACCATGCCAGCGAACCTGTAGTCAGCTGTCACCATAGGTTCGCGTCGACCAGCAACGCGACCATTGCTCTGCCGCGCGCAGAGCGCGACCGAAAGTGCGCTCCAGGAAGCATCATGGACATTAGAGCGATCTTTGAGCTGCCAGTGCACATCTGGGTGATGTGCGACGCGTTGGAGAAGACCTACTCCACGGGGTACGGCGAACTCCGGTTCAACGTCGTGATGCCGGACGGCCGGTCACCTGTCGGCGGTCCTCCTAACGTGCCAGGGATCGTGTCACGCGATGAGTTGGTCGGCGAGCAGGTCGTGTGGGCGCAGGAGTACGGCGCGTTCATCCCCGAGTCGCTTCGGCCAGCCACCGCCCTGCATCGGGTGGCCATGACCGAAGTCGAAGGCCCGATCTATGAACACCGGTCGTGGTGTACCCCCGAACACCAGCTCGCCGAGCGTGTCGGCGGATGGTTCGACGACGTGCGCACCTGGGTTGAAGTCGTGACCGGCCAGGACCTCGACCCCCTTCACCGCGTCTACGACGTGGAGTCGGTCGGTGCAGGGCTCACGTTCATCGAGCCGCCCCACGATCAGGCTCTCGGCCTCATCATCACTACACCTCACGTTCTTCCTCTTCGAGCACAGGAATGGGCTGGCATCCTCAGGCTCGTTCGTGACGGTAAGAAGCCGCCCCTTGAGGAGATGCTGAGCCGTGATGCGCGAGCCGCGTACAGGCGCAACGCCAACAGGCGCGCGATCATCGAAGCCGCTACCGCGCTGGAGATCGTCCTCGGTCGTCACGTCCGCGAACGGGCTGATCAACTGCCTGAGAGGCAGCGGAATCGCATCAATGGACCGACGATGTTCGGCACTTACATCTCGGTCGCCGAAGAATCCGGCCTTCAGTTCGCTGTCCCGATCGATCGGCTGCGCTGGCTGAACAACCTCCGTAACGACGCTGCCCATCGCGGCGAGGCACCAGACCGTTTGCAAGCTGGCGAGGCAGTGCAGTTGATGATCAATTTCCTGGGCGCTCACGGGCGACTTCGGCGGACGGGCGAACGCGGGCCTGACGGCGGGGAGTTTGTCCTGGTCGATTCCGGAAGCGGCGACATCGATGATGGCCAGCCTGAGGGCTGAGCTTGGTCGGTTAACCAGCGCTGCGGGGCAACGCGGCCATCGGGTGCCGAGCCAGCCACCGGGAAGGTGCTGGAAACAGAAATCGTGTCGCCACCAGGTTAGGTAGCCCGGGGCGTGCGGCCGGGCCTTGCCTTCCGCCGTACGCCCGAACAGCTGGTCGTGGCTGTCCCTCCCCAGCGCCGCTTGTGATGGCGCTGTCCTTGTGCGAGGGGGAGCCCGCGGACCGGCGTGCTGTTCGAACCGTTCGGCTACCTCTGAACCGCGCCACTACCTCCGCCAACTAGGTCCGAACACCGCCACCTTCATCCGAACAGGACAAAAACGTGTCCGTTCTGAGCGAACCTGGCGGAGCATCAGCTCGCCGACCTGCGGCCCGCCAGGTGGATCTGGACATCGATCCCTGCCGTTGTCCGGACTAGTTGGCGGTTTAGAAGCCTTGGGAGAGTGGAGCGGCATCGTGGGTGTCGAGGTCGTCGAGCTGTTGTTGGACGCGGTCGGCGGCGGCGTCGCGGCCTTGGTCCCGGTACAGCTCTAGCGCCTCCCGCCACACCGTGCGGGCCCGCTCGTGCCGGCCGAGGGCGGCGTGGGGGTGTCCCATGTGGTCGAGGGTGTCCGCGACCGCGTAGGCGTCGCCGAGGTCGCGGTTCAGGGTGAGGGCGTGGTGGTAGTGGTCGAGGGCCTGGTGGGCATGCTCCAAGGCCTGCCGGTCATTCCCCCGCTGTTCCCAGGCGAGCGCGAGTGCCCGGTGGGTAAGGGCCTGTTCGGTGGGGTCGTGGTGGTGCAGGGCCAGGTCAAGGGCCTGGTTCAGGTGGGTGGTGGCCTGTTCGTGCCGGCCCAGCCGGGAGTAGGCGTTGCCGAGGTGTCGATGGGTGCGGCTGTGGGTGGCGGGGTCGGGTAGGTGCTCGGCGGCCTCCAGTGCGGCCTGCCACGTGGTGATCGCGTTGTTCCGGTGTCCTCGCCGCTGGTGGAAGGTGGTCAGGTTCCAGGCCAGGTGCCAGACGGTGTGGTGGTGGCCGAGGGTGGCGGCGGTGCGTTGGGTGGCCAGCAGGGTGGCGTGCTCGGCGGCCAGCCAGGCGAGCGCCGCGTCGGTGTCGGGCAGTGGGTGCGAGTGCACGCCGGGCGCGGGTGGCTCGGCCGACAGCAACGCGCGGTGGGGGCCAGGAGGCGGGCGGCGGTGTAGGCGGTGTGCAGGTGGAAGTCCACCACGCGCGTCAGGGCCGCTTTCCGCACGCGCTCGGGCAGGGTGGTGTGGGCGGCGTACGCGCGCGTCGTCGCGTCCGGCCGGCGCGCGTACTGCTGTGCCGCGGCCTTGAGGTCGGCGAACCGCTGCTGCAGCTCGGTGTCTGTTCACCTCTACCGAGGAGTTTGCGAAGCTTGGGGATGCGGCAGCGTGTGTCGTGTGGACTCGACGTCCGCGTCGGTGCTCTCGTCGGTCAGTGTCGCGTTGCCCGTGCCGGACTCCGTGGCGTCCGGCGTCGTCTCGGTCGTCACGAGGTTCTCGTTGGTCATCGCGAAGTTCTCGGAGGTGGTCGTAGAGAGGTCGTCGACGCCGGTGCTGCTCGCCGTTGTCCTACCTGTGATGACCGGCGAGATTGGTCAGCAGGGTGACGGGCTGCGGGGTCATCGAGGCGCTGAGCGAATTCGGCGGTCGTGGCCGAGCACCACAGCCCTAACCGGTGGCGCTGCCTTTCATACGAAGCGAACTCCCAGGCCGGGCGACACGCCTCGAACGTACGGACAAGGCCGCCGCGCTTCGAGAACCGACCGTGCACACTGGATCCAAACCCCATGTACTCGCTCAGCTTCGTGACGCCGGGCGTCAGGTGTGGCGCGGTGTGCGCCCAGGGAAGGTGAGGACAACCCGAGCTCGACCGGTGGGTGATCGCCCGCTACTGCAAGCTTCACGACCGGCGGGCCGCGCTGCTCACCGATCGAGCACGTCGGCACGGACCAGTTCCTGGCGCCGTGCTGCGGCCCCATGCCGACAGCGGCGACGACCGCGCCGCTTGGCAGCTTGCGAACTGCTGGTCAAGCGGGGGACACGTTGACGAAGCACTAGAGGTCCTGCGCCGCAAGCCGACAGCGGCGATGACCGCGCTACTTACATGTTGGCGAATCTGCTGGTCGATCAGGAACAGGCCGACGAAGCACTACGGGTCCTGCGCGCCCACGGCAACCGCGGCGGCAGAATCACCGCATATCGGTTGGCGTGGCTGCTGGCTGAGCGGGAGCGGTTGCAGGAGTTGCGCACCCGTGCTGACAACAGCGACGAGATCACAGCTACCCGAATGGCGTAGCGCGTCATCAACATGGGCACGTCGATGACGCCCCAAGAATTACGCAGCCTTGCCGCCTATGGCTACTCCGGCGTTGCCGCCATGTTTGTGCACCTGCTGCTGCCCAGGGGCGTGAGGCGGAACTGGAGCTTGAGGTGGCGGCCGGTACGAACGAGCGGCTGCAGCTCTGCGCCACTTACGGTTGCGCATCGGGCCGCAAGCAGGACCTCACCATGGTGACGTCTTCGTCGCCTTTGGCCTGGGTCGGGCAGGGACAGTAACGATACCGGGCTCTCTGCGATTGCTCTGTTGATACCGGCGAAAAGGATCGGAGGCCCCTGATGCGAAGAAAGGCCACGGAGTGGTTGCGTGAAAATGGCGCGCTCTCTGTGACGGTTGCAGGAGTCAGCCTCTACGTCGCTCTGCGGCTGCCAGCGGCGATATTCTACTCCCGACTGGGTGTGAACCCTGAGATTGCCGGTATTACGTATATAAACTTGCTGGCGGGGTCGACGCTTGGGGTTGTTGTCATGGTCCTCGCGATTGCTGTTTTGTTCTACCTAGCGTTGTCAGTACTTAGTCTCGCCGTCTTGTATGTCAAACTACTGCCGCTCGCGGCTGTGATGTTGTTCAAAAACTCGCGAGCAAAGACGCGAAACATGTCAAACGATGAGAGATTCGATCTCGCTCACAGCACTTTCATTGTGCTGTGGAAGGCCGCTTCGGGAGCATTTGATCGATTCGGACTGACTGTCGACAGGGTTGGAGTTCTGATGCGGCGGTATCGAAGTTTGATGGAGCTGGGGGTCAGGGCTCTCGACGAGCAGGTGGAGGCGGATGTCATTAGAAGGCGTTTGGCGAAAGCGGTAGCCCTTCCGAATGTCGCCCGGATACCGCTTCATATCGTTTCGCGCTGGGTTGGTCGTCGCCGAGTTTCGGTGGCGATATCGTTGTTTGCTGTCGCAGCCTTTTTGGTCCTTCCGATGCTTTCCTTTCTATGGGTGAATGAAGTGCGACAAGGTCGGCAAGATTTGGGTAGTCGGTACGCTCTTTTCGCCTATGCCGCCCATCCTGTGCAGGTAGATGTCGCATCGAAGGAGGCGCCCCAAGGGTTGCAGATGTGGGTCGGGAAGGAGCTCTTTCTGATTGGGCAAAACGCGCAGCAGGTGGTCCTTTACTCACCTAAGGAAAATAAGACCGTGTTGTTGCCGTTGCAGGCGGTCCAGATCTTCTCACGCTAGTATGGTGACCATTGATCGCCCAGTGCGCTGCGCTGACCGACGAGGACAACCTGCCGCAGCGGTGATGGACGGCGGGGACTTAGCGGGATCCGCGCAGGTCAGAATTATATTCTCCTGATTTTCGTGGATGCTACGCCGACCCTGCGGTTTGCCGGTGGTTGCGACAGGCCGGGCGGGAGCTTTGGGGACGTCAGCGGGGATGCGGGCGCTGTGTCGACTGCGGCGGCGCCCGTCCGACCAGCTCGGTGGCGGGCGACGCGGTCGGGCTGGGTTCAGCCTGGCAGCGTGGAGTCAAACGTCAGGCCAGGCATGTCCATGCCGGTCTCGCGACGAAATACGTCCTGCGCGGTCGGGGCGCCGAGTACCTGGTCGATGACGTCGAGCGCCGGCCGGGACAGTGCGTCATTGTTGATCTTGAAGCGTGCGGGTGCGACCTCTCGGTTGGCCCACCGCTTGGCCGGATCGCCGACCTTGCCGGTGCGATACTGGCGGCGGGGGTCGGGCATCCGGTCGATCAGCCGGTACCTGTGCAGCAGGTCGGTGGCCCGCCAGGTGGCGCGCGCGATTCGGAAGACCTTCTCACGCGTCTCGGCGGTCACGAACACCCCCTGCTCGAGGTGGCGTGAGGGAAACCGCCAGCGCAGGAACGACAGCAGCAGGTAGGTCGCCAGTTCGGTGTCGGTGAGCGCGAACACCCACAGCTCGGTGAAGAACTGCCGCGGGATGCGGATCCCAGCCTCCGGCACGAGGTACGGCGGGTGCTCATCGGCGGTGCTGGCCTCCGACAGCAACTCGAACGCGTCGTAGTCACGCCGCCCGCCGGGGTGACGCGGGATGGAGACCAGGTGCTGACCCTCCAGGGCGCGCAGCGCTTCGGTGATCTGCCGGACGCGCAGGTCCTGCGCGGTTCTGCCGGTGCCGCGCGTGGGCGAGGTCTCCGAGAGGACCAGTTCCCGCCAGGTCCGGTAGTTCTCGCCGGCGGGCCCGACGATCGTCCGCACATTGCGCACGCGTTCGCCGGGCTCGGCGCGGCACTGCGCGTCGAACAGCAGCAACAGCAGCAGGCGCAGCTGCAGGCCGCGGGACTTGATCAGCCTGGGCAGCGCCGGGCCGTAGGGATGATCAGGACGGGTGCCGATGAACTCGCCGCGCACGACGATGAACTCCGGCCGGCGGCCGGGCTCGTCGCGGTCGCGGTGGCCGCCGAACTCCCAGAGCTCACTCAACCGGCTGTGCACCCCGGCCGAGAGCGGTTCGCCGCCTCCGTCGCGCGCCTCGCGTAGCGCCCGTACACGCGCCAAGCGGGCCGCGAGCTGCCGTTGAGCGAACCCGACGTCTCCCGCGGCGGTCACCGTTTGCCCCGCAGCACGAGCACGAACTGGGTGAGATGCGTCAGCACCTGCAGGCAGTGCCTGCGCGTGGACGGCTTGCGGGCCGCGAGCGCGATCAACGCCACCAGCACGACGCCCAACGTCACCACGCTCACCGACAGCGCGAGCACGGCCAGCGCCCAGCTCCCGAACTCGAATCCAACGCCCATGTCTCCGCTCCTGACCTTCGAGCACAGGCCTGGCGGCCGGGCTCCGTCCTACCGTCATGCGGGCGGTCCTCGCGGCGCCCGAGCAGCTCGGTGAACTGTGCTGCCATCACCAGAATCGCTGATCAATTCCGCTTTGTCGCGTATGATCATCTTGGCCGGAAAACCTCTGAACAGCCACAAAGTGCTATTACTCGCTACGCTTGTGTGGCTGTTGAGAGGTCGTCGCCGAGAGGTGCAAATTCGTCGGCACGTCCCTGGCTGAGACCCCGCGAGGAGCTCGCTGCGGAACCCGACGCGGTTCTTCGCGCGCTCGGGCGGGGGCAGCCGCGCCCGTATCGTCCTGCGGTCATAGCAGCCCGGCTTGGTGCAGGCGGATCACTGCGGCGAGCACTCCGCTGCCACCGAGGATCGCGCCAAGCAGGATCTTGAGTAGGCTCACAGCGCGCTGGGCGCGCTCGTGATCGGTGGCCGCGAGCGCGACTGTAGCGGCGGCGCCGGCCGCGGTGAGCAGCATCAGCGCGATGAGGGTGATCAGCGGCGTCCACATGATCGAGTTCCTGTTCTCCGGAGGGGACGCGAGCCGGACCGATCGATGCTCGCCACGCACAGCCGACCAGCCCGAGGTGGCGTCCGGCATGGGCGCCGTACGGACCCGGACAGCGCCCGCGAGGGCAGGTCGGCGCAACGCCCGGTGGCCTGGGACCGAAGCACAGAGCGGGGCCGTGAGTACGGTGTCCGACAGCTGTCCGGCGAGCTCCACCGGACGCTCGGCAGGACAGAGAGGGCGGGTGTGGATCCGGCGGACATCACCACCCTGGATCAGTTGGCCGGCGCGCTCGATCAGCTTCGCCGCGACCGGTCGTTGTCGCTGCGCGGTTTGATGAACGCCGCGGCGAAGCTGCCGACGCGCCACGGACGGCAGCCATCTCTGCCGCACTCGACCGCAGGCGATCTGCTCAACGCCAAGTCTGTGCCCGAGGCGGAGACGCTGGAGACGTTCCTGGCGGCGTGCGGGATCCACGGCGAGGAGGCGCAGCGGCCGTGGCTGCAGGCGCTCGAGCGGGTCGCCCGCCAGCACCAGCGGCGCCCGCCGGGCGCGGTGCGGGTCCGCGACGCGCGGCCGCGGCTGGTGGGAGTGCACGCCGCGATTCAGGTCGATCCGGCGGCCGGGCCCGGCCCGATCAGGCCCGGTCTCGATGATGAGCTGCCGCCGTACGTGCCGCGGGATTTCGACGCCGATCTGCGCACGACGCTGACCGTCACCGGACAGCAAGGCGGGTTCGTGCTGCTAGTTGGCGAGTCCTCGGTGGGCAAGACCCGCGCGCTGTTCGAGGCGGTGCGGGCGGTGCTGCCGGACTGGTGGCTGCTGCATCCCGGCGACGCTCAGGGGCTGCGGGAGTTCGCCACGCATCCGGCCGAGCGGACGGTGGTGTGGCTCGACGAGCTGCAGGACTACCTCGACTTCGCCGGGGGCGTGCCGGCGGGACTGGTCCGCGACCTGATCGAGGCGGGGGTGGTGCTGGCCGCGACGTGCTGGCCCGAGGAACGCAGCAAACGCGTGGCACTGCCAGGCCGTGATCGGCCGGACCCGTATGCCAACGACCGGCGGCTGCTTGGCCTGGCCGACGTGCTCGACGTGTCCGGTGCGTTCAGCGCCGACGAGCGGCGCCGCGCGGAGGATCTCGCCGGTACCGATCGCCGGATCCGGGTCGCGCTCGACACCCCGGATGCCGGCTTCACCCAGGTGATGGCCGCCGGCCCGGAACTGATCCGCCACTGGAAACAGGCACCCGCCTACGCCAAAGCGGTCATCACCGCCGCACTGGACGCCCGCCGGGTCGGCGCTCACGCACCCCTGACCCGCGAGTACCTTACTGACGCCGTACCCGGCTACCTCAGCGAGCGGCAGGTGGCCACCGCACCCGCGGACTGGCTCGACGGCGCCCTGGACCACGCGACTACGTTGCTGCACGGCGCCACCGCCGCCCTCATCCCCGTCGCCGCCGAGATGGGACGCATCGCCGGCTACCGGGTCGCCGACTACCTGCACCAGCACGCCTTGCGCGTCCGCCGCACCGAAGATCTCCCCGACACCGCCTGGCACGCTCTGATCCGCCACCACCATCCCGACGACACCGACCGTCTCGCCCACAACGCCGCACGCCGCGGCCGCGAACACGTAGCCGTCAGCCTCTACCAACAGCTCATCGACAGCGGTAGCGACGAGGCCGCTTTCGAGTTGGCGACAATGCTGTTCGCCCAGGGGCAGACGGAGGTGTTGCGTGCCGTCGCCACCAGCGGCGACCAGTACACCGTCTTCTGGTTGGTGGACCTGATGGTCCAGCAGGCGCCGGTGAACGCGTTGCGTTTCCGCGCCGACCTCGGCGACCGGGATGCCTCCGAGCAATTGGTGGAGCTGTTGGTCAAGCAGGGGGCGGTGGAAGTGGAGGTGTTGCGTGCCCGCGCCAACCTCGGCGACCAGTACGCCGAATTGCGGTTGAGGCACCTGCTGGCCGCACAAGGGCAGGTTGAGACCACTTCCGAACTGCTGCGCCCTCGTGCCGACCCGTACACCGATCCGGGACACAGGCAGGTGGAGGTGTTGCGTGCCCGCGCCGCCAGCGGCGACCGGCCCTCCGTCTTCCGGTTGGTGGACCTGATGGTCGAAGGCGGGCAGGTCGAGACCGCCATCGAACTGCTGCGCCCCCCTGCCGACCGCGGCGACCAGGACGCCGCCATCCGGATGGTGGACCTGCTGGCCAGACAGGGCCAGCTCGAGGAGCTGCGTGCCCGCGCCGACAACGGCGATCGGTACGCCGCCGTCCGGATGGTGGATGTGCTGGCCAGGCAGGGTCAGCTGGAGGAGTTGCGTGCCCGCGCCGCCAGCGGCGACGAGCTCGCCGCCATCCGGATGGTGGACCTGCTGGTCGAACAGGGACAGGTGGAGGTGTTGCGTGCCCGCGTCGACAGCGGCGATCGGTACGCCCTCTTCCGATTGGTGAATTTGCTGGCCAATGGAGGGCAGGCCGAGGCCGCCATCGAACTGCTGCGGCCCCGCGTCGACAGGGGTGACCGGGTCGCCGCCGCTCCGATGGCACACCTTCTGGCCCGACAAGGGCAGGTGAAGGAGCTACGCACCCGCGCCGACAGCGGCGACGGGTACGCCGCCGCCCGTTTGGTGGAGCTTCTGGCCGAATCGGGGCAGACCAACGAACTGGAGCGGGAGGTGGCGGCGGGAACGGAAGGGGCGGTCACCGCCCTGCACCGTGCCCGCTCGCATGCGTCGAACGTGCGACCTATCGAGTGATGCGTAGACCGCGCACTGGGACAGGGACCCAAGAGAAGCCCCTCTCACTCGACCCCGGACACCCCGCTGATCGTGCGCGTGGCGAGGTTGATCAACTGTGCGGGGCGACGTGCTCGACGCGCTGCCATTGCCCGGTGTAGCCGAACGTGGCGCCGACAGCGCCGGTGAGCTGAACATATGTGCCGCCGCCGTCGGGCACGCGGTCGAGTTTCCTGACGTCGACGTGCAGCAGGTCGCCGGGCCGAGGTCGTTCGTAGCGGATGCCGGTGTGGTGGCGAAGGATCGGCAAGCCGGTGATCGGATCGGCCGCGGCCAGTGCGGGCTCACCGCGGCGGTGCAGGATCCGTCCGATCGTGGAGGCCGGCAGCCCGAGCAGGCCGCACAGGTGCACCGCAACCTCGCCGTACCTCCCACCGCACGGCGAGGATGCGGTCCTCGACCTCGACCTCGACCATGCCGCCCGAGCACAGCTAGGTCAGCGGCGGTCACGCAGGCGCCTTGGACGGTGACGAGGTGAAGTCTGGGGTCCGAGCAGCACGGTCATATCCATGCGGCTGTGCTGTGGCTCAGCTGATTGCCGGTACCCCGTGCCAGGATCGGGCCACGTCGGGGAAGGGGCCGGTGTGGTTACGTTCGCGGAGGTCGTGGCGCAGCTGGACCGAGTGGGGGAGAAGGCTGGCCAGGCCATCGCGATGTTGCAGCAGGTCTGCGAGTTGGCCGGTGATGCTCAGGCCCTGGTCAAGTCTGCGTCCGCGGGCACGGCTGAGGATGATGCCGCGGTGGTGCTCGCTCAGCTTGAGCAGGTGCGGTCGGGCGCGCAGAAGCTGATCAATGTGCTTCGGACAGCGCTCGAGGGAGTTGCCCGGATACGTGGTGCATTCGCGTCGACCGACCCGCCGAACTCCGGTGGGAGCGGCGGGGGTGGTACTGACACCAGTGGACGCGGTGGCGGCGGAGCTGGTGCGGGCGCCGGGAGCCGGGGTGGTGGCCTGGGCAAGAGCCATGCTTGGGTTGCCTGGGCGCGATCGCAGCTGCCGGACTACAAGACCAGCGGCATCTGGCGGGATGCCGACGGGCAGTCAGACGTGGTGCAGAGCGGCAGGGAAGCCGACGGCGAACACGACCGCATCAACGACCATCTGGCCGTCCAGGGTGTGCTGTGGCCTGGCCAGAAGGCGGAGGTGACCAAACACGTCGAGGCCAAGGTCGCCTGGCGGATGCGCCAGTCGGGCATCAACCTGGTCGAACTGGTCGTGAACAAGGAGGTGTGCGAAGGCATGCTGGGCTGCCGAGCGACGCTGCCGTACATCCTTCAACCAGGTCAGAGGCTGATCGTGCACGATCCGGTAGGTTCGCACGTGTTCCAGGGAAGGGATGCGCGGTGAGTTACACGCTGGACTTCTACTTCTACAACGGCGCGAACCGCGCCACGGAGCCGGTCGAGGTCCGTACCGAATCCGACCTCGAGCGGGCACTGGCCGCGATCCTTGAGGAACGACAGCCACACCCGACGCAGATCGCGGCGCGAGAGCTGCCGAGGTTCGGCCCCGCGAAGATCCCTGACCGGATGTTCAAACTGGACGTCTCACCGACCGGTGAGCATGTCGCGCTGCACTACTTCGGACCGCAGGACGCGCAACGGGCGGTGCGCATGGTCAAGCACTGGGTGAGGGAGAACCTGCCGGAGGAGTCGCGCCCGACGGGCCTTCAAATCGAGCTGATGGTCATGCGTAACGTCGGCCAGGCGCCGTCGTTCGATGTGGACGTCAGCTTCCCGGAAGAACGCGGCCTTGACGTCACGCTCGAACGTCGGGCATGGGTGACCTGCTCCGAGAACGTCGCACCTGCGGACGTGCCGACTCTGTACGTGGACGCGGCTAACGACACCGAGTTTCCGCGCAACGCGATTATTCCGGTAGAGCTGGCGCGGGCCGCACTGCTCGAGTTCGCGCAGACCGGCGTACGGCCGGAATCCGTGCAGTGGCAACCATTCGAGACCTACTGACGGACGTCATAAGCCGCTGAGCACAGCGCGCGGGCGTTCTGGAGCACCACCGGCATCCGGCGGCTCGCCGGCGCTGTGCGACACACGGGTGCGTTCGGCGGGCGTGGACTGCTGCTCGGTGCGAGCGGACAGTCCACACGTGGCCCGTGATCGTAACCTCAGCTCAGCCCCACAACGTCCGGTAGATCTCTCGTCGTGCCTCCTCGCGGACGCGGTCGTCAAGCTGGGTGTCGTCGGCGATCGCCCGGTACGCATCTGCCTGGCCGGCGTCGGTTGTGGGGAGGAGCTCGGCCGCGGCCAGACGGTAGGTCACCGGCAGAGTGGACCGCACCACCTTGCGCAGTCGGCGCCCCGAGTCTCCGAAGTACAGCAGCTTGTCGAAGGACGGCTCCACCGCGTCACCACATTCCTCCCGCAAGAGGATCTCCAAGAGCGCGTTCTTCTTGTCAGGCAACGAGAATCTTGCCTTGATCGCGGCTCTCACGCGGACGGGCAGGGCGACGCCGCGGTCGTGAACGATCTCCTCGCAGGCGCGGTAGCAGGCTTCGTGATCGTTCGAGCGCAACGCCTTCAGCCTTATTCCGGCGTCGATGTGGCTTTGGTCCGCAATCCGTTCGAACGCGTTGTGGCCGCGTGCGGGATGGGACAGGTGGAGGAGCCGTGCGACCTCCAACTTACTGCCGGAGCCGAATGACCTGTCGTCGATGAGTCGGTCGTACACGTCGAGAGCCTCGGGACCGGGCAGCTCCTTCGCCATGGTGAGCCGGAAGTTGTCGGCTTCCCGGGAGTCCAGAGCGGCGCTGACGAGGGCCGCCACACCGCAGGACTCCGAGATCATCCGCAGATACCTGATGCTTGTCAGCCCACGTTGACACTCGATCACGTCCTCCAGCACCTCCATCGAGCGCTGAGGTTGCTCGACGTGGTTGCGCAGCGCCGCGAGCACACGGCTGCGCTCGGGCACGTCGCGACGCCTTGCCGTATCCAACAGGATCGCCGGGTCGTGGCCAGCCTGGTCGACGAGATACACAGCGAACTCGTGTTGTTGCTCACCAGGGCTCTTCTCGCTGGAGTGCAGTGCTTTGCGGCTCCACAGCGCGAACCCGGCAGCCGGGTCGTGCGCAGTCGTGATGCTGATCGCGGACGCCTGGAGCTCCGGAACGGTGGCAAGTTCGGTGAAGATCCGGATGTTCAGCTCCGGGTCCGTCTCGTGGAGGGCCTTTGCCACCCCAGTCCGGTCGATCTTCCGGATGTCTGGACTGGACAGATAAGCGAGGATGTCCCTGAGACTGGCATGTGCGTCCATGCCGATCAGGTAGCGAACGGCCTCGAACAACCGGTTCGCGTCGAACTTCTCCTTCTGTGCGATCATCGACCTGAGCACGTCCGCGGTGGCGACATGGTCAATCTCGTGCAGCCACTGGACGTGCTGGAGCCACTCCTTGCCGGTAGAAGGCACCCGGACGATCCGCGAGAGCACCCGAACGGTCCGCCGCAGGACCTTGTCGTCGACGTTCGCGCCGTGCCGGACCAGCGCCGGGACGAACCCCAGGTGCCAGGCCCGCAACAGTGGCCATGTCGTCCTGTTCAGCTGTCTGCGGATATCTGTACCCGACTGGATGAGCTGGGCTGCCAGGAACACCTTCATGCCATGGTCTGGCCACTCGCGCTGGCCCGGTTCCAGCAGCTTCACCGGATCGGGATGGGTGGCCAGAACGTGGCACGCGGCCAGGTACTCCTCGATCGTGCGGTGCCGGAACACCAGGCCTTTGCCGCGAGACACGACCAGTCCACTCATCAGCAATGTCTCGGCGACTGCCTCGCGCGCCGCGTCCGCGTGACGGGTCACGGCACATTCCAGGACGTCCGGACGAGGGCTCATCGTGACCAGGTCGTGCGCCACCGCGCGGCACCAGCCACAACAGGCCGCCGACCAATGTGACGAACACGGCCAGTACCAGCAGGAATCGCGCGGTATCAGGCCAGCTAGTCAGCATTCGACCAGTCACGCTGATCAGTGTCGAGTGCTGTTCGGCGCACGTCGGTGCTTGGTCGTCGCACAACGCCTTGCGTGGGGATGGCGTCGTTCGCCGTGCTCGTCTTATCGTCACTTGCACGTCCTTCCCGTCAACGGATTCGGTTCGAGCGCGCGAGACGGCTGCCAGCCTGCACAGCAACAGCCGCCTCGCGAGAACTGCTGGATCACCGCGGCGGTGAGGCGATGGACACCGGGCTGCTGGACGCACGTTCGACGTCCGCGTGATCCGCAACGGGCGGCCCCCACTTCGGGTGCCGCCCGGTCGCATGTCCGTACCTGCGGCGCGGTACCTCGAACCCTATGGCGATGTAAGCCGACCACTGGCCGATCACACGACGAGAAACGAACGCGGTGCGCCAGGCGGTAAGTGGATGATCGGTCAGGCCTATCCTTATTCGGGATATCAACATCGCCAAGCATGAAATCCGCAGGTCAGCCTACGTGCGTTACTGCACGCCGCGCCGGGAATCCTTGCCGGCCACTTTCGATAGCGCAGTCCGACTATGCGGCCATTCGGGTGATCCCGGTCGCCATCATCTTGCCAGAAAAGCGCAGGTCAACCGGGGTGTAATATCAAGAGCGTTCAGTGCATCACCCGCTAGGGGGTATAGAAGGGGCCGAAATCTGCACCGAGAGTGTGGGGATTGCGAGGCCTGGACTCGTGCGGCTCGTTCACGCGACGAACGCTGTCGTGCTCTTCTCGTAGTGCGGACCGCTGATGAACCAGGGGGACATGATAAGCCCTGGTCAGTGGCTTGCAGTGAGTGAAAGGGCCTGTTGCTTGGGTGTGGTTGGGCGTCGATCCGCTCGGCCTGATCTTCGATCCCGGTGTTCCGGCTCGTCGTCTGCCACCTCGACGCGTCCGGCCATGGAGGCGGCTCAGGATTCAGTGCGGCCGCAGTCGCCGAAGAACAGGCATTCGATGAGTTCACGGGGGGCCACGGTCTCGAGCCTGCTGCTCGAGCTGATCGAGCAGTATGGCGAGCCGGTCCCATTCACCCTCGCTCGCCTCGATCAGCACACTCGTGATGGCCGTCGAGATCGGTGGTGAGCCCGCGGTCATCGGTGACGGCGGCTCCGCCGAACCGGAGCCGGATGCGCCGCTGCGAGGACGCGAAGCTCGTCGAGCAGCTGGCGCGAGACGGTTTCAAAGGACCGAAGTAGGAGATGCTTGCCGGTGAGCTTGTCGCGTATGCACTGCCAATCCTGCGATCGTGGTTGCGCCGAGGCGTGATCCTCCAGTACTGCATTCAACGCGGCCGGCCCGTCACCGTGTCTGCACATGATCGCGAGTTGCTCGCAAGAGACCGCGACGAGCGGATTGCTCTGGCGGGCGAGACCACTGCCAGGGCGCTACATGTGTGGCGCGAACTCGCCGTGGTGCAACGGACGCGTCTCGGTGCGCAGCTGGAATCGCTTCAGCCGTGGGACGGGACACGGCACCGCGGTAGCGCGGCGCACCGATCAAACCGGACAGTCATCACGATAGGCCCGAGCCGTAGGGGGTGCTGCACGTGCGGCACCCCACCACATACTCGGCGGCGTGGCGCCGGCTCCGATGAGCAACGTCCTGGGCGATGCGCAGGGCGCTGCCGCTGTTGACTGGCGGGTCGTAGCAAAAGTTGGCTACAGACGTCTTGCAGGAGGAATGAGTTGGCGGAGCTCTGCGCGGTCCGACCCTTCGATCCGCAGCTGACGGGGTACGTGCCTTATACTGCGGCGCTGTTCGACCGGTCGGTGCCGACAGCGCTTCACCTGGCGGTGCTCGTCCGGCTGCACGTCAATCACGGGATGAGCGCGAAGCTGACCAGCTTGCCGAAAAGCTCGCCTCCCCCGGCTGGTGCACCGCTCAAGACTTCACGCAGGTCACCCACGACCTCATCGACCGCGGACTGGCCGAGGGTGTCATGTTGCGGGTAAATCCTTTGCTGCACACCGGGGGCGGGTGCAAACGCTGCGCCTTTGTCCCACAGCGATGTGCATGATCACTCTCAGTCTAATGTCACTTCCTTAGGTGCCGTGGGCACGCCCGCGTTGCAGACCGCGACTTTTCGACGACGTAGAGGCATGACCGTCTCCGAACCTGAACGTTCCCGCTGGTATCACCTGCTGACTTGGCGCCGCTCGTCCCAGCGGCGGCCGAATCCGAACGATCGGCTCGTCGCCCGTCGGGATCGCGACTGGGTGTCGTGGCGGGTGCCAGGGCCGTCGTGGCACGTCGCGGCTCTGGGACTGGTCATCTTGGTGCTCGCGGTTGGTGGGACTTTGTGGTTCACACTGGATTGGCTGGAACGCGCCGCCGCGCTGAGGACGGACCCGAACGCGGCGATCAGCGGCAAAGACGTCGTGACCGCAAAGCTGGACGCGGTGAAGATCGCGTTAAGCGCGGTCGCAGGCGGGGTCGCGCTTTTCGCTCTGTACCTCGCGGTGCGCCGCCAGATGACCGCCGAGCGCGACCTGCGCGCCCAGCTGCACGCGCAAGCGCACACCGAGGACGATGCGAGGGCCCGCCGGGTCACCGAGCTCTACACCAAAGCCGTGGAGCAACTCGGCTCAACGACGGTGGCGGTGCGGCTCGGCGGGCTCTACGCGTTGGAACGCCTCGGCCAGGACAACCCCGACCAGCGTCCTACGATCGCCAACATCTGGTGCGCCTACCTACGCCAGCCCTACAGCCCGCCATCGGCAACAACATCGCCACGAGCAACCCTGGTGGCCGCACGTCACCCTGCAGGTGTGCCCCGCCCGCTTCTGCGCAACTCCATCCGACGCATCGGCATACGGCCTCCAGGCGTTGCTACCACCGCCACACCACCCGACCCTTTGGCCGCGCACTTCGAGGCAGGCCTGGAACTCGACGTCCGACTCACCGTGCAGAGCCTCCTCCTCAAGCACCTACGCCCACGTCCGGATGACGACGGTGAGTCTCGTGACTTCTGGCCTGAAATTCCCGAGCTCAACCTCACCGGAGCAACCCTGATCGACTTCGACTTGGGCGGTTGCCGCATACCGAACATTCGTGCAAAACGTGTGTTGTTCATTCGTAATGCCTGGTTCGAAGGCGCAGTCTTCAAAGGTGGCGCCACGTTCGATGACGCGACCTTTACCGGCTACGCCTCTTTTGAGGGCGTGACTTTCGAATCCTGGGCAAGATTTCACGGTGCGGAGTTCGCCTATGAAGCCAAGTTTGGCGACACGGCATTCGAAGGCTCGACCATGTTTCTTGGCGCGAAATTCATCGCCAAGGCGAGTTTCCGGGGCGCGACGTTCCGCAGGCATGCGGGGTTCGATGGTGCGACATTCAACGATGACGCCAATTTCGACGGCGCTAAGTTCTTTGACACGAGCGGGTTCCTTGCGACTTTTACATCACAACCAGCTACGTGCCATGGGACTCTGGTCTCTGCGTTTGGTCTGGACCCGTCTCGGAACACGTGGCCGAGAGGCTGGACCATGACTAAGGACGACGCCTTTTGGGGGCGATTGGTCCCTGTTCCTGAAGTCATTCACTGGGAGCACTTTTGGTTGAACTGGTTATGGCGTGATTGATTCGACGGAATTCGGTAAGGCAGGTGACCGCTGCGCTGTCCAGTCACCTACACCGCTCTAGTAGGTCAGGGAACTGTCGAGGCTCATCCAGCGCGATCAATTCCGGAACCGGATCGGCGGTCGCTTCAGGTTTCGCGGCGAAACCTGTCACGTGTACGGAGCCGCGCCATCGCCATCGGCGCGGCAGCCTCGATGGCTGAGCCGCCGTGACCGACTCCACCCTGATGGCCGGGTCTCATATCGGCTGCACAAGTGCAGATCAGGTGCGGTCTTTTTTGAGGAAGTGCAGCGAGGGTTGAGACCTGCAAGGCCAGTGAGCCTGCTGAGCACTATGCTTCACCGTCAGCCCGCGAAGGTGAACTGGTCGATCCAGTCGGCGAGCATGTTGATCGAGCCGCGGTCACGCTCGAGGATTCCGCGGACGAGCAGGGCGGAGCTGCGCTGGGCGATCTTGCCGTAGCGGTTCCACGCGCCGGGGCTGACGATGACGCTGAGCATGCCGGTCTCGTCCTCGAGGTTCAGGAACGTCACTCCACCGGCGGCCGGTGGGCGCTGGCGGTGGGTGAGGGCGCCGCCGACGAGCACGTGGGTGCCGTGCGGAACATGGGCGAGGGCGGCGACGGGAAGTGCGTCGAGGGTAGCGAGGTGGTCGCGGACGAGCTCGATGGCATGGGTGCCCAGGCTGATGCCGGTACCCCACAGGTCCGCACACACCAGGTCCCAGGTGCTCATGCCGGGCAACGTGGGAGCGGTGTCGCCGATCGTGCTGGTGTGCGGGAGCTGCCCTGGGCTTTTCCGGGCGGGCGGTGGCCGGGATTGTCTTGAGCGACCCTTTCCAGGGCGTAAAGCCCGCCGTGACGCACGGCGGCCTTGTCCGACCCGAGCTGTTCGACGGCCTTGACATACAGCTCGGTCAAGCGCCGCTCGGTGGCGTCGTGCTCTGTGGCCTGCTGGCGGCGTAGTGCCAGTGCCAGGATGATCAGCGCGCCGATCCCGGCGGCGACGGCCAGCCCGGTGCGCACGGTGTCGAGCCGGTCGGGCGCGGTGTTGGGGCCAGCTCGGTGCACAGCACCACCATCGCAGCCGCCGCGCTGACTAACACCGGCAGCACCATCACCAGGACCGGGCGCCACCAGCTCGCCCCTTCGCGTCTTCTGCTCGTCAGACAATCATCGCGCGCCATGTCTCTGACCAGGGCCGAACGCCCGTACTTGGCGCGCCTGGTGGACGGCTCCGAGCTGGCGCCCGACGAGCTTCAGATCGAGCACGCCGAGCATTGCTCCCGGCTGATCTTGGTGACGCAGGCACCGGCCGCCGTATACCCCCCGAACTCTGCCACTACCTCCGCCAACTAGGTCCGAACCGCCACCTCCGTGCGAACAGGACATTGTCCGTTCCACACGAATCTGGCGGAGCATCAGCTCGCTGACCTGCGGCCCGCAAGGTAGACCGGCGCGTCCATCCCTGCCGTTGTCCGGATCTAGTTGGCCGTTTCGACGCCCTGGGATGGTGGGTCGGCATCATGGGTGTCGAGGTCGTCGAGTTGTTGTTGGACGCGTTCGGCGTCATCGTCGCGGCCTTGGTCCCGGTACAGCTCCAGTGCCTCCCGCCATACCGTGCGGGCCCGCTCGTGTTGTCCGAGGGCGGCGTGAGGGTGTCCCACGTGTTCGAGGGTGTCCGCGACCAGGTAGGCGTCGCCGAGGCCGCGGCGCAGGGTGAGGGCGTGGTGGTAGTGGCCGAGGGCCTGCTGGTGGTCGCCGGTGTGGTGGGCGATGTAGCCCAGGCTGTCCAGAGCGCCCGCCTCGCCACCGGGGCTGTGGTGGTGTCGGTGCAGGGTGAGGGCGGCCTGGCAGTGCTCGCGGGCGGTGTCGAACCGGCCCAGGCGCGCGGCGTACCAGCCCACCTCGTTGAGCGCGTCGGCTTCCAACACCGGCAGGTCGAGGGCGCGGCCGAGGCAGAGGGCGTGGTGGGCGTGCTCCAGGGCCTGCCGATCGTCCCCCCGTCGTCCCCAGACGGCCGCGAGCACCCGGTGGGTGAGGGTCTGGTCGGCGGGATTGTGGTGGCGCAGGGCCAGGTCGAGGGCCTGTTCCAGGTGGGTGGTGGCCTGTTCGTGTCGGTCCAGCCGGGAGCAGGCGAGGCCGAGGAGCCGGTGAGTGCGGCCGCGGGTGGCGGCGTCGGGCAGGTGGTCCGCAGCGTCCAGTGCGACCTGCCACATGGTGACCTCATCGCGCAGGTGTCCTCGCCGCTGGTGAAAGCTGGTCAGGTTCCAGGCCAGGTGCCAGACGGTGTGGTGGTGGCCGAGGGCGGCGGCGCTGCGCTGGGTGGCCAGCAGGGTGGCATGCTCGGCCTCCAGCCAGGACGCCGCCGCGGCGGCGTCGGGCAGCGGGTGCGGGTGCACGCCGGGCGCGGGCGGCTCGGGCCGCACGAGCGTGTCGTGGGGGTGCAGGAGGCGATCTGCGGCGTGGGCGGTGTGCAGGTGGAAATCTTCCAGGCGCGTCAGGGCCGCTTCCCGCATGTGTGCGGACAGGGTGGTGTAGGCGGTGTCCGCGGCGTAGCGGCGGACCAGGTCGTGCATCACGTACCGGCCGCCCGGCCGCCGTTCCAGCAGCGAGGCGTTCTCCAGCACGCTCAGCGTCCTGCGGGCGAGGCGGTCGGGCACACCGGTGAGAGCGGCGGCGGCTGGCGGGGTGGTGTCCGGGCCGGGGGCGATGCCCAGCAACGCGAACACCGTGCGTTGGGTGTCGATGAGGTGGCGCAGAGACCAGGACAGCACCGTGGGCAGGCTGGCGGCGGGGTCGGTGTCGTGGTCGAGCGCCTCCAGCCCGAGATCGCGCAGTTCGGCGGCGGCCTCGGCCAACGCGACATCGGGGTGGGGCTCGGCGGTGCGCGCGATGATCGACAACGCCAGCGGGTGGCCCCCGCACAAGCCGATCAACTTCTCCATCGCCTCGGGCTCGGCGGCGACACGGTCCGCGCCCAGGCGGGCGGCCAGCAGGCCGCGCGCCTCCTCCCGGGACAGGACGTCCAAGGGCAGATGTCGGGCGCCGTGCCGGTCGATCAGCGAGGCCAGCCGGTGACGACCGGTGACCAGCACCGTGCAGGACGGCGAGCCGGGCAGCAGTGGCACGACCTGCTCGCTGGTGGCGGCGTTGTCCAGCACGATGAGCATCCGCCGCCCGGCCACCAGGCTGCGGTAGAGCGCGGCTTGGGCGTCCAGGTCGGCGGGGATGCGGTTCGCCTCGACGCCCAGGGCGTCGAGGAACCCGCGCACCGCCACCGCCGGCTCCACCGGGTCGCCGGCGGGGCTGAAGCCGTGCAGGTCCACGAACAGCTGCCCGTCGGAAAACCGCTCCAGGTGCCGATACGCCCACGCCAGGGCGAGCCAGGTCTTGCCGATGCCCCCGGCCCCGCCGATCGCCGACACCACCAACACCTCTGCCGAGCGGGCCAGGGCCGCGGTCAGTTGGTCGAGCTCGGCGGCGCGGCCGACGAACCCCGAGGGGACGGCGGGCAACTGCCGCGGCACCGGCCACCCCGGAACAGCAGGGTGATGGTGGTGGACGCCGCCGGTAACCGTGTGGGCCTGCACCACGCTCGACACCGAGGTCGCGACCACCGTGTTCTGCACCTCGACGACAGGTGGCTGCTCACCCAGCGGACCCGCCTCGCCGATGTCGTCTTCGTGCTGGTCCTCGACCGTCATGCCCCACCCCCGGCACCACCGCCTGGAAGACCGACGCTATCGGACGATCACCCCGTCCAGCCTGGGATATTGAGACGTCACCACCCGAACGGACGAACACCAACCCTCGAACGCACCCGGCTGGGAGGCGATGTCGACTACTCGGGATCGAAGTCCGCAGGACCAGCCGGTCCCGCTCCAACCACAACTCGTAGCCCAGCAGACCGCCTGTCGTCGCCGTCCACCAGCGCCCGACGTGATGGCGCCGCCCCCTTGTACGACGGGAACCGCGCACCGCAGAAGCCGCTGATCTGCGGCTTCTAGACCTGGATGTGCAGCGGGCGGCCGTGCAGACCTAGGCGGAGGGGTCGGGGTTGTCGGACGGGGCTTGTTGTGGGGTGTTGCTACTGGGACGTAGGTAGGGCTTAACTTCGTATGGGGCCGTGTGGCTGAACTGCGCCTTGTTAAACCAGGCGGCGTCGAACTGAGCCTGGTCGAACCTGGCGTTGCCGTCGAACCGGGCCTCGTTGAACTCGGCGTCCCCGGCGAACCGAGCCTCGCTGAACTCGGCGACGCTGGCGAACTGAGCCACGCCGAAGTTGGCGATGCTGGAGAACCGCGCTTCGCCGAACTCGGCGACGCTGGCGAACTGGGCCCTGTAGGATCCGGCGCGGCCGGCGACTGCGCCTCGCTGAACCTGGCGTCGCCGGCGAACTGCGCCTTGTTGAACTCGGCGTGAGCAGCCGCGACAGCTCGTCGGCCCCGCCCGCCCGAGCCGCGAGCGTGATGACACGGCGGAACATCTCATCTGCTCCACCTCAGCGGATGCCAGCGGTGGCAGCACGACGGTCCGGTGCTCATCGGCCAGCACCGCCTGCACGGCGTCCGGGACCACGGCCACCGTCTGGGTACCGAGGACGACGAACACGCCGTCAGGCAGCGCCGCGGGCGCGGGCAGCTCCTCCAACATGGAACGGCTGGGCCGCTGTTCGCGGGGGACGTGGTCAAGCCCGTCGAGGACGATGACGGTCGCCTCGCCACGAGTCGCCCACCTACGTCCGGCCCGGTCGAGCAGGTCGAGCAGGACGGCCTGGCGACTGCGCAGGTCGTTGCCGACCCCGGTGCGATACAAACCGCTCTCCTCCAGCCCCAGGGACAGGTCGTGGAGGAAACTGTCGGCCTCACCCCGGCCGCTCAGGGGGTCGGGCGCGTCCGGCACGAACGCGTAGTAGCGCACCACGAGGCCCGGAAAGTTGATCGTCGCGAGCAAGGTCGACTTGCCGGAGCCGGCAGGCCCTACCAATGCCAGGTAACCGCCCCACACCTCGCCGAGTGCCGACTCCAGAGCCTCCCGAGCAGCCTCATTCCGCGCATACGCCACCGGAACCGGGAAGAGGTGCCTGTGCCGGTACTGGAGCCGGTCAGCCCAGCCGAGCCGGTCCAGCAGCTGCTCACGCGTCAGCTCGACCGGACGTGCCGGATCGGCCACGAGCTTCTGCAGCGTCGAGGCTAGATGCTCGACATCCAGGTCCACCGGTGCGGGATCGGGCCGCTGCAACGGGTTCGCGAGCTGCAACCCAAAGACCAGGTCCAGGTCACCGACGAACAAGACGAAGTCGTCGTCGGCCAGGCCGCTCAGCTCGCGCAGCGCATCCCACACCGCAGACCACTGTTCGATCTCCGGCAGCAGCGCGAGGTCGGTCCACTTGGCGACACCCGACTCGATCGCCTCTCGGGCGGGCCGGTAGGCCTGGTGGAGGAACGCGGCGAAGCTAAGCGGTCCCGGCGCGGTGGCGCTCGCGATGGGTGACTTGCCGGTCGCCTTCGCATTCGACGGGTGATTGTTGCTGCACAGGTAAATCGTGAGCGGGGCTGTCGACGTCGCGCGCAGCCGCTGCCACGCCTCGGCGAGTTTGGCGAACAGCCCCGGCTCGGCCTTCTTGTCCCTCTTTGCCTTCTCACCCACGGTCAGGTCGCTCCAGGTGAACGAGCCCGGCAACTGCGACCACTTCACCTGCAGCGCATGCCGGCGCTGGCTGGATTTGAACTGGAAGTCGTCCGCGACTCCCGCGGCAGGATCGGCCACGCGGATCCACTCAAGCGTGCGGAGCTTGGCGAGCACGACATGCGCAGCCAGCTCGAACTGTCCACCGAACCCGACCACGGCGGACCGTTCACCCTCAGCAGGCCGTGTCACATCACCCTCCGCGGGTCACCCGGGTACAACAAGTCGAAGCGAGATCATTCTCGTCGTGATGTAGTCGAACATGACCCCCGGCGCGCCGCAGTAGTACCTGGCGGTGACGCCGACTACCCGCCGAAATTACCGTCGGGCTGCTGCTGTCCGCGTCGCACACCCGCCGCAAGGCGCCGAGCACGGCGCCTGGTTCCCGGTGTGCGGCGGCTGGTGAGGTAGTGCCCGACGTCGGCCCGCTACGGCCACCGCGCTGGCATCGCCTGCGCGGACTCGCGCAGCGAGTTGTAGAAGCCGACCCTCAGCGGGTGCGCATTCTTGATCCCCAGCGCAGGCGCGGAAACTGCACCCAGCGCGGTCACCTTCCCGGTCGCCTTCTCCGTTGCTGATGCACCGTCATTGTTCCGCCGCACGGGCCGATCGCTTCGCTTCGGCACCGGACCTCGGAAACCCATGAACACACCACTTCCATTCAAGAGAAGCCCGCTCACCGACCTCGAACACCCGCTGATCGTGAGCGTGGCGGGGTTGATCAACTCTGCGGGGCGACGTGCTCGACGCGTGGTTCAACACGGTTGGCAGGTCTTCGGTAGCCTCACCGCGGCCGTACCAACGAGGCAATCCGGGTGCTGAGGTACGAAGGCGCTCGAAGGCCCGCACTCAGGAGCCGACCGTGGTGGCGCGTGACTGCGTGATGCCGTCGAGTGGGTAGGCCTACTGCAGGGTCATCGCTGCGGTGACAGCAAGACCTCGGCGGGGCGATCGTCGTTCCTGCCTGCGGCGGCGCGAGACGAGGCGGCGTCGTTGTGCCACAGCCACATGGCCGCAGTCGGTGACCTGACCGCAGTAAGGATCCAGCAACTGGACCAGTGAGGCCGCAACACACTCACCTGCTGGGTGGCCGTGCTCCCACGGTGACGCGGCGATGACGCGGTCGATGCGCCCGGCCACCGTCATGTCCTGTCGTGCGTGACCGGAGGCAGCCACCGCTGCGGTCCGGCGAACTTGGCAAGTTCTGCATCGAGCGCGGACGCCGATGCATTGAGGTGGAAGGAAAGCGCGTCGACCGGACAGACCATCAAAATATCGTTGACGCGCCTGAAACACGGTGCGAATAGCCACGACGCGGGTGCCTTCTCCTGGTTGGAAGTAAGTGAGACCTGGATTGCGTGCACCGTAGTCACCTGAGGACTGCGATGCTTCTGACGGACGACCTTCTGCATCTTCATCACTCGGACGTGTCTGATCCGCTCCCAAGGCAGCTTCGCGGTCCGCCGTCCTTTCTGGACTGCGATACCGGTGGGATCCAGCGTGAGGGTGCACCTGGAACGCACCAGGAGTAAACAGGCAGCCAAACTCGCCAGCAGCAGGAAGTTGCTGAAAAGCCAGGCTGGCACCCAAAGCGCACTGCTGTTCTGCTGGTGTTCCTGAAAGGGAAGCGCCGAGAGTAACGTCGTCGAGACGGCCGTCGCGAGCGCAGCGGCGAGTGCGGTTTGCGTAGAGGCTGTTCTGCCTCCGAAGATCGTGCCGTTCTGGTCCCGGCGAATCTCGGTGTCCAGACGGAAGCCGGGTTGCCACCGATCGCCCGCAATGGTGGTGATCGCCTTGACGATAGAGTCTTTGCTGGTACACAAAGAGAAGACGTCGCACAGCAGCTCACCGCCGCCGTCGACCGATCCGCGTCGGCGCACGTAGAGGAACTTTGGTCCGAAGCCGGGTCCGAGGCGCCCGATCGCCGTGATCAGATCGATATCGGCCCAGTCCAGTCGCAAAACGTGTGCGCCTCGGCGATACCGCAGGCCGGCTGTGCTTAGTTCCAGCGTGGCGGGTCGGCGTGCGGCGCGCAGGACGAGCACGCCGGGAAGACACCAGGGCAGTGAGATCAGTGAGAGCGGCACCACGACCCACGGGCTCGGATGCGTGGCCAGCGCTGCGAACGGGGACAGGCCGACCAGAAGCAGCAAGATCCCGAGCGCTGTCAAAAGGTGCGGTTTCGTTGCGAAGTGGGTTCCGTGCAACCTGACTGGTGTGGGAGTCGTGGGGATGTCTGGACAGCGGTGCCACATTGCGCCACCGAAGCGCTGCAAGGCGGACTCCACGTCTTCGACGTCAGCACGGAGACGGCGGATCTCGGCCATGTAGAACCCGTCTCCGTCGTCTGATGGTCGTGGGCCCGCCTTCCACCTGCTGGTGCGCACTGGGATCGCACTGCGTGACTGCCGTATCCGCAGATCGAAGCTTTCGTTCGGTCTGCGTTCCAACTCGACCTTGTCAATGTTCTCCCACTGCACCAGGTGTCGCTTTCGGCCCACCCTCAGGGACAGCACATCGTGGTTGATCGTCAACGAATATGGGACTGGCATGCGGACGTTAACGTAGAAGGCGCACAACGCCCACAGCGACAAGCATGCCGCGAATGCGCCGACTGAGACCTGTTGCAGAGGCGGCTGCGCGCGGTCCAGCAGTTCGAGAAGTCCGCCAGCGGCAGCTGCTGCGGCGAGGTATGCCAGCAGACGCCCCGGCCCTTTAGCCTCCGGGAACACGACCTGCTCGGTCTCCGCGGCCGGGGTTTGCTCCGGCTGAGGTGGGAGTTCAGTTTCGCCTGGACCCGCGGCGGCGTTGCGGACGAGGGCCATCCCGCCGACGGTGTCGACGGAACCGAGGCGGGGCTTCGGCAGCCCCTTGTTGGCCAGACGTCTTTGTACCTCGGCGAAAACCGTGTGCAGGGTTAGCAGCGCGGGTTTCTCTGATATGCCAGCGCGAAGGAGATCGACGAGTTCGCCGGTGAAGACGGTGAAGCGTTCGTGTTCGGGTGCTGCTGCAGGGTCGTACTCGCCGGCGGATCCGACCACGTAGACACCGTCGAACAAGCTCGTGGCGCGCACGAGTGGTTCGACGGGACCGAGCAGGTGTTTGATGGCTTGCCCGCTGTAACACGAGTCGAAGACCAGCACCCTGCGCTTCGCCCTGGGACGGATGGCCTTTTTCACGTCAAGGAGGTCGACGGCGGTACTTCTGAGATACGCGCTTTGCGTCTCCCGCACGGCCAAACGTAACACCGCGTCATCATCGAGAACGCCGTGTCCGACGAAGTACACGAGCAGGAAATCCTCGGCCTCGCTGGCGGCCTCTGTGATCGCTTCGAGCAGGTGGTGCACGCGGTCGGGGTTCAGGAGGATCCTGCAGTGTTCGGGAAGCAAACCGCCGAGCATTGGATCGGTGAGGACTCTTTTGAGCGCCTGGAGGTTGTTCGGCACCATCGGCAGGTCGTGCAGGTCGGCCTGGTCGTAGGTCGACATGCCGATGAGCAAGACGCGTGTGCGCTGTGGTTCCGGTAACCTGAAAGCCTGTTCACGCGCCATGATCGTCGATCAGGAGAGACCGGATGGCCACGGCTGCATCGTGGTCGGCGGAGACAACGACCGTCCTTGCTGAACCATCGGTGTTCCTAAGCGTCACCTCGACTTGGACTCTGCGACGTGCGACCCAGGCCGACAGCGCCCTCGCGAACACCCGAACAGCGAATCCACCTGGCGCAACATCAGGACCTGAAAGGGCGAAGACGAGGGCTTGCACCGCACCACCCAGATGACCGGACAGTGCGGGAGGTCGTACAAGCCTGACCTGCACATCGAGCTGATCGTAGGCGTGCAGCCAGTTGCGGAGGTTTACCAGCTCGTCCAGGCTACCTCCGCGTCCCACTCGCATCTCGATCTCCGTCACCGCAGGGCGGTTCGACGTCGTACGAGGAGCTGACGCATCGCGAATTCGAGCCTGGATCAGACGTTCCGCTTCAGCGAACGCTGGATCGCTCGTCGCGAGACGCCATACGAGCTTCGACAGCGCGCCTAGTGAGCCAGCAGGAACCCGCGTCAGCCGAATGTGTCGCAGGTTGTCCAGCAGTCCGGAAGCGCCGAGCCGCGTGATGCGCTCGTCGCCGGTTCTCAGCCCGTGGTCGAGCTGCTCCAACGGTCCGGTGAGACCGCGTACCGCCGGGGTGAGCCAGTGCCTCATCTCGACCAGTTCTCCCGGCGACGTCGGATTCTCGAGAGTGATCAACAGCGATGCGACGGCACGGTCGAGCAGCTCCCATGGCAGCACTGCGAACGCTTCGTCCGGCGGTGAACCCTCCTCGTCGAGACGCTGAAGTAGCCAGTAGCGCAGCGGAATGGATGCTTCGGCGAAGTCCGCCGGATCTGGATGCACGTGCGGCCAGTTCTCTTCGACGCGTTCGACCGCGGCGGCGATGCTTGGCGTGGCGGAGATGGGACGGCCGAAGTTGTCCAGTTCCGCCACCGTCGCGGAGCCGTTGATCAGCGCGAGCGCGTGAGCACTACCCCAGCGTACGGCTATCCGAGTCCATCCTTCGTCGAAGTAAGTGAAGGTTCGGGCGTCGTGACGGTCGTCTCCGTCGTTCACAGGCTCGAGCGCCGATCCGTCGAGATGCGAAATCCAGGCGCTGAGCGGGCGGTGCACCGCGGTCACCTGGCGCCCCCGATCAGTTTTTCGAGGAGCTCCCTGCCGGGCGCCGCGAGTCGGTCGGCGAAGGCCCGCTGATCCTCCTTTGAACCCATCACGGACTTGCGATAGCGCTCGGCGAGCGTGCGCCACTGCTTGCTGGTGAGGGTTCTGCACAGCGCAGGATCGCCATGCGAGAGCCACGAGTTGATGCCGTCGACGTTCGAAGGCCTGTCCTGCATCCAGCGCATGGCGAATTTGAGAGCGCGCACGACCACTTCTGCGCGTGCGAAGGAGTCACCAGTCTCCTTGAGGGCCACGAACTTCCGTTCAACGGCCAGGAGATCGTCGATGCCCCTACCACTTGGATCGAAGATCTCGTGATTGTAGATGTCGTAGAACAGGGCGTTGAAAGTGAAGTCACGTGCCCGAACGTCTTCGTCGAGACTACTGCCCACAGCGGGGAAGCGAAAACCCGCGGTGGACAGACCTCTGTACTCGATCAGCCGCGTCCTCGATCCTGGCGGCATAACCGCACACACCAACGATCCCGGCGTCACGCTGGTCGGGAACTCCGCCATGCGCGATGCACGCAAGGACTGGTACAGGATGTCGCTGAACCTCCCAGCTGGAACTGTTCCGGACAGGTCCAGGTCATTGACCTGCCGCACGCCCACGCCACTGACGACATCGCGCACCACACCGCCCGACAGCCAGACCCGATGGCCAGTGGCGTGCACGGAGCCGAACAGCGGCCGGGCAACCGGTTGCCACGGTGCCCCAGGGAGATCTAGCAAGGCATCCACTCGGTGCGGCACCGTCGGGTCCACAGAAACAGCGTTACGTATGCGTGCGTCGTCCAGGTCAGCTGGTGGCATGGCAGCGCGTGCCACTGCTCCTTCGGAGGTCTGTGGTACGGGTCGTTCCGGTGGTGCGTCAAGGGTCTCGTCGCCTACCAGCAACAACTTGTCGTCCAAGTGTGTCGACGGGGCGCCGTTGTCACAGGACTGCCAGGCGAAACCCGTCACAACGTCGTCGCCGAGTACATCTCCGGCCAGCAACGGGCGTACCGGTGAAAAATGACCTCTCGGTCTGTCGCTGCTTGTCATGGTGCGCTCCGAAACGGTTTTCGCGGACGTCGGCACCACGTTGACGTGTCTCGAGGAGGTGGTGACTGCGTCCGACGGGGCAAGTCGATGCACCTGCCTCTCACCACGCTGGGGTGAGCAGACCAACGTAGCAAAGCGGTGCGACGGGCACATGCTTGATCGTACGGTTGGCCTAAACGTTACGACTCACGAACTGGTGCTCGCTGCGAGGACCAGTTGTATTGCCCTGAGCGGTTCGGAACGAGGCTGGCGGGGGCTGGCCTTGAGTGCGGTGTGGCGCGGTGGATTGTAGGTGTGCAGCGATCGCGGGAACGCGTCTCGGTGTTCGGTCTCGGTGTTGCAGAGGCGGGCGTAGGCCCATTTGCCAGAGCCGGGATCGGTAGCACGCGTCGTTGTCGGTGAGCACGCGTTCGTCGGTGATGCCGTTCGCGGTGAGAAGATGTGCGCCCGTTGCCAGGACGCGGTCGCTGCTCAGTGATTCGGTGTGCAGGCCCACGGCTACGACCGGAGGTCTGTACACCGTGAGGCCATCGAGCTGACCATGCGTTACCGCTTGCCTCGATCGCGGATGGCCAGCGCGGCGAGAGCGAGTATCAGCGGCCCGAGCAGTCTCCCGCCGTTCACTGTCCACCGGCCGGCGATGGTGAGCTGCTGGTCGGTGTCGCGGAAAACCACCGACCCGAGAGCGACGCGCGCGGCGCGCGCGGCTCGGTCCAGGGTCCAGAGCCGGTCGGGCGGAGGTAGGGGTATCGGTGGTGTGCGCACCTCGACGATGAGGTCGCGAGGCGCGTTCGGGCAGTCGTCGGTGCAGGCCGTGGGCGAGGCGGAGGGAGGACTCCCACGGGGCGCTCATCGGTGCCGCTCGCCCTCGCCGAAACCGACCTGCTCCGACGATTTGGCCTTCATGGCCTCATGCCATTCGGTCAACGGCCGTCAGTGGGTAGCACCTAAGGCATTGGACAGGGCGGTGGGTAAACGGTCCCAGCCGATGCCAGTGCGAGCCGCATGGAGGATGTCCTCCAACGCGGCCCGATCAGCGGCACGCCTACGACCCGGAAGGCGGAAACGCCTCGAGTACGCCGAAATCAACGGTTCCAGCCGAACCCATAGCTTGTCGGTCAAGACCTCCTCGCGCACATCACGATCTTGGAACTTCCTGCGCCGCGGGCAAGCCGACACGCCAGCTCATTTTGAACTGATTACCAAGACCGCCGGCCAGATCCTCGACTCCGTCGCACGCCACTGCACACGAATCGAGAACTGAGGACGCTAGTTGAACGGGGTCACCTCGCCGGTAAGCCTGTTTAGGAGATCCCACTCGCTTCGGTAGGACGACTCGTACAACTCAGGGTCGCGCTGGGCGCACTCCCGCCACAATCGAACCGCGTTGCGCTGCGCTTCGATCGCATCGTCTGTCCTGCCCAGCGCCGACAGACAGGCGGCGACGGTGCCCAACGCTACCGCGTACTGGGGTGCATGGCGCTCAGGACGGGCGTCGCTCAGGCTGCGCCAGAGGGTTGCCGCTTCGTTGCAGGTGATAAGTGCTTGGTCGCGTTCTCCCGCGCTCAACAGAGTTGTTCCTTGGTTGCGCAACGCGAAGGCGAGTTCAGCTCCGTACAAGGCGGGTTCCTCTGCCCGGAGCGCCTTCCACTCCGCAATCGCTGTCGTGCCTGCGACAAGTGCGTCGTTGCGGCGGTCCGGAGACTCGGCGAGGATGATGGCAAGATAGCTCGTGGCCCGGGCCACTGCCGCCCTGTGACCACCTGGGTTGGAGCGTCGGAGCTCGCGCCAAATTGCAGCCGCCTGCTGGGCATGCGTCAACGCGTCGGTGTGCTGTCCCGCTGACGATAGGCACAACGCAAAATCGCCCACCGCGCGGGCGAGTTCTGGACGGAACCTGTGTGGTTCTTCGAGAGCGAGCTGTCTCCAGATCGTGACTGCGGCCTCAGCGGCCTCCACTGCTTCTTGGTGCTGATCGAGTTCCCAATGTGCGGTGCCGAGACCTTGAAAGGCCGCTGCTAGAGAGGACCGGTGCTCGTCGGCGCCATCCTGCACGACTGCGCTGAGTGTGTTCGCGGCCTTTTCTAATGTGTGGAGGGCGTCCCGCAACTGGTTCGCCGACCGCAGGCAGTGCGCAAGATCGACCAGTGACTGGGCGTGCTGTACTTCAAATTTTCCCGGTCTGTCGGCGGCGCGTTTCCGCCAGATGGATTCGGACTCTCGCAAGTTGGACAGCGCTTCGGTCGTTTTGTCCATGTGTTCGAGCAACATGCCCTGTTTTTGAAGTGCCCGTGCGAGGTCTTGTTGGCGATGTGTGGGGCCATCGGACGCGAGCGTTCGGAGAATATCAGTGGACTCCTGCGCCCATGTCAACGCGTTGTCGAGATTGCCCGCTGCCACCGAACTGTCGCAGCATTGGGTGAGGTACATAGCGTAGGTCGACTGCCTGTGCACGGGTCCGCTTTTCGCAAGCTCTCTGCCAAGAGCGGCAGCCTCCACCGCGGCGACCAGGGACTCATCGGCGCGGTCGACCTTCAGCAGGTCGATCGCTAGCTCGTACAGCGAGTTCGCCAGGTTGACTCGTGCTTGCTGTTCGACGCCTTCCGTGGTCAGCGCTCGATCGCGATTGACGAGCATCAACCCGACTGCGCATCGCACCTGCGGAAATCGTTCAGGAATGCGATAGCCGATCAAAACTTTGAGCTCGTTCGGGTCGATTTGGGTCACGACGTCGCCGAGTGCGTGGTCCAGCTCACGGTCCGCCGAACACGTTGAGATGACGGTGCGGATGCCCGCCACGAGCTCATTCCCCTGTTGCAACAGACAGTTGATGAGCATCGGCAGCGCATCGGGGTAGTTAGTGTAAGCACGGACCAGCGCAGGAAATGCCGATGCGCCATCATCGAGGAGCGACGGGCATCGCGTGAGCACGTCGACGACGAGTCGATCTCCGATAAGGTGCGGCGCGAGGTCGAGGCGATGGTCGGGGCTGCTGAGGTAACGGCTCCTCGCCCACCTCGCCAGAGCGAAACGAGATTCCTGCGAACTGTCCTCCGCGAATTGCGGCAGTCGACGCAGCAGCCCTGCAGCGGTGTGCGTGTTCTGAGCCGGCAGCAAAGATAATGTGGTGACCACCTCGCCGAGCACGCTCAAGTCGCAGCCGATCGGAAGACCGGCGAGATCAGTCCTCCAAGACTCCTGTTCGATCTCGGCGAGTTCGGTGCTCAGCTGCCGCATGGTGGACGCGTGAGCACCGGACCGGTTCAACGCGGCGACCAGCGCGCGTACGTGCAAGGTCAGCATCGAATCGCTGCTGTTAAAGGACGTCTCGACAGGAAGGTTCGGAGGCGGGATCTCAAGTGTGCGCGCATAACTACGAGCTGCTTCGCCAAACCACCGTTGCCAGTCGCTGAACTCGCCCACAGGCTTCAACGACGTCACCTGCGACAGATAAGCAGCGATCGCGTGATGCTGTCGAGCCAACAGCTCAGCGTCCTGGGTGAGCACCAGCAACCTCACGCTTCGCGGGTGTAGAATCGCCTGCGACACAAGTGTGTCCAGTTCAGCAATCTGCTCGGCGTCGTCAACGATCACTAGGGTTGGCTCGAGGCATGCAGTGATCCTTTCGACGAGGCCGTCCGCACTCAGCAGCCAGCCCGACGCCCACTCGTCCGGAAGATCCTCAGCGACTGCCCGCGCCAGCCGGCTCTTACCCACGCCGGTCGGGCCCGAGACCACATGGACGACACCTGCGCCCTCGTCCCGATCAGTGCACCACTTGAGCAACGCACGCCGCTCCGCAGTACGGCCCCACAGTGGTGTCGGGCTGTATGGAGCGGTCAGCAGGTGCAACGGCGACGATGACTTCGTTCGGGCGGGGGTGGGCGGCTGCAGCGGTCGCAACAGGGCGTCTCGTGCAGACTGCTGTGCACGGTACTCCTTCTCGCCCTGAAACCGCGCCATCACGAACTGGAGGATCGCCAGGATGGCGACGAACGCGATCAGTGCGGTGGTCGCGTCGTCGGTGAGCAGGTTGATAGTGATCGCCAGGATTACCGCGAGGAGGTTGTTCGTCCACACGTACCACTGCCGCCAGACTAACTTCATGTGCGCAATTGTGAGACCTCGCCTTTTGGCTCGAACGTCCCCCCGCCTCCTGGATGACGCGGTGCTGTGCACTGGCAAGTTCGCGTTAGCCTCAGTGAGCGCATGGAGTGGTTGCGCCGCATGCCAATGACCATCACGGCGGTAAGTTCCACGGCGGGGATGACCGTCGCGATCTCCCTGTGGAACGTCAGCAGCGTCCGCTCGGTCACATTCTTCGGTGCCTGGTCGACCGCGTCGAGACCGGCCAGCAGCACGCTGGTGCCGGCCGCCCAGTTGATCAAGCCGCCAGCGAGCCCCGTGGTGGTTGCGGCTGGTGGCTGCGGTCTCGCTGCTGGCACTGGTAGTCGTGCCGTTCGCGGTGACCGAGCGCGAGCTGCCATCGTTCCCGACGAATCTGTCCGAGCCGGCGGGTCCGCCAGTCCGTCAGATCCTGGACTGGGTCCCTTCGTCCACCTCGCATGGAATTCGTTGCCGCGTGCGAAAGTAATGCCTCGGATTCAGCGGCGATCATCGACTTGTGCACTTCTTCTCCTACCGCAGAAGGTACGCGGCGCTCGTCGTAGGGGTCTGCTGCATGGATAGGTGACATCGGAGGTGGCTAGACGAGCATCTGAGCCGCGGGACAGAAGGACTACGCGACCTGGGACGAGTACTACCTGTCCTGGCGAGTGGACTTGCCCACTCGATCGGAGCGAGCACGATCCGCGCCCCGCCTGGAGATCTTCTGGGACCAATCGAGCCTCTAGCTGGGGAAGAATCAGGCGGAAGTTACGTCGCCTGTCTGTATCGCAGGCGAACGCCGTGTCCCACGAAGGAGAACAAGCCGCGCGAGGAGGAGCTGAACGGGTTGGGGAGCTGGATGATCTGCCGCGACCGGTTCAGCGCGTCGGTGATGACGAGCAGCCTCCAGCGGTTGTTCCTGGCGTTCTCCTGGGCGCAGCGGACTTCGGTCTCTCCGAGCTGGATCTCGCCGCCGTCTCTGGAGGTGGCTTTCACCTCGAACATGCGGTCACCGCCGCTGAACGGGACGCTGAAGTCGTACCCGAGGCTGTCGTCGCCAGGATCTCCCGCGAAGCAGGCCGCCCGATTCCTCGATTTCCAGCACTGTTCGGTCACACGGTCCGCAAAGCGGTTGAGCAACCACTGATACGCGAGCCATTCGCCGGCGAACCCGACGGCGTTCAGCTGCTCCGGTGACGTCCGCGACGGCTGTTTGGATGTCCGGGTGCCGGTCTGCGTGCTCGCCGAGCGCGGTCCTGTGGCCGTCACCGGTGCCAACCTGGTGAACTTCGCCGGAGTTGTGAGGAATCCTGGGCTGTTCTCGAGCGAAGTCGTCAAGGTCCGGCGCAAGGCCTCCAACCCGTCCTGCACGTCGAGCGGGGTGCCGTCGACATCGAGGATGCGTCGCTCCCTGTGCCGCTTCTCCCGTTGTTGTTCCTCTTCCGTCGCTTCCGTGCTCAGGTCCTGATCGGTGATGTCCAGCTCCGCCGGATCGGTGCTCGATGGCATCCCGGCCGGCCATACCCCGACCGTGCGCAGCCACGAGATGAGCTGATCGCTGTCCAGGACGGTGAAGTCGAGAGCACCTGCCGCCGAGAGAGCGTTCACCGCGTGGAGTGTGGACGTCGAATCGAGGTCGACTGCGGGTTTTGTTCCACCATTCTTGCGCAGCCATGCGTGCACGAGGGGTGCGGCCTGCTGGAGCATCTGCTCGGCGAAGGCGCGGTTGACCTCCCGGGCCTGCTCCACGAGAATCATTTCCGGGCCCTCAGTCGGAAGCGTGGTGTGAATCAGGCTGGTCAGCTGTTCCGCTGCCGAGATCAGGATCTCCGCCTCGGTGATCTCGTCCCGCACGTGCCGCCATGCGTCAGGTGCGCTCAACGCGGTCAGGTCGCGCAGTTGAAGCCAGTTGTCGATCGGCTGAGCGGCAGCGTGTTGGGGGAGCAAAGCCCAGCGAAGCCGATTCACCAGCTGCCGGCGGTTGTCCGGGCGAAGAACGCCCAGCCGGAAGCTTTCCGCGTGCTGTGAGCTGTAGTCGATCAGCGGCTCGTGGGGCGTGATCGTGCGCACGGCGTCGTTGATTCCCTCGAGAGAGATGCTGAGTTCTTTGCGTAACTCGTCGAGATGGCTTGTGCGCTGCGAGGTTTCGAAGAGGAGGTCGGCGTCGATCGCGGAGACCGGTGCGGCCTCTCGCAGCATTTCTCGCGCCACCAGTTCGGTCGGATGTCCCTCAGAGGCCGACATCGCGGTGTGCAGTTCGGCAGCGGCTTCTGGGCCCCAGAGTTGGTGCACAACGGGCAGGAGCCTTTCCAGGGCATCCAGGGGGCTGCTGCCCAGGTGGTGTGCTGTGTGCGCGAGATTCGCCGGCTCGACCTCGCAGGCATCGGCCAGCAGGTCGAAGTCCAGTACGTCCTCGGGTTCGACACCGGGTTGCCGGAGCCGCGCCATCGCGAGGCGTAGCAGCGGAGTCGCCCGAGTCTGGTTGACCAGGCGGAGAACAGGTTCTGCCGCGGCGTCCGCCAACTCCCAGGTGATCCTGAACGGTTGTGCGGCACGGGTGAACACGAGTGTGGGGTGTTGTGCGTCGGGGACCGGAAGCACACCGCGCATGCGTGCCGGTGCGGGCCTGGACTCTCCGGCCATTTCGACCGTGACTTCCTCCGCGATGACGACTCGTACGGCGGCCAGGACGGTGGCGATGTCCGCCAGCCTGCTTTCCCCGGGACGTTGGTCGGGAGGAGTCCGGTGTTCCAGGAGAGCTGTCACCACAGTCGCCAGCCAGGGCAGCACGTCGACGAGGAGCCGGGCGTCGCCGGTCGGCGTGAACTCGGTGCCGTCGAGCAGGATCCGGATGAGCAGCTCGTCAGGACGCGCGGCTATGTCGCCGGGGAAGGCGGTCCGCACTTCGTCAGCGTTCCGGTCCAGATGCAACACCGGGTATTCGAAGTCGGCCACGACCTGGCGCAGGAAGTCGTCATCGCCGTCCTCGGTGACGACCACCGGCTCCTCCTCGGTGAAGTCCGCCACCCCGAGCGCGTCGAGACGATCGCCGGTCGCGACGATTAGTCTCGTCAACGACTGCGGCACATCTGTCCACTTGGACTGTTTGAAAAGGATGTTCCAAGTGTTCCGGTATGTGTTCCGCAACGAGGGGAGGAGGTTCGCGTCGACAAGGCCGTCCGCGAGCAGCGACGCCAGATGATCGAGCTGGCGGCCCGCATGGACCGGCGCGTCCCAGACCGGCATGCCGAGTCGTTGCAAACGGTTGAGCACTGGTCGGTTCGTCTCGGCGAGCACCCGCAGATCACGTCGAAGGACCGGAGCGAACCGGGGAGGAACGCTTTCCTTGAACAGCCACGCTCGCTGCAAAGTCTCGAAACGCTCGCTCTGGGTTCGAGGATCGTGGACGACAAGCCAGCGTACGCGGCTGAGAAAAGCGCCCAGAGGCGTGCTGATCGTCCGAGGATCCTTGTCACCTGGCCGGTCACGTTCCCACGTCATTGTGAAGAGGTCGTCCTGCCAGCCCTGCAACCCCAGCAACACCAGCTTGGCGTAGGCCACCCGAGCGGTGTCGGGGAGGTGTTCCACGCGATCTTGCCCAGGAAGCCACGTCAGCGGCGTCCTGGTGGTGTAAGGAGTCCCGGGGAACCTCGCGGTGAAGCGGGGAAGCCGTGTTCGCCACTGAGCGGCGACGCCGGACGGCAGGGAGCCGTTGAGGGCGAGATGTTCCGGGCGGAGTTCGTTGCCGTGCGGCTTGCGCGTTTCCTGTGCGCGGTGAACAGGAAGCTCGTTCAACACGCCGAGCTTGCCCAGGAACTCGACCCAGCCTTGACGATCGTCGTTGTCGCGGAGCAGCTGTGACGGCGTCACGAGCAGCCTGCCCGCGAGTTCGCTGAGCTCGCCGGACGTCTCCTCGTCCACCGCTGTCACGCTCTCGAGCAACTTTCCGTTGGTACCAGGCCATCCGGACGAGAACAGGACCTGGGTGGCGGGCGAGGGCGCCCCGCTCACGGTGGGCAGCCGGACCCCGGCTGTCCGCAGGTCGAGCTTCGCGCCGCTGCCCCGCTGGAGATCGTGGAGGAAGCGCAACGCCCCGGCGTGGACGTCCCGGTCTTCGGTGGACGCCAGAACCCGTCTGACGTGGTCCAGGAGGGATCGCGCGTCGAAACGGCTCACCAGGCCGTTGTTCGACAGGAAAGCACGTGCTCTCGTGCTTCGTCGTGCTTCGTCGTGCCAGACGAGCTCCGGATGGAGCAGGACGACGCGGTCGCTGAGTCCTTCGGGAAGGGTGAGCTCGACGTCGGGGTCGATCTCCTGCTCGCCCTCGACAGGGTGGTGCACAGGCGGGAAAAACGGTGTTGGGTCGCTGCGCCGCGCGACTTGAGGCCGCCCGCCGATCCTCGCCCGCACCGGGTCCGGTGGTTCCAGGCAAGCCACCAGCCTCCAGTTCTCGGCCAGGAGGACCCGGCGGCCACCCAATTGCAGCGCATCCGCCGCACGCTCGAACAGCACTGCAATGTCGTCGTAGAGAAGATCCCACCTGTCAACGGCCATGCGTTGGCGTGCGACGAAACGTGCCATGGCTTCAACGGCTTCAGCGAGCTGTTTGGAGGTGAGGTCGATGCTCTCGCCCATGACGGCCGCGGTCTGCCTGAGTCGATCGAGGCGGTCTCCGTCCAAGCCGGCGTACAGGGTCCTCATGCCGAGAGCCTGGTCAGCGAGCTCAGGGGTCAGCACCTCGCATTCGCGGTTCGGCCATAGCCACGCGTCCGCCAGCGCGACGGTGTCGCCCGAGGTGGAAGGGAGCAGCACAGGTCGCAGCCCCGCCGCCCGGACGAGGTGGTCGACATCGGTCCCCGACCAGCTCACCAGATCCACCGCGAGTGCTGGAGAGTCCGCGTCCGGAACCACCAGCGAACTATGGAGCAGCGACGAGTTCACGTCCAGCGCGAGCACGGCCACCGCGTCGAACAGCATCGCGTTCAGAGGATGGTTGCGAACCAGACCTCGCCGCGCGAAGTCGGTGTAGAACGGCGCGTGTACGTGACCTGGGAGCGGGGCGGTGCTCTCGGAACCCATCGGTAGGTACGTGTAGAGCCTGCCGTTCTCGACCGGTTCGTCGAGCGAAACGGCGACCGCCACGTGCGCCGGGGTCTCCCACCGGAGCCACTTCGGGTTGAGCAGCTCCGCGTCGACCGACTGCCGCAAGGCCGCCCGCAGCTCCGCCGGGTCGACGTCACGGCTCACGACGAGGAATCGTTGCCGCTCGTTGACGGTGACGACCTCGGCCGTGATCGTCTTGTCGCCCTCCACGACGAGTGGCTGTGCCCCGCGGCTGAGAGCCACCTCGCTGTCCGGTTTCTTGCCACCGCGGCGTTTCAAGCACAGCGCGCTCATCCTACGCAGAAAGAGCATCACCGGCGACGAGGCCCGCTCCAACTCCGAGAACCGCTTCTCGACCTCGGCCGCCGCCACCTCGGAACGCACGGGGAACCTCATCACCGTCCGGAATCCGTCGCGACGGAGTTCCCGGACGGTCTGCTGAAGAGTGGCCACAGGGACTGGGACGGTGTAAGCCGAGACATCCTGCCGAACTCTGAGGAACGACTCCTCGTCGGGTGTCATCCCACGCAACTCGGCATCGGTGGCGAAGCGGAAGCTGTACCCGTCGCGCTCGGGATCAGTGGGGTCGCAGCTGTAGATCTCCGGCCATTCGCAGATCTGCAGGACGCTCTTGAAGCCGACTCCCTTGTTGCCGATGCCTTCTCCGACCGTCTTGCTGCTCTGAGCCAGTTTGCAGATGGCGTCGAAGCTGTCGTGGTCGAATCCCCGCCCGCGGTCGGCCACGTAGAGAACACCGTGTTCGTCCTCGTCCCGGTCGAACCGCATCAGGACCTGTCCGCCGCCGTGATCGGCGTCGTGTGCGTCGTGCGCGTTCTGAAGCAGCTCCAGAAGGAAACGACCGCCGTACTCGTGGGTGGTCTCTTCGATGAGGTTCTTGACGCTGCGGTGGGGGTTACTGGGGTCTTTGCTGTTCAGGTAGCTGTGGACAACGCCCTCACCTCGAGCACGGACGATCGACTCGAAGCTCACAGCTCTGTTCTGAACTCGCATGAATGCCCCGCGCTTCCTTCGCACTTTCGGTGATCGAGGTCCTTCTCACGTTCATTCGCCGGCACGGACGCTCGCGTTACAGGTTTCTGCGGGCTGGCATGGCCCGGCATGAGCGTCGCTGCGGGCATTTCACCGTGTCAGCGTCCTGTGTTCGGAAGGGTGAACAATAGAAGGTCCAGTTGCAGCACCATCTCGTCACACCGCTGCTTGAGGTCCTCGGCAGGCTAGGATGATTGGCGGCTCATGAGTGTACGCGGATTCGGGGATGTCGTCAGCCGGTGTACTTCTCCAGGGCTGGATTTCGGCCGCTGAGGAAGGAGTTGCCACCGGTGTCCAGACCATGAACGGGTTTGGTGTGGTTGATCTGCTGAAACCTGATCTGACCAGCAACACCCAGGAACAGCTCAACTTCTGAACGACGAATCCGCGGCGGTGTCCGGTGTCGCAGCCGTGGAGCTTCGCGTATAGGGGTGGCCTGGAGGTGCGGTACGCGGTGGCCGCGCTGGTCCAGCTGTTGGCTACGGTGCTCGCGGACGGTAGCAACTCCGCTGGCCGCAGGGACCGTGAGAGCAGACCTGGACCTTCGGGGCCGGGTGCTGGGAGCCCGCCGCGGGAGGCAAGGACTGCCTGCCCGACACGGTGACGCACTACGGCACACCCGACCAGTGGAAGGCCAACCCGGAACGTACGCAGACCATCCAGTTCCCGACTGACCGTCAGACCATTTCGGAAGATCCGTCCCCGTTCGGCATCGAACAGCGCCAGATCTACGAGATCGACCCATACGTCTACCTCCCGCAGAGCATCGCCCCCGCGATCACCTTCTACGACGCCCCCGCTGTTCCTCAACGATGTGACCAGGGCCGGACCGCGGTGTCGTCCAACTACGTCCGCGGAAGCGACTGCGTGTTCCACGAACAGACCGGCGTGTTCCAGCTCTCGGTGTCGGACGACCGCGTTGCCGAGTCCGCACAGTTGATCCGCGGCGCGATCGACAACGGGAGCAGTACGAAGCCGGGCACGGCGGGCAAGCCGAACGCCTGGATTCCCGGCAAATTCGGACGGCGCACCCCTCCATCGGCTGTATCACGACCAGATCGGCCGTGACAACAACGGCGCTGCGGCGATCGAGGCCTGCAAGCAGCACTTCGGCCCCAACTACAAGGACCGCCATGGCCCCGCCGACCCGACGGCGACCAACGACTGCGACGAATACCCGTTCCGCACGACCTACCAGGGCGTGCAGTTCACCATCAACGACAACACCGATCGCAGCTACGCCGTCCGCCCGGTCCTGGCCCGGCAGAACCAGAAGGCCGGCGACCTGCTCGGCCAGTTCGGGGCGAACGACCACATCGGTGAAGAAGACCCGTACTACGTGCTGATTCGCGACTGATACCGTGCTGTGGTGCGGCAACAACGTTGCCGCACCACAGCTGATCCTCAGGAGCGTCGATTGACCGCGAATCTCACCAAGTCGGTGAAAGCCAGGATTCCTGTCGAGTTCTCGCAGTTTGTGCTATTCGACTACTTCAGCGACGCGAGCGTGTCCGATATCCAGCGGCCGGCCAATGCCGACTGGGTCGGATGCGCCGACCGCGGGGGAGCGGTATTTCACGCATCCGATCAATCGATCGCCGCGCATATTGACCTCGAGCTCTGGTCAGAGGCACCTGCGGATCGTGGCCTACCAGGTGACGTCGCGCGATTCGAAGGACGCTTCACCGCAGAGTCGGGCCGTGTGATCCTGGCGAGCCTCACGGGGTCACCTGGCGATGTCACGATCGATTTGCCCACGGCACCACACTATGCGATTCGCGCGATTCGGCTGAGCACATCAGTCGACGAAGAAGACCGTCAGAACGAAGCATGGCGACTGCTGGTGTGGCCAGAGTTTGGCTAGGAGCTGTTTGAGGTTTGGATCATGTGGTTGAGGTCAGGATCTTCAACCACATGATCGCCGCACGTAGGCGTAACCCTCGTAGCTGTGTGGTGACTTGTCATAGCGGGTGGCCAGGCCACGCCATGTCTTGATCTTCTGGAAGCACCGTTCTACGGTGTTGCGTCGCTTGTAGAGCGCTGGATCGAACGTGACCGGTCGGCCTCCGGCGGAGCCCTTCTTCTTCCGGTTCGGCTGCTGGTCGGCCCTCTCCGGGATCACCGCTGTGACCCGGCGGTCGCGCAGGTAGGCCCGGTTGGCTTTGGGGGAGTACGCCTTGTCCGCGGCCACCGCGCCCGGAGGGGTGCGCGGCCGACCGATCTTGCCGGGGACCCGGATCTGGCCGAGCAGGACCTGGAACTGCGGGCAGTCCGCGGCCTGGCCGGGTGTGAGCACGAACGCCAGTGGCAGCCCGCGCGCGTCGACCGCGGCGTGGATCTTGCTGCTCAGCCCGCCCCGGGACCGGCCAAGCCCCGCCGCGCTCGCGCGTGCCTTGCGGCGCCGCCGGAGGACGGCACACTCTTGATCGGCAGACGTCCCCGTGCCTTTCTGATCCTGCGCGACCTGCGATCGATCACCCGCAGTACCCGCTGCTGGGTGGGCAACGGAGCCCCTTTTTCCTCGGTCAGCGCCTGTTCCAGTGCATCGAGGGTCTCCCCGGCGACGGCCAGGCGGCTGACTCGTGGTGAGCCCGCACGATCGTGGAATCCACGCTGACCAGTTCCAATCCGACCTGTCCGCGCGAGGCGGCCTCGGCGATCAGCGCGTCCATCAGCGCCTGGAACACCCCGGTCTTGGCCCAGGCGTTGAACAGCGAGTAGACGGTGGACCAGGGCCCGTACCGTTGCGGGACGTCACGCCAGCCCGAGCCGGTGCGAAACCGCCACAGGATCCCGTTGAACTGGTCCCGCACCCGCCGCGGCAACGGCCCCGTGGCCGCGACCGGCACATGCGGTTCGATCAACGCCCACTCGGCATCGGTCACATCAAAACGTGCCACATCCGTGTTCTACCAGCACGCCACCGGCCAACCTAGATCCGAACTTCAAACAGCTCCTAGGTGTGATGTCCAGGGACGTTGTTCCGGTTTGGGTGTGTGACGGCTTGTCGTGAAGACAGGTGAAGGCCTCTGGATGTGAAGTGGAGCTGTCTAGGAACCGCTTCACCACCCGGAGGCCTTCGTGTCCCACCCTAACGCGGCGCTGACACCGCGTGCCCGGCTACGCCTGGCGCGTCTCATCGTCGAGCAGAACTGGCGGCCGGCCGAGGCCGCGAAAATGTTCATTGTCGCGTCCAAGACCGCACGTAAATGGGCTGAGCGCTACCGGCTGGAGGGCGAAGCCGGGATGGCCGACCGCAGCTCACGGCCGAACCACAGCCCGGCCAAGACCCCCGATGCAGTGGTGCGGCAGATCGTCGTGCCTGCACTGGCGGCATCGGCTCGGGCCAGTGCAGATCGCGGGCCGGCTGGGTCTCGCGGCCTCGACGGTGCACGCGGTGCTGGTGCGCTGCCGGATCAACCGTCTCTCCCGCATCGACCGCGTCACCGGCGAACCGTTGCGCCGCTACGAACATCCGCACCCAGGTTCGCTGCTGCACGTCGACGTCACCAACTTCGGCAACATCCCCGACGGCGGCGGCTGGCGCTACGTCGGCAAGAAACAAGGCGACCGCAACCGCGAGGCCACCGCCAAACGCACCGGCGCCCGGCACGCCCACTACGAACCCAACGTCGGCACCGCATTCCTGCACACCGTCATCGACGACCACTCCCGCGTCGCCTACATCGAAATCCACGCCAACGAGACCGCCGCCACCGCCATCGGCGTCCTGCAACGAGCGATCACCTGGTTCACCGACCATGGCGTCACCGTCGAAAGAGTGCTGTCCGACAACGGATCCTGCTACCGCTCACACGCCTGGCGCGACGCCTGCGCCGACCTCGATATCGGCACAAACGAACGCGGCCCTACCGCGCCCCAGACCAACGGCAAGATCGAACGATTCCACCGCACCCTGGCCGACGGCTGGTCCTACGCCCGCCACTACCACTCAGAAACCGAACGCCGGGCAGCCCTACCCGGCTGGCTGCACTTCTACAATCACCACCGAGCCCACTCCGCCCTCGGAGGCCAGCCACCCATCACCCGGCTGACCAACCTCCCCGGACATCACAACTAGGGCGTGTCCGCCGGAACGCTGACTGCGGGATTTGATCAAATTACGTTGTGGCGCGTGGTGATCTGACGGATGCGGAGTGGGCGATCCTGGAGCCGTTGCTGCCGGTGCCGACCTCGGGACGTGGCGGCCGGTGGGGTGATCGTTGGCGGGTGATCAATGGAATCCTGTGGCGGATGCGGAGAGGTGCACCGTGGCGGGATGTGCCGGAGCGGTACGGGCCGTGGAAGACCTGTTATGAGCGTTATCGCCTCTGGGCGGCGGACGGGGACGTGGGCGCGGCTCAAGCGGCAGGTCCAGGGCCGTGCCGAGACCGCGGGGGACATCGACTGGGATGCCCAGGTCGATTCCACGGTTGTGCGCGCCCACCAGCACGCGGCGGGCGCCCGTAAAGGGGGCTGAGTCCCGAGGAATCGCGGGCAGCCCAAGGACTTGGGCGGTCGCGGGGCGGCCTGACATCTAAGATCCACACTGTCGCCGAGGGCCGGGGAAGATCGTTGGCGACTCGTGTCACGCCAGGTCAGGCCGCCGATACCAAGCAGCTGGAGTCGTTGCTGGACGACATCGCGGTCCCCCGGCCGGGCAAGACCGGCCGGCCGCGCAAACGTCCTGACTCACTGACCGGGGACAAGGCCTACGGCAACAAGGCCAACCGTGCTCTGCTGCGGAGCAAAAAGATCAAGACCGTGATCCTCGAACGCCGGGATCAGGTCAACAACCGGCTGCGCAAAGGATTCGCCGGTGGACGGCCTCCCTCATTCGACAGCACCCAGTACAAGCAACGCAACCAGGTCGAGCGAGGGTTCAACCGCCGCAAGCAGTTCCGCGCAGTGGCCACCCGCTACGACAAGCTGGTCAGCCACTGGCAAGCCACCAACGACCTGGTCGAGATCATCGACTGGATCCGCGCCACACCAGACAAAACCCGATCATGACCCGGCGGACACGCCCTAGCCTCGTTCTACGAAGCTGCTGCTGTGGTTCGGGCTGGCGTGCATGTGCGCGCTCAGCGGTGACCACGTGCTCGCGGCCCGCCCACAGCAGAGCGGGATCATCGGTGGCGTCGGCGCTCGCTAGGATCAGCAGCGACCGGCCGGAGATTCGTCCAACCTGGACTGAAATCCGTTGCACGACTGACGAGTCCGGCACCCGAATCCCGCCTTCGGCAGCTCTTGCAACGCCAGCGGGTTGCCGCGCGCCTCGGCGAGCACCTGCTCGTCGACCACACCGACCAGCTTGCGCGCGTCGGTGTCGGACAAGTCAGTGATCTCCAGTGACGGCCGGCCGCCGGCCACGACCTCGGCGAGGCCACCACCCTCGAGGAGGCGACGCACGCCTGTGTCAGACGACCGGCCCATGGTGATCAGGCGTCCAGGACTGCCAGGGCGTCGATCTCGACGAGCAGGCCTGGCGGGAGTTGCATGTAGACGGTGGTGCGTGCGGGAAAGGGCTCGCCGACGGCCGCGGCGTACGCCTCATTCATCTCGGCCAGATGGGTCGGATCGGTTAGATACACGCGCAGCATGATGACGTCTTCCATACCCGCGCCGGCCGCCTCGAGGACAGCGGTGATGTTGCGCAGGACCTGTGTGGTCTGTTCGGCGATCGTGGTGCCGACGACCTCGCCGGTGTCCGGGTCGAAGGGGAGCTGCCCGAAGACCTGGAGGACGGGTCCCTTGCGGATGGCCTGGGACAGCGGGGCCGACAGGGAGGGTGCGTTGCCGGTGGTGATGACGGTTCTGGTCATGGTCTTCCTTGAGCGGTGAGCGGCGAAACGCATGTGTGGGGTCAGTTCCACGCCCGGCGTTCCTGGCAGCGGGGGTCGTCGATCTGGATCCACTCGACATCGATGTGCATGGTGGCCCGGCGCCCGGTGTCGTACTGCTCCCAGCCGGGGTCGCCGGTCCGGGCGAACCGGATCCAGGTTTCGTGCACGCGTGTGGCCAGGTTTGCGGGGGCACGGTCGGGTCCGAGCAGGGCGTTGGGACCGTTGAGCTCGGGTCGGTGCGCGAGGTCGAAGACGAAGGGCAGCTCGACCGCGTGGGTGGCGCCGAGCTCTCCGTCCAGGGCGTGGGAGCGCCATGCGAACTCGTAGGCGTAGGTGGCGGACTCCGAGTGCGCGGCGTGAGCGTCGGTCAGAGCGCGGCTGCCGGCGCCGAACAGGGCGTCAGCCATGATGGCGGACCGCAGCTCGGCGAAGGACGCCTCGGGTCGGGACGTGCGGTAGGTCTCGACGAGCAGCGCCGGGTTCGAGTGTGAGCGCGCCGCCGCCTCGTCGACGTCGGCCGCGGTCGAAGTGGCGTACTTGCCCACGGGAACCAGGTAGAGATTGCCCTCTTCGGTGTTCGTGCCGACGAGCAGGTCGACGTCGGCGCTCAGGCCGGCGGCGACCGATTCGGCAGGCTGGGTGTCGAGGACCAGGCTGAAGGGGCTGAGTCCGATCAGCGGGTCGTGGTGGGTCGCGGTCCGCAGGTTGATGCCCGCGAGTTGGGAGGCGGCCTCGACAAGGCGCTCGTCGGAGATGTCAGCGAAGGCCTCGATGTGGGGCTCGCTGCCCAGGGCCTCTGCCGCAGCGTTGGTGACGCGGGCGGCCTGCTCGGTGGTGAACGCCCCCAGGCCGCTGCCGCTCTGGACGATCGCTCGGTGGAACAGGCCGGCGGCCTCGTCGGTGGCGAGGATGCCGCCGACGATGGTCGCCCCGGCCGACTGGCCGAAGAGGGTGACGTTGTCGGCGTCACCACCGAACGCGGCGATGTTCTGGTGCACCCAGCGCAGCGCGGCGACGACGTCGAGCAGGCCGCGGTTGGCGGGTGCCCCGGCGACGTCGAGGAACCCGGCGATGCCGAGCCGGTAGTTGAGGGTGACCAGGACGACGCCGTCACGAGCGAACGCGGAGCCGTCGTACAGGCTGGACCGCGTGGACCCGGCGACGAACCCGCCGCCGTGGACGAACACCATGACCGGCAGATTGCCACCTGCGGCGGCGGGCGTGAAGACGTTGACAGTGAGGTAGTCCTCGCCGCGGCTCCAACCGGCCCCGAAGTAGGGGGTCATGTCCACGTTGCCGAGCTTGCGCTTCGACTGCGGCGCATTCGGTCCTGGCACAGTGGCATCGCGTACGCCGTCCCACGGCTCGTGCGGCTGCGGCGGCGTGAAGCGGCCTGCACCACGGGGCGGGGCAGCGTAGGGAATGTTCAGGAAGGTGAGGGTGTCGCCCTGGCGCAGACCACGGACTGCTCCCTGATCGGTGGTCACGACGGGGTCGGGGTGGTGGTTCACAGCGGTGCCTTTCCGCAGGCCCTTCAGGCCCGCTTGGTGTACGGGGCGAAGGGCGCCCAGCCCTTGATGGCGAACTTGTCGCCTTCGCGGACCACTTCGGCGGCGCCGTTACCGCCCAGGTGCGCAGGGATCACCAGCGCGTTGTTGTCGACCGCCCAACCCAGAAGCTTGCGACGGGTGGCGCGGGCTTCGACGGGGTCCTCGCAAAAGCAGCTGTTGGCATCGGGCTCGTGAATTTGGACCGGGTTGTGCAGCATGTCGCCGACGAAGACGGCTCGATCTGACCCGGACTCCAGCGTCAGCACCGAGGAGCCCGGAGTGTGGCCGGGGGCGAGGTCGAGGCGCAGATTGCCGTCGATGCGGTGGCTGTCCTCCCAGAGCTGCGCAAGTCCGGCCTCGTGCACGGGGGCGACGCTGTCTTCGAAGACGTTCTGGTTGCCGCGGCCGAGCAGCGGCTTGTGCTCGTTGGCGGGATTCCAGAAGTCGAAGTCCGCCTTCGGCATGAGATAGGTGGCGTTGGGAAACGTCGGCACCCAGCTCCGGCCGTCGAGGTAAGTGTTCCAGCCGACGTGGTCGATGTGCAGGTGCGTGTTGATCACGATGTCGACGTCTTCGGGACGGACCCCGGCGCGGGCCAGGTTGCTCAGGAAGTCGGTGTTCAGCCGGCTCCACACCGGCGCGTACGGGCGGTCCTTGTGGTTGCCGACGCCGGTGTCGACGAGGATGGTCTTGCCTTCGCTGCGCAGCACCCAGGTCTGGATGGCCGAGTTGACGATCCGGGTCTCGGCGTCCACGAAGTCCGGAACCAGCCAGGAACGGTGCGTTTCCCACGCCTCCGCCGGGCTTTCCGGGAAGAACGTCTCGGGCGTCATGTCCACAGGGCCGAAGTACTCCCAGACACGGGTCAGCGTGACATCGCCCAGAGTGATGGTGTCCACGATTTCTCCAGTTCGGTCGGTTCCGCGTGTTCGGCCCGCAAGCGCGAGACTCGAATGAGCAGCCGCTGATGTCGGACTCGGGTGCGGCGTCCCTGCAGAGGCACAGTGCACCGGTGCGCTGTGACTGGACCGCGGCCTCATCGGCCTGGGGCGGTCCGGCCGTCCACATCCGACGCAGCCATCAGACCGTGGGCTTCACCGGGATGCAGGGGCGCCCGGTGTGTATCCGCTCCGTGGACGACCTTGCCCATCTATGGTGCGTCGCCTAGGTGTGCGGCGGTATGAGTCACGTGACTGCATCTGAACGCAGCACTCGTAGCCGCTGGTGCAAGGCGACGCAAGGGCGGGAGGACAGCGGCTTCGGCGGAGCCGGTGGTCGCGGACGGTGTCAGCTACTGCGGCCAGCCCTGGGCAGGCTCGCGGACGGCCTTTGATCCGCCACGGGCCGGTAGCGACGCCTCACCAGGCGGTGGCGCCCGTTCCGTGATCTGTCGAGCAGGTCTTGGTCGACGGGTGAGCGCAGTGGTCAGCGAGAGCGGCGTCGCAGAGTCCGCGGGTGGGTCGTCCAGCGCGTCGACCTCGTCGCCTGCCAACGGGACCAAGGTGTTGTGGACAGCCGGTGTGGCCGCGTCCCTAATCCTGTGCGAGCGCGATCAGGATCCTGTCGAGACGGTCGATGTGGAGCAACACGCGGTGATGCGGCGACGATCGGCCGCGGCGCATTCGCGGTTCGCCGGAGAGCATGACCAGTGCTCTGGTGACCTCGCGGCGTGCTAAGGGGGAGGTGGTGCTCGGCCGACGACTGGCGAGGTGGATCAGGTGTGTCACTTTCCTCTGAGCGCGGTCGGCCGCCGCCGTCACCTGGGTGGCGTACCCGGTGTCGTTGCCCAGCGGGAGGTGCCCGGCCACGGCAGCCAGACTCCGTGCGTGGTAGGCACCCACTCCCAGCAGCGCCAGCAGGTGGCGGGCGCGATTGCGACGACTGAGCCGCGGATTGAGTGGGTGGGTGAGCGGTAGAGAGGCTTTGCGGAAGGACTGCAGCGCCTGGTCGAGATCGTGGGCCGCGCGTGTGAGGCTTGTCGTGGTGTCGGTGGTCACGCTTCGTTTCGTCGCGTGCAGGAGGCGTCTGAGCACCAGCAGGAAGTGGATCAGTTCCTCGTCACTGGCCCGGCGGACCGTGATGGGCAGCACGACCGCGGTGACAAGGACACCGCAGCAGACTCCCAGCGCGGTCTCCTGCACACGCAGGACAAGCACCTCCACCGAAAATGTCTGCAGTAGTGCGAGCAGCATGCTCAGCCCGCCGGTGATGAAGAACGTCACCGCCCAGTAGGCGCCGGACGGGAGGTAGAACATCCCGAACATGAACATCAACAGCAGCACCATGAGCAGCGGTTCGCACGGTTCGACCAGGGCAGCTAAACCGCAGCCGAACACCGCACCGAGAACTGTGCCCGCCAATCGACGCATGCTTTGCAGCAGGACCTCGCCGGTGCTCTCGGCGTTGACGAACACCACCCACGTGGCCATGACGGCCCAATACCAGTGGTCCGGAGACAACAGATGCCCGCCGGGAATGGACAGCGCGGCGGCGGTGGTCACCTGGAGTGCCTGCCGGCTTGTTCCTCGCTTGCGGTCTGCTGGGGTCATCGCGCGGTATCGACTGACGCTGAACGACCTTGTGGGCGAAGTCGCGGTCTCGTGCCGTGCCGCCTCGGTCACCGCCGAGTGGCTGACGCGCGGATCGAGAAAGCGTACGACCGCGGCCAGTTCGTCGGCTGCTTCGAGACAGTCGCGCAAGGGCGTGGATGCGGCCGACAGGCTCGTCGGGGCGCCTTCCCGCTCCGGCTGCCGTTGCCGAAGTGCGGTGCCGGTTCCCGGGGTGAGCTGATGACCGATAGCGCGGATCTGCGCTGCGAGTTGTTGCCGTGCGGCCGGTTCCACGAAATCGCCGGTGTCCGGCGGTGCAAGGGCCACACGGACCGCGAGTACGGTCAGCCGCTGCACAGCCACCTGCACGCGAACGATGTGCCGCAGGACCTGTCCGTCGGTGGCCTCCTCGACCGCGCGCTCGCGAATAACGTTTTCGATCAGGAGAACGACCACGTGCAGCCTGTCCAGACGGCGCTCCAACGGCGGAACTCCTGCGCTGGCGTCCCGCTCGGCGGTGAGCAGCAGGGCGGCCGTGTCCTGCATGACGTCGCGTAGACATGCGGAGAAGGCGCGCCGCAGCCGGGAGATGACACGCGACCCCGTCATGAATCCCAGGCAGTAGCAAGCGGCCACGACGACACCGAACGCGACGAGGACGGCCGTACCCATCTGCGTCAGGTGGACCGCTCGGGTCCCGATGAACTGGGACAGGAAGAAGCCCATGAAACCGAAGATGCCCAGGCCCTGTCCTCTGGCGCCGCACCGTCGGGCGTTGACGGCGAGGAAGATCAGCAGGAGAAAGACGCTTCCGGCCGCTGCCGGGTACGGTGCCAGCCCGGCTCCGGTGATCAGGGTCGCGAGGAAGAGCGGGGCCCCGAGTCCCAGCGTCACGAGCTGGTTGCGCGGGTGCAGGTCGCTGATGGCCAGCGAGGTCACCATCGCGGTGAACCCAGTGACCAGCAGTGCCGTCCCGGGCTGCTCCAACGCGGCCAGGATCATCAGGGACACGGCTGCGCCGAGGACGGCGCGCATTGCGCACGCCAGACGCATCAGCCCGGGGTCGGCTGCGGCGAAGCGGTCCCACAGCAACGCCGCTTTCTCAGCCACCATGACGGCCTCCATGCAGTCTTTCCGCAAGCGGACAGGGCAATCGCCGGCCGAGAGGCTGCGGTCGCTGACCTGTCCTCCGTCGCCGCCGCGAACGGAGTGCCGTCGAGGTCAGCGGCGGCTGAAACCCGCCCAATTCTTGATCTCGAAGTAGCTGCCGCTGCGCTCCATCACGGCAGCACCGTGGCCGGGAAGATGCGCGGGCAGGACGAGGGCGTTGTGGTCAGTGGCCCACTCCAGCTAACGGCGACGGGTCGCGAGTGCCTGTTGAACTCGGGGTGTTCGAGCTGGAGTGCGGTGTGGAGCGGGTCGCCGATGAACACCGCTCTGTCGTTTCCCGATTCCAGCCGGATCACCGACGAGCCGGGAGTGCGTCCGGCGGCGAGGTCGAGCTTCAGGCTGGAGTCGAGGACGTAGGAGTTCTCCCACAACGTCACCAGGCCTGCCTGATGCACCGGGAGCACGCTGTCCTCCCAGACGTTCTGGTTGCCCTGCCAGTACTTCGGCCGCACAGGCCCCTCGGGGTTCCAGGGGCCGAATTCCCTCTTCGGGATCAGGTAGGTGGCCTTGGGGAAGGTGAGTACCCAGTCGCGGTGCTCACGCCGGGTGTTCCAGCCGACGTGGTCGTTGCGCAAGTGGGTGTTGACGGCCACGTCGGCGTCCTGGGGTTGACTCCCGCGCGGGACAGACGGCGTAGGAAGTCCGTGTCCATGTACTGCCACTGCCTGGCGTACGGACGGAACTTGTCGTTTCCGGCACCGGTGTCGATCAGGATCGTCCTGCCCTCGCTGCGCAGGACCCAGGGCTGCAGAGCAGAGTTGACCATGTCGGTGCTCGGCTTCCAGAAACCTGGGCTCAGCCAGTGCTCGTTCTCGTCCCACAGCTCTTCCGGGCTGCCGGGGAAGAACTGGCGGGACGTCAGACCGACGGGTCCGCTGAACTCCACAACCCTAGTGACGATGACCTTGCCCAGCCGGATGGTCTCGACGCGTGTCCGGCTCTCGGTCTCGCGACCCGCGCCAATGCCCGCCGCCACTCCGACGAAGCCGCGGCGGCTCAAAGAACGTGAAGGATTTGCGCTGTTCATTTTCGTACTCCGGTGGAACCACTCAGTACGCCCTCGCTTGCGATCAGGCGAGGCTGGAAGGTGGTGGGCCGCTTCTGAATTGCTGCGGCGCACACCCACCAGCATCCGCATTGCAAGCACCGACCGGTATCAGTCACTCGACTGAGCGGGATGCCGTTGAAGCCGTTACCGTGTGACGGCGATTACAAGTGATTCGACGGTCGATCGCTTCGCGGTTCCGGGCAGCCAGGCGCTCAGGTGAAGATGTGCGGTCAACCGCTCGTTGCCCGCTGCCCACGGCACCCCGGCTGCACAGACGGGACCTGAGCGGTGCCAGGCTAGTATGCGATCAGTCTCAATTCCTGGAGCAACCGTGGAAAGTGGTGGAAGGACTCAAGGGAACCAAGGCATGACGTTCGACCTTGAACTGCCGATGGTGGGCAGGGAAACCGAGATCGCGGAAATCATGCGGCGGGTTGCCGCTGACCGTTTTCGCAGCGAGGTCCTGATCCTGACGGGCGATCCCGGGATCGGCAAGAGCGCATTGCTCGACTTCGTCGCCGACCACGTGCGGCGCGAGGACGGACGGGTGCTGCAGGCAATTGGCAGCGAGTCTGAGGCGCACCTCGTACACGCAGGTCTTCATCAGATGCTCCGCCCGGTGCTCGGCGACTTGGCCGGCCTGCCGCCGCGGCAGCGCTCCGCGCTCCGGGCTGTTCTCGGGCTGGACGAATGCACCGAAGCCCCCGACGCCATGCTCGTCGGTCTGGCCGTTCTCACCTTGCTCTCGGACCTGGCCGAACCAGCGCCGCTGCTCGTGGTGGTCGACGACGCCCAGTGGATCGATCGCGCATCGCTGGACGTGCTGTCCTTCGTGGCTCGGCGCCTGGACAGTGAAGCCGTCACGCTCCTGGTGGGAGTGCGCGCGGCGGCTGCGTTGCCCGGCTTCGACAAGGGCTACCAGCGGCTGGAGGTCGGTCCCCTGAACGCTTCGGCGGCGAACCGGCTGCTCAACCGGCAGCCGACACCACCCACCGGCCGGACCCGTGTGCGCATCCTGCAGGAGGCTGCCGGAAATCCGTTAGCTCTGGTGGAACTCGCCCGTGCCACCGCAGCCCGGCGGCTCGATGGCAATGGCGTGGAGCGCCCGCTACCGGTCACCGACAGGCTGGAGCGGACCTTCGCGGAGCACGCGGAGTTCCTTCCGGAAGCGACTCGCCGTTCCCTGTTGTTGCTCGCGGCCGCCGATGCAGCCGACGGGCCCGCGGCATCGCAGGGCCTTCCTGACGTCGACGACAAGGCTTGGGACCTCGCGCAGCGGGCCGGTCTCGTACGGTTGGACGGCTTCCGAATCTCCTTCCGCCACCCGCTCATCCGTTCGGCCGTCTACCACGCGGCCTCGTTCGAGGAACGCAGGCAAGCACATCTCGCTCTCGCGGAACTGCTCAGTGAGGAGCCCGACCGCCGTGCCTGGCACCTCGCCGCCGCGACCACGCGTCCCGACGAGGTCGTGTCAGCCGCACTGCAGGAGACAGCCGACCGTGCGCGGCGGCGGGGCGGCCATGCGGCTGCCGCCGCCGCTCTGGAGCGCGCTGCACAGCTGAGCCCCCTCCGGGCGGATCAGGCGCGGCTGCTGGCCGAGGCCGCCGTCATGGCCGTCTTCACCGGTCAGCTCGGCTGGGTCGAACGTCTGGTAGCCGAGGTCCAAGAACGCAGTGATGACCCGGCACTGATCACCAGTGCCTCGCTGGCCGCCGGCCGGCTGATGGCCCTGCGTCGGCCCCATGCGGCTGCCTTCGCCCTGCTCACGCGAATCGTGTACGAGGCGGCTGCCGCCCGTTCGGCCCGCGCGCTGGACGCACTCGCCGCCGCCGCGGTGGTCCGCTACTACTCGGGCGAGGAGTCCCAGCGACAGCAGATCGAGAACCTGCTCTCCGCCATGCCCGACCCCACAGGCACCCTGCACGCCTGGGTCTTGGTCGTCTCCGATCCCCACGGCGCGAGGGCCTCCGTCGCCCCGGCGCTGCCCGCGCTCATCGCCGAGGCCGAGGGCGACGCCGGCTCTCTGACCGCGCTCGCGATCGTGGCCTGGCTCCTGGACCAGACCTCCCTGGCCGCCAGGACGTTCGACGAGGCGTCCGACCGGTGGCAGGCCGGTGGCTCGCTGCCGGACGGTCTGAGATCCGCCGTCGGCTGGACCTATCTGGAACAAGGACGGTGGGCCGAGGCGCGCGCAGCGGCCGCCGAGATCTCGACGGTGGCCCTAACGGCCGGGCTGGACCACGCCGAGGCGTGTGCCCACGCGCTCGACGCGACGGCGCTCGCACTGCTCGGCGAACCGACCGACGCGCGTCACCGCGCCGAGCAGGCACTGGTTCTCGTCGACCCGCTGGAAAGCCGCTCCGTCGCGGTCTTCGCGTACCGTGCCCTTGGCCTGGCGGCCGTGGCCGAGGGTGACTACGCCACCGCCTACATTCAGTTCCGCTCCGCTTTCACCGACGACGGCGAACCCGTCCACTACCACGTCTCCTACACCGTCCTGGCCGAACTCGCCGCCGCGGCCGTCCGTCGCGGAATGCAGGAGGACGCCGCCGAACTGCTGGAGCGATCAGCGCGGAGCCTGGGCACCGGCACTTCGACACGGATCACCGCACTGCTCGACCGAGGCCGCGCACTGCTCGCCGAACCGGAGCATGCGGAACCGTACTTCCAAGCCGCCCTGGCGGACGATGCAGGCGAGCAGTGGCCGTTCGAGCGCGCACAGACACGGCTGGACTACGGCGAATGGCTCAGGAGGCAACGACGCATCGCCGAGGCCCGCCCGCTGCTGACCGCGGCACTCGAGACCTTCCGACGACTCGGCGCGCGGCCATGGATCGAGCGGACGAAGGCAGAACTGCGAGCCGCCGGCATCGAGGCCACCGACAGCGCAGTGCCCAGTGCCTTCACCGAACTCAGCCCTCAGCAGCAGCAGATCGTCCAGCTCGCCGCCCACGGCCTGACGAATCGTGAGATCGGAGAAAAACTCTTCCTCTCACCGCGCACTGTCGGCTCCCACCTCTACCGGGTGTTCCCCAAACTGGGCATCACCGCCCGCTCACAGCTCCGCGACGTGGTCGAAGGTTCCGTTCCGGTCCTCAGAGCTCGGAGCTGAGATCGACCGCCCCTCTCACGGAAACTCGCCCTCACCATCGTCGCGCGGCCGTACCTGTCGTAGTCGAGGGCCTGCTCCATGCCCTTCATCGACCGGAGCGGGCATTCAGACGCGGTCCGTCAGTTCGGCGCGAGCTTCCTGCAACCATGCGAGGTCGGATTCGGCACGCCTGATGGCAAATCGGACGGTGAGCGCGCGGGGCAGGTCTGCGGCTTCCTCTTCCAGCAGTGCGGCGCAGTAGGCGAGAGTCCGCCGAACTTCGTCTTCCCAAAGGTCGAGTTGCGTGAGCAGGCGCGCCGAAGGCAGGTGTCGCGCGAAGGGTGAGATGGCAGTCGTGGCCCTCGTCCCCACCGTCCAGTTGCCACCGCGCGGACTCTGGCGGACAAAAGCGGGCTCACGGACCGCGTCACTCGCCTCGTGGCTGGGCCGGGAGATCGAACCGCCTGCCGCAGACGGCGCCGATCCGGTCGGTGAAACACTGGTCATGCGTTACCTGGCCGCTTTCGGACCTGCCGCCGCAGCCGATCTGCGTGCCTGGTGCGGGCTCGCCGGACTTCCCGACGCGGTCGCGGCGATCCGCGAGAGGCTGGTGACCTTCCGCGACGAACGAGGCAGACAACTGCTCGACCTCCCCAACGCCCTCCGGCCGGACCCCGACACGCCCGCCCCTGTCCGGTTCCTGCCCGCCTTCGACAACGCAGTGCTCGGCTACCACGACCGCAGCCGGATCATCAACGACGCCCACCGCGGCCTGTGGGTCACCGGCGCGCGCTTCGTCCTGGTCGACGGCCGGGTCGCTGGCACGTGGACGGCGGGGGAAGGAACCGTGGCCGTCACGCCACTGCGCTTGTTCACCGAGGCCGAGCACGTCGCCGTCGCCGAGCAAGGCCGGGAACTCGCTGCATTCATCTCGGGTGACGACAACGGCCGGGTCGTGGTGGCAGCAGTGCCGCGCTGAGCGAGTGCCCCTGAGCGACGTTCCCTGAGATGAGTGACCGCCCTGTCACCGCGAAGCGCAGGTGAGGAGTTGCACCAGCGAGACGCGGTGGAAGCGGCCCAGGTTGGGCGAGCTGACGTTCACGGCCGGCTCGGAGCGCGCAGGCTTCACTCGGCGACGACCAGTCCCACCCGGTGGGCGAGAACCACCGCCTGCACGCGGTCACGCAGATCGAGTTTGGTCAGAATCCGGGAGACGTATGTCTTCACGGTTTCCGTGGTGATGCTCAGCTTTTCGGCGATCTCGGCATTCGACAGGCCCGCGGCGATCTGTGCGAGCACTTCGAGTTCCCGGCGGGCGAGGGTCTGCCGGACGTGGTCTCGAGCCGGGTGGGTTGTGTCGGTGGGTCGCAGGCGCTCGGCGAAATGGCCGATCAAGGCACGGGTGACGGCCGGGGCCACCAGCGACTCCCCAGCGGCGACAGTGCGGATGCCCTTGATCAGTTCCGCCGGTGACGCGTCCTTGAGCAGGAACCCGCTGGCACCTGCCTTCAGCGCTTCGTAGACGTATTCGTCGACGTTGAAAGTGGTGACCACCAAAACTTTTGCCGGGTTGTCCACGTCGGGCCCTGCCAGCAGGTGTGTGGCCTCGATACCGTCGAGGATGGGCATGCGAATGTCCATCACCACGACGTCCGGGCGCAACCGCAGCGTCTCCTCGACCGCCTGCCTGCCGTTCGCGGCCTCGCCAACGACCTCCATGTCCGGTTGCGCCGAGAAGATCGTGGTGTACCCGGCGCGCACCAGTTCCTGGTCCTCGCACACCAGAACCCGGACAGTCATGCCTGCCTCCGTGACGGGATGAGAGCGTGCACCCGGAACCCGCCTTCTGGCCGGGCCGCAGCCACCAGTTCACCATCGAGCATCCGCACCCGCTCCCGCAGTCCTCTCAGGCCGCGCCCACCCGACTCGACCGCAGGCGCGCCTGCGGAGATCCCGTCCGTCGTCACCTCGATCTCGATCCGGTCGTCGTGATCGTCGATCTCGACCCGGGTCAGGTGTCCCGCCGCGTGCTTCATCGCGTTGGTCAGCGCTTCCTGCACCACCCGGTACGCCGCCAACTCGATGTCGATGGCGTGCACACGCTGGTCACCTCGCCGGTGCAGCTCGACCGGCTGCCCGGACAACCGGGCCTGCTCGACGAGGTCACTGATCCGGCCCAGGGTCGGCGACCGGTCGACCCTCGCCGAGTCACCCGTCGCCTCGAGCACGCCGAGCAGGTGACGCAGTTCCGTCAACGCCTGGCGGCCCGTGTCGCTGATGGCGTTGAGCCCTTTTCCCACCTGTTCCGGCGCCCCGTCGAGCAGGAACTGCGCCGCGTCCGCCTGGACGACCATCGCGGTCACGTGGTGGGTCACCACATCGTGCAGGTCCCGGGCGATACGAGCCCGCTCTCCGGCGGTCGCCACCTCGACACCCAGACGACGGTTCTCCGCTTCCTCGGCCCGCCACCGGCGCATTGCAGTCCCGGTCATCCACATCACCACCAGACCCAGGTAGAAGACACCGAACACTTGGAGCTGACTGGGCGAACCCAGCAGGTGCAACGTGATCGCAAGCCCGGTGTAGCCCGCGGTCGCTATCGCCGCTGCGACCCGGCGGTACCGGACCAGGTGCGCCCCGACCGCGAAGAGCGCCAGGTAGAACCCGATGCCGGCGATGGTGTTGGGGTAGCCGAACGACTGATGCAGCGCGAAGGCGATACCGGTGATCGCCAGACAGCCGCCCGGCCAGCGCCGCCTGATCGCCAGCGGCGCAGCTTGGGCGACGACCAGCACGAGCGCGAGCGCGTCGACCGGGCGTTTCGGCAGGTCGCCGAGCTGAGGGCCGATGGTTGACACGGTCGGTACGAACGCCAGGACCGTGAGAGCCAGCGCGAACACACTATCCTTAATGGATGGTGATAGCTTCTGCCACCCTGGGAGCACCGCGCGAGCGTACCGGTCAGGCCCCGGCATCGGCACGGCGCCGGATCTGGCCGGTGCGGGCGGCGCGGCGCAGCAGGACAACGGCGGGCACAACGCAGACCAGCAGCGCGATCAGGCTCGCCTCGGGTCCGAAGGTGCCACCGGTCAGCACGGTCGGGCCGGACAGCGTGGTCTGCAGCAGCCCGTGCGGCGCCTCGGTCGTGCCGGACAACGTGACGCCGAAGATGCCTGCGTGGGTGCAGTTCCAGGCGAAGTGCAGGCCGATCGGCAGCCACAGCGACCGGGTCGCGACGTAGGCAGCGGTCGTCAGCACCCCGCCCGTCAGAGCGATCGACAGCACGCCCCAGAGCGTCGCTTCGGCGTTGATCGAGTGCGTCAGACCGAAGATCAGCGATGACACGATCAGCGCGACCACCGTCCCGGTGCGTTCCTCCATGATCCGGAACAGCACGCCGCGGAACAGCACCTCTTCGGTGACCGCGACGCTCGCCGTCAGCCCGGCAGTGCCGAGACAGCCCCAAATCGAACCCCACGACATGTCCTGCCAGCCGCCGAACATCCCGATCAGCAGGATCAGCAGGACGAACAGCCCGGAGCCGAGCAACGCCCCACGTCGCAGCTGGGACCACACCCGTACCTTGGCGAGTTCGGGGACTTCCGCCCGCTGCTCCACGACCTGCGACAGCTTGCGATAGCCGGCCAACACGACGATGACGGAGCCGATCCCCAACGGCAGGGCGAGCAGCACGACGGGCGACACCAGCTGCATGATGACCGCGTTCGCCAACATCACGACGGTGAACACGACCAGCAGCACAGGAAAGCGATACCTGCGCAGCTGCCCGATTTCCTTCGATCGAACCATTTCCCTCGTCCTCCCTGCGGCGATCTCCTCGTGTGGCAGAGAGATCAGGAATCCAGGCCAGCGGTGGAATCCCGCTGGTGACAACAACCCGTGCAGCTCTCAAAGGGACAACGGGTTCATCCCTGCGTACCAAGGCAACCAGCCCAACACGGCCCAAGTGCTCGGCGGCCCTCCCGGTCCGCCGCATCACCGCGCCCACTGCGCTGCGCGCACCGAACTGGACCAGAACCGAGCCGGAGACAGGGCTGCGGCGGACTGTAAAGAGACCTTCGCCTGTCCCCGGTTTGCCTCACCTGTGCCATCACGAAGCTGAACGCCTTGGCCCGCGACAGGCGGTGGTCGTCCGCGACATGCCGCAATGGCGCGACCGAAACGACGACACACCACCGCACGCGAGCGTCATGGGACCGCGTGTGTCGGATCAGGGGTCACGCCGACGTCCGCGCCCGCTGCCGAGCCACGAGGAGTTCCCCGTCCACCAACACTTGTCGCCGCAACCGCAATCACCGCGGGGCGATGTCGGTGCAGTAGAGCTTCTTGTCCGGCAGGCGGCCGGTGGTCAGGAACGTCACCGTCGCTCCGTCCACGCACGTGGAGCCCTGGTTGTAGACGTAGTGCCCGCCGTGGTCGGCGCCGACGAACGCCGCTCGTTTGCCGAGGACCTCGTGGAGTCCGAGGCCGTCCTCCCACGGTGTGGCGTTGTCCCTGCGGTTCTGCAGGATCAGCGTGTTGCGCGGTCCCTTGCCAGTCACGCGGACGGGCTCTTCGACCGGCTTGGGCCAGAACGCGCACGCCCAGATGTTGGCGGGCATCCCCGCGGTGAGCGGCCAGGCGGCGCGGTCCTGCGCGGTGCGGCGGGCGTATTCGTCGACGTTGCTGGACCACGACGCGTCGCCGCAGGTCAGTGCCAGGAACATGGTGGCCTGATTGTCGGCGGGCACACCGGAGGTGGGCGGTTGCGCGGTGAACACCTGTCGCAGCACCTGGCCGTCGGCCTCGGCGAGCGTGCCGTCGGCCAGCCCGGCGGCGGCCTTCCAGAACTGGACGAGCACCGGGAGGGTTTCGTTGTGCAGCAGCAGGCTGTAGGTGACGGTGCGCAGCATCGCACCCGTCAGGGCCTGCGCGGTGCCGGGGACGGGCGCGGGAGTCCGGTCGAGGCGGTCGGCGAGTGCGAGGTAGGTCCGGGTCACCTCGTCGACGGTGCGGCCGAGTCCGAGCGTGGCGTGCTGCGCCGCGGCGACCTTCGCCGCGTCGGGGAAGCGTTGCGACATGGCCTTGCCCCAGTTGTCCTTCGCGCCGGCCCAGACCTTCGTGGGATCGACGTTGCCCTCCAGCACCACCCGGTCGGCGCGCTGCGGGAACAGTGACGAGTAGACGGTGCCGAGGTAGGTGCCGTAGGACTGGCCCCAGTAGGAGATCTTCTCCTCACCGAGCGCCGTGCGGATGCGGTCCATGTCGCGGGCGGTGTTGGCGGTGGTGAAGTACCGCAGCTTCTTACCTGCCTTCGTCGCGCACCGTTCGGCGGCGGTGCGGGCCTGTTTGACGTTGGCAGTGATCGAGCCGTCCGCGGCCGGGTAGGGGAACAGCCCGGCGAGCGACGGGTCGTCGAGGCCGCAGCTCTGCGGGGTGCTGTGCCCGACCCCACGCGGGTCGAAGCCGATCAGGTCGTAGGCCGCCAGCACCAACGACGGCAGAGTCGGTGCCACCACACCCGGAGTGTCCAGACCGGCCAACGCCGGGCCGCCGGGGTTGAGCAGCAGCACGCCGCGGCGGTCGCGGGACTTCGCCGCCGGCAGCTTCGACACGGCCACCTCGATCTGCTCGCCGCGCGGGTTCCGGTAGTCGAGCGGAACCTTCACCGTCGCGCAGGTGAGCCGGGGGTCGCGACTGGCGCCTTGGGCCAACGCCGGGCAGGCACCCCAGGTGATGCGCGGCATGGCCACCGCTTCTGCCTCCGCCTCGGCGACAACCGGCGGCGCGTCCTGACTTGTCACGTCTTCTGCCGCCGCGGCGCCACAGGCCGTCACTGCGGCGGCGGTGAGCGCCACCGCGATCGCTGCCTTGGTGACCCTCCAGGGGGTACCGGCTCCCACTGACCGTTGCATCGTCTTCAACGCCCCTGCCCTCCAGTTCTCGGCGTACCGCAATGCACTGACGCCGTTGCCAATGAACCTATGGAAGACGGTGGTGCCACGAATCCCCTTGGTGTGGACACTTCTCTGTAGTCCTCACGGGGGACAGCGACCTGCGAGCGGACTGGCCGTCGTCCGATGCATGGTCCGAAGAGCTATGCGAATCGTTGTTGCTGGAGATCCATCAGCGGCGGTGCGCTCATGCATCCGCGACGGCCAACGACCGGGTGGCCGTGGTGGACGGAGGTCATAAGAGGAAGCAGTCGCACACACGGAAGAGGCTGGGAATTCGACGGCGTGCTGCGGTTCCCCCTCGTGTGGATGGTGGTTGAGAACCGTCGGTGTCTGCGCTGACCGCGGACGGGCCACCAGTGCTGGCCGTCGGTACGTTTGCGGCGGTCTGTGTCTACTCGCTGGTCATGCGGTGAGTCGCCCTGACTCCGCGTGAGCTGAAGGCCGTGTGCCTTGTCGCTGCTGGAGCTGGCAGGTCTTCGGTTCGCTCCCCTGGGGGAAGTTCAGGGCCGGACGCCGTCGAAGACGAGGCGGAGCAGACGGCGTGCCGCTGCCGGATCCTTTTCAGTGCTCAGAGAAATGGCCGTCACGAGGGCCAGCAGGTCGTCCGGTGAGATTCCCGGTCGCACGGCACCCACCGCGAGCGCTCGATCCATCAGGCGCACGGTCGCCTTCCGCACCACACCGTGGCAGCCCGCAGCGGATGACGGCTCGTCGCCCGCGTCGGCCTCCAACGAAGAGGACAGGCCACGGGTTTCGACAGCGGCCACGGTCAGCTCTTCTAGCCACGTGAGGAGTCCCGTGCCGGGGTCATCACCGAGCAGCTCGTTACCTCGCCGGCGCAAGCGCTCGGTCGCTTCGCGGAAGACCTCGTCGAGCAACGCGCGCCGGGACGAAAAGTGCCGGTGCAGGGTGGCCGAACCCACGCCGGCCTCGCGGGCGACCTCCTCGAAGGAGACCTGGGCTCCGTCCCGGGCGACGAGGGGCCGGGCCGCCGCCAGGAGCCGCTCGTGGTTGCGCCGCCAGTCCGCCCGTTGCGGCCTGAGCCCACTGCTCACCATCGGGACGACCTCTCGCTAGACAAACGGGGTTCCACCCCATATTCTAGCCCAACCGAAATGGGGTGCCACCCCACTTGATGGCCGGAGGATGCCATGTCCGCGTCGCAGTCGTGCTCGGGACAACGGCTGTTCGGTCAAAGGCCGCCCACCGGTGTCAGTCGCACCCGAGAAGCTCGCGGGGACGAACCTCGGCCAGTCGCACCCACCTCTTGAGATCGGCGCGCAGCGCGACGGAGAACGCGTTCGGTTCGCCGAGTTTTGTCAGGCGCGAGCCAGCCTCGTGGGGAATGACCTGGGCGACGAGCGGGTTCCGGCGTGAGTCAGCCAGGAGGCAGTGGAGTGGGGAACGGGCCTGCCGTGCTTCGCGCACGCTGTGTCGTTCACCAGGGGCGTGGTTTCTGCCCGCCTTCGTCGCGAGGCCGGACACGAGATCGTGGAGGGGAGGACCGGCGCTGTCGCCGACCTGTGTCGGCGTCGCCAGGGTGTCGCGTTGTATCCCTCAAGGCCGGCCAGTGAGCACGGTCTCGACGGCTTGCATGGGGGTCAGTCGGAGGCGATGCGTCCGGAGTCGTGCGTTAATGCGGATGTGTCTTTCGGTGTGGCCGCTGCGGGAATGGCCGACTGCTCCCGGCTGCCATGAGAAGCGTCAACCTGCCTTGCGACGGTTGCGTTTGGACGGTGTGCTTTACGTCTACAGGTGGCCTCAGAAGAGAAAGTTCCCGTGTCGATTCATCCGGCTGTGACACAGGAATGCAAGGAACGGAAGCGTTACCTGACGATGTCTCGCTGCTATTCCAGTGTCACGGGGCCGGGAACTCAGAGCACGGGAGCTGGCCCCCGCGAATATAGTGGAGGAAACTCCACTGTGCATGACGCCGCCGACCAGCCATGATCAAGCACCTGTCCACGGCGAGACCACGCGACAGGGGACATCCCCAGTACCGATCGACTATGACGGAGAATGATGATCGACTCCAGCGCGAGTCATCACCCCGACCCTGCCTCGCGCTCGGGGACACACCCAGAGCGTGGTGAAGCTATTCCGCATCGGGAGCGCGCACTGCGCGACGGTATGGCGCTGCGCCTGAGGCAGTTGGGCTGGGCGCTGATGCTGGTGCTGGGCTCGGTTGCGGGAGCCACACTGGCCACCGTCTGGATCACGTCGATCTCGGTCATCGCGCTTGGGGCCGGAATCCCCTTGACCCTGCTTGCGACGCTCCTGGTCCGTTGGCTGGCCGATATGCACCGCCGGTGGGCCGCCGACCGCCTCGGCGAACCGGTCACCCGCTTTTACCTACCGGCTCCGCATGCCAGGTGGCCGGCACGGCTGTGGGCGATCCTGCGTGACCCGGCGAGCTGGCGGGATTGGGCTTGGCTGGTGGCCAACTCGATCACCGTCTGGTTCACCTGCGGCCTGTCGCTCGTCGTCTTCCTCTGCGGTGTCGTGGCCCTGACCTATCCGATCCTGTATCAGCTGACTCCGCCTCAGGTGTTCCGCACTCCCCTGGGCGAGGGCTTCCGCCTGGACAGCGTCCAGAAGTCGTTCGCTCTGGTCCCGCTGGGCACGGTGTTCCTCTTGCTCTGGTACAAGACTTCCACGTTTCTGGCCAACCTCAACGCCCAGGTGATCCGCTTTCTGCTCGGTCCCACCGAACAGGCGCGACTGCGGGCTCGCGTCGCGCACTTGGCGACCTCGCGAGCCGAGACCGCCGACACCCAGGCGGGTGAGCTGCGCCGGATCGAACGGGATCTGCACGACGGCGCGCAAGCCCGGCTCGTGTCGCTGGGAATGAGCCTGGGGCTGGTCAAACAGATGCTGCCCGATGATCAGCAGGCCGTTCAGCGGATGTTGTCCGATGCCCAGAAGGTGACCGCCGATGCCTTGACCGAGCTGCGCGACCTGGTGCGCGGCATCCATCCGCCGGTCTTGGCGGACCGCGGCCTGGACGGTGCGCTGAGAGCGCTGGCCCTGGTCAACCCCATCGAGACCACCGTGGTCATCCACCTGCCCGGTCGACTGCCCGCACCGGTGGAGTCCGCGGCCTACTTCGCCGTCAGCGAAGCCCTGTCGAACGCCATCAAGCACGCCGGGGCCAGCCATGTCCGGATCGAGGTGGAGTTCACACCGCGCTCTGGCGGCGCGGGAGAACTGGCGATGCGGGTGTCCGATGACGGGCGCGGTGGCGCGGCCGTCGACGCCGGTACCGGTCTGCGTGGTGTCGCCCGCCGCCTGGCGGCCTTCGACGGCACCCTGGCCGTCCACAGCCCGCACGGTGGACCCACCGAGATAAGGATGTCGCTGCCGTGCGAATCGTCATAGCCGAAGATCTCGTTCTGCTCCGTGAGGGCCTGGTCAAGATCTTCGAGGCCAACGGTCTCGAGGTCGTGGAAGCCGTCGACAACGGTGATTCACTGATGCGGGCACTGACCACACACCGGCCTGACGTCGCCATCGTGGACGTACGCCTGCCCCCGACCTTCACCGACGAGGGCCTGCGTGCCGTGATCGACGCGCGAACGAAGGTCCCTGGCCTGCCCGTCATGGTGTTGTCGCAGTATGTCGAGCAGTTCTACGCGAGGGAACTGCTGGCGGACCGCGCCGGGGCGGTGGGTTATCTGCTCAAGGACCGGGTCATGGTCGTCGATCAGTTCGTCTCCGACGTGCGGAAGGTCGCCGCAGGCGGAACGGTCATGGACCCCGACGTGGTCTCCTCACTGGTGACCCGCCGCTCCGCCGATCCTGACCTGATCACGCTGTCCCCCCGCGAGCGCGAAGTCCTCGCCCTGATGGCGCAGGGCCGCTCCAATGCCGCGATCGCGGCCAGAATGCTCGTCACCGAGAAAACCGTGAGCAAACACAGCTACAGCATCTTCACCAAACTCCGCCTCGAACCGTCCGATGACGACAACCGCCGTGTCCTGGCCGTCCTCGCGTACCTCGAGGGCTGAGCCGGCCGTCTCCTCCGGCGGAGGGTCCCTCAGGAATCCCCTTCAGCGGACAAGCTGCGCGCCCGGTACGGCTCGACCACGATGATCGTAGTCAACGTGCCGGAGGCGTCGGAAACGTTCGCCGACGCGGTTTGACAGGTCGCACAGGAGCGGGCCGACAGCCGGGTGCGCCACTGGAATTACGCCGACCCGGCACTGGACCGCCTCGGGCGCGACTGGCATTTCTCGCAGAACGACCACAGGCTGATCTCCGGTCTGTTGAACGACTACGTCGCGAAGCTGGGGCCGGTGTGGTGAGAGTTCAACACCCGATCCGCATGGTCGCCAGCGCGATGTCGTCCATCCAGAGGTCGTAGGCGCCGTCGTTGGGCTGGTAGAGCTGCCAGCCGAACTTGACCGAGTCGAAGCGTGGGAACACGAAGTCCACGGGGTTTCCGCCGTGCTCGTGCGTCGACACGGTCAGGTCCGGCTGGTGGACGCCGTCGAACCAGAGGTTGATCCGGTTGTCGGTGGCGTCCATCCGCCACTCGAGGCACTGCTAGACGTCATCGCGGGACGGGGCGGACTCGCGCCAGTTCGTCCAGTCGCCGGTCGGTCCGCTGTCGGCACCGACACCCCACAGCGCACGGGCCGCGGTGGGTACGTACCGGCCGCCCAGCGGCCGCACGACCTCTGGACCTTGGCCGGTGGCCTCGACGAGGGTGTAGTGGGCCCAGTCGGGCCTGCGTGGAAAGGCGTCGGTTCGGAGCCGGAGCCTGCCGTAGAAGCTGTTTTCAGGAGGCGAGAAGTCCTCCACCCGGAGGAACGCGCGGCCATTGCGTTCGGTGTGCACGTGCAGAACCCGTTGACCGCGTGCGGCCTTCTCCACGGTGAGGGTGCCGTGACTGGTGTCGACGCCCCACCTGAGGCTCGTCGCGCCGCCGAGGGGCACGGACTGGAAGTCCTCGCAGAACAGCATCTTGTGTCGCGCGCATCCGGATGGTGCGTGCGCTGCGGCGACTGGTGCGAGGACCGCGGCGAGAGACAAAACCATGATTGAAGAGAACGCTTTCCGCAGGACATGCCTGCAACTTAGAAGAGCAGGACGCCCTTGAGGATCGAGGTTTCCCCGACTTCGCCGAGTCCGAGTCGAAGCGAACGTCGAATCGACGGAATCGTTGCGTCACCGAGACTTCGTACTCCACAGCGCGATCCATGAGAAGCGCGGCGACCGCGCTCGTCCTCGTCCTTACGACTGCTCTTCCGAGCTCTGCGCGTGCGGCGGCGTGGGAGGACGTGATCGGGGCCTGCTTCCTTCGCAAGCTACGGCGCATTGGAGTTGGAGTGGAGCTACCGTTACCGTCAGGCTCCGACCACGACGGCACCGCCCGCATGTGCGGGAGCACTACCGACCACAACCACGTGTCGTTGTCGGGCGAGCAATAGTCAAAACCTGTGGATGAAGATCTTTCAGGCTGCGGTGGGTGGTGCGTGTTCGTCGGGTCGTTCGACGGGTTTGCCGTTCTCGAAGCGGGCGCCGGCGCGGACGAGGGCGACCAGTTGTGTACACAGTGGAGTCTCCTCCACCAAATGCCTGGAGGTAGCTCCCGCCCTACTTTCTGGCCCAGAAGACTGCGGGCTCCAAGGCACGACAGGTAGCAGCACCGCTGCAACCTCATGTAGCCCTCGGCGCCGAGGGTGGAGTTAACTCTCATAAGGATCGGCCGGTCAGCCGGATCGTCGAGAAGCCGCAGAGCTTCTAGATTTTTGCCATGGTCAAACAGCAGATTTCCCTGCGCCGCAAGGCGATCACTCCCATTTCCGCGGTCCTTCTCAGCGCGTCCCTCGTGGCATGCGCCACGCCGACCAACGCGAGCGGTACGTCGGCCACCGCTTCCACATCCATGCCGAGTACGCCGGCCGCGTCGGAGACGCGCAAGGTGACCAACGCCGAGCACGAGCTGGTCTTCCACGTCATCGATGGCAAGTCGCCCGCCCTGGTGCTCGACGCGGGCGGCGGCCTGAGCTCGTTGTACTGGAAGGACCTGGCGCCGCGGCTGGCGAAGGCCACCGGTTCGAAGGTCGTCACCTACGACCGGGCAGGCGAGGGCGAGAGCGAGGAGGTGTCGGGGCCGTGGCGGGTGGAGAACGCGGTATCGGACCTGGAAGCCGGTCTCAAGGAGTTGGGGGTGACCAAGGACGTCGTCCTGGTCTCGCACTCGATCGCGGGTGAGGTCGCCACCAACTTCGTCACCAAGAACCCCGGCTGGGTGTCCGGGGCCGTCCTCGTCGACGCGAACGTGCCCGACTTCTTCACCGACGAGATGCTGACCGCGTTCGCCCCGATGGTGGAAGAACAGCGAACCGCGCTGCTGGCGCAGCCCTCGACCAAGAAGAACCGCCAACTGCTCGCCGTGATGGTCGACTACGCCCCTGCCCACCGCGTCTTCCACAAGCTGTCCTGGCCGAAGGATGTGCCGGTGACCGCGATCGTCGCCTCCCAGACCCCGTTCGCGGACTCTCCCGCTGCGGCGGAACTCTGGCGGGACGGCCAGGCCCGCTTCGCGCAGGCCGGACCGAATCGGAAGCACGTGGTCGCCGAGAACACCTCGCACGAGGGCATCGTCACCGAACGCCCGGACATCATCACCGACGCGGTCGACGACGTGCTGAAGACCATCCGCTGACTACACAACAGGCGGGAACAAGACGCGGTCTTGAACCGGGTGAGGCCTCCGGGCCTGGTGTGGCTCGCGACATCCACATCACTCCGGAGACCTCACCGTCTCCCATTCCCGAAAGCCGGGGCACGGGCATTTCCTCGTCGGTCTTCGACCTCATGATCTAGCAGGAGGAACGACATGAAGAACACGATCACCGGTCGTGCCACGGGTAAGCAGGCCCTGATCGGCGCCACAGTGATCGGTGCGCTGGTCGCCGTCAGCGCGTGCACGCCGACGAACACGGGGCAGAACGGAGCCGGTGCCGCGATATCCGACATCGCGGTGTCCAGCACCCCGGCATCCGGTGGACCGGCTTACGGTAAGAGCGACCTGCAGACTGCTGTCGACGACCTGCCGACTTTGGAGGACGTGCTCGCCCATGAGTGCCGGGTATCCGCAGCCTGCTGGTGGGCGCTGGATCCGGTCGAGGTCATCCGGGCCCACATCGTGGCGGCGAGCAGAGCGAACGTAGTCATGATCACGATGCCCTCCGGGAACCCACATTCCTCACCCACGTGGTGTTCATCGGCGGCAACGACCTCGCCGTCTGCTTCGTTCCGCGCGACGACGGGCCGCTCGCCGAGTTCCTCGCGATGTCCCCAGGCGATCCCGTGACGGTGGAGGACGTCATCTCGGGTCACCTGCAGATGATCGCCCGAGCGCAAGACCGCGGGGCGAAATCTGCGCCGCCACGATGGCGCCGTACGAGGGTGACGACGTCTTCAGCCCGGAAGGCGATGCCGCGAGCCAAGCGGTCAACGATTGGATCCGGACCAGCGGTGCCGTCGTCGCGGTGCTCGACTTCGACGCCGTGTGGCGTGACCCGGCACGGCCGAGCCGGATCCGGGACGACCTGCACGCGGGCGACCACCTGCACAGCAATGACGTCGGCTACCAGGCCCTCGCCGACTCCATCGACCTGTCGCTGTTCAACTGAAGGAGCTCTCGCATGCGTGACGTTGTGATCGTGGGCGGTGGCCCGGTGGGCCTGTTCCTGGCTTGTGAGCTCGGTCTTGCCGGCTGCAAGGTGCTGGTGCTCGAACGGGAGCCGGACCCGCGCACCGCCTGGAAGGCACTCCCCCTCGGGATGCGCGGCCTGAACGCGGGATCCGTCGAGGCGTTCTACCGCCGGGGCCTGCTATCCGCCTTGGGCGTCCCCGACGATCCGCACACCTCTCCGCGCAACCTGAGCCATTTCGCCGGCATGACGCTCGATCCGGCGAAGGTCGACGTCGCCACGTTGCCCAGCCCGGCGCTGGAGGGGGTGATGACGAGCCTCGAAGCGGTCGAGGCGGTCCTGTCCGAGCGGGCCTCCTCACTCGGCGTGCGGATCGCGCGTGGCGTGGTGGTCGACGCCGTCGTGCAGGACGACGAAGGCGTGCAAGCGAGAGCGGGCGAGCAGGTCTACCCGGCTCGCTGGCTCGTCGGTTGTGACGGCGGCCGCAGCGCGGTGCGTAGTCTGGGGGGTTTCGAGTTCGTCGGCACAAGGCCGCAGCTGACCGGTTACTCCGCTCTCACCACGATCGCTGACCCGGAGAAGCTGAACGGCGGCTTCACCCTGACGCCGCGGGGGATGTACCTGCGGACGCCGATCGAGGGACACATCGGCATCATGGACTTCGACGGCGGCGTGTTCGACCGCTCGCAACCGCCGACACGCGAACACCTGCAGGAGGTACTGCGCTGGGTCTCCGGCACCGACGTGACGCTGAGCGAGGTCCACCGGGCCTCCAGCTTCACCGACCGCGCGATGCAGACGACCACCTACCGGCAGGGGCGGGTGCTGCTCGCCGGCGACGCCGCGCACATCCACTTGCCACTCGGCGGGCAAGGACTCAACCTGGGCATCGGCGACGCGATGAACCTCGGGTGGAAGCTGGCCGCGACCGTGCACGGGCACGCCCCGGAAGGCCTCCTGGACACCTATACCGGCGAACGCCACCCGGTCGGCGCGCGCGTGCTCGACTGGTCGCGGGCCCAGGTTGCAGTCATGCGGCCAGGCTCGCACGCCCCGGCCTTGCAGAAGCTGATCCGTGCCTTGCTCGAGACCGGCGACGGGACGACCCACGTGTTCGAGCAGACGTCCGGACTGTCGAACCGGTACGACCTGGGCCGCGATCATTCGCTGGTCGGCCGGAACACCCCGGATTTCCGACTAGAGGACGGCACTCGCCTGGGAGAGCTGCTCGTCGAAGGGCAGGGTGTTCTGCTCGACTTCCGCGGTGAGCTGGAAGGTATCGCGCGGGGGTGGAAGGGCCGAATCCTTCATGTGGCGGGGAAAGCTCAGGACGACCTCGGGCTCGACGCCGTGCTGGTCCGGCCAGACGGCGTCGTGGCCTGGGCCGGCGAGCCTGGGCAGTTCGAGCGAGTCGCCGACCGCTGGTTCGGTACGCCCGCTGCTGTCGGTGCTCCGATGAACGAAACCGCACACTCAACCACGGTCCAAGGGAAAGACCACCAAGAGCGACGATGAGGAAGCCGGCCCTGCTGCCACCAAACCAGGCCCGGTAGCCGTTCACCGGTGCAGGCTGTGGGTATCAAGGTCGTGTGCCGCAGTGAGGGTGCTGCTGAGCTTCGGGTGGTAGTTGGTCACGGGCTGGGTATAGGCCGGTGTCTGTTGTGGTGGTCTTCGTAGGTTGTGAGGACTTGACGCACATGGGCCTCTCCAAGATCGGGATGTGGTCGAGGGCTTCGCAGCGGAGGGCCTTCGGGTTCACGACCGTGCTCAGCACCAGGCACGAGCTGCAGCTGCGGGGCACCGATGCCGGCGCGCCGTGCGTGCTCATCCGCAAGGTCCTCGGTCGAAATTCCTCGGGCCGGCGTTCCTGGCCGCGACCCCAGGCGACGTCCTGCGGCTGGCGGAAGCCACCGGACGGCCGGTCGCCAGGCTGCCCGACACACTGGGCGGTGTCGTCGTCGACCTGCCCGACCCGAGCGGCCTGCGCGTCCGGGTCGTCTCGGACACCCACGAGCTGCCCGCCCTGCCGCCGCAGGACCCGCACGTGCTCAACCTCGGCCACGAGGTCCGGCGAGTCAACGCCACGCAACGCCCGCCTCGGGCCCCGGCGCTGGCGCAGCGGCTCGGGCACGTTGTGCTGCAGACGACCCGCTACCGCGAGGCGCTGGACTGATACCTGGAATACCTGGGCCTAATCGTCAGCGACTTCATGTACTACCCGGGGCAGCGCGAGCGCGGACCGGTGATGAGCTTCATCCGATGCGACCGGGGTGCCACCCCGGTTGCACCGGCACACGTTGGCCATGGTGCTCGGCCCGGCCAACCGGTACGTGCACTCGGCTTACCAGGTCGCCGACCTCGACGCGCTGGCCGCGGGCGGGGAGTACCTGCGCGAGCACCGCTACCACCACTCGTGGGGCATCGGGCGGCACGTCGAGGGCAGCCAGCTGTTCGACTACTGGCGTGATCCGGACGGGTTCCTGGTCGAGCACTTCAGCGACGGCGACCTGTTCGACAACACCCTGGAACCCGGCTGGGCGCCGTTGACCGCCTCCGGGCTGGCCCAGTGGGGGCCGCCCGCCACCGCCGATTTCCTCGACGTCAAGCCCAGCAAGGAGTCCCTACGCGAACTACGTGCGGTGTTCTCCGCGCTGCGCGAAGACAACGAATTCGACGCCCGTCGCTTGCTGGACCTGCTGAAAGTGATTCGCTCATGAGCCTGACCGTCCTGCGTACCGCCGACGCCTGGTACGCCGCCACCCCGTCGGGGCGGCGAAGATTCCCACGGCCGCGACGACCACCGCCGACCTGCTCGATGACCGTACGGCGATCACCGCCGCGGCCAGCTCCTCGGACACCGTGCCGGTGGCCTCGCTCGACCTGGTCTCCCCGGTCACCGCGCCCTGCCGCGTGGTCGCCCAGATGACCAACTTCGCCTCGCACGTCACCGATGCCGGGATGGATCCGAAGACCGTGCCGTTGACGTTCTTCCGCAAGGCGTCCGGGGCGATCAGCGGCCCGTTCGATGACGTCGTCCGGCCGGCGCACGTGACGCTGCTCGACTACGAGGTGGAGATCGGGCTGGTCATCGGCCGCGAGATCCCGGTCGGCAGCGAGATCGCCACCGTGGGCGAGTACGTCGCGGGTCTGGTGGTGACCAATGACGTGTCAGCCCGCGACATCCAGTTGCCCCAGACCCAGTTCTACGAGGCCAAGTCGTACCCGACGTTCACCCCGGTCGGGCCTGCCCTCGTGCTCCTGGACGCCGACGAGCTGAAGCGGTTCGCCGACCTTCGGCTGCGGCTTTCGGTCAACGGTTCGGTGCGCCAGAACTCGGTGGTAGGCGAGGACATGATCTACCGTCCGCTCGAAGCCCTGCGGTCCTTGACGCGGTTCCAGCGGCTGGATCCCGGCGATCTGGTGCTGACCGGGACCCCGGCCGGCACCGCGCTGTCCGCACCGCCGAAGGTCTTCGAGAAGATCGCCGCGCTGCTGCCGCCGGCACTGAAGTGGAAGCTGTTCTTTAAGCGCCAGGCGAAAAACCCGAAGTACCTGGCCGATGGCGACGTCGTCGAAGCGACGGTCACCACCGACGACGGCGCCCTCGATCTCGGCACCCAGCGCACGGTCGTGCGGTACCAGCGATGACCGACGCCGAAGGCCATCACCGTGCTCGACGCGCTGCCCGTGACCGATATCGGCAAGCCCTACAAGCTCACCCTGCGCGCCGACGCCACCCGCCGAGCGATCGCCGAGGCGCTCGCCCCGTTCAACGGGGTGACCGTCGACGCGGTGATCGAAGACGGAACCGTGGTCGCCATCGTCACGCTCATGTCCGAAGTGGACAAAACAAGGGTGACAGCCACCCTTTCCCGCTACACCGTTCCCTTCCGCCTGACATTCCAAGGAAACTCATGACCGCCTTGACCGTGCTGGCCGTCCTCGTGGCGTTCGTCTTCCTCCTCTTCGGCGCGGCCAAGCTGTTCGCGCTTGCGCCCATGCGGGAACGTGCTACGCACGCCGGGTTCTCCGTCGGCGCCTACCGCGTCATCGGCGCGCTGGAGATTGCTGGAGCCGCCGGGCTCCTGCTCGGCTTGGTCGTGCCGGTGCTCGGCTTCCTGGCCGGTGTCGGCCTGCTCCTCCTGCTCGCGGGCGCCCTTATCACGCACGTGCGCAACCGGGACCGAGGCCGCGACCTCGTGCCGGCGCTGGTCTGCGCGGCGCTCGTCGCCGGCTACCTCGTGGCCCTCGGGGTGTCGCCGTGAAGGTGCCCGTCGTCATCGTCGGCGCGGGCCCGACCGGGCTGACCGCCGCGGCGCTGCTCGGCCGACACAGTGTCGAGTGCCTGGTGCTCGAGCGGTGGGCGTCGGTCTACCCGCAGCCCCGTGCGGTGCACCTGGACGACGAGGTGCACCGCATCCCCGGGCGCCTCGGGCTGGCCGGGGAGTTCGCCGCCATCTCGTGGCCCTGCCACGGGCTGCGGCTGCTCGACCCGGACCTGCGGGTGCTGGCCGAGTTCCACCGGTCCCCGTGCGCCGGGCGCTACGGCTACCCGGAGGCGAACATGTTCGACCAGCCCGACCTGGAACACCTGCTCCGTGCCCACCTGGCGACGATCGACGCGGTCACCCTGCGCGGCAACACCGAGGTCACCGGTATCCGGCAGGACAGGACCGGCGTACAGGTCGAAGTGACCGACCGCGGCACCGGTGCGCGGGAGACGACCCACGCGGACTACGTGCTGGACTGCGACGGCGCCAACAGCCTCATCAGGTCGGCGATCGGCGTGGGTTCGCCGACCGCGACGACCAGACGGGTGTTGGCGTCGATGACCACCTGCATGTTCACCGAGTACCGATAGTTCTTGCTGGAGGCGGAGGTGCTCCGGTCGTGAGTGGGCACCAGCGTGCCGTCCACGATCAAGACCGTGTCCGGGCTGTGCTTGCGGGTCACCGGCGAGAGCGCCAGCAGCGGCGCCAGATGATCCACCACGCGGTTCGCGGCCGACTTGGAGATCCCGAACAGCAGCGCGACCTGCCGGAACGTCAGGTTTGTGCGGTAGTACACCGCCACAAGCAACACCCGATCTGCCAGCGACAAGCTCCACCGCCGACCGGTGCCGGTCTGCTCACCACCCCGAGCGGCCACGACCCGCACCAGCTTCCGAAACGTTCGCACCGGCAGGCCGGTGAACACCGGCACCCACTCCGGCCGATCCGCGCTGATCACCTGCTCCACGCCATGATCATCGATCTTGACCCGACGCCGTTACGGGACAACCTTTAGCAAGGCGCATCGTTGCAGGTCAGAAGTACTCTCCGCTTATTCGATCAAGCATCGGACAACCCACCTCGTGAAGGCGCGAAATTAGTAGGCGAGCTCTCCGATGCCGCCGTCGACGCGTAGTACGGTGCCGGCCGTGTAGGCGGACTCGTCCGAGGCGAGATAGACGGCTGCCTTCGCCAGTTCGGTGGCCGTTCCCAGGCGGTGGAGGGGCACGGTCCGGCGGAGTTCCTCGTAGATGGCGGCTTGGCGCTCGGGGCCGAGTGGCGCGAATGTATTGGTGATGGTCGGGCCTGGGCTTAGTCCGTTGACGCGGATGCCCCGGTCCTTCAATTCGTAGGTCAGTCCGCGGGTATAGGACAGCAGTCCTGCCTTGGCCGCGCCGTAGACGGTCGCGTTCTCGTGTCCGATGAAGGCGGAGACCGAACCGACGAGGATGACCGAGGATTGCGTTGAGAAGAGTGGCAGCAGGTCTCTGATGAGGAAGAACGGCGACTTGAGGTTCGTGGTGACGAGTCTGTCGAACGTCTCCTCGCTCCATTCCTCAATCGGGAGATGAGTGACGTCGGCGGCGTTGCTCATCAGGATGTCGAGTTTGGGCCATTCCGCGTGCAGCCTCGCTGCGAGCGCGGCTTGGCCAGGTACGTCGCCGGCGTCGCTGACGATGGTCAGCAGCGGCCCCTCCAGTTGTCGGGCGGCCTCGTCCAGCCTTTCCCGCGAGCGGCCGGTGATCGCGACGGACCCTCCCTCGGCGAGGAACTCACGGGCTGTTTCGAGGCCGATGCCGCTCGTTCCCCCTGTGATGAGTGCGTGCTTTCCGTCAAGACGACCCAATGAATTCATCTCCTTATTTGGCGCCAACGAGGCGCGGGGTTCGAAACGCTGACGGGCTGTCCCGGTCAGTGCGGCGCACCGTTCGGTGGGCAGCCGGTCTCGGCTCAGATCGCGGTTCGGCCACCGTCAGCGGCCACGGTCGCCCCGGTCACGTAACTGGATCGGTCGCCAGCGAGAAAAGCGATCACGTGTGCCACTTCGGTCGGGTCGGAGGTGCGCTTGAGCGCGGTGGTCAGGCCCATGCCACCCATATCCGGCCCCATCGCCGCGACCACCTTCGAGGTGCGCATCGGGCCCGGAACGACGGCGTTGACCCGCACGTTCGCCGGGGCGAACTCCGCCGCCCAGGTGCGAGTCAGCGATTCGACCGCCGCCTTGGTGGCGCCGTAGACAGCCATGCCCGGCATGCCGAGGCCGGCCGCGGTGGAGCTCACATTGACGATGCTGCCGCCGCCATTGGCGGCCATCTTCGGCGCGACGAGCGCGGTGAGCAGGAACGCCGCACGCACATTGACCGCGAAGGCGGCGTCGTAGCTTGCGATGTCCTGCTCGGTAGTCGGACTGAACGTCATGACGCTCGCATTGTTGATCAAGATGTCTACTGCTCCGGCGTCCTCGACCAGTTTTCGCACGGCCGCGGCGTCGGCCAGGTCGGCTGCGACGAAGCGCACCGTCCCGGCAGCGGATCCACCACCGGCCGCGCGAAGGTCGTCCACGACCGTGGCGCCGCGCTCGGGATCGGTGCCGGTGACGATCACATCGGCTCCCTGTGCGGCCAGGGCCCTGGCTGTTGCGTGCCCGAGTCCGCCGACTGCGCCGGACCCGGTGACCAGTGCCGTCCTGCCTGCCAATTCCATTGCTTCGCCCTTCGTGTCGACAGTGTCCCATCGACTTCTGTGTATTCGTTCAAGAAGTCGTACGACGGACGCTACGACTTCTTGAACGGACTGTCAAGAAGTCGTAGAGTCGGAGACGTGGCACGTACCGGACGCCCTCGCGAGTTCGACAAGGACAAGGCGCTGGAGCGCGCTCTCGAACTGTTCTGGTCCCGGGGATACGGGGCTACGTCGATCCAAGACCTGGTCGACGCACTGGCCGTCGAGCGCGGCAGCCTCTACGGAACATTCGGGGACAAGCGCAGTTTCTACCTCGACGCCGTCAGGCTTTACTGGGACGTGTATGAACGGCGCTTGACCGCCGCGCTTGGCACCACCCCGCTCCTACCGGCGCTTCGCGAGATCCTCAGCCATCCGGCGCGCCTGGACGAACTGATCTCCGACGTGGGGGCGCCGCACGGCTGCCTCGTCGGCAACACGACCGCCGAACTCGTGCCGCACGACAGCGAAGCCACGGAAGTGGTCGCCCGCTCGTATCGCCGGTTCACCGACATCGTCGCCGACGCACTGCGCCGCGCACAGGCCGCTGGGGAAGTCACCGACAGCGCCCGTCCCGATGCCCAGGCCCAGCTGCTGCTGTACGTCGTCCAAGGCCTCTCGCTCGTATCGAGGGCAGGTCTCGACAGGAAGGCGGCCCTGGCTGCGGTCGACACCGTGATCAACGGCTTGCGGGCGTGACCGGGCACGACCAGATGGGAGTCGACGAACGCGACCTTCATCGCTGCGGACGGTCCAGCTCCGCCGCGAAGAAACTGGCCGCTGACCTCAAGATCTAATTCGCCCGCCGCAGCTCACGGTTCTCCCGCTCCAGCTGCGCGAGCCGCTCCGCATCGCTGCTCGTGGTGCCCGGCCGGTCCCCGGCGTCGATCTCCGCGCGCTTGACCCAGGTCCGCAGCGCCTCGGGGTGGATCCCGAGCTGCTCGGCGATCCGCTTGATCGCCCCAGTCGCGGACACCGGGTCCAGGCGCGCCTCCACGGCCATCCGGGTCGCCCGCTCACGCAGCTCGTCTGGGTACTTCTTCGGTGGGGCCATCGCTCCTCATCATCCAGGCTTGATGGTCTCCATCAACCCGGTACGGAACAATTTGGCTGTGGGCCGGATCGAGGGTCACCTGCCTCGACGCGCGTACGCCCGTGGGTGTCGCGGGTGGGGATGCCACGTTCGCGCAGCTTGTTCAGCACAGTTGTGTGGTTGACGCCCAGGTGATCGCCGACTCGCGCCAGGGACCAGCCAAGGTTGTAGAGGTGGACGGCATCGTCGACCTGGTCGGGCGAGAGGCCGCGCCGACGCATCGGCACACCGTACCGGTGAAGGATGTTGCTGACCGTTCGCCGTTCGATGCCGAACCGGTCGCCGAGTTCGTAGACCGTCGCACCGGACCGGTAGTCGGCAATCAGCTGCTCGACTTGCTCGGTGCCGAGTTGCCGGGCGCGGCCGGGGCGGTCGCGTTTGATCGACGGCGGCTCGGGTGTGTCGAGGCTGGGGAGCTTCTCGCGGAGCTCTTCCAGGGTCCCGACCTGGTCTTTTGTGTTCGAGTAAGGACCCCTAACCTCCACAATTTGATACGACATGCGAATCGCCCACTGACCTGCGCACACAGGTTCAGTGGGCGATCTTGCTTATCTGTCCCAAGTGGACGATGGTATCCCCAACTGGAGCAAAACTGGAGCACGGCCCCGATCTGGGCGAAATAGGGTCACGTGTTTTGCTCCAGATCCCGTCACCGGGTCGGGTGGTCGCCCACAGATCTTCTGCTCGCCCGCAGACGTGTCGGTGATGCCGCCTGGCATAAACGCCCATGGCGCGCCCTGTGCTTGCCGAAAATGTCGTTCGTGCAGGTCAGGCGGCGTGGTGGTATTCGTTGAGGATGTCGCCCAGTCGTTGCCGTTGGCAGGTGCCGAGTCGGGTGAGGGTCGCTTGGTCGGTGACGGCTGGTGGCAGTGTGCGCCGTGGGCTGGCGTTGGCGATGCCTTGGTGGAGGCGGTGGGTGTTGTAGTACTCCTCGTATTCGCGCAGGGCGTGGAGTAGGTGTGGTCGGTTCCAGATGAGGGTGCGGTCGAGAAGTTCGCGACGGCAGCTGTGAATCCAGCGTTCCATGATCGCGTTCATGCGTGGTATCCGGATGCCGCTGAGGACGACCTTGATGCCCGCGTCGGCGAGGACGGCGTCGAACAGGGCGGGAAACTTGCCGTCGTGGTCGCGGATCAGGAATCGCGCGTGTTGGCCCTCGTCTTCGAGATCCATGACGAGGTTTCTGGCGGCTTGGGTGACCCAGGACGCGGTCGGGTGCGCGGTAGCGCCCAGAACCCTGCTTCGGCGGCTGGCGTGCTCGATGACCGCGGGCACGTACAGGCGGGTGCCGCTCAACGTATAGGTCTCGAAGAAGTCGCAGGCCAGTAGAGCATCGGCCTGTGAGCGGAGGAAGGCCGACCAGGTCGTCGTGCTCCTCGAGCTCCGGTCGTCTGGAGGTGTTCCGGCGTGTGTCGGGACAGGGCCAGCGGGGGTTGGACGGGGCATGCTTCGCTCGCGAGCCGGTAAACCGGAGGGCGCAACGCTGCGGGACATCCTCGTTGAAGGCTCGGCAGTATCTGCCCAGGTTCGAATCCTCGGTGGGACTACCAAAGGATGGGAACAGGGCTGACCAGCGACTTTACGTCGGCAGTCTCGTGGTTGAGTGCCGGATCGGGCTTTCTTCTCCGGATTGACGGGCTGTAGCGGGACCGAGCGGTCCCACCCAGGTCTGAGTAGGCGACCAACTGTCGGGGCGGCTTGTAATCGCCCCGTTTGCTTACCAAGCAGGCGGAGCGATTACAAGCTGGAGGTGTATCTCGACTACCTGACGAGACCCGCTCACGGGTCACGGAGGGAGTGCACCATGAGTGCCGAGGGACAGACCACGGTGGTCGATGTCGATCTCGATGAGGGCATCGATCAGGCGCAGCGCGAGCGTCGTCGTAAAAGGCGTACACGGTCATGGTGCGTACGTCGGCCGGGTTCGAGGCCCGGTTTCGGGTCCATCCGAATGAGCGGCTGGAGAAGCTGGCCGACGGCACAACGGTGCCGTTGGGTCCCGTCGGTGACGTTGCGTGAGGCTGGTGTGGCGAAGGGCACCGTCGTGTGTTCTGGTGGTCGCTGACCCGGAGGTGGACGGATGACCACGCATCCGGCGTTGCGTGCTGTGCTCCTCGACGGAGCTGCAGGTCGCGCGTGCTCCTCGCAAGCACGACCATCCGACCGAAAATCGGGCACGTTCGCCGTCGACGCCCGCATCTGCGGCGTATGGCGCGGGTGTGCGCCCTTACGATGCGGGGCCGAGTCCGTCGCGCAGCGCGGTGAACAGCCGCTCGAGACGCACGCCGTGGTCCTGCACGATGGTGTTCGTCGGTTCGCCTGCGATGCAGCGGCGTGCGGTCTCCACCAGCATCGCGCTGTAGCCGGCGACGAAGAACGCGGCGAGCAATCTTCCGTCGCCCTTGAAGACCGGGTCGCGTTCGAGTTCCTCGGCCAGCGTTTCCTGGAGTTCGTATGCGATGGCTCGCGCGCGTGCGACAAGTGCGGGGGACTCCGCGACGGTCCGGAAGAACGGCACGGAGCGGTCGGAGACGCCGGAGAGCGGGTGTCGAGTGTTGACGAGGTGGAGGCTCGTATCCCGCAGGGACGTCAGTACGTCAACGCCCAGCGCGCGGTCGCGGACAGTCGAGCGCAGCAGATCGGTTGCGTCGGTCGCGCGGTCCATGAAGAGGTCCTCCTTGCGTGGGAAGTGGTTGAAGACCGTCACGCTCGAGACGCCGGCCTCCCGCGCGATCTCGGCGACGGTGACGGCTTCGTACCCTCGCTCGAAGAACAACCGGTTCGCGACCTCCAGGATCCGTGCGCGCGTCCGCGGTCCGCCGCGCTCGCTGGTTCTGGGCATCCGTCCCACTCTCTCTTGTGCGACTAAATTTAGTAAGTTAATCTAGTGCTCTGTCCAACTTCGTGCAACACCATTGTCGACGCCACCCCAGCGAGTCGCGTCGATCGAGGGGGTCGAGTCATGAGCGAGCGAACGTTCCCCGCTCCGTGCACGGTCAGTGAGCAGGCGCGGGCCTGGCTCGCCGTCGAGGGCGGTGAGCTGTCCTATCCGGCCGCCGGGGACACCGGGGCGTGGCTGGCGATGGCCGAGCAGGCGAATCGGTCCACGGTCCGGCGGTTCCCGGTCGTCGAACTGCCGGTCCGCGTCGAGGATCTCGACGTGGACGGCGCCACGGTGTACACTGCGCGGCCCCACAGAGTCGAGGAGAAGGCGGACGAGCCGGTCTTCCTCTGGATGCACCCCGGAGGGCTCCTGGTCGGCGGCGGGGACGCGTGCCGCACGACGACGGCCAGGACCGCGTTGTCCATGGGAGTGCTCACGTGGGGCCTGGACTACCGGCTGCCACCACTGCATCCGTACCCCGCCGCGGTTGACGACGCGATCGCTGTGTACCGGCGCCTGTTGCGGGACCGCGGTCCGTCGCGGGTGTTCGTCGGAGGCGACTCCGCGGGCGGGAACATCGCCGCGGCCCTCCTGCTGCGTGTCAAGGACGCCGGGCTGCCGATGCCCGCGGCCCTGGTCCTCAACAGTCCGCAGGTCGACCTCACCGAGGCGGGCGACACCTTCCAGACTCTGGCCGGCGTGGACAACGTGCTCCGCAGCTTGCAAGCGACCAACGCCCTCTACGCGGCAGGGGCCGACCTGCGGGATCCGTATCTCTCCCCGGTCCTGGGTGACCTGTCCGGCTTCCCGCCCACGTTCCTGCGGAGCGGCACCCGCGACCTGTTCCTCTCCAACACCGTCCGCATGCACCGCGCCCTGCGCGGCGCTGGCGTGGAGGCCGAACTGCACGTGTTCGAGGCCATGCCGCACGGCGGATTCGGAGGCGACACCCCGGAGGACCGGGAGGCCACGGCCGAACAGCGTCACTTCCTTGACAAGCACGGCCTCGACAAGCACGGCCTCGACAAGCACGGCCTCGACAAGCACGGCCTCGACAAGCACGGCGCCTGACGGCACCGCGCTCCGGCAGCAACCGTTCGAGAGAAGAGGGACTCATGAAGGCGGTCGGGTTCAGCCAGTTCGGGGGCCCGGAGGTCCTCCAGATCGTGGACCTCCCGGATCCACATCCGGGTCGCGGTGAGGTGCGGATCGCGGTGCGCGCCGCCGGGGTCAACGCGAGCGACTGGAAGAAGCGTCAGGGTCTGATGGACCAGGAGCTCCCGCAGATCATGGGCCACGAAGCGGCGGGCATTGTCGACGAGCTCGGTACGGGTGTCACCGGTGTCACCGTCGGTGACCGCGTGTTCGGGTTATCCGCCGTCAGTGGTGCTCAGGCGGAACTGACGGTGCTGTCCTGCTACGCCCCCATCCCGCCGTCGCTCGGTTTCGCCGAGGCCGCCGCGCTCCCGGCCGCGATCGAGACGGCGACACGTGTCCTCGACCAGCTGGGCGTCGCCGGCGGCGTCACGGTGTTCATCAACGGCGCCTCCGGAAGCGTCGGCAGCGCCGCCGTCCAGCTTGCCGTGGTCCGGGGCGCACGCGTGATCGGCACCGGCAGCCCGGCCACCCACGATTTCCTGCGCTCGCTTGGTGCCGAACCCGTCGCCTACGGCCCCGGGATGGTGGAGCGGGTCCGTGCACTCACTCCCGACGGGGTCGACCTCGCGCTCGACGTGGCCGGGAGCGGCGTCCTGCCGGAACTCATCGCACTCGCCGGTGGTCCGGAGCAGGTGATCACCCTTGCTGACTTCGCTGGAGCCCAGCGCCACGGGGTGCGGTTCAGTCGAGGTGACGCGGGTCGTGCGCTCTCCGTCATCGCCCAGATCGGCGAGCTGATCGAGTCCGGCCGATTCTCACTCCCCGTCGGGCGAACGTTTCCCCTGACCGAGGTGGCGCAGGCGCATCGCGTCGGCGAGGCGGGTCTCGTGCGCGGAAAACTCGTGCTGCTCGTCGACTGACGCCGCCCGCGTCTTCAGCTCGAAAACCCAGGTCGCAAAAGGACAGTCAGGCGGCCTGGATCATCGCGCCATGAACACGAATCTCTGCGAAAGGCCGTTGTGAATCCTGGCTTGTCAACGACCGCGTCCGCCCGATCGGATCCCCGGAACGCGCCCTCGAAGAGCCGGTGGATGGCCCTCGTCGTCCTCAGTGTCGCCCAGTTGATGGACATCCTGGATTCCACCATCGTGAACATCGCACTGCCGACCGCACAGCGCGACTTGGGATTTCCCGCTGACTACCGGCAGTGGGTGCTGACCGGGTACGCACTCGCGTTCGGGAGCCTCCTGCTGCTCGGCGGCCGGGTGTCGGACTTCTTCGGACGCAAGCGGCTGTTCCTCATCGGCGTCGGCGGATTCGCTGTCGCGTCGGCGTTCGGCGGTGCCGCCGGGGACTTCGGGATGCTGCTGGCCGCACGGATCGCCCAGGGTGTGTTCGCCGCGATGCTCGCACCAGCGGCGTTGTCGCTGCTGTCGGTCACGTTCGCCGACGACGCGAAGGAACGCGGCCGCGCGTTCGGGATCTTCGGCGCGATCTCGGGTGCCGGTGGGGCACTCGGGCTGCTGCTGGGCGGCGTCCTCACCCAGGGTCTGTCGTGGCGGTGGTGCCTCTACGTGAACCTGATCTTCGCAGCGGTCGCCTTCGTCGGCGGCATGGCCTTCCTCCACGATGGCGATCGACCGGAGCGGGTCCGGCCCGACATCGCGGGCACGGTCACGGTGGTGCTCGGCCTGATCGGCATCGTCTACGGCCTGGGCACTGCTGAAACGCGCGGCTGGAACGACATCTGGACGATCGGCCCGGTGATCGCGGGCGTCGCGCTCGTCGCAGTCTTCGTGCTGATCGAACGCCGTACCAAGCACCCATTGCTGCCGCTGCGGGTGATCCTGGACCGTGTCCGCGGGACGGCGTACTTGTCACTCGGGATTTCCGGGATCGGGATGTTCGCCGTCTTCCTGTTCCTCACCTACTACCTGGCGATCACGCTGGGATTCACCCCGCTGCAGACCGGAATGGCGTTTCTCCCGATGATCGGTTCGGTGATGACGGGAGCGGTCTTCTCCGGTGCGGTGCTCCTGCCGCGCACCGGCCCCCGGCCGCTTGTCCCGGCCGGCTGTGTCCTGTCCGCGATCGGCATGGCGATACTCACCGGCATCCACGCTGATTCCAGCTACGCCGGAGCCGTGCTGCCGGCCCTGCTCGTCACGGGCATCGGATTCGGACTGATCTTCGGTCCGGTGCAGAACGCCGCGACCAGCGGAGTCCGGTCGCACGATGCGGGAGTGGCGTCCGCCATGGTGACCACCGCCCAGCAGATCGGTGGTTCCATCGGGACGGCGGTGTTCAGTTCACTCGCCACGACGGCGACCGCGAAGTACCTCTCGACCCACGCCGCGACTGCGGCACAGCCGACGACGATTACCGAGGCGACCCTCGCCGGCTACCACCTCGTCTTCTGGATCGCAGCAGCGATCTTCCTGAGCAGCGCCGTCCTGGCCGCGCTTCTCTTCCGAAGCGGTCCCCTCCCGCTGCCGGTCGACTCAGCCGCGGTGAACTCACCAAACGAACCTTAGGAACACGTACATGACCATCACCCTCCGTCCAGGAAACACCGTGCTGTTCACCGGAGATTCCATTACCGACCTCCGGCAACCGGTCGACGCCGCGACGGTCGCCAGGTCCGGACCGGGTGGGTACCGCCGCTCGACCACGACACGCAGGTCGCGCAACACCACGGCCTGGCTGCTGCGGGTCTGCACCAGCACCGTCACCTCGTGTCCGCTGACGGGGATGTGCTCACTGGTGGACCGGTCCACCACCATCTGCTCGGCGGGCACCTCGACGGTGACCACGAGCGGGTTGGTGATGTGCTGGTACGCCGCCGTCGACCCGGACTTGAGCGAGTCCTTGAGCAACCCGGCCGCGATCGCCCCCGTCCCGGCCGCGAGCCATCCCCACCCGGTCCCGACCGCTGCGGCGATCCCGACACTGGCACCGGCCACCACCACGACAACCGCCACCACGACGGCAACCCGCCCGCGTCTTGAACGAGGCACCAGTGAACGCATGACTTCCTTTCGGACTCACGACTCGCCGTCGCGGCAAGCGAAAGGTTCGCAGCAATGCGCAATCGATGAGAGCAGCTCGCGCCAAGGCCCGGAGCCCGGCGCGGAGCAGCCAGCGTCGGACATCGCCCACCCCCTTGCACGACATCCTGCCGAGTCGGCGGCGGGCAGCGGAGCGCGTACGGGCGGGCTTCACCCGAACGCCTTAAAGCAAGCTGTTCATCATGGTCGGCTCGGCGGACGACGAGTCGAATGGATCAGTGAGCCCTGGCGCGGTGCCTGGAAGCCGCCGATCGTCTGCCCGAGCAGTTCGGCCAGCCGCAGCGGGGTGCGGTCCTTGGACAAACGGACCGATGAGCAGCACTCCCACTGGCAGGCCCTCGGGTGGAAACCACCCTCGCACGATACGAACGCGCCGACCAGCACGAACGAAAGACACTTACGTGATCCCAGATCCGTCGATCTGTGCGTCGCGGTGTGTCCGCGTCTTGGGCCAGCCAAATTAAGCAAGTCGGAGTCATGGTGGAGCCCTACCCTGAAGGTATGACTTCCCCAGCAGGCGGCTTCCAAGATCGTCTAACTGGTCGTCCGCGATATTGTTGAGTACAGAGCGGTTTGTACTTGACTTTGCGCGGATGGCCCGATCGGCAACTGCTATAGACGTAGTGAGACATGTCGGAGGTTTCGGACCTGATGTTCGAGCACGTCGTCCGCGGTGTCCCGGTGGTGCGGGAGGGCGGCCTGGTGGGCATCGTGAGGCGGCGCGGCCTGCTCAGGTCGATCAGCCGGGCCGACTGGATCGTCGAGGTCGAGATCTCGCACCGGTGGTCCGTGTCGGTCACCGGTAGCAGGGTGTCCATTGTGGACATGATGTGTTCCGTAACGGTGTTGAGTGCACCTTCTACATCCACGAACTCGCCCTCGACCTTCAAGTTGGCGAATGCCAGGAGCACGTAGCTCAGCTGCAACACCTCATGCGCATCGCGAACTGGAAGGCGATCAACATACTGATCGTGCCCGCTGCGGCGCGCGCACATGCGGGGATCGCAGGACCGTTCACGCAGCTCACCTTCCCGAAGTTTCAGACGTTGGTGTGGCTGGAGGCGGAGAACTCCAGCCTGTTCGTCGAGGAAGAGCGCGCGGTCGAGGGCTACGAGGCGGTCGTCAAAGCACTCGGCGCCGTCAGCTTGGACGAAGACAGGTCGATGGAGCTGATTGCCCGCCTACAGGAGATCAACGAGACCAGAGAAGCGCAGCACAGGGAAGAGGACAACTCCTTCCCACCTTCATGAGCCCGCCACACCGAGAAGAGAGCGAACACCGTGATGAACGAGGGTGAGACACGCGAGCTGGAAGCCACCGCCGTCCGGGCCGTGGCACTGCAGCTAAACGAAGCGATGGAGGAGGGACGACATCAGGGACGCAAACTCAGTCGGCAGATCCAGTTCGAGGTCGACCAACTCGTCCGGTTCGGACCGAGTCACCTTCCTGTGCCGTCGGTATTGGTGATCCTCGCCGTGCTCGTGGTTGGCGGCACGGCAGGATTCCTGTGGGCGGTGGCAGACCGGAACTGGGCGACCTGTGCCCTCTTCGTGGTTCTCATGGCCCTCGGTGTGTTCCTGCTGGATCAGGTCCGACTGCTGCAGCGGAGAGAAGACGCGCTCAAGGCCGGGCTGTATGCCGCTGCAACGAAGCAGAACCCACTTGACGTGGACGAGTCCGCGCCGGGCGAAGCCGAGCACTGAGACGGAAAGCCCACTATGCCAAAGGATTTTCGCGCCACCACGCTTGAGCGAGCTGTAGGACGGCTGCTGGCCGGATGGCGAAACGAACGCGGTCTGAGCCTCACGGAGGGCGGTCAGCGGGTGGGCTTCAGCAGCGCCAAGCTGTCCATGATGGAGAACGCGGCGCAGCCTTCAGCACCCGTCGACATCATGGCATCGGGGTACGTCTACAAGGTGCCCACGCCTGAGTGGCAAGTCGTGATGGTCCGCGCACAACATGCCGCGAGTAGGAGAACAGGCATGTGGCCGGAGCCGATCACCCTCGATCCGGCGGAGGACCTCCCGCTTCTCGCTGCTGAAGCATCGCGGCTGCGGACGTTCACCACTGACACCGTGCCCAGTGTCTTCCAGCTCGCCGAGTACACGGCCGCGACGGCTCAACAGGATGATCCGACGAAGGCCGCACCCCTGTCATGCTTGCGGGAGGTGTGGACAACGCGGCTGGACAATGACCCGCTCATCGTCGAGGCGGTGTTCCCGGAGGCAGTGCTGCGCAGAGCCGTGGGCGGTCGACGTGTGATGAGGGCACAGCTACTGCACCTCATGGAGGTGAGCGAGCGGCCGGATGTGAGCGTGCGTGTGCTATCGGATCTGGCAGGTGCCTATCCCGCCATGGGCTGCCCGTTCACGTGGCTGAGCTTCCCGCGCCGGCAGCACGACGACGTGGTCTACATCGAGACGTTCCTGCGTTCTGAATACGTTGAGGACCAGCCCCTGGTGGCGCGAGTCGCGGAACGTTTCTGCGCGTTGTCGACGTTGGCGTTGTAGGAAGGCGAATCGATGAACCTCATCGCTGAGGCGGCCGCACGGCTCTAAGTAACCAGTTCAAAATGAGCTGGCGTGTCGGCTTTGCCTGTGGGACAGGACATTCCAAGATCACGACGTGCGTGAGGAGGTCTTGACCGACGAGCTGCGGGCTCTGCTGGAACCGTTGATCCGATGTCCCCAAGGCGCTTCCGCTACCCAGGTCGCAGACGTGCCGACGACCGTGCCGCGCTGGAAGGCATTCTCTGCACAATGCGCACGGGCATCGGCTGGAACCGGCTGCCCACCGCCTTGTTCGGCGCGTCGGGTTCGACGTGCTGGCGGCGGTTGACCGAATGGCACGAGGCCGGCGTCTGGCAGCGGCTGCTCGCCGAACTGCGCGCCGCGGGGCTACTGGACTTGTCCGCAGCCCTGGTCGACTCCACCCACCTGCGCGCCCTCAAAGGGGGGCCCACACCGGACCGAGCCCGGTCGACCGCCGCAAACCCGGTTCCAAGCACCACCTGATCACCGACGCGAACGGTATCCCGCTGACCGTCACGCTGACCGGCGGGCACCGCAACGGCGTCACCCAGCTGATCCCGCTCATCGACGCGATCCCGCCGATCCGCGGCGTGGTCGGCAAACCGCGTCGCCGGCCCCGGCGGATCTACGCCGACCGCGGCCACGACCACGACAAGTACCGCCGCCTGGTCCGCGCCCGCGGCATCACACCCGTCATCGCCCGCCGGGGCGTCGACCACGGCTCCGGCCTGGGCACAGTCCGCTGGCCGGTCGAACGCACCTTCGCCTGGCTCACAGGCTTCCGACGACTCCACATCCGCACCGAACGACGAGCCGACGTCCATCAGGCCATGCTCAGCCTTGCCTGCTCGATCATCTTCCTGCGCAAACTCATTTTGAACTGATCACTAAGTGCCACGGGGAGACCGGCGTGGTGCCCGCTCTCTTGGAGCGCCACGACCAAGTGCACGACTGTCGATCGAGTTTGTGCGTGGGGCGGCCTGTTCTAGCAGGAGCTCCGTTGCCTGTTTCAACCGCCTTGACAGCAAGCCCACGCCGCTGACTACGTGGCGTTGGTACTAGCCCAGGTCGAACTGCGGACCGGAGCAAGTTCCGGTTGGAACCTCGACGAACCAGCCTTGATGTGGTTACGGTGTGCAGCGGGGAAATCACGCACTGCTATCTCATCGGGGTGGAATCTTTCATGGGGGAAACCGGCCTGCACCGGCACTTGACCGTGTCCGCCGGGACCGCGCTCGCCGTCGGCGCGGTGCTCGGACCGAGTGTGCTGGTGCTGCCGGCGTTGACCGCACGGACCGCGGGACCGGCCGCGCTCGTCGCGTGGGGGGCCATGTCGTTGTTCGGGCTGGTGTTAGCAGTGGCGCTGGGCCGGGCCGGGGCGCGCATCCCGGACGCCGGAGGCATCGTCGCCTACGTCTCGCACGCCTTCGGGCCTCGGTCCGCCCGTGTTTGCGGCTGGTGGTTCCTCGCCTCGGTGCCGCTGTCCGTGCCGGTGATCGCGCTGGTCGGCGCGCATTACGTGACGTCGTACTTCGGCCTGCCTGACGCTGCCGCCTCGGTGTTGGCCCTGGTGCTGTTGTTCGTGTCGCTGTGGCTCAACCTGCGGGGGCTGAAGGCGTCCGCGGCGGTGCAAACTGGGGCTGTGGCCGCCGTGGGTGCGGTGATCGCGGCGATCTCCGTCGCCGGACTGCCCGATGTGCGGTCCCGGTTCCTGACGCCGTTTGTGCCGAACGGGTGGGTGGCGGTCGGAGCGGCCGCTCTGCTGATCTTCTGGTCCTACATCGGGTTCGAGATGGTCGTGCATCTGGCGGAGGACTTCCGCCGCCCCGGACGCGATCTGCCGCTCAGCATGGGCATCGCGTCGGTAGTGCTCTCGGTGCTGTACTGCGCGGCGGCGTTCGTGACCATAGGCACCGGCGCGTACCTGCAGGGCAACGGGCTGGCGCCGATGAGCGTGGTCGCCGCGTCCGCGTTCGGCCGGACGGCGGGGGTGGCGACGGCGGTGTTCGCGCTGGCGTGCGCGTTCGTGGCCGTGCACACGAATATCGCGGGCTTCTCCCGCCTTCTGTACGCCCAGGCGCGCGTGGGCGAGCTACCGAAAGCGTTGGCGCGGTTACACTCCCGGCACCGCACGCCGTGGGTCGCGTTGGCGTGCCTGGGAGTCTTCTTCGCGCTGGTGCTGCTCGTGGACGCACTGCTGCGACCTGATCTCGGGGAACTGCTGGGGTGGCCGAGCGCCACGTTCCTCGTGCTGTACCTGGCGGGCACCGCGGCCGCTGTGAAGGTGCTGCCACCCGACGACATCGGCCGTGTCTGCGCCGTGGTCGCGTTTCTGGGGTGCCTGCTGGTGCTGCCGTTCGGCGGGTGGGCGTTGCTGTACCCGCTCGCCGTGCTGCTGCTCGCAACCACACTGAGAAGGGGAATCAGTTGAGTCTGGTCGAGTTCGACGGTGAGCACCTCGACATCGCGGGCATCCGTGCCGTCGCGGAGCTGGGGCAGGAGTGCGCGGTCGCACCGGCCGCGCTCGCGAAGGCGGCCAAGAGCCGCGCGATGTTCGAGGACATCGCCCGGCAGAACATCCCGATCTACGGCGTGACCACCGGCTACGGCGAAATGATCTACATGCGCGTCGACGTGGCGAAGGAGGTGGAACTGCAGACGAACCTGGTGCGCAGCCACAGCGCGGGCGTCGGCCCGCTGTTCGCCGTCGACGAGGCACGCGCGATCGTCGCGGCACGGCTGAACGCGCTGGCAAAGGGGTATTCGGCGGTGCGGCCGGAAGTGCTGCAGCGCTTGGCGTTGTACCTCAACTCCGACATCACGCCCGCCATCCCGGAGATCGGCTCGCTCGGCGCGAGCGGTGACCTCGCGCCGCTCGCCCACGTGGCGAGCACGGTCATCGGTGAGGGCTACGTGCTGCGCGACGGCAAGCCCGTGTCGACCGCGGAGGTGTTGCGGGCCAAGGGCATCAAGCCGCTGGAGCTGCGCTTCAAGGAGGGTCTGGCACTGATAAACGGCACGTCCGCGATGACCGGCCTCGGCTCGCTGGTCGTGGCGCGGGCACTGGAACAGGTGCGGCAGGCGGAGATCGTGACCGCGCTGATGATCGAGGCGTTGCGCGGCTCCACCAGCCCGTTCCTGTCCGAGGGTCACGACATCGCTCGCCCGCACCCCGGCCAGATCGCCTCGGCCGCGAACCTGCGGGCGTTGCTCGCGGGCAGCTTGTTGACCGTCGAGCACGCCGACCTGCGGCGCGAGCTGGAGGAGGAGCACGACGGCAAGGACGTGCAGCGCACGGAGGTCTACCTGCAGAAGGCGTACACCATGCGCGCCATCCCGCAGGTGGCCGGCGCGGTGCGGGACACGTTGCACGACGCCGTGCGCAAGCTGGAGATCGAGCTCAACTCGTCGAACGACAACCCGTTGTTCTTCGAGGGCAGGGAGATCTTCCACGGCGCCAACTTCCACGGCCAGCCGATCGCGTTTGCCATGGACTACGTGACGATCGCGTTGACGCAGCTGGGTGTGCTGTCCGAACGGCAGACGAACCGGCTGTTGAACAGGCACCTCAACTACGGCCTGCCGGAGTTCCTCGTCGCCGGCGATCCGGGTCTGAACAGCGGGTTCGCCGGGGCGCAGTACCCGGCCACGGCGCTGGTCGCGGAGAACAGGACGATCGGCCCCGCGTCCACGCAAAGCGTGCCGTCCAACGGGGACAACCAGGACATCGTCAGCATGGGCCTGATCTCGGCACGCAACGCCCGCCGCGTGCTGTCCAACAACACCCGGATTCTCGCCGTGCAGTACCTGGCGGCCGCGCAGGCCGTGGACGTGGCGGAGCGGCGATCCGGGCTGAGTCCGCAGTCTGCGGCCACGTACTCGAAGGTCCGGTCGTTGGTGCCTACTTTGGCTGAGGACCGGTTCATGGCGGACGACATCGAGGTCGTCGCCGCTGCTGTCGCGGCGGGTGAGTTCGTGTCCGCTGTCGGGGTGGAGCTCAACTAATCGGCTTTACACCCCGGGGACGATCAGCACGTGATGGTGGTGGACCACGTGCTGATCGTCGACGTCGAGGCGACCACTACCAGATCCGTTCCCGGCGGGCGTGGTACGCCCACATCACCCTGTCCATGCTCGCCCACGCCTGGCTCGCAGTCACGCGATCCCTTGTGGAAAAAGGGAAGCCAGCGTCAGCACAAGCATGATCGGCTTCACGTTACCCGAGAGCCGACGATTGTTGATCAACCTGATCCCGCGACCCGCGGCCAGCGCCGAGCACGTCTGGGCTTGGTCGTGCTGGCGTCGACGACGTCAACACCAAGCCCGCCTCAGCCACTACAAACGACAAGACTATCCACTCACATAAGTGCCGTTGCAGTATTCGGGGTGTTGGTAAGGTAGTCGACGGCGTCGGCGGTGACGAAGTCGAGATCGCTGAGGTTCCCCCGGCAGCTCGGAGACTTTCAAGCATGGTCCGATAAAACCTGAAGGAAGTGGTCCCTGGCAGCACCGACGAAGTACCCCGACGAGCTGAAGGCTCGCGCAGTCCGGCTGTATCGAGAGTCTGATCCAAGCCGGTGATCCGGCGGCTGGCCGAGCA
>NZ_LGDY01000046.1 GCF_001279525.1 Nocardia sp. NRRL S-836 | reverse complement strand
CCCCTACAAAATCTTCTAAGGACTACCCAACATCCGCGTCATGCCACTGGGGCACTGAGGAAGCGGACCGACTCGTTCTGGCCTCGCTCAGACAAGCCGACCGCGGACTGGGAACTGCCTGACGCGGTGCGCAGTTCGATCGTCGCCGTCGGCCTGCGAAGCTCTCGGCGACGCGTCTACCTCGGCGCGTTCTTCTGATCGAGTGCATGCCTCCTGGATCGAGAGCCGTAGTCCCGTAAAACCTCGCCCACGCCCGGCTACTCCGTGCGGGGCCGCTCATCAGTTATGCCAAAGTTGACTTCATGCGCGCGCTAGACCGACT
>NZ_LGDY01000045.1 GCF_001279525.1 Nocardia sp. NRRL S-836 | reverse complement strand
GGGGGTGGGGGCGGCGGTGGCGGCCGGGGTGGACGGGGGGATCAGAGACGCGAGCAGTGCGATCAGCACCGCGCAGGAACGGGTGACCATGCGGGACAGTGTTGGAGGTGTAGATCTTTTGGTCAATCATTCCGGTACGGGGTTCATGGGGGTGAACCCGAGGTCCTTGGTTTGTCGCCTTGGGCCGGGGTTGGGTTGCGTCCGTCGGTGATCACCTTGTGCCGTGGTCTTGCAGGCAGGGACGACGTTCGGGGTTCATCGCCGCTTCGCGACGATAGCGATTGGGGCTTGACTTCGAGCCTCTAGCGGGGCGATGAGTCGG
>NZ_LGDY01000044.1 GCF_001279525.1 Nocardia sp. NRRL S-836 | reverse complement strand
TAGTGGATGCTGGCTGGCTCGACATTCGGTTGTCACGGCAGTGAGTACTGCGCCTTCGGGTGCGTGGAAAGGTGTCGCGAGGGCTGAGTGAACAGATCGGTACGCTGTTGGGTCCTGAGAGAACACGCTTTTTGTGTCTTTCAGCAGATCGGATCATCTCAGCGCTCGAACCGCCGGCCTCCGGGCCAGGTAGGCGAGCAGCACAGAAGAGATGATGACCGTTCGTTCTTTGAGAACTGCACAGTGGATGCGAGCATCTTTGTAGCAAGTTAGTAAGGGCATACGGTGGATGTCTTGGCACCAGGAGCCGATGAAGGACGTAG
>NZ_LGDY01000043.1 GCF_001279525.1 Nocardia sp. NRRL S-836 | reverse complement strand
CAGTGTGAGGTGGGCCTGGTTGGCGGTCCACACGGTCATGCGCAACGACTTCGGGCCGGACGTGGTGGAGCCGGAACACGCGGTCAGGGCGAGAACGGCTGTGCAGATCAACGCCAGAAGCCTGGCCATCGTCGTCTCCCTGGGCTTCTCTGTGTTGTACGGCAACGGGTTCCTCCAGGTCACCCCTGCGGCGCGGGCGGGCCCAGCGTCGAGCCCTCGACGAACTCGCAGGGCAGCAGTTCTCGCGGGGTGGTGGCGCGTTCGAGCACCTCGGTGAGTGCCTGCACGGCCCTGCGTCCCATCTCGCGGCGGGGGATGCGGAAG
>NZ_LGDY01000042.1 GCF_001279525.1 Nocardia sp. NRRL S-836 | reverse complement strand
GCTTCGGCGGCTGGTCGATGACCGTCGTGTGGCGCTTCGCCGGCGCCAGTTCCGCAGCCCCGGCCCAGCGGCGGGGCGGGGGGGACGGGGGGGACGGCCCGCCGGGCCCCCCCCCCCCCCCCATCCCCACCCCAGTCTCCCCCACCCCCGCCGGCGGGGGGGGGGGAACCCTGGGTGGGGATGGGCCGGGGGGAGGTGCTCCGCGGGACTGCCCCGCCGTGGACCACGCCCCGCCGCTGGGCCGGGGCGGCGGAACTGGCGCCGGCGAAGCGCCACACGACGGTCATCGACCAGCCGCCGAAGCAGTCGGGGCCCTGGGGCGTCCACA
>NZ_LGDY01000041.1 GCF_001279525.1 Nocardia sp. NRRL S-836 | reverse complement strand
GCACTCTGACCATGCTGGTGTCGAAGGTGCGGGTGATCGCGGAGGCGATCGACGAACTCGATCGGGAGGTCTCGGTCGACTCCAGCATCGTGCGGGCCCATCAGCACGCGGCTGGTGCCCGCCGCCGCACGCCTGCGCACACAGGGGGCGAGCGGGTCGTGTGGCGGGCAGGCCCAACCAAATTATCATGCTATTGGGCGGGCCCGGGGGGGGCTTTTTGGTGGGGGGGCGCCCGGTGGTCCGCCGGATAGCATGATGATGTGGTTCGGTGTGCCCGCCACACGACCCGCTCGCCCCTAGTGTGCGCAGGCGTGCGGCGGCGGGCACCAGC
>NZ_LGDY01000040.1 GCF_001279525.1 Nocardia sp. NRRL S-836 | reverse complement strand
CGCCCACGCAGCCCGCCCCCGCAGCCCACCGCGAGACGCGCCCGCGCGCAGCCCGCCCACGCAGCCCGCCCACGCAGCGCGCCCACGCAGCCCGCCGCGAGACGCGTCCGCGCGCAGCCCACCCGCGCAGCCGACCCGAGCGGCCCACGTGCTCACCCCACCGACACGGCCCGTGCGCGGGCCAGGCGGGCGCGGATGCCGTCGGCCTCCGGTGCGCCCAGGTCGGTGAACAAAGCCAGTGCCCGCTGCCAGTGTGCGGCCGCGCCGGCGGCGCCGAGGCGGTCGAACACTGCTGCCAGGCGGTCGTGGGCCAGGGCCTGGTGGTAAGGCGA
>NZ_LGDY01000039.1 GCF_001279525.1 Nocardia sp. NRRL S-836 | reverse complement strand
ACGTCGAACGTCCACGACCTGATCTCGTTGGGCCACAACAACGTCACGCTGCCTTCCGCGGGCAGGTAGACGGCCGTGTGCAGGGTGCCGACGCCTGACGCGCCGATCGAGCGGTAGCGCGGCGCGGACAGCATCGCCGACACCGCCTCGAAGGAGGTGTCCCAGTGCTGGGTGAGACCGCGCAACGTCAGGTTGTTGGGCTGCACGCGGTACGCCGCGCGGTCACCCGCCGCGTCCAGCACGGTGATGTCGTGCGTGGTGGCGGTGCGCCAGCCCGTCAGCGCCTCGTCCACGTCGCGCACCACCGCGCAGTGTTCGAGGAGGTGGCGCACCAGCA
>NZ_LGDY01000038.1 GCF_001279525.1 Nocardia sp. NRRL S-836 | reverse complement strand
CTGACGATCGTGACCTGCCGGCGCGTGCTCGCGGGGCTGGAGTCGGCGCGCTGGCTGCTGCTCGACACGCTGACGCAGGACGGCGCCGTGGAGCTGGTCGCGGCCGTCGCCGGCGAGCAGGTGGTGCGCGACGAACCCGAGGCCGTGCGGGAACTGGTGGCGCTGTGCGGGAACCTGCCACTGGCGGTGCGCATGGTGGGCACCCGACTCGCTGCCCGGCGCGACGGGCGATCGGTCGGCGCGCTGGTGTCCGAGCTGCGGGACGAGAGGAGGCTGCTGGACTCCCTCGCGGTGGGGGACGAGGACCTGCGGACGGCGTTCGCGCTGTCGTACCAGGC
>NZ_LGDY01000037.1 GCF_001279525.1 Nocardia sp. NRRL S-836 | reverse complement strand
CTGACGATCGTGACCTGCCGGCGCGTGCTCGCGGGGCTGGAGTCGGCGCGCTGGCTGCTGCTCGACACGCTGACGCAGGACGGCGCCGTGGAGCTGGTCTCGGCCGTCGCCGGCGAGCAGGTGGTGCGCGACGAACCCGAGGCTGTGCGGGAACTGGTGGCGCTGTGCGGGAACCTGCCACTGGCGGTGCGCATGGTGGGCAATCGCCTTGCTGCCCGGCGCGACGGGCGATCGGTCGCCGCGCTGGTGTCCGAGCTGCGGGACGAGAGGAGGCTGCTGGACTCCCTCGCGGTGGGGGACGAGGACCTGCGGACGGCGTTCGCGCTGTCGTACCAGGC
>NZ_LGDY01000036.1 GCF_001279525.1 Nocardia sp. NRRL S-836 | reverse complement strand
CACACCGATGCGGTCACCGTCGATCTCGAACTTCGCCACACCATGCGCCTGCGTCGTCCAGCTCGACCACAGGTCACCCTCCTTCACCGACAACGTGCCGCCAGAGAGCACACCGATCCGACCGATCTGCTGAGCGGCCTGCGTCCACCACGACGTCTGCTTGTTGGCGCCGGCCCAGCTGAAGCTGATGTGGATGTGGTCCTGGTGCGGGCTGGCCCCGTTGTACGGCGTCCACCCCGCGTCCGGCCGGTACGCCTCCCAGATCTTGTTGTTCCAGATCAGGTACATGACGCCGAGGCGGCGGGCCATCGCGTGCTTGTTGCCGTGCTGGTCGGTCGCGAGCAGCCAGCCGAGGAAGTCCTCGGCCTTGGCCCTGTCCGCGGCGTCGAAGTAGTTGAAGTGGTAGTCGAGCGCCCGGCCCTCGTGGTGCTCGCTGGTCGCGCCGTCGCAGTTGCGGACGATGCCCGAGGTGTGGTTGCCGTAGGTGGCGTTGAGCAGGTCCCGCACCCCGAGCGGGCCCGGTTTGGCCGACGACTCGCACGTCGTCTGACCGTCGTAGGCCGAGTAGGGATCGATCCCCGCGGCGAAGTTCGGCGTCGTCGGGGCGGCCTGTGCCGCGACGGTGCCGAGGGCGATGACCGCGACCAGCGCGGCCAGCACGGTCTTGATTCCACGCATGACTATTCTCCCAGGATTTCCGTTGCGATTGCCTCTGCCTGTTCCCTGTTGTGCGCGGCAATGAGCGCCACGACGTGGGAACCGCATTCATCGACGCGAATCCTCAGGTTCTCGAGCTTCGTCCCCCTGAGCGCGTCCAGGTCTACTTCTGCTTTCAGGTTTCTTTCGACCAGGAACATCGTGGGGTGAACATTGCCGTGCGCATCGGTTCGGCGACAAGGGTTTGCGGCCGTCCGGAAATGCCGTGGCCGGATCAGGACATGCGCATCCAGGTTCCGTCCAGGTTCTGCGGGGATGCCGTCCAGGCCGCCTCAATAGCATTGTCGGCATGCGTACCGGAGATGTGCAGGAATTGGTCATGCGAGCACAGACCGAGATCGATCTGTGCATGTCGGGCGGGATGGGCGACGACCTCGTCGACCTCCGCTTCCTCCCGCGGGGAACGCCCGTGCGCGTCCTCTACCCCGACGACGTCGACCGCGCCTCGGTTCCCGCTTTCCTGCGCGGCGACGACCAGGTCCGCGTCTGCGCGAGGCTGCCGACGGGCCTCGTGCTCTGCGACGGCACCGCGGTGGTCCCCGGGCCGGCGACCGTCACGGCGCCCGAGGCGGTCGCCCTGCTGAAAGCCTGGTTCGACCACCTCTGGGCCGGTGCGATGTCCGCCGACGTGCGCGCGGTGGGAGGGCTGACCGACCAGGAGAGAACCGTCCTGCGGCTGCTCGCCGGCGGGGTGACCGACGACGCGGCCGCGGCCAGGCTCGGCACGTCGGCGCGTTCGGTGCGACGGGTGATGTCGGGCGTGATGGGAAGGCTCGGGGCGCGCAGCAGGTTTCAGGCGGGGCAGCTGGCGGCCCGGCGCGGCTGGTTGTAGTCCCCCGCCTCAATGAGGCCGACGAACAGCGGTTCCGGGCAACGCCGCCGCGGGCGTGACCGGGGACACGAGCACGAACGCACCGCACTCCGGGTGCCCGATGGGTCAGGTGTGCTCAGCGGGCCAGGTAGTCGCAGGGCACGTCCGCGGTCCAGCCCGCTGGGTCGTACACCAGTCGGCCGAACACCTGCCCGGCGGCGCACTGCGCGCGGGTGTCCGCGATGGCCTGCTCCCAGGTGACGCCCGTGAGCACCCCGGCGCCGGTGCGGGTGTGCTGCACGACGCCGACGACCAGGACGAGCGCGATCACCACCCGCCAACCCCGCCGCACCGCGCGCCCCCACGGCCGCCGCGGCACCAGGTCCAGCCCCAAGGCGACCGCGCTGAACATGAACAGGCACGGAATCACGCTGTAGCGCTGGGCGACCAGCACCACGCCCGGCTGGCTCACCGCCAGCACGTTGATCCAGTTCGTGGCCAGCGACGCGGTGATCACCACCGCGCCGAGGCCCAGGCTCACGAGCACCACCAGCCGGACCGCGAGCGTGCCCCACCGCAGCGCGGCCAGGATCGGCAGGCCCGCCAGCAGCAACGCCACCAGCAGCGGCAGGTGGCCGTGCGCCGGGTAGTAGTGCTGCACCTGCTCGGACCCCGTGAACCCGGCCAGCGGCACCCTCAGCAGTGCCGCCAGCACCACCTGCATCGGCTCGTAGTGGTCGTCCGAGTAGGCCAGCCGCTCGGTCCGCGACATGGCCACGGCCTGCAGCGCCGAGGCGGCGAGGAAGGCCGCGGCCACCGACCTGGCCCCGGGCAGCAGCAGCCGCACGAGCGCGATCGGCACCAGCAGGAACACCATCGGGCTCGTCAGCGCGGCCAGCACCACGAGGACGGCCACCGGCACGCGCGGCGCGGACCGCCACAGCAGTGCCCAGAACACGCCGTAGAGCATGAACCAGTGCAGGTTGGTGAGGTTGTCCAGCGGCTCCGACAGGCCCACCGGCAGCACGACCACCAGCGCGGCGTGCGCGAACCGCACCGGCGACGAGCGCAGGTACGCGCGGGAGGCGGCATGGACCAGCAGCGCGATCAGCGCCCGCACCGCGGCCGAGACCACGGCGAACACCGGCGCGACCAGCTCCGGCGGCAGCAGCGTGACCACCGGTTCGGCGATCAGCCGGGGCAACGTGTGCAGGTAACCGCCGTAAGGATTGGTGATGGCGGTCAGGAAGTCGTAGTGGACGCCGTCGAACAGGAAGACCCCGCCGTCTTCCGCCCACAGGTGCGTCCAGTGGCTCCGCCCGGCGGGGATGAGCAGCTGGAAGGCCGTTGCGACCGAGAAGGCCACGACGTAGCCCACCGCCAGCCGACGTCGCGGCCACGGGCTCGGCGGCGCTTCCGGCAACACCCTCCCGGCCCACCCGCGCCACCGGGTCGACACCGGCTCCCGCGCGACCGCCGGGTCCTCGCCCACCAACGTCGAGCGCTCGTGCAAGACCGAGTTCTCGTTCACCACCGGCTCCCGCTCGCGACACCGACCCGGAACGCCGGGTCACCTCTCCGGCTCCCGCCCGTGGGACACCCGACGGGTCGAACCGGTCGCGTAGCGTAGCGTTACCGAAATATTCCAAGTGGTTACGGTGTGGTTCCACGTGCGCGGGGAATCCGGTGCGGTTGCGGAACCGGCAACCTGGTCGCTAGACCACCGTGCCGTTCCTCGTCACTCCGGCCTCGCTGATCCGTGGTCGTAGGCGGCAGCCAGGTTGATGACGGTCTCGGCCGCCAGCGTCACCGCCAGCTCGTCCGGGTCGCCGTCGAGCAGGCCCGGTTCGCCGTACCTGCTCAGATCGCGGTCGCCGATGACCTCCTTGATCTTGCGCAAGATCATCCGATCGGTGGTCGTCCGCCGCACGGCGAAGATCGGTGCGCTCCACGCCGCGAACCTGGCGTGCCCCGCACTCCGGAACTCACCGAGCTGCACACCGTCGGCCACGACGTGGTGGTCGACGGCCTTCCACATGATCGGTATCGCTTCCTCTGCCGCACGTTCGGTCAGCACGATCCCCGTGTAGATCTCACCGATCAACGCGTGAATGTCATGCACAGTCAACGATTCTCACCATCGCTAGAGGACGACCCGCGGCACGCAACCCGCGCTTGCGCTGCTGCGCTCCTTGTCTTGGGAGGCTACTGACCCGCTCGTCAGGCAGCCCACGAAAGGCTCCCACACCACCTTGCCAGGCCTGCGCGCAACACCAGGCCCGCGGTGTCCTGACTGACCCGCAGCGGTCGCACGAGACCAAGATCTCGCGTGCGACACCGCCTCGGCCGGGCTGAGGTGCGGCGATGGTCAGGTGTCCGTTCTAGGCTGGACGGATGAAGGTTCTGTCCATCCAGTCGGTCGTCGCCCACGGCCACGTCGGCAACTCCGCCGCCGTGTTCCCGCTGCAGCGCCTCGGGGTCGAGGTCGTCCCGATCCCCACGGTGAACTTCTCCAACCACACCGGCTACGGCGCGTGGCGCGGCCCGCTCCTGCCGCCCTCGGACGTGGCCGAGATCCTGCTCGGGGTGGAGGAACGCGGGGTGTTCGGGCAGGTCGACGCCGTGCTGTCCGGCTACCAGGGCGGCACGGGCATCGCCGACGTGATCATCGACGCGGTGCGCAGGGTGAAGGCCGCGAACCCGGCGGCGCTCTACGCGTGCGACCCGGTGATGGGCAACGCCAAGTCCGGGTGCTTCGTCGCGCCCGAGATCCCCGTGCTGCTGCGCGACCGGGTCGTGCCGGTGGCCGACATCATCACCCCGAACCAGTTCGAGCTGGGCTTCCTCACCGGCACCGAGCCGGCGAGCGTCGAGGAGACGCTGGCCTCGGCCGACCTCGCCCGCGCGATGGGCCCGTCGACCGTGCTGGTCACGAGCGTCGAGCGGCCCGACCGGGAGGAGGGCACGATCGAGATGCTCGTCGTGGACCCCGCCGGGGCGTGGCTCGTGAGCACCCCGCACCTGCCGTTCAAGGCGAACGGGTCCGGCGACGTCACGGCCGCGCTGTTCACCGCCCACTACGTCCAGACCGGGGACGCGGCGCTGGCGCTGGAGCGCACCGCGTCGAGCGTCTTCGACCTGATCGACCTGACCTACCGCTCCGGTGAGCGCGAGCTGCGGCTGGTGCAGGCCCAGGAGTTCTACGCGACGCCGCGGATGCAGTTCAAGGCCGAGCAGGTGCGCTGAGCCCAGGTCACGCCCGGCCGCCACCCCGCGCAGATCAGTGCCGAGCCACGACACCGACCGCACCAGGGTGGCGGGCTGGACGTCGAGCACCCGTGGTGCCCACCCCGGTCAGGACGGGATCAACCGCCACTGCTGGTGCGCGCCACCGTCGTGGTCCCACTGCTCCAGCACCACGCCGTCCGCCGTGGACGCGCCCGGCACGGCCATGCCGGGCGAGTAGCCGAACGTGCTGGTGATGCCGTAGTAGTCGGTGCCGACCCGGATGCAGTCCCAGTCGCTGAGGTCGGCGGGGACGACCGGGTTGACGTAGGTGCCGTCGCCCTGGTCGCCCCACGTCCCCGCCGGGGGCACGGCCGTCGCGGCGAGCGGTGGCAGCAGGCCGGGCAGCACGAGCGTTCCGGTGCCGATCGCGGCGAGCCGGCCGAGCTGTCTTCCGGTGAGGTCCACGGGTCCGCGCTTCGTCCGGATCGTCAGGCGGCGGCCCGGGTCCAGCGCTGGTTCGCGCCGCCGCTGCAGGTCCACTGGATGAGCCGGGTTCCGGCAGCGGTGTTCGACGACGGGACGTCGAGGCACTTGCCGCTCACGCGGTTGACCAGCGAGACCGTGGTCGTGTCGACGGTGCGCACGGTCCACTGCTGGTTCTGCGCGCCGGTGCACTGCCACTGCAGCACGTTGGCCCCGTTGGCGGTGGAGCTGCCGCTCACGTCCAGGCACGAGCCGGTGGCGCGGTTGAGGACCTCGACGTAGCCGCCGGGCTTCGCGCGGAGCTGCCAGTGCTGCGACTCCGAGCTCGACGCGGCCGCCTGGCGGACGTCCGTGCCCGAGGCGTCGAGGCGCAGACCGCTGTGCTGCGCGGTGAACGTGGCGAACGGGCCGACACCGCCGACGGTCTGCTTCACCGTGGTGATCGTGCCGTCGGCGTTGTGGACGACCCGGTCCATCGCGACCGACCGCTTGAGGCTGCCACCGCCCTCGCGGGCGTTGCGGTGGTAGGCGACGTACCACTGGCCCTGGTACTGGAAGAGCGAGTGGTGGTTGGTGCTGATGTTCGTGTAGTCCAGCAGGACGCCGCGGTAGGTGAACGGGCCCAGCGGTGACGTGCCGGTGGCGTAGTGGATCTGGCCGGGCCAGCCGGTCGAGTACGAGAAGTAGTAGGTGCTGCCGATCTTGTGCAGGTGCGGTGCCTCGCCGTACTTCGTCGCGCCGGTGAGGCCGACGTCGGCGATCGCCCCGCTCGTGGAGACCATGTCCGCGCCCAGCTTGACCACCTTCGGCGTGCGCGTGCCGAAGTACAGGTAGGACGAGCCGTCGTCGTCGGTGAAGATCATCGGGTCGATGGGCTCCTCGCCGGTGTTGGCGTCCCGCGCGCGGTCCACGAGTGCGCTGCCGCGCGCGTCGGTGAACGGTCCGACCGGCGACGACGCGACCGCGACGCCGATCTTGGTGCGGTCGACCGGGAGGTAGAGGTAGAAGCGGCCGCCGCGTTCGGCCGCGCCGGGCGCCCAGGCGTACTGGCGGGCCCAGGAGAAGCCGGAGATCGAGAAGACGTCGCCGTGGTCGGTCCAGTCGACCAGGTTCGCCGACGAGTAGGACCGCCAGGACTTCGAGTCCCAGTAGGTGCCGCTGTTGGTCTCGTCGTCGGTGAGGTAGAGGTGCACCCGCCCGTTGAACACGTGCGCGGACGGGTCCGCGACGAACCGGTCGGGGATGATCGGGTTCACCGCCCCGGCCGACGGCACGCCGCCGACCATCGCGCCCACGAGCGCGCCGACGGCCGTGAGACCGCGCAGGACGCGACGACGACTCACCGTCCTGCGGGTCCGCCGTGCCGCCACATTTATCCGACCAAAGCGTGCGGTGTCGATGGTGATCCCTCCCGATCTGCGCAGTGCGCTTGAGGTCCTTTGTGGATCAGAAGTCGAAGTGCCCGACGGAGCGCCCTCGTGCGGGACGTACATGCGGCTGCCGCATCGCGCAGCAGCGGGGTCTGTCGACCCGAGCCGCGGGGAGTTAACGCTAACATCGCCATAACGGGCACGCCAAGACCTTGTTTCGAAACAGCGTCGAATGGCCTGTTGCTGCCCATTACCCGACTACGCACATGGCAACCCTCTGCGCCGACAGCGTGAATCGTAATGTTTCTGTTAGCGCTAACAGCTACCTCGGGCCCGGCCTTAGCCGTACCGCGACGATCGGCCGACCTGCGAGAACACTATGCTCCACAGTGGACAGCAGCCGTCAGCGGACGAACGCTTCACCCCCGCCGCTGCTACGGGCGACATCTGAACCGTTGACGACGTACGTCATACCTCCTATCTTTCCTCGGCAGCAGCCACCCGTTGCCCGATCAACGAGGATCGACGTGCTCGCCCTCTCCCCCGCCGTCGCGGCGCAACCGGCCGCGGCCGCTGTCCAGGCGACGTACTACGGTCTCACCGTCTGGCAACGACTCCAACGCCGGGACGATCACCGCGCCGTTCCGCACGGTGCAGCGCGCACGCGACGTCGTGCGCACGGTCAACTCCGGCATGACCGGCGACATCCGCGTGTACCTGCGCGGCGGCACCTACCCGGTCGCGAGCACGATCGCGTTCACCCCGGCCGACTCCGGCACGAACGGCCACCGGGTGGTCTATTCGGCGCAGCCCGGTGAGACGCCCGTGCTGGACGCCGGTGTGCGGGTGACCGGGTGGTCACAGCACAGCGGGAACATCTGGAAGGCCCCGCTCAGCCGCTCGACCAAGCTGCGCGCGCTGTACGTGAACGACAAGCGCGCGGCCATGGCCGCGAAGACGGTCACCTCGCTCGGCTGCTCCGGCACCTACACCGTCACCGCCGGGCAAGCGCCGTGGGCGTGGGAGTCCGGCTCGGAGTGCGACGGCGCCCGCTACACGCTCTCCGACCGGCCCTACGGCGGTGCCACCAACCAGAACTGGAAGATCGCCGCAGTCGGCGGGGGCGCGATCGAGATCGCGAACCAGCGCAGCGGCAAGCTGCTCGCCGTCCTCGACTCCTCGACCCAGGACGGCGCGGCCGTGGTGCAGTGGGCCGATGGCGACCGCGCGGAGCAGCGCTGGCAGCTGGTCGACGCGGGCGGTGGCTATACCGTGCTGCGCAACGTGCACAGCGGCAAGGTCCTCGCCGTGTCCGGTTCGTCCACGGCAGCGGGCGGGCGGCTCGTCCAGACCGCGGACACCGGCGCGACCAGCCAGCGGTGGCAGATCATCCGGGTCGGCTGACCCGTCCGTTCGAGCCAGGAGCCATGTCCATGCCCTGCCCGCCGCATGCGCAAGCGCGCTCGCATCCTGGTGGTCGCGTTCCTCGGCGCCGGAGTCGTCACCGGGCCTGATCTGGCCTGAAAGGACGGTCGGCATCCGCTTGACACCGCGGCAGCAGGGAAGAACACTGTCCGCGCACCGAATGTGAACGCTAACATCATGGAGCCGAACGCGTGCGCGCACAGCAAGCCGGTCGTGTCGTCCCCACGGCCGCGACGGTGGTGCTGCTCGCCGCCCTCTGCTCGCCTGGCGCGCTCGCCCAGCCCGGTTCCCGCGACATCACCGCGGACGTCCGCGCGAACAAGAACGGTGCGCTGACCGGGGACGCCGTCGTTCGACTCGCGGGCGGGGTCACCACCTACACGGGCGCGCTCACCGGCGAGGGCACCTTCACCGTCGGCGGCACGGGAACCCTGGGGATGGCGAAGAACAGCGACTTCGCCCTGCCCGCGAACCGCCGGCGGCAGAAGGTCGTGACGACGGGCGGCAACCACCCGGTCAGCCGGATCGAGAACCCCGACCCGCCCGCCGTCGTCGTGCAGCGCGGCGCGACCCTGCAGTACGGCACCGGATCCGGCGGTGACGGCGTCCTCAGCCACATCACCAAGGCGCCCGAGCTGGCGCTGAACACGCTGAACCACCAGGTCGACGGCACCCTGGACCTGGCGCTGCGCGAGCGGGTCAACCTGGGCGTCCTGAGCGGATCCGGGCTCGTCAAGCAGCGCAGGGGCACCTGGCCCGGCATCGACCTGCCGGGCACGCACCCGTTCTCGGGCACGCTCTACGTCGGCACCGGCGCGGACTACGGCAGCCTGCACTACCTGACCTCGATGCCGAACGTGCGCAAGGTGGTGAACCAGGGTTCGTTCATCCACAACGCACCGGACGGCGAGGTCGTCTCCAACGCCGCCGATCTCTACTCGCAGTTCTACGGCAACGACATCAACTTCCACACCTGGGGCTCCGGCGTGGTGCGGATGTCCGGCGTGTACAGCTGGTCCGACAACGGTTCCGACACCGACCCGGCGCTCAGCGACCCGTCCCGCAACTTCGCCACCGTGCCGCACCGCGACAACAAGCGCGGGATCAACATCGAGGGCGCCACGGTGACGTGGGGCGACGGCACGCACAACCGGTTCTTCCTGCCGGGCAACGAGAACACCGCGTACATCAACATGCACGCCGAGCGCAACGGCACCCGCAGCGTGCTGACGTTCGACTACAACGGCCCGGTCACCCTCGACGCGCCCATCTCCGGCGGCCGGTTCCACGACACGATGGCCGAGGTCGGCAGGGGCGACGTCGTGGTCGCGGCCCGGCGCGGCAACGCGGTGACGTTCACCGCGCCGCAGAACTACGACGGCGACACGACGATCGGCGAGGGCGCGTCGCTGCGGCTGGGCGACGGCACACCGCAGGGCGACAGCTCGTTGCTGCGCACCGGCAAGATCGTCGACAACGGCGAACTGGTGCTGCAGAACGCCGCCAAGGGCGTCGAGCTCGGCCGGATCAGCGGCAGGGGCGCGGTGACGCAGGCCGGCCCGGCCACCACCACCCTGACCGGCGACCTCACCTACACCGGCAGGACCACGGTGAAGGCGGGCACGCTCGCGGTCACCGGCGGCACCCTCGCCGCGAGCAGCGCGGTCGACCTGCCGGCCGCCGGAACCGTGCTGGACCTCACCAAGGCGGGCGACCAGGCCGTCAACAACCTCTCCGGCGCCCAGGGCAGCACGGTGACGGCCGGCAGCGTCCTGACCGTCCACACCACGACGGCGACGACGTTCGCGGGCACCACGACCGCCGCCACGGCGACCGGTCCGGAAACGCTGACGTTGACCGGCACGGTGGAGGGCGCGCTCACCAACACGGGAACGGTGTCCGCGGACGGCCTGACGGTGCGCGGCGCCTACACCCAGCAGCCCGGCGCCCGCCTGAGCACGACCCGGATGACGGTCACCGGCGCGGTGACGCTCGCGGGCACCTTCACACCGGACCCCGCGCGTGGCCCCGGTGTGCTCATCGACAACCAGGGCACCGAGCAGGTCAGCGGCACGTTCGACGGCCTGCCCGAGGGCGCCGCGGTCGGCGGCCTCCGCCTGACCTACCGCGGCGGCGACGGCAACGACGTCGCGCTGGCGGACGCCGTCGCCTCCACCGGGTCTGACGCCACGACGCCGGAGGCCGCTCGCTCTTCGTCGTCGGGGCTGCTGTGGTGGTTCTCGGCGGCGGGTGTGCTCGTGCTGCTGATCGTGCTCGTGCTCCTGGCGCGTCGGAGGTCGAGGAAGCGGGCCTGAGGGGCCTGGCTCCTCGAACCTGGACTGTCCGTCGTGGACAGCTACGACCAGCCGTGCCGGTGGGTGTTCCGCGTCACCGCCGCGGCGAGGCCGCGCCTGTCACGAGGACTGGTCGGGTTGCTCAGCCGGTTCGCCCGGCTTCCGCACCGACTTCACCGCTTCGTCCACCGACTCGGCCAACGGCAGCACCTGCGCCAGCGCACTGGCCATCAGCGGGCGCACGGCCGCGGGTTGCGCCGCGACGATCGCGAACCCCACTCCCGAGCTCTGCGCGTGCCCGGACAGCTTCAGCAACATCGACAACGCCGACGACCCCATGAAGTCCACGGCCAACTCGACCACGAGGCCACCCGGACCGGCGTCGAGCAGGTCGAACAGGGCCTTCCCGACCGAATCCACAGTGACCATGTCGAGTTCGCCGCTGATCACCGCGACGAGCACACCGTCGTGGTCACTCGTCTTCATGTCGGCCGCGGACGCCGTCTCGTCTGATGTCACTGAGCACCTCGCCTGGAGTTTCACGTAATCACTCCCGCCGATCTTACGAAGCGATCTTCCATTCCACGAGTCGGGCACACGAACCCGATGCCCCAGCCCACACGGTTGGACAGAGTCCAGGGCCCGCGCGTCGCTCGTCTTCGCGGCTGTGGGCGTCGCCGACACGGTGCTGTCGCTGGGCTGCGGAGTGAGCGTCGACACGCTGTGCCGGTACCACGAGAACTGCGAATCGGTGTCGCTCGGGCGCCGGATGCGTCAGGTCAACCCGCTGCCATCCGGCCTCGCCACGCCGCGGTGGTCACCGCGTGCGGGCTACCCCGTCCCGCCCGGCGAGTTGCGGGAGTGGCACGACCGTGCAGCGTCGAAGCTCGCGGATCAGCGCGGTCGCGACCACCCGACGGATGTCCGGCTCGTCGTACGCGAGGTTCACGCCCTCCGCCGCGACGAGACTGGACGTGCCCTTCTCGTAGAGCGTGCCGCGCACACCCGCGATCTCGCACTCCCGGACTCTGACGGCCACGGCTCCACGACGCAGGGCCGGGCACAACCGCAGGGAGACCGCGACGCACGGCACGCAGACAGGTGGCTCGGTGCAGGCCATTCCACCGGGCCATCCCGGCCAGTCGTCCCGGTAGTCGCGCAGCAGCCACACCACGCCGTCGTCGTTGCGGTCAGCGGGCCCGGCGCAGACCTGGCACAACAGCAGTCGCATCGCCCGGCGCTGCCGCAACGGGTGAACCCTGCCGAACTCCGGCCGCCCGACACCGCGGCGAACAGCAGCTCGCTGCCACAACACCCCGTGCTTGTCACGGTCACCCACACCCTCGTCGGCGTAGCCGACGCCGAGACCCAGACGTTCGACGACGCGGGAGGGAACCTCCTGCTCTGCGCTCCACGCCGTGATGTACGGCGCGATCACACGTTGAGCCTCCATGCTGTCCGATGCGAGCTGTGCCGCTGGTAGTTGAGCCACGGCCGAAGCCTCCGAGTTCGTTGTCCACCACTTGTCCCACCACTGAAGCGAGACGCGAAGTCGATCAACAGAGCGTCATTGAGGCAGCAGTGATGCATCGCTGAGGGATCGCTAGGCTTGAACTCGGCGAACAGCACCATGGCCAACACGCTTCTCCTGCCCGGAGGTCGCCCGATGGCAGTACGCAGAACCGAGCTGGCACGGGTTCGCAAGGCTGGTCACTCACCGTCGCACACCTCCGTCTCGCCGGAAGACGACGAACTTCAAGCGCTCGAACTGATGCGCCGAGTCGATGCCAGTGACGTGGGCGAGGAAACGCTCGCCAGGCTGGAAGCCGTTGTGGACGAGCTCGCGATCTCCTACCCCACGACACCGCCGCGAGTGCTGCTCGGGCGTGTCCGCAAGCACCTCGGCTACGTCGACCGGCTGTTCGACGGCCGCAAGACCATGGCCGAACACCAACGGTTGCTGGTCGTCGGCGGCTGGCTGTCGCTGCTCGGCGCCACCGCGCACATCGACCTCAACGACGCGGCTGCCGCACGGGCGCGCCTCAAGGCCGCGGCGAGCCTCGCCAAGCACGCCGGCCACGACGAGATCCGCGCCTGGTGCTGCGAAACCGAGGCGTGGCGCGTCCTGACGGATGGGGACTACCCGCGCGCACTCGAACTGGCACGAGCAGGAAAAGCGCTCGCTCCCGCTGGCAGTTCGGCGGCCGTCCAGTCCACGGCTCAGATGGGCCGGGCGTACGCCCGTCTGGGTCAGCGAGCCAAAACCCGTGCGGCGCTCAGCGAGGTGCATCGACTCGTGTCGGCGATGAAGCGGCCAGACCAGCCGGAGCACCACTACCGCTACGACCCGGACAAAGCGGTGGCCTACACCGCGACAACCCTCGCGTGGGTCGGCGACGTGGCAGCCGAGGACTACGCGCGGGAGATCATCAAGCGGCTCGCACCGGCCGATGACGTCAGCAACTGGCCGCGTCGAGTGGCATCAGCGAACATCGACCTGTCTCTCGCGCTCCTGGTCGCGAACCGCATGGACGAAGCCGCCGGTCACACCATGCGGGCGATCGCCTCCGGCCAGGTGGTGCCGTCGAACCACTGGCGAGCGGCCGAGGTCGTCGCCGCGGTGGAAGCCGGCGGCCTGCCTGAGGCGACGGATCTCCGTGAGGCCTATGAACAGATGCGTCGGTGACCCACTTCAGCTCGCTCGACTTCACCTGTCTCGCGCTGACGGTGACCGTCATTTCCCCGGCATGATGGAACACGGCCCATTTCGAAACCGACATCGTTTCCGCCGCAGGGCGAGCACGGGCGGTGGATGCGGTGCCCCTGCCCGAATAGGTGGTCTTCGTGTTCTCACCGGAAGAACTGCGGATCCCGGTGCACGGTGACGTCCGCCGAGACGCGGACGTCGAACTGTTGCAGCGCTTCGCGGCCTCGGTTCAGGAACGTTCCCGGCGCATGGCCGGTTTTCCGGTCAACCTGGAATTCGACTACGGCCCGTTGGCCCCATTCCTGTCGATGCACCTCAACAACGCGGGCAGTCCGGAGCAGGAGAGCGAGTACGGGCTGGACACCAAGCCGTTCGAACAGGCGGTCACGGCGTTCTTCGTCGAGCTCTCCGGCGGATCGCCGGACACGGTGTTCGGCCACCTGGCGCACGGCGGGACGGAGGCGAACCTGTTCGCGGTCTACGTGGCGCGTGAGCGGTACCCGGACGGCGTGCTGTTCGCCTCACGCGAGGCGCACTACTCCGTACCGAAGATCGCGAAGCTCCTGCGCATGCCCCACGTGGCGGTGGACGTCGACGAGCACGGCGTGATGGATCTCGACGCACTCGGGCGCGAGATCGGCGGCAGGGGTGAGCCGGCGATCGTGGTCGCCACCGTCGGCACCACCGGCCGCGGCGCTGTCGACGACATCCCCGGCATCCGGCGGGCCGCCTCCGACGCGGGGGTGGACGAGGTGTTCGTCCACTCCGACGCCGCGTTCGGCGGGCCGCTCGCCGAGTTCGGGCAACCACGTCGCCCCTGGTCGTTCCCCGACGGCGCGGACAGCGTGTCGATCAGCGGGCACAAGATCATCGGGTCACCGCTGCCCAGCAGCGTGATCCTGGTGCGCGAGGTGGACGCGGACGCGATCCGCAGGCCGGGGGTGGCGGTGGGCAGCGACGACGACACGATCGGCGGGTCACGGGACGCGCTGTCGCCGTTGCTGCTGTGGTACGCGCTGCGCGAGCTGGGGCGTGACGGGCTCGCCGGGCGGGTGCGGCGCTGCCTGGAGGTCACCGGGCACGCGGTCCGGCGCCTGGCGGAGGCGGGGCTCAACCCGACCCGGTTCCCCGGTGGCAACGTCGTGCTGTTCGACCGTCCCGGGGACGAGGTCATGAGCGCCTGGCACCTGCTCGACGTGGACGGGCGCGCGCATCTGTCCGTCATGCCGCACGTCACCACCGATCTGGTCGACCAGTTGTGCGCGGAGGTGACCGGTCGGCGCACGTGACGTGGCCGGTTCACCGTGTGCGGTCGGCGTACCCGTCCGGCAGTTCGTCGGGTGCGCGGTCGATCACGGTCTCGTCGTCGGTGTCCCGCTGGTCGATGAAGGTGATCCGCGCGGACTCGTCGACCACCTCGACCGGGTAGGTGGGTCCGAGGTCGCGGAGGGCGGTCATCCGGTCGAGGTGGTCGTTCTGGAAGCACGCGGTCTTGGCGGGGTCGTCCCACACCCAGCGGGGGAAGAAGATCGCGCCGTGGAGCCGGCGGTGCTCCAGGTCGACGACCAGGGCGACCGACGTGCCGGTGGGTTCGGTCCACGACAGGGTGTGGGCTCCGGAGTCGAGGCGGGCGGTGTGGACGGCCTGGTCCTTGACCCACCGCCCACCGACGGGCCCGCTGTGGATGCGGTAGTCGATGGTGGTGGCGTTCTTGACGTACAACTCGTAGCGCCACCCGCTGTCGTACAGGTAGATCAGGTGCTTTCCGAGCAGGGCGTCGTTCACGTCGCTCGCCTCCCCAGTGGTGTCGCCGGTCCGGCCGATGGCGGTGTCCCGCTTCCCGTGTCCGCGACGAGCAGGGCGAGCGCGCCCGGCACACCGTGCCGGGCGGCGGCCAGACGCTGCCGCATGGCGCCGTTGCCGCTGGTGAGCAGCGCCTGGAGCAGCGTGCGGACCTCGTCGAGGTCACCGGTGGTGGTCAGGGCGTCCTCGATGTGCCGGTACAGGCGGGACACCATTGCGCGCGCCGATGTGCGCGTGCCGTTCCACGGGTCCACGGCCGGGCCGTCGAGGCCGTGCCGGGCCGCGACCCACAACGCGTCGCCCAGCACGGTGTCACCACGACGGCGGGCTTCGCGGCCCACGTCCAGCTCGTCCAGCGCGGTGCGCACGAGACCGCGGACCAGAGCGGCGTGGAGCACCGCCTCGTCGGTCGTGGGCGTGGTGTCGGCGATGCGGACCTCGACGGTGGGCAGGTGATCGGACAACCGGGCCAGGCGCAGGCCGCCGTGGTCGGGGGGCAGCAGCCCGCACTCCCGCAGGCGGGCCAGGTCGGCGTCGTACTCGGCGAGCGAGCCGAACCACGGTGGGATGGCGGCGGCCGGCAGGCGGGTCAGCACCATCATCCGCCAGCTGTGGAACCCGCTGTCCCGGCCGCGCCGGAAGGGTGAGTTGGCGGTGAGCGCCAGCAGGGTCGGCAACCACGGTGCCAGGTGGTTGAGCACGGCGACGCCGAGCTCCCGGTCGCCGAGCCCGACGTGGACGTGGCAGCCGCAGATCTCCTGGTCGGCCATGGCCCCGGCGTAGGTGTCGCTCATCCACCCGTAGTGGCCGTCGCGCCTGGGTGGCGCGGTCTCCGCGCCGAACAGCGGGTGTCCCGCGGGGAGCAGCTCCAGGCCTCGGGACCGGGCCGCACGCCGCAGCGCGGCGCGGTTGCCGTCGAGCTGGTCCCGCACCTGCGCGAGATCGGAGCAGACGCCGGTGCACGCCTCGACCTCGGTGTCCCACAGCTCGCGCACCGCGCGGCTCTCACCGATCAGATCCGCGGACGGCACGCCGGCCAGCACCGCCGCGGCGTCGCCGACGGGCAGGTGGGAGGTGCGGCTCACCAGGAGGAACTCCTCCTCCACCCCCATCGTCACGCCGGTGCCCTCGGGCAGAGTGGTCGATGCACCGAGGGCGGTGTCGCCGACGCTCACCGTTCACCGGTCCGCAGGACGGCTCCGGTGCGCAGCAGTCGCGCCACGGCGCTGACGTCGTCCGCCATCCCGCGGTCGTCCTCCACCGGCGGCACCTGTTCGCGGACGACGTCGTGCACGGCCTTCGTGGCGGGGGCTGCCTGGTCCGCGCCGCGGAGGTCCAACGCCTGGCAGGAGGCCAGCAGGTGGACCGCGGCGATGTTCTCGACCAGCTCGACCACGGCGAGGGCGTCGCGGGCGGCGATGGTGCCCATGCTGACCTTGTCCTGGTTGTGGCACTCGGTGGAGCGGGAGAACGCGGTGGCGGGCATGGTGGTCTTGAGCGCTTCCGCCGCCAGGGCGGAGCAGGTGATCTGGGCGGCTTTGAAGCCGTGGCGCAGTCCGGCGTGCGGGTCGTCGTCGTCCGTGCGGGGGATGAGGTTCGGGGTGAGGTCGCGGTTGTACTTCTCGTCCACCAGCAGCGCGACCTGCCGGTCCAGCAGGTCGCCGATGGACGCCGTCACCACCTTGAGCGAGTCCATCGCCTGACCGACGTGACCGGCGTAGAAGTTGCCGCCGCTGTACGCCTTGCCCGTGTCCGTGTCGAACAACGGGTTGTCGTCCACCGAGTTGATCTCCACCTCCAGCCAGCGGGCGACCCAGTCGAGGGTGTCGCGCAACACCCCGATCACCTGCGGAGCGCACCGCAGGCTGTACGGCTCCTGGATCGGCTGGTCCAGCTCCTCGTAGTCGCCGTCGACCTGCTCGTCATCGCCCAGGGACGCGGGGTGGTCCTCGACCAGCCCTGACCGGTCCAGCAGCGACAGCAGGGCCGCAGCGCTGGCCCGCTGCCCGGGGTGCGGCTTGTGCTCGTGGATCACGGGGTCGTAGTGGCTGCGGTCGGCGTCGAGGGCCTCGCAAGCCATCGCCGTGCACACTTCGGCGGCGTGGGCCAGGCGGGTGGCGCGCTGCAGCGCGACGACCGCGAAGCCGGAGGAGAACGACGTGCCGTTGATCAGCGCCAGCACCTCCTTGGGCTCCGGTTCCCACGGCGTCAACCCGCACTCCCGCAGCGCTTCGGACGCCGCTCGGCGTTCACCGCCGACCACCACCTCGCCTCGCCCCAGCAGGGCGTTCGCGATGTAGCACAACGGCGTCAGGTCACCGCTCGCGCCGACCGAACCGCGCTGGGGCACGACGGGGACCAGGTCGTTCTCCAAGCAGGACAGCAGCAGCTCGACCAGGCCGCGGCGCACCCCGGAGGCGCCCTTGGCCAAGCAGTTCGCCCGGATCAGCATCGTCGCCCGCACCACCTCCGGCGGCGCCGGCGGACCGACTCCCGCCAGGTGGTACTCGGCCAGGCCCAGCTGGAGCTCCACCGCCTTGTCCGAGGACACCACCCGCCGGGCGCTGTCGCCGAAGCCGGTGGTCACCCCGTACAGCGGTTGTCCGGCCTCGACCAGTTCGCTGCGCAGCGCCGCACTGCCGTCCACCCGCTCCACCGCCCGGTCGGACAGCCGTATTCCACCGCGGAACTCACGAGAGGCGACGCCTGCCACCGTCAACGGGTCCAGGGAATCCTCGCCCAGGAGCAATGACCGGTTCTCGGTCGTCGTGTCGCCCACCTTCGTCCTCCACGGTCTTCACCCGAATTCAGTTTCACGCGGAATTTCTTGACACTGGTCCCGCAATTGGGGTGCCCGCACGAGAGGTCTTCAACCCGCCAAGAAGCACTTGCAATTGATAAGATCGACAAAGAAGAAGAATTGTCACTCGAACAGAGGCAGGAGCCCACCGGCGGTAGCAAACAATCCGCCGGGCATGCGCTTTTCGGGTGCACATCCCCGCACAAGGGTGGAAGTCCAGCCCCGGCCTGCGGTCGGCGAACGGGAAAGGAAGTCGATGTCAATCGCGACGAACTCTCTGGTCGTGGTCGCCGACCGGTTCTGGGACGGGATCGCCGACCGTCCTTCCGGACGGACCGCGGTGCTCGTCAGAGAAGGCCGCATCCAGGACGTCGGCCCCGCACGGACACCGGGGGCGCAGGTGATCGACCTGGGCGATCGCACCCTGGTTCCCGGGTTCATCGACTGCCACGTCCACGTCGTGCCCGACCTGGCACCCGACACCTCCGTCAGCGCGCAGACATTGGCGGCACTGACGTCGTTGCGGACCTTGCTGCACAACGGTTTCACCACCGTGCGCGACCTCGGGTGCGCGCCCCCGTCCATCACCGTGGACCTGAAGCACGCGCAGCGGGAAGGGACCGTCGACGGTCCGCGCATGCTGGTGGCACCGCGCATCATCTCCGGCAGAGGAGGGCACGGCGACAAGTCCGCCGGACTGGCCGAACGCTTCGGCGTCGAGCTGGGCGCCCTCGCCGACGGCGTCGACAAGGTCGTCCAGGCCGTCCGCGTCGAAGCGCGGCAAGGCGCGGACTGGATCAAGTTCGCCGGCACCGGCGGGTTCGGTTCCGAGCACGACGACCCCGATCTGGTCACCTACTCCTCAGCCGAGGTCGACGCCCTCGTCGCCACCGCGCGCGACCTGGGCAAGCCGGCCGCGGTCCACGCGTTCAACGACGAAGGCATCCTGCGAGCCGCCCACGCCGGCGTCCGCTCCGTCGAGCACGCCTCACTCGCCAGCCCCTCCACCCTCGCCACGCTCGCGGACAGGGGCATCTGGCTCGTCCCCACCCGGTTCGTCACCGACGAGTGCCTGCGCCACCTCGACGACGACGACTTCTGGACGGACAAACCAGACCACCTCAGGGACACCTTCCGCACGCACGCCGACCGCCTGCGCGAGCACGCCTCCCACCCCGCCGGCTCAGCGGTCCGGATCGCGTTCGGCTCCGACGCCAGCGTCCTGCCCCACCGCGACAACTGGCGCGAGTTCCCCGCCATGGTGTCCAGCGGCATCAGCAAGCTGCGCGCGCTCCGCGCCGCCACCTCCGAAGCCGCCGCGCTGCTCGCCACCCCCGACCGCGGCACCATCCGCCCCGGCGCGCTCGCCGACCTCGTCGCCATGCCCGGCAACCCCTTCGACGACATCGACTGCACCGGAAACGTCGACTTCGTCATGCAGAACGGTCACATCAAGCGGCACGCCGATCTCTGACGGCCGCACCGCGCCGCGTGGTGGGCGAACGCCGCACGGGCGAGTGCGGCGCATGCCTCCACCTCGGCAGGCCGGCGGCGGTGATGAGCCAGACCGGATCGACGCTCCGCGGTGGACATGGCGGAGCGCGGCACCGAGCCGGGTGTGCGGTCCGTTCCGGCCGTGCGGGTACGTTGGGTGAGTTCGCGAACGAGGAGAGGCGAGGATGAGCCAGGCTCTGCCAGTGGAGATCGGGGTTCACGACCGCGGTGCCGACACGGTCGCCGCCGTCGTCGGGGAGCTCGACTTCGGCACGACCCCTCGGATGCTGGAGGTGGTCGAACCGCTCGCGGCCCAGGGCCGGACGTTGGTGCTGGACCTGTCCGGGCTCGACTTCTGCGACTCCAGTGCGCTCAGCGCGCTGGTCAGGTTGCACAAGGTCGCCCAGGCAGCGGGTGGCGCACTGCACCTGGCCGCGCTGCGGCCCCAGGTCGAGTCGGCGATCAAGCTCACCTCGCTGCACCAGCTGTTGACGATCCACGCGCGCGTGCCCGAAGCACCTGGTGGATCAGCCCTGTGAACGACTTCTCCCCCCGGCGCGCCCGGGACGGTGGCGACTTCGCCTCGTTCGGCCTGTCGGACGTGGTGCGGCTGACCGCGGGACTGCGCGCCGCGGCCGAGGACGCCGACGACTTCGGCTCAGCCGCCGCCGAGGTCGTGGAACGACTGCGCGGCCATTTCACCGACGAGCACGGGAACTCGGTCGTGCTGTCGGCACGGTTGTTCTCCACCCGCCGTTTCGCCGAGCTGCCCGAAGCGCTCCAGGAGGTCGCGCGCCGGTCCGAGCCGGATGACGCCGGTCCGGACACGTGGTGCCTGGTGCTGGAAGCCGGCTCCGGTGCGCAACCCGCCCAGGACGCGCCGGCCGTGCGCCGCACTTCCGGTGTGCTGGCGCCGACCTCGGTCGAAGCCGCTGCTGCGGCGCCGATGGCCCACGCTCTGGCCGCCGTGCTGGGCCTGCGGAACACGGGCGGGCTGGCGCTGGACGCGGGCGAGCGGTGCGGTGTCTTCCTCGTGCCCGACGCCGACGGCAGCGAACACGTTCCGGACCAGGGCTTCGTCCGGGACCACGGCGTGCGCTCGGCGCTGGCGTTCGGTGGTGCGCTGCCGGACGGTGGCCTGTTCTGCGTGGTGCTGTCGGTGGGTGTGCCGATCCCGCAGCCGACCGCGGAGATGTTCCGGGCGGTGGCCGTCAGCGTCCGCGCCGGGTTGCTGGCCCACCCCCTGGCCGGACGCGGTGAGGTCGACGTGGCGGCTCAGCGCGACGCCCTGCTCGACCACCTCCGCGTGCTGGAGGACACCTCCCGTGAGCAGGCGACCGACCTCGAAAGCACAGTCGACCGGCTGCGCGCCGAAGCCGAACTGGTCGACACCCTCCAGGTCGTCGGTCGCCGGCTGACCTCACAGCTCCACCTCAACACCCTGGTCCAGGACGCCACGGACGCCGCGACCAAGGCCGCCGGGGCGGAGTTCGGCGCGTTCTTCTACAACCTGGTGGACCAGTACGGCGAGTCCTACACCCTCTACACGCTGTCGGGTGTGCCGAAGTCGGCGTTCGAGCGCTTTCCCATGCCCCGCAACACTGACGTGTTCTCCGTCACCTTCAACGGCGAGGGCACGGTCCGCTCCGACGACATCACCCGGGACCCGCGTTACGGCCGCAACGACCCCTACAACGGGATGCCTCCGGGGCACCTGCCGGTGCGCAGCTACCTGGCCGTCCCGGTGGTCTCGCCGTCGTCGCGGGAGGTGCTGGGCGGGTTCTTCTTCGGTCACCACGAGACCGGCCGGTTCACCGAGCGGCACCAGCAGCTCGCCGAGGGCATCGCGGGCTACGCGGCGATCGCCCTGGACAACGCGCGCCTGTTCGACCGGCAGCGTTCGACGGCGTCGGAGCTGACCCACAGCATGCTGCCCGCGGTGCCGCACGTGAGCGGTCTGGCCATCGCGTCCCGCTACCTGCCGGCGGCCACCGGCTCCGAGGTCGGCGGTGACTGGTTCGACGTGCTCGAACTGCCCGCCGGACGCACCGCTTTCGTGGTCGGCGACGTCGTGGGCCGAGGTGTGACGGCGGCGGCCGTCATGGGGCAGATGCGTACGGCTGTGCGCTCCTACGCGCTGCTGGACCTCCCTCCTTCCGACGTGCTGCGGCACGCGACGGCGCTGGCGGGCGTCACCCCCAAAGCCACGTTCATCACGTGCTTCTACGCCGTGCACGACCCCGCGGACGACACCCTGACCTTCGCCAACGCCGGTCACCTGCCGGCGGTCCTGACCCACCCCGACGGCACGATCGACCTGATTGGCGAGGGGCTGGGCATGCCGCTGGGCGTCGGTGAGACGTTCCTGCAGCGGCAGACGTCGTTCCCGGTGGGCGCACGGCTGACCCTCTACACCGACGGTCTGGTCGAAAGCCGGGTCCGCGACCTCACCACGGGCATCAACGCCCTGCTGGAGGAGATCGGCTCCCTGCCACCGGACGTGGACCTCCAGGTCGCCTGTGACAAGCTCATCGACCGCCTCACCGCCGGACGCCACGACGACGACGTCGCGCTGTTGCACGTGCACCGCCTGGCGGCGGACCGGCAGGTGGCCTCCATGCCGCTGGACAGCGGGCCGGCCGTCGCGGCACGGGCTCGCGCGTTCGTCAGCGAGCAGCTGACCCGGTGGGACCTGGCCGAGGTGCGTGACGCGGCGCTCACCGTGACGAGTGAACTGGTCGCCAACGCCGTCCAGCACGCCGACCGCCCGGTCGTGCTGCGCCTGCACCGCGAGAACTCACGGCTGTTCATCGACGTCGCGGACCACGGCACCTCCGGGCCCCGCCTGTTCGACGCCGGCCCGCAGGACGACCGGCACCGCGGGCTGCTGCTGGTCGACGCCTTCGCCACCCGGTGGGGCACCCGCGCCACCGAGGAGGGCAAGGTCGTCTGGGCCGAGATCACCACGGCGCAGGCCCGCGGCCCCCTGGGAAGGTCGTGACCGCGTTCCGGGTCACCGCCGGTCGCGCCTCCGAGCTGCACTGGCCGGGAGTACCTTTCACCAGCAGGCGGGTCAACGACATGCGCCCCGACCCGGCCCGGGCCGACGGTCGGAACGACCGCCGCGTCGCAGGTGAGAGGTGGTTGGGGTGACGGGCAAGCGCAGATCGGGGTTCGCGGAGAACGGGCGGGGGTTCGGCTCCCACGACCACGTGTGCTGGCGGTACCGCGACAAGCGCGATCTCCGGTACCGGGTCCAGGAGTTCCTGTCCGAAGGGCTGGCCCTCGGACACCGGGTCCGCTACATCGGCACCGGCGCACCCGATGCGCTGGCCGAGGACCTCGACGGGATCGACGGGATCCACGAGGCGCTGGAGACCGGGGCCGCGCAGATCACCTCGCTGGACAGCGCCTACCCGGTGGGCACGGTGGTCGAGGCGGCGGCACAGGTGCGCACCTACGCCGCGGCGACGGAGGCGGCGCTGGCCGCCGGGTTCACCGGGTTCCGCGTCGCGGCCGACTGCACCGCGCTGGTGCGCACCCCGGCGCAGCTGGACGCCTTCTCCCGCTACGAGCACCGGATCGACCGGTACATGGTCGACCGGCCGTTCTCGGCGATGTGCGCCTACGCCGCCGACGAGGTGGACGACCACACGTTCACGCAGCTGGCCTGCCTGCACCCCAACGCCAACACCTCCTCCCCCGGCTTCCGGCTGCACGCCGCCGACGACCGGGCCACGGCCTTCGCCGGCGAGGTGGACCAGCTCAGCGAGGACCAGTTCGCCCTCGCCCTGCGACGCGCCGAGCTCCGTCCCCACGACGGGCGGTTGGTGTTCGACGCGACCGGCCTCACGTTCCTCGACCACCGCGCCCTGCTGCGCCTGTCCCACCACGCCGCTGACCGGGACGCATCCGTCGTGCTGCGCACCTCCTGGCCCGGCGTGGCCGTCCTGGTGAAGCTGCTCGACCTGACGAACGTGCGAGTGGAGAGCGCCGCATGACGATCACCGACCTCCCCCTGGGCGAGTTCGTCCACCCCGCCGTGTTCTACTCCTCCGACGAGGAGTACCTGCACCTGCTGGTGCCCTTCGTCGTGGAAGGCCTGGAGCAGGGCCACCCGGTCGCCGCCTCCGTGCCGGCCAGGCAACTGGGGCTGCTGCGCGAGGGCCTCGGCGCCGCCGCCGACGACGTGCTGCTGCTCGACATGGAGGTGGAGGGCCGCAACCCGAGCCGGATCATCCCCATGGTGCTGCGCCGGTTCGCCGACCTCCACCCGGACAACCACGTCCGGATCATCGGTGAGCCCATCTGGGCCGGTCGCACGGACGTCGAATACCCGGCCTGCGCCCAGCACGAAGCCCTGATCAACCTCGCCTTCGCCGGCCGCGACGTGACCATCGCCTGCCCCTATAACACCGCCGCGCTCGACGAAGACGTCGTGACCGACGCACTGGCCACCCACCCGCTGGTGTGGGAGACCGGTGGCCGCCACGGCAGTGACCGTTACGCCCCCGACGCCGTGGTCGACCGCTACAACCAGCCCTTCGACATCGCCCCGGACGCTGTGACGCTCGAGGTCACCACCTCCGCCGGCATCCGCGACGCCCGCCGCTTCGCCACCGCCCACGCCAGCCGCCTCGGTCTGTCCGACTCCCGCACCGCCGACCTCGCGCTGATGACCACGGAGCTCGTCTCCAACAGCCTCCGGCACGCCGGTGGGTCCTGCCGGCTGAGCATCTGGCGGGTCGGCGACGACCTCGTCTGCACGGTCCAGGACAACGGTCACCTCGTCGATCCTCTCGCCGGTCGCCGCCCCGCAGCCCTCGACCAAGAAGGCGGTCGCGGCCTGCTGCTGGTCAACCAGCTCGCTGACCTCGTGCGCGTCCACACCGTCCCGCAGGGGACGACCACGCACGTCTTCCTGCACATCGCCCCCTGAGGACCGGTGGGTGAAGGCCGCGGCGGTCAGCCGGCCCGCAGGACGAAGAACAGGAAGCCCAGGAAGCTCGTGCCGGACAGCTCGCGGAACACCTCGGGGAACACCTCGCGGGCGGCGGGCGCGGGCGGCGGTTCGCTGATGACGTCGATGCGGAAACCCGCCGCGGTGAACGCGTCGGTCATCGCGTGCAGCGGGCGGTCCCAGAAGGTCATCCGGGCGGTCTGCCCGCCCATGGCCCACTCCTCGGTCCGGTCGCGGGTCTGGAAGTAGCTGGTCTTCTCCCCTGCCAGGCGCTGCATCATGGTGATGGCGAACGGGTGCTCGACCGAGACGATGAACCGCCCACCGGGGGCCAGCACGCGTCGCACCTCGGCCAGTGTCGGGCCCCAGTCCTCCAGGTAGTGCAGCACCAGGGACGCGACGACGTCGTCGAAGGTGTTGTCGGGGAAGGGCAGCGGGTCGGCCAGGTCGGCGACCCGCAGGTCCGCGTCGGCGCCCAGCCGCCGCCGGGCCAGCTCCAGCATGCCGGCGCTCGCGTCGACGCCGGTCACGACCGCACCCCGGTCGCGCAGCGCGGCGAACAGGGGCCCCGCGCCGCAGCCGGCGTCGAGGATGCGCCGGCCGGTCACGGCGCCCGCGAGATCCAGCATCGCCGGCCGCTCGTAGTAGGCGTTCATGAGGCTGGTCTCGTTCTCGGCCGCGTATCCCTCGGCGATGCTGTCGTAGTCGTTGGCGTGAGCCGCTTCCGGGATGGACGTCATGCCGACAGGACGTCCGAGCAGTGATCAGGTTGCGCCCGTGTCCCCGTGACGCGTTCTATCGGCGCAATAGCATTTTCCGATGCGAGCCGGTGGAATGAGCTGCGTCCGATGAGCTGATCGACGGTGCCCGTACACGGCCCATAACATCGACGCGTTCGCAGTTGGGTGGAATTGCGGAATGCGGGGAGACGACGTGCCGGGTGCCAGGTCACCAATTGTCGGCAGACGATCAGAGGTTGACGCGTTGCAGCAGGTGGTGGCACGTGTGGTGGCCGGTGAACCGCAGGTGGTCGAGATCTACGGGGAAACCGGAATAGGCAAGACCCGATTACTCGACGAGCTAGCCCGAACGGTTGAAGACCACTCACTGGAATTGGTATTGGGCACAGCCGGGGATTACGCGCGCGACCAGCGTTTCGGTGTCGTCGCCGAGGCGGACGAGGAAATCTCCTCGATCGTCGCGGAGATGGGCGCCGGTACCGAGGCGCACCGGTTGCACGGCCCGGTGCGCCAGGTGCTGGCGCGGCGGGCACGGCCGCCGGGGCTCGCCCTGTTGCTGGACGACCTGCACCTGGCCGACGAGGCGTCGCAGGAGTTGCTGGAGAACCTGTTGCTGGACCTGCCGGTGGCGCCGTTGCTGGTCGCGGTCGCGTATCAGGGACACCGCGTGCCGCCGGGGCTGCCCCGCGCGTTGGCGCGCACGCGGGCGGCGGTGACGCGGCTGGCGCCCGCGCCGCTGGACGAGGTGGCGGTGGCGCAGCTGCTGCCGGACCTGCCGGTGCGGCGAAGACGGTTGCTGGTGGCGGTCACCGGCGGGAACCCGCTCTACCTCGACGCTCTCGCGCCGGCCGACGAGGGCACGCTGGCCGCGCTGGCCACCCGTGATCACGGTGATCCGGAGGACATGCCGCGCAGGCTGCGGGCGTTGCTGACCTCGGAGCTGCGGACGCTGGGCGACGACACGCGGCTGGTCGCGCACGCCGCCGCCGTCGCGGGAGATCACGCTGAGCCGGACCTCGTGGCGGACATCGCCGGTCGGCCGGAGAGCGAGGTGTTCGCGGCGCTCGACGAGCTCGTGGCGCTGGGGGTGCTGCACACGGTGGGCGCGCGGTTCCGGTTTCGGCATCCGCTGGTGCTGGCTGCCGCCTACCAGTCGGCCGGACCGGCGTGGCGCATCGCCGCGCACCGCCGGGCGGATGAACACCTGCGGGCGCGGGGCGGGCCGTTGGCTCGGCGCGCGCACCACCTGAGCAGGGCGGGTGCCGGTGCTCAGGACGCGGCGGAGACGCTGGTCGACGCGGCGGCCGTCGCGCTGGAGACGGCACCCGCGTCTGCGGCGGACTGGCTGCGTGCGGCGGTGCGGATGTTGCCGGAGTCGCATCCGCGGTGGGCGGAGCTGCTGGTGTTGCTGGCCAGGGCGGTGGCGTTGAGCGACCGGCCCGGGGAGAGCCGGGAGATCCTGCACGACGTGCTGGACCGCGCCGGAGGTCAGCGGCGTGAGGCGGTGCGGCTGTACGCGTTGGCCGATCGGCTGCTCGGGCGGTTGGACGAGTCGCGGGCGTTGCTGGAGGCCGAGCTCCTCACCGGCGGTGAGGGTAGCGGGCCGCTGGTGGTGGAGCTGGCGGCGGCGGAGCTGTTGCAGGGCGACCTCGTGGCGTGTGCGAGACACGCTCGGGATGCCGCCGAGGACGGGTTGCGCGGCGGTGATCTCGGGCAGGTCGCGGCGGGGATGACGTTGCTGGGGCTGGCGACGTTACTGCAGGGTGACGTGCCGGCCGCGCGCGAGCGGCTGGCGGAGGCGGCACGCGGGGTGGACGGGCTGGGCGACGCGGAACTGCGTGACCACCTGCACGTGCTGCCGCCGTTGGCGTGGCTGGAGCTGCACCTGGAGCAGTACGGCAACGCGGAGCGGCATCTGGCGCGCGGCAAGCAGATCGCTCAGGGCAACGGGCGTGCGCACGTCATGCCGTACCTGCTGATCGCGAGCTCGGCGCTGGCGGAACGGACCGGGCGGCTGGACGTGGCGTGGCAGGAGGGCCTGGAGGCCTACGACGCCGCGGCCGCCATCGACAGCGCGGAGCTGATGGCGATGGCAGCGGCGGTGCGGCTGCGGACGGCCGTGTGGCGGCAGGGTCCGCACGCCGCGCTGGAGCTGGCGGCGAGCGCGGCGACCGGTTCTGCCTGGTGGACGGCCGAAGCAGACGCCGCGGTGGTGACGGCGCTGCTGCTCGCCGACCGGCCGGCCGCTGTCGTCACGCGCGTCGCTGGGTACCTAAATTCGGAGGCCACCGGGCTCGCGGCGGTGCACTGGCGCTCGTCGCTGGCCGTGGCGAAGTCGGCGCTGCGGTCGTGGGACGAGGCGCTGGAGCTGTCCGAGCAGGCACTGGGGCTCGCTGCGGCGCTGGAGCTGCCGTTCCACCGCGGCCTGGCACACCTGGCCCGCACCCGTGTGCTCGCCCACTGCGGGCAGCTGCCCGCGTCGGTGACGGAGGCCGAGGCCGCGGCGGAGTGGTTCACCCGTGCCGCGTCTCCCCTGCACGTCGCGATGGCGTCCGCCCTGGGCGCGGAAAGCCTTGCGGCTGCCGGGGATCTGCAGGGCGCGCGAACGTGGTTCGGCCGGGCCAAGGAGGGTTACGCGGCGTGCGACGCGGGCTGGCTGCTCGCGTCGGTGCGCAACAGCGAGAGCAGGCTCGGTGCCAGGGCTCCCCGGCCGCGCCGGCCCGAAGCCGCCGGCACCGTGGACGCGCTGTCCGGACGGGAACGCGAGGTGGCCGAGCTCGTGGCGGCCGGGCTGACCAACCGGGAGATCGCCGCGGCGCTGTTCCTGTCGGTGAAGACGGTGGAGGCGCACCTCGCGCGGGTGTTCACGAAGCTGGGCGTCAAGTCGAGGGTCGGGGTCGCGCAGCGGATCGGCTCACGTGGTCTCGCCTGACCGGCCCGTTCCGCCGGCCAGCACGGGCTGGGCCGCCCATGCCGCACGGTCGGTGAGGTCGCCGGGGGCGCGGGAGACCACGACGTACCGGTTCGGCGCGACCGTGGTGTAGCGGCCGGGCAGGGCGGCCAGGCACCGAGCGTGCACCTCGCGAGGCGTCATGGGCCCGGTGACGTAGGCGACCAGCTCCCCGTCGTGGTCGAACACCCGCGCCGGGCCGTCGAGGACGTCGTCGAGCAACCGTTGCACCGCCGCGATCTCCACCCAGCACGAGTCCCGCCACACCCAGCCGGTGCCACGGTCGATCGGCGTGATCCCGGTCAGTGCGGCCACTTCCGCCACCGGCACCGGCCGCGTGGCAGAGGCGACGACCAGCGCCTCCACCCCGCGCAAGAACGCCTCGATGTCCGGCTCGGGCAGGTACCGGGTGTCGCCGTAGAGCGCGAGCTCCACCTCACGGCCCGCCCGGATCACGGTGAAGTAGCAGGCGACGGGGTAGGACGACGCGGGCAGCCACTGGAACGCGGTGTCCCGCAACGCGGCGGCCACGTCCTGCGGATACGCGGGCGCCGGGTCGATCACGCGGTCCTCCTGGTGCGCGCCGACGTCGTTGAAGACGCAGTCGCGCTGGAACCGCGTGCCGCGTTCGTCGGCAACGGCGTCCATCACCGGCCAGAGCTTCCTCGCGTCGAACTGGCTGTAGCGGTAGGCGTTCATGGTCGCGAGCCGCACACCGCGCACCGTGTCGTCCACAGTGGACGAGCCGAACTCGAACGGGACCAGGGCGTCCTGGGCGATCGTCCCGACGTAGGAGGCCATGCCCGGCCGGAAGCGGTTGCCGCAGATGGACACCAGCGCGCCGCGCGGGTTGCCGGTGCGCACGGCCAGCAGCGTCGCCGCCATCGCCAGCAGCACGGTCGAGTGGCTGACACCGGTGCGCGCCACCAGGGACGGCAGCACCAGGCCCGCCGCGCGCGACCTCAGGTAGCCCTCCCGGCATCCGGCCGGGCCCAGCGGCGGGTGCGAGAACATCGCCTGCGGCATGCGGCGCAGCTGCGTCTCCCAGAACCGCAACGCCGAGGCGGCACGGCGTCGTGCGGGTGGTTGCGACTCGTGCTCCGCCTGGTCGAGTGGTTGCAGGGCCAGGGGCCCGGCCGTGCGCTCGGCCGGGTCCGCCAGCATCCGGGCGAACTGCGCGGCCAGCAGCTCCATGCTCGCGAAGTCCGCGGCCAGGTGGGACAGCGCGAGCGCCACCACGTGCGGTTCGCCGTCACAGGTGGAGATCGCGACCCGCAACGGCAGGTCGCGGCCGAAGTCGAACCGGGTGCCCGCGATGCGTTCCCGCAGGGCTGGTTCGGTGTCGCCCTCGTGGATCTCGGCGACCAGCGTGCCGGAGCGCGCGACGGTCTGGACCGCGTGGGGACCGGGTTGGACGGTGGTGCGCAACGACTCGTGGCGCGCGAGCAGAACGGCCAGCGACTCGCGGACGTCCTCCAGTCCACGGCCGGGTGGCACGGGCACGAACCGGCACAGGATGTCGGAGCGCTCCTGCTCCTGTGCGCCGATCCACTCCAGAACGTTGGCCTGTCCGAGTGTGACCGGCCCGGAGCCCTCGCGTGATCCGGTGAACTCGACCTCGAGCTGTCCCATTCCGCGCACGCTAGACACCGCGATCGGCGCACAGCATGGGGTGAAACCCTGCATTCGCGGCATTGCGGGTAGCCCGGGGCAGGGTGCGGCGACACGATCGGCGCCATGACCGTGTTGACCGTGCGCCGCCCGGATGCCCGCGAACTGCTGGATGACCTTGTTGCCGTGCACGGCGAGGTGCACCGTGAACCGCGCTTCGCGGGCATCGACTACTTCTCCGACGAACGCTTCCGCGACCGGCTCGTCGTGGCGTTGCGCCAGCCGGGGTTCGAGCTGGTCGCGGCGTTCGACGGGGACGAGCTCGCCGGCTACCTCTACGGCTGGGCGCTGCCGCGGTGGACCCGCTGGTGGACGCCGTTGAAGGCCGGGCTGCCCACGCTCATGACGGAGGAGACCGGCAGCCGGACCGTGTTCATCCAGGAGATCATGGTGCGGCGGCGGTGGCGCGGCAACGGGATCGCCCGCACCCTGCACGACGACTTCCTCGCGCGGCGCACGGAGGAACGCGGCCTGATCTGCGTGCAACCGGACAACGAGCCCGCGCGGTCGGCCTACCTGCGGTGGGGCTGGTGCCAGGTCGCGCGCACGGCGTTCGCCGGGGACGGGCCCGAGTTCGACTGCCTGCTGAAACCCTTGAAGGGTCAGATGTAGGGACTGCCCTCATGCTGGCGCCGCGCCACGACCCTAGCGTTGCGCCCCATGTCGAGTCGGGTCACCACGCTGGAGCGGATCGCCGCCTTCACCCCCGATCGGTCCGTGCCGATCGAGGAGCTGGGTGAGCAGCTCGGGCTGAACAGGTACGTGGTGCGGATGTTCCGCAACCTCCACGGGTTCGACCAGGTGCGCGACGACCCGGCGATCGACGTGTTCGCCCTGGTCGCCGCCGCGGGTGAGCGGGTCGTCAAGGAGCTGCCGGATCCCGGGGTGGTCAAGTACGTCCTGTACGCGCACACCGTGCTCGACGTGACGCCGTCGACGATCGACGCGGCCGACGTGATCCGGCAGGCGCTCGGGCTGCCGGAGGCGGAGGCGTTCGCCGTGACCCAGCAGCACTGCGCCAGCGGGCTCGCCGCGGTCGACATCGCCGGCGAGCTGCTGCGTGCCGAGGACGATCCGAGTGTGCGCGCACTGGTGCTCACCGGCGAAAAGCCCGTCACCGCGCGGTTCAGGGTCGTCAACAACACGACGATCCTGGGTGAGGCGTCGACCGCGTGCCTGGTGAGCGCGGGCGGCGACGGCGACGTGGTCCGGTCCTACGCCACGAAGACGCAGGTGCTGCTGTCCGACGGGGTGTACCTCGCCGAGGACCTCGTGAAGGAGTTCAACGACAACTACGTCGCCTTCCTCGCGGAGGCGGTGGGCAAGGCGGTCGACCGGGCCGGTGTCGGGCTGGACGACATCACGATGCTGGTGCCGCACAACGTGAGCAAGCTGCTGTGGCAGCGGACGCTGGACGAGATCGGCATCGACAGGTCCAAGGCGTACTTCGGCAACATCCCGCGCTACAGCCATTGTTGCTGCGCGGACCCGTTCCTCAACTACGCCACGCTGCGCGACGAGGGCCGGCTGGCCGACGGCGGGCTCTACCTGCTCACGTCGGTCGGTCTCGGTGCCACCTACGCCGCGATGGTGGTCGAGCACAGGGGTGGCAGATGACTTCCGACTACCTGCGGGCCATCAAGGCCGCGCTCACCGGCTCCCCCGCCACGCCGCTGGCGCTGGTGTGCAACTTCGAGGCCGAGGCGCGGTGGGCGACGAACCACGTCGGGCTGCCCGCCGCCGCCATCTCGGCGTCCACGGACGTCGTGCGCCGCATGGAACAGCTCGGTGCGCTGCTGGCCGGGCCGGACGACGTGCTGATCGCGTCGCACGAGCTCGACCCCGGCTTCCGCCGCTACGCCGAGGAGCTCGGGTTCGCGTTGCCCGAGGTCCTCGTTCCCGCCGACGCCGGGAGCTCCACCACGGAGAACGCCATCGGCTCACCGGCGGTGCTGGCGGCGTTGCGCGGCAGGCAGCTGCTCCCGATGGGCACGACCGCCGACGAGGAGAAGCTCGCCGACGCGGCGGGGATCGCACTGGCCGTGCCCGGTTCCGACGTCTTCGAACGGGTCAACAGCAAGATCTACAGCCGCAGGCTCGTGGAGGACACCGGGCTGCGGCCGGTACCCGGCCACACCGTGGAGTCGGTCGCCGAGTTCGAGGCGGTTCTCGACGGCCTGACCGGGCCGACCGTGGTGAAGGACGCGTACGGCGTGTCCGGCAAGGGACTCGTCGTGCTCGACTCGCAGGCCAAGGTGGACGGGCTGCGCAAACTGGTGCGCCGCCGCGCGGCGCGCACCGGCGACGACCGGCTGCACGTCGTGGTCGAGCACTGGCTGCCGAAGCGGTACGACCTCAACTACCAGCTCACGGTCGCGCGGGACGGCTCGGTGCGGTTCGACTTCGTCAAGCAGGCGCTCACCGAGAACGGTGTCCACAAGGGACACATCATGCCCGCCGACCTCACCGGGGCACAGCACGACGAGCTCACGCACGCGGCACGGACGGTGGGCGCCCGGCTGCACCGCGACGGGTTCCACGGCGTGGCGGGCGTGGACGCGATCCTGGGCGCGGACGACGTGCTGCACCCGGTGCTGGAGATCAACGCCCGGCTGAACATGTCGACCTACCAGGGCGGGGTCGTCGAGCGGCTGGTCCCGCCCGGTCACGCCTGCCTGGCCAAGCACTACCCGGTGCGCGACATCGGGTTCGAGCAGGTCCGCCGGGTGCTGCCGCCGCAGGTCGTGGTGACGTGCTTCGGCACCGTTGCCGCCGGACGGCTCTACACCATGTCGTTCGCCCCCGACCGGACCGCGCTGGAGGCGCTGGACGCCGCGACAGCTACCGCACTGGAGACGCTATGACCGCAGAGTTCACCGTGCAGGGACTTCCCATCAGCGAGCTCGCCGCCCGGTTCGGCACACCGCTGTACCTCTACGACGGCGACGTGCTGCGCGAGGTGTACCGGTCGCTGCGCGAGCTGCTGGATCCCAGGGTCGACATCCTGTACTCCGCCAAGGCCAATCCCAACGTGAGCGTGTGCGCGGTGCTGCGGTCGCTCGGCGCGGGCATCGAGGTGTCCTCGCTGGTCGAGCTGATCACCGCGCACCGCGCGGGCGCCGCCGCACGCGACATCGTCTTCCTGGGGCCGGGCAAGTCGGTCGACGAGCTGCGGGCGTGCGTGGAGATGGGCGTGCACGCGGTGGTCTGCGAGTCGCTGGACGAGGTGGAGCTGCTCAACGACCTGCACGTGCCCGGCGGCGTGGACGTGATGCTGAGGGTCAACCCGTCGTTCACCGCCAAGGGGGCACGCCTGTCCATGGGCGGCAAGCCCCGGCAGTTCGGCATCGACCAGGCCGTGCTGCTGCGGTCGAGGTCGTTCCTGCGCTCGCTGCGGCACGTGCGGGTGATGGGCGTGCACGGCTACATGGGCACCCGCATCCTCGACGCCGGCAACGTCGTGGAGAACACCCGCGGCATCCTGGCCGCGGCCGAGGAGCTGTCCACCGAGCTCGGGTTCGACCTGGAGACGGTCGACATCGGCGGCGGGTTCGGCGTGCCCTACTTCGAGAACGAGAAGGACCTCGACGTCGAGGCGCTCGCGCTCGGCGTGAACGCGGCGGTCGCGGACTTCCTCGGCAGGCACCGCAGCCGGGTGATCACCGAGCTCGGCCGCTACCTCGTCGGCTGGTGCGGCACGTACGTCGTGCGTGCGCGCTACGTCAAGGAGTCCATGGGCGAGTGGTTCGTGATCGCCGACGGCGGCACCAACCACCACATGGCGGCCGTCGGCGTCGGCAGCTTCGTCAAGCGCAACTTCCCGGTGCGGTCGCTGACCAGGTACGAGGATCCCGCCGAGCGGCCGTACAACGTCACCGGGCCGCTGTGCACGCCGAACGACGTGGTGGCCAAGCAGGTCGCGCTGCCCGAGGTCCGCCCCGGCGACCTGCTGGGCGTCGAGCGCTCCGGCGCGTACGGCCCGTCGGCCTCCCCCGGCCTGTTCCTGAGCCACGGCTACCCCGCCGAGGTGCTGGTGCTCGACGGCACGCCGCACCTCGTGCGGCGCCGTGACACCGCAGAAGACCTGCTGGGCAAGCAGCAACTCATCCCGGTCTGACAAGGAGATCCACGATGGACAGGTTGACGGTGCTCAAGACGATCACGAACGCGCTCACCGAGGTGATGCAGCGCGACTACTCCGACACCACGGAGAACACCAGGCTGTTCGAGGACCTGCACCTGGACTCGACCTCGGTGCTCACGCTGCTGATGGCGCTGGAGGACCACACCGGCATCGAGGTCGACCCGGAGACGTTGCAGATGGACGACTTCCAGACGATCGGCACGCTGGCCGACTACCTCGAGGCCAACCTCGACGTCGCGGTGTGATGCTGACCCTGACCGCGGCGAGCGCGGTGGTCGCCACGCACCGCAACCCCTACGTGCACGACGAGTGGCTGGTGTCGTACCAGCGCGACCTGATGACGCCGTTCGGTGTCGAGCTCGACCCCGAACGGCTCGCGCGGGGTGCGGGGATCACGTTCCAGGAGCTGGCCGGGCAGGCGCTGGAGCTGTTGCCGGTGCCGCCGGAGCCGGACCTGGTCGTCGTCGCGCACGGGCTGCCCGACCACTACCCGTTCCGCTCCATCGGCGGCCACGTGGACAAGCTGCTGGGCGGTGGGTCGGAGAACTTCGCGATCTCCGAGCAGGGGTTGCGGGCACCGTTCACGGCGTTGCGGGTCGCGACGGCCTACCACCGGTCCGGCCGGTGCCGGGTGGGAACCGTCGTCGTGGTCGAGCAGGGCACCTTCGGCAACGACGAGCCGCTGGCCAGGGACGGGCTGGCCGACACCGCCGCCGTGCTGGTGCTCGCCGACGGCGGACCGTGGGAGGTTGCCGCCGTGCCACCGGCATCGGACGACCTGGCGGAACTGGTGTCCGCCACCGTCGCGGGAGACCGGCCGCTGGTCGTCGCCGGTCCCTGGGCAGGCGGGCTTGCCGGCCTCCCGGTGCACCGGGTCGCCCGCGGCTCCTACTGCACCAGCGTGTGGCTGGCCCTGGCCCGCCACCACGAGGAGTGGGCGCGAACCCACGACGCACTCGTCCTGTGCGACACCGATCCGCGCACCGGGCGAAGTCACGCGGCGCTGCTGCGCCGTGCCAGTCAGGAGGGCACGACATGAGTTCCTACGCGGCAGAGCTGGACCGCTTGCACGGCAACGCCCTGGTGACCGCGCGCAGCGGGGTGGCACTGGCCTCCTCGCGGAGGATCAGCTCACCCGAGCACCCGTTGCACCGCTTCGGTCTCGGCGTCGGGCGGGGCGCGCCGTCGGGCGGCGAGGAGCTGGACCGGTTCGCCGGCGGCCTGCTCGAACTGCACCGCGACCTGCTGCGGCAGGGCATCGACCACGCCATGACGCACCTGGGCGGCCGCACGTCGCAGGGCTCGCCGCTGCTCGACCGCCAGCTCGTGCAGACCGCTCTGGCCGACGTGGCGGTCGAGGTGCGCGAGAACGCCGTGCTGCCCACCGGTGACCAGCACGCCAGGTGGCGCGCCCACCAGGGGCTGGTCGACGCCGGACGGCTGTTGCTGAGCCTGCTCGGCGCGAGCAGCTTCCTGGTGTCCGGCCCCGGCGGCGACCTGCACCTCGCCGAGGTCACCGGCAACGTGTACCTGACCCCGGACCGGGAGAGCGCATGACCACCCTGCTGAGCCGTGACGACCTGCTGGACGCTCCGCTGCTGCGGTTGCGGGCGCACTGCCGCGAGGTGGCGCCCGCGTTGCGTGACGTGGGAATGGCGCTCGACCGCGATCCCGACGCCATCACCGAGTTCCTGCACCTGCCCGCGTTCGCCGTGCTGGACCAGGTGTTCACGCCGCCGGAGTTCCGCCGCCCGTCGCCGATCGAGCCGTTCGACCCCACCTGCACGGCGCTGTGCGTGGTGCTGGAGGCCCTGTCCCACGGCGACCCCGGCGCGATCCTGGCGGGACCGGGCGCGGGTCTGTCCCGCGACGTGGTCCGCGAGCTCGGCGACGACGAGCAGCGCGAGCACTTCTTCGGCCGTGCGCACGACGGTCCGGTGTGGACGTTCTTCGGCCTGACCGAGCCCGGCAAGGGGTCCGCGGCACTGGAGCTGGAGACCACGCTCACGCCCGACGGCGACGACTGGCTGCTGAACGGTGAAAAGCGTTACGTCGGCAACGGCGCGCGGGCGCAGATCGGCGTGGTGTTCTGCCGCCGCGCACCGGGACCGTGGGGCATCGAGGCGGTGGTCGTCGATCCGGCCGCGGACGGGTTCCACGCCGAGCTGCTGCCCATGATCGGCCTGCGCGGCGCCCGGATCAGCGCGCTGCGGTTCGACAACGTGCGCATCCCCGCCAACCGCGTGCTGGGCAGGCACCGCCCGCCTAGCAGACGCGGTGTCTACGGCGCCCTGCACGCGTTGCTGCGCTTCCGGCCGGGGCTGGCCGCCATGACGCTGGGCCTGACCCAGGCGGCGTGCGACTACCTGACCGAGCACAAGCCGCCGCTGTCGCGGTACGACCAGCTGCGGGTGGACGGCGTGTTCGACCGCGTGGCGGCGGTGCGGCGGATGATCCTCGACGTCGCGGGCGAGATCGACCGCGGTGTGGTGAACCCGCACCGGATCGGCGTGGTGAAGATGCGGGCGGCCCAGCTCGGCGAGCAGGTGACCAGACTCGCCGCGGAGCTCCTCGGGCCCGCGTCGCTGATCGAGCACCCGTGGCTGGAGAAGGTCTACCGCGACCTGCGGGCGTTCGAGTTCATGGAGGGCACGTCCAACCTGCACCGGCTGTCGGCGTTCCAGGGGCTGCTCAAGCACGACTTCTTCGGGGAGGGTGAGACCGATGAGGCTCGGCGTTGACCTCACCACGCTCGACGAGCTGGACGCGTTGCTGCGGCGCGAGTGGTTCCGCCACTTCGTCTTCGCCGAGGCCGAGCTCGCGCACGCCGACGGCCTGAGCGGCACCAGGCGGGCCGAGTTCCTGGCCGGCCGGTTCTCCGCGAAGGAGGCGGTGCTCAAGGTGCTGGGCCGCGGGTTGTTCCAGGGCGTTGCGCCGCACGACATCGCGATCACCCGTGCCGCGGGCGGTGCGCCGTGCGTGACGCTGTCCGCGACCGCGGCTGGTGCGGCGGCGGAGGCCGGGATCAGCGGCGTGAGCGTGTCGATCACGCACAAGCGCGACCTGGTCGCCGCCGTCGCCGTGGGGTGGTGACGGCCGTGATCCACGCGCGCGGCCTGCGCAAGTCGTTCGGCGACGTGGAAGCGGTGCGCGGCGTGGACCTCGACGTCGCGGCCGGTGAGGTGGTCGGCCTGCTCGGGCCCAACGGCGCGGGCAAGACCACCACCCTGCGGATGCTGACCACGTTGCTGCGCCCCACCTCCGGCACCGCCGTGGTCGCGGGCGCGGACCTGCTGGCGGAACCGGCGCTGGTGCGTTCCCGCATCGGTTACGTGGCGCAAAGCGGCGGCACCGAGCCACGCTGCCGCGTGGTGGAGGAGCTGGAGTTCCAGGCCGACCTGTACCGGGTGCCGCGTTCGCGTGGCGCGGAGCTGTGCGAGGTGTTCGGTCTGTCCGGTTTGGAGCGTCGGACGGTCGCGACGCTGTCCGGCGGCCAGCGCCGCAAGCTCGACATCGCGCTGGGCCTGGTCCACTCCCCCGCGCTGCTGTTGCTGGACGAACCGAGCCTCGGCCTCGACCCGGCCAGCCGCGACGACCTGTGGGCGCACCTGCGGGCTTTGCCCGGCACCACCGTCGTGCTGACGACGCACTACCTCGACGAGGCCGACGCGCTGTGCGACCGCGTGCTGGTGGTGGACCACGGCGCGGTGGTGGCCTCCGGCACGCCCGCCTCGCTGAAGCGGCAGCTGCGCGGCGACGTGATCACCCTTGAGGTGTCCGGTGGCGCTTCGTTGCTGGAGTCACACCCCCTGGTCCGTTCCGTGACGGTGTCGGGCTCGTCCGTGCGGCTGACCGTCGCGGACGGCTCGCGCGCGTTGGTGTCGTTGTTGCGGGTGCTGGACGACGCCGGTTTCGAGGTCTCGTCGGTGGAACTGCACCAACCGACGCTGGACGACGTCTTCCGCGCGGTGACGGGTCGTTCCCTCGACCTGCCCGGTCGCGTCGCGGTGGGAGGATAAGCATGCGCGACACCTACCTGGTCTTCCGCCGGCAGCTCGCGATGTCGCTGCGCAGTCCACTGTGGCTGGTGGTCGGCCTGGTGCAGCCCGTGGTGTACCTGGTCTTCTTCGGGCCGCTGCTGCAGGGCCTGGACCTGGGCGCGGACTCGTGGCGCGTCTACATCCCAGGGCTGCTGGTGCAGCTGGCGTTGTTCGGTGCGGCGTTCGTGGGATTCTCGGTGATCGCCGACGTCCGCTCGGGTGTGGTGGAACGGATGCGGGTGACGCCGGTGAGCAGGGTCGCCCTGCTGCTCGGTCGCGTGCTGCGGGACGTGCTGCTGCTCGTGGGGCAGTCGTGCGTGCTGCTCTTGGTGGCCGTGCCGTTCGGGCTGCGCGCACCGTTGGCGGGTGTGGTGCTCGGCGTGCTGTTGATCGCCCTGCTGACCGCCAGCCTGGCGGGCCTTTCGTACACGATCGGCCTGGCCACGCGCAGCGAGGAGTCCTTGGCGCCGTTGCTGAACAGCGTGACGGTGCCGTTGTTGCTGCTGTCGGGGATCCTGCTGCCGATGTCGCTGGCCCCGCCGTGGCTCGACTTCGTGTCGCGGTTGACGCCGCTGCGGTACGTGGTCGATGGCGTCCGTGACGCGTTTGTTGGGGAGTACGCGACGGAACACGTGCTCGCGGGATTTCTCGTGGCGGCGGGAATGGCGGGGGCGGCGATCGCCTGGGGTGCGCACGTGTTCCGTCGGGAGGCAGCCTGACGGAACGTGCCCCTTGCGCCAGTCTGTTGTCGAAGTTGCCCCGTGCCGGACAGCCGAACTCGAGCTGACTGTGACGCCACCGAACGTCGGCGGGAGCGATGTGCGTGCCGAAGGCGCGGTGCTGTCCGACAGGCCCGCATGGACGCCGGCGGCGGTGACTGACAGCAGACCGGAGCGATCGACGCTGGCCACCTCCGTCTGACTGGTCCGCGGTACCGCTGTTTGCCGGTAACGCGTGCGAGGATCGCCCAGGTCCGCAGGAAGGGGCCGGGGTGACCACGCTCGAGGAGGTTGTCGCAGCGCTGCGCAACGCCGCCGACCGGGCCGCAGCGGCGTTAGCGCCACTGGTCATCGCGGAGGAACTGGCGGACGAGGCGGCGGCCCTCATCAAGTCGGCGGGGCAGGGCTCCTCCGCGCTGGAGACTGAGGTCGACCAAACTGCAGGACAGTTCGCCCGGATCAAGCCAGGAGTATCGGAGCTACTGGGTCTGTTGAACGCGGCGCAGAAAGGAATTTCTGGCATCGTCGCGGCGCTGATGGGCGACGGAAGTCCTGTCCCGGCTGCGGCACCTGCGATCACACCGACGCCGTCTCCTGCGATTTCACCCGCGGCAGGGCCAGAACCGTCGTGGGCGCAGCAGCAGCGCCCGAATCTGCCCAGCTACATCACCAGCGGCATCTACGTCGACCAGGACGGGCATTCCGACATGGTGCAAAGCGGAAGCGAACCCGACGGCGAGCACGAGCGGATCAACGCCTTCCTCATCGAGCAAGATCTCGTGACCGTTCCGGACGGAGCGCTCGCCACTGTGTCGATGCACGTCGAGATGAAGCTCGCGTGGCGCATGCGCGAAGGAGACGCGCACCGCGTTGAGGTGGTGATCAACCGGGTCGTGTGCGGCGGGCCGATGGGATGCGAGGAACTGCTGGAGGACGTCCTACCACCAGGACGCGAGTTGACCGTTCACGATCCGGTAGGTTCGCGGGTGTTTCGCGGAAGGGACGCAGAGTGACGTACACGCTGGAAGTCTGGTACTACGACGGCGACCGGCCGAAGGCGGAACCGGTTCGTACCGAGCCCGACCTCGAAGCGTTTCTCGCCTACCTCCTGAGTCACGAGCAGCCTCATCCCGCGCAGATCGCGGGTCAGGGGCTTCCGACGGTTGGGCGGCGCAACCGGCCAGACCGGCTGTTCAAGCTCGACGTTTCGCCTCGCGGGCAGGTTGGCGCCCTGCTGTACACGGGTCCCATCCCCGCCGCCGTCGTTGACGCAGACAGCAGCCAGGCGGACGCAGGGCCGGAGAGGCAGTCCGACATCGCCAAGCGCGGTGCCTGGGTGACACGAACAGCCGAACCGATCGAGGACGCGCCGACGCTCTACATCGACAAGGCGACGCAAACGGCGTTCCCGCAGGACGCGGCACTCCCGATTGCTCTTGTGCGGCAAGCGCTCCTGGAGTTCCAGGAGACCGGGCAGCGGCCCACCTGCGTCGACTGGCAGCAAACACACGTCGTCTGAGGTGGGCTCGCGGCCGGTGACCGGGCGCACCGCGCTGCGGCAGGTCGCCGGGCCGCCCGCGAGCACGTCGGCCAAGCCGCTGGCAACGACCGCCATCGCCGCCCCGCGCTGACCCGCATCGCGCATGGCGACCACGTCCGGGTCGGTGGCGCGACCTTCCTCAAGGGAGGAGTCGTTGTGAACGTCAGCCGTCGCGAGCGATGAGGGCTGGAACTCTCCAGCGGGCATCGCTCCAGTCCGGGACCGCCCCACCTGATGCCAGCCAGGCAGCCTGACGACTCGGGCTCAGACCGTCGGCGGAGATGACCGGCGGTCGGGGGCCTTCCCCACGCGTCCATCGTCCGCCGCATCCGCCACGAAAACCTTCGCGGGCACGTACCAGATGAGTCGTTCCCGCCCGTCTTCGCTGAGCAACGCGTAGCAGTCGTAGTCGATCGGACCGCGCTCTGGATGGCGCAGTCTCTTCGTCTCACTCCGGCGGATGGCCACGTCCTGCTGAGCCCACAGCCGTGCGAACCAGGAGCTGTGCGCGGTGAGCACCTCGATCAGGGCTCTGGCGTCAGGATCACCCGGCCCGCGGCGAGCGACACCGATCCGCAGGTCCGCGATGAGCGCCTCGGCTTCCGCTTCGTGGCAGCTTTCATCGAACTGTGCCCGCACGACCGGATCAGTGAACCACCGGTACACGTAGCTGTCGGTCAGCTCCGAGGACTCGGGAATCGGGCCGTGCAGTTCGGCTGCCGCTTCGTTCTGCGCGAGAACGATTTGCAGATCCGTGCTGACATAGGCGGGAACGTCGTTCCCGAAACGGCGGAGAAGATCCCGCATGGCGGGGTGCAGGACCGCCCCGGACGAGCGGCGCGGCTGGTGCCGCCCGGCGAGGGTGAACGCGTGAGCGCGCTCGTCCTCGCTCATCTTGAGCACCTCGGCGAAGGCGTCGAGAACAGCCGATGACGGTTGAGCCGTTCCGCGTTCGATCTCGATGTAGTAGTCGGTGGAGACGTGCGCGAGCTGGGCCACCTCATCCCGGCGCAGGCCTGCGACCCGCCTGCGGGAACCCATCGGCAGCCCCACGTCAGCGGGGCGCACCCGGTCGCGACGTGAGCGCAGGAACGCGCCGAGCTGCGGGAGATCCATCGCGGCCAGTATGAGGGACCAGCACCGGCGCTTCAACGCGTCACGTGCCCTGAGAGGGGGGTCAGCTTCCCCTGGTTCGGCCTGGTCACGCTGATGAGGCTGGACGCGTGGACGAAGAACAGATGTCGAAGATCCTCGACGCGATCGCCGCCAACTTCCGCGGCAGCCAGCGCGCTCCGGTCATCGGTACCCCCGCCGACCTCGGGCTGGTGTACGAGGACGTGACCTTCCCCGCCGGCGACGGGGTGCCGCTGGAAGGCTGGTTCATCCCGAACACCGGCGACAAGCTCGTCATCGCGAACCACCCGATGGGCTTCACCCGTACCGGCCTGCCCAGCCACCTCGATCCGTGGTGCTCGATCTGGGCGCCCAGCGGCAACAACATCGAGATCCCCTTCATGCCGGACTACAAGATCCTGCACGACGCGGGCTACAACGTCCTCACCTACGACCTGCGCAACCACGGCTTCAGCGGGTCCGCCAACGGCGGCATCACCTCCAGCGGCATCTACGAGGCCCGCGACGTGATCGGTTCCCTGACCTACGCGCGCACCCGCACCGACACCGGCTCGATGCGGATCAGTCTGTTCAGCCGCTGCCTCGGCGCGAACGCGACGTTCGCGGCCGCCTACCAGGACCCGGCCGCGTTCGAGGGCATCGACTCCCTCGTGGCCGCCCAGCCGGTGACCACCAAGGTCATCATGACCCACCAGCTCGGTCTCATGGGCATCCCCGCGGTGCGTGTGGACGACCTCGACCGCCGCATTCAGCTGGTGACCGGCCTCGGGTTCGACGCGCAGGACCCGGTGCCGTGGGCCGGCGCGGTCAGCGTGCCGACGTTGATCTACCAGGTCCGCGACGACAGCCTAGTCACCCCGCACGACGTGCGGTCGATGTACGACGCGATGCCCACGAAGGACAAGCACCTGCACTGGATCGAAGGCAGCAACCGCCGCTGGGACGGTTACCTGGAGTTCCAGCGCAACCCGCGACCCATGCTCGACTGGATCGACCGGCACAGCGCCTGACCTGGCAAAACGCTCGCCGTCCACGAACACGTTGTCCGTGGGCGGCGAGCGCCATGTCCGGGGATCAGGGCGACCGCACCTCCGGTTCGCCGGCCGGAGCGACCCCGACAACGGCGGGCGCCGGGCGGCTCGTGGCGCGTTCGATGTCGCGTTCTCCGGCCGCCATCCGCTGGACCGGCGCAGTGAGGAACTCCCGGCGGACCCACAGGGGCCCGAGCAGGAGCAGCAACAGGGCGGCGACCGGCATCATCGAGGAGGCCAGCTGCTGTCCCGCGGTCATGTCCATCGGCTTCGCCGGGAACTCCGGCACGCCCACCCACCAGAACACCCGCAGCGTGAACACCGCCACGAGCAGCACTGCCACGGCGGACAGGCCGGCCGATCGCCGTTGCCAGGCCCGCACCACCAACCAGACCAGCAGGGGAACCACGTACACCCAGTGGTGCTCCCAGCTCACCGGCGACACCAGCAGCCCGGTGAGCGCCGCGGCGCAGAAGCCCAGGAAGTCGGAGCCCCGCCGGTGGACGTACCTGGCCACCGCGAGTCCCAGCACACCGACCAGGGCCAGCACGACGACCCACCAGCCGGCGAACACCTCGCTCTGCGACACCCTGGCCATGGCCGCGGCCAGGGACTGGTTCGGGGTGCTGTAGACAGCGCCCGCCCGCGACGACTGGAACACCAGGCCGCCCCAGTACTCCAGGGAGTCGGCCGGTGCCACCGCGAAGCCCGCCGCGACCGCTCCCGCGAACGCCAGCACCGCCGTCCGTGCCGCCTTCCACTGGCCTGTGACCAGCAGGTAGGCGATGAAGATCAGCGGCGTCACCTTCAGCCCGGCCGCCACACCGATGCCCACGCCGCGCCACCGTCCCGCGTCGCGGCGGAAGTCCAGCAGCACCAGCAGCACCAGGAACGCGTTGATCTGGCCGAAGATCAGGTGGATGCGGGTCGGCAGCAGGCAGAACACCAGGGCGAGGCCGACGACGGTCAGCACCAGGCGCGTCCTGGTGGCGCGGACGTCGGCGACGCCGAGGGTGATCCACACGATCGCACCCAGCGCGATCAGCGTCACGGTGTTCCACAGCAGCCCGGCGGCGCCGATCGACAGGAAGGTCAGGGGAACGAAGAACAGGACGGCGGTCAGCGGCGGGTACAGGTACGGCATCGGCCCGTACAGGGGCGACATGATCACCACGTCGTACAGGGACTGGCCGTCGCGCACCGCCTGCCCGCTGGCGACGTAGACCCACAGGTCGGCCATGTAGCGCACACCCCAGTGCGCGTCCCGGGTGTAGATGGCCTGGGCGATCAACGCCAGGACGAACGCGGTGATGGCAACCGCGGACCAGGTGAGCACCCTGGTCCTGGTGTCAGCGCGAGTGGACACGGTCGTCGACCTTCCTCGTGGGTTCGGTGGCCGGGGCGTGCGGGCAGGGGCCGAGCATCAGGTCGTCGTGGGTGGCCAGCCGCACGTGCGCTCCCTCGATCCCGAGGCGGTCCAGGACGCCGAGTGCGTCGAACTCGTCGCAGCCGTTGAGCAGAACGCCGACCGCACCGCCGGCCTCGACGACCTCGTCGGTCACGCGCAGCGCGCCCGCCGGCACGCGGGCACCCGCCGGCAGCCGCACCGCGGTGGCGATGTCGAACCGGGCACGGCGGCGTGGACCGTCGCGGCGGGTTGTGCGCACCTCGTGCTCCACCGCGGCGGCCAGCAGCCCGGCGGTGCGGTCCCACCGGAAGCCGTCGGCCCAGCCGCGGCAGCGCCGGGCGAGCTCCTCGGCGTGCCGCGGGTCCGCCGGCTGGGCGAGGTGACGTGCGACGGCAGGGGCGAGGTCATCGGGCGAGCGGACGACCTCGCCGACCCGGACGAAGTCACGGGCGCCGACGGCGTCGAGCGCCACGCAGGGCACCCCGTGGGCGGCGGCCTCCAGAACCGCCTGCGCGGGCAGCTCGTCAACCGCCGCGGAGACGAGCAGCCACGCCCGGCGCAGCGTCGCCGCCCGCTCGTCGTCGGACACCCGGCCGCGGAGGACGACCGCGTGCGCGACGTCGAAGTCGTGCGCGATGCGCCACAGCCTGGGCAGCTCCGGCCCGTCGCCGAGGACCTCCACCCGCAGCTCCGGATTCTGTGCCAGCACGAGTGGAAGACCCCGCAGCAGCACGTCCAGGCCGCGTTCGGGCGCGGGCACCACCACCACGGGGTGGTCGGCGCGCTCACCGGTGCCGGTCGCGGGCGCGGCACCGGGCGGTGCGACGAGCACGGGGCCACGCAGGCCCACGCGGCACCGCAGTTCGTGGCGCGCCGACGGGGACGGCACGACCGTTGTGCGACGGTCGCCGGCCCATCGCGCCAGGCGGCGGCGTACCGGCACCGGTAGCCGCCTGAGCCCGGTGCGGTGCGACCGCAGCTCCAGCCGCACCACAGGGGTGCGACCGCGTACGGCCAGCCACGCCGTGGCCACCGCGCCGTCGGTCGCGTCCACCACCGCGTCGAAGCGGTGTGCGTGTCGCAGCAACCACGCCACCAGCGCGGCCGGTCGCGCGAAGCGCCGGACCTCCACCCCCGTGACGACCTCGTGGGCGGGCGTGCCGGTCACCGCCAGCGTGACCCGCGTGCCGCCGGCGGCCCAGCGGCGCACGACCTCGTGCACGTACCGCTCGCCCTCCGCCGCCGCGGGGTGCGTCAGGTCGCGGTCGAACACCACGAGCACATGCCGCCGGGTGTTCATAGCGCCGCCTCCGCGCGGTACAGGCGCACCAGGTCCGCGAACGCCGCACGGCCGTCGTGCAGGGGGCGGAAGGTGGACCGCTGGTCGTCGGTCCAGGCCACGGGCACCTCGGCGATGCGCCCGCCGGCCAGCCGTATGCGCCGCAGCAGCTCCACGTCGAACGCGAACCCGTCGACCTGGCACCCGGCCAGTGCCCGCTGCACGGCCACCCGTTCGAAGAGCTTGAACCCGCACTGGGTGTCGTGCACCTCGGGCACCAGGCGGCGGGCCAGGGCGCGGAACACCGCGCCGCCGACCCGGCGGCTCAGCGGCTGCGGGGTCACCAGCTCGGCGCCGGGAGCGTGCCTCGACCCGATCGCCGCCGCCGCGCCCGCTTCCAGTTCCGCCACCGCGCGGGTCAACGTCCGCACCGGGGTGGACAGGTCGGCGTCGAGGAAACCGACGAACCGGGACGTGCTGCTCTCCAGGCCGCGGCGCACGGCCGCGCCCTTGCCGGGGCGGGCGCAGCCGATGACCACCACGTCGGGGTGACCGGCGACGGTGGTGGCGGTGCCGTCGGTGCTGCCGTTGTCCACCACCACGACCCGCGACCGCCACGGCCGGCCCGCCAGGAACCCGGTCAGCTCGGCGAGCGTGGCGGGCAGCCGGCCCGCCTCGTTGAACGCGGGCACCACCAGCTCCACGTCCACGGTGGAGCGCAGGCGCGGGTCGTGGGCCGCGCGCTGCCGGGGCAGGACGACCGCGGGCGCCGTCATAACCGGTCCCCTTGCGCGGCCGCGTCGGCGACCAGCGAGCCGCGCGCGGTCGTGTGCCGGGAGGCGAACAGCTTCGGGTGGTTGGCCCGGATGCCGTCGACCACCACGTCGTACGGGAAGTCGTCGAACTCGCCGTGCTCGCGCAGGAACTCCATGTGCCGGCGGCCGTTCTCGTCGTACGGGTGGTACATGCTGTCGGTGCGGCCGTCGAACTCCAGCGGCTTGATCCGGTAGAGCTTGCACAGCATCTTGTTGAACACCGGGGTGGCGCGCACCCACCTGCCGTCGAGGAAGACGGTGGCGAGGCTGTGGTAGGTGAAGATGTTGCCGCCCATGAGCTCTTCCAGCTGCGGTGACGCCAGGTGGTTGCGCACATCGCCGTAGTAGAGGCGGCTCGGGATGCCCACGGACCGCACGGCAGCGGCGTACACGATGGACTTGTGGACGCAGAAACCCGTGCCGCGCTTGATGATCGAGCTCGCCTTGAGGCCGTCACGGGTCAGGTCGGCGCCGTAGACCTCGTAGTGGATGCCGTCGCGCACCGCGTAGTAGAGGGCGCAGGCCCGTTCGACGTCGGTCATGCCCTCGCCGCCGTCGGGCAGCACCCCGTGCACGAAGTCGCGGACGACGTCGCTGTCGTGGTCGAGGAACTCGGTGACGGCCAGGTTCGGGTGGAGCAGGTCGGTGTTGCCCGCTTGCACTGACATCTTCGGTCACTCTCCTCATAAACCCATCATGGAAGCGATGCGCTGCCGCTGGATGTCCGAGGTGCCGGAGTAGATCGTCCCGGCGACGGCGTTGCGCAGGTCCTTCTCCAGCCCGTACTCCGCGGTGTAGCCGTAACCGCCGAAGAGCTGCACCGCGGACAGGGCCGTGCTGACGTTGGCCTCGCTGGCCTGGAGCTTGGCGATGGCCAGGTCCGCGGTGACGTTCTGGCCGTTCTGGAGCTTCAGCGCGGTGTCGTAGAGCCACTTGCGCGCGGTCTCCACCGCGATGCGCATCTCCACGACCCGGTTCGACACCGACTGGAACGACCCGATCTTCTGTCCGAACTGGACCCGCGTGCGGGCGTAGTCCACGCAGCGCTCCAGCCGGTGCTGCATCTCACCGACGTTGATGATGAAGGAGCAGAGGATCTCCCACTTCATCACGTGGTCGAGGATGAGGAACCCCGCACCGGGCGAGCCGACGACGTTCGCCGCCGGCACCCGGCAGTCGTCGAAGTACAGCTCGCTCAGGGGCGACGTGCGCAGCCCCATCTTGGCCACCGGCTTGCCCACGGTCAGACCGGGTGTGTCGCGGTCGACGAGGAACGCGGTGATGGCGGCGGGGCTGCCGCGCTTGCCGGTGCGGGCGTAGACGACGATCACGTCGGCCAGCGGCCCGTTGCTGATGAACGTCTTGCTGCCGTTGAGGACGTAGTGGTCGCCGTCGCGCACCGCGGAGGTGCGCATGGCCATGACGTCCGACCCGCCCTCGGGCTCGGTGATGGCGTGCGCGCCGATGATCGAGCCGTCGCACACCCCGGTGAGGTAGCGGTCCTTCAGCGCCGACGAGCCGAAGCGCTGCAGCGGCACGCCGGTGCTGACCATGTGCGTGGACACCGAGAAGCTGAACCCGCCGTCGCGGCAGGTCTGACCGAGGCCCTCCAGCACGTACATGGTGGTCAGCAGGTCCTGGCCGAGACCGCCCCACCGCTCGTCGAACGGCAGCCCGAGCAGCCCCGTCTCGCGCAGCACCTTCCAGGCGCCCTCGGCGAACTCGCCGTCGGCGTCGCGCTCGACGTGGCCCTCGCCGAGCACCGGGCCGAGCTCCTCGACCGCGGCGCGCAACGAGCGCTGGTCCTCGTTCCACTCGATCATCGCGTCACACCCCTTCCGCGACCGCTGTCCGCCGCGCGCGCAGCGCGGTGCGGTCGACCTTGCCGGTGGAGGTGCGGGGCAACGCCTCGCCGCCGATCTCGAACGCGCCGGGGATGGCGGTCCTGGGCAGCGCGGCGGCGCAGTGCGCCCGCAGGTGCAGTCCGTTGAGCCGCGAGCCCGGCGCGCGGCGGACCACCGCGTGCAGCACGGTCCCGGCCTCCTCGTCGGGGAGCGGGACCACCGCGGCCTCGACCACCTCGGGGTGGGCGAGCACGACGTTCTCGACCTCCTGGACGTTGGTGCGCACGCCGCGCACCTTCACCTGGTGGTCGTTGCGGCCGGTGAGGTGCACGAGCCCGGTCTCGTCGCGGCGGACCAGGTCGCCGGTGCGGAACCAGCCGTCGTTCCACCGGTCGCGGGTGAGCGCGGGGTCGAGGTAGCCCTCGGCGCGGAACGGGGTGCGCACCACCAGCTCGCCGCTGTCGCAGTCGCGGCCCTCGTCGTCGACGATGCGGAACTCGACACCGTCGATCGGGGTGCCGATCGGCGTCGGCGTGCGGGCGGGGTCGATGCGGTGCACGAAGCTGTCGTTGGTCTCGGTGCAGCCGTAGACGTTCCACAGCCGGGCCTGGGGGAACGCGGCCGCGACGCCGGTGAGCAGGGCGGGCGGAGCCGCGTCCCCGGTGAGCAGGACCTCCCGCACGTCCGGGAGCACCCGCCCGGTCGCGGTGACCAGCCGGAAGAACAACGGCACCGCCTGCACCACCGCGGGCGCCCACTGGGCGCACAGGCCGGCCAGGTAGTCGCCGTCGGTCGCGCGTTCCGGGTCGACCAGGTCCGTGCGGGCGCCGACGGCCAGCGCCGCCCACAGGTCCAGCAGGCACAGGTCGAAGTTGAGCGGCGCGTAGTTGAGCACCCCGACGCCGGGGCCCATGCCGAACGTGCGGGCAGCCCAGGCGAGGAACTCGTCCACGCCCCGTTCGGCGAGCACGACGACCTTGGGCGTGCCGGTGGAGCCGGAGGTGGTCAGCAGCAGACCGGGTCCGGGCAGCGAGGCCGCGTCGGCGCCGGTCGTCCGCACGCCCTGCGGGGTGAGCACGTGCGAGCAGCCGACCTGCTCGCACAGCCGCAGCAGGGCGTCGTCGCCCAGCGTCGCGGAGGGCAGCAGCACCCGCCTGTTCTCGCGGAAGCACGCGATGAGCAGGGCGATGGTCTCCGGCGACTTGTGCGCGGGCACGCACACCGGTGCGTCGGCCGGGAGGCCGTGCAGCAGCGCTGCGGACTCCCGCGCCAGCCGGTCCAGGGAGGCGTAGTCCACCGCGGCCCCGTCCCAGGACAACGCCGGGGCGTGCGGTCTGGCGTCCACCTGCGCGGCGAACGCGGTCACGAAGGATGTGGTGGGCATGGTGGTTTCCCCAGTCGAGGTCGGGCCGGCTCACCGGCCGGCGGTCAGCAGTCCGCCACCGGGCACCCGCGCGTCCAGGCCGGTGAGGTCGAGCAGTCGCCACAGGCACGCCTGGTTGGAGGTCACGACCGGCACTCCGAGCCGGCGCTCCAGCTCGTCGACGGCCTCCCAGGAGCGGAACCCGCTACCGGGCAGCAGCAGCCCGTCGGCGTGCGCCGGGAAGGCCGCCGCGGCCTGGCGGCACACCTCGGCGGGGTGCACGTCCCAGCGCCCGCCGCGGTCGAAGAGCCGGTGGCGCTCGACGCCGTCCCACCGCTCCCCCAGCCGGAACGGCACCAGGGCGGCGGGCTCGAACCCGGCGGCCGTCAGGTAGGACTCCGCGGCGGAGAACGTCGGTGCGGTGAACCACGGTGGCGCGAGCACCATGGGACGGCGCACGCCGAGCGCGGTCAGCGCGGCGCGGATGGCCTGCCCGGCGGTGTAGACCGGGGTGCCTCCGGTCAGCTCCGCGGCCGCGGTGGTGAACCCGGTGTCGAACTCCAGGCCGCCGAAGAAGCTGGCCGACCCGAAGCACAGGCAGATCGCCGAGACGCCCAGCTCGCCGAGCTGCACCAGGCCGCGCCGCACGTCCGGGCTGGACACCATGCGTTCCCAGGACTCGCTGGTGTACTCGGCGCCGGTGCTGGTCGGGCTCTCGAAGCGGGCCGTGTGGACGGTGACGCCCGGCGGCGCCATGGCCCACAGCTCCGCCTCGACCACCGGGTCGTTGTGCACGACCAGCACTCCCAGCCGTGCGGTCCAGGCCTGCGCCCTCACGACCGGCTCCCTTCGCGCCGGACCGGCCCGAACCAGGCCAGCAGCGCGCCTGCCGCAGCCGCCACGGCGGTGGTGACGAACGCCGCGGCGAACGCGCCGGCGTCGGGCTCGCGGCCGAGCACCAGCACCAGCACGGCCACGCCGAGGGCGCCCGCCATGTACTGCGAGGTCGTCATCAGCGCACTTCCGGTGCCCTGGTTGCGGTCCTCGACGTCGGCCGTACCGGCGATGAACATCGACACGTAGGTCACGCCGTGGGCGAAGCCGGTGATCAGCAGCCCCGGCAGCAGGTGCACGGCGTAGCTGTCGCCGTGTGCCTGGAACGCGAGCAGCAGCAGGCCGGCCGCGTCGGCGACGAACGCCAGTGCGAGCGTGGCCCGCACCCCGATCGCGGCCACGATGCGCGCCGCCACGGAGTTCGCCACCGCGATCGCCACCGCCATCGGCAGGAACGCCAGCCCCGCGGCCAGCGGGTCGTAGCCGCGCAGCTGCTGCACGAGCAGCGTCACCACGAAGAACTGGTTGCCGACGCTGGCCATGTACAGCGCTGTGGTGCCACAGCCGACCAGCAGCGAGCGGGTGCGCCGCAGCACGGGGTCGACCAGCGGGCGTTCGCTGCGCCGCTCCTGGACCACGAACACGGCCAGGAGCACCGCGGCCGCGCCGAACGCCGCCAGGACGCCCGGATCCGTCCAGCTGCCGCTCGCCGTCAGCGTCAGGGCCAGTGCCGCGGACAGCACGGCACCGGTGCACAGGACGGCGCTGGGCACGTTGAGACCGCCGCGGTCACTGGTGACGACCTCGTTGCGGGGCAGGAGCTTCGGCGCGGCGAACGCGCAGATCGCCGCCAGCGGCAGGTTGATCAGGAACACCCACCGCCAGGACACCGTGGTCAGCAGGCCACCGATGATCACCCCCGCGGCCAGCCCGGACGCGCCGACCGTGCCCCACACGCCCAAGGCCCGGTTGCGGGCGGGTCCGGCGGGGAAGGAGGTGTTGATCAGGGCGATGACCGCGGGCTGGAGCACCGCGGCCGCGACGCCCTGGGCGGCGCGGGCGACCAGGAGCAACGGCGCGCTTGGCGCGAGGCCGCCCGCCAGCGAGGCGATGCCGAACAGCAGTGTGCCGGCGACGAACAGGCGGCGCGGGCCGAACCGGTCCGACACCCGGCCGCCGACGACGAGGAACCCGGCGAAGAACACCGCGTAGCCGCTGACCACCCACTGCAGGGAGCTCTCGGTCAGTGCCAGGTCCGCGCCGACGCTGGGCAGTGCGATGTAGACGATGGAGTAGTCGAGTGCGATGAGGAACTGCGCCACGGCGAGGATCGCGAGTGCCGCGTTCGCGGTGCGCCCGCGTGCCGTGGCGTCTTCCGTAGTGGTCATGGTGATCACCTCGAAGGGGTACCGAGCGGGAGGAGGACGGTGCCGAGCGCGAGCGCGTCGGCGTGCACGGCGCTCGCCCCCGCGGCCAGCAGCTCGTCGGGGGTGGCGACGCCGGTGGCCACGCCCAGGGCGGTCATGCCCGCGGCACGGGCCATGGCCATGTCGTCGACCGCGTCACCGACGACGACGCAGTCGGCCGGGGCGACGCCGAGCCGGTCGGCCGCCAGCAGGGCCAGGTCCGGGTGCGGTTTGCCGCGGTCGGCCATGCCGTGGCAGACGAGGACGTCGAAGTGCGCCAGCAGGCCGGTGGCCTCCAGCAGCTCCACCGCGCTGCGGTGGACCTTGCTGGTGACCGCGGCGACGGGCCGGCCGTCCACGCGCAGGCCGTCGAGCAGCTCGGGCACGCCGGGCAGGACCAGCTCGCGCGCCGACGGGATGACCACCTCGGTGAACAGCTCACGGGCCCGGTCGGCGGCGCGCTCGGCGCCGGGGTGGCCGGGCGGGAGGCCGAGCAGCAGCGCCAGGGAGGCGACCAGCGGGCGGCCGACGGTGGCGCGCAGCCGCGCCTCGTCCGCCACGCCGCCGTTCTCGGCCACCACCTGGCGCAGCACCGCCGTCATCCCGGCCGGCGTGTCGACCAGCGTGCCGTCGACGTCGAACAGGACTGCGGTGTTCACGCCTGCTCCTCCAGGCGGTTCCGCTTGAGCGCCGAGGCGAACTCGGCGGCCAGGGCACTGGTGGACAGCAGGACGGACCGGTTGGCCTCGCCGGTGCGGCCGCTGGTCGCCTTGCCGACCGCGCTGAGAATGGCCGGCGTCACGTCCTTGCCCTGCACGCCCGCCGCCTCGGCCTCGGCCTGCTTCTCCCGCACCAGCGCGTAGACCTCGTCCGCGGGCAGGGCGTCCTCGGCGTGGATCGGGTGGGTGACGAGGAAGCCACCGGTGTTGCCCACCGCCCAGTGCAGGCGCACCGCCGCCGCCAGCTCGTCGAGCTCGTCCACGCGCCGCGGGTTGCGCTCGCCGCTGGAGACGCTGTAGTAGGCCGGGAAGTCGTCGCAGCGGTAGCCCACCACCGGCACACCCTGGGTTTCCAGGTACTCCAGGGTGAGCGCGGGGTCCAGCAGCGACTTGGCACCCGCGCAGACCACGGCCACCCGGTGCCGGGTGAACTCCACCAGGTCCGCGGAGATGTCGAAGCTGCGCTGCGCTCCGAAGTGGACACCGCCGATGCCGGCGACCGCGAACACCTCGATACCGGCCCGGGCGGCGGCGACCAGGGCCGCGGAGACCGTCGTGCCGCCGTGCCCACCGCCGGCCAGCACGGGACCGAGGTCGCGGGCCCCGACCTTCGGCACGGTCGGCGTGGTGGCGAACAGCTCCACCTGCTCGTCGGACATGCCCACCACGAGCCGGCCGGACACGATGCCGGTGCGGGCGGGCACGGCGCCTTCGGCGCGGATGGCCTTGTCCATGTCGAGCGCGGTCTGGAGGTTCAGCGGGTGCGGCAGTCCCTGCACCACACCGGAAGACTCCAGGGCCACCACCGGCCGGCCCTCGGCCAGCGCGTCGGCGACCTCCTCGGACACCGAGAAGAACTCGTCGCGTGCGGACACCGTGAACTCCTTCGCGTCATGGGGTTGGCCGGTGGCGCGGAAGCGGGCGCGCTCCCGCGCCACCGGTCGCCGGTCAGTACTGGGAGAACTCGTCCGTGTCGAAGTTGTGCCGCTCGTCCCCGCGCAGCGGCGGGTTGAAGACGCTGATCAGCTCCAGGTCCTGTTCGGGGGAGGCGATCAGGAAGTGCCGGTCGTGGCGGTCCAGCGCGTACATCACGCCGGGCTCGATCTCGTGGGTCGTGCCTTCCTCGTCGATCACCTGTCCGCGCCCGGCGATGCAGTAGCAGGCCTCGAGGTGGTTGCGGTACTCCAACGGGGACTTCGACCCCGCCTTCACGACGGTGTGAGCGATCGTGAAGCCCATGTTGTCCTTCTGGACCAGGAGCCGGTAGCTGAGCCCGTTCCCCCAGTCGATGCCGTCGATGCCGGCCTTGTCGCGCACGATCATGTGCGTGAGCCCTCCCTCTCCTCGGTCTTTCAGACGTAGGTGTGTGCGTCCGCGATGAAGGCCGTGATGGCCTCCACCGAGCTGAACTGGGCCGGGGAGATGTCTCGCTCCTCGACCGGGATCTGGTAGCGCTCGCCCACCCAGGCGATGAGGCGGAGCAGGCCCAGGCTGTCCACCACCCCGTTGTCCAGCAGGTCGTAGTCGGACGGGAGCTGGTCGGGGGTGACGTCCGGGGCGAAGGTGGTCACGATGAACCGCTTGACCTCGTTCTCTGTCGACACTCGTGGTCCTCCTCCTGGGTTTGTCCGTGCTGCCGTTGTTCGGTCAGCAGGTCGACGAGCAGCACGTGGTCCGCACCGGTGCGGCCGGCGCGCTCGCCGGTGACGACCTGCCGCAGGTCCGCCTCGACGGGGCGGCTGTGCGGGCAGGCCTCGTTCAGCAGCGCGAGGTCGTCGACGAACCGGCCGTCCACCGCGCTGGTCATCGCCGCGGGCAGCTCGCCGCCGCCGGCGTTGACCAGCAACGCCCCGCTGGGCAGGTGCGTGGGCCACGTGTCGAGGTCGGCGCCGGAGGTGACGACCACGAGGTTCGCCCCGAACACCGCCTCGGCCGCGGTGGCGGCCACGTGGAGTCCGATGCCGGTCCGGTGGAGCCCGTCCACCAGGTCGCGGTCCAGCGGCGTGCCGTCGAGCACGTGGACCGCGACGTGGGTCAGGTCCGGTACGTAGCAGGTCAACGACTCCAACTGCGTCCGCACCGTCTGGCCCGTGCCCACGACCGACGCGGTGACCACGCCGGGTGCGAGCAGGTACCGGGCAGCCAGCGCGGTGAGCACCGCGGTGCGGTGCTCCGGCGCGGCCGTCGACCGCAGCGCACCCGTCACGGCCGCGCCGGCCATGAGCCGCTCGGCCAGGGCGTCCACGGGGTCAGGCGCCAGGTTTCGCCTGGAGCCCACCTGGGAACAGTTCACTTGCGCTGCCCTCCGTGGTCGCCGCAGCAGGTACGGGGACAACGGTGCGGAGCAGCGCTGTCGATGCGCTTTCCACCCGCTATCGGTTCCGGGCCGGGTGCTTTGAGCGCGGGAAAGGCGCGTCGAAGGCGGGACCGGGTCTGCTGGTCGCACCGAGCCAGAGCGGCACGGACGGAAGGAGAATCCCGGTGCTGAAGTCCCTGCTCACCGCGGTCGTGGTCGGTGTGGCCGTCACCGCCGGTCCTGCGGCGGCCGTCCTCGCGGCCTCGACGGCCGCTGCGGCCGTGCAGTGCCCGCCGGACACCCACTGGAGTGACAAGCTGCAGATGTGCGTGGACGACACGCACTGGTGAGCGGATCGATCGACGCAACGGCCCGGCTGGCGGAACCCACGCCGGGCCGTCACGTGGTCAGCCGGGTCACCCCACGACGGACCGGCAGGCGGACCGCTCGCGCAACCGCGCCACGAGCTGGACCGCCTCGGCGGACTCGATGCCGGCCAGGAGCACGAGGGCCTGCTCGACCCGCTCCCGCGCCGCCGCGCCGTCGGAGTGCTCCGCCAGCAACGCGAGCGTCTTGGCCTGCCACAGCGCCGATCCGAGCTCGTCGAAGAGCTGCAGGGCCGCCTCCAGGTGCGCCGCGCCCCCGTCCACGTCGGCACGGGCGAGCGCGATCTCGCCGAGCGAGTACCGGGACCTGGCCTCGATCAACCGCTCCCCCACCCGCTGGGCCAGCTGCAGCGCGTTCACGAGCGTCGTGTCGGCGTTGTCCAGCCGTCCCTCGCGCTGCCGGAGCAGTCCCAGACCGTGCACGGCGTAGACCTCGCCGATCCGGTCGCCGTTGTCACGCACGATGCGCAGCACGCGGTGCAACGCGTCCCGGGCGGCCTCGAGCTGGCCGGTGGCCAGGTGCAGTTCGGCGAACCTGTGCTCCACCTGCGCCTCGACCCGCAGGCAGCCGGTCTCCCTGGTGATCGTCAGCGCCTGGTCCAGCAGGCGGGCCGCGCTCTCGGTGTCACCCTCGTCGACCCGGTGCTTGGCGATGCTGCGCAGGACGTGCGCCTCGCCGATCCGGTCGCCCACCGCCCGCAACACCGCCAGCGCTTCGAGGTACTTGGCCATCATCGCGACGGTGTCGCCGCGGAGCCCGTGGACGTGCGCGTAGTTCCGCAGCACCAGCGCCCGGCCGTGCTCGTCGCCCACCGCGTCGAACAGCTCCAGCGCGGCCGTGAAGCACTCCTCCGCGTCGTCGAGCCGGGCCTGGAACATGTGGAGCGTTCCGAGGGAGTACCGCGTCGCGGCCATCCCGAGCCGGTTGCCCGCCTGCCGGGCCGCCTCGTGGGCGAGCCCGGAGCACTCCATCCAGTCGTCGAAGTACCCCTTGGCCTCGAACAACGTGACGGAGGTCAGGGCGAGGTCCCAGCACAGCTCGTCCAACCCGGCCTCGGCGGCCTGCCGGACCGCCGCCACCAGGGCCCGGCGCTCCGCCTCCCACCAGTGCGCGGGCTCGCCGAGGTGGTCGTCGAGCTCGGCGACGCCGGGGTGCCACCGGCGCGCGGTGCCGTGCAGGATGGTGTAGTCGCCGCCGTACTCGCGCCGGTGCGCCTCCTCGGCCAGCGCCAGCCAGCCGCCCAGCACCCGTCCGAGCGCGCCGGTCCGCTCCTCCTCCGTGGTGTCCTGCTGCAACCGCTCAGCGGCATAGACCCTGATCAAGTCGTGCAGCCGGTAGCGCGGTGACGCCTCCCCGTACTGGACGGTGTCCACCAACTGGGCGTCGACCAGGCTCTCCAGCACCTCCTCGGCCTCCGCCGCGGTGGTGTCCAGCAGTGCGGCGGCCGTCCACCCCGGGAAGTCGGGCGCCGTGACCAGCGAGCACAGCCGGAACAGCCGCCGGGCCTGCTCGCCGAGCACCCGGTGGGTGATCTCGAACGTCGGCCGCAGCTCCAGCCCGTGGTGGGCGAACTCGTCCAGCCGCCGCGCCTCGTCGTGCAGCCGCCGGACCAGCCCGCGCAACCGCCAGTGCGGCCGGGACACCAGCCGCGCGCCCGCGATGCGCAGGGCCAGCGGCAGTCCACCGCACAACCGGGCCAGTTCCACCGCGGCGTCCGGCTCGGCCCCGACCCTTTCCGGACCGATGATCCGGTTCAGCAGTCCCAGCGACCTCGCCACGTCGAACACGTCGACGTCGAGCTGCCGGACCCCCGGCAGCCCGCTCAGGCGGACCCGGCTCGTCACGATCACCGCACACGACGGACTGCCCGGCAGCAGCGGCCGGACCTGCGACTCGTCGGAAACGCCGTCCAGCACGAGCAGCAGGCGCTTGCCGGACAGCTTGCTGCGGTACAGCTCGGTGCGTTCCTCCACGTCGTCGGGCACCGCCGAGCCGGCGACCCCCAGCGCCCGGAGGAACCGCGCGAGCAGCTTGGCCGTGTGGTCGTTGTCGCTGGCCGCCCCCATGTCGGCGTACAGCTGGCCGTCCGGGTAGCGGCTGCTCAACTGGTGGGCCGCGCGGGCCGCGAGCGTGGACTTGCCGACGCCGCCCTTGCCGGAGATGGCGATGATCGGCATGCTCCAGCGCTTGTCCTCGTCCACGTCCAGCAGCCGCATGATCTCGTCCAGCTGCTCCTCGCGGCCGGTGAAGTCCGCGATGCTGGCCGGCAGCTGCCGCGGCACCACGCCCAGAGCCGACCGTTCACCGGCGGCGGGCGCGGGCGGGGCCGGCGAACCGACCGGCAGCGGTGACTCCGGCACACCGAGGGCCGCGTCGCGGCGCAGAATCGCCTGCTCCAGGTCCCGCAGCTCCGGGCCGGGCTCCAGCCCCACCTCCTCGATCAGGACCGCGCGTGCACGCCGTCCCACCTCCAGCGCCTCGGCCTGGCGGCCGGTCCGGTACAGCGCGAGCATCAGCAGCCCGTACAGCCCTTCCCGCAACGGGTGCTCGGCCACCAGCGCCCGCAGCTCGACGACCACCTCGCGGTGCCGCCCGAGCGCCAGGTCGAGCCGGGTGCGGGCCTCGATCGCGGCCAGCCGCTGCTCCTCCAGCACGGTGGCGCTGCGCTGCACCAGGTCGCTGGGGAGGTCCGCCAACGCGGGCCCCCGCCACAACCCGAGCGCTTCGCGCAACGTCGCCGCCGCGTCGACGGGCTTCCCGCTCTCGGCCAGCTCCCGCGACGCCGCCACGAGCTCACCGAACCGGAGGCTGTCCACCTCCTCGGCACCGAGCCGCAACACGTACCCCGGCGGGCGGGTCACGATCACGTCTGACCGACCGGCGTCGGCGAACAGCTTGCGCAGCAACGAGATGGAGATCTGGATCTGTCCCCGCGCCGTCGACGGCGGAGCCGTGCCCCACACGGCGTCGATCAGCTGCTCGACCGGCACCACCCGGTTGGCGTTGAGCCCGAGGACCGCCAGCACGACCCGCTGCCGCGGGCCGCCCAGCTCCAGCGACCGGCCGTCCAGGACCAACTCGACCGGCCCGAGCAGCCCAAGCCCCATGTCAAGCTCCCGTTCCCCCATCACGGTGGCTCGATCGCCACGGCACGCCGATGCGCGACGCCGATGTGCACGACGCCGGTCGTCGCGAGCGACGTTGGATCTTCGCCGAGGCTACCTCAGCTGTGAGAGCGGTTCCTTGACGTCGTTAGTCGTTGTCCCGTGGAATGTGCTCGAACAGCCTAAAGGGTCGAGTTCGCACCGGTCGCAGAGCGAATTCTCGGTGACCGATCAATGATCGTCTTCCTCTGCCGGAGGTATCGACTCCGCGACCGGGTACCCCGTCCGGAGCAATTGCGCGATACCGAACCCAGCTCGGGCTCAGCCTGCGAAACTGCCGGTGGAACGCGCAGAAGCGCCTTCCGTTCAAATGCCGAACGACCTCACCAGCCCAGAACTGTCAATTGACCGGGCAGGGGATGCCTGGGCGGGTGAGGGTGACCCGCGCGTGGCTGACGACGAGGTCGACACCGCTGAGCAGGCGGACGTGCAGGGCGTTGACCGCGATGCCGGCGCCACCCGCCAGCGGACGTTGTTCGTTGACCACGACCGTGGCCACCAGCGGGATGGTGATGGTGAGGCCGACCGCGGGGTCGACCACGGGGACGCCGTTGATCCGCAGGTTGACCAGCTCGACCTGGCCGGCGGTGGTGACGGCGCCGGTGCCGTCCTCGTCCGCGGTGGCACGGGCGCGGATCTCGTCGGCGGTGATCAGACCGTTCAGCAACGAGACCTTGGCGGTGCGGGCCCACGCGCTGACGGTGCGCTCGCCGTCGCCGCCGACCACGCCGCGGGCCTCGGTGTCGATGACCCCCAGCGAGCCGATCCCCGGCAGGGTCGCGCCGAGGAGCTGGTCCTGGTCGAGACCCGGTTGGGTGGTGCAGCTCAGGTCGGACGGCGCCAGCGGGCCGACGCCGACCAGCGGAGCGGTCAGCTTGCCGCCGTGTGCGTGGGCGTCGAACACCAGCACCGGCGCGGTGAAGCGGATCGAGGCGCAGCCCGGCGCGTTGAGGCCGGCGCGTGCGGTGACGTCGGTGGCGCAGGTCGTGTAGGTGCCGGTGTGGGCGGCGGTGACCGTGACGGTGATCGTGCACGAGACCTGGCCGGTGGCCAGGGCGCCGGTGGCGGTGACCGTGCCGGCGGCGGTGGAGGTGGTGGCGTCGGTGCAGTCGGTGGTGGGCTGGGCGGTGGCGGTCAGGCCCGCGGGGAGGTTCGCGGTGAACGACCACCCGTCCTTGACCGCCAGCTCGCTGGTGTTGGTGACGGTGAAGACCAGCGTGGCGGTCTGCCCGACCTCGACCGGGGACGGGCTGTAGCCGACGTCGAGCTGCGGGGTGACGTCCAGGACGCGGACGTTGTCGAACGCCGCGTCGTTGCCGATGCCGCTGCCCTGGGCGTTGAGCAGCTGCACGCCGACCGAGGAGCCGCCGAACAGCACGGGCCGGTCGCTGGTGTAGGTGCCCACGGCGGTGCCGTTGATGACGGTCGACGGGTTGGCGCAGGGCTCGATCGGGGTGGTGAAGGTGGGTACGGCGGTCGCGCCGTCGAGGAGGTAGAACTCGAACTTCGCGTGGTTGGCGAAGCAGTTCTGCTCGGCCGCGTCCACCGAGAAGGTCAGGAACCGGTCGGGCTCGGGCAGCGGGATGGGCTGCTGGGTGCGCAGTTGCACCTTGCCCGCTCCGGGGTCGGCCGCGGTGTAGGCGGTGACCGCGTGGTTGCCGGCCGGGTCGCCGCCCGCCCACTGCCCCAGGATCCCGGCCATGTTGCGGACCGCCTGCCAGTTGCCTGCGCTGCACCCGCTGCCGGGCGGCGGCGCGGCCGGCTGCTGCGCCGCCGCGAGCCATCCGTTGCAGGCGGTCAGCCAGGCCGGATCGGCGGTGTAGGTCTGCGCGACCGGCGGGGCACCGGTGTAGGCGGTGAGCAGGACGGGTGTGGCGCCCTGGCCGTTCTCGAAGTCCTCGGCGAACACCACGACCGGGGCCTGCGGCACACCGGGTGCGGCGGAGGCGGGTTGCGCGGTGGTGAGGGCGAACGACAGCGGTAAGGCCGTCAGCGCCGCGATGATCGTCGGCAGCGCTCTGCGCCCAGGCCGACCGGGTGAAGGCGTGGTCATCCGTGAGCTCCTTTTCGGTGGGGAAGGTGAACACCGGTTTGTTCGTCCACCACGGGGAGGCGCATTAGCGCCGACCGGGAGGCCGCACCCATTTGCTCGCGCACTCCACCCGATCACCGCCGATTCCGCACCGAGCAACCACCGAGACGAACACGCCACCACCTGCCGGCCCGTCAACGCGGACAGTCAGCGGTCCGGGTCAAGGACGGGGGTGTCCAGCACGCGCTGGACCTTGATCAGTCAGGCCGTGCCGCTGACCCCACCGGCGGGGACGTGAGAGAGGTCAGCGGACCGCTTTCGAGTCGCTTGCGCGGACGACCCGGGCCGGATCAGTACCTGAGGACGACGCAGCCGTTGCTGCCGACGTCGCCGGTGAACCCGTTGAACACACCACCGTTGGCGCCGTTGCCCCCTCGTCCGGTGCCGGCCGCGCATTCGGCGGGCACCGTCGAACCAGCCGCACCGCCTGGACCACCGCCGTTGCTCAGCACACCGTTGCCTCCGGTGCCGCCATTCGCGCCGGGAGTTGTGGTGACCACCGTGCCGCTGCAGCTCGCAGAGCTGCTCCCGTTGCCCCCGACACCGCCGGTGTTGTCGCCGAGGGAGCCTTGCCCGCCCTGACCACCGCCGCCGTTCGCCCGCACGGTCGTACCGATGGTGATGCTGGAACTCCCACCGTACGCGCCGGCTTTGGCCTGGTAGACGCCCTCACGCGGACCGCCTCCGGCGCCACCTGCACCGACCGCGATCTTCAGGACGGCACCCGCGGTGACGGCCAGCGTGCAGGTCGCGTTCGCCCCGCCTCCGCCGCCACCGCCGCCGGGCCCGGGAACCGGGAAGAACCCCCAGCCACTGCCACCGCCCCCACCACCGGCCCCGACGACGTGCACGGTGACGGCGGTGGTCCCGGCCGGCACGGTGAAGGTGAAGTTGCCGGGGTTGGTGTAGGTGTTGACCAAGGCCGCGTGAGCGGGCGTCACCGCGGTCAACGGCAGGAACAACGCTGTCAACGCCGCTGCGGCCACCCCTCTTCGAGAGCGACCGACTGAGTCGACAGGTGACATGAATCCTCCTCGGACTGGCGGTAGCGGTGTCCACGTTCCACGCCACACACGGCGAGCCGGCACGGTCGGGACAACACGCCGGCACAGCACGTGCGGCGAGGAAGCAATCAACGTCGGGCCCGGCGGTCGAGGGCTCGTGGAGGCGATATGTCTTTCGTACCGGGAACGCGCCGGGAACAAAAGCTTCGATGAGGTGAATTTCGCGCCCAGCTATTCCAATTGTTGACGAAAGGCGGCAATTGGACCTCGGCCGCAGCCAGAGGAAAGCGGGGAACGACTCAGGCCAAGAGCGAGCGCCTGCGCAGTGATCATCCCCCGCCGCCGTGACGGCACCTCATGAGCGGTTCACCTGCGAGGAGCAGTGGGCCGCACCGAACGGGAGATGCCACCACGCGTCTCCCTGCTCGACAGCGAATATTCCACCTATTCTTCGCCACGGCCTTCTTCCGATCGCAACCGCAGACGGTCGGGCGCAGGTTTTTTCACCGAAGGGTTTCTCGTTGATGTTCCGGGTTTCCTCAGATGAGGACGCGGTTCCGTTCCTTCAGAACCCGGCTGATGGTGCAGCGACGCGCCACCGCGTTGGAAGTTCTCAACGCAGGCCGCGCAGGGCTTTGTCGAGGTGGCTTGCCGCCAGCTGGAACCCCTGGGCGTCTCCCAGCGTGCGGCAGAACTCGACGGCCCGCTGGTTCACCCGTACTGCTTCGGCGTACTGCTCCGCGTCGACCAGGACCGCACCCAACATCATCAGGGCGGTGCCTTCCCGTTCCCGGTTTCCCACCTCCTGGCAGACCGCGAGAGACCGCCGGAACACCGCGACGGACTCCCGCGGTCGGCCCGCCTCCACCAGCGCGGCACCGATCTCGAACAGCACCTGGCCCTCCGGGTCCGGATCACCGGGACCGGACCGGCCGTACGCGGCGGCGGCTTCGATGCCGATGGCGGCCGCCTGTTCGTAGCGGCCCGCCCGCACGAGGACCTTGCTGAGGTTGAACACCGCCGCGGCTTGGTAGTCGCGCTCACCGACCTCGCCGAACGCGCCCGCCGCCCGGTGATAGGCGTGCGCGGCCTCGTCGTACCGGTGCAGCGCCACGAGAGCTTCGCCGAGGTGGTAGTTCGCCTGGCCCTTGCGCTCGCCGTCGTCGAGTTCTTCGTAGAGCGCGGCGGCACGGGTGAGTACGGCGACGAGGTCGTCGAGTCGGTGCAGGGCTTGCAGCGCGCGGGACAGGTTGAGCAGTGCGGACGCCTCGACGAACGGAACACCGTTGTCCCGCATGAACTCCGCGGTGCGCCGGTTCGCGGCGGCGGCGTCCTCGTAGAGCCGCGCGTCCAGCAGGATCTTGCCGAGCGCGTAGCTGGAGATGGCTTCCTCGCGCTCGTCGCCCGACTCCCGGTAGCAGAGCACGGAACGCCGTCCGGCGGCGATGGCCTCGCCCTGCTGGCCCGTGGCAGCCAAGGCACTGCTCAGCCTGCGCAACGCCTCCCCCTCACCGCGCCGGTCGCCGTGCTCGCGGAAGAGCGCCGCCGAGCGTTCGCAGACCGCGATGGACTCCGCGTCCCGCCCGTCGCTCTGCAAAGCATGACCGACGTTGACCAGGGCGAGCGCCTCCTTGGCGCCGTCGCCCAGTTGCCGGTAGAGCTCGGCGGCCCGGCCGCTCGCGACCACGGACTCCGCGAACCTGCCTGCCTTGCCCAGGTCGGAGCCGAGCTCACCCGACATCGCGGCTTCACCGCGCCGGTCGCCCGTGTCGCGGTAGGCGGCAGCGGCCAGCCGGTGGGCGGTGATGGCCTCCTCGACGTGGCCCAGCTCGGCGGCGGACGCCCCGAGGCACTGCAACGCCAACGCCTCACCGCCTCGATCGCCGATGCCGCGGTAGACGTCAACGGCCTGCCGACAGGCGATCACGGACTGCTCGTACCGGTCGTCGAACGCCCGCGCGAGGCCGATGCCGATGAGCGCCTTGCCTTCCGCGTCGCGTTCGCCGGTTTCCCGGCAGAGAGCGATCTCGCGTTCGTGGGCGGCGACGGCCTCCGCATAGCGCTTCAGTTCGCGCAGGTGTGCGCCGAGGTCGTGCAAGAGCGCGCGTTCCCGCTTGGGGTCGCCCACTGCGTGGTACAGGGTGGCGGCCTGCTCGCAGATGGCGGCGGCTTCCTCGTGACGGTGAGCTTTGTCCAGCGCCTTGCTCTGGTTGGTCAGCGCGTCCGCTTCCCGGCCCTGGTCACCGGTCCTGCGGAACAGTGAGGCGGCCTTGCCGCACGCGGCTGCCGCCTGGGCGAACTGACCGGCCTCCGCGGCGGCGGCGCCCACGTTGATCAGGGACAGGGCCTCACCGTGGTGGTCACCGGCCCGGCCGAGCAGGACGGCGGACTGCTGGGCCGCGGCGGAGGCCTCCTCGTAGCGTGCCGCGTGGTAGAGCGCGACGCTGAGCCGCCCGAACGCCTCGCCCTCGTGTGAGGCCCTGCCGGTCCGGCCCTGGAGGTCCGCGGCCTTCGTGAAGGCGCTGATCGCGTCCTCGTACAGGTGCAGTTCGGTGAGGGCTTGGCCGAGGTTGGTCAACGAGTCCGCCGCACCGCCGTAGTTGGCACGTGCCACGTAGGTCTCGGCGGCGCGGCGGCTGGGGTCGAGTGACTCCTCGAACCGTTCCAGTTCCAGCAGGGCGTTGCCGAGGTTGTGCAGCGGTGGGCCCGCCGAGGCACCGGGCATCCTCGTCTCGAAGAAGTCCTCGCCGAGCTCGTCGAGCAACGCGAGGTTCTGCCTGCTGACCTGGACGACTTCGGCGAACCGCTTGGCCGCTGTCAGCGCGTTGGCCTGGTTGGTCAGCGCCGCGAACTCGAGGTGCTGCTCACCGGTCTCCCGGTAGACGGCCGCGGCCTGCCCGGCGGCGTCGGCGGCCTCCTCCGCCCGCTTCAGCTTTGCCAGCGCGGCGCTGAGGTTGGTCAGTGCCATGGCTTCCAGGCTGCGCTTGCCGTCCTCGCGGTAGAGCGCGGCGGCCCGCTGGTGTGCTGTGACCGCCTCCTCCTGTGGCCCGGCGCCCGCCAGGGTGACGCCGAACCTGCCGATCAGGTCGGCTGCGGCGCTGCGGTCGCCGGTACCGAGGTGGACCTCGACCGCCCGTTCGACGGCGGCGACGGCGTCCTGCATCCGCCCCCGGCGGGCCAGGGTCTCCGCCAGCTCACCCAGTTCCGCAGCGATCCCCGACCGGTCCGCGCCCGCGTCCGCCAGCCGGTGGCGCAGATCGGCCGCCTTGCGGACGGCGGCCTCGGTCTCGTCCCGCTCCTGCTTGCGCGCCAGGGACAACAGGTGCATGACATCCGCGTACTCGGGGAGGTCGAGCGTGGGGTGAGCCACGGCCAGTCGGCGGTACAGCTCGGCGGCTTCCCGCGCGGCTTCCAGAGCCTCGTCCTCACGGCCGAGGTGCCACAGCCGCCAGCCGAGGCTGCCCAGCGCGCGGGCGAGATCGAGCGGTCGACCGCCGTTGTCGGCCCGCCTGCACAGGTCGACGGCTTCCCGCACCGCGACGAGCGCCTCCTCCTCACGACCGAGGTGTGCGTGGAACGACCCCAGGTTCAGCAGCGTCGTGGTCAGACCGGCCTGGTGGGCGGCGGGATTGACGTCGGCCAGCCCGCGGAACAGCTCGCTGGCCTCCGTGGCGGCGGCCAGCCCCTCCTCGGCACGGCCGGCGTCGAGCAACGAGCGGCTGCGGCTGATCAGCGCCGCGGCCAGCCTCGGCTCTGCCGCGGCGGGGTTCTGCGCGGACAGCTCCCGGAACAGGTCGACGACCTCACCGGTGAGACTCAGAGATTCCTCCGTGTGCCCCACGTCGTACATGCGCTGGCTGAGACTTCCCAGCAGGGCGGCGAGATCACCGCGATCACCGGTCAGTTCGCGTTGCAGGTCGACGGCCTCCTGCGTGGCGGCCAACGCCTCCTCCGGCCTACCGTGCACAGCCAGCCTGTTGCCGAGGCTGGTCAGCGACCTCACCAGGCTCCGCTGGTGCGCCGGCTCGACCGAGGCCAGGCGGCGGCTGATCGTCACGGACTCCTCGGCGACGAACAGCGCGTCCTCCGGGCGGCCCACGTCGGACAGGCGGTCCGCGAGGTTCGCGAGCGCCGTGGCCAAGCCGGCGAGGTGACCGGGCACGCCAGGGTTCGCCTCGACCAGGTGACGGTGCAGGCTGACGGCCTCCTCCGCCGGGGCGATCGCCTCCTCCGCACGACCCGCGTTCGCGCGTCGCCACGCCAAGGTGCCGTACAGCCAGGCGCGTTCCCCCGGATCCGTGGTGTTTCCCAGCCGGTGCGCGGTCAGGACCTCGACGACGGCGAGGATCCCGATGTCCAGGTTGACGTCGCTGCCGTCTGGCAGGCAGGACTCGACGGCCTGAAGCACGGCGATGAGCCCATCGTCGTGGCTGTCGGCCAATGCGGCGAGCGTGGTGAGCGCGGGACTGCCCGCGGCGACCGCGAGGCGCGGATCGTTGCGCAGCAGCGGGTAGAGGACCTTCTGGCGAACGTGCGCCCAGCGGTCGGCGGTGGACGCGAGGAAGGTCATCGCGCGCGGAGCGATGACCGGTCGCAGTGCCTCCGCCGAGGTCAGCGTCTCCGGGACGTCCTTGGCCCACGGGTCGGCCTCGTAGGAGCTGATGGTGTGGCCAGGGGTGAGCAGACCGAGGAAGTCCTCCGCGAGGCGGTCCGGGTAGAGCGGTTCCAGCACCAGGTCGTCGTCTGCGGGTCGGTAGCAGAACCGGTGGTCGTCGATGAGGCTCTGCGGGTGTTCGTCCAGCCGCAACGATGCCAGGGCCCGTTCCCCGGTGCGCTGGCTGACCGCGCCGGTGAGCACTGCGGCGAACACGGTCCGCGCCATCATCGTGGGCCTCGTGCGGTAGTCCTGCCCGTGTCGTCCGGCGTCGTAAAGTAGTTGCCAGGCAAGGCGTTCACGGTCGAGCAGGTAAGCCGACAGCTCGTGCGGATCGCTCAGGTACGGCCGTCTGCCGTGCGCATGGGCATCCACCGCGACCAATGCGGCCATGTGCAGGTTCAGCGTCAAGCCGAAGTCGCGGTGGTCGAGCCGGGGCGGCTCGACGGTGTCGGGCAGGCCGTAGAGGTCGGTGGCCGCGTAACGGTCGCGTGCCGCCGCGAACATGCGCAGCCGGTTGTCGGCCAGCGGGTGCAGCGGCAGGTCATCGGCTTGGGCGCGACGCTCGGCCAGCTCACCGCGCAAAGCCGCGAACCAGCGGACCGTGCGCCCGATGAGCAGGATGCGCGTGGGTGTCTGCTGGTTGAGCACGGGATCGGACAGCAGCTGTTCCAGTTCGCTGTGCGCCCATCGGTCGGCGTAGTCAACGACTAGGAGCACTCCCGCCGCATCGGCGGGCGTGTTGGTGCCGTTGGCCGGCAGCGAGGTGGTCCGGAATCCCGCCTGAACGACGTGCCAGCCGCGGGACAGCTCGGCGAACCTCGTGGCGAGGCGGGTCTTGCCCTGGCCACCGGGACCGTGCAGCAGCAGGACCGACAGCCGCGAGCTCCCGTCGTCACGCCACTGCCGCAGGCGGTCCAGTTCGGCGTCCCTGCCGACGAAGGGCACGACCTGGCTGCGTGCGTCGAGCAGGCGGCTGGGCTGCGCCATCAACCAGTCGGCGTCGGGAACGCTCGGCGCGGGAAGTTGCTCGATGACGGGGACGCGCGTGCCGTAGACGTTGGTGATCGTGACATCCTCGCCCAGGACGCCGAAACCTCCCGCATAGACGTGCTGGTCTTTGCGCGAACCCGTCATGCCCGGCCTCCCGCGCCACCGTGGTTGATCGTGATGTTGGCCTGCGAGGTCTGGATTCCCGTGCCGCCCTGCTCGACCCGCTGGTTGAACACGGGCGCCTGCCGTGGTGGCTCCTCGGTGGCTTCGGGTATGACGCCGGCCAGGTCGGCGACGATCCGGGCGAGGTCGGCGATGGGCTCACGGCGGCGCAGGTACCGGTGCTGACAGCGGCTCAACGCGGCGATCTCCGCAGGCAGCTCGGACGCCCTCGGCAGTTCGGCGTGGTCGGTCAGCACAGGGATCACCCGCACCCCGGCGGCGAAGGCCTCGGCCAGCTCCCGGCGGATCCAGTCGCCCTGGTCGTCGAGCCTGCGCCTGCCGAACGGGTCGGTGACCGTCAGCCAGCGCGGCCCGATCACCGCCAGCACCACCTCGGCCGACCGGACCCGGCCCAGCAGCTCCCGCACGAAGTCGGTGCCGGCGGGGATGGACTCGGCGTCCAGGAACACGTTGTCCGCACCGAACCGCCGGGCCAGCTCGGTGTAGAGCAGGGCGCCGTAGCTGTGGCTGTCCTCTCCCCGGTAGTTGATGAACACACGACCCACCACGACACCCCCTGGCCGAACACCGCGTCCGCTGGCCAGCGTAGGGATTTGGCGCGGAAGGGGGACGGGTACGCCTGTGATGTCCATGAATTGGCCAGTTGATGCCGATCGTCGTCAGCTGGAACCGCCGGGAACCAACGCGACGTCCTGGACGACTACCTGGGTGTCGGCACCGTCCCCGATGTCGACGCGGGTTGGTAGGGGGAAGGGGGCGGTGGACAGCCGCCCCCTTCCTCACACGCCGGACCTCTGACCGTCCGGACGCGCGCTGAGTCGTGCGCGGAACACGCGGGAACCAAGCCGGGCCGGCGAACGACTACTCGTCCGAGTCCCCGCACTTCCCTTCCCCTGCAGAGGTGTCCCTCGATGTCCGCTCCCCCGCTCACGCTCGACCGAACAGACGAGACGCCCCGCGACGACCAGGTTTCCGTCGTGCCGCTGCTGCGCAGACTGCACTTCTACGCCGGTGTGCTCATCGGTCCGTTCCTGCTCGTGGCCGCCGTGACCGGCATGCTCTACGCGTTCGCGCCGCAGATCGACGACGTCCTCTACGGCGACAAGCTGTGGGTCGAGCCCGCGGGTACCGCCCGGCCGGTGTCCGACCAGGTCGCGGCCGCTCAGGCTGCGTTGCCCGAGGGCACCGTGACCGCGGTGCAGGTCTTCGACGACCCCGAGGCCACGACGCGGGTGGTGTTCGCTGTCGCGGGGCTGCCCGAGGAGTACAGCAAGACGGTCTACGTCAACCCGTACACCGCGCAGGTGCGGGGCGAGCTGACGACGTGGGCCGGTTCGACGCCGGCCGTCACCTGGCTCGACCAGTTCCACCGCGACCTCCAGCTCGGCGCGGTCGGCAACCTGTACTCGGAACTCGCCGCCAGCTGGCTGTGGGTGCTCGCGATGGTGGGTCTGGTGCTCTGGATCGCCCGGCGCCGCACCGCCAAGCGCCGGGTGCGCGCCCTGCTGGTGCCGGAACGGGGTGCCAAGGGCGTGCGCAGAAGCCGCTCCTGGCACGCGAGTCTCGGCGTCTGGGCGCTGGTCGGCGCGCTCTTCCTGTCCGCCACGGGACTGACGTGGTCGAACTACGCCGGCGAGAACTTCACCGCCGTGCTGACCGTCCTCAACGCCAAGGCGCCCGTGCTCGACACCGCGCTGCCCGGCGCCACGCCTCCCGGTACCGCGCCGGGCGAGCATTCCGAGCACAACGGCAGCGCGGGCAGCACCGAGCCCGTGGACCCCAAGACCTTCGACGAGGTCCTCGCTGCCGGACGTGGAGCGGGTCTCGACGGGCCGGTCGAGCTCTCCCCCGCCGCGGCACCGGGCACCGCCTGGTCCGTCGGGCAGACCGACCAGCTGTGGCCGATTCGCCAGGACAAGGCCGCCGTCGACCCGAGCACCGGGAACGTCACCGCCCGCGCCGACTTCGACGACCGCCCCTTCCTCGCGAAGCTGTCCGCCGTGGGCATCCTGGCCCACATGGGGCTGCTCTTCGGCCCGGCCAACCAGGTCGCGCTCCTGCTGCTGGCCGGCACGATCCTCACGGTGATCGTCTTCGGCTACCGGATGTGGTGGCAGCGCCGTCCCACCCGTGCTGATCGCCGCGCGCCGTTCGGGCTGGCGCCCGCGCGCGGAGGCTGGCAGCGGCTGCCGTTGTGGTTCGTCATCCCGGCGCCGCTCGTGCTGATCGCGCTGGGCATCGCCATGCCGTTGCTCGGCATCAGCCTCGTGGCGTTCCTGGTCCTCGACGGGATCATCGGCACCGTCCGCGCACGTGCGGCGGAGCCGGTGGCCGTCCGCCGGGAAGACTGAGCCTCCGCACGTGAACTCGCCGGCAGCGGATCATCGCGGACTCAGCACGCGAGAGGCCGTCACGAAGTGCGGCCTGCCGGTCAGCGGGTGCGGCACGATCGCGCTCCGCACACCGAACACCTCGGCGACGCGTTCCGGGGTGAGCACCTCGTCGGGAGGGCCGGAGGTCACCACGTTGCCGTCGTGCACGAGGATCAGGCGGTCGCAGTAGGTCGTCGCGTGGTCCAGGTCGTGCAGGGCGGCGATCGTGGTCAGCTCCAGTTCCCGCACCAGGTCGAGCAGTTCCAGCTGAGCGCCGACGTCGAGGTGGTTGGTCGGCTCGTCGAGCAGCAGGACCGGTGCCTGCTGGGTCAGCGCCCTGGCGACGAGCACCCGTTGCCGTTCGCCACCGGACAGCGTGGCGAAGACGCGGTCGGCGGCCCACCGCATGCGCACGCGGTCCAGCGAGCTCTCGACGATCAGGCGGTCCGCCGCGGTCTCCCGGTCCAGCACGCGCTTGTGCGGGCTGCGGCCCATGGTGACGACTTCGAGCACGGAGTAGTCGTTGTCGAGGTCGTGGTCCTGGGCGACCACCGCCGTGCGCAGACCGGCCTGACGGGCGCTGGAGCGCCACACGTCGTCCGGTCCGATGTAGACGTTGCCGGAGGTCGGCTTGAGAGCGCGGTACAGGCAGCGCAGGAGCGTGCTCTTGCCGGAACCGTTGGGGCCGACGATCCCGGTGATGCCGCCGGACTCCGCTTCGAGGTCGGCGCGTTCGAGGATGGTGGTGTCGCCGATGCGCACGTGGACGGCGTCGGCCACGACCTTCATCGCCACACCTTCTTCCGGTTCCGCAGCAGCACCAGGAAGAACGGGGCGCCGAGGGCCGCGGTGAAGATGCCGATGGGCATCTCGTTCGGCTTGTCCACCGTCCGGGTCACGAGGTCGACCAGCACCAGGAACACGGCCCCGCCGAGCAGCGCCACGGGGAGCAGCTTGCGCTGGTCCGGCCCCACCACCAGTCGTGCGGCGTGCGGAACGATCAAGCCCACGAAACCGATACCGCCGGCGACGCTGACCACGGTGGCGGTCAGCAGGGAGGCGGCCACCAGCAGGAGGATGCGGAGCCGGTGCACGTCGACGCCCAGCCCGGCCGCGGTGTCGTCGCCCACCGACAGGGCGTTCATCGACCGCCCCTGGGTGAGCAGCCACGCGGCGGTGACCGCGATTGCGGCAGTGGGCACGGCCAGGTCGTCCCAGGAGGCACCGGAGACCGAGCCGAGCAGCCAGAACATCACGCGCCGCAGTTCGGTGGGGCTGGCCTGGAGCTGGAGGTAGCTGGTCGCGGCGTTGCCCAGCGCGGCCACCGCCACTCCGGCCAGCACGAGGCTGCTGCCGAGCAGCCGACCGCCGCGCTGGGCCATGACGAAGACGATCGCCAGGCTGAGCAGCGAACCGGCGAAGGCCGCCCCGGCCACCCCGAGACCCGCGACGAGTGCGCCGCCCGTGGTCATCGCGACCACGGCACCGAGCGACGCGCCCGCCGAGACACCGAACAGGTACGGATCGGCCAGCGGGTTGCGCACCAACGCCTGCAGGCACACCCCCGCCAGGCTGAGGCCACCACCGGCCAGCGCGGCCAGCAACACCCTGGGGGTGCGGAAGTCCCACACGATCTGGTTGTCCAACGGGTCCAGGCCCGCGCTGCCGCCGCCGAGGTGTGCCCAGACGATGCCGACGACACGTCCGACCGGGACGTCGACCGTGCCCGTGCCGATCGCGAACGCGGTCGACAGGACGAGGGCGGCTGCCAGGCCGGCGAGCAGGACGACGTAGCCGGTGCCGGAGATCGCGTGCGGGCCTCTAGCCGCCGTGCGCTGCATCAGCGATCTTCTTCACTGCCAAGGCGTTCAGCGGACCGAGGTAGAAGCTGTCCGACACGGACGTGTACCTCCTGTTCTTCGACGCGGCCCACTGCGGGAACTTCGTGAACAGGTCCCGCGCGAGCACGTCGGCGTTCTCCGTCTCCTGGTACAGGCCCACCACCAGCAGGTCCACCTCCGCCGACGCCAGCGCCTCGGCGTTGATCTCCGCGAGCTCGGCGTTCGTCCTGCCGGCGAAGGCGTTCACGCCACCGGCACGCACGACGATGTCGTCGAAGATGCCACCGGCGAAGACAGCGGGCAGGCCGTTGCTGTTCATCATGGCCATGCCGGGGTAGACGACGAGAACGTTCTTCTTCGGCTTGCCCGCAACGCTCCGCCTGATCGTGTCGATCTCGGCGCGGGCCTGGTTGACGAGGTCGGCCGCGCGCTGCTGGACGTCGAAGATCTGACCCAGTTGCAGGAGCAGCTCGTGAGAGGACTCAATCGACTGCTCCTCATACTTCCGCCGGTCGGCGGGACTGGCAGCGGAGTCGCCGTTGGCGCAGTTGGACGGGGTGACGTAGCTGGTGATCCCGGCCCGGGTCAGCTGGTCCCGCGTGATGGAGCCGGTCCTGTCGTCGAACCCGCCCGCCCAGGTGGAGATCACGAAGTCGGGTTTCTGCGCAACGATCTGCTCGCGGGGCACCTCGAAGTTGTCGTTGAGGGTGAGGCCACCGGTCGGGACGGCCTTCACCTTCGCGACCATCGACGGGTCGTCGGAGACGCCGTAGGACTGGCTGTTCGCCGCGATCCTGTCCTGGATGCCCAGGGCGACAAAGCTTTCCACCTCGGCCACGGAGGCGCCGTTGAGCAGTAGCACGCGACTCGGCGCCTTGTCGAAGGTCAGCCGGCGGCCGCAGTTCTCGATCGTGAGCGGGTAGGCGGTCGGAGCCGCGGTCGCCGGGGCGGGCGCGGTGGTCTCCTCCGCCGTGTTCGGCGCGGAACCCGCGCTGCCGCAGGCGCTCAGCGAGAGAACAAGTGCCGTGGCGGAGGTCAGCACGATGCCACGACGCATCGGCGAATACGAGGTCACGGTGTACTGGTCGCGCGGAAGTGCGGAGAAGTTCCCGAGCAGTTGGCGCGACACGGGACCGGTTCAGCCCCGGTGCGCCTCCGGCTCGTTCAACAAGAGCACGACGATGGCTCAGACGACGTCGACGTCTTCATGGCCACGACCGGCGACCAGGTCTTCGCGCGCTCGGGCGACGCGAGACCGCACGGTGCCGATCGGGCAGCCGCACACCTCGGCCGCCTCGGCGTAGGACAGTCCCAGCACCTGGGTGAGCAGCAGGGCCTCGCGGCGTTCGGGAGCCAGGCCGGCGAGCAGGACGTTGAGCTCGACGACGTCCTCGAAGCCCGCGGACCGCGCACGTTCGGCGGCCTGCCTGGTGTCCGAGGCCACCTCGTAGTCCGCCGACCAGGCGATCGACGGCCGCACGACCGCCGCCCGGACGTGGTCGACGACGGTCCGGCGGGCGATCGACAGCAGCCACGTCCTGGCCGACGACCGGCCCTCGAACCCCGGAAGGCTGCGCAGCGCACGGAGGTAGACGTCCTGGGTGAGGTCGTCCGCGACCCCGACGCCGGCCAGATGCGCGACCAGGCGCCAGACGTCGCGCTGCGTCAAGCGGATGAACCGCTCCAGCGCGACACGATCGCCCGCGCCCGCGGCCAGCGCGCAGGCCGTGACCGCGTCGTCGTCACCCCTTGAAGTCGACACGGTCGTGGAGGGTAACTCAGAGTTCGCCGGGAACTATCCGCGCCTCATGGCCGACAATGTCTGTGTGGACTGCTACACCTGCCGCGAAGCCCTGTCCGCGCGACTCGACGGCGAACCCGGAGGCGCACCCGCCGACGTGGTCGACGCACACCTGGAAACCTGCACGTCGTGCCAGGTCTGGCACGACGACGCCGCGGCGCTCACCCGCACCCTGCGCGTGCGGCCGGCCACCCCGGTTCCCGACCTGACCGCCGCCATCCTCGACGTGGCTCCCCCGGTCGTTCCACCGGCGCCACGCGGCTGGACACCGCGGCTGCTCCTCGGTGGCGTGGCGGTCGCGCAGCTCACGCTCGGCATGGCCCAGGTCGTGGGCAGCACCGGCGCGTCCGCACACGGCGGTCACACCTCCGGCGTCGACAGCAGCCACCTGTTCAACGAGAGCACGGCCTGGAACCTCGCCATCGGCCTCGGTCTGCTGTGGACCGCGCTCCGCCCGAGGGCGACGTCCGGGATGCTGCCCGTGGTCAGCGCCTTCGTCGCCGTGCTCGTGCCCTACTCCGCGAGCGACCTGCTCAGCGGCACCGCCACCGTCGGCCGGGTGTTCAGCCACGCACTGCTGGTGGTGGGTCTGGGGTTGCTGGCGCTCGTGCACTTCGGCAACCGCGGCCCGAGCGACCGCACACCGCTCGTGCACGGCGACTCCGACGACACCGCAGGTGATATCTCGGCCGCACCGGAACGAGCCGGACGGTCACACGGGCAGCGCCGCGTGCGACTGCGTCCGGTCAGCAAGCGCCACGCCGCCTGATCCCCCGCTCACCGGGTCATCGGGAGCCACCGGGTCCACAGTGAACAGTCGCGTCCGTCACACGGGCGGAGGATGTTCGGTTCTCCGGGAACCGGAGGGCCTGAACGCCCGACTGTTGTCAGTGTGAGGGTGAGCAGCGCCGCTGTTGTCGCGTCGGTTGTTTCTGTCGTGTGCGTTGCCGTTGTCGTGTTCTGGGCGGGCGACGTGCACGCCGCGCTGGGCGACAGCGATCCGGGCAGGCTCACATCGCTGGCTTTCGGGCTGGTGCGCACGCTCGCGAACGCCGCGGCCGCCATCACGGTGGGCTCGCTGGTGTTCGGCGGCTTCGTCGTGCCCGCCCCACCGCGTCACGCAAAGCTGACCGCACAGGCGTACGCGGCGGTCCGCATCGCGGCGACCGCGGCGACGGTCTGGGTCGGTGCGGCGGCCGTAGCGGTGGTGCTGTCCGTCTCCGACGCCACCGGGCAGCCGCTGAGCGTCGCGCTGAGCCACCTGCCGAGTCTCCTAGCGGCGACCGAGGAGCCGAAGGCGTGGTTGGTCACGACGGTGGCGGCCGGTCTGGTCGTGGCGGGCACGCGGGCGACGCTGACGTGGGTGACCGCGGTGTTGTGCCTGGCTCCGGCGCTGGTCGGGATGCTGGCCCCGGTCGTCGTCGGGCACGTCGCGAACGGGGCGTGGCACGACGTGGCGACCAACGCCATGGTCTGGCACGTCCCGGCCGCCGCGGTGTGGGTCGGTGCGCTTGTCGCGTTGCGCGGATACCTGCGGCACTCCCCCGGTGCCACCTCACCGGACGAGGTCGTGCGGCGCTACCACCGGCTCACCTCGATCTGTGCCGTGGTGCTCGTGCTCAGCGGCGGGGTGGCGGGCGCGGTGCTCGTCGGTCCGGCCGCGCTGACCGGCGGGTACGTGGCGTTGCTGTTGCTCAAGCTGGCCGTGGTCGCGGTCGTGCCGCTGCTGCGGGCGCGGTGGGGTGCGCGGCGCCCGCTCGGCGTCGAACTGGTCGGGCTGGGTCTGGTGCTCGCCGCCTCGACCGGTCTGACGCACCTGGTGCCGCCCGCGTGGGCACTGTCCCGGCCTTCGCCGCAGGAGACCGTGCTCGGCTACGAGCTCCCGGACGGTCCGTCCGCGGGGGAACTCCTCCTCGGCTGGCGGTTCGACCTCGTGCTCGGGCTCGGCGCGGTCCTGGCGGCGGCCGCCTACCTGGCCGGCGTGCGCACCCTGCGACGACGAGGAGACCGCTGGCCGCGCGGACGGGCGGCCGCCTGGATCGCGGGCTGCGCGGTGGTGCTCGTGATGACCTCGTCGGGACTCGGCAGGTACGCGGCGGGCATGTTCAGCACCCACATGGTCGCTCACATGGCGTTGACCATGCTGGCACCGGTGCTGCTGGTGCTGGGCGGGCCGATCACGCTGGCGTTGCGGGCCCTGCCGCCGGGACCACGCCAGTGGGTCACCGCGCTCGTGCACTGCCGGGCCGCCGGGACTCTCGCCCACCCCGCTGTGGCCGCGGTGGTCTTCGTGGGCTCGTTCTACGTCCTGTACTTCTCGGAGCTGTTCGGGGAGATGATGCGGTTCCACTGGGCACACCAGCTGATGAACCTGCACTTCCTGGTGTCCGGGTACGTGTTCTTCTGGCTCGTCGTCGGTGTCGACCGCGCACCCCGCACGCTGCCGCACCTGGCACGCCTCGGACTGTTGTTCTCCGTCATGCCGTTCCACGCCTTCTTCGGCGTGATCCTGATGAACAACCAGAAGGTGATCGCCGCGGACTTCTACCGCACCCTCGGCCTCACCTGGCTGCCGGACCTGCTCACCGACCAGCGGCTCGGCGGCGGAATCGCCTGGGCCACCGGGGAGATCCCGATGCTCGTCGTCGTCATCGCGCTCCTGCACCAGTGGGCACGGGCCGATCGCCGGGAGGCCGTGCGGTTCGACCGCGCTTCCGACCACGGCCACGACGACCGGCTGGCCGCCTACAACGCCATGCTCGCCGAACTCTCCGGACGAAGGAACTGACCCATCATGACCACCACGACGGAGGAGTCCGTCGAGCTCTCCGTGTCGGGCATGACCTGCGCCGCGTGCGCGACCCGCATCGAGCGCAAGCTGAACAAGGTCGACGGCGTCCGCGCGACCGTCAACTACGCCACCGAACGCGCGATCGTGCACCTGCCGGACGGCATGCGCGCCGACGACGCCGTGCAGGTCGTGCGCAACGCGGGCTACGACGCGGTTCCCGCCGGGCAGGACGACCCGCACACCGTGGACGTCGTCGCGGGGTTGCGCCGCCGGCTCGTGGTCGCCGCCGTGCTGGCCATCCCGCTGGGCAACCTGTCGATCAGCCTCGCTCTCGTCCCGGCCCTGCGGTTCCCGGGCTGGGAACTGTTGTGCGTGCTGCTGGCGCTCCCGGTCGTGGCCTACTCGGCCTGGCCGTTCCACCGCGTGGCGTTGCGCAACCTGCGGCACGGATCGTCCACCATGGACACTCTGGTGTCGCTGGGCGTGCTCTCCTCGTTCGGCTGGGCGGTGTGGTCGCTCGTCGCCGGGTCGTCCGGTGGCGGCTACTGGCTGGGCTTCGGCGTGACGGATGGCGGCGCGGACGCGGTGTACCTCGACGTGGCCGCGGGTGTCACCACGTTCCTGCTCGCCGGGCGCTACTTCGAGGTCAGGTCACGGCGCAGTGCCGCTGGGCTGCTCGAAGCCCTCGCGGGGATGGCGGCCAAGGACGCCCGCGTGCTGCGCGACGGCGTCGAGACCGCGGTGCCGGCCGCCCGGATCGCCACCGGTGACCTGCTCGTGGTGAAGCCGGGCGAGGCACTGCCCGCCGACGGAGTCGTCACCGACGGCCACTCCGCCGTCGACGCGTCCTCGATGACCGGTGAGCCCGTCCCGGTCGAGGTCGGTCCCGGTGACCAGGTCACCGGCGGCACCGTCAACCGCTCCGGCCGCCTCGTCGTGCGCGCCACGGCCGTGGGCGCCAACACGCAGCTCGCCCAGATGCGAGCACTGGCCCAGCAGGCAGCGCAACGCAAAGCCCGCGTGCAACGGCTGGTCGACCGGGTCTGCGCGGTGTTCGTGCCGGTCGTGCTCGTGCTCGCGGCGCTGACCCTGGCCGGGTGGTTGGCCACCGGGCACACCGCGCGGGAGGCGTTCACGTCGGCGGTCGCCGTGCTGATCATCGCCTGCCCGTGCGCCCTGGGACTCGCCACCCCGACGGCGCTGATGGTGGGCGTGGCGCGGGCCGCACAGCTGGGCGTGCTGGTGAAGGGACCGGACGCGCTGGAGGCGAGCCGTGCGATCGACACCGTGGTGCTCGACAAGACCGGCACGGTGACGACCGGGCTCATGCGGGTCACCGGCACCACGGCGTTCTCCGGCCACTCCGGGCACGACGTGCTGCGGTGGGCGGCGGCGGTCGAGGCGGCGTCCGAGCACCCCATCGGCGTGGCGATCGCGGCGTCGGCCGAGGCCCCGCCCGTCACCGGGTTCGAGGCGCTGGTCGGCGCGGGTGCGCGCGGCCTGGTGGAGGACGGACTCGTGCACGTCGGGTCACGGGATCTCATGGCACGGCTGGACATCACGCTGCCCGCCGAAGCGCTGGCGTGGTCGGCGGGGCTTGGTGCCGCGACAGGGGTGTTCGTCGCACGCGACGGCGTGGTGGCCGGCGGAATCACCCTGCAGGACGCGGTGCGCCCGTCCGCGCGCTCCGCGGTCGAACGCCTGCACGCGCTCGGGCTGCGCACCGTGCTGCTCACCGGAGATCACGAGGACGCGGCCCGCGCGGTCGCGGACGAGATCGGGATCAGCGACGTGATCGCCGGCGTGCGGCCCGCGGACAAGGTCGCGACGGTCGAACGGCTGCGCCACGACGGGCACCGGGTCGCGATGGTCGGCGACGGCATCAACGACGGTCCCGCGCTCGCCGCCGCGGACCTGGGCATGGCGATGGCGCGGGGCAGCGAGATCGCCGCGCACGCCGCCGACGTCGTCCTGGTGCGCGAGGACCTCGACGTGGTCGCCGACGCGATCGTGTTGTCCCACCGGACACTGTCGACCATCCGCGGCAACCTGGTGTGGGCGTTCGCCTACAACGCGGCGGCGCTTCCGCTGGCGGCCTTCGGTTTGCTCAACCCGCTCATCGCCGGTGCCGCGATGTCGCTGTCGTCGGTCCTGGTGGTGGCGAACAGCCTCCGGTTGCGCGGGGAGACCCTGGGGAGCGGACAAGGCCGTTGATCGAGGCCCCCCGCCTGGAAGCTCAGCCGGTTTCGCTGGTGTTGCTCCCCGCTGCCCTGAGCAGGTCCTCGCGCGCCCGTGCGACACGCGAGCGGATCGTGCCGACCGGGCAGCCGGCGACCTGCGCGGCCTCGGCGTAGCCGAGCCCGAGCACCTGCGTGAGCACCAGGGCTTCCCGCCGGTCGGCGGTGAGTCCGTCGAGGAGCAGGTTCAGTTCGACCACTCCGGTGAACCCGGCCGTGCCGCCGAGCCCGCGGTCCGCTGCCTCCAGCCAGTTGACGCCCGGAGAGACCCGAGGCCTCGACTTCGCCATCCGAACCTGGTCGACCACGACCCGCCGGGCGATCGAGAGCAGCCACGTCGTCGCCGAGGACCTCGCCTCGAAGTTCCGCAGGCTCGACAACGCGCGCAGGAACGTCTCCTGGGTCAGGTCGTCCGCCGCACCGCCGTCCGCGAGGTGGGCCGCGAAACGCCACACGTCGCGCTGAGTCGCCCGCACGAACCGTTCCAGGGCGTCCCGGTCACCGTCGCGGGCCCGCAGCGCCCAGCCGGTCACCTCGTCATCGGCGAAGTCCACAGAACCTGATCGTAACGGCAGGTTTCCGGGAACCAACCGGCCATTCGGACCGATCACCGGGGTGTCCGGTCGGTTCGTCCGCACCACGACCGGTGGGCTGGCGGGGCTTGCCGTCGGCTCACGGTCCTTCGGTGTGCCGGAAGGATCGCCGGTACCTGTTCGGGCTGGTGTGCAGCTCGCGGTCGAAGTGGGCGCGCAACGCGGTGGCCGAGCCGTGGCCGCTGCGTTCGGCGACCACGGGGATCGGCAGGTCGGTGGTCTCCAGGAGCTCCCGTGCGAGCTGGAGCCGTTGGCGTGCAAGCCAGTCCAGTGGCGTGGTGCCGGTCTGCTCCCGGAAGCGGCGGGTCAGCGTGCGGGTGCTGAGGTTCGCGTGCCGGGCGATGTCGGTGAGGCTCAGCGCGGTGGAAGCGCTTTCCCGCATCCAGGCCAGCGTCGTGGCGAGTGAGCCGTCCGCGGTGAGCGGCGGTGGCGGCGGGATGAACTGGGCCTGGTCGCCGTCACGGGTCGGTGACATGACGACGGCTCTGGCGACCGACGAGGCCACGGCGGCACCGAAGTCGCGGCGCACGACGTGCAGGCACAGGTCCAGGCCCGCGGCCACCCCGGCGGAGGTGAAGACCTTGCCCTCGTCGACGTACAGGGCGCCGGCGTCGAGCTGGACGTCGGGGTGGCGCCGGGAGAACTCGGCCGCGGCGGCCCAGTGGGTGGTGGCGCGGCGACCGGAGAGCAGGCCCGCGTCGGCGAGTGCGAACGCGCCGGTGCAGATGGAGATCACGCGGACGGCGCGTGCGGCCGCGGCCTGCAGCAGGTCGATCACCTCCGGCGGGGTCGGCCGGGTGAACGTCATGCCCGGCACGACGATCGTGCCGGCGTCCTCCGCGGCGTCCAGGCCGTGCGGGGCCTCGATGCGGTAGTAGCCGACGCCGCCCGCCGTGGCCGTGACCGAGGGTGCGGTGCCGCAGACGCGCACCTGGTAGGGGTAGTCGCCGCCGGGCAGGCGGGTGAGGCCGAAGACCTGGCACGGGATGGCCAGGTCGAAGCCCACCACGCCGTCGAGGGCGAGCACGGCGACGACGTGCGGGTCAACCGGCATCGGCACCCACCTCGGCCAGGCGGCGGGTACGACAGCTCCAGTGGCACGCGTCCGGGCAGACGCACCGCGGCCGCAGCACGAACCTGGCGGAACCGTCCTCGTGGCGCACGGTGGCATCCACGCCGAACACCTCGCCGATCGTCTCCGGCGTCAGCACGTCCGCGGGAGGCCCGTGTGCGGCCAGCCTGCCGTCCTGGAGCACCGCCACGGCATCCGCGTACGTGGCGGCGAGGTCGAGGCTGTGCAGCGCGGCGACGACGGTGACGCGCAGGTCGCGGACGAGCTCGAGGAGGTCGAGCTGGTGGCGCAGGTCGAGGTGGTTGGTGGGCTCGTCGAGCACGAGCAGCCGGGGCTGCTGGGCGAGGGCACGGGCGAGCAGCACCCGCTGGCGTTCGCCGCCCGACAGCTCGCCCACCCGGCGGCCGGTGAACGCGGTCAGCCCGGTCCGTTCGACGGCTTCGCCGATCGCGGCCCGGTCGGCACGCGTGAGCCGGTCGAACATGCCGAGGTGCGGGGTGCGGCCCAGGGCGACCGTCTCGGCCACGGTGAACTCGAAGCCGGTGTGCTGTTCCTGCATCAGCACACCGATGTCCCGTGCGGTCTGCGCCGCGGGCACCGCCCACAGGTCGCGGCCGTCCACGCGGACTGTCCCGGAGTCGGGGCGCCGAGCCCGGTAGACCGTGCGCAGCAACGAGGACTTGCCGCTGCCGTTGGGACCGACCAGCGCCACGAACTGTCTGCTGTGGACGGTCAGGCTGATCCCGTCGAGGATCGGCCGGCCGCCCAGCACGGTGGAGACGGTGTCGAGGTCGAGTCTCATGCGTTCTCCTGGGTGGCGAGGCCGCGGGCGCGCATGACGAGCAGGAAGAACGGCACGCCGAGGAACGCGGTCAGGATGCCGATCGGCAGCTCGGCCGGTGCGATCAGGATTCGCGCCGCCACGTCGGCCCACAGCAGGAACAACGCGCCGAGCAACGCGGTGACCGGCAGCATCCGCCGGTGGTCCGCGCCCACGAGCATGCGTGCGAGGTGCGGCACGATCAGGCCGACGAACCCGATGCCGCCCGACACCGCGACGACCGTGCCGGTCAGCAACGTGGTGAGGATCAACAGGTACCAGCGCAGGCGGCTGGCGTTGATGCCGAGCGCGGCGCCCGCCTCCTCACCGAGCACGAGCGCGTTGAGCCGCCGTGCCCGCACCATCAACAGCGCACCGACGCCCACGACGACCGAAGCGGTCACGGGGAGCGTGGCCCACTGCGCCCCCGACAGACCGCCGAGCATCCAGAAGATGATCTGCTGCTGTGCGGCGGAGGAGTCCGTGCGGGCGAGCATGAACGAGGTGACACCCGCGAACAGGTGCCCGAACGCCACGCCGACGAGGATCAGCCGCATCGGCAGCAACCGTCCTCGGTGCCGTGCCATCACGAGCACCACGGCGATCGCGGCCGTGGCACCCGCGAAGGCCGCGAGCGGCAGGGTCAACGCGCCCAGCACCGCGGCACCGGTCGTCAGGACCAGAACGGCGCCCACCGACGCGCCGTGGGACAGGCCGAGCAGGTACGGGTCGGCGACCGGGTTGCGCACGACGCCCTGCACCACGGCGCCGGCGAGCGCGAGCCCCGCACCCACCACGGCACCGAGCAGCACGCGCGGGAACCGGATCCGCCACACGATCAGGTCAGCGGCCGCACCGGTGTCTCCCCCACCGCCCAGGTGGTGCGCCAGGATGCGGGCGACCTCGCCGGCCGGCACGCCGACCGGCCCCACGCCGGTGGCGAGCAGCGTCGACACCACGAGAGCCGCCGCCGAGACGGTGAGCAGGACCGGGTAGGGCACGACGTCGGCCCGCCGGCGGTGGACGGCAGGGGGCGGCTTGGTGATGGTGGCGGTCATGTCAGCCGGCGTGCAGGGCGGTCGCGAGCTGTTCCAGGCCGTCGAGGTTGAGCGGGCTGGGGAACGACACCAGGTACTGCGAGGTGGAGACGACCTTTCCCTGTTTGCCCGCGGTGGTGTTGGCCAGCAACGGGTTGGTCTTCACCGCCGCCACCAGTTCCTGGCCCTTGAGCTTGGCGAACGTGTAGTCCGTGATGACCCACACGACCTGCGGATCACGCTGGACGACCTCCTCCGGTGAGATCTTCGCGTGCATCGAGGACACGTCGGAGAAGATGCTCTGCCCACCGGCCATGGAGATCAGGGCGTGCGCGATGGTGCCGGCGCCCGAGGTCTGCAGCGGCTGGCCCGCCACCGGGTTGTCCTGCAGTACGAGCACTTTTGGTTTGCTGCCCGGCACCTTGGCCGCGATCGCCTTGGCGCGGCTCTCCAGTTCCGTGACGAGCTGCTCCGCGCGGTCCTCCACCCGGAACACGGCGCCGAGCTTGCGCACGTACTCGTAGGTGGGCGTGAGATCGGTCAGTGGTCCGCCGTCAGCGCCTTTCAGGCAGGACGTGAGCCCTTTGGCCCTCATCGTGGCCAGGTCGGCCTCCTTGGGACTGCCGGGCGGGCCGCCGAACGACTCGAAGCTCGTCAGCACGAGGTCCGGCTGCTGCGCGGCCACGACCTCGTTCACCGGCACCCGTTCGGCGAGCACGGGGATCTTCGCCAGCCGTTCCGCGTGCGGCGCGACGTCCACGCCGAACGGCGCGGGAAACCCGGTGCCCACGACCTTGTCCGCCACCCCGAGCCGCACGAGGGTCTGCGCGGCGTAGCCGTCGAGCGTGACAACGCGCTCCGGTGTCCTGTCGAACGTGACGTCCTTGCCCGTGCAGTCCTTCACGGTGACCGGTCCACTCGCGACAGTCGTCGGCGCGGACGACGGGATCGCGGTCCCGCACGCGGCCAGCGGCAGCACCGCGGCCAGAACCAGAACTGCTCGCCTCACCGGGCGGTCGCTCCTCACTTCTCCGCACCTTCGTCAGCACGCAGCCACAGCGGTTCCCGTCGCTCGTACTCCATCGCGCGCTGCACCATCCCCGACGCCTCAGGCCCGCGGAACCGTTCCACCAGCCACAGCGCGAGGTCCAGCCCGGACGTGACGCCACCGGCCGTGACGAGGTCGCCGTCATCGACCACCCGCGCGTTGACGTGCACTCCACCGGCTGCCACCAGATCGCCGGCCGCCCGGTGGTGCGTGGTACACGGACGGCCGGTCACCAATCCGGCCGCGGCCAGCAGCAACGCGCCGGTGCACACGGACGCCAGCACCAGATCGGGGCGTACGGCGTCAGCCAGTGCGGCCGGCAGCCGGCCGTCGGCGATCTCGGCGCGCACACCGGCGCCTTCGCCCGGCGCATACCCGCCACCGGGCACGATGAGCACGTCCGCGTCCTGTGGGGCCCATGGCCCGGGGTACAGCGGCAGCCCACCCCGCGTCGTCGCGTGCGACGGGTCGCCCGGCGCGGTCAGGCCCACGCTCACCCCGAGCCCGGCCCGCGCCGCCATGCCCAGCACCGCGAACGGTCCGACGACGTCGAGGTCGTCCATGCCGTCGAAGACGACGATGTGGACTCGCAAGACCAGCCTCCCTCACCGCCGGTGGCAATTGACGGCGTCAATCGTCACCGTCCGAACACGGCGACAGGAAGTGGCCGCGACGCCAACATCCGCCCGGATCCGGCCACGGCGGGGGGCACATTCCAGCTCGTCACACACCGGTAGTCGGCGGAAGACCGCGATCAGTTCCCGCGCACCTGACGTGATCCTCGACGCGGTGCGGGCCGTTGGGCGCTCAGCCTGCCATCACCCGCTTCGCGTTCTCGACCACGGCCGCGGGAGCGGTGTCCACCGAACCCGCGCTGTAGGGCGGCTCCGGCGCGTACTCGATGATGAGCTGCACCGTCTGCGCCACGTCGTCGCCCGCGATCAGACCGGACAGGGTCAGGGCCATGTCGATGCCGGCGGACACGCCGGCCGCGGTCGCGTAATGACCGTCGACGACGACCCGCTCCTTCGACGGCGTCACGCCGAACTGGGCGAACTGGTCGAGCGCGGCCCAGTGGGTGGTCGCCCTGCGGCCGTCGAGCAGCCCGGCAGCGGCGAGCAGGAAGCTGCCGGAGCAGACGGCCGTCGTCCAGCTGCTGGTCCGGTCGGTCGTGCGCAGCCACTCCAGCAAGGCGTGGTTGGACATCTGCTCCATCTGGCCGGGGCCTCCCCCGACGAGCACGATGTCGGGTGTCGTGACGTCGGCCAGGGTCGCGACGACGTCGATCGACAGGCTCTTCAGGTCGTTGACGACCAGGCCCGGCCGCTCGGCCACGAAGACGACCTCGGTGTCGGGAAGGCGGCCCAGGACCTCGTAGGGCCCGATGACGTCCAACGAGGTGAAGCCGGGGTAGAGAACGATGGCGACCTGCATGACGGGACCCTTCAGTCAGACGGTGTTCCGGTCGGGATGTGGTGGCGACCAGCCGGTTGCGGAGGGCGGTGATCGACATGGACGACGATAGGTGCGCTGTGTCGCCACGCCTATGCCATGCAGCCCAACGAATCTGCCATGCGCCGCAGATCAGGCTTGGCCGCGCCGGTACTCCGTCGGCGACACCCCGAGCTCGCGCATGAACGCGCGGCGCATCCCTTCCTGCGTCCCGTATCCGCACCGGCGCGCGATCCGCAGCACCCCTTCCCCGGTGTCGGTCAGCATGCGTTGCGCGGCCTCCAGCCGGATGAGGTCCACGAAACGGCCCGGCGTCACGCCGGCCTGCTCGGCGAACGCGCGGGCGAACTGACGTGGTGACAGCCCGGCCCTTCCCGCCAGCGCCGGAACGGACAGGTCCGCCGCGAGGTTCGCGGTGGCCCAGTGCTGGACGTCCCGCAGCGGATCGGAGTACGCGGCCTGGGCCGACAGCTGCGCACTGAACTGGGCCTGGTTTCCCGGCCTGCGCAGGAACACCACCAGCAGCCGGGCGATCTCGTGGGCCACCGCGCGGCCGAAGTCCTCCTCGACCAGGGCGATGGCGAGGTCCACGCCCGCGGTGACACCTGCCGACGTGTAGAACGGCCCGTCCTGGACGAAGATCGGCTCGGTCTCCACCCGGACCTCGGGGTGCCTGTCGGCGAGGTGAGCACACGACCCCCAGTGCGTCGTCGCCCGTCTGCCGTTCAGGAGACCGGCCTCGGCCAAGAGCCACGCCCCCGTGCACACCGACATCACTCGCCGCGCACCAGGAGCCCGCTCACGCAGCCACGCGACGAGCCGTTCGTCGACGTCTTCCACGCCGGGACCGCCCGGTACCAGGAGCAGGTCGGGGGTCTCGGCATCGGCGAGGTCGAGGTCCGGGGTCATCCGCAGGCCACCGGCCGTGCGTATCGTTCCGCCGCCCAGTGAGGCCGTGCGGACGACGTAGGGCGGAGTGTCCGTTGTTCCGGCGCAATGCGCTGCCAACGAGAACACGTCCAGAGGGCCTGCGACGTCGAGGGGCTGCACACCGTCGAACAGGATGACGAGCACCGAGTGGGTGCGTGTCGTGGTGACGCCGTGATGATCGTCCTTCACGCCGCCGAGGCTACAAAGAGCAGCCGTCGTGGCGATCAGCCGCTACGGCTCCAGCCACCAGGCGGCGCACACGAGCACGACCGAGACGACGAGAACAACGCGGTTCACGCGGACCTTGGCGGCAAGCCGACTCGCCGCGCGCGGCGTAGCGGGCTCGCCCTTGCCCAGCAGGACAGCCAGCAGGAACACGACCGAACCCGCGAAGAGCGACGTCCCCGCGAGGAGCAAGGCGTCGCTCACACCGGACATCGATCTCACGACCTCGCCACCCATCGACCTCGCTCAGCGTTCCTCGAACAGCTGTCACTCTAGGACTACTGCAACTTAGTGGCGATAGCGACCCCGGCAGGTGGCGACCGGCACGGATCGCTGCGCCACCTGGGCCGAAGTGGTCGCTTCGGCCCAGGCCACAGCTCCTAGAAGTCCTCGTCGAACGACACCGTGCCGGTCACGCCGACCTGGTAGGCCGACACCCGGCGCTCGAAGAAGTTCGACAGCTCCTGCACGTCCTGCAGCTCCATGAACGCGAACGGGTTCTTCGAGCCGTAGATCGGCTCGATCCCGAGCACCTGCAGCCGCCGGTCGGCGACGTGCTCCAGGTATGAGCGCATGTCCGTCACCGACATGCCGGCCACGCCGCCGCCGAGCAGGTCCTCAGCGAACTGCACCTCGGCGTCGACGGCCTCGCGCAGCATCTGCCTGACCTCCTCGTGCAGGGCGTCGTCGAACAGGTCCGGCTCCTCGCGGCGCACGGTGTCCACGACGTCGAACGCGAACGCCATGTGCATCGACTCGTCGCGGAACACCCAGTTGGTGCCCGACGCGAGGCCGTTCAGAAGTCCGCGCGAGCGCAGGAAGTAGACGTAGGCGAAGGCGCCGTAGAAGAACAGGCCCTCGATGCACGCGGCGAAGCAGATCAGGTTGAGCAGGAACGAACGCCGGTCCTCCCGCGTCTCCAGCTGCTTCAGGTCCGAGATCGAGTCGATCCACCTGTAGCAGAACTCGGCCTTGGCGCGGATCGACGGGATCGTCTCGACGGCGGCGAACGCGTCGGCGCGGTCGTTCTCGTCGGGCAGGTAGGTGTCGAGCAGCGTCAGGTAGAACTGGACGTGCACGGCCTCCTCGAACAGCTGCCGTGACAGGTAAAGCCGCGCTTCGGGTGCGTTGACGTGCTCGTAGAGGTTGAGCACGAGGTTGTTCGCGACGATGGTGTCGCCGGTGGCGAAGAACGCCACGAGCCGGTTGACGAGGTGTCGCTCGGCCTCCGAGAGCTTGCCGAGGTCGGCCAGGTCGGAGTGGAGGTCGACCTCCTCGACGGTCCACGTGTTCTTGATGGCGTCACGGAAGCGTTCGTAGAACAGCGGGTAGCGCATGGGCCGCAGGGTGAGGTCCATGCCGGGGTCGAGCAGGGCGTTCTTGCGGCTGGTGCTGGCGAGGGTGGTCACTGGCAGGCCTCACAGGACTCGGGGTTTTCCAGGGAGCAGGCGACGGCGTCGGCCGACGTGACGGTCGGCACGGTGGCCTGCTGGATGCGCGTCGCCGGGCGGGAGCGCAGGTAGTACGTGGTCTTGAGCCCGGCTTTCCAGGCGTAGAGGTACATCGAGGAGAGCTTGCCGATCGTCGGCGAGGCGACGAACAGGTTCAGCGACTGGCTCTGGTCGACGTACGGGCCGCGTGCGGCGGCCAGTTCGATCAACGCCTTCTGCGGCAGCTCCCACGCGGTGCGGAAGAGCGTGCGCACCTCGGCCGGTAGCTCGCCAATGCCCTGCACCGAACCGTCGTCCTGCTTGAGGCGGTTGCGGACCGCGTCGGTCCACAGGCCGCGGGACTTGAGCTCGCGCACCAGGTAGGAGTTGATCTGCAGGAACTCACCGGACAGCGTCTCGCGCTTGAACGTGTTCGACACCTGCGGCTCGATGCACTCGAAGCAGCCGGCGATCGAGGCGATCGTCGCGGTGGGCGCGATGGCGATCAGCAGCGAGTTGCGCAGCCCGTGCTCGCTGACCCGCTCCCGCAACGCGCTCCAGCGCTCGGTCTGCGTGGGCGTCACGCCCCACAGATCGGGCTGCAGATCTCCCTTGGCGGCACGGGTTTCCGCGAACGCGGGGTGCGCGCCCGCGGACGCGGCCAGCTCGGCCGACGACTCCAGTGCCGTCAGGTAGATCTCCTCGGCGATGCGCGTCGAGAGCTCGCGGGCCTCTGGCGAGTCGAAGGCCAGGCGCAGTTTGAAGAACACGTCCTGCAAGCCCATGACACCGAGCCCCACCGGGCGCCAGCGCGGGTTGGAGCGCGCCGCCTGCTCGGTCGGGTAGTAGTTGACGTCGATCACGCGGTCGAGGAACACGACAGCGGTGCGGACCGTGGAACGCAAGCGTTCCCAGTCGATTCCGCCGTCGGCCACGTGCGCGCCGAGGTTGACCGAGCCGAGGTTGCAGACCGCGGTCTCCTCGTCGCTGGTGACCTCGAGGATCTCCGTGCACAGGTTGGACAGGTGCACGACGTTCGACGGCGACGCGGTCTGGTTGCACGTGCGGTTGGCGGTGTCCTTGAACGTCATCCAGCCGTTGCCGGTCTGGGCGAGCGTGCGGACCATCCGTCCATAAAGGTCACGGGCCTTGACCGTGCGGACCGCCCTGCCGGCTTCCTCGGCGCCGCGGTAGGCGCGGTCGAACTCGTCGCCCCACAGGTCAGCCAGCTCGGGCACCTCGTCCGGGTCGAACAGCGACCAGTCCTGGTCGGCCTCGACGCGGCGCATGAACTCGTCCGGGATCCAGTTGGCCAGGTTGAGGTTGTGCGTGCGGCGCGCGTCCTCGCCGGTGTTGTCGCGCAGCTCCAGGAACTCCTCGATGTCCGGGTGCCACGTCTCCAGGTACACGCAGGCAGCGCCCTTGCGGCGCCCGCCCTGGTTCACCGCGGAGACCGACGCGTCGAGCGTGCGCAGCCACGGCACGATGCCGTTGGAGTGGCCGTTCGTGCCGCGGATCAACGCACCACGCGACCGGACGCGGGACCACTGCACGCCGATGCCGCCGGCGTACTTCGACAACCGCGCGATCTGCGCGTACCGGTCGTAGATCGACTCCAGTTCGTCCTTCGGGGAGTCGAGCAGGTAGCAGGAGGACATCTGGGTGTGCCGGGTACCGGAGTTGAACAACGTCGGCGAGCTGGGCAGGTACGCCAGCGACGACATCAGCCGGTAGAAGTCGACGGCCTCGCCCGCGGTGCGCGAGAGACCGCACGCGACGCGCAGCAGCCAGTACTGCGGCCGCTCGATCACCGACCGCCTCGCGGGGTGGCGCAGCAGGTAGCGGTCGTAGACGGTGCGCAGCCCGAAGTACTCGAACCGCCGGTCCCCGTCGAGGTCGACCGCGTCGTCCAGCTCCTGGGCGTTGGCGGCCACGAACGCCGCGGTTGCGTCGCCGATCAGGCCCTCGGCGTGCCCGAGGGCGACGCTCTGGCTGAAGGACCGCACGCCCTGCCGGCGGACCTCCTTCTCGATGAGAACCGCCAGCAGACCGGCCGCGAGCTTCGAGTACTCGGGCTCCTCGGCCACGAGCGCGGCCGCGGTCTGGATCGAGAGCCTGTCCAGCTCCTCGGTGGTCGCGCCGTCGTACAGCCCGCTGATGGTCTTGGTGGCGACGCGCACCGGGTCGACGTCGCGCAGGCCGACCGCGCAGCGCTCGACCGCGCGCACGATCTTGTTCAGGTCAACCGGTTCCAGTGAACCGTCGCGCCTCTTGACGCGCATCGTGGTGGTGACAGTGTCGACCGCCGTCACAGCTCTCTCCTCGCGAGCTCGGGGTGGCCACGAGAGCAGCGAGGAGTGGACGGGCGCGCGCGACCGCCACGTCCTCCCGCCCTCCCTCGGGGCCTCGGACGCCCGCACGCGAGGCGCGTGCGGGTCGCTGGCAGGTCTTCGGACTCACGGGCACGCCTTCTCGGCTCCTACCGGCCGTCGCTTCCCAGACACCCTCGTCCAGTGCTTCTGACGACTTTCGTTCCCGTTCACCGCTGCGGGGCAGTCCCGGACTCACACCGGGTTCCCTCTTGCGACGACCGATCTGGATGATCGGCCGAACCAGCTAGGGCGGCACAATACATGGGCGTGGTCGAGTGATCAGCAACTACATCTAGTGGGCGTGTCGCCCGGTTGCAGCGCCTTGACGCAGTTGAGAAGTCCGGTACCGGTCCAGCCTCAAATCGTTCGGCGCTGCGGACCGGTCCCATCCCGCCGGGCGGCGCTCACCACCGACCGAAGTGGTGCACCGCGAGCAGCCGCACAGTGGTCCTGGGGCGTGCCACTCCCCTGCAGGACGATCGGTTCGGGCGCGGAAAACCCCCGTCCCGTTGATCGGAGAAGGAGCAAGCCATGCGGCACCTCACCCGCCGTCTCGCCACCGCCGCGGCCGTTGCCGCGACGCTGACCGGGGTCGCCCTCGTCGCGGCACCCGCGGCCTCGGCCCTCCCGCCTGGAACCTCGTTCGGGTACGGGGCCCTGAGCTGCAGGACACTGGCCACCACCGACGGCGACGGCGTGGTGGAGTGCACAGGCGTGCAGGGCAACAACTGGCGAGCCATCGTCAAGTGCACCTGGGGCCTCACGTACTACGGCAACTGGCAGAGCAACTACCTCGGCGGTACGACGCGCTCCAGGGCCGACTCGAACTGCTTTTGGGGCGTCGCGGACATCACCGTCTCCAGTAGCTGATCGCCGCCCGCACCCCGCGCGAGCCGAGGTGCTCAGGTGGCGTGTTGGACGGGAAGTCCGGCTTCCCGGAGCTGGTTGACGACGCGGGGGTCGTCGTCCACGACCAGAGCGACCGCGCGCCGCTGCTGCAGCTCGAGAACGCGTTCAAGCTTGACCAATCGAGCAGGTCTCTTGTCCCCGTGCGGTTGCATCACCAGTTCGCCTGGTGGCAGGCCTTGTTCAGCGAGCCATCGACGTGTCAGCTCGGCCAGCCGCACCGGCCGACCGGTCAGCCACACGATGTCGTGGTCTACAGCCAGCTCGTGCGCCAACTCGGCACCATCCGAGAGCACCGGATCGTGGCCGGCCGCGTCGAAGAAGTCCGTCCACTTGGCTGGCGAGTCGGAGTCGAGGAGGTGCAGACGATGCCGGACATCGGCCACGGTGCCGTCGATGTCCATCACCGCTACCGGCCGCGTCACGAGGTCGCCACCAGCTTCTCCGAGAACAGGTCATCGGCGTCGATGAGCTGGCGGCGCCCGATGAACCGGCTGGTCACGAGGAGGCCCGCCTCGTGTGCCTCCTGTCCCGCATGGCTGTAGACCACATCTTTGACGACCCAGGGTGTCAATCCGCGCTCGAACGCGTCACAGGCTGTCTTGAGCACGCAGGACTCGGTGGCTATCCCAACGATCACGATGTCGGTCCAGCCGTGTTGCGCCACTGTCGCGGCGCCTTCCTCGGTGAACAGCGAATAGATGGGCTTGTCCAGCACTGTGACCGCGCGCTGGGAGGCCGGGACCAGGTCGACGACGATGTCGATCTCAGGAGATTTCTGCATCCGCGACCAGTTGATCAGCCGCTCGTAGGGGGACCCGGGGTGGTTGACAAATCGGGTGAACACGGTCGCGCCGCCGACTTCTTCCCAGCGACGCACGACATCGACCACGCGCGGAACGATGGGCGCCGACTTGCTGGAGACGAAGCCGTTCTGCACATCCACGACGACCAGCACGCTCTTGGCAAGGTCCACCTGATCATCCTCCGCTCGTGTCCCGCAGCAACTCCAGCGCCGTCGTCAGGTGCTTGCCCAACTCGCTGGTGGCACAACTGGATCACATCCTTGTTCCACCTCCTCGTGCACATGGTGGCAGTAACACCACAACGCCTGGACCAGCAGCTCACAACTGACCAGGCCAGTTTCGACGTCAGCGGATCCCACGGGTCTCAGGCAGGCGACCACCAGCACCGGCTCGACCCCGCGATTCAGGTGCCGCAGGCACGACAGGAGGCCGGCCCCGCGAGAGGGTGCCGGCCTCAAGCCTTCAGTTCGCCGCCAGATCCCAGCCACTCCAGCCGTGCCCGATCTGCGTGCCGGCGCCGAACCCACCGGTCCCGGTGCCGATCCACTGCCACAGCGTGTTGTCCGCCGTGCGGATGGCCACGAGGTCGGCCTTGCCGTCGCCGTTGACGTCCATCGACGTCATCTGCCGGAACGCGTTCCAGCCCTGCCCGACCTGCACCGCGGTGGCGAAGTCGGCGCCGCTGCGCTTCCAGAAGAACAGCTCACCGGCCGTGTTGGTCGCCCAGATGTCGCCGTCACCGTCTCCGTCGGCGTCCGCGGCGGTGTGCCGGAACAGCGACGCCCAGCCGGCACCCACGAGGTCGCGCTCGGCGAACCTGCCGTTGCCGCGGCCGACGTAGAGGTACATCCTGCCGCCGTCACGGGCCAGGATGTCGGTTCGGTTGTCGCCGTTCACGTCGCCGAAGGCCACGTTCTCCATGGACGCCCAGCCGGTGCCGACGGTCGCCGCCACGGCGAACGTGCCGTCACCGCGGTTGTTCCAGTAGTAGAGCGTGCCGTCGCTGATGGCCCACAGGTCCGCCCAGCCGTCGGCGTTCGAGTCGCCGATGCCGATGCGGGTGAACTTCCCCCAGCCCACGCCGAGCTGCACGCCGGCCGCGAAACCGCCGCCGGCACGGCCCTTGTAGATCCACGCGTTGCCGTTCGGGTCGACCCCCAGCGCGTCGTCGTACTTGTCGCCGTTCACGCTCTTGGACGCGAGCACGGGCGCCGGCGGAGAGCCGATGGCCGCGCGGGCGTCGTCGACGAACTCCTTGTAGCGGCCGGACTTGTAGGTCGACCACGGCGTCCAGTCGGTGCCCTGGTCGGAGATCCGGTACGCCTCCCGCGCGTTGCACGCGGCGTTGTAGGCGCAGGAGTCGCTGACCTCGGGGTGCCAGTAGTCGTTGATCTGCCAGAGGCCGCGGTCGACCGAGTTGTGGCTGTCGCTGTTCACGTACCGGGCGAGCGGGTCGCACCGGGACTCCGCCATGCCGACCGCCACCGCGACGACGAGCTTCTCACCGGTGAACCCGGCGGTGCGGCCGTTGGACACGCACAGGTCGATGTCACCGGCGGCCTGAGCGGGAAGGGCGAAACAGGTCAGAGCGGCGGTCGTGGCCAGAAGTCCGGACAGGGTCCGCACGTCAGTTCACCGCCAGGTCGAAGCCGGACCAGCCGTGGCCGATCTGCGTCGCCCTGCCGAACCTGCCCGCGCCGCCGCCCAGCCACTGCCAGAGCGTGTTGTCCGACGTGCGAACGGCCACGAGGTCGGCCTTCGCGTCGCCGTTGACGTCCATCGACACGACCTGGCGGAAGCCGTTCCAGCCGCTACCGACCTGCTCGGCCGTCGCGTAACCGCCGGAGTCCTTGCGCCAGAAGAACAGTTCACCCGAGCCGTTGGTCGCCCAGATGTCGCCGTCGCCGTCCGCGTCGGCGTCACCGCCCGTGTGCCGGGCGTAGCTCGACCAGCCCTCGCCGAGCGGCGACCGCTCCGAGAACGCGCCACCGCCCTGCCCGGTGTAGACGTACATCTTGCCGCCGTCGCGGGCGAGGATGTCGGCCTTGTTGTCACCGTTGATGTCCACGAAGGACACGTACTCGTAGGCGCTCCAGCCGGGGCCGACCACGCGGGCCGCGGCGAACGTGCCGTCACCCCGGTTGTTCCAGTAGTAGAGCGAGCCGTCGCGGATGGCGAACAGGTCGGCCCAGCCGTCGGCGTTGGAGTCGTTCACGGCGACGCGCGAGAAGCTGTTCCAGCCGGTGCCGATCTGGACCGCGGCGGAGAAGCCCCCGCCCGCCCTGCCCTTGTAGAGCCACGCGTTGCCGGAGGCGTCGATGCCGACCGCGTCGTCGTACCTGTCGCCGTTGACGCTCTTGGCGGCGCGGTTGACCGTGCCGCAGTTCTGGCTGACGTACGTCTCGGTGCCGCCGGCGTAGTCGAACGGGTCGCCGTGGAACGAGGCCGGCCGGATGTAGTCGGGATAGCTCTGGCCGCTGCCCCGGTTGCGGAACTCGAAGTGCAGGTGGGCGGACAGGCCCGAGGTGTTGCCGTCGGTGTTGCCGACCGTGCCGATCACCTGGCCCTGCCGCACGGTGTCGCCGTCGTGCACCGACTTCTTGTCGAGGTGCGCGTACAGCGTCGAATAGCCGCCGCCGTGATCGATTTCCAGGTAGTTGCCGTAGGCGGAGGTCTCGCCACCCTCCGCGCTCACGGTGCCGGCCGCCGCGGCGAGCACGGGCTCACCGAGGTCTTCATTGCCCGTGGTGCCGGACATGTTCCAGTCGATCTCGTTGTTGCGGTGCGCGCTGCTGGCGCCGGAGTTGCCGACCCACGAAGTACCGCAGATGAACGGCAGTTCGAGTGCGGGAGCGGCGGCCTGGGCGGTGGTGGGCACGAGCGCGAGCACGGCGACGGTGACGGTGACGCCGGCGACCGCTCTGCCCATTCTGAGTAACATCACGGAAATTTCGTTCCTTCCAGGAAAAATAGATCCCGGAATTACACTGCAATTACCTACACGGCCCCTACACGAGTTCTACAGATGCCCACTTCCGACACCGTGCCCCGAGATCGCACAACGCGCGCCGTCCGAGTCTCCAGGCGGCTGCCGCGCACCGACGTTGCCGTGTTCCAGGACGCGGAGGTGCCCGGTGATGCGCTGCGGAGGTCTGGCGGTGTACACTAGGGACGTCTGCCATGGTCTCGAAGTACCTTCGCCCGTGATCACAGGTCACGGGCGTTTTGGTGTTAAGTGCCCCTGGCGGACGACCCGGCTCCCGCACAGTGTGGGTGCCACGTTCATGCTTGGAGTGCACCATGGCCACCGGAACCGTCAAGTGGTTCAATTCCGAAAAGGGCTTCGGCTTCATCGAACAGGACGGGGGCGGCGCCGACGTCTTCGCCCACTACTCGAACATCGCCGCCCAGGGCTACCGTGAGCTCCAGGAAGGCCAGAAGGTCTCCTTCGACATCACGCAGGGCCAGAAGGGCCCGCAGGCCGAGAACATCGTTCCTGCCTAGTCCGCACGCCAGCCGCTGATCCCTCAGCGGCGAGCACGGACACACCAGAGCCCGGCCGGATCATCGATCCGGCCGGGCTCTGTGCTGTCTACGGACGTGTTGTGGTCGGCGGCCCAAGCCGCTGCGGCGGGTGGTCAGCGGGCTTTGCCGGGAGGGACCGTGCAGTACACCTTCGGCGTGCCCCAGGCGTTGTTGGCGTCGCGACCGCCTCTGATGTCCAGCAGCGTCAGCCTGACCACGTTCGAGATGTCGATGTCGATGTGCTGCGGCGCGTCGTTGATGCCGGCTTGCCGCGAGGTGATCTGCGTGTCCTGGGCCTTGACCACGAACTGCCCGACGCCCGCCGTCTGGGACGAGGCCGCGTCCTTCCCCACCCACACCGACAGCCGCGTGCACTTCCCACCGGTCAGCCAGGTGCGGTAGTTGTTCGGCTGCGCCGCGGAGGAGCTGTAGGAGCCCCGGATGCTGTCGAAGTACGTCTCCTCACCGATGCCGATCCGGATCGACTCCACCGAGTAGTGCCCGTTGCCGAACGCCACCGACTCGTAGCCGGTGAGGTTGTACCAGCCCTCCACGGGCTGCGCGGGGACGTTCGTGCCCTGCTTGGCGGGGACGTTGGTCGTGGCGCGCGTGGTCGTGGTGGGCGCGGCGGTGGCGGGTGGGGGCACGCTCGTCGGCCCGGTTTCCGGCGTGGGCGTCACGCCACCGCCTGGTGCCACGGAAGCTGTGGTCGGCGAACTGCCGCTGGCGGCGTTCCCGTCCTCGTACTTCACCCCGCTGGCGAGCAGAAAGCCCCCACCGGCGATCGCGACGACCAGCATTGCCACGCCGGTGGCCTTCAGCCAACGCTGCGACGTGAACAGGGCGGCGGCACCGGCGATCCCCAGGACGAAGACACCGACGATGAGCTGCGCGCCCACGCGCTGGTTGATCAGCGCCACGACCGCGGTCACGTCGGCGAGGACGGCCAGCGGCGCCAAGATCCACTTCGTGGCGCCGTGCCCTGCCCCGTTGTTCTGGCCAGTGCTCATGACTTGATTGATCCGCGGCGCCTGTTTTTCGTTACAAGGAGCTCAGAAGTGACATCGCACGCTCCGACGCTTCCAGAGCGGATGCTCATGCCGATGCCACACTGTGCGAGTGAAGTACAGGGGGCCTGACACCGGTGCGTGGGTGTTCGACCTGATCGCCCATGACGACCGCGTTCGCCACCGCGCCCTCGAACGGCACCGGCAGCTGGTCGCGCGCAGCCTCGACGCGCTGCACTGGTCCAACCGCGTGTGGGCACAGGCGGGAACGCCGGCGCCGAGGGAGCCCCACCTCGCCGCTGAGATGGACCGGGCACGGGCCGATCACCGCCGGCACCGCGATCAGACGATCTTCGGGTACGTCGACGCCTTCCTCGAAACCCGTGGAGAGGCGTACTGGCCGTTCGTGGTCCTGTATCTGCGTTGGGAAGCGAGACATCCGGAAGAGTGGCGTTCGCGGGATGCGAACCTCTGGTCACCCTGGGGACGCAAGGAGGTCGTACTCGGTGAGCTGGGACGCCGCGGCATGCCCGACGAGATGCGGCCGGATGCCGTTGACCTGATCATCGACGCGGTCCAGCGCCCCTACCGGTGCAAGGATTGGAAGTACGCGCTCCTCGTGCGGCACGTCGCCGGCACGGAGTTCCACGCCCGCATCACGGCTCTCGCCGACGGGCAGGACCCCGTGGTTCAGCTCAGGGCTCGTTTCATCATCGACCTGGCCAAGCACCCGGAGGTCAGGATCACCCAGAAGACCTGGCACCGTTGGCTTCGGGACCGGCAGACGTAACCGGCCGCCGCACCGCTCGGTCGTCAGGTCCAGGTGGCGGCCCGTTTGACGGTCTTGATCACTGGCGCGGTCTCGACGTGTGTGATGGCCGGCAGCTTGGCCACCTGGGTGGTCAGGTACCGGTACAGCTCCCGCTGGTCTGCGCACACCACGCTCGCGAACAGGTTCGTCGGCCCGGTCGTGGCGGCGGCGAAGGCGATCTCCGGATGCCCGGCCAGCGCCGCGCCGGCCTCCTCCAGGTGCGCGGGGGTGACCGAGAGCCAGAGCAGGGTGCGAGGGCCGACGCCGAACATGGTTCCGTCGACGTCGATGTCCAGGTACAGCACCCCGCGTTCGCGGAGCTCGGTCATCCTGCGCCGGACCGTCGTCGGTGACCAGCCGGTCGCCGCGGCCAGCCTCTCGAACTCGGCCCGGCCGTCCGCGGCCAGCGCGGCGATGAGCTTGCGGTCCCCGTCGTCGAGCCGCACCGGCCCCGGCCGATGGGGCACCGGGTGCGGCCGCAGCCGCTCGACCGCCGCCTCGTCCAGCGACCCGAGCTTGGCGACCAGGCTGTCCGGGCCGCCGTAGAACATGTGCAGCACGGAGTGCGCGGTCACTCCCTCCACGCGGGGCGTGCGCGGGAGCTTGGCCAGCAGCAGGGCCTCGCTGTCCGCCTCGCTCTCGGTGCGGACCGTGCAGGTGATCTCCGTGCCTCCGGAGGTGATGCTCACCCACGACGTGTCGGGGCGGCGGGCGAGCGCCTCGGCGACGGGGATCGACGCGGCGGGCGCGCAGCGCACCCGCAGGAACCACAGCACCGCGCCCAGCGCTGTCGGGTCGACGCCGCCGAGCACCCGCACCGCCCCCGCCGCCCGCAACCGGGCGTACCGGCGGGCGACGGTGCGATCCGACACGCCGAGAACCTCGCCGATCACGCTGAACGGGGCCCTGCCGTTGATCTGCAGGGCGTGCACGAGCCGACGATCCAGCTCGTCGTAGTCGTTTTTCACCGGCCAAAGCGTAATGGATGTCGGATCTCAACGTGATCGAGCTTGTTTCTGGCGCGACGGCGTCGGCAGGCGGAGCGTCGCTCTCGTCGTGATCGACACAACGAGGAGAGAAACCATGGACACCGAGGTGCTCATCGTCGGTGCGGGCCCGACCGGCCTGACACTGGCCAACGAACTGCGGCTGGCGGATGTGCCTGTCGTGCTGGTCGACAAGCTGTCGCAGCGCAGCACGTTGTCGAAGGCGGGCGGCGTGCAGTCCCGCACGCAGCAGGCGTTCGACCAGCGCGGGCTGCTGGAACCGTTGCTGGCCACCGGAAATCACCCCATCGGCACCGCCCACTTCGCCGGTGTGACGCTCGCGCTCACCCGGGACCGGCACCGGTATCCGTGGCGGTCCATCCCGCAGGTGGTGATCGAGGGATTCCTCGAGGAACACCTTGCCGCACAGGACCTCCACGTACGTCGTGGCCACGAGCTGACCGGCCTCGCCCAGGACGGCGACGGGGTCACCGCGACCTTCGCGAGCGGCGCCGTCGTCCGCTCCCGCTACCTGGTCGCCGCCGACGGCGGCCACAGCACCGTGCGGTCGTTGCTGAAAGCGGAGTTCCTCGGCCGGCCGGGCACGATGACCACTGTCGCCGCCGACGTGCGGTTGGACGGCTGCGAGCAGCCGATGACGCACGCCCGGAGCGAGGACGGGCACTGGGTGTCGCTGTTCCCGCTCGGCACCGATCCGCAGGGCAGGCCGTTGCACCGGCTCGCCCTGGGCGGACCCGGCCGGTCGCTGCCCCGCGAGGTCCCGGTCACCGAGGACGAGATCCGCGACGGGCTACGTGCCGTCTTCGGCTCTCAGGTGCGACTGCTCGAACTGCGCTACGCCCGCCGCATCACCAACGCGGCCCTGCAGGCCGCAAAGTACCGGCACGGCAGGGTGTTCCTCGCGGGCGACGCCGCCCACGTCCACCTCCCGCTCGGCGCGCAGGGCATGAACACCGGGATCCAGGACGCGCTGAACCTGGGGTGGAAGCTCGCGGCCGCGGTGCACGGCTGGGCCCCCGGCCACCTGCTCGACACCTACCACGCCGAACGACACCCCGTCGCGGCCGCCGTTCTGCACAACGTCCAGGCGCAGAGCCTGCTGATGGACCTGCAGGGCACCCGCGACCCCGATCTGATGGCCTTCAAGGAACTGTTCACCGCCCTGACGCAACTGCCCGCCGTGCAGTACCACCTCGACGACATGCTGTCCGGGATGGGCATCCGCTACCCCATGCCGGGCGCCGAGGGGCAGTCGCTCGTCGGTCTGCCCGCGCCGGACCACGATCTCGGCTCGACCCGGTCGCACGAGCTGCTCCGGCGCGGACGCGGCGTCCTGATCGACCCTGACGACAGGTTCGCCGACGTCGCCGCCCCCTGGCAGGACCGCGTGGACCGCACGGGGCAGGGCGCCGATGCCGAGCCGATGCTCATCCGGCCGGACGGTTACGTGTGCTGGGCGGGCAAGCCGGACGACCTCGAACCGGCGCTCGGCCACTGGTTCGGCGAACCCCGCTGAGCGGGTGCGACAGCCGCGGAGCTCAGGCGGCCCACCGGCGGCCCCGCGTGTCGATCACGGTGACGTCCCGTGGAACGCCGAACGCGACGAGCGAGGTGTAGATCATCGGTGTCACGCCCGCGAGTTCGAGGAGGACACCACCGCCGAGGGCCTGGCGCAGCAGCCTGCCGAGCAGGACCAGCTGCGCCACGGGGGCGGCGGGAGCACCGGCCAGATCGACGGTGAGTTTCTCGATCGGGTGCCCCTCCGGCCTGTCAGTCATCGCCCGCACCCTGGCGGCGATGGCCGACAGGTACCTGCCCAGTTCGTGCACCTCGTGCGAGGCGAGCCGCAGCCGGTAGGTGCCACGCGGCGGGCTCTTCGTGGTGCTGGAGAACTCCTTCATCCGACACCTCCACAAAGGTCACCGGTGAGCCGGTGGGATGACCGCGACCGGGCACTCCGCGTGGTAGATGAGCGACTGGCTGGTGGATCCGAGCAGCAGGCCGCGGAAACCGCCACGGCCCCGTGTGCCGACCACCACCAGCCGTGCCGACGCGGACTGCGCGATCAGGGCGGCCGCCGAGCCGTCGCGGGTGAGCAGGCGCCGCACCGGCACGCCGGGGTGGGCCTCGGCGCAGGCGGCGACCTGCTCGGCCAGCAGCCGTCGTTCGTCGGCTTCGATCGCCTCGACGCTCGCCGCGGTCAGCACGGTGAGCCGCATCGCATCGGCCAGGTCGTCACGCCAGGCGCGTACGGCGAGCACGGGTGCGTTGCGGAGTGCGGCGGCCTCGAACGCGAACCCGAGCGCCGCGTCGCTGGCAGCGGAGCCGTCGACGCCGACCACGACCGGCGCGCCTTCCGCTCGGTTAGTTTGCGGTTGTGCTTCGCGCACCACGACCGCCGGGCAGAGCGCGTGGTGCTGACCGCGACCGCGGTCGATCCGACGAGGAGTCCGGTGAACCCGCCCAGTCCCCGCGAGCCCAGGACCACGAGCTGCGCGGAGGCCGACCGTCCGACGAGCTGCTCGGTCGCCCCACCGGTCACCAGGTCGGTGCTCACCTCGACGTGCGGTGCCACGACCTTCGCCGACGCCGCCGCGGTGGCCAGCCAGTGACGGCCCTGGTCGTGGACCGCCGCGGTGAACTCCGCGGTCGACATGGCCACCCGTGGCGAGTGCACGGGAGGAGGTGGGCCGCTGTGCACGAGCACGAGCCGGGTGCCGCGCCGGGCGGCCTCCGCGGCGGCCCAGCGCGCCGCGTGGATGGCCGACGGGGATCCGTCCACTCCCACGAGGATCGGCTTGTTCGCAGCTGCGTCTGTCATGGTCACTCCCTTTCCTCTGCCGAGGCCGAAGATGTGCGTTGGACACGGGGCGGGGCTCAGGAACACGGCGCCGAGCCCGGCCTCGCGAGCACGGGTTCCACGCCGAACACGTCGCGACAGCGGGCAGGCCGCCCGCGACGGCGGCGCGATCTCCGCCGAGTCCGCCAGAGATCAGTCAGTCACGTGGTTCCGCTGGCGCCAGGTGTGGTGCGGCGTTGCCACCGCGCGTCAACATTTCGGCGAGCTTCGGGGCCTCGGCGGAGAGGGTGCGTTCGCACTGCGTCTGGCGTTCGCGGTCACTGAGCACGGCACACCTGCCTGTGCTGTGCCGCGGTCGGCGAGCCCCGTCGAGCAGAGGCACGTGCTCGATGACGCCGCCGGCTGAGCGGCCGGCCACGACGGGAGAGCTCGCTCGTGCCGTCGTGCTGGCAGGCCGGGCAGCGCCGCAGCTGGGGAATCGCCTCCAGCAACCGGAACGGGATGTCCGCGTGGCAGGTCTGGCAGCGGCCGTAGGACCCGATGTCGATGCGCAGGAGCGCGATCTCGATGTCGGTGAGCGCGATCCTGGCGGCGGCGGTGATCTGGTCGGTCACCTCGCGCAGGGCGTGGTCGCCGGGCTGGGAGGCCGATGCGTCGAGCTCCGCGAGCTGCTCGATCCGGAACGCTCGTTCGCGCTCCAGCCGTTCCTTCAACGCGGGCAGGTGGTCGATGACCCGGTTCCGCTGCGCGGTCTCCCGGAGGTAGCAGGCGCCACGTCTCCGCAGGTCCCGTTCCGCGCCAATGGGAGCACGACGCACGTCAACCTCCTTCGTCGAGGACTTCGGCTGGTTGACCTCAACTCTGCCCCGCGCACCCCGGGTTCGGCAGCGTCTCCGGCCGGTCAACCGGTCCCTGATCAGGTTGCCGGTCATCGGCAACCTGGTCACGCCCCGTCGGTGGTCCCGTCACCGGGCCAGCCGAGCAGTCTCGCTCCCAGCACGCTGGTGTGGAGGGTGAACCGGTGGCCGGGGTCGGTGGGGTCGTAGCCGGTCAGCGTCTTGATCCGGCCGAGCCGGTAGGTGACCGCGCGCACGGACAGGTGCAGCTGCCGAGCGGTCTCGGTCGCCACGTCTCCGGTGGCGAAGTAGGTCTCCAGGGTGGCCAGCAACGGCTCCGCCCCGCCGCGGGCCGTCCGCAGCGGCCCCAGGACGGCGTTCACCAGGTCGACGATCGCCGGCTGGTCACGCACCAGCACGCGATAGACGAGCAACTGCTCGGCGCGGATCACCGGGGTGTCGAGGTGCAGCCGCGACGCCATCGCCAGCGCTTCGCGCGCCTCCTCATACGAACGCGCGATGCCGTAGGACCCCGGATACGCCCGGCCCACGGCCACCTGCCACGGCCTCCCCCGCGGCAACCGATCGAGTTCGGCGCGCATCAGCGAACCCAGATCCATCCGGCCCGGAGCTTCGGACTCCCCCGGCGCGAGCACGACCACCAGTCCGTCCTTCGTGGCGACGAGGACGTCGCGGTCGCCGAGACGGTCCAGCACGATGCGTTCCAGCGAGCTGGTCGCCGCGTCGACGTCCGGCAGCCGCCGCCGCGGTGCGGCCAGGCCGACCTGGTGCGGCCGGGCCAGGTCCAGACCGAACGGTTCCGCGCGCTCCACGACACCACCGACGTCGGCATCACCGCGCAACAGGTCGTCGACCAGCTCCCGCCGCAACGTCTCCTCGCGCCTGACCATCTGCCGCCGCGCCGAGTTGTACCCCTCCGCGAGGATCGCGACCGCGTCGGCGACCACGTGCATCACCGCCTCGGCGGCGGCACGCACGACCTCGCTGTCGGTCGACCGGACCACCACCGGAAGTTCTCGCCACAGCCGCCAGGACGCCGACAGGTACAGCTGCACCGCACTACCGGCCGACACCCCCAGCTCCGCGGCACGGCGTCCGAGCGCCTCGACCGCCTCCAGCTCCGAACGCCGTGGCCGGCGCCCGTTCACGGCGGCGTCGGCGAGCAACGGCAGGAAGTCACCCAGCAGGTCAACCGGCACGTCCCCCGCCGCAGCACTCACGTCCTGGGCGACCCCGGCCAGCCAGGCGTCATCGACATCCGGGCCCGTCTTCCGGCTTCTGCGCCGCGCGCCGGGGGTCATCGAGGCACCCGGAGCATCTCGGCATCGCGGCGGCGGAACTCCGGAAGGCCCTTGGGCGCCGGTGCCTCGAAGTCCTGCTTGGTCAGCGGCTCGCCCTCCGTCGTCATGACCCCATGACACCATGTTCTCCCGCCAGGCACTCGACGAGTTTCACGACGGCGAGCGTGTGTTCACTGTGGACTTCCGGCCGTTGCCGCCCGACGAGAGCCGCTGCGAGTCGGCTCGTAGGGACAGCCTCAGTTCAGGACGAACGTCCTGATGCTGCGGGCCGGCAGCTGGGCGTTGAAGGTTCCGTTGGACATGGTGAAGTCGTTGTAGTGCGCGAGGGTCGCGCTCGCACTCGTCAGCCAGGTCGAGACCGGCGCGGAAGCGGTGTCGCGGATGGTGAACACGTGGTCCACCGGTGAGGTGTTCTTGTTGATGGCGACGATCACGATCCTGGCCCCGCTCTTGAACGCCGAGATGTAGACGTTCGACTGCGGGTTGGCGGTCGCGGTGATCCGCGAGTAGCCGGGGCGCACCCACTTCGAGAAGTGCGCCATGTTGGCGCCGCGCTTGCTGATCTGCCCGTCCTCGCGCATCGGGCCGTACGAGCGGCGGATGAACCACCACACATAGGTCTGGAACCGGCCGTCCACCAGCGCGCGGTGGATGTGCTCACCCACGTCGAGCGCCTGCGGCCACAGGTCGGCGGAGTCGGTGCTGTTCGGGTGGTAGACCTCGGTCATCCACAGCTCCTTGCCGCCGCCCTTCTGCTGGAACAACGGGTACGGGAGGTCAGCGGACCGGGTGCCGTAGAGGTGCGCGCCGATGATGTCCACGTTGGCCAGCGCGACGGGGTCGTTGAGGATGGGGTCGGAGAGGTTCTTGCGGTACTGGAACGACTCGGGAGCGATGACCCTGGCGTTGATCGAGCCCGCGTTCTCGCGGAGGAACCTGACGATCTCACTGGCGGTCCACGCCGTCCATTCCTGCGCGTAGTCCGGTTCGTTCTGGACCGAGATGCCGTACAGGTTCACCCCGTTGCTCGCCATGAACGCGACGAAGTCGTTCAGGTGCTGGGCATAGGCGCCGTAGGAGGCGTAACGCAGCCGCTTGCCACCGGAGAAGGTCTCGGTCATCGAGGCCGGCGGGTTCCACGGCGAGGCGATGACCTTGGCGCCGAGCTCGACCGCGCGCCGGGCCGTGGCGACCTCGCGGCTCCAGTTGGCGCGGTCCTCGTGGACGGGGATGCGCAGCACGGTGAACCCGAGCTGTCCCGCACCGTTGCCGAACGCCGTTTCACGCTGGGCGGCGGTCAGGTCGCTGATCCAGATCGTGTGGTTCATCCCGCCGAAGCCCAGGATCGTCTGCTGCACGTTCGACGGTTCGACGACCACCGAGGTGGCCGCTGAGGCGGGCGTCGTCCCCACCGCCAGCACCGGCAGCGCGGCACCCGCCGCCAGCAAGGTCCGCCGCCGGAAGGGCTGCGAACCGGCGGTTTCCGAGTGGTCTTGGCGCTCTGTCATGACTTCTCCAGGAAGTTGATTTCATGCAGGGGCTCGGGACACTCCCGGTGCCTGACCCGCCACCAAACACTGGGAGCGCTCCCAAAATCAGTCGTAACAGCGCTGTAACGGACGGTCAAGGTGAACGTCGATCGATTGTGTCGAATGACGGAGAAATTCGACGCGATCGACAGTCGAACTCGATCGACGACGGACTCGGGTTGCCGCCGGATGACTTGCGGCCGTTGTCCGGCAGTCGTCTCTAGACTGTCCGGTGCGACAGCGGGCGGCGGAGGGTGAGTGCGGTGTGGAGCACGCGGCAGCTGGCGGAGCTGGCTGGCACGACCGTCAAAACGGTGCGGCATTACCACCGGATCGGCGTGCTCGACCTGCCTGAGCGGACGCCCAACGGGTACAAGCAGTACCACGTGGCTCACCTGGTACGGCTGCTTCGCATCAAGCGCTTGACCGACATCGGCCTTCCACTCGCCCAGATCCGGGCGATGGGAGGTGACGACGGTGATCCGGATGAGACGTTCCGCGCGCTCGACGCCAAGTTGGCGGAGACGATCGAGCGTCTGCAACGGATTCGCGGAGAGCTTGCGGTCCTGCACGAGCATGGTGCTCCACTGGATTCGCCGGCACCGTTCGGGAGCGTCGCCGACGGGCTGTCGGAGCAGGACTGGGCGGTGTTGACGGTGTGCTCCAGCGCTTTGCCCGACCACGCCGTCGACGACCTCCGCCGGTTGATGGCGGAGCCCACCGACCCTGTCACCGATGAGGAGTTCGACCGTCTTCCCGAGGACGCCGACGACGCGACGATCACGTCCCTCGCGGGCCGTCTGGCCGAGTCGATCCAGCGCAGCCACGACCGGTTCCCGTGGATGAAGGACCCGCGCTCCGAGGTGACGCGGGTCCGGGAGCTCGCCGGGGCTGCGATCGGATCCGCTGTCGTCGAGCGGTTCAACACCGCCCAGCTCAAGGCCCTCGCTCTCGCACACGCACAGATGCAGGCGCAGAACTGACGGCAGTCCGCTCAGCTTCTGACGACGCCGTGGTAGAGGATGCCCAGGCTGTTGTGGACGACGTGGACGATGACGGCCGGCCAGAGGGAACCGGAGAACCGCAGCAGCAGCCCGTTGCCGAGCCCGACGACGAACGCGATCGGCATGACGTCGTTGATGCCGTGCGCGACGGCGAAGATCGCCGCGCTGACCGGCACACCGACCCAGGAACCCCACCGGAGCAGGAAGTTCGCGAACACGCCGCGGAACAGCGCCTCCTCACCGAGTGGCGTGAGCAGGCCCCCGCAGACCGTGGCCGGGCAAGAACGGGAAGTCGGCCGGGGGGTTCGCCGGTCGACGACCCGGCTGAGCTCGGGTCTCCCGTCGCGAGCTCAGCCGGGCGCCGCATCGCGTTAGTCCGTGGACGCCTTGCAACGCTGGTCTCGAGGCAAGCTGCCGTCAACCAGGTACGTGGTGGTGACGTTCAACGCGCAGGCGTTGCCGCCCACGACGTAGACCCCGTGGCCGCTGCCTTCGACGCTGACCATCCGAGACCGCTTCGCGAACTTCTCCCGCAGCAGTTCGCCGCCGCGGTGCGGAGTGGGGACGTCGTGCTGGTTCTGCAGGATCAGCACGTTCCGCGGACCCTCGTCGTTGACCGGCACCGGCGGCTCGACCGGCCGGTGTGGCCAGTAGGCGCAGGGGCTGATGTTCGCAGCGGACGCGCCGAAGAGCGGGTACCGCTGGCGGTCCTCGGCCACCGCGCGCCGGTAGGTGCCGATGTCGGTGGGCCACTGGACGTCGTTGCACGTCACGGCGAGGAACACGGTGAGGAAGTTGTCTGTGGGCAGCAACTCGGCTTTAGCGGTTGCCAGCAGGCCCGGCGTAGCCGGGGTGTCGTGGAGCAGGGCCTGCCACAGCTGCGCCGCCTTCGTGTACAGCGACTTGCCGAACAAGTGGCCGAAGACGCTGAGCCGGAACAGTGACCCGTCCAGGCCGTCCACGGGTTGCCTGTCGAGTTTTTCGGCAATGTCGAAGTAGGTTCGGCGCACCTGCTCGGGTGTCCTGCCGAGACCGTAGGCATCATGTCGTTCCGCGGCCCATTTGGCGAAGTCCGGGAACGTCTGCTCCATGCCCAATGCGTAGCGGCGCATGCCGTCCTGGTCGAGGTGGGTGTCGCCGACGTTGCTGTCGAGCACGATCCGGTCCGACCGCTCGGGGAACATCGAAGCGTAGGCCGCTCCCAGGGCTGAACCGTAGGAGAGGCCGAAGAAGCTGGTCTTCCGCTCACCGAGCGCGGCCCGGATGCGGTCCATGTCGCGAGCGTTGTTCGCGGTGGTCAAGTGGCGCAACCTGTTGTCGCGGTCGTTGCCCGCGCACTGCTCTGCGACCTGCTTCGCCACGGCGGCCTGCGCGGTGACCGCCGCGTCGTTGACCGCGTAGGGCGGGATGTTGGCCACGTACGGCCCGGTGGTGGTGAAAGCGCAGCTCACCGGTGCGGACCGGCCGACACCACGGGTGTCCACACCGATCAGGTCGTAGCTGTCCAGCACACCGGTCGGCAGCCCTCTGTTCGCCAGCTGCGCGGACAGGACCAGCCCCGAACCGCCGGGACCACCGGGGTTGAGGATCAGCACGCCTCGGCGTTTGCCCGGGTTCGTGCTGGCGAGCCGGGAGATCATCAAGTTGATCTGGACACCGCCAGGGTCGGTGTAGTCCAGCGGAACCGGCACCACGGCGCACCGCAGCTGACGCGGAGCGGCCCCTGCCACCACGTCGTCGGGACAGGCGGTCCACTGCAGCCGGGCCGCCGGCGCGTCGGCCATCGCGGGCGCGGCCAGAGGGACGCTCAAGCCGAGCACGGCCGCGAAAACCCAGCCACGGCCGAGTCGATGTTTCCAGTGCATAGTCGTTCCCCGCACGTTTGATCCGGTGATGTGCAAACCCATCGCAACCCCTGCCCTTGGGGCACGGTCAAGCTGCACCGCGACCAGCCGACGCAATCACGCTGTCCTGAAAGGCTTTCATTTTCACCGTCTGTCATTCGGCGTAATGAACAGCCGCCACCAGGACGATTTCCTCCTCACAACGGGCTCCGGCCGTTTCAGGGCCACGGCGAACGGCAAAGGTCTGGACCAACCAGCCGGCCGAGGTCCGGTCGGCGTGCCGACGGAGTGGAGTGACGGATGAGCGAGGCGAAGCTGCCCCCGCTGTCGATGGACGAGCTGGCCGCCGAGGGCGGCACGGCGTTGCCGGACAAGGAGGTGTACTCGCTGCTCGACCTGAACGTCGACCTGGACCTCGCCCTCGACCTCGCGGCGCCGATCGGCCTGGCCGTCGCGGGCAACGCCAACATCGCGGCCCCGATCGACGCCGCCGTCGGCGCGAACGTGCTGTCCGACGGGTCCACCGCGCAGGCCATGGCCGACCAGGGTGTCGCGATCCAGCAGGGCATCACCGGCGAGGCGGTCGCCAACTCCGACCAGGACAGCGCCATCGACCAGGGCGCGTCCCCGGCCCCCGCCCCGCAGCCGCCGGCCGGCGGGGCGCAGGTCCCGACGCCCACGGACCTGTCCGGCGCGCTGGACGGTGGCCTGCTCAACGTGGACGTCGACCTCGCCGCCGACCTCGACCTGGCCGCCCCGATCAACGGCGCGGTGGCCCTGAACGCCAACGTGGCCGCCCCGATCGACGCCGCCGTGTCCGCCAACCTCGGCTCCGTGGGCTCGGAGGCGACCGCCGTGGCGCAGCAGCAGGCGATCATCCACCAGACCATCGACGGCACCGCCGAGGCGAATGCCGCGCAGAGGTCCGACATCGACCAGTGAGCGATCCCGTGAACGCCTCACCACACCCGGCCGGCGCGGACGTGCTCACCACGACCCCGCCGCGCCGGGCGCGCGACGTCGAGCTGATCGGCGAGATGCGCGGCTCCGGCTACCGCCGCCCACCGGCCCTGGTCCGCCGCGCCGACGGCCAGGTCCTCCAGCTCACCCCGCTGCTGTACCGGGTTCTCGAAGCCGTGGACGGGCGCTCTGACCACGCGGCGATCGCCGCCGCCGTCGGGCCGGCCATCGGCCGCTCGGTCACCGCGGAGGACGTGCGCGCCCTGCTGGAGACCAAGCTTCGCCCGCTCGGCGTGCTCGAGCTCCCCGACGGCTCCCAACCCACGCACCGCAAGGCCGAGCCGCTGCTCGGCCTGCGCCTGCGCCGCGTGATCAGCGAGCCCGGCGTCACCCGGCGGGTCACCGCGCCGTTCGCACGGCTGTTCCACCCGCTCGTGGTGGCCCCGGTGCTGGTGGCGTTCGCGGCGGTGTCGTTCTGGGTGCTGTTCGTCAAGGGCCTGGCCGGCGCCACGCACCAGGCGTTCTACCAACCCGCCCTGCTGCTGCTCGTCTTCGGGGTGACGGTGCTCTCGGCGGGCTTCCACGAGTTCGGCCACGCGGCCGCCGCGCGGTACGGCGGCGCGACCCCCGGCGCGATGGGTTTCGGCCTCTACCTGCTGTGGCCCGCCTTCTACACCGACGTCACCGACAGCTACCGGCTCGGCCGGGCCGGCCGGCTGCGCACCGACCTGGGCGGGCTGTACTTCAACGCGCTCGTCGCGGTCGCCGTCCACGGTGTCTGGTGGCTGACCGGCTGGGACGCGCTGCTGCTGGTGATCGCCACGCAGATCCTCCAGATGGTGCGCCAGCTCGCGCCCACGGTGCGCTACGACGGCTACCACGTGCTCGCCGACCTGACCGGCGTCCCCGACCTGTTCCACCACATCAAGCCCACGCTGCTGGGCCTGTTGCCGCACCGCTGGGGCAAGCCGGAGTCGAAGGTCCTCAAGCCGTGGGCGCGGGCGGTCGTGACGACGTGGGTGCTCGTCGTCGTGCCGGTCCTGCTGGCGAGCACGGTCCTGATGGTGCTGGCGTTCCCGCGAGTGGCGGGGACAGCCTGGCACAGCGCCGGTGAGCAGTGGCGGTCGGCGCACTCGGCGCTGGGCGAGGGCGACCTCGCGCTGGTGCTGGTGCGGGTGCTCGGGGTGGCCGCCATCGCGCTGCCCGTGCTCGGCACCGGCCTGCTGCTGGCCCGGCTCACGGGTCGGCTGGTCACCCGCGCCCGGCGCTCCACCGAGGGCAAGCCCGGCCGGCGCGCGCTCGTGGTGCTGTGCGCGATCGCTGTGCTCGCGGGCCTGGCGTGGGCGTGGTGGCCGCAACCCGACCGGTACCGGCCGATCAGTCCCGGCGAGCGCGGCACCGTCGGCGACGTCGCGCCCGCCGCCGCGTCGGGTCCGGGTCCTGCCACACCGGCGCAACCGGTGTCCGTCCAGACCGTGTGGCCCGCCGGCAAACCGTTGCCCAGCAGGGACAAGCCGCTCCTGGCGATGGTCCTGGAGCCGGTCTCGCCGGGCGCCCCGACGTGGGTCTTCCCGTTCGACCGACCGGAACCCCCACGTCCGGGTGACAACCAGGTCCTGGCCGTCAACACGACCGACGGCGCGGTCCGCTACAGGGTGTCCTTCGCCCTGGTGTGGGAGACCGATGGCGTGGTGGACAACAGGAACGAGGCATACGCGCTGGCCTCGTGCCGCGGCTGCACGACGGTGGCGGTCGCTTTCCAGGTGCTCCTCGTGGTGGGCCAGGCGAACGTGGTGGTACCGCAGAACATCGCCGTCGCCGTCAACCACTCGTGTGTCGAGTGCGTGACGTACGCGCTGGCCTCACAACTGGTCGTCAGCCTTCCCGAAGATCTGAGCCCCCAGGCGAAAGCCCGGCTCGAAGCGGTGTGGGCCGAGCTGTCCCGCCTGGCCGCAGACGTGCCGAGCATGACCGCGCAGCAGATCCAACAGGCCTTGGAGAATGCCAAGTCCCGCATCCTCGACGTGCTCCGGCAGGAAGGCGTCCCCCTGCCCGGTACCGCGCCGGCCACCACACCACCGCCCAGCGCCACGTCGACGGGCAGTCCCCGTCCGACCACCTCGTCCGACGCACCCACGACGACCACGCCATCGACCAGCAGCGTGACGACCACGCCACCGTCGTCCGCGGAGCCGACGACCACGGTCACGTCACCTCCCAGCGCGGTCCCCTCCCCCGCTTCGAACAGATAGGCGGAGATCTCCGCGTCGTCGCTGAGCCGCTACTTCGAGCGGTTCAGCGACGACGCGGTTTCGGTCGCGCAGAGTCGACCGCCGACATGGACACCCGGCGTCGTTCCCGATCGGGTTCGCTCATTCGGATCAACTCCCGCACCATCGGGGCGGTCATATCACGGTGCGCGACTGACATGGGAGCAGAAATGTCGGCCAGCACGCCGCACGGCAAATGACGGGACACAATTCAGGCGCAGTTCACCTTGCGTTCACACCGCGAGACGTCATCTTTCGACGGGCTTCGCGCAGCCCGGTACTCATCTTCGCGGTTCCGCTCTCGAAAGAGACTGCGGCACCCAGGAGCGCGCCGCGGGCGGCGATGGCGGCCAGCCGGTCCCGGCGGCGTCCCGGGTCTGGATCGGCGAGATCCAGATCCGCGCCGACCAGCAGCAGGACAGCCCCTCTGCGGCGGGCCGCCCACCGCCACACACCGGGCAGCTCCACCGGTGCGTCGAGCAGCACCGTCCGCCGCGCGAACGTCAGCGTGATTCGGGCGTCCTCACCAGCGCGAACGCGCCAGGCGCCGGCCACCGGCAGTGCGAGCCGGTCCAGCTCGGTGATCACCTTCAGTCCCTGCGCGGTGAGCGCGGTGAGCAGCACCTCGTCATCCGCTCCACCGATTTCCACCAGCAGGACCGCGATGCGGTTGTCCGCGCTGCCCCAGACAGCCGCCCGGACGTGCAGGCATGTGGCGCCCATGACCGACCCCCTTTGCACCAACCCCACCATAATCCGCTCGGTTGCACCTGTCGCGTCGCCAATTCGAGTGAATCGGTTCTTCCGGCACAGTTCAAATGGAATAGCAAAAATAACCTAAAGCAGAAACAAAGTGGCGTGATCTGCGTCACATCGTACTTTCGCAGATGCATTGGGAAGAGTTACATGCAAATTATCCGCCTATTGAAGCTGCACCGTTGAGAAAGGACGGCAGCCATGTGCGCGGCATTCCACCGCACCGTCCCTGCGTCTCCGCGCGAGCTCGTGCTGTCGGCCGGCCGCTTCCTCAGCGCGGGCGAGGTGTCCGCCGACGGCCGCGCCGCCTTCCACCGCGGTGGTCGTGAGGGCGACGCGTTCTACCGCGACCGGTGGAGTCACGACAAGGTCGTCCCGTCCACGCACGGCGTCAACTGCACGGGCTCCTGCCGGTGGAACGTCTACGTCAAGGACGGCATCATCACCTGGGAGACCCAGGACGTCGACTACCCGTCCACCGGTCCCGACCGGCCCGAGTACGAGCCGCGCGGCTGTCCGCGCGGCGCCTCGTTCTCCTGGTACACGTACTCGCCGTTGCGCGTGCGCTACCCATACGCCCGTGGCGTGCTGGTGGAGATGTACCGCGAGGCGCGCCGCGTCCACGAGGACCCCGTCACGGCGTGGGCGTCCATTGTGGACGACCCGCTCAAACGCCGCGTCTACCAGCGGGCCCGCGGCAAGGGCGGCCTCGTCCGCGTGTCCTGGGACGAGGCGGTGGAGATGGTCGCCGCGGCCCACGTGCACACCATCGCCCGCCACGGCCCCGACCGGATCGCCGGGTTCTCGCCGATCCCGGCCATGTCCATGGTCTCGCACGCGGTGGGCTCGCGGTTCATGGCGCTGATCGGCGCCCCGATGCTGTCCTTCTACGACTGGTACGCCGACCTGCCGCCCGCGTCGCCGCAGGTGTTCGGCGACCAGACCGACGTGCCCGAGTCGGCCGACTGGTGGGACGCCGCCTACTTGATGCTGTGGGGCTCCAACGTCCCGGTGACCCGGACGCCGGACGCGCACTTCATGACCGAGGCGCGGTACCGGGGGCAGAAGGTCGTGGTGTGCTCGCCGGACTACTCCGACGCGACGAAGTTCGCCGACGAGTGGCTCGCCCCGCACCCCGGCACCGACGCGGCGCTGGCGATCGCGATGGGCCACGTGGTGCTGCGGGAGTTCTTCGTGGACCAGGACGTGCCGTTCTTCAGCGACTACGCCCGACGGTTCACCGACCTGCCCTTCCTGGTCACGCTGACCGAACGGGCCGGCGGCCTGGTGCCGGGCAAGTTCCTCACCGCCGCCGACCTCGGCGCCACCGGACCGGGCGCGGAGTGGAAGACCGTCCTGCTGGACCGCGTCACCGGGGAACCCGTGGTGCCCAACGGTTCCCTGGGCTTCCGCTGGGCCGACGAGCCCGGCCGCTGGAACCTCGACCTCGGTGCCGTGACCCCCGAGCTGACCGTCCACGACGGACAGGGAACGGCCGAGGTGCTGCTGCCCCGGTTCGACGCGCCGGACGGCCGGGCCGACGCGGTGGTGCGCGGCGTGCCCGTGCGCCGGGTGGGCGGCCGGCTCGTCACCACGGTGTTCGACCTCCTGCTGGCCCAGTACGGCGTGGCGCGGCCCGGCCTGCCCGGTCAGTGGCCGGCCGGGTACGACGACGCCGACTCGCCCGGCACCCCTGCCTGGGCCGAGCGGCTGACCGGGGTGGACGCGGCGCGGACGACGCGCATAGCCCGCGAGTTCGCCGACACCGCCATGCGGTCCAGCGGGCGCTGCATGATCGTCATGGGCGCGGGCACCAACCACTGGTTCCACTCCGACCTCGTGTACCGGTCGTTCCTCACGCTGCTGCTGATCACCGGGTGCCAGGGCCGCAACGGCGGCGGGTGGGCGCACTACGTCGGTCAGGAGAAGGTCCGTCCGCTCACCGGCTGGGCGACGCTGGCCGGCGCGCTGGACTGGCACCGCCCGCCGCGTCAGATGATCGGGACCGCCTACTGGTACACGCACACCGGCCAGTGGCGCTACGACCGGCTCACCACCGACACGCTGACCTGGCCCGGCTCGGCCGGATCGCTGGCGGGCCGCACCGTCGCCGACTGCCTGGCCCAGTCGGCGCGGCTGGGCTGGATGCCGTCCTACCCCACGTTCGACCGCAACCCGCTCGACCTCACCGACGAGGCGGCGGCGGCCGGCCGCGACCCGGTGGCACACGTGCTCGACCAGGTGCGGTCGGGCGCGCTCGGCTTCGCGTGCGAGGACCCGGACGCACCGGAGAACTGGCCGCGGGTGCTGACCGTGTGGCGGGCCAACCTGCTGGGCTCGTCGGCCAAGGGCAACGAGTACTTCCTGCGGCACCTGCTCGGCGCCGACGGCAACCCGCGTGCGAGCGAGACTCCGCCCGGCGAACGGCCGCGCTCGGTGCGCTGGCGCGACGAGGCGCCGGAGGGGAAGCTGGACCTGTTGCTGGCGCTGGACTTCCGCATGACCAGCACGACCCTGTTCGCCGACGTGACGCTGCCGGCGGCGACCTGGTACGAGAAGCACGACCTGTCCAGCACGGACATGCACCCGTTCGTGCACTCGTTCAACGCCGCCATCGACCCGCCGTGGCAGGCCCGCACCGACTTCGACACCTTCCACGCCATCGCCGCGAAACTGAGCGAACTGGCCGCCACGCACCTCGGCACCCGCCGGGACCTCGTCGTCACCGCGTTGCAGCACGACACACCCGGTGAGACCGCTCAGCCCGGCGGCGTGGTGCGCGACTGGCGCGACGGCGACGGCGAGCCGGTACCCGGCCGGACCTTCCCCGTGCTCACCGTCGTCGAGCGCGACTACACCGCGATCGCCGCGAAGCTCGCCGCGCTGGGACCGTTGGTGGACAAGCTCGGCGTGAGCACCAAGGGGTGGACCGCCGAGGTCGCCCCCGAGCTCGCCTGGCTCGCCGAGCACAACGGCGTCGTCACTGACGGCCCGGCGGCGGGACGACCGGCGCTGGACACCGACCGCAAGGCCGCCGACGCCGTCCTCGCGCTGTCCGGCACCACCAACGGCCGCCTCGCCGACGAAGCGTTCCGCGCGCTGGAGGAACGCGTCGGCAAGCCGCTGCGCCCGTTGGTCGAGCACCACCGCGCGCACCGCGTCACGTTCGCCGACACCCGTTCCCGGCCGGCGCCGGTGGTGACGAGCCCCGAGTGGTCCGGCGACGAGTCCGGCGGCCGGCGGTACGCGCCGTTCACCATCAACGTCGAGCGCCTCAAGCCGTGGCACACCCTCACCGGGCGCCAGCACTTCTTCCTCGACCACGACTGGGTCGCGGAGATCGGCGAGCAGCTGCCGGTGTACCGGCCGCCGCTGGACCTGCACCGGCTGTTCGGTGAACCCCGCCTGGGCCCCAACGGTCCCGAGGTGACCGTCCGGTACCTCACCCCGCACTCGAAGTGGTCCATCCACTCCGAGTACCAGGACAACCCCATCATGCAGACGCTGTCGCGCGGCGGGCCGTCGTTCTGGGTCAGTCCCGCCGACGCGGCCGCCATCGGCGTGCGCGACAACGACTGGGTGGAGGCCGTCAACCGCAACGGCGTGGTGGTCGGCCGCGCCATCGTCTCGCACCGGATGCCCACCGGCACGGTCTTCCTGTACCACGCCCAGGAACGCACGGTGAACGTGCCGCGCAGCGAGACCACCGGCAAGCGCGGCGGCATCCACAACTCCCTGACCCGGCTGCAGATCAAGCCGACCCACCTGGTCGGCGGGTACGGGCAGCTCTCCTTCGCCCTCAACTACTACGGGCCCACCGGCAACCAGCGCGACGAGGTCACCGTGCTGCGCCGGCGCCGCCAGGAGGTCGAGTACTGATGCGGGTCATGGCACAGCTGGCCATGGTGATGAACCTCGACAAGTGCATCGGCTGCCACACCTGCTCGGTCACGTGCAAGCAGACGTGGACCAACCGCGGTGGCGTCGAGTACGCCTGGTTCAACAACGTCGAGACCAAGCCCGGCATCGGCTACCCCAAGCGGTACGAGGACCAGGAGCGGTGGCGCGGCGGCTGGACCCTGCGACGCGGCCGGCTCGTGCCCGCCGCGGGCGGCCGGGTGCGGCGGCTGCTGTCGTTGTTCGCCAACCCCGACCTGCCCGCGCTGGACGACTACTACGAGCCCTGGACGTACGACTACCGCACGCTCACCGACGCTCCGCTCGGTGACGACACCCCGGTGGCCCGGCCGGTGTCGGCGCTCACCGGTGCGCCGGTCGACGTGCGCTGGGGCCCCAACTGGGAGGACAGCCTCGGCGGCGCTCCCGAGCACGCGCTCGCCGACCCCGTCGCGGAGAAGCTCGGACGGGAGATGAAACTGGAGTACGAGCAGACGTTCATGTTCTACCTGCCCCGCATCTGCGAGCACTGCCTCAACCCGTCGTGCGTCGCTTCCTGCCCGTCCGGCGCGATGTACAAGCGCGCCGAGGACGGCATCGTGCTGGTCGACCAGGACCGCTGCCGCGGCTGGCGGATGTGCGTGTCCGGTTGCCCGTACAAGAAGGTCTACTTCAACCACCGCACGGGCAAGGCGGAGAAGTGCACCTTCTGCTACCCGCGGCTGGAGGTGGGCCTGCCCACGGTGTGCGCCGAGACGTGCGTCGGCCGGCTGCGCTACATCGGCGTCCTGCTCTACGACGCCGACCGCGTCGGGGCGGCCGCGAGCACGCCCGACGAGCAGCGGCTCTACCAGGCACAGCTCGACGTGTTCCTCGACCCCCGCGACCCGGACGTCGTGCGCGCCGCCGAGCGGGCCGGCATCCCGCACGACTGGATCACCGCCGCCCAGCGGTCGCCGGTGCACGCGTTGATCAAGGAGTACCGCGTCGCGCTGCCGTTGCACCCGGAGTACCGCACCATGCCGATGGTCTGGTACGTGCCGCCGCTGTCGCCGGTCGTGGACGCGCTGGCCGGCACCGGGTTCGACGGCGAGGACACCCACAACCTGTTCGGCGCCATCGACGCCCTGCGCATCCCGCTGGACTACCTGGCCGGGCTGTTCACCGCCGGCGATCCCGAACCCGTGCGGCTGGCCCTGCGGAGGCTCGCCGCCATGCGGTCGCACCTGCGATCGGTCAACCTCGGCGAACCGCCGGACCCGGCCGGGCCGCGTCGCGTCGGCATGACCGCCGACTCGCTGGAGGCGATGTACCGGCTGCTCGCGCTGGCCAAGTACGACGACCGGTACGTCATCCCCACCGCCGCCACCGGTCAGGCGCACGACCTGGAGGGCATCGCGACCACGTGCAGCGTCGGCGGCGACGAGGACGGCGGGCCGGGCACGACCGACCTGTTCGTGTGGCGCGACGGGGAACGCCCGGCCGGACTCTTCCCCACACTGCGGGAGAAGCGGTCGTGAAGGGCGACAGCGACACCAGGCTGCGGCACCAGATCGCGTCGCACTGCCTGCACTACCCCGACGACGTCCGCGACCGGCTGCCCCTGCTGCGGCAGTGCCTCGACGAGGCTCCCGACCAGGGGCTGGCCGGTTTGCTGGAGCACCTCGAACGCACCCCGCCCGTTGACGCCGCCCGCCACTACGTCGACGTGTTCGACACCAAGGCCGACCGCTGCCTGCACCTCACCTGGTACACCGACGGCGACACCCGTCGGCGCGGCGCCTCCCTGGCCGCGGTGAAGGAGGAGTACCGGCGGCACGGTTTCCGGCTCACCGATGGTGAACTGCCCGACTACCTGCCCGTGCTGCTGGAGTTCGCGGCACTGACCGGCGAGCCGGGGCGGCGGCTGCTCGCCCGTTTCCGGCCGGCACTGGTGCTGTTGCACCGCAACCTGATCCCGCTCGGCACGCCCTACGCGCCCGCGGTCGCGGCGGTGCTGGCCGGTGTGCCGGTGAGCGACCAGGCCCGTCCCGTCGCCGCGGACGCGCCGGTCGAGCGCGTCGGCCTCGAACCGGTGCTGCTCGGCTACCCCTCCCGCAGGCCCTTCCCGGAGTGACGACGATGACCACGACCCTGGACCTGTTGCTGTGGGCGGTGCTGCCCTACGTCACGCTCGCCGTGCTCGTCGGCGGCACGGTGTGGCGCTACCGGCACGACCGGTTCGGCTGGACCACCCGCAGCTCCCAGCTGCACGAGTCGCGCCTGCTGCGGTTCGGCAACCCGTTGTTCCACTTCGGACTGTTCCTCGTGCTGGGCGGTCACGTGGCGGGACTGCTCGTGCCCGCGTCGGTGACGCGGTGGCTCGGCGTGCACGACGAGGTCTACCACCTCTCGGCGCTGATCGCGGGCGGCCTCGCGGGCACCGCCGCGCTGGTGGGCCTGGCCGTGCTGCTGTACCGGCGGCTGCGCACCCCGGCGGTCCGCGCGGCGACCACGCGCGACGACCGCCTGACCTACCCGCTGCTCGCGGCGACGCTGCTGCTCGGCATGACCGCCACCGTGCTCGCCAACGGCGTCGGAGGCGGCTACGACTACCGGGCCACCGTCTCGCCGTGGGTGCGGGGAATCCTCCTGCTGCAACCGGATCCGTTGCTGATGCACGACGTGCCGCTGCCGTTCAGGTTGCACGCGCTCATGGCGATGGCGCTGTTCGCGCTGTGGCCCTTCAGCCGCCTGGTGCACGCCTTCAGCGCGCCGCTGGGCTACCTGGTGCGGCCGTACATCGTGTACCGCACGCGCGACGACCGGCTGGCCGCGCGACCGCCTCGGCCCGGCTGGGACGAGCCGTGAGGCGGCCCGTTCCGCCCGCTGTTCCGCGCGCCGTTCCGCGCGCTGTTCTGCGCGTCGCCGCCGGAGCGGCCATCACCACGCCGATCATGGCCGCGATCGCCGTGCTCACCGGCCAGCCGCTGGTCTTCCCGTCCCTCGGTCCGACGGCCTACCTGCTGTTCGCCACCCCCACCCAGCCGGCCGCCAGTCCGCGGAACACGCTCAGCGGGCACCTGGTCGGCGTGTTGTCCGGCGCGGCGGGCTTGGCCGCGTTCGGGCTCTGGCACACGCCGGCCGACATCGAGCACATGACGTGGGCCAGGGCCGGTGCCGCGACCCTGGCGCTCACGCTGACGTGCGGAGGCATGGTGTGGACCGGCTGGGCCCACCCACCGGCCGGGGCCACCACGCTGATCGTGGCGCTGGGCATCCTGCGCACTCCCATGCAGCTCCTGGACGTCCTGGTGGGAGTCTTCGTGCTCACCGCGTTCGGAGCAATGTTCAACCGGCTCACGGGCATCGCCTACCCGCTCTGGGCGCCGATCCAGGCGAACCGGCCGCCGGTCGCCGCGGAGGAACCGCCCGCGGCACCGGCCAGGCGCTCGGAACCAGCCGCGTAGCCCGCCGCCCGACTCCCCGCACCGCCTGGGTCAGGTACGGCTCACTACACGTAGATCGATGCGCAGCTGAAGATGTCGTTCGCGTTCACGATCCGCTCGGGCGGGAACGTGCTGCGTTGGCTCAGGTCGTTGACCTCGGTGTGCGGAAATACCGTGAACATGGCGCCGTTGCACGGGATGTACCAGTTCTCTCGGAACTCGATCCGGTAGTCCGTGTTGTTGATCACCGAACTGATCGAGTTGTCGATTGTGCCACCGGTGTTGTAAGAACGAAGTGCAAATCGGTCGTATCCGGTCGTGTAAGCCGGGTAGGTGAATCGCCCTCCAGCGTAGTTGGCATGCTTGTAAACGCAGATCGTGTTCGCCGGGCACAGCGGGTTGTCCGCGGCGGCCGTGGGTGTGAACCCGAGGAGCGCCGTCCCCGTAACGGCGGCGGCAATCAACAGGTTTGTCACCGGGCGAGTTTTCGCCATAGCACACTCCACGCATGAAGAGTCGGTATGGGGCTTGATCGATGCTAACAACCCGACGACACCGTGCACATGGCTCGAGCGATCAGTCGCGCTCGTCATTCACATTCTTGATTGGCACAAACAATTTCGGCCAGTCTGCCAAATGGCTCATCATCGGTCAGCAAATGCTCGTTTCCGGGTATCCACGCCAGCTCGAAGCGTGCGCGGTCTCCGCACTCGGGATCAATCCGAGGCAGGCGCCGGACGACCGTTCCGAGTCGCCCTATCACGCAGGAGTGCGGCGGCCCGCACACACCAGTCGTGGTGCTCCTGCTCGAACCGCCGACCGCGCAAGCACGTCAGGTAGGGCCCGATGGGAGATCCATGACGCAGGTAGGTCTCCTCGTCGAGATCCCCGCGGTAACGCCGCAGGATCTTGTCGAGGATCTCCACCTTGGCCGCGGCTGCCGCGGCTCGTTGGTCCAGTTGCGCGATCACCGGCGCCGCGTCGACGTGGTCGACGGCTTGGACCTTCACCAGCAGGTCGTCGCGGATGAACGACGGCTTGCTCGCGGCGGCGGCGAAGTGCGCCAGTTCGGCGAGGCCGGCGTCGGTGACCATGAACAGCCGCTTGGTGGGGCGGGTTTGCTGGACCACCTCCCGGCCGCTGATCAACCCGTCGTTCTCGAGCTTGGACAGCTCCAGGTAGAGCTGTTGCGGCTGGGCGTACCAGAAGTTGGCGACGCCCACGTCGAACGCCTTGGCCAACTGGTAGCCGCTGTACTCGCCGGACAGCAACGCCGCGAGCACGGCATGCCGCAGGGTCACCGGCGCATCTCCTCGTTATCGACGGCATGGGGACAAGCGCCATGATAGGCATGGCTATGATTAGTCATCATTCTGACTAGGAGGATGGCGTGGCAGTCACTGAACAGTCCGAGGAGAGCGGCACCCGGGAACCCGTTCGGAGCGGCAAGTACCTGCGCTACGTCGCCTTGGGTGACAGCCAGACCGAAGGCGTGGGTGACGGTGACGACGTCGTGGGCCTTCGGGGATGGGCTGACCGGCTCGCCGAACACCTCGCCATCGACAACCCCGATCTCCAGTACGCCAACCTCGCCGTCCGTGGCCGCCGCGCTGGCGAAGTCCGGTCCGAGCAGCTGGGGCCGGCTCTCGCACTGCGTCCCGACGTGGCCACCGTTGTCGCGGGAGTCAACGACCTGCTCCGGTTCCGAGTCGAGACCTCCACGGTGGCCGATCACCTGGAAGCGATGTTCGCCGCACTCACCGACTCCGGAGCCCGCGTGGCGACCGTGACCTTTCCCGACATCACCAGGATCATCCCCCTCGCCCGCCCGGTTCGCTCCCGCATCCTCGACATCAACGACCGGATCCGGGCCGCGGCCGCCCGGCACGGAGTCGCCGTCGCGGAGATCGCCCGGCACCCTTCCGTCGCCGACCGCCGGTTCTGGAGCGAGGACCGGTTGCACTGCAGCCCCCTGGGGCATGAACTGATCGCCGCCGCGGTCGCGCACGCCCTGCAGGTGCCGGGCAGCAACGACTCCTGGACCGAACCCGCACCACCGTTGCCCGTCCCCCCGTCAGCACAATGGCGCGCCACCGCTGAACTGCGTTGGGCAACCACCTTTCTCGGCCCTTGGCTCGGCAGGCGTCTGCGCGGCCAGTCCTCCGGGGACCAGCGCACGGCCAAACACCCCCAACTCCACCGCTTCGAAGGACCGCGGAGTTGAGTGTTGTCGACAGCTCGCCATGCCCTGCTCGTGCGATCTGGATCGGTGCGCGAGCGCACCTCCGTCTGCCGTCTGGGACTCACCGCGGAGCCTCGTCGGCCAGGATTCCGTTCACGGCTCCCGTGCACATGAGCCCCGTGATGCCGGTGGTCGTGCCGTTCCTGTTGCGCTTGGCAGCCGATCCCTTGGTGCCCCGTCGTGGCGAACTGTTCGATCTGCTGCTGGTGGCCGCGGCCCTGTCCGAACCCGTTGATCCCGACAACGCAGCGGCGCTGGCAATCTGGGGTCGCGAGGAAGACCACCCTGAACGATCCTCGTGCCGGTTGGCGTTCGCGGCCAACGCGAACTGGGTGAGCCGGCTGCTGGCCGATCCCGTCCTGTTGGCGAGAACCAAGTTGCGCGACTACGAACGTGCCAATCTGGTCAAGGTCGCTGGGCTGTGACGTGAACGCCTTGCCGCTCGCTCACGCCGCTGGTCGTGCCGCTCAAGCACGCTCATGCTGATGAGCAGACGCCGACGGCACTGGAAATGAACTGCACGTAGAGAACTCCGCGCGTAGGCTCGGCAAACCTCGTCGACTGAATCCGACAGGTCCACCATGCAGCAGAGAAAACAATCATGTGTGTGACGACCTGTCAGTGCTGTGGCAACAACAGTGGCCCGCGTGTCCTCCGCTGGCCGGCAACTTGAAGCATGTCTACCGCGATCGATGGGTGCGCTTTCACAGCCTGCCCGATTCCACCGTCGACCGCGACGCCATGAAACACCGTCACACCGACTGGCTCTCTCACTCCATCCCGACGGCTTCTGAACGTCCTGAGTCCGCGTCGAGAAGATCCGCGCGGCACCCTCGCGAGCCCGACTCGCTGCGCACCTGAACAGCTCCGGCAGGCCGACGCGCGCCACAGGATCGGAACAACCCAACGGCCATGCGCTGGTTCGCACTCAATCCTCACGGCCGAACGTTGTTGCCCGTTCGCGCCGTCATCGGGCACCCACGACGGCAGTGCGGTGATCGGGTCTCCGACCGGTGTACCGCCGACCGTGGGTGGCTCGGCGTTAGGGCGCCGAGGTGATGGTGAGGGTGACGGCCGCGTAGATGCTGGGCACCGTCCCCAGGCCCAGCGTGCACAGCGTGACGGCGGTGGACGGTCCGGTGATCGTCTGGACGACCGAGCCGCCGGCGAACAGTCCGGCGGTGACGTTGCCGGTGATGGTGACGACCAGTGCGGCGCCGGCGGTGGTGACGGTGGTGCTGCCGGAGATGGTGGAGGTCTGGCCGGTGTTCCAGGTGATGCTGAAGGTCAGCGGCGCCGAGGTGAGCAGGTCCAGGCACGACAGGGCCGGGTAGGGGATGGTGGCGCTGCGGGAGCCGGAGGTCAGTCTCGGCACGCTGGTGGAGGTGCACGGTCCGTACTGGGTGGACGCGGTCACCGTCGTCGGCCCCGGCGTGAGTGTCAGCGGCGGGCTGAAGGATGCGGTCTGGCTGCTGGTCGGCAGGCAGGTCACGTCGAGCGCGCCCGCTGTGGCCGGGGTGGCGGGGGCCACCAAGCCCAGGATGGTGGCCGCAATGGCGAGGAGACCGGTCAGGACCTTGTGTGCACGCATTCGTCGCTCCGAGGATGAGGTGCGCGGGAATCCGAAGGCGACATTAAGCCGCCCGTTTTGTGGATCGGCCACTCAGATCGGCCCGTTACCCGTTCATGGCTTTGGGACGCACATCGGCGACGAAATCAACCGTCGGCGGCGCCCTCGCGGTCAGGGAGCGTGTTGGCGACGACCTGCTGTGCAAGATCGCTGCAAGGTCGACTGGATAGCGTTTCCGGCATGAACATGTTCAACCGTCTTGCCACTGCACTGACCGCGGCCGGATTGTTGCTGGGGGCTGCCGTTGTCGCCGCACCGGCCGCGTCGGCCACCGGTTGCAGCCAGGGCAGCGGGTACCGCAACTGCCGCTACGATTACAACGGAGACTTCGTCAGCGTCACCGCTTACCCAGGGATCATCAAGGCTGCCCTGAACAACAGCCGCAACGTCGACGTGTGGATCGACAGCGACAGGACCAACCACCTCGCCGCCGGCCGCGGATACACCGAGTACCGCTACTCGGGCACGCCGCTGCGCTGGCGCGGGTGCTCGTGGTTCTACAACCAGTTCGGCGACGCGTTCGTCGCCTGCACGCCCTGGGTTCAGGGGTACTGATCGGTTTTGTGCTGGCGGCCAGGGGCCGGGTCTGAAGAGGCCCGTCCCCCGGCCGCCACCCCGCGGTCGGCGAGCGGTGGTCACGGCTGTTCACCGTCTCGATGGACTACGCGGTAACGCAGATGTGTGGCGTCGCGGCCTTCGAGTCGGCGCACGAGTTCCAGCTCGATGTGGTCGTGCCCGGTCGGCGCGAACAGCCGCCGTCCGTCGCCCATCAGCACAGGAACGACGTGCCAGCAACGCCTGCGCGGCACTCGCGCCGTGGACCAGCACGGCTCGATCTCCCGCTGCTTCTCGGGCTTCGTCGGCACACGCGTTGACATCGGTGTAGAACTTCGCGCTGCCCGGCGGCTTGTCGGCCGGGCCGATGTGGCGGGTGAGCACGTGGATCGGCACTCCCTCTCAGCCGCCGGGCTCACCACTCCCACCTGTCCGTCGATCGGGCGACGCCGGATTCGACCGCAGGTCCGAGGTTCCGCCGAGGTCGGCCGATGTACCCATTGAGCCGACCGGATTTCCGCAGTTACTCGTCAGGGAGCTCGTCCTTGGCCACCAGCGCGTGAACCCGTCCGACCAGGGGCCGCACATCCGACCGGAGCTGGTCCACGACGACAGCGCAACCAACCAACTCCGCGCCCGCCTCCGCTACCAGCTGTCGCACGGCCAACGCCTGGCTGCCCGTCTCGATCCAGTCGTCGACCAGCAGCACCCGATCGGCACGCCCCAGCGATGACCGCTGCATCCGCAGAACGTGGCGCAGTCCTCGGTAGTCCGGCGCTGTATCGCAGACGAGCTTCTCGCCGGGAAACATCCCGGATCCCTTCCGGACCGCGACGAACCCGACCCCCAGTTCCAGCGCAGCCGCCCCGCCGAGCAGGAACCCCCTGGACTCGACCCCGCACACAGCGGTGACTCCCTCCGTCCGGAACGGCTCCACCAACGCCTTGACCACCTCCGCGAAGACGGCAGCGTCACGGAACACGGGCCACATGTCGGCATGACCACCGACCCACCGGAACCGTCGCAGCAGAAGATCACTCGCCACCGTCGCCATGAGTCGATCATGACCCATCACGTCCCTGTGACGTGGAGACTTCACCTTCAGCAGCGGTGCACGGAGACCCACGCCATCGCGGAGGCCTGCGGCGGGTCGTCGGGTGCCGCCGGCCGGGAGCGGACCGGGGCCGCCGCAGACGCTCGAACATCGATCAGCGCGCCTCAGACATGGCCCACCTCGCGGAAGGCGGCTTCACTTGGACATGCCTCGACACCTGATCCCAGTTGCAGGCGCGGCCGTGTGCGGGGGCCCGGTCGCAGCCCAGTTCGTGGGAGAAGTGCCGCGATTCGAGGTTGTTGCCGCAGGGGGACGCGGCGAGGTTGACCGGTAGGGCAGCCACCGCATTTGCATCAACATGACGAACGACCACCAGGGGGCTCACCACAGCGCGGCGATCAATCCGCGTGACGCACGTCGGCAGCTTTTGTCGGTCGCATTACCGGCGACATTGCCGACGGTTGTCGCGTCACCATAAACCAGCTCTACGCTAGGTTCGCGAAACAGCGCCAACGCCATGCCACACACAGGGGATGACGTCTGTTTCCGCTGCTCAGCGGCCTACGTGCACGGTTTCGTGCGTTGCCGGACAGGGCCGTCCGGCAACGCGGGAACCAGACATCCATGCAGTACGAGATGCCTCGGGTCTACCTGCTGCACACACTCCGTGTCCGTCCGGCTACGCAGTAATCACTATGGCATACCACCGGCGGCACGTCCAGGGACGACCAGTGCATTTCCCCTATTCCAGTGAAGCGTCGTCGAGATGAGGAACGAGCAGTGAGAGAAAACACGGGGGCTGGGCACGCCGACCGCGCATTGTCCAGGAGGTGGTTGCTGAAGGCGGGTGGTCTCGCCGTCGCCGGCGCGGCCACCGGTGCCGGTACCGCCGCCGCGCAGCCCTCCTCCAAGCCGGCGCAGTACGACGCCGTCGTGGTGGGTGCCGGGTTCGCCGGCGCGATCGCGGCCCGGCAGCTGCGTGCCGCGGGTCTGAGCACCCTGGTGCTGGAGGCGCGCAACCGCATCGGCGGCCGGACGTGGTCCGACACGTTCGCGGGCCAGCGGATCGAGCTGGGCGGGCAGTACGTCTCCCCCCAGCAGCAACTCGTCATGGCGGAGCTGCAGCGCTACAACATCGCCACCTCGACCGGCATGGCGGCGACGCAGGCGATCATGCCCGCGGCCGGCGGCTTCTCGACGTTCACGATCGAGGAGATGGCCACGCGGCAAGGTGCGCTGCTGGAGCGGTTCTTCGCGGGTACCCGTGACTACTTCCCCGCGCCGCACGACCCCATGCTGCGCCGCAGCATGGTGGAGCAGATCGACGGGTTCACGCTCAAGGACCGGCTCGACCAGCTGGGCTTCACCCCGGAGGAACGCAGCTGGCTCAGCGGCACGACGGCCGGGCAGTCGGGTGGTTCCAGCTCCTACGGCGCGATGACCTCGCTGATGCAGTGGTGGGCTTTGGCCGGGTACAACGCGTCCTCCTGGTACGAGGCGCAGAGCCAGCAGGTCTCGACCGGCATGTCCAGCCTGGTCAGGGCCATCCTCACCGAGGCAGGCGCCGATGTGCGGCTGGGCACGCCGGTCACCGCGATCAGCGAGGGCAGCGGCCAGGTCACCGTCACCACGCGCTCGGGCACCCGCGTCATCGCCAAGACAGTCGTGGTGGCGGTGCCGGTGAACCTGTGGAGCACCATCTCGTTCTCCCCCGGCCTGCCCGCCGTGCAGGCGACCGCCGCCGCACAGGGCGTGGGGGTGCGCAACTGCCGCAAGCTGTGGCTGCACGTGCGGGGCCTGTCCCAGCCCGTGATCGCCAACGGTGCCGAGGGCGACACCTTCATGGCCGTGGTGTCGAACAGCCAGACCGCCGACGGCGGGCAGCTCATGTTCGCCATCAACAACCTGCCCGCGCTCGACGTCACCAGCTACTCGGCCGTGAACGCCGCGGTGCAGCAGGTGCTGCCGGGGACGACTCTGGTCGGCTACCGGGCGCAGGACTGGGGCGCCGACGCGTACTCGCGCGGTGGCTGGGCGCTGCGCCGCCCCGGCCAGCTGACCGCACAGCTCTACTCGGTCCAGCAGCCGCACGGCCGCCTCGCGTTCGCCACCAGCGACATCGCGAGCGGCTGGGCCGGTTTCGTGGAGGGTGCGCTGGAGTCGGGGTTCCGGGCCGCGACGCAGGCCATCGCCATCGCGCACTGATCGCATGGTGCGCGGCCACCGGCGGGGAGCGTGCCGCTGCCCGCCGGTGGTCGCGCGTGCCGTCACGGCGCCCGCAGTTCCTGGTCGATCAACGCGAACAGCTCGTCGTCGGAGGCCTCTGCCAGGTGGGCGACGGCCGTGGACTCCGGGTCGAGGCGGCGCAGGAGGCCGGTCAGCCGGGCGACGACCTCCGCCGGGTCGGTGGCGGAATCGGCCAGCACGGCGTCGACCGCGGCGTCGATCCGGTCCACGCCGGTCTCCTGCCGGTCGCCCGCCAGCAGCTCGTCCAGGTGCGCGGCCACCGCCCGCGGGGTGGGGTGGTCGAACACGAGCGTCGTGGACAGCCGGGTGCCCGCGGCGGCGGCGAGCCGGGTGCGCAACTCCAGCGCGGTCAGCGAGTCGAACCCGTCGTCGAGGAAACCGACGTCCGTGCGCACGGCGCCGGGGTCGTCGTGCCCGAGCACGCTTGCCGCGGTGCGGCACACCAGGTCCAGCAACAGCGCCTGCCGCTCCTGCGCGGAACGCCCGGCCAGCTCGTCGGCCAGCACCCGCCCGGCGGGGGCCGCGGGTCCCGACGCGCGCCCCGCGTGTTCGCCCAGCAACGGCGAGCCGGTCTCGGCGGTCCACCCGGCGGTGTTCAGCCGGGCGGTCACGAGCAGCGGTCCCGGTGCTTCGAGTGCGAAGTCGAGCATCGCGAGGCCCTGGGCGGTCGACATGCCCGCGACTCCCCGCCGGCCGAGCCGGGCGATGTCGGCGGCCGACACCCCGTCCGCCATTCCGCCCGCCTCGCTCCACAGACCCCACGCCAGCGAGGTGGCCGGCAAGCCGAGTGCCAGCCGGTGGTGAGCCAGGGCGTCGAGGAACGAGTTGGCCGCCGCGTACGCGGACTGGCCCTGGTTGCCGAGCACACCGACGGCCGACGAGAACAGCACGAACGCCGCCAGGCCGGTGTCGCGGGTCATCCGGTGCAGGTACCAGGCGGCGTCGGCCTTGGGGCGCAGCACCGCGTCCGCATCAGCCCCGGTCAGGCGGTCGAACGTGGCGTCGGCCAGCACACCCGCGGTGTGCACGACGGCGGTCAGCGGATGCGCGGCCGGAACTCCGGCCAGCAGGGCGGCCAGCTCGTCCGGGTCGCCCACGTCGCAGGCGACCACCCGTGCCAGGGCGCCCTGCTCCGCCAGCTCCGCGACCAGCTCGGCCGCTCCCGGCGCGTCCGGGCCACGGCGGCTGGTGAGCAGCAGGTGACGCACGCCGTGCCGGCTGACCAGGTGCCTGGCGGTGAGCGCGCCGAGGGTGCCGGTGCCGCCGGTGACGAGCACCGTGCCGTCCGGGTCGAGCGGCCGCCCCTGGGCAGTCGCGGTCGCACGGGCCAGGCGGGGCAGGAGCACGGCGCCGCGCCGCACAGCCACCTGAGCCGCACCGGAAGCGAGGGCGGCCGCCACGTGCCGGTCGCCGTGGTCGTCCACGTCCACCAGCACGACCCTCCCGGGTTCCTCGGCCTGCACCGCGCGCACCAGGCCCCACAGCGCGGACGCCGGCATGTCGCTCACGTCCTCCCCCGGCGCGGTCGCCACCGCGCCACCGGTCAGCACCGCGACCGGCCGGTCGTGTTCGGCCGCGGCCCGAAGCGCGCCGACCACCGCGGCGAGCAAACGCCGCGTCGCGGCCGGCACACCGTCAGGCACGCCGGACACGGCGTCACCCGCGGCAGCCGGCACGTCCCGCGCCTCGGCGGGCACGTCGTCCGACGAGGCCCGTGCACCGCGGGTGTCGAGCACCAGCACCGAACGGCCCGGCGGTACCGGGTCGCCCAGCCGGACCAGCTCGAACGGAACGGCGCCCGCGGCGGGCACCGGCGACCAGATCACGGTGTGCGGGCGGACGCGGTCCGCGGCGACCTGGTCGGCTGTCACCGGTACCAGGCGCAGCGACCGCGCGGAGGCCAGTGGTCGGCCGCCGTCGTCCACCACGACGAGTGCCACTCCGTCCGCCGCCGGCGTCAGCCTCGCGCGCAGCACCGCGCCCGGCCGGCCCGTCACCGCGACCTGCGACCAGGAGAACGGCAGTGCCACGCCCTCCCCGACGCCCACCAGGGGGTGCAGGGCCGCGTCGAGCAGCACCGGGTGCAGCACGAACCCGTCCGGCACGCCGTCGGGCAGGGCCACCTCGGCGAACAGTTCGTCGCCGTGCCGCCAGGCGGCGCGCAGCGCGCGGAACGCGGGCCCGTAGTCGTAGCCGCGCGCTGCCAGGTCCCGGTACAGCGCGTCCACGTCGAGTCGTTCGGCGCCGGGCGGCACCTCCGCCGACACCCCGGCGTCAGCCGATCCGGGCAGCGGATCCGGCGTCACCAGGCCCTCGGCGTGCCGGACCCATTCGCCGTCCGCTGCGCGGGCGTGCACGGCCAGCGGCCGCCTGCCGTCGTCGTCCGGATCGCCGACCTCGACCTGGATGCGCGCCTCCCCGTCCTCGGGCAGCACCAGCGGGCGCAGCAGGGTCAGCTCCTCGACCACCGCGCATCCCGCGTCGGCCGCGGCGCGCAGGGCGAGGTCCAGGAACGCGGTGCCGGGCAGCAGCGGGCCGCCGAGGACCGCGTGGTCGGCGAGCCACGGGTGCGTGGCGAGGGAGAGCCGTCCGGTGAGCACCGCACCGCCGCCGGCCAGCTCGACGGACCCGTCGAGCAACGGGTGTGCGTCGGCGGACGCTGCCGTGCCCGCGTCCAGCCAGTGCCGGCGGCGCTGGAACGGATAGGTCGGCAGCACCACGTGTGCCGCGCCGGTGCCGAACACCGCCGCCGGGTCGAACCCGGTACCCGCCACCCACAGCTCACCGAGCGCGCGGGTCGCGGCCACCGCCTCGTCGTGGCCGGCTCGTGAGGCGGGCACCACCGCGGCGTCCTGCGCGAACCGCCGCACCTGGGCGGTCAGCGCACCGTCCGGCCCGATCTCCAGGAACCGGCCGGAGTCCAGAGTGGACAGAGCAGCGTGGAAGCGGACCGTGTCGCGCACGTGCCGCACCCAGTAGCCGGCGTCGAAGGCCGCGGGTTCACCGGTCACGGTGGACACGATCGGGATCGCCGGTGCCGCATGGGGAATCGCGGAAACGACCTCGTGGAACTCCGCCAGCACCGGGTCCATCAGCGGCGAGTGGAACGCGTGGCTCACCCGCAGCCGCTTCACCCGGCGGCCCGCGCCCGTGAAGTGCTCGGCGAGCTCGCGGACCCGCCGCTCCTGCCCCGAGACGACCACCGACGACGGCCCGTTCACGGCCGCCACCGCCAGCAGCTCGTCCAGCAGCGGCAGAACCTCCTCCTCGGTGGCTTCGACGGCGACCATGGCCCCGCCTTCGGGCAGCCCGTCCATCAACCGGCCGCGGGCAGCCACCAGCCGTCCCGCGTCCTGCAGCGACATCACGCCGGCCACGTGCGCGGCGGCGATCTCGCCCACCGAGTGCCCGACCATCACCTCGGGGACCACGCCCCACGAGCCGAACAGCCGGAACAGCGCGGTCTGGAACGCGAACAGGGCGCCCTGGGCGTAGAGCGTGCGGTCGAGTCGCGGGGCGTCACCGGCGACCACCTCGCGCAGCGGACGTTCGACCTGCCCCTCCAGCGCGGCGTCGACGGCGTCGACGGCCTGGGAGAACTCCGCAGCGAACACCGGGAACGCCGCGGCCAGCCCGGAGCCCATGCCGACGCGCTGCCCGCCCTGACCGGAGAACAGGAACGCGAGCCCTCCGGCGGTCGCCGCGCCGACCTGACCGCCGGCCGCGAGCTCGCGCAGCCCCGCGACCAGGTCGTCCGTGCTCCGGCCGGCAACCACCGCGCGCCGGTCGAACACCGCCCGCGACGCCAGGCTCAAGCCCACGTCCGCCGGCCGATGCGCATCGACGTGGTCCGCCAGGCCGGCGGCGAGCTCGCGCACCGCCTCGTCGGTGCGGCCGGACAGCACCAGCGGCACCACCTCGGTGACCTCGTCCAGGATCGGGGCGTCCGGCGCCTGTTCCAGCACCACGTGCGCGTTGGTCCCGCTGATCCCGAACGACGACACACCCACCCGGCGCGGCCGGTCCGCCTCCGGCCACGTCCTGGTGGCGGTCAGGAGCTCGACCGGGCCCGAGGACCAGTCCACGTGCCGGGACGGCGTGTCCAGGTGCAGGGTTCCCGGCAGCACGCCCTCGCTCAGGGCGCGCACCATCTTGATCACGCCGGTCACACCGGCCGCGGCCTGGGTGTGGCCGATGTTCGACTTGACCGACCCCAGCAGCAACGGCCGGTCTGCCGGCCGGGCGCCATAGGCCTTGATCAGTGCCCGTGCCTCGACCGGGTCACCGAGCGCGGTGCCGGTGCCGTGCGCCTCCACCGCGTCCACATCGGACGGACGCAGGCCCGCGTCGGCCAGCGCGGCGCGGATCACCCGCTCCTGCGCGGGTCCGCTGGGCGCGGTCAGCCCGTTGGACGCGCCGTCGGAGTTGATCGCGGTACCACGCACGAGTGCCAGCACGGGCAGTCCGCGCCGCCGTGCGTCGGACAGCCGGGCGAGCAGCACGAGACCGACGCCCTCCGCCCACGCCGTGCCGTCGGCCCGGTCGGAGAACGGCTTGCACCGGCCGTCCGCAGCGAGTCCGCGCTGGCGGCTGAACTCGGTGAACATGCCGGGCGACGACATCACCGCCACCCCGCCCGCCATCGCGAGGTCGCATTCACCGCCGCGCAGCGACCGCACCGCCAGGTGCAGCGAGACCAGCGACGACGAGCACGCCGTGTCGATGCTGAGCGAGGGGCCTTCCAGGCCGAGGACGTAGGACAGCCTGCCGGAGGCGACGCTCGCGGTGCCGCCGGTGAGCGCGTGCCCCTCGTGACCGCTCGGCGTGCGGTGCAGCGGCGGTCCGTAGTCCTGGGGCGTGAGGCCGACGAACACCCCGGTGCGGCTGCCGCGCAACGACCCCGGCTCGATGCCCGCGTTCTCCAGGAGCTCCCAGGACGACTCCAGCAGCAGGCGCTGCTGGGGATCCATGACGGCCGCCTCGCGCGGTGGCACGCCGAAGAAGTCGCCGTCGAACAGGTCGGCGTCGTACAGGAAGCCGCCCTGCCGGGTGTAGGTGGTGCCGGGGGCGCCGTCCGGGTCGTACAGCGCGTCCAGGTCCCAGCCGCGGTTGTCCGGGAACGGCCCGATCGCGTCGATGCCGTCGAGGGCGAGCCGCCACAGCGCGCCGGGCGTGCGTGCGCCGCCTGGCCACCGGCCGCTCACGGCCACGATCGCGATCGGTTCGCCCTCAGCGACCGGCGCGGCGGGCGCCGGTTCGGGTGCGGAGGTGTCGCCGGCGAGGTGGCGGAGCACGGCGCCGGGCGTCGGGAACTCGTACGTCAGGGTGGCGGGCAGCCGCCGTCCGATGGCCTCACCGAGCAGGTCGCGGAACTCGACCACGCCCGCCGAGTCGAACCCGAGGTCGTGGAACGACCGGCCGAGGTCGATGCGGGCGGGCGCGGTGCCGCCGAGCACGACGGCGGCCGTCTGCCGCACCAGCGCTTCGAGGTCGATCCGGCCGGACTCCGGCTCGCCCGCCTGCTCCACCACTCCGGTCCGCTCCACGACCGCGGCGGGCTCGCCGCCGGGCGCCACGGGATCGACCCCATCGGCGAGCCAGTACCGCCGCCGGTCGAACGCGTAGGTCGGCAGTTCGACCCGGCGGGCGTCGGCGGGCACGGTCGCGCGCCAGTCCACCTCGACACCGCTCGCGTGCACGCGGCCCAGCGAGGCCAGGAACGCGGCCCGCCCGCCGTGGTCGCGGCGCAGCGTGCCGGTGACGAACCCGTCCACGCCCCTTTCCGCGAGCAGCGCCTCGATGCCCACCCCCACCACGGGGTGGGCGCTGATCTCGACGAACGTGCGGTGTCCCGCGTCGACCGCCCGGTTCACCGCACCTTGGAAGTCGACGGTGCCGCGCAGGTTGCGGTACCAGTACTCGGCGGTCAGTTCGGTGGTGTCCAGCGGTTCGGCGGTCACCGCCGAGTAGAACGGCAGTTCGCTCGGGCGTGGCCGGACACCGGACAGCACCCGCAGCAGCTCGTCGCGGATCTCCTCGACGTGGTCGCAGTGCGAGGCGTAGTCCACGGGCACGGTCCTGGCGTTGACGCCTTCCGCGCGCAAGGCCTCGACCACCCGCTCGAGCGCCTCGCGGTCGCCGGAGACCACGGTGGACGACGGACCGTTGACCGCGGCCACGGACAGCGGTTCACCGGCGATCCGGTCCAGCACCACGGTCGCCGGCAGCGGCACGGACGCCATGCCACCGGCACGCGTGATGCCGGTGAGCGCTTTGCTGCGCAACGCCACCACTGCCGCCGCGTCGGCCAGTGACAGGGCGCCCGCGACGTGCGCGGCGGCGATCTCGCCCTGCGAGTGGCCGATCACCGCGTCCAGCCGCACGCCGGCCGAGCGCCACAGCGCGGCCAGGGACACCATGACCGCGAACAGCACCGGCTGGACCACGTCCACCCGGTCGAGCGACGGCGCGCCCGGCCGTTCTCGCAGCACGTCGAACAACGACCAGTCGACGTGCCTGGCCAACGCGTCCGCGCAGCCGACGAGTGCGGCGGCGAACACCGGTTCGTCGTTCAGCAGGGTGCGGGCCATGGCCGGCCACTGGGTGCCCTGCCCCGGGAAGACGAACACGGTGCCGCCGGTGACGTCCCGGCGCTTGCCGCGGACCAGTCCCGGCGCTTGCCCACCGTCGCGCAGGGCTGCGAGCCCGTCCAGCAGCGCCTGCCGGTCGTCACCGACCACGACGGCACGGTGGTCGAAGTGCGTGCGGTCCACCGCGAGCGACAGGGCGACGTCGTGCGGCGGCAGGTGCTCGTTCGCGGCGACGTGGTCGTGCAGCCGGGCGGCCTGGCCGCGCAGTGCGGCGGCGGAGGCGGCCGACACCGGCCAGGCCGACGCGGTCGGGCGGCGGTGTACGCGCTGCGGCGCCGGGCTGCGCGGCGGGCTCGCCACCACGACGTGGCAGTTCGTGCCGCCCATGCCGAACGCGGACACGCCGGCGACAGCGGGACCGGGCAGCTCCCGGAACTCGCGCTGGATGGTCAGTCCCAGCTCGTCGAGCGGCACGTCCGGGTTCGGCCGGTCGAAGTTCAGGCTCGGCGGCAGCCCGCCGTTGGCCAGCGACAGCAGCACCTTGAGCAGGCCGGTGATGCCTGCCGCGCCCTCCAGGTGGCCGGTGTTGGTCTTCACCGATCCGACGGCGAGCGGCTGGGAGGCGGCGCGCCCGAACACCGCGCCCAGTGCCGCCGCCTCGACCGGGTCGCCGATCCTGGTGCCGGTGCCGTGCAGCTCCACGTAGCCGACGTCGGCCGGGTCCACACCCGCCCTGCGGTGCGCGGCGGTGATCACGGCGGCCTGTCCCCGCACGTCCGGGGTGGTGAGCCCCGGGGTGGCGCCGTCGCTGTTCACCGCACTGCCCAGCAGCACGCCCAGCACCCGGTCGCCGGCCGCCTCGGCCGCCGCGAGCGGCTTGAGCAACAGGGCCACGCCACCTTCGCCGCGCACGTAGCCGTTGGCGCGGGCGTCGAAGGTGTAGCTGCGGCCGTCCGGGGACAGCGCGCCCAGCCGTTCGACGCGGATCGTGCTGTCCGGTGCGAGGTTGAGGTTCACGCCGGTCACCAGTGCCAGTTCGCACTCGCCCCTGCGCAGGCTCTCGCAAGCCAGGTGCACGGCGACCAGCGACGAGGACTGCCCCGAGTCGACGGTCAGGCTGGGGCCGTGCAGGCCGAGCGCGTGGGACACGCGGTTGGCGAGCATGCCCCGGTTGAGGCCGGTCAACGTGTGCCGCGTGATCGCGCCGGTACCGCCGCGCGCCGTGAGCACCGCGTAGTCGTCGGCCATCGCGCCGACGAACACGCCGGTCGCCGTGCCGTGCAACGCGGTGGGCGCGACGCCCGCCCGTTCGACGGCCTCCCAGCTCAGTTCCAGCGCCAGCCGCTGCTGCGGGTCCAGCGCGGCGGCCTCCCGGGCCGGGATGCCGAAGAACTCCGCGTCGAACCGGTCGGTGCCGGGCACCACGCCCGCCCAGCGGCCGGGTTCGACCTCGACCACCGCGCTGCGGCCCTCCGCCAGCAACCGCCAGAAGCCGGCGGGGTCGTCGGCGCCGGGCAGGCGACAGGCCGCGCCGACGACCGCGATGGCGTTGGTCCGGGTGATCGGTGCGCTCATGTGTCCCCCGTTCTGGGTGCGGACGGGCGGGCCCCCTGCCGTGTCCGATCCTCATTCTGCGCAGGCGGGATAACACGCCACTAATCGACGGATAACGCGTTCCGCGCGTTGATGAGAGTTAGCCGCACAGCCTTCCTTGTAGCGCCGGTCATGCCGCTGAGCTGCGGAGACACGACGGACGCAGACCGATGCGCCCAGGGTCCAAATCCGTGGCGGACATTTGGTGCCGCGGTCACAGCCATCAGGGCGAATGTGCGCCTAACGTTCCCCTCGACCGCACGAGGAGAACGGGGATCGAACGTGGAGACGATCGACGCCACGCGTTTCCGGCAGACGCTGGGGCATCTGCCGACCGGGGTCGTGGTGATCACCGCGACCGATCCGCTCGGGCGTCCGGTCGGCATGGCGTGCAACTCGTTCACGTCGGTGTCGCTGGATCCCCCGCTGGTGCTGTTCTGCGTCAAGCGCGGTTCGTCCACGTGGCCGGTGGTCCAGGCGGCCGGCGCGTTCCGGGTGAACGTTCTCGACCGCGATCACGAGCACCTGAGCAGGCAGTTCGCGGCACGCGGCGTGGACCGCTTCGCGGGTGTGCGGTGGACGTCGGCGCCGGCCGGGCCGAGGCTGGCGGACGTGGTCGCGAGCATCGGGTGCGAGGTGGAGGCGGAGCACCCCGGCGGCGACCACGTGATCGTCGTCGCCAGGGCGCTGTCACTGGAGATCGGTGAGACCGCCGCGGAGCCGCTCGTGTTCCACCGCGGCCGGTACGGCTCGTTCGCCGCGTTCGACCCCGCGCGGTGACATGAGAACGCCGGCAGCGTCCCCGGGACGGCGCGGCGGCGGTGTCACCGGCCGCCCCGCGCCGTCCGCGGAGACGGGGTCATCGCCCGCTGCGAACGCCTCGCAGAGCGAGCCCGCCGTCGGCTTCGAGCCGGTGTGTGAGGATCGCCCGCTCCAGCTCGCGCAACCGGGGACCGGGTTCAGCTCCCAGCTCACCGGCCAAGGCCGCCCGTGTGCGCCGGTAGACGGCCAGTGCGTCCACCTGCCGACCGCACCGGTACAGCGCGAGCATGAGGTTGCCGCACGTCCGCTCGCGCAGCGGTTCGGCCTCGACCAGCGCCTCCAGGTCGCCGATGACGTCCCGGTAGCGGTGCGCCGCCATGTCCGCCTCCACGCGGAGCTCGACCGCCGCGATCCGGGCGTTGTGCAGGGCCCTGATCTCCGGCCAGGCGTAGCCGTGCTCGACGAGGTCGGCCAGTGCCGGTCCACGCCACTGGTCCAGCGCCGCACGCAGGGTGGCCGACGCCCGGTCCCAGTGCCCGGCCGCCAGCTCCGCCCTGCCCCGCTCGGTCAGAGCGCGGAAGCGGGCGAGGTCGACCCGGTCGTCCTCCACGCTGAGGACGTAGCCGGGACCGTGCCGCAGCAGCCGGGGCGGGTTCGGACGGGACGTGCTCGCGAGCGCCGCACGCAGCCGGAAGACCGCGTTGTGCAGGACCTGCCTGGCCGTCCGCGGCGCCGCCGTCGGCCAGATCGCATCCATCAGCCTGCCCACCGGCACCACCTCGTTGTGGTGCAGGAGCAGGTAGCCCAGTGCTGCGGACCTGCGCACCCCGCCGAGCCGCACCCCGTGACCGCCGTCGTGGACCCGCAACGGGCCCAGCACTTCAAACCACATGACTCACCTCGGTCGGGTGTCCGCCTCGTTCGTGCCGGGAAGGGCAGTGCCGCAGGGGCAGCCGGTCACCTCCGCCGGCCCCATCCGGTGTCGTGCACGGAAAGGTGCCCACCACGTTGAACCAGCATCTTCTTTCCCCCAAATCTGCTTGTTCCGGTCATTTCCGAGCCTAAACGGAAAATCAGCCCGAACTCCACCGGCCACCCGGACATGTAGCTGCACTTCCTGTTCCGGAGCGCCTTTGTCGTACCCGGCCGAAATGAGCCGTCCGGTTGAGGGCACGACGAATCGCGGCCCCGCCACGGGCCGGGTCCGGGAATTCGTCAGGACTCGTCCTGCTGCATCTCCCGCACGGCGTAGCCCAGCTGGAACCGGCTCGTCGCGCCGAACCTCTGCATGAGCCGGCCGATGTGCTTGCGGCAGGTGCGCACGGACAGGCCCAGTCTGCGGGCGATGGCGTCGTCCTTGGCGCCGGCCACGAGCATCGTGACGATCTCGTCCTTGAGGTCGTCACTGATCACGTGCGGCACCACGCGCCGCGTGTCGAACTCCTTGGCGCTGATCCAGGCGTGTTCGAAGCAGGAGTGCAGGAAGCTCACCAGTGCGAGGTCGCGCACGACCGTCGCAGCTCCCGGTCCCTCTCCTCGTGCCGGCACGAACGCCGTGGCCCGGTCGAAGATGATGAGCCGGTCGAACAGCGCCTCCGCGGTGCGGAACTCGGCGCCTTCGCCGATGAGCTTCGCGGCGTGCTCGCGGGTGTTCGAGTCGAAGCGGGCCGTGTGCTGGTAGAGCACCCGCATCCGCACCCCCCGTGCCAGCATCCGCCGGTCGCGCTCCTCCGCTTCGCGCAGCTCGTGGGTCGAGCGGGGGCCGCCCGGCTGGATGGCCAGCACCTCGGAGGAGGCGTTGGCGGCCGCCTCCCTGAGCAGCGCGCGGACCGTGACGACGTCCTGCACCACCCCCCACCCGGATGAGCCGGAACGGTTCTCACAGAATTGTTCGGAGGCATTTCTCAGCTCTTCTCGCAAACGGTAGAGCTCGGCCTGCCGTTCCAGCACCTCCAGTTCCGCGAGTGGCAACACGGTGTTCATCGCGACATCCGGTTCGATCGGCAGGTACCGGCCCTCGTTCGTTTGCCTGATCATCCTGAACGCGAGCAGGTTCGCGATCGTCCGCTCACCCTGCTCAGGGGTCAGTCCCAGTGCGGCCGCCGCCTCCGCGCAGGTGAACTCGCCGCCGTGGCCGACCGCCCACCGGTAGGCCGCGCAACTCCCGTCCAGCGCCCTCGGGAGACCCGCGGCCCAGTCCGCCGCGGTCCTCCCGGTGATGTCGTGCGCCCCGGTCATGCGGTGACTGCCCGGACCACGAGGAACACGTTGAGCCCCGAGACCAGCAGCGCCGCCACCACACCGGCGACCGTCGTCGCGCGATGGTTCGTCAACGCGCCCATGACGTCCCGCCGCCTGCCCAGCAGCACGAGCGGGACCAGGGCGAACGGGATGCCGAACGACAGCACCACCTGGCTGAGGACGAGCGCGCGCGTCGGGTCGACGCCGAACGCCAGCACCGCCAGCGGAGGCGCCATCGTGAGCAACCTGCGCGACCACAGCGGTATCCGCCTGCGCAGGAAGCCCTCCATCACCACCTGCCCGGAGTAGGTGCCCACGCTGGACGCCGCCAGACCGGAGGCCAGCAGTGCCAGTGCGAACGCGAGCGCCGCCCCGGATCCGAGCGCGCTACCGAGCCCGGCGTGCACCTCCTCCAGCGACTCGCCGACGCCGGTGCCGTGCAGCGCGCCCGCCGCCACCACCAGCATGGTGGCGTTGACGAGCGCCGCGAGCCCCAGAGCGACACCGATGTCCGCCTTGGCCGCGCGCATCAGCCGCCGTTGCGCGGCCACGTCGGGTGAGTGCAGGTGCTGGGTGAGCGCCGAGTGGAGGTAGATGACGTGCGGCATCACCGTGGCGCCGAGCATGCCGGTGGCCAGCAGCACGCTGTCCACGCCCGCGAAGCCCGGCACCAGCCCACCCGCCAGACCGTCGAGCGGCCCCAGCGCGAGCGCCTGGTAGCCGAAGCCGGCCAGCACGACCACCAGCATCCCGCCGATCACCGTCTCGAAGCGCCTGCGGCTCGACGGCGCCAGCGCGAGCAGCCCGGCCGACACCACCGCCGCGATGATCGCGCCGTGCAGCAACGGCACGCCGAACAGCAGGTTCAGCGCCACCGCGGCACCCACGAACTCCGCCAGGTCGGTGGCCATGGCCACCAGCTCCGCCTGCACCCACAGCAGGCGGGTCACCGGTCGCGGGTAGTGCTCCCGGCAGAGCTCGGCCAGGTTCCGCCCGGTCGCCACCCCGAGCTTGGCCGACTGGTGCTGCACGAACATGGCCAGCGCGCTGGCGCTCACGATCACCCACAGCAGCAGGTAGCCGTAGGTGGCACCGCCCGCGGTGTTGGTCGCGAAGTTGCCGGGGTCCACATAGGCCACCGCCACCACGAAAGCCGGCCCGATGGCCGTCGCCGCGGATCCGGTCGCGGGCCGGACAGCCCTGCGACGCGAGGTCCACACCATCATCACGTCCTCTCCCCCGAAGACACACGTGTGCTCCGCGCGGTCCAGAAGACTCGCCGGAGCCGGAGAGGTCCGCGCGGACAGAAGACCCACCGTGCGCCCGCGTCGTCGAGGGAGGGGGCGGCGGCACACACCTCATCGCGAGCGGATCTGTCCCCAGTGGTGCGCCGCCAGTCCAGCGCAGACCCCATCGTCGAACGTATTGACCAGGTGTGAGGACGACCAGTGTCTTCTTATCGTGGTACTGGCACCACCAGCCGATCCAGCCAGCTCAGCCGCTGGGCCGTGTCGGTCGAGGGGTCGGGGATGTGGATGACGAGCCGGTGGTCGGGCCGGTCGGCCGGGGACAGCACCACCTGCTCCAGGGTGAGGACGCCCACGACGGGGTGGCAGAACTGCAGGGAGCGCAACGGCACCTCGACGAGTTCCTGGAGCTGCCACAACGACACGAAGCGGTCGCTGGCCGCGGACAGCTCCAGCACCAGGCGCTGGAGCACCGGGTCGTCCGGATAACGCGCGATCTGGTCGCGCAGCTGCGCCACGAGCTCCCGCGCCAGCTGCTCCTCCTGCGGGTAGAACTCGGTGGTCCTGGGGTCGAGGAAGAACGAGTGGAAGCAGTTCTCGTGCGACGCGGCGACGTGGAACGACTTGTGCGCCGCCGCGTTGGCGATGACGACGTTCCAGTAGCGGTCCAGCAGGTACGCGGGGTTGGGCAACCAGCCGTCGACCAGCGGGCTCAGCCCGTTCACGTCGCCTTCGAACGGCTCGCCGGCGCCGGTCGGCGGTGCCAGGCCAGCCAGGTGGAACAGGTGCACCCGTTCCGCGTGGGACAACCTGAGCGCCTGGCTCACGGAGTCGAGCACGCGTTCGGACACCTTGATGTCCTTGCCCTGCTCCAGCCACGTGTACCAGGACAGCCCGACGCCGGCCAGCACGGCCACCTCCTCGCGGCGCAGGCCCGGTGTGCGGCGGCGTCCGTCGACCGGCAGCCCCACGTCACTGGGGGCCAGCCTGGCCCGGCAAGAGCGGAGGAAATCACGTAACTCCTGTCTGCGGACGTGCGCACCCCGTGTTCGTGAAGTCGTCTGGTTCATACTTCGAAAGTAGGGCGCCCGCCGACACCACAGCAACGTCCCAGGAAGCGCCGGGCATATCTTGAGATTGATGCGGAAGAGATGCGGAAAGGCGCGCCACGACACCTTCACTCGGACGGCCGAACGCAAATCATTGTCGGCCTTGAATGATCACGGAGCGCGCATATACCAGCGGTGAAGCGCGAAGCGATTACTCTGATCGAGATCGCGCAAGAGCAATAATCGAACCCCGGATCACGCCCTGACCTGGGTAGATGGGCAACAGACACGGCAGGTCACGTTCCGTGAAGAGACTTTCTTACCACTCCGGAAACAAATGTGACCCTCATCACACAAAGCCGGGTCGAACGGATGGAGGCCAGGTCTTGCGGTGACCAATAGGCTGGGTGGAGATAGGCCACGTCGACTCGGGGGATGCCGGTGGTCCTGCTGAACAATCCGCTGAAGAAGAAGATGCGCAGGGAGTTCCTGCATTCACGCAGGGCGCGCCTTTCACCGGAAGATGTCGGCCTGGTGTCCACCGGCAGGCGCGGCACACCGGGGTTGCGGCGAGAAGAGGTGGCGGCGCTGGCCGGCGTCAGCGCGTCCTGGTACACGTGGCTCGAACAGGGCCGCGACATCAAGGTCTCCGACGCGGTGCTCGACGCCGTGAGTCACGCGCTCAGACTCACTCCCGCCGAACGAGCCCACCTGTACCGGCTGACCGGCCGCAACCCGCCGCACTCCGCCGCAGCCGGCAGGCGGTACCCGGCACTCGGTCGGCTGACGGACGACTGGCACCTGGGCCCGGCCTACGTGCTGGACCGCCACTGGACCGTCGTGGCCGCGAACACCGAGGCTTGCGACGCGCTGGGGGTGCGGGTGAACCGCAACCGCCTCGCCGAGTTCTTCACCGATCCGGCGTTCGCCGAACGGCACCCGCGCTGGCGGGAGACGGCCGAACTGCTGTTGGGCGAGTTCCGCGTGCGAAAGGCCCGCTTCCCCGACGACGAGGAGACGGCCGCACTCGTGCACGAGCTGACCACGGCGAGCACGGTGTTCCACGAACTGTGGCGCGGCCAACGCATAGCCGACGGCGCGGACGCCGTGGTCGAGATCCGCCGCGAGGACGGCACCCACGTCCGGCTGCGGAGGGTGATGCTCGGCACGGACGACCACGGGGAGTGCCACCTCGTGGTGTACACGCCCGTCGACGCCTGAGGCGCCGGTCGCAGCGGAAACCGCGGCGACCGGCCCCCGGGAAGACCCGTCCGCCGCGGTCCGTCCCGCCGGCCCCGCCGACTCCCGGCGAGGCCGCGAGGCTCATTCGGCGATCTTCGTCCGGTACGACCAGGTGAACACCGGGAGGTGCTCCCCCTCCACCAGCCTGCTCTCCGCGCTGCGGGTGAAGTGCTCGTGGCCGGCGCCGTGCCAGACGCGGACCTTCGCGTCCAGCCCGTCCGCCAGTTCCACCACCTCACCGTCGAGCACCCGTGGCCCGCCGGTCAGCACTACCTTCCTGCTCTGCTGCACGATGTCCACCTTTCGCTGGGCCCGCGAGACGGGCCGTCCGAAGTGCGCACGTCCATTATGCGTTGATATGTAAGGAAAAAACGTCCGCAAGACACTCAGGAACCTGCACATCCCGCGCGGGTTTTAGTCCCATTTGGACAGATAACCGGCCGGTCATATTCATCCATTGTGGATGGACTGCTGTGGGCGTGGCGGGAAGTAGCCGCTGCGGATGAAGTACTCCAGGTACGTGGTCACCAGGTCGCGGGTGACCGGTGGGCAGCTGACCGGGGTGCCCGCCAGTGCCGCGTCCAGCCTCTTGGTGTCGATGTGGGGGTAGCCACCGGCACCGGTGAACGCGGTCTCGAACACGTCGAGCAGAGGCGTCAGCGCGTTCGCCGGGTCGCGGCGGATCAGCCGGCTCCACTCCTGCTGCGGCAGCTCCGGAATGTCGTAGCCCATCTCCCGCAACCGGTCGATGACCTCGGTGAACGTCAGCGTGTCCGGGTTCGACACGTTGTAGGTCTCGCCGACGCTCTCCGGTTTGCCGAGGAGCTCCACGATCGCCCGGCTCACGAAGTCGACGGGGGTGGGGTGGAAGGCGACCGCGGCACCGGTGGGAACCGCCCCTGCCTCGATCATGCCCCGGACGCTCAGCCAGACGAAGTCCTGGGTCTGGCAGGTGCCCTGCTCGCGGTCGCCGGAGATCGAGTCGACCCGGTAGACCGACACCGGGATGCCGCGTTCCCTGGCCAGACCGATCACACCCTCCGCCACCCACTTGGAGCGGCGGTAACCGTTGGTCAGGACCTCCGGCGGGCCGATGGGGTCGAGCTCGGTGAGGTGAGCACCGGGCCGCTGGTCGTACACACCGGTGGACGACACGTAGTGGACCGGCACGGTGCGGTGGCGCGCGGCCAGTCGCAAGACCTCCTCGGTGCCGCCGACGTTGGCCGCCTTCAGCTCGGGGTACGGGTAGAGCCAGTTGACGTGCGCACCCGCGTGGACGACCACGTCGGCGGTGCGGGCCAGCTCCTCGAAGACCTCCGCGGTGAGCCCCAGGCCCGGCTCGGCCAGGTCGCCGCGGACGATCCGGACGCGGTCGTCCAGCTCGACCCCGGTGCCGTACGACTCGGCGGCGCGGCGCAACCGGGCCTCCGCCTCCCGGTCGTCGGCGCCGCGCACCAGGCAGTGCACCCTGGCGCCGGTGTGCCGCAGGAGGTCGCGCAGCAGGAACGACCCGAGGAAGCCCGTCGCCCCGGTCAGCAGCACGTGCTCCGGCTCGGCCACGACGTGCACGGGCGTCGCCGGGACGACGTCCGGTGCCAGGACGACCTCGGCGGCGAAGTCGATGCCGCCGGTGTCCGCGGCCGGCGTGCCGAGCAGGTCGGCGAGCATTCGCTCGGCGAGCGCGTCGGGTGTGCGGTGGTCGAACACCGCGGTGGCGGGCAGCTGCACGGGCACAGCCTTGGCCAGGCGGTTGCGCAGGTCCACGGCGGTCAGCGAGTCGAAGCCCGCCTCCTGGAAGACCTGGTCGGCCGCGAGGCGCTCGTCGCGGCCGAGCACCGCCGTCGCGTGGTCCAGCACGATGCCGCGCAGCAGCTCGCGCCGGCCCGCGTCGTCCAGGGAGGACAACCGGTCCACCAGCGCGCCGCTGCTGACGAAGTCCGCCGCGGCGGACTCCGGCCGGACCCTGGTCCTGGTCAGGCCACGCATCAGCACGGGCTGCATCGGGTGGGTGCGGGTGGCCGCCAGGTCCACCGGCATGCCGATCACCGCGGCCTCCGGCTGCGCCGCGGCGGCGTCCAGCACCGCCATGCCCAGGTCGACGGGCAGCATCAGCAGGCCTTCCTTGGCCATGCGCTGCAGGTGCACCTCGGTCAGGTGCTCGGTCATGGTGCTGGCGCCCTCCCACAGGCCCCAGGCCACGGACACCGCCCGCAGGCCCCGTGCACGCCGGCGCACCGCCAGCGCGTCCATGAAGCTGTTGGCCGCGGCGTAGTTCGCCTGTCCCGGCGTGCCCATCACCCCGGTCACCGAGGAGAAGAGCACGAACGCCGACAGGTCCATCCCCTCGGTCAGCTCGTGCAGGTGCCAGGCGGCGTCCACCTTGGGCCGCAGCACCACGTCCAGGTCCTCGGCCGTCATGGAGGTGAGCAGGCCGTCCGCCAGCACACCCGCGGTGTGCACGACGGCGGACAACGGGTGCTCGGCCGGGATGCCGGCCAGCAGCTCGCGCACGGACTCCCGCCGTTTGACGTCGCAGGCGGTCACGGTCACCTGTGCACCGGCCGCCTCCAGCTCGGCGACCAGCTCCGCCGCACCGGCCGCGGCCGGGCCGCGCCTGCTGGTCAGCACCAGGCGCCGCACGCCGTGGCGGGTCACCAGGTGCCTGGCCACGGTCGCGCCCAGCGCGCCGGTACCACCGGTGATCAGCACCGTGCCGTCGGTTCGCCAAGCGGCGGCGGGCAACGGTGGCAGCTCCAGCCGCACCATCCTGGGCACCAGCGCCCGGCCGGCCCGCAGCGCGAACTGTGGTTCACCGACGGCCAGCGCGGCGGCGAGCACGTGCTCGATGTCGGAGCGGCCGGGCTCGACGGCGGCCACCCGCTCGCCGTCCGGGCCGCCACCGGACCCACCGGCGAGCACGCGCTCCCCGTCCAGGCCTTCACCGAACTCGTCGGGGACCACACCCTCCGTCCCCGACCAGCTGCCGGGCTCGAGGTCGACCAGCACGATCCGATCCGGGTGTTCCGCCTGCGCCGACCGCACCATTCCGCACAGCGCCGCACCGGTGAGATCCACTTCCTCGTCCGCCCCGGTGGCGACCGCGCCCTCGGTGAGCACGACCAGCCTGGTGGCGGCGAGCCCTGGTTCGGTCAGCAGGTCCCGCAGCCGGGACAGCGCGTGCTGGAGCACGGTGTGCGTGGACCCGACCGGGTCGGCCGGGTTCGCGCGGTACGGCCCGATCAGCAGCACCTCCGGTGGATCGGCGAGCACTCCGTCGTCGGATGGCCTTGCCCAGGAGGGCTGCCGCGCCGGGCGTGGCAGTGCTGTCGGCACCCAGGTCGACCGGAACATCGCGTCCCGCTCCCGTCCCCGGCGTGCCGGGACGGGGGCGATGTCGATCTCCTCGACGGTGAGCACGGTCTGCCCGGCGGAGTCGGTGGCCCGCAGCGCCAGCGTGCTCGTGCCGGTCGGTGTGAGGCTCACCCGCAGGGTGCTCGCGCCCGCCGCGTGCAACCGGGCACCCCGCCAGCCGCGCGGCATCCGCGCGGAACCGCCGAGGTAGGTGCGGAGCACGGCGTGCAGGAGCAGCGGGTGGACACCGAAGCCGCCGATCGCGCCGAGGTGGTCGGCGGGCAGGGCCAGTTCGACGAACAGCTCGCCTTCCCGCCGCAGCACGGCGGTGACGCCCAGCTCAGCCGACACCGGGTCGGTTTCCTGTGCGACCGCGCCCGCGGGGGGCCACTCGGCGGCCGGTGGTTCCGCCAGCGCCACCTGCCTCGCCAGCGTGCCGCTCGCGACCGGTTCCCACGTGCCGTCCACGGTGTCCTCACGCGTGTGCACGGTGAAACGCCGCTCACCGAGCTCACCCGGCGGTTCGACGGACAGCCGGATGCCCGCGGCGGACTGGGCGGACAACCGGATCGGGCTGTGCAGGACGAGATCCCGCACCAGGTCGCAGTCCGTCTGGTCGGCGGCGTGCAGTGCGAGGTCGGCCACGACGGCGTCGGCCGACTCCGGCACCTCGGCGAGCCACGGGTGCGCGGCGGTGGACAGGCGCCCGGTGAGGAGCACACCGTCCCCCTCCGGCTGCACCAGCGAGCCGAGCAGCGCGTGCTCGGCCGGCACCAGGCCGAGATCGCCCGCCTCGACCGCGGAACCGCTGACCGGCAGCCAGTACCGTTTCCGCTGGAACGGGTAGGTGGGCAGGTCGACGACGGCTGCGGTGTCGCCGAAGACCGCACGCCAGTCCGGTGTGACACCGGCCGTGTACAGAGCGGCCAGCGCGCCCACGGCGGTGTCCGGCTCGTCCTGGCCCGCCCGCAGCACCGGCACCACCAGGTACCCGTCGCGGGGCGAGTCGTCCAGGACCCGTTGTGCCTGAGCGGTCAGCGCACCGTCGGGGCCCAGCTCCACCAGCGCCGTCACGCCCGCCGAGTCCAGTGCGGTCACCGCGTCGAGGAACCGGACGGCATGGCGTGCGTGCCGGGTCCAGTAGCCGGGTCCGATCAGGCCCTCGCCCACGGGCCGGCCGGTCACCGTGGACAGGATGGGGATGCGCGGCGCGGAGTAGGACAGGCTTTCGGCCACCCGGTGGAACTCGGTCAGCATCGGCTCCATCAGCGGTGAGTGCGACGCGCAGCTGACCCGCAGCCGCTTGACCCGGCGGCCCGTGGCCGCGAACCCCGCCGCCACCGCCTCGGCACGCCTCGCGTCACCGGAGATCACGACCGAGCGCGGCCCGTTGATGCCCGCGATGCCGACCAGCGGCTCGTCGGCCAGTGCGCGTTCGGCCTCCGCCTCGGTCGCCTCCAGGGCGATCATGCCGCCACCGGGCGCCAGGCCGTCCATCAACCGGCCCCTGGCCGCGACCAGTCGCGCCCCGTCGGTCAGCGACAGCACGCCGGCCGCGTGCGCCGCGGCGATCTCACCGACCGAGTGGCCCGCCAGCCAGTCGGGTCGCAGTCCCCAGCTCTCGACCAGCCGGAACAGAGCGGTCTCCAAGGCGAACAACGACGTCTGCGCGTACACCATGCGGTCGTGCAGGTCGTCGCGGTCCACCAGCGCGTCACGCACCGAGTGCTCGACGTGGCCGTCGAGCTCGGCGTCCAGCGCGGCGATCGCGTCGTCCAACGCTCGCGCGAACACCGGGTAGGCGGAGCGGAGGCCCTGTCCCATGCCCGCGTGCTGGCCTCCCTGACCGGCGAACAGGAACGCCAGTCCACCCGCCCTGCGGTTGCCGGTCAACGCCTCCGGCGAGTCCTCCGCCACCTGCCGCAGCCGCTCGGCCAGAGCCGCACGGTCGCCGCCCACCACCGCGGCCCGCCGGTCGAAGTGGGTCCGGGTGGTGGCCAGGGAGAAGCCCACGTCGACCGGGCTGACGTCCCGCCCGGTGAGGTGCTCGGCCAGGCGGCCTGCCCGCGCGCGCAGGGCCTGGTCCGTGGGCGCGGACAGCACCAGCGGCACGACGGCGGGGCCCGGCTTCCGCTCACGCGGCTCAGGTTCGGAGGCCTGTTCCAGGATGATGTGCGCGTTGGTGCCGCTGATGCCGAACGACGACACACCCGCCCGCCGGGGCCGGTCCAGCTCGGGCCACGGCCGTGCCTCGGTCAGCAGCTCCACGGCGCCGGTGGACCAGTCCACCTCCGGTGTCGGCTCGTCCACGTGGAGGGTCCTGGGCAGCACGCCGTGCCGCATCGCCTGCACCGCCTTGATGACGCCACCGACGCCCGCCGCGGCCTGGGTGTGGCCGATGTTGGACTTCAGCGAGCCCAGCCACAGCGGACGGTCCGCAGCCCGGTCCCGGCCGTAGGTCGCGAGCAGCGCCTGCGCCTCGATCGGGTCGCCCAGGGTGGTGCCGGTGCCGTGCGCCTCCAGCAGGTCCACGTCGGCGGTGGTGATCCCGGCGTCGGACACGGCCGCACGGATGACGCGTTCCTGTGCGGGACCGTTGGGGGCCGCCAGTCCGTTGCTGGCGCCGTCCTGGTTGACCGCGCTGCCGCGCAGCACCGCCAGCACCGGGTGACCGAGCCGCCGCGCGTCGGACAGCCGGGCCAGCAGCACCAGGCCGACGCCCTCCGACCAGCCGGTGCCGTCCGCCGCGCCGGCGAACGACTTGCACCGGCCGTCCGGTGCGAGGTTGCCCTGAGCGCTGAACTCGAGCCAGCCGTCCAGGCTGCCGGTGATCGACGCACCGCCCGCGAGCGCCAGGTCGCAGTCGCCCGCGCGCAGCGCCCGGACGGCCAGGTGCATGGCCACGAGGGACGACGAGCACGCGGTGTCGAGGGTGACGGCGGGCCCCTCCAGTCCCAGCGAGTACGCGATGCGCCCGGAGGCGATGCTGCTGACGACGCCCGTCGCCAGGTATCCCGCGTAGTCCTGCTGGTCCAGCGACTGGTTGTAGGTCTGGGCGGCGATGCCCGCGAACACGCCGGTCTTGCTGCCGCTCAACGACCTCGGGTCGATGCCCGCGTGCTCCACCGCCTCCCAGGCCACCTCCAGCAGCAGCCGCTGCTGGGGGTCCATCGCGGTGGCCTCACGCGGTGAGATCCGGAAGAACTCGGCGTCGAACTCGGCGGCGTCGTGCAGGAAGCCGCCGTGCCTGGTGTAGGTCTTCCCCGGTTTACCCGGCTGCGGGTCGTACCGCCCGGCGACGTCCCAGCCGCGGTCGGCGGGGAACTCGGTGATCGCGTCCTGTTCGTCCGCCACCAGCCGCCACAGTTCGTCGGGTCCGGTGACACCGCCGGGGAACCGGCAGCCCATGCCGATGATCGCGATCGGTTCGCTTCGCGCGTTCTCCAGGTCGGACAGGCGTTCACGGGTTCGTTGCAGGTCCGCGGTCACCCACTTGAGGTACTCGACGGCCTTCTTGTCATCGGACACCGGGCACGTTCTCCTTCTGGCTGGCTCGTCAGTGGGTCGCTCGTCCGAGCTGGTTGTCGATGAAGTCGAAGATCTCGTCGGTGGACGCCGTCGCGAGCTCACCCGGCACGGCCCGCTCGCCGGTCAGCACGGTGAGCACGTCGCGCAACCGGTCCGCGATGGCCGCGCGGTCGTCCGGCTCCAACTCGGCGCCGGTGAGCCTGGTCGCCCACTCGTCGAGGCCGGTCCTCAAGCCGGTGAGCGGGTCGGCGTCGGGCACCAGCAGCACCCGCAGGTGCTCGGCGACCGCGCTGGGTGTCGGGTGGTCGAACACGGTGGTGGCGGGCAGCCGCACGCCCGCGTGAGCGTTGAGGCGGTTGCGCAGCTCCACCGCTGTCACCGAGTCGAACCCGAGGTCCTGGAACGGGAGGTCCGGGTCGACGTCGGCCGCGCCGTCGTGCCCCAGGACGTCCGCCACCTGCGTGCGCACCAGTGCGAGCACGAGGTCGCGTTGTTCGGGCACGGACAGCCCGGCGAGACGGGCCGCGAGGTCCGGTGTGGCCGGTGCCGGCTCGGGCTCCCCGGCATAGTCCGCCACCTCCGCCGCGGTCACCCCGTCCGCCGCTGCCCGCCGCTGCCGCGGTACCGAGCCACTCGCCGGCACCGGCAGCCCGTCGACGTCCAGCCAGAACCGCTTGCGGCGGAATCCGTAGGTGGGCAGCGGAACAACGGCGGAGTCCTCGCCGAAGACCGCGCGCCACCGCGGGAGCACCCCGGCGGTGTGCAGCGTGCCCAGCGCCCCGAGCGCGGTGCGCGGCTCGTCCTGGCCCGCGCGCAACGCGGCCGTCAGGACGTGGTCACCGCCGTCCAGGACACGTTCGCCCTGCGCGGTCAGCACGGCGTCGGGCCCCAGCTCCAGCAGCCTGGTGCCGCCGGCGTCGGCCACCACGCGCACCGCGTCGGCGAAGCGGACGGTGTCGCGGACGTGCCGGACCCAGTAGTCCGGTCCGGTCAGCAGGCCCTCCGTGGCGAGGTCACCGGTCACCGTGGACACGATGCGCAGCCGCGGTTCTGCGTAGGACAGTCCTTCGAGGACGGTGCGGAACTCGTCCAGCACCGGCGTCATCAGCGGCGAGTGGAACGCGTGGCTGACCCGCAGGCGCTTGGTCCGCCGTGCGGTGAAGGTCGCGGCGATGGCGGTGACCGCCTGTTCGTCGCCGGACAACACCACCGAGTCCGGGCCGTTGACCGCCGCGACAGCGGCTCCGCGGACGCCGTCGAGCGCTGCTCGTACCTCGTCCTCGGTGGCTTGGACCGCGATCATCGCGCCGCCCTCGGGCAACGCCGCCATCAACCGACCACGCGCCGCCACCAGCCGAGCCGCGTCCTGCAACGAGAACACCCCGGCAACGTGCGCCGCCGCGATCTCCCCCACCGAATGACCCACCAGCCAGTCCGGAACCACACCCCACGACTCGAAAAGCCGGAACAACGCCGTCTGCAACACGAACAACCCGGTCTGGGTGTAGTCCGTGCGATCGAGCAGGTCCGGCCGCTGCGCCAACACGGTGCGCACCGAGTGTTCGGCCGGGTAGCCGAGCTCGTCGTCCACCGCGTCCAGCGCCGCGTCCCACGCCCGCGCGAACACCGGGTACGCCCGGCACAACCCCTGCCCCATCCCCACCCGCTGCCCGCCCTGCCCCGAGAACAGGAAGGCCAGCCCACCGGAAACCGGGGTGGTGGGCGTGACGGTGGCCAGGTTCGCCACCAGCTCATCCACGTCATCGCCGACCACGAACGCGCGGCGGTCGAAAGACGTGCGGGTGGCCGCCAGCGACCAGCCGACGTCCGACGGCCGCAGGTCCGGATGCCGCCGCACGTGGTCGGCCAGCCGGGCGGCCTGGGCGTGCACCGCGTCGTCGGTGCGGGCCGAGAGCACCCACAGCGCCGGTCCCGGCTGTTCCCGCTCGTCTGGGGCCTCGGGTGCGGGCTGGTCCGGCGCCTGCTCCAGCACCAGGTGCGCGTTGGTACCGCTGATGCCGAACGCGGAGACCCCCGCCCGGCGCGGACGACCCGATTCCGGCCACTCCCGGTTGCCGGTCAGCAGCGCCACCTCGCCCGCGGTCCAGTCGACCTGCGGGGTCGGCTCGTCGACGTGCAGGGTGCGGGGCAGCACGCCGTGCCGCATCGCCTGCACCATCTTGATGATCCCGGCAACACCGGCCGCGGCCTGGGTGTGACCGATGTTGGACTTGACCGTGCCGAGCCACAACGGCCGGTCCGCAGGGCGCTGCCCGTAGGTCGCCAACAACGCCTGCGCCTCGATCGGATCACCCAGCGTCGTACCGGTGCCGTGCCCCTCCACCGCGTCCACGTCCTCGGGCCGCAGGCCCGCGACGGCCAGCGCCTGGCTGATCACCCGTTCCTGCGCGGGACCGTTGGGCGCGGTGAGACCGTTGCTCGCACCGTCCTGGTTGATGGCGCTGCCCCGGATCACCGCGAGGACCCGCCTGCCGTTGCGCCGTGCGTCGGACAGCCGTTCCAGCAGCAGGAAGCCGACACCCTCCGCGAACCCGGTCCCGTCCGCGGCGGCGGCGAACGCCTTGCAGCGGCCGTCCGGTGACAGGCCGCGCTGCCTGCTGAACCCGGTGAACAGACCGGGCGTGCCCATCACGGTGGCACCGCCGGCCAGCGCGAGGTCGCACTCGCCGGTCCGCAGCGACTGCGTCGCCAGGTGCGTCGCGACCAGCGAGGAGGAGCACGCCGTGTCCAGCGTCATGGCCGGGCCGCTCAGCCCGAGCGCGTAGGCGATGCGGCCGGACGCGATGCTGGCCGCGCCGCCGGTGAGGAAGTGGGTCTCGTGCTGGTCGGCGATCACGTCCGACCGCGGGCCGTACTCCTGCTGGATCAGGCCGACGAACACACCCGTGCGGCTGCCGCGCAGGCCGGCGGGGTCGATCCCGCCGGACTCCAGCACCTCCCAGGCCGACTCCAGCAGCACCCGCTGCTGCGGGTCCATGATCGCCGCCTCACGGGGGCTGATGCCGAAGAAGTCGCTGTCGAAGTCGGCCGCGTCGTACAGGAATCCGCCGGTGCGGGCATAGGTGGTGCGCGGACGTTCACCGGTGGGGTCGTAGACGCCCTCGACGTCCCAGCCGCGGTCGGCGGGGAACTCGCCGATGGCGTCCATCCCCTCCGACACCAGCACCCACAGATCGTCCGGGTTGCGCACACCGCCGGGGTAACGGCACGCCATGCCGACGATGGCGATGGGTTCGCCGGTGGCACCCGCGGTCGTCGTGGCGGTCTGCTGCTCGGGTCGCTGCTCGCCGAGCAGGACGGCACGCAGGTGGTCGGCCAGCGCGGCCGGTGTCGGGTAGTCGAACGCGATCGTGGCGCGCAGCCGCAGCCCGGTGACGCCACCGATCCGGTTGCGCAGCTCGACCGCCGTCAGCGAGTCGAAACCGAGCTGCCCGAACGCCTGGTCGGCCCGGATCGCCGTGTGGTCGGCATGGCCGAGGACCGCGCCGATGTGCTCGGTGACCAGCCGGAGCAGCAGATCGCGCTGCTCCGCCTCAGCCAGCCGGCCGAGCCGCTCGGCCAGCGCGCCACCACCGGGCCCACGACCGGCCGCCGTCCGCCTCGCACCGCGTACCAGGCCACGCAGCAGCGCGGGCACGTCCGGGCGGGCCCGCAGCGCCGCGAGGTCCACCGGCACCGCCGCGAGCACCGGTTCCGCCGTGTCGAGGGAGGCGTCGAGCATCGCCATGCCCAGCCCTGCGGTGACGGGCCGCAGCCCGTCCCTGGCCATCCGGGCGTGATCGGCCGCCGTCAACGCCTCGACCATGCCCTCCGCGACGTCCCACAGGCCCCAGGCCAGCGACAGACCGGGCAGGCCGAGACCCACCCGGTGGGCGGCGAGCGCGTCCAGGAAGGAGTTGCCCGCGGCGTAGTTGCCCATGCCGGGGTTGCCCATCGCACCCGCCGTGGAGGAGTACAGGACGAACGCGGCCAGGTCGTGCCCTTCGGTCAGCTCGTGCAGGTGCCAGGCGGCGTCGGCCTTGGCCCGCAACACCTTGGTCAGCTGTTCCTCGGTCATGGCGGTGACGAGGGCGTTGTCCCCCACGCCCGCGACGTGCACGACGGCGGTGAGCGGGTGCGCGTCGGGAACACCGGCCAGCAGCTCGGCCACAGCCGCCCGGTCGGTGACGTCGCAGGCGGCCACGGCGACCTCCGCGCCGAACGCGGCCAGTTCCTCCACCAGCTCGGTCGCGCCAGGGGCATCGATGCCACGCCGGCTGGTCAGCACCAGGTGCCGGACGCCGTGCTCGGCCACCAGGTGGCGGGCCGTGATGGCTCCGAGCGCACCGGTGCCACCGGTCACCAGCACGGTGCCGTCGGGGTCGAGCGCCCGCCCGTTGCCGGCGCCACGCGCGTCCAGGCCGGAGCCGGGCCCCCGCCCCTCACCGGTGCCACGTCCGGCCGTCCCGCGATCGACCACGCCTGTGCCGCTGCCGGTCGCGTCGTGCGCGGCCAGCCGGGGCACGAGCACGGCGTCCGCCCGGATCGCCACCTGCGGCTCGTCCAGCGCCAGCGCGGTGGCCACCGCGGCATCGAGGTCGGCGGTCGCACCCGGCAGGGTGTCCACGAGGACGATGCGGTCGGGATGCTCGGTGCGCGCGGTGCGCACCAGTCCGGCCACCGCGGCCGCGGCGGGGTTGACCGTCTCCCCCGCGTGCACGGCCGCCGCGCTCTCCGTGCGCACCACGACGAGCCCGTCGCCGGAGAGCAGTTCCCGCAACGCCGCCAGGGTCTCGCGGGTCGCGGCGTGGGTGGCGGCCAGCGTGTCGCCGGTGGTGTCGGGGGTGAAGACGGTGTGCTCGCCGACCGGTTCGGCGCTTGTGGGCACCGGGGACCACGTCATCCGGAACAGCGACGGCCGGGCGGCGGTGGGAGCCTTCAACCGGTCCGCCGCCACGGGTCGCGTGGTCAACGCCTCCACCGTGCACACCGCGGCGCCGGTCGGGTCCGCGGCGTGCAGCCGCACGCGGCCCGGGCCCTGCGGGACCAGGTGGACGCGCAGAGCGGTGGCGCCGGTGGCGTGCAGCCGGACGCCCGACCACGCGAACGCCAGCGCGGCCTGCCCGGAGCCCAGCTCCTCGTGCGCGTACAGGTGCAGCGCCGTGTCGAGCAACGCGGGGTGCAGGCCGAAGCCGCCTGCCTCCGCAGGCAGCTCCAGCTCGGCGAACAGCTCCTCACCCCGCCGCCAGCCCGCCACCAGGCCCTGGAACAACGGCCCGTAGTCGAGGCCGTGCCCGGCGAGGTCCGGGTAGACGTCGCCGATGTCGACCGCCTCGGCGCCCGGCGGTGGCCAGGCGGCGAGATCGGCGACGGCCCCGCTGGGGGCGCCGGCCGCAGGACCGAGCGTCACCGAGGCGTGCCGGACCCACGGCGTGTCCGCCGAGTCGACACGGGAGTGGACGGTCACGGTCCACCCGCCGTCCTCTGCCGGCACGGCCACGAGCTGGAGCTGCAGCGCCCCGTCGGCGGGCAGCACCACGGGCGCCTCCGTGACGAGCTCCTCCACCACCGGCGCGCCGAGCTGGTCGCCCGCGTGGAAGGCGAGGTCGACCAGTGCGGAACCAGGCAGGATCACGGTGCCGAGCACGGTGTGGTCGGCCAGCCACGGGTGGGTCGCCAGACCGATCCGGCCGGTGAACACCGCCCCGTCGCCCTCGGCCGGGTGCAGCACGCCGCCCAGCAGCGGGTGTTCAGCCGGGGTCAGTCCCAGGCCGGAGGGGTCGGCGGGGCGCACAGCCGCGAGCCAGTGGCGTTGCCGCTGGAAGGCGTAGGTCGGCAGCTCCACGCGGGCCGCCTGGCCCAGCAGGGCCGGCCAGTCCGGGGTGACGCCGCACGCGTGTGCGCGACCCACCGCCATCAGCCACTGGCGTTGGTCACCGTGGTCGCGCCGCAGGGTGCCGAGCGCGGCCACCGGCGCGTCCGCCAGGGTGTCCTCGATCGCGGCGACCAGCACCGGGTGCGCGCTCACCTCGATGAACACCGCCGGTCCGATCGCCGCGGCGACGGCGCGCACGGTGTCGGCGAACAGCACCGGACGGCGCAGGTTGAGGTACCAGTACCCGGCGTCCATCCCGGCCGTGTCGCCCAGGCCGCCGGTCACCGTGGAGTACAGCGGTGTCGTGCCCGGTCCGGGAACGACATCCGCCAACTGGCCCCGCAAGCGGGTCTCGATCGACTCGACCTGGGAGCTGTGGGAGGCGTAGTCCACGGGCAGCAACCGGTGCCGGACACCGCGTTCGGCGCACCGCGCGGCGAGCACGGCCAGGTCGTCGGGCGTACCGGCGACCACCACCGAGGTCGGGCCGTTGACCACCGCCACCTCGGCCAGTCCCCCGGCCAGCTCGGTGGCCTCCTGCGCGGAGAGGGCGAGCGAGAGCATGCCGCCCTTGCCGCTCAGTTCCTCGGCAATGGCGAGGCTGCGCAGCGCCACGACCCGTGCGCCGTCGACCAACGACAACCCACCCGCTACCACCGCAGCCGCGATCTCACCCTGCGAATGACCCACCACCGCAGACGGCACCACACCCACCGAACGCCACAACGCCGCCAACCCCACCATCACCGCA